>NZ_JALBWP010000010.1:0-858158 GCF_050026795.1 Rhodanobacter aciditrophus
CTGGGGCGCCCGGGGGCGTTTGGGGGGCGCCACCCGCCCCCCCCGTCGCGGGGGCGGTGTGTTGGGGTGGGGGGGGGGGGGGGTTTTCCCCGCCCGCGCGGGGGCCACCGCCATCCTGGCCCCGCCCCCACCGCGCTTCTGCTGGAGCGATGCGCCATGATGGGCATCGCTCCGGCAATCCCGCTCCTTCCGACTTCCCGCCGACAGGATTCCTCCGAGATGAAACGGTTCGCCAACCGCCCCCGCCGTGGGGCCCGGGCCGCGCTTGCCTGCGTGTTCGTGATCGCCACCGGGGTACATGCCGCCGACCACGCGAAGGACGTCGATCCGTTCATCGGGGTGGATGCGGACGGCGAGGTCTTCCTCGGCGCCACGGTGCCGTTCGGCATGGTCAAGCTCGGCCCGGACGTGCGCAGCTTCGACGGCAGGCCGGTCAAGTCCGGCTACCACAGCACCGGCGAGGTGGTGGGTTTCAGCCACCTGCATCTGAGCGGCGGCGCGGGCAAGTACGGCAACATCCTGCTGGCCCCGGTCACTGGCGCGCTGCAGCCGGCGGACATCCACTCACCGCGCAGCGACGAGGAGGCGGGCGCCGGCTACTACTCGACCTATCTCAGCCGCTACCGGACCCGCGTCGAACTCACCGCCACCCGGCGCACCGGCCTGCACCGCTACACCTTCACCGACGCGGGCGATGCGCACGTCACGGTGGACCTGCAGCACGCGCTCAACGTGGGCAAGGGCGAGGAGGACCAGCGCTTCCTCGGGGGCGACGTCGAGGTGGTGTCCGACCACGAGATCGAAGGCGTGGGCCGCTACATCGGCGGCTGGAACGAGGGCGGCGAGTACCGCGTGTACTTCTACCTGAGCGCCGACACGCCCGCGGCCGGCACGCGGACCTGGCGCGGCCGCGGGCTCGACGCTGCGCGCCGGGCTCACACCGATGCCGACGAGGACCTCGGCGCCTCGCTCGACTACCGAGTCACCGCTGGCCAGACGATCCAGGCCAAGGTCGGCATCTCCTTCATCAGCGTGGCGCAGGCGCGCCGCAACGCCGATGAGGAAATCCCCGGCTGGGACTTCGCCGCCGTGCGCCAGGCGGCGGTGGCGCAGTGGAACCGGGCGCTGGCGCGGATCGAGATCCACGGCGCCGACGAAGTCGAGCGGCGCACGTTCTACACCGCGCTCTACCACACCATGATGATGCCCTCCGACCACAGCGGCGAGAATCCGAAGTGGTCGTCGGGCGAGCCCTATTACGACGACTTCCAGGCGATCTGGGACACCTTCCGCAGCGACGGCCCGCTGCTCACCCTGATCGCACCCGATCGCCAGCGCGACATCGTGCGCTCGCTGATCGACACCTACCGCCATGCCGGCTACATGCCGGACGCGCGCGTCGGCAACGACAACGGCCGCACCCAGGGCGGCAGCAACGCCGACGTGCTGGTGGCCGACGCGTACGTGAAGCGCCTGACCGGCATCGACTACGCCACGGGCCTGCAGGCGATGCTGAAGGACGCCCAGGTGCCGCCGGCCGACCCGCGCAAGCAAGGCCGCGGCGGCCTCGACACCTACAACACGCTCGGCTACATCGCCCAGCCCACCGAGCGCGCCGGCTCGCGCACTGTCGAATACGCCTACGACGACTTCGCCATTGCCGAACTCGCCTGCGGCCTCGGCCACGCACGGGAGGCGAAGCGCTACGTCAGGCAGGCCGGCAACTGGGCCAACCTGTGGGACGCCTCGCTGGAGCAGGAAGGCATCAGGGGCTTCCTGCGCCCGCGCAATGCCGACGGCAGCTGGGCCGCGCCATACCTGATGAAGCGCGGCACCTGGCCGGACTTCTTCTACGAAGCCGACCTGTGGACCTACTCGCTGTACGCACCGCAGGACGTGCGCCGGCTGGTCGCCCTGGCGGGCGGCAGGCAGGCCTTCGTGCAGCGCCTCGACCGCCTGTTCGACCGCGGCCACTTCGACATGGGCAACGAGCCCGGCTTCCTGATCCCCGACCTGTACCTGTGGGCCGGCCGCCCCGACCGCACCGCCGACCGCATCATCGACCTGCTGCGCCGCGACTTCGGCGACAGCCGCGCCGGCATCCCCGGCAACGACGACTCCGGTGCCATGTCCAGCTGGTACGCCTTCCAGTCGATGGGCTTCTACCCCAACGCCGGCCAGGACGTGTACCTGATTGGCACTCCCTCGTTCCCCGAGGTGGACATCGACCTCGGCCACGGCAGGACCTTCCGCATCGTCGCCGAAAACTTCCGCCGCGACCGCCTCAACCGCTACGTGCAATCCGCCACGCTCGACGGCAGGCCGCTGGACACGGCCTGGTTCCGCCACGGGCAGATTGCCAATGGCGGCACCTTGCGGCTGGTGATGGGCTCGAAGCCTTCGGGCTGGGGGACGAAAACGCCGCCGCCTTCGTTGTCGGATCCGGGGTTCGTGCCGTGCGGGAAGCGCGGTGGCGATTAGCGCTGCCGGCATGGGCGAGCCGGACAGACGGGTGCCCCGCTCCTGGCGGGCACGCCGGGGTGGCCGCCTTGTCGCCCGCCTGCAGCGGGCACCCGGAACCGCTACCGCCTCGGCATGCGCTCGAACGCGGGCAGGCCCGCGGGAATCGGGTGGAACGCCTGCTTGTCGACGGTGAAGATGGCCACCTGCGGGGCGCCGAACAGGCTGGGGTCGTCGAACGTGCCGACCTTGAGGATCACGGCAGGCGTGTCCAGTCGCCGCGTGACTAGGTGCGTGCCGCAGTCGGCGCAGAACTCGCGCGTCACGGGCTGTTCGAGGTCGCTGCGCGAGAAGCGCTTTGGCTGTCCCCTGGTATACCGGAAGCCGTCGGGCGGCATGAGCATGAACATGTGGGGTGCTCCGCCGCTGATGTACTGGCACTCGCGGCAGTGGCATTGCCCTTTCAGCAGGGGCGTGCCCTCGGCCACGTAGCGCACCGCGCCGCAGTAGCAACCGCCTTCCAGTTTCAAAACGTCAGCGTGACCATTTGCGTTCATGTGTCGATCCCCGGATGCGGGCATCCCTGGTGTTCGCTGCGACTCCGCGCCGGGCCGGTCGCGGCACTTCATGCCTTGCGCCGTTCGAGCGCCGGAAAAAAACGATCGCACCGCGACGCAAGCCCGTTCCCGCGCCAAGCCATGCACGGAGGTGCGCTGGCGTTCAAGCGCCGACGTCCACGGCCCGCCCCTCGCGCCACGACCTGGTCGCCAGCTCGGCCAGCTCCAGCGCCTTGATGCCGTCCTCGATGGTAGTGCGCACCGGCGCGCCGTGGCACAGCGCGTCGAGGAAGTGCTCGATCTCCAGCGCGTAGGCTTCGCGGTAGCGTTCGAGGAAGAAGGCCTCGGGCTTGTCGCTGCTGATCGAGCGCTCGCCCCAGGCGACGACCTGGGTGGGGCGTACGTTGCCGGCCTGCAGCAGGCCGCGGCTGCCGAGCACTTCGAAGCGCTGGTCGTAGCCGTAGGCGGCGCGGCGCGAGGTGTTGATCTGGCACAGCGCACCGCCGCGGGTGCGCAGGGTCACGGCGGTGTGGGACAGGTCGCCGGCGGCGGCGACCTCGGGCAGGCCGGGGCAGCCGCCGATGGCGTGGACGGCGACGGCTTCGTCGCCGAGGATCCAGCGGAAGATGTCGAAGTCGTGGATCAGCATGTCCTTGAACACGCCGCCGGAGCGCACGAGGTAGTCGACGGGCGGTGGCGCGGGGTCGCGGCTGGTGATCACCAGCGTTTCCGGCGTGCCGATCTCGCCAGCGTCCAGGCGTGCCTTGAGCGCGGCAAAGGTGGGATCGAAGCGGCGCTGGAAGCCGATCATGCAGGTGACGCCAGCCGCGCGCACGGCGGCGGCGCAGGCACGCGCGCGCGCCACGTCGAGGTCGACCGGTTTCTCGCAGAAGATCGCCTTGCCGGCGGCGGCGGCGCGCTGGATCAGGTCGGCGTGGGTGTCGGTGCTGGAGCAGATCATCACCGCGCGGACCGCGGGGTCGGCCAGCGCCTCGTCCGCCGAGGCGACGCGCGCCCCGTGCCGCTCGGCCAGCGCCGCGGCAGCCGCCGTGTTCGTGTCCACCACGCAGCGCAGCCGCGCGCGGGCGTGCCGCGCGAGGTTGCCGGCGTGGATGGTGCCGATGCGCCCGGCGCCGAAGACGGCGACGTCGATCCGTTCAGTCATCGTATCCCCCGGGATGGGACGTTTCTTCGAGCTTGAGTTCGAGCTTGTAGGCCAGCGCCACGAACAGCGACTGGCACAGGCAGATGGTGCTGGCGAGTCCGCGGAAGCCGAATGCGCTGCCCTCGCTCACCTTCAGCGTGACCCTGGCCTCGCTGCCCAGCGGGCCGAGCGCGCTGTCGGTGATGGCCAGCACGTGGGCCTTGTGCTGCTGCGCCACGCGGCTGCAGTACAGCGTCTCGCGGCCGTACGGCGGGAAGCTGATGGCGACGAGCACGTCGTTCCTGCCGATGCTGCGGATCTGCTCGTGGTACATGCCGCCCAGGCCGCTCACCAGGTGCACCCGCTTGTGCGTGTGCTGCAGCGCGTAGACGAAGTAGCTGGCGATGCTGAAGGTGCGCCGCACGGCGACCACGTAGATGTTCTCGGCCTTCACCAGCAGGTCGACCGCGGTGTTGAAGCGCTTGTTGTCGAAGTCGCCGGCCAGTTCGTCCAGGCCGGCGCGGCTGGCGTCGATGAAGCGTCGCGCGATCTCGGCGGAGCCCATGGCATGGCCGTCCGCGATCGCCTGGCGCACGCGCTGCTGGTAGCTGCGCGTCGGTGTCACCGTGTCGGTGTAGTTGCTGCGGAACACCGACTGCAGCTCCCGGAAGCCGGAGAAGCCGAAGCGCTTGGCGAAGCGCACCACCGCCGACGGATGCACGCCGCTGCCCTCGGCCACCTCGTTGATGCGCTGGACCATGATGTTCGCGCGCTGCCGTTCGAGGTAGCTGGCGATGCTCTGCAGCTGGGGCGGCAGCGCCTCGAAGTCGCGCGCGATGTTCAGCAACAGGTCGTCGACCGTCTTCGGGCTGCTCATGGGTTCCATCGCCATTCGTTGGTGCACGGCAACAAGTGTATCAATCCGCCATCACCGGCCGTGGCCGCCAGCCGGCGGCCCAGCGCGAGGGACGCGGTCCCATCACGAAGTCCAGCGTGCCGCCCGCCACGATCTGCGCGTGACTGATCACCGGCACCTCCAGCGGCCTGCCATTGAGCGTGGCCGACTGGATGTACACGTTGGCGGCGGAATTGTTCCTCGCGGTGACGGTGAACGTCCTGCCGCCCGGCAGGTGCATGGTGACGCGCGGGAACAGCGGGCTGCCGATCATGTACTCGGCCGACGCCGGGTTGACCGGATAGAAGCCCAGCGCGGCGAACACGTACCAGGCGGACATCTGGCCGCAGTCCTCGTTGCCGAGGATGCCGGTCGGCGAGTCCGAGTAGGCCTCGGCGGCGATCCGGCGTACCCGCGCCTGCGTCTTCCACGGCGCGCCGACGAAGTCGTACAGGTAGCCGTAGTGATGGCTGGGCTCGTTGTCGTGGTGGTTGTGGCCGCCGGCGAAATGCGCGTCCAGCTTCGCCTCGGCCGCGGCCGGCCCGCCAAGCAGATCCACCGTGCCGCCGATGTCGTGCAGCGCGGCGAACAGGTAGACCCACTGGTCGCCCTCGGTCCAGCCCTCGGTCGGCGACGCCCAGGAGCCGTCGGCGTTGCGGGCCTGCATGAAGCCGCGCGCCGGGTTGAACAGCTTGCGGTAGTCCAGCGAGCGCTGGAGGAAGTGCGCGTAGTCCTGCGCGTGGCCGGTGGCCTTGGCCACCTGCGCCACCGCGTAGTCGTCGTAGGCCTCTTCCAGCGTGCTGGAGGCCGATTCGGCGACCTTGTCGGCGGGGATGTAACCCAGCTTCAGTGCGTAGGTCAGCCCGGCACGCGCCTCGTAGGGCGTGTGCGGTTCGCGGTCGAACCAGCGCCGCGTGGTGTCGCCGTCCGGCGGCACGGTGGCGTCCTTGCGCACGGCCGCGTAAGCACGCTGCCGGTCGAAGCCCTTGAAGCCCTTGGCGATCGCTTCGGCGACCAGCGAATCGGCATGCGTGCCGATCATGATGTTGGTGTAGGACGGATTGGGCCACTTCGGCATCCAGCCGCCTTCGTCGGCGTCCTGCAGCAGCGCCGTCACCATGCCGTCGATGCGCTCGGGCGCGACCAGGGTCAGCAGGCTGTTCTCGGCACGGAAGGTGTCCCAGATCGAGTAGTCGGTGTAGGACACGCCCTCGTGCACCTTGTCGTCGAAGGCGCTGTAGTAGTGCCCGTGCTCGGAGAACAGCCGCGGGTACAGCAGCGCGTGGTAGAGCGCGGTGTAGAAGATGTGCCGTTGCGCCGCGGTGGCGCCGTCGATGTCGAACATGCCCAGCTTGCGGTTCCAGGTGGCCTTGAGCGCCGCGCGCGCGCCGTCGAAATCCCACCGCGGCAGTTCCGCGTCCAGGTTCGCCCGGGCCTGCGCCAGGCTGATGAACGAGGTGCCCACCTGCGCCTCGATGGGCTGGCCCGCGGAGGTGTCGAACGACACGTAGGCGCCCACGTTGTCGCCCTCGACCCGGGTGTTGCCGGGCCGCACCAGCACGCCCTGGTAGACGCTCTGCGCCACGAACGGCTGCCTGAAGCGCACCACGAAGTAGCCCTTGAAGTCGGGCAGCTTCAGCGGCCCCAGGTTGGCGTCCTGGCGGTCGGGGTTGTAGCCGCGGATTTCGTGCTTCTGCGCGTCCACCTCGACGTAGCCGCGGATGCCCGGGCGGGTCGCCTCGACCAGCACCCCGGCGCTGGACTTCAGTGGGAACGCGAAGCGCAGGTAGCCGCAGTGGTCGGTGGCGGTCATCTCGGTGCGGATGTGGCGGCCGTCGCCCGCATCCATGCTGACCGAGTAGCCGTACGGCGTGGCCACTTCGTCCTTGCGCGAGAACTTCAGCTGCCGCGCCTCGGGCGCGTACTTCAGGCCGTCGAGCTCCGGCATCAGGGTGACGTAGCCATAGTCGCCCATCCAGATCGCGGCCTGGTGCGTGCCGATGAAGCCCTGGATGTGCGTGTCGGCGTCGTTGTACGAGGCGACGCTGACACGGTTCTGCCGGGTCTGCGGGGTCCAGTTGGTCATGCCGAACAGCGGGGTCACCAGCGGCATGGTGCCGCCGTATTCCGAACCGGTGCCGGCGGTGCCGATGTGCGGATCGACCCAGTCGACCGGCGTGGTCGGCGCGGAGGATGCTGCGAACAGCGGCGTCGACGCCACCGCCATGGCCAGCACGGAGGCGCCGGCGAGGCGGGCGAGGAAGTCCGAGGGGATCATGCGCGCACCTCCATGAAGCGGGCGACTTCGGCGGCGGAGGGCATCGCCGCGAACGAGCCATGGCGCGTCACCGCCAGCGCGCCGCAGGCGCTGGCGTAACGCAGGGCGGCGTGCAGGCGTGGCCGGTCGCCGACCCAGCCGTCGAGCTCGCCGGGGCCGATGCCCTGCGCGGCGAACTGGTGCAGCAGGCCGCCGACGAAGGCGTCGCCCGCGCCGGTGCTGTCGACCATGTCGACGCGGTAGCCAGGCAGTTCGCCGCCGCCGCCGGGGTGGACCCAGCGCAGCGGCCGCTCCGCGTCGGTCACCACCAGCAGGCGCGTGGCGCCGCGCCACAGGCGCTGCAGCAGCGCGTCCTCGCCGTCATCGGCGAGCCAGGCGTATTCCTCGGCGCTCAGCTTCACCACGTCGGCCAGTTGCAGCGCCTGCCAGGAAGGCGCACGCGGTTCGCCGTCGCGCGGCCACAGCGCGGGACGCAGATTCAGGTCGAAGCTGACGAGGGTGCCGGCACGACGCGCGCGGCGCATGCCTTCCAGCGTTGCCTCCGCCAGCTGCGGATCGGTCAGGCTGTTGGAGCAGGCGTGGAAGGCGGCGGTATCTTCGAACGCCTGCGCGCGGAAGTGCTCGGCGCGGAACAGCAGGTCGGCGGCGGGCGGGCGGTAGAAGCTGAAGCTGCGCTCGCCACGTGCGTCCAGGGTGACGAAGGCCAGCGCGGTGTTGGCGGCGTCGGTGCGCGCCACGTCGGCGGTGTCCACGCCGGCCTGCTGCAGGCTGTCGAGCAGGAAATCGCCGAAGCGGTCCTTCGCCAGCATGCCGGCGAAGCGGGCCGGGCCGCCGAGCCGTGCCACCGCCACCGCGGTGTTGGCCGGCGCGCCGCCGGCGAACGGCTGCAGCTGCCGGGCGAAACCGCGGCCGTCGAACGCCTGCGCGTGCATGTCGATCAGCGCCTCGCCGAAGCAGAGGATGGAGCGTGTCATCGGAATTTCCCCTGGTCCCTGGCGCAGGCCTCAGTCGGCATTGACGTAGATCGGGTTGCCGATCAGCAACGGCACGCCGGCGGCGGAGCGCACCTCGGCGCGCAGCCAGTGGCGCCTGCCGTCGCTGCGCCAGTCGAAACCGACGTGCTGGTCGGCGCTGTCCAGCACGGTGTCGACGGACGGCACGCGGGGCTTGCCGTCCAGGAACACCACCAGCTTCGCGCCCGCCGCATGCGCCACGTGGATGTCGACGTGCACCGGAGCGCCGGCGGCGGCATCGATGGCGTCGCCCATCGCCGCGTGCCGGCCGCCGCTCTGCGCGCTCATCTCCAGCAGGCGGTCGCGGCTGCCTTCCGTGTCGACGAACACATGGCCGGCGCGCACGCCGTCGAGAATCGCCTGCATCGACAGCGCCTGCGCGTGGACCACCGTGACGGGATGCCCGACCGGGTTGGAGCCGAGGCCCACCGCGTCCTGCGAGGCATCGTGGTTGTCGCTGCCGCCGATGCCGGCGAGGCGGTAGCCCCTGGCAATCTGCTTCTCCCAGAACGGTACGCCGGAGAACGGTGTGCCGGCATCCACGCCGTTGACGATCTCGATCGCCTGCACCAGCGACATGTCGATCGGCGGCTGCGCCGTCCAGCCGCAACCCATGCAGGTCTCGTCGCTGGGGCGGACCGGGTGGTTGATCGAGAGCAGGCCGTGCAGCGGCGCCACCTGCTTCGCCAGCGCGGCCCAGTCCTTGACGTGCCTGCCGTCGATGCGGAAGTCCACCGGCGCGGTCGTGCCAAGCAGGCCGGCGTGGCCGGTGAAGGTGGTCAACTCGCGGCCGGGGATCAGCAGCAGGCGGTCGAAGTACGGCTGCAGCTCGCGCATCGCATCGAGCTGCGAGGTGGTGTTGTGGTCGGTGATCGCGATGAAGTCCAGGCCGCGCTTCACCGCCGCCTGCACGGTGAGGAACAGCGGGCAGGGCACGCGCCTGCCCGACTGGCTGGCGCAGCTGCCGTCGCTGTGCGCGGTGTGCATGTGCAGGTCGCCGCGGTACCAGCCGGGCTGGTCACGCAGCGGCGGGTTCAGCACGGCCGGTTCCCAGGCGGGATCGTCCGGCCGGTTGAACCAGATCTCGGCGGTGTAGCTCGAGTGGCTGTCCGTGCGGATGTTCGGGATGCCGAGCAGCAGGCGCCAGCGGCCCGGCCGGATCGGCCCCGGCAGGAACGATGGCGTGGCGTCGCTGGTGGCCACGGTGAACTGCCGCTTCGAGCCGCCGGTCCAGCCGCGGAAGCCGTCCTGGCCGTGGAAGCCGTCCGGTCCGAGCAGGCCCAGGTCGATGGTGGTGTGGTCCGCGTCGTGGCCGCTGTAGTCGAACTGCACGGTGATGCGCCCGGTGCCCGCGGGCACGGTGAACGGCAGCATGCGGTAGCTGTGGTTGTCGCTGCCGTCGAGGCTGCCGCGCAGCACCAGGTCGGGTCGTTCGTGCGCTGCCTGCGGGGCGGCTGCAGCACCGGCCGCGACGGACAGGGCCGCCACCCCGGCCAGCAGCAGGCCGGCCAGGAAGGGACCGGCCGTCAGCAGGCCCGGTCGTCGATGGTGCGAACTCATGGGTGCCCTCCCGCGGCGTCGGCATGGCAGGCCGGGGCGCGCAGCGGATTGCAGCGCGCCACCCCGGCGTCGGGCAACTGTACGCGGTAGGGGCCGAAGCGCGGGTCGGGCCAGATGTAGTCGGTGGAGACGTACTGCGCACCGCTGGCGAAGGCGGCGTCGCGGCGGCGGGTGTCGTTGCGGCGCGCCTCGACCGTGTCCGCGTCGGCGCGGGTGCGCACCATGTAGCCGGCGGCGACGTCGCGCCTGATCCTGGCGGCCTCGCCCTGCGGGTCGTTCAAGGTGAGGTAGGCGGCCGCCGGCGAGTCCTCGCCGGTGTTGACGAACATCACCCGGCCTTCCAGCGAATGCCGCGCGCCGCGGTACAGCGCGACCTTGCGCTCGTGCTCGTCGAGCACGAAGAATTCCCTGCCGCGCGCCTGGCCCAGGGTCGGCCAGTGGCCGGCCCGTACCGCCTCGCGCAGGGTCGGGTAACGGCCCTGGACGTCGTCGGGCGTGACCAGGTCGGCGGGCGACAGCACCGCGCGGATCTCCGCGTCCAGCGCATCGAACGCGGCCGCGGTGAAGCGCAGCGGGGCGACGGCGCCCGGTCCCTCGGGATCGTCCTTGGCGTTGATCAGCAGCATGATCGGCACATGCCGCGGGTGCGCGTGCGACCAGTCGCGGATGATCGTGAGGCAGGCGACGAAGGTCTGGCAGCTGCTGCGGAAGTCGATGTCCGCCATGTGCATCACCTTGAAGCCCGGCTGCTGCATCTGCCGGGTCGCGGCGGGCGACCACGGCGAATGGGCGTAGCCCTTGCGCAGCGCACCAGGCGGATGCGCGTAGTAGCCGCCGTGCGGGTCGTAGTAGACGTCCAGCTCCAGCGTGCGTGCGCCGTGGTCGAGCTGCTCGCCGAGCGGGCGATGGCCGTAGTCGATGCCGTCGGCACGCGGATCGCGCGCGCGGTGGGCGGCCAGCTCGGCCGGCGGCATCGCCTGCTTGTAGCTGTTGTGCGTGCCGACCACCTGCAGGTCGTTCATGTGCAGCGTGCGGTCCAGCGCGGCCAGGTCGCAGCCGGGCGATGCCGCTTCCAGGTCGCAGGTGGCCAGGGCCGCCGTCCATGGCAGCAGCAGGGCGGCGGCCAGCAGGCACCGGCGCGGATGTGTCGTCCCCATCCTCATGGGCAGGCTCTAGAACCGGTACATGACGGCGGCGCGGTAGGCGCGGCCGAGGATCGGGCGCGCGATGAAGGTATTCGCGCCCACGTCGGCACTGGCCAGCTCGCCGGCACGCGGATTGCCTTCGGTGAGGCCGAGCGAGTTGGTCATGTTGTCGGCGTACAGGAACACGGAGAAGTTCGGCAGCACGTCGTAGCGGGCGCTCGCGCTCAGCACGTAGTAGGACGGCAGCTTCACCGAGTTGGCGGTATCCACGTAGCGCTGGCCTTCGTGTTCGTAGGCCAGCTGCAGGCGCAACCTGCCGCCGAGCAGGTTCACGCCGGGCACGACGCGGTAGCTCATCTTCGGCACGCGGATCAGCTGGTTGCCGGTGTAATTGACCAGCAGCGGGCCGCCGCTGGAGTCCTTGGTGGTATAGCGCAGGCCTTCGTACTTCGGATCCTGGTAGGTGGCGGTGAGCTGCACGTCGAACCAGTCCGCCGGGAACCAGGTGGTCTCCAGTTCCAGGCCCTTGGTCTTGGTGCTGGCGTAGCCGGTCTGCGCCACCGAGGTGTTGTTGTTGGGGTCGAACACGTAGTTGCTGAAGCCGACGTCGTCGTACTTGGTGTAGAACGCCGTGGCGTAGAGGTCCAGCCAGCGGTTGGAGAACTTGTAGCCGACCTCGCCCAGCTTCATGGTCTGGATCAGCGGGGTGGCCGTGGCGTTGGTGATGTAGGTGCTGAGGTTGGGCAGGCGGTAGGTGGGCGTCCAGCGCGCGAACACGCCCGAGCGGTCGGAGAACTGGTAGTTGGCGCCGAGCGTCCAGCCCAGCTTGCTGAAGCCGTGGTCGTAGTTGACGATCTGGCCGGTGCCGGTCTGCATGCTGGAGGTGGGGAAGGTGCCGAGGTTCACGTTGTGCTTCTTCTCGACCCAGCCCTTGGTGTCCACGTGCTCCCAGCGCACGCCGCCGTCGATGCGCAGGGCGTCGGTGACCTGCCATTCGTCGGAAAGGTAGAGCGCGTCGGTGGTCGAGCTGCCGTTGGCGTTCTCCCACTCGTAGCCGTAGCTGTAGAAGCCGTTGTCGGTGATGGTGCCGAGCGGCTGGCCGTTGGCGCCCACCGCTACCAGGTCGAGCAGGCGCGCCCGGTCGCGCGCATCCAGCAGCACGGTGGAAGAGTAGCGGCTGAAGCCCTGGTTGAAGTGGGCGCGATAGTAGCCGATCGTGACGTCGTGGCTCTGCCCGCCGATGTCGAACTTGCGCAGCAGGCGCAGGTCGTTGTCGAACTCCTGCAGCGGCATGGTGACGCCGCGCAGGCCGCCGATCACCACCAGGCCATTGCCGTTCTGGCCCTTGTTGTCGAATACCTGCGACGGGTTGTCGACGTAGCGCAGATCCAGTCCGGTGGTGCCGGCCGGCAGGTAGGGCGCCCAGGCGGCGAGGTTCTTGGACGAGCCGAGGAAGCTGTCCGCGCTGGACAGCGCATTTGGGAACATGCCGTTGCGCTGGGTCTTGGTGTCGCTGTAGCGCATCGCTTCGGCGAGCTTCCAGTCGGCACCCAGGTCGTGGTTGAACTTCAGCGTGAGCTGGTCGCGCTTGACGTGCGTGCCGAGGCTGTTGTCGAAGTCGTACAGGCTGCCGTTGGCCTCCTTCATCATGGCGTGCTCCGTTTCCGGACCGGCCAGCGTGCCGAAGTTGCCGTTGAAGCCGGGCACCGCGCGGATGTCGCCGCTGGCGGTGGTGCGCATGGGAATGCCCAGGTACAGGGCGACGTCGTCGTCCATGTGCTTGATGTCCGCGCTGAAGCTGCCGTGCTCGAATTCCTTGGCGATGTTCATGCGGATCTGGCCGCCCTCGTTGGCGTTGAAGCCCGGGTTGCGGATGCCGTTGTCGACGCGGTAGAAGCCGCCCACGCCGAACTTCCAGCCGTCGCCCACCGGCGTGCCGTACCAGAAGTCGGCGCGGTTCAGGCCGTAGTTGCCGGTGGTGTACTTGAAGATGCCTTCGGGCGTGTCGCCGGCGCGGCGCGGGATGAAGTTGATCGCGCCGGCGGGCGCGTTCGAGTAGAACACCGACGAGGGGCCGCCGCGCACCACCTCGATGCGTTCGATCGTCTCGTCGAGGCGGAACGCCTGGTCGGCGTTGAGGTAGCCCAGCGCCGGGTCGTGCTGCACCGGCAGGCCGTCCTCCAGCAGGGTGACCGAGCCGAAGCCGTCGACCGGGATGCCGCGCGCGCGGATGTTGCCGCTGGCTTCGCCGCCGGAGGCCTCCACCCAGAAGCCGGGCACCGACTTCATTGCCTCGGTGACCGAGGTCGGCGCCTGCATGCGCAGGCGGTCCTCGTCGATGGTGGTGATCGAGTAGCTGGTCTCGGCCTTGGTGCGGGTCTCCACGCCGGAGCGGGCGGTGACCACGACGGTGTTGAGGTCCTTGGCCTTGGTCTTGTCGGCGCTGGTGGCGGCCTGGCTGGTTGCGCCGCTGTCCTGGGCGAAAGCGGGGGCGGCGCTGGCGAGCAGCAGGCTGCCGAGCAAGGCAGTGCGGATCGCGCTACTGACGGTATTGGGACGCATCGCGAATCTCCGGTTGGATGTTGGACCCACGGGATGTGGAACGGCTAAAGCTGTGGCGGGTGGGGCATGTCTAAGCCTCGGCTATCGTCGGCGTGACCGATGGCCCGGGCAGGGGAAAGCGGGAATGCACGCGCGTGCATCGGCGATCAGCCGGCCACGCCGCCGAACGACGGCGGACGGTCGGCCGGCGCGGCGCCGAAGCGCTCGTTCGGCGTGGCGCCCATCTCGAACACGAGCCTGCCGCCGGCGGCCAGCTCGGCGTGGCCGATCCAGCTCTTCGTCCATGGCCGGCCATTCCACGTGACCGACTGGATGTACGGGCGGCCTGGTCCGTTGCCCCGGCTCTCCACCGTGAGCACGCGGTCGCGGCCGACGTCGATCTCCGCATGGTCGAGCAGCGGGCTGCCGAACACGTAGTGGGCGCTGACGGGGTCGACCGCGTACAGGCCCAGCGCGCTCATCACGTACCACGCGCTCATCTGGCCGCAGTCCTCGTTGCCGGCGATGCCGTCCGGTGCCGCCGCGTACATGCTTTCCAGCAGCATGCGCACGCGCGCCTGGGTCTTGTGGTGCGCGCCGGCGTAGGCGTAGAGGTAGGCCACGTGGTGGCTGGGTTCGTTGCCGTGCGCGTACTGGCCGACCATGCCGGCGATGTCCGCCGGTGCGTCGGCGGGCAGCGTCGCGTCCGCGTCGAACAGGCCGTCGAGCTTCTGCACGAACGCGGCGTCGCCGCCGAACAGCTGCATGTACCCGTACAGGTCGTGCTGGTTGAGGAAGGTGGCCTGCCAGGCGTTGGACTCGGTGAAGTCGCGCCACTGCTTCGAGTGGCCCATGCCGCGCGGGTCGAACGGCTCCAGCCATGCGCCGTCGCTGCCGCGCGGGCGCATGAAGGCGAGCCTGTCGTCGAACAGGTGGCGGTAGTTGCGCGAGCGTTCGCGCAGTGCCCTGGCGTCGTCGTGCGCACCCACCGCCTCGGCGAGATGCGCCATCGCCCAGTCGTCGTAGGCGTATTCCAGCGTCTTGCTGACCGCCTCGGCCTCCTTGTCGCCGGGGAGGTAGCCCAGCTTGCGGTAGTACGGCAGGCCGCGGTAGTCGTCGTCCATCGCGCGCTTGCGGAACACCGGCCAGGCACTGGCGTAGTCGATGTCCCGGAAGCCCTTGGCATGGGCTTCGGCCAGCACCACCGCGGAGTGGTAGCCGATCATGCAGCCGGTCTCGATGCCCTGCAGCGGCCACACCGGCGGGCCATCCGGGCTCTCGACCGCCATGCGCACCAGCCCGTCGACCAGGTCGGGCACGCGCTCCGGCTGGACCAGCGTGAGCAACGGATGCTGCGCGCGGTAGGTGTCCCACAGCGAGTAGGTGCTGTAGTTGTGCCGACCCTCGGGCAACTGGTGGATCGCCTGGTCCATGCCGCGGTAGCGGCCGTCCACGTCGCTGAACAGGGTGGGCGCCAGCAGGGTGTGGTACAGCGCGCTGTAGAAGGTCTTCAGCACCGGTGCGGGCGCGTCCTTGACGCGGATGCGGCCCAGCTCGCGCTCCCAGGCCGCGGTGGCGGCGCGCCGCACGCCGTCGAAATCCCAGCCGGGGATTTCCGCGTCGAGGTTGCGCAGCGCGCCGTCGGCGTCCACCGCCGACAGGCCGACCTTCACCAGCAGCGGCGCACTGCCCGCGTCGGCGTAATGCAGCGCGGCCTTGAGGCGGGCGCCTTTCGCTTCCTTCGCGCCTTGCAGCGGCTTGTCGTCCGCATGCAGGTCGGCGCGCGTGAACGGGCGCGACAGCTTCAGCGCGAAATAGATGTGCCGGCCGTTCGCCCAGGCGTGCACGCGCCGGCCGCCGACCAGGGTGTCGTTGCCGACTACGCGCAGCTCGGCGTCGGTGATGTTCGGTGGCTGCGCCGGGTCGGTGTGGTAGCCGTGCGCGAGATCCAGCAGCAGGTGCCCCGCGCCCTGGTTGGCGAAGGTGTAGCGGTGCAGCCCCGCGCGCAGCGTGGTCGTCAGCTCGGCGAGGATGTCGTGATCGGTGAGGCGCACGCGGTAGTAGCCCGGCTGCGCCTGCTCGGATGCCTGGTCGTAGCGCGAGCGGTAGCCACGCCCCGGTTGCGCATGGCGGCCCGGCAAGAGGGCGTTGGGGTTCGGCACGCCGTCGTATTTCGAATGGAAGTTCTGGTCCGGCAGGCCGCGGCTGCCCGGCTGCAGCAGCACCGGACCCTGCGCGGGCATCAGCAGCACGTCGAGCATGTCGCCGATGCCGGTGCCACTGAGATGGGTGTGCGAGAAACCCATGATCGAGCCGTCGCCCTGGTGGTAGCCGGACGCGGCGTCCCACCCGCTTTCGTGGGTGTCGGGGCTGAGCTGCACCATGCCGAACGGGAGCGCGGCGCCGGGATAGGTGTGCCCGTGTCCGCCGGTGCCGGTGAACACGTCGACGTGGCGGGTCCAGCCGGTGGCTGCCGTCGCATCGGCTGCGGTCGCGGTGCGCCCGGCGGCGAACGCCGCGGACAGGCCCGGCCGGCTACCAAACAGCGCCAGCGAGGCCGCGCCTTGCAGGAAACGTCTGCGGGTCACCATTCACGCTCTCCCCCATACGCAAATCGACGACAGGAAAAGGCACTGCACCCGCTGCGACCGCAGCGACGCCGGCGGACAGTGCCGCGCTGGCGAAGCCAAGGATGCGTGCGCCCATACTCATTTGCAACTTGCATTGCACAAAACCGTAATCATGAAAAATAAATTCTGTTCGTGACCGGAGCATGACCGCTGGTCGAGGAAACGGTTAAAGGTTTCCGTCGGCCGGGTTTGTTTCGCCCGGTTTGTGCGGACGGCGTGGCCGCGGGGTGCGCGCCTGGCGGCGGGCTCAGTGCGCCGGCATGGCGAACTGCGTGCCGCGGCCGGCGGCATCGGCCAGCCAGCGCTGCGTCACCGCCTTCTGCCGGGTGTAGAAACGCACGCCCTCGGGTCCGTAGGCGTGCTGGTCGCCCATCAGGCTCTTCTTCCAGCCACCGAAGCCGTGGAACGCCATCGGCACCGGGATCGGCACGTTGACGCCGACCATGCCGGCCTGCACATGGTGGGCGAACTCGCGCGCCGCGTGGCCGTCGCGGGTGAAGATCGCGGCGCCGTTGCCGTAGTCGCTGTCCTCGATCAGCCCGAGCGCAGCGGCGAGATCGGCCACGCGCACGACGCACAGCACCGGTCCGAAGATCTCGTCGCGGTAGACGCGCATGTCCGGGGTGACGCGGTCGAACAGCGTGCCGCCGAGGAAGTAGCCGTGCTCGCGGCCGGGCACGCTGCAGCCGCGCCCGTCCACCACCAGTTCGGCGCCGGCGGCGATGCCGTCGCCGATGTAGCCGGCGACCTTGTCGCGATGCTGCGCGGTGATCAGCGGCCCCATCTCGGCCTGCTCGTCCATGCCATCGCCCACCCGCAGCGCGCGCACCTTCGGTGCCAGCCGTTCGACCAGCGCGTCCGCCGTGGCGTCGCCCACCGCCACCGCGACCGAGATCGCCATGCAGCGTTCGCCCGCCGCGCCGTAGCCGGAACCGACCAGTGCATCGGCGGCCTTGTCGAGGTCGGCGTCCGGCATCACCACCATGTGGTTCTTGGCGCCGCCGAGCGCCTGCACGCGCTTGCCGGCCGCCGCGCCGCGCGCGTAGATGGCTTCGGCCACCGGGGTGGAGCCGACGAAGCTCACCGCCCGCACCCGCGGGTGGTCCAGCAGCGCATCCACGGCGGCCTTGTCGCCCTGCAGCACGTTGAACACGCCGTCAGGCAGGCCGGCCTCGGTCAGCAGTGCGGCCAGCAGCAGGCTGGCGCCGGGATCGCGCTCGGACGGCTTCAGCACGAAGCTGTTGCCGCAGGCGATCGCCATCGGGAACATCCACATCGGCACCATCGCGGGGAAGTTGAACGGCGTGATGCCGGCGCACACGCCCAGCGGCTGGCGCATGGTCCACGCGTCGATGCCGTTCGCGATCTGTTCGGTGTAGTCGCCCTTCAGCAGCTCGGGAATGCCGCAGGCGTACTCGACCACCTCCAGCCCGCGCAGCAGTTCGCCGCGGGCGTCGGAGAGCAGCTTGCCGTGCTCGCGGGTAATCGTCGTGGCGAGCTTGTCCATGTCGCGCTGGAGCAGCTCCCGGAAGCGGAACATCACCCGCGCCCGCTTCAGCGGCGGCGTCTGCGCCCACGCGGGGAAGGCGGCTGCCGCGGCCGCGACGCAGGCATCCGCTTCCTGCGGCGTGGCCAGCGTGATCTCACCGATCTGCGCGCCGCTGGCGGGGTTGTGCAGGGGCATTCTGGCGCCGCTGCCGATGCGGTGCTGGCCGCCGATGTAGTGGCCGATCACGGTCGGCGCAAGGGTGGATGCGGAAGCTTGGGCGGACATGTCGCTTACCTCTCAAAGTGCGCGGTTTTCTCCCTCTCCCCTTGGGGGAGAGGGTCGGGGTGAGGGGTAGCTCCTGCGGGAGATTTCCATCGAAGACGTGCTTCGATCAACGCCCGTCGCGAGCACCCGCCCCTCATCCGGCCCTGACTCGCGCCATCCCTGGCGCTCGCCCTGCGGGCCGGCTTCGCCGTTCCGCCGGCGCGTCCGCACCGGCAGGTCGGGCCACCTTCTCCCCGCAGGGGAGAAGGATCTAAGTCATCAGCCAGTCGTGCGCCGGATCGTTCCTGAAATGCCACACGCGCCGCGGCCCGGCCATCACGTTGAGGTAGTAGCCGCGGTAGCCGTGCGGCATCACCACCGGGTGATAGCCGCGCGGCACCATCACCACGTCGTGATCGCCCGCCGCCATCGATTCGTCGAGATCGCGCGCGTCGGTGTACACGCGCTGGAACGCGAAGCCCTGCGGCGGATCGATGCGGTGGTAGTAGGTCTCCTCCAGCGCGCTCTCGTCGGGCAGCCGGTCGGTGTCGTGCTTGTGCGGGGGATAGCTGGAGGAATGCGCGGCCGGCGTCACCACTTCCACCACCAGCAGCGATTCGGCGGGCGCGCTCTCCGGCAGGATGTCGCAGATGTAGCGCGTGTTGCTGCCCTGGCCGCGCACCGAGCGCCGCATGTCGGCGGCAGGCAGCAGGCGCACCGGCAGTTTCCCGCCGGCCGGCGCGGTGGCCAGCGCCAGCTCCGCCGCGTCGTGCGCGGTCACCTCGAAACGGGTGCCGGGCGGCGCGTAGACGGCGTCGGGCGAGCGTTCGTCGAACACGCTGGCGCGGCCGCCCAGGCGCGCGAAGCGCTGCGTGCCGGCCAGCACGTCGGCGCTGCCGGCCAGCACCACCAGGCAGCCTTCGCGACCATCGGGCAGCACCAGCTGCAGGCGCTCGCCCGGCGCCAGGCGCCAGGCCTCGAAGCCCACGTGCTTCCAGCCCGCCGATGCCGGCGTGACCCTGACGATCTCGCGACCCTGCGGCCGCCCCTTCACCAGCAGGCTCATGCGACCCTCCGGTGCGGCGCACCGTCGACCAGTGCGCGCAGGGTGCGGTAGCCCCTGGCGGCACAGGCGTAGCTCGGCGCTACGGCGGGATCCTGTTCGGCCTCGACGACCAGCCAGCCTTGATAACCGTGCGCGCGCAGACGCTCGACGATCGCGGCGAAGTCGATGGCGCCGTCGCCGGGCACGGTGAACACGCCGTTCAACACCGCGTCGAGGAAACTCCACTGGCGGTTGAACGCATGGCGGATCATCGCCGGGCGCACGTCCTTGCAGTGCACGTGGCAGACACGCTGGATGTGCCGGTCGAGGATCGTCAGCGGATCGCCGCCGCCGAAGCAGGCGTGGCCGCTGTCGAACAGCAGCCCCACCTCCTCGCCGGTGTGCGCCATCAGGCGGTCGATGTCCCCGGGCGACTCCACGTAGGCGCCCATGTGATGGTGGTAGGCCAGCCGCACGCCGTGCCGCAGCAGGTAGCGGCCGAACGCGGTGAGCCGTTCGCCGTAGCGCCGGAAGGCGTCGTCGTCGCGGAAGCGCGGTCGCTTGTACAGCGGCACCGACGGCTCGCCCTGGATGGAACCGGCCACCTCGCCGTACACCATCACCTTGCAGCCGTTTTCGGCGAGCAGGCGCAGGTGCGGCGCGACGGCGGCGATCTCTTCGTCCACCGGACGCTGCGCGAGCCGGCCCGAGTACCAGCCGGACACCACCTCCAGCCCGTAGCCGGCCATCAGCGTGCGCAGGGCCGCCGGCTCGCGCGGGAACTTGTTGCCCAGCTCGAAGCCCTGGTAGCCGATCGCGCGGCCCTCGGCCAGCGCGGTCGACAGCGGCGTCTCGCCGCCGAGCGCGGGCAGGTCGTCGTTGCTCCAGCCGATCGGGTTGATGCCGATCTTCACCTCGAAGGGCCGGGTGGCGGTTTGATCAGTCATGGATCTTCCCTGGGTTGGAACCGGACCGCTTTTGCATGGCCGCCTCGTAGTCGCGCCGTGCGGCGCGCACGTCTTCGCGCTCGGACACCTCGGGCACCGCCACGTCCCACCAGCAACCGCCCTCGGCGGTGGTGCGGCGGTGGTCGGTGTCGATGGCGATCAGGTAGGTGCGCGCGGCGGCGCGGGCACGCTGCAGCGCCTGTTCGAGCCCGGCGATGTCGTGCACGTGCTCCGCCTCGGCGCCCATCGCGCGTGCGTGCGCCGCGAAGTCGATGGCCGGTGCGCCGTCGTCGAGCATGTTGTTGAACGGCGCGCCGCCGCAGGCCTGCTGCAGGCGATCGATGCAGCCGAAGCCGCGGTTGTCCAGCACGATCACGATCAGCTTGCGGCCGAGCGTTACCGAGGTGGCGATCTCGGCGTTGAGCATCAGGTAGCTGCCGTCGCCGACCATCACGACCACCTCGCGGTCGGGCTTGGCCATCTTCACGCCCAGGCCGCCGGCGATCTCGTAGCCCATGCAGGAGTAGCCGTATTCCATGTGGTAGCCGCCGGGCGTCTCGGTGCGCCACAGCTTTTCCAGCTCGGCCGGCAGCGTGCCCGCGGCGCCGACCACGATGTCGCCGCGCGCGGAATCGGCGCGCGAGCGTTGCACAGCGCCGATGACCTCGCCGTCGTAGGGCAGCATGCCCGCCGGCGGTTCGCGCCGGCCGGTGACGCGGTCCACGATGGTGCGCCAGTCCGCCGCGGCGCGTTCGGCGCGGGTGCGCCAGGCGGTGTCGGTGCGCCACGGGCCGAGCGCGGCGGACAGCGCGTCCAGGCCCAGCCGCGCATCGGCGACGACCTGCACGCCGCCGCCCTTCAGCGCATCGAAGCCGTTGACGTTGAGGGTGACGATGCGCGCCGCGCGGTACAGCGCGTTGGAGCCGGTGGTGAAGTCCTGCAGGCGGGTACCGACCGCCAGCACCAGGTCGGCGTCGGCCAGCAGCGCGTTGGCGGCGGTGGCGCCGCTGACCCCGGCTGGTCCCAGCAGCAGCGGGTGCTGCCAGGTCAGCACGCCCTTGCCGGCCTGGGTCTCGGCCACCGGCACGCCATGCGTCTCGGCGAAGCGGCGCAGCGCCTCGCCGGCGCCGGCGTACAGCGCGCCGCCGCCGGCGACCAGCACCGGCCTCCTGGCCTCGCGCAGGGCCTGCGCGGCCTCGGCGAGGGCGTCGCCGGCCGGCGGCGTGCGGCGGAATGCGTGCACGCATTCGGCGAAGAAGCTTGCCGGCCAGTCGTAGGCCTCGGCCTGCACGTCCTGCGGCAGCGCCAGGGTGGCCGGGCCGCACAGCGCGGGATCGGTCAGCACGTGCAGCGCGCGCGGCAGCGCGCTGAGCAGCTGCTCTGGCCGCACGATACGGTCGAAGTAGCGCGACACGGGGCGGAAGCAGTCGTTGACGCTGACGGTGCCGTCGCCGGCATCCTCCAGCTGCTGCAGCACCGGGTCCGGCGCGCGCGAGGCGAAGGCATCGCCCGGCAGCAGCAGCACCGGCAGGCGGTTGACGTGGGCCAGCGCGGCGGCGGTGAGCAGGTTGGTGGCGCCGGGACCGATCGACGTGGTCACCGCCATCATGCGCCGGCGCATCTGCGCCTTGGCGTAGGCGATCGCGGCGTGCGCCATCGCCTGCTCGTTGTGCGCGCGCCAGGTAGGCAGCCGCTCGCGCTCGCGGTACAGCGCCTCGCCGAGGCCGGCCACGTTGCCGTGGCCGAAGATCGCGAACACGCCTGCGAACAGCGGCTGCAGGGTGCCGCTTTCCTCGTCATGTACCTGCTGCGCGGCGAGATGGCGCACCAGCGCCTGGGCCATCGTCAGCCGCACGGTGGCGCTCATGCCGCGACTCCGTCGCCAAGCACGCGCGACCCGCGTGCCTGCCGCCACAGCTCCGCGAGTTCGGCGAACTGGCGCGCGGCCTCGGTCACCAGCGCCGCGTCGTCGATGTCGCCCTGCAGCCACGCACGCGCCGGCCCCAGGAACAGGCTGCGGCCGACCGCGAAACCGCGGCAGCTGGCGCTGCGCGCGGCGGCCTGGAAGCCCTCGGCCAGCTCGGCGAACGGCGCGTTCAGGCCGAGCAGCACGACCCCGCGGCAGTACGGATCGCGCCCGGCGATCAGCGCGTCGATCGCGGCCCAGTCCGGCGCCGGCAATGGCGCCAGCTTCCACCACTCGGGGCGTATCCCTAAGTTGTAGATGCGCTGCATCGCGCGCAGCACACGTTCACCGGGTGTGCCGGTAGCGTCCGGATTCGGTGGCGGGATCACTTCCAGCAACAGCTCGTGGCCGCTGTGCAGCACCGCGTCGTACAGCGTGCGCAACTGCGTCTCCTGCTCCAGCCGCGCTTCCGCCTCGCCGTCGGGATCGAACGGCACCAGGCATTTGACGACGTGCTCGGCCGGCCAGTGCTGCAGCTGGCTGCCGACCGAGCGGCCGAACTCGAATTCCAGCGGGTTGGAGCCGGGCATCTCCACCGGGCGGCCGACCCACCAGCCACGCCCGGTAGCCGCATTCAACGCATCCTGGCCGTAGCGCTGGTCGATCAGCACGCCCACGCGACCGTGCAGGCCGAGTTCCTGTTCCGTGCGGGCCACCGCCTCGACCAGCAACTGCTTGAGCCGTGGCAGGCGCGATTCGTCCGCGCCGCACTCGCGCGCCAGCTCATGGAACTGGCTGCGATGGTCGAAGGCGAACACGTGCAGGTCATTCCACGCCCGCCGCGGCACGCTTGCCCGATGCAGGTGCGCCAGCTCTCTGTCCGCGTCCGGTAGCGGCAAGTGCTCGCCGTGCGCGAGGAAATAGTCCAGCTCCGCGCGACTGGGCATGGCCGGCGCGCAGCCGTGGCGCGACACCACCAGGGCGCCGCAGGCGTTGGCATAGGCACAGCTGCGCCCGATGCCTTCCTCGCGCAGCCAGCCGTACAGGAAGCCGGCCAGGAAGGCGTCGCCGGCGCCGAGCACGTTGAGCACTTCGACGCGCGTGCCGCCGTAGGTCGGCGCCTGATCCAGGCCGGCCGGAATGGCGCCCTCGACCACGCTGCAGCCGAATGCACCGCGCTTCACCACCAGGGTGGCCGCGGTGGCCGCGCGGACCGCGCGCAGGGCGGCGATCAGGTCGGTGGCGCCGCCGGCGATCTGGAATTCCTCCGCGGTGCCGACGACCAGGTCGAAGCGCGGCAGGATCGCCTGCAGGTGCGCGGTGACACCGGCGTCGGCGATGAAGCGCGTCTCGCCGTCGGCGCGGCCGGTCAGGCCCCACAGCACCGGGCGGTAGTCGATGTCCAGCACGGTGCGCACGCCGTGGCGGCGCGCGATGTCCAGCGCCTTCACGCTGGCGGCGTGCACGCCGGGCGTGGAGAAGTGGGTGCCGGTGATCGCCAGCGCGCGGGCGGAGGCGACGAAGGCCTCGTCGATGTCGTCCTCGCACAGCGCCATGTCGGCGCAGTTCTCGCGGTAGAAGATCAGCGGGAAAGTGTCGCGGTCCTCGATGCCGAGCAGCACCAGGGCGGTCAGCCGCTCGCGGTCGATGCGCACCTGGCTGGTGTCGCAGCCTTCGCGCTGCAGCGTCTCGCACAGGAAGCGCCCCATGTGGTCGTCGCCGACCCGGCTCAGCATCGCCGTGCGCAGGCCGAGCCGCGCGGTGCCGAAGGCGACGTTCGCGGAGGAGCCGCCCAGATACTTCGCGAAGCTGCCGGCATCCTCCAGCCGCGCCCCGGGCTGCTGGGCGTAGAGGTCCACCGCGAGGCGGCCCAGGCAGATCAGGTCGTAGGTACGTTCGTTCATCGCTGGCCAGGTGTGGGGAGTGGGGGCGGTCGAAGGGGACTCAGGCGGCGCTGCGGCCTTCCAGTTCGTCGACCAGGCCGCGGATCTCCGCGTTGCCGGACATCATCTCGAGGACCTCGCCCTCGCTGATCGCGCCCTTGGCGAAGGTACCCAGCGAGCGGCCGCGGTTGAGCACGGTGAAGCTGTCGCCGACCGGATAGGCGTGGTGCACGTTGTGGGTGATGAAGACCACCGAGATGCCCCGCGCGCGCGCGGCGTGGATCAGCTTCAGCACGTTGCAACTCTGCTTGACCCCAAGTGCGGCGGTGGGCTCGTCGAGGATCAGCACGCGGGCGCCGAAGTGGATCGCGCGCGCGATCGCCAGGCACTGCCGCTCGCCGCCGGACAGGGTGCCGACCGGCTGGTGCGGCGAACGCACGTGGATGCCCATTTCGGCGAGCTTGCTCGTGGATACTTCCGCCGCCTGCTTCATGTCCATCACCGGGATCACGCCGAACAGCCGGCGCATCGGCTCGCGCCCGGCGAAGAAGTTGCGCGCCACGCTCATCAGCGGCACCAGCGCCAGGTCCTGGTAGACGGTGGCGATGCCGCGGTCCAGCGCTTCGCGCGGCGACCTGAAGTCCACCTCGCCGCCGTCGACCAGGTAGCGGCCGCGGTCGGGCCGGTGCACGCCGGCGAGCATCTTGATCAGGGTGGACTTGCCGGCGCCGTTGTCGCCGAGCAGGCAGTGCACCTCGCCGCGGCGCAGGCGCAGGGTGACGTCCTGCAGCGAGATCACCGTGCCGAAGAACTTGCTGACGCCTTCGAGCTGCAGGATGTAGTCGTGCCTGTCCGCGATCGTCATGGCGGCGTCCTCACTGGCCCGCGCCGGCGCGCGAGCGGCCGGCCTGCGTGCGGATGTAGTGGTTGAACAGCACCGCGAGCAGCAGCATGGCGCCGAGGAACACCCGGTACCAGTCCGAGTCGATGCTGGTGAATGAGATGCCGACCTGCACCACGCCGAAGATCAGCGCGCCGAAGCAGGCGCCCAGCACCGAGCCGTAGCCGCCGGTGAGCAGGGCGCCGCCGATCACCGCCGCGATGATCGCCTCGAACTCCTTCTGCAGGCCGCGGTCGGCCGCCGCGGAGCCGACGTCGGCCACCTGCAGCACGCCGAACAGGCAGGCGCAGAACGCGGTGAAAACGAACAGGCTGATCTTCACCCGGTTCACCGGGATGCCGGCGTTCGTCGCCGCGTGGTTGTCGCCACCGACGATGAACACCCAGTTGCCGAAGCGCGTGCGCGACAGCAAGAAGCCTGCGCCCACGGCCACCGCCAGCCACCACAGCAGCACCTTGGGCAGGCCATCCACCACCGGCGTGCCGTCCGGCAGCGCGTCGACGAAGCCGGCATGGGCGAGCCGGACGAACAGGCCGTGGAACGCGCTGCCCTGGAACAGCGTGCCGACTAAGGGATCGGCGGCCAGCCGCTCCCCCATGCCGCCGACGATGGTGCTGTTGGCGAAATGCGTGGACAGCACCAGGGTGCCGCCGCGCAGGATGAACATGAAGGCCAGCGTCACGATGAAACTGGGCAGCCGCGTGCGCACCACCAGGTAGCCGTTCAGCCAGCCCAGCGCCATGCAGCCGGCGAACGCGAACAGCGCCGAGGCCCACACCGGCCAGCCGAGGAAGGATGCGGGTACCGCCATCATCATGCCGGCGAAGCCCACCATCGAGCCGATCGAGAGGTCGAACTCGCCGGCGATCATCAGCACGCACGCCCCTACGGCGAGGATGCCGAGGTAGGCGGCGACCTGGGCCCAGCTCATCACCCCGTCGAGGTTGAACATGCCCGAATCGCCGGCGAATACGCCGAACAGCACGAACACCAGCACCGTGCCGGCGATGGCGCCGAACTCGGGGCGGTTGAACAGGTCGCGCCAGCGCGGGATATGGCGGACGCGTTCGTCCGCCATGGTGCCGAGCACGGCCGGCTTGCCCGGAAGGGCGGCTCGCGAAGTGGTCGCGTTCATCGCGTCTCCGATGTCGTCGTTCCCGGAACTCAACGGAATTGCCCCGCGTACCGGGCGACAACGTCCACGTTGTCCCGGGTGACGAAGGACGGGCCGGTGTTGACGCCGCTGTCGACGTAGGCGGGATCCAACCCGTAGGTCTTCAGGCGCGCCTGGAATTTCGGGTTGGCCTTCAGCGCGGCCAGGATCATGGCCGGGTCGCGCGTGTGCCGCGCGTGCGCGATGGCCAGCGCGGCGACCGCCACGTAGCCCTGCAGGTAGGGTTGCTGGTCGATCGCGAAGGCGATCTCGCCGCTCCTGATGCCGGCGATGATGGCGGGCGACAGGTCGAAGGTGCAGAAGTAGACCTTGCCGGCCAGGTTCATCCGGCGCAGCGCCTGCAGGGCGGGCTCGGCCGAGCTGGGGCCGAGCGCGAGCACGGCCCGGGTACCGGGATGGTTGCGCAGGTAGGCGCTGGTCTTGCTGCGCACCACGACGGGGTCCACGCCGGAATCGATCATGGATTTGCGCGCGTCCACCCCCAGCGCATCGGCGAAACCCCTGCAGCGCTGGAACGAGGCGGCGTTGGTGGCGTAGTGGTTGACGCAGACGAACGAGGTGACGCCGGCTGCCCTGGCGCGTTCGCCGGCGGCCTTGCCCGCCGCGTACTCGGGCTGGCCGATGTGCATGATCGCGCCCAGCTTTGCGCTTTCCTGCGGTGTGCCGGAGTTGATCGTGACGATGGGAATGCCCTTGGCGGCGATGCGCGCGGCCGGCCTGGACAGCACGTCGTAGTCGGCGATGTCGAAGGCCACGCCGTCGTAATTGCGCGCGGCCGCCACTTCGAGCAGGCGTGCCATGTCGGCCAGGTCGCCGTCGGGCGGATTGCGGTAGTCCACCTGCACGCCGAAGTCCTCGCCGGCCTGCCGGATCGCGTTCCTGACGGTGTTCCACCACACGTCCGAATCGGCGGCATGGCTGACCAGCACGTAACGCCCGCCCGCGGACGGAGCGTCGGCCGCCGTCGCCACCATGGCGGCAAGCGCCAGGACCAGTGCGAGCAGCCATCGAGTCCGCATGCCACCTCCAGAGCGTCGATGCCGGCGCGCCGGCAGTTCAACAACGAAGCGTGCCGCCGAAACGTTACGCGGACTGGACAAGGATAGGAACGTCCGCACGAAATGCAACTTGCATTGCACAAATATGAATTTTAGAAACAAACTTCCATAACGGGTACTGTTGCCCGCCACCCGTGCCGGCCGCCCTCCCGGTGGCCATGGTGCGCTCGCGGCCAATGCGCCGCGCGGCTTGCGCGAGGCAGCGGGATGCGCCAGGCCGTCCGGCGTCCGCCCCGCGCGGGAAGCCGATGACCTGTTCTTCGGTAAGACGCTTCGTCGCGTCCGGCCTGCTTCGGCTGGGGTTGGGACGCCAGGCCGCCGTGCCACGCGAAACCGGGGGGACGTTGGCCTGACAACCGTCACTCGATCGCGGCATGGCGAAGGGGCATGCTGACGGCATCGCCCCCACGGGAGCCGCCGCCATGTCCTTCCCCTTCGGCACCGTCGTTGCGCTGGCCTGGATGGCCTGGCTGCTGTACTGGTTCGTGAGCGCGTTCGGCACCAAGCGTGCCGCGCGGGTGGACAGTTTCGGCACGATGCTGGCGTACCGGGTGCCGTTGCTGCTCGGCTTCATCCTTCTGTTCGCGGGCCGTCCGTGGGCCGGCGCGGACTGGTTGTGGCGGGACTTCCGGCCGGCCTCCGTCACCTGGGACTGGCTGGGCCTGCTAGTGCTGTTGCTCGGCTTGGGCGTCGCCTGCTGGGCGCGCGTGGTGCTGGGGCGCAACTGGAGCGCCACGGTGCAGCTGAAGCAGGAGCACGAGCTGGTGGTGGCCGGTCCCTACAGCCGGGTAAGGCACCCGATCTACACCGGCATCCTGCTCGGCCTGCTCGGCACGGCGCTGGTCTTCGGCCAATGGCGCGGGCTGCTGGCGCTCGCGCTTGCGGCCGCCGCGTTCTGGTTCAAGCTGTGCCACGAGGAAGCCTGGATGCGCGAACGCTTCGGCACGGCCTACGTGGACTACATGCGGCACACCAAGGCGCTGATTCCCGGCCTGCTGTGACGGGGAGTCTGCCGAGCCCGGGGCACGGCCCGTCTTGCCGTGCGCAGGGGCAGGCCGTGTGCCGATGCCTTCCGGCACATCCGCGCGAAAAAGTGGCTGTGCTAGCTTCGATCCTCTGCTGTCGGGGGAGCACCATGTCGAAGCGATCCGTAGCCGTCGTGTTGCTTATGACGCTGGCCGCCGGCGCCCATGCCGCGCCAGCCGCCGACCCGGCCAGGCCGGCCACGAAACCCGTGCCGGCCTGGGTGCAGAAAAGCAACGCCGATGCGCAGGTGCTGCTGAGGGTGCTGGCCGAGTTCAACCCGGAGGCTGCCTCGAGCTTCGGCCTGCCGGGCTACGACGCCAGGGTGGTCGATCTCAAGCCGGACGTGGGCGAGCGTTCGCGCGCGGCGCTGGGGCAGGCGCGCGACACGCTGCGCAAGGAGCTCGCCGCGGAGACCGATGCGGACGTGCGCAGCGACCTCGAGATCATGATCGACGCGGCCGGCCGCGACATCGAGAGCAGCAAGCTCAGCGACCGGTACCTGCTGCCGTACACCGACGTCGGCCAGACCGTCTTCCAGGGCGAGTTCGCCCTGTTGCAGGACCAGGTGGCCGCCAGCCGCCGTCCGCAGGCGCTGGCGCGCCTGAAGTGCTACGTCGGCATGGCGCCGGGCTGTGCGCCGGTGACGAAGGAGGCGGAGGCGCTGTTCGAGGCGAAGCTCGGCGACCGGCAGCTGCTCGGCCCTTACAGGATCGAGGTGCAGCAGAACCTCGCCAATACCAGGCGCTACGTCGACGGCGTGCGCCAGCTGTTCGCGAAGTACCGGATCACGGGTGCCGGCCCCGCGCTCGAGGCGCTGCAGCAGCAGCTCGGCGACTACGACGCCTGGGTCAAGGCCACCGTACTGCCGCATGCGCGCAGCGACGCTCGCCTGCCGGCGCCGGTGTATGCCGATGACCTCAAGCAGGTGGGCATCGACATTCCGCCGCAGCAGCTCATCAGGGCGGCGGAGCTGGAATACATGGAGACGCAGGCGCAGATGCAGCTGCTGGCGCCGGTGGTGGCCAGGGCAGAAGGATTCAAGGCCACCGGCTATCGCGAAGTCATCAAGGATCTCAAGAAGCAGCAGCTCGACCGCGGCTCGATCATGCCGTACTACCACGGAGTGCTGGACAGGATCGAAGGCATCGTGCGCACGCACCACCTGGTGACGTTGCCGGCTCGGCCGATGATTATCCGGCTGGCCTCCGAAGCGGAGAGCGCGGCCGAGCCCGCGCCGCACATGGACCCGCCGCCGCTGATCGGCAACCACGGCGAGCGCGGCAGCTTCGTGCTGCCGCTGGGAAACCCGCCCAGCGGCAAGGGCGGCAACGAGGCCTACGACGATTTCACCTGCAAGGCCTGTGCGTGGACGCTGACCGCCCACGAGGGGCGCCCCGGCCATGACCTGCAGTTCGCCGCGATGGTCGAGCATGGCGTTTCGCTGGCGCGCTCGCTGTTCGCGTTCAACAGCGTCAACGTGGAAGGCTGGGCGTTGTACGCGGAGTGGATGATGGTGCCGTACGAACCGCCGGGTGGCCAGCTGATTGCGCTGCAGCTGCGCCTGCTGCGTGCGGCGCGTGCCTTCCTCGATCCGATGCTCAACCTCGGGCTGATCACGCGCCAGCGCGCGCACGACATCCTGGTCAACGATGTCGGCTTGTCCGAGGCGTTCGCCCGCGAGGAGCTGGACCGTTTCATGTTCCGCTCGCCAGGCCAGGCGACCGCCTACTTCTATGGCTACTCGCGCATCCTCGACCTGCGCGCGCATGCCGAAATCGCGCTGGGTGACCGCTTCGACCTGCAGCAGTTCAACGACTTCCTGCTGGCGCAGGGGCTGCTGCCGCCGGACCAGATGGCCGAGGCGGTGGACAGGCAGTTCATTCCCGCGCATCAGAAGCACTGAATGTGCGGAGGCGGTGGGGCGCCGTCCCGCCGCCGGCAATCCTTTCATCGCAAGTCGATTGGGAGGTGCATCGCATGCGTTGCTACTGCTGCCGTCTGCTGCCGCCGCGCGCCAGCTTTCAGACCGATGTCACGCCGGCCGAACTCGTGCTGATGAAGGCCCATGCCGCCTACTGGCGCGACCGCATGCGCGAAGGCAAGGTGGTGGTGTTCGGGCCGGTGGCCGATTCGCAAGGCGCGTGGGGCCTGCTGGTGCTGCAACTGCCGGACGATGCGGATCCGGGTGCGCTGACCGACGCCGACCCGGTGATCCGCGCCGCGTGCGGTTTCCGTTTCGAGATCCACCCGATGCAGGCCGTGCTGCCGGAGTCGTCGCCCGGCTAGGATCGGGCGCAGGTCGAAACCGCTGCCGCTGGCGCGTCTTGGCAACAGGCGCCACGCTGCCGTGGCGCCAACACCGGGAGCCATGCGATGACCTACACCATCCTGATCTACGAAACCGCCGCTGACTTTGCTGCGCGCAACGATCCCGACCCGGACCGGCGCGAAGCCTACTGGTCGGCGTGGCCACCCTATGCCGAGGCGCTACGGGCGGCAGGCGTGTTCGCGGGCGGAGCGGGGCTGGAGCTGCCCGACACCGCCACCACGCTACGTTTCCGCGGCGAACAGCATCATGTACAGGACGGACCGTTCGCCGATACCAAGGAGCAGCTCGGCGGCTTCTTCATCATCGACGTACCCGACCTGGATGCCGCCCTGGTCTGGGCCGCACGGGTGCCGCGTTCGCCAGGGCGGATCTGCGAGGTGCGACCCAACCTGAAGCCGATGGGTTGAGAGCCTGTCGAAACCGTGGTCGCACGCACGTCCATGCCATGGACGCACGCCGCGTCCGCCAACCTTTCCGGAGATCCGCCATGCAATGCACGATCTTGATCCACGAGCAGGCCCAGGTCATCGCCATGCGCCGCGACCCGGCCCGGCAGGCCGCACTGTACGCGCCGATCGGCGCCTACCTGGAAGCCCTGAAGGAAGCCGGCGTATTCGTCAGCGGCGCCGGGCTGGAAGAGCCGGCCACGGCGACCGTGTTGTCCGCCGCGGGAAGTGGCTGGCAGGCGCAGGACGGCCCCTACGCCGACACCAAGGAACAGCTTGCCGGCTTCTTCCTGATCGACGTGCCCGACCGCGCCGCCGCCCTGGCCTGGGCGCGGCGCTGTCCGGTGCTGCCAGGGCGTACGGTCGAATTGCGCGGCAACCTGTGCCGGCCGGAAGAGATGCAGCCGGCGGTGCGTGCCGCGCAGGCATGAGCGCGGCGCGGTGCCGACGGCATGCAATGACGGCGGCTGCATGAGCGATGACGGCGCGCATCGTGCAGTCGAGCAGGCGGCGCGTGCCTCCTATGGCCGTCTGCTTGCCTTCCTCGCCTCACGCACACGCGACGTTGCGGCGGCCGAGGACGCGCTGGCCGATGCCTTCCATGTTGCGCTGGAACACTGGCCGCGCAATGGCGTACCCGCGCAGCCGGAAGCCTGGCTGCTCACCGCCGCGCGGCGTCGGCTGATCGATGCCGCACGGCGCGCCCAGGTACGCCGCGACGCGCTGCCAGCCTTGCTGGCCGCGGCGGACGCGGCGGTCGAGCAAGCCATGCCCGATGCCGTGTTTCCCGACGAGCGCCTCAAGCTGCTATTCGCCTGTGCGCATCCGGCGATCGCCGGCGACGTGCACACGCCACTGATGCTGCAGACCGTGCTGGGGCTGGATGCCGCGCGCATCGCCTCGGCCTTCCTGGTGAAACCGGCCACCATGGGCCAGCGGCTGAGCCGCGCCAAGGCGAAGATCCGCGATGCCGCCATTGCATTCGAGGTGCCGTCGGCCGGCGAGCTGCCGGCACGGCTCGGCGCCGTGCTGGAGGCGATCTACGCCGCCTACGGCAGCGGCTGGGACGACGTGGCCGGCGCCGACCCGCGGCGCAAGGGCCTGGCCGTGGAAGCGCTCGCGCTGGGCCGCACGCTGCTGCAGCTGTTGCCGACCGAGCCGGAGGTGCGCGGCCTGCTGGCGCTGATGCTGTATTGCGAATCGCGCCGCGCCGCTCGCCGCGGCGAAGACGGTGCCTACGTGCCACTGTCGCAGCAGGACACCGCGCAGTGGTCGCGGCCGATGATCGGAGAGGCAGATCGCCTGCTGCAGGCCGCGCAGCAGGCAGGGCGGCTGGGGCGCTTCCAGCTGGAGGCGGCGATCCAGTCCGTGCATGCACGTCGCGCCACCACCGGCACCACCGACTGGGATGCCTTGATGCTGCTGTACGGGGGACTGGCATCCCTCGCACCCACCATCGGCGCCCTGGTGGGTCGAGCCGCCGCCGTGGCCGAGGCGCGTGATGCGACACAAGGCTGGTCGTTGCTGCAGGCGATTCCCGTCGACGCCGTGCGCGACTACCAGCCTTACTGGGCACTGGCAGCGCATCTGCTCGCGCGCTTGCAACGCCATGTCGAAGCCGACGTCGCCCGCGAGCGGGCGATCGGCCTGTGCGAGGACACGGCGATGCGGGTGTTCCTGCGGCAACAGGCGCGCGACCCGCAGTAGCGGCTTCAGTGCGACAACGCGAACGCCGTGAGGATCTGCGCGGTTTCCCCGGGCTTTTCCAGCTCCGGCATGTGGCCGCAGCCGCTGAGCGTGCTGGTGCTGATCGCGCTGGCGTGCGTCAGGCCGTTGCGCAGGCTGTCCAGCGCGGAGAGGTCGATCACCTTGTCGTCCTTGCACCACAGGCCGAGCACCGGCATGGTGAGCTGGCCGAGCCGGTTCTGCACCGAGAGGTATTGCGAAGGCTCGCGCAGCTCGTTGAACACCTTGGCGATGAAGGGGTGGTCTTCCACGTTGCGTGCTACCAGCACGTCGACGAAGCGGCCGGGAATGTCGGGCCGGGTGTCGGACACCAGGCTGGTGGCGCGCCAGAAGCCGGCACGGCTGGAGAATGCGAACGGGTCCTTGCCGGCCAGCGATTCGCGCACGAAGGCGTTCTGCTTGAACTTCAGCCCGAACGCGTCGAGCAGCGCCAGCTCGCCCACGTGCCTGGGGTGTTCGGCGGCATAGACGCCGGCGATCGCACCACCCATCGAGTGGCCCGCCAGCAGGAAGCGGCCGAGCCCCAGCGCCTGCACGAAGGTCTGCAGGCGCGCCGCCTGGCTGTCGATGTTGTAGCTCGCGTTCATGTCGCGCGAGGACTCGCCCCAGCCCGGCAGGTCGGGAATGATCAGGTGGAAGTGCGGCGTGAGTTGCCGGGCTACCTCCAGCCACACCTCCTTGCTGTCGGCAAAGCCGTGCAGCAGCACGATGGTGGGGCCCTGGCCGCCCTCGTAGTACGACCAGCGCGTGTCGCCGGCCTGCACGGATCTCTTCTCCAGATGCGCGGCCATCGCCTCGCGCGCGATGTTGGCGCTATACAGCCACTGCGGTGCGAACAGGTAGCTGCCGCCCAGCAGCACTGCCAGCACCGCCACCACGACGGCGAGGAATTTCAGCCGGCGGACCAGCATGCGCTGCCAGAGCGGACGGGTGGAAGCGTTGGTGTCGGACATCGGCTGCATCCTCGGGAATCTGGGCCCCTCCCCCGTACGCGGGGGGAAGGGCGGCATCGGTTTACCTGGCGGCGGCCTGTTTCGCCACCGCCTTGGCGAACAGCCGTTCGATGGCCTGCTGCGTCAGCGGGTGGTAGCCGTCCTTCGCCCTGGCGTAGACCCGCCTGGCGTAGGCGAGGCCGTCCGGCGTCCTGGCGAACGCGGCGTACACCGGCATCGTGAGGTAGAGCCGGCCGATGCGGGTCATGTGCTCGGCGGCGGCCGGCCACGCGGCACGGTCGCCGGCGGCGATGGCGTGCACGTACCAGCGCATGCCGATCTCGGCATTGTGCGTGCCGGTGAGGTGCCAGGCGGCATCGATGGCCTGCACCTGCCCGAGCGTCGGCACGTCCGGCAGGCGGTCGAGGAAGTACATCCATTCCTGGGTGTTCCAGCCCCTGGCGTCCAGCTTCGCGGCGGGCAGGCTGCCGGCGAGGAAGGCCGCGCGCTCCCGGTCAATCGCGTCGAAGCGCGGCGAGTCGGGCAGCGGCGCATCCTTGGGGATGCCGGTGCCGTAGACCCACTGCCGCACCTCGTCCCAGCTCATCTTGCCGGGGTACTTGTCGATCAGGTTCGGCTTGAGGTACGCCAGCATCTGCTCGGTGGTGATGCTGTGCCAGGCGAAGTGGTCGAAATAGCCCTTGAGGTACGCATCGAAATTCTTGCGGCCGAACTTCTGTTCCAGCGTGCGCAGGAACCACGAGCCCTTGCTGTAGGCCACGTCGGACAACGCATCGTCGCCGCCCAGGCCCCTGGGGTCGGGCGCCAGCTTCTGTGCGTTCGCCGGCAGGCGGCCGATGTCCTTCTGCAGCGCGCGCGCGGACAGCAGCGTCTCCTCGTCGGCCTGGCGCTTGCCGTACAGCGCCTCGGTGAGGCGGCCCTGCACGTAGGTGGTGAAACCCTCGTTGAGCCAGATGTCGCGCCATGCGGCACTGGTCACCAGGTTGCCCGACCAGGAGTGCGCCAGCTCGTGCGAGATCACGCTGACCAGGCTCTTGTCGCCCACGATGATCGTCGGCGTGGCGAAGGTCATGTCGGGGTTTTCCATGCCGCCGTAGGGGAACGAGGGCGGCAGCACCAGCAGGTCGTAGCGGCCCCAGCGGTAGGGGCCGTACAGCGACTCGGCGGTCTCGATCATCTTCTCGGTGTCGGCGAACTCGCGCGCGGCGCCGTCCACCACCGATGGCTCGGCGTACACCGCCGAGCGTGGTCCGGTCTCCTTCACCGCGATGTCGCCCGCGGCGATCGCGAGCAGGTAGGAGGGGATCGGGTGCGGCTGGTCGAAGCGGAAATCGCCGTCCAGCGGATGCCTGGCGTCGTTCAGCGCGCTCATCACCACGCGGATGTCCTTCGGCGCGCTGACGTGGGCATCGTAGGTGAAGCGGATCGCCGGCGAATCCTGCAGCGGCACCCACGAGCGGGCATGCACGGATTCGGACTGCGAGAACATGAACGGCGCCTTCTTGTCCGCGGTCTGTGCGGGCGGCAGCCACTGCAGGCCGCTGGCGTCGGGCGAGGTGGCGTAGGTGATGCGCACCTGCGCCGGGTGCCCCGGGGCCTCGATGGTGAGCTTGCTGCCCAGCTCCTGGTCGGCTGGGGCCAGCGCGTACTTCAGCGCCTGTGTCCCGCCGTTCGCGTCCACCGCGGCCACCGTGGCGATCTTCAGGCCGCGCGTGTCGAGCACCAGCGTCGGGGCCTTGGGGTTCTTCCAGGCCAGCGCGAGCGTGGCCACGCCGTCCAGCTGCCGGTGCGGGAAGTCGATCTTCAGGTCCAGGTCGAGGTGGGTCACCGCCACCTGGTCGGGTTGGGCGTAGGAATTGGGGTCGTTGGCGCGGGCGGCCAGCGGCAGCACGAGGGCGCCGAAGGCGAGGACGGGAAGCAGGCGCATGCAGCGGCTCCGGCAGGGAAACGGAAGCGCGAAGTATGCCATTGCCGCGCCGCGGGCCGCCCGTGGCGGAAGGCCTGGGCGCGCGCTGCCGGCAGTTGCCGCGGTGGCTGTTTCCGGAAGGCAAAATGGCGCAAGCTTTTGCCATGGGGTGCCGATAACGCATCGGGGGCCGGGGGGCGCCAAAAGGGGGCAGGGTGGTTGACGTGGATCCGCCGGTGTTCGGCTACTTCGCTGCCGCGCTGATCGCCACCGCGGGCATCGCGCTGGCTTCCGGCGTGCAGTTCGTGGTGATCGGCCTGTGGCGGCGGCGCGAGACGATCTATCTGTCCTACGCGATGCTGTGCCTGTGCATCGCCGTCCTCGCGTCGGGCAACCTGCTGTTGCGCAGCGCCGGCGACCTGGCCGGGGCGACGACGGCATTGCGCTGGATGATCGGGGCGTCGATCCTGTCCTTCCCGCCCTTCGTGGCGTTCGTCAGCGCCTATACCGGCACGACGGCGGGCTGGCGCGTGAAGCTGGCGCTGGGTGCGCTGGCGCTGCTGTTCCTGTGGCTCAACCGGGAGACGCCGACCACGCTGTTCTATACGCGGCTGGCGCCGACATCCGGCATCGTGCTGCCCTGGGGCGAGCGCCTGTACGGCGTCGGCGGCGCGATCTCGGTCTGGGGCTGGCTGTTCCACCTGGCGACCTACGCGCTGTTCCTGTGGGCGCTGTGGCGCGCGTGGCGACAGTTCCGCAGTGGCGAATCGCTGCTCGCCCTGCTGCTGGGCGTCTGCCTGCTGCTGCAGTTCGCGGCCCTGCTGTGGGGCGATATCGCGATCGACCTGCTCGGCGTGCGCTCGCCGTACCTGGACGCTTTCGCCTTCCTGCCGTTCGTGCTGCTGATGAGCCTGTCGCTGGCGGCGCAGCTGCGCCAGCGTTCGATGCAACTGGAGCAGGCCCGGCGGCAGCTGGAGGCCGAGGCGCACACGCGCCGCGAGGCCGAGTCCGATCTGCGCCACATTGCCTATCACGACAGCCTGACCGGCCTGCCCAACCGCGCCCATGTGCTGAACAGCCTCGCCGAGCTGCGTGCCGACGCACTGGCAAGCGGCCACTGCGCCGCGCTGCTGCTGATCGACCTGGACAATTTCAAGACCATCAACGACGGCCTGGGCCACCACGTGGGCGACCAGCTGTTGCAGGCGATCGCCGACCGTCTGCTCGCCGCGGTGCCGCCCGAAGCGATGCTTGCGCGCCTGGGCGGCGACGAGTTCGTGTTGCTGCTGGGGCCGCTGCAGGGCTCGTCCACCGAGGTGCAGGCGCGTGCGCAGCAGGTCGCCGCGAACATGATCGCGCGCCTGTCGGGGCCGACCACGGTGGGCCATCGCGTCCTCGCCGTCGGAGCCAGCGTCGGCGTGGCGGTGTTCCCCGCCGGCGAGGAAGACGTGGCCGACCTGCTGCGCCGGGCCGACATCGCGCTGTACCGCGCCAAGGCGGCCGGGCGCAACACGGTGCGCCTGTTCCTGCCGCCCATGCAGCAGGAGGCCGGCATGCGCCTGACGCTCGAGCGCGGCCTGCGCGCGGCGCTGGAGCAGGGCGACATGGATGCGCAGTTCGCCCTGCACTTCCAGCCGCAGATCAGCCCGCAAGGCGAGTTGCTGGGCGCGGAGGCGCTGCTGCGCTGGCGGCATCCGCAGCTGGGCAACCTGCTGCCGGCGGAGTTCATCCCGATGGCCGAGGAGAGCGGACTGATCCACGCACTCGGTCGCTGGGTCGTCGGCGCGGCCTGTGCATGCATCCGCGCGTGGGACCGCGACGGCGTGCCGTTCCATGGACGCCTGGCGGTCAACGTGAGTGCCTGGCAGCTCGCCCAGCCGCGGCTCGCCTGGCTGCTCGATGCGCAGGTGCGCGACGCCGGCATCGATGCGTCACGGCTCACGCTGGAGCTGACCGAAAGCGCGCTGCTGCACGATTTCGACAGCGCGCTGGCGATCCTCGAGCAACTCGCCGGCGCGGGTTTCCGCCTGGCGCTGGACGACTTCGGCGTCGGCTACTCCGCGCTGAGCTACCTGCAGCGCCTGCCGCTGGACATCCTGAAGATCGACCGCGCCTTCGTCAGCGAGCTGACGGCCGAGGCCGCCAGGCCGCTGGCCGGCTTCATCATCGACGTGGCCCATCGGCTCGGCATCGTCGCGGTGGCCGAGGGCGTGGAGACGGAATCGCAACGCGCCGCCCTGGAGCAGATGGGTTGCGACGGCCTGCAGGGCTACCTGATCTGCCGTCCGCTGGACGACGCCGGTTTCCGCCAATGGCTGGACGAACACGAGCGCGTCCATTCCCTGCGGCAGGCGCGGCGCGACGGCGGGGCCGCAACCGGCGGCTGACCGCGGTGCGGCTCAGGTGTAGCGGTCGGCCAGCCGGTCGGTGGCCTGCACCAGCTGGTCGACGATGGCGGGGTCGGCGGCGCTGTGGCCGGCCAGCACGATGTGCAGCGCGGCCTCGGGCCAGGCCGCGTGCAGGTCGAGCGCGCTCTTCACCGGGCAGATGATGTCGTAGCGGCCGTGCACGATGGTGGCGGGGATGCCGCGGACCTTCGCCACCTCGCGCAGCAGCTGGTCGGGTTCGAGGAACATGCCGTGGCGGAAGTAGTGCGCCTCCAGCCGTGCGAGGCTCACCGCCTTGCGCGGCTCGGAAAAATCGCCGGGCGCGTCGGGATCGTGCAGCAGCGTGGTGCTGCCGCCCTCGTACTCGCTCCAGGCCTGCGCGGCGGCGAGGCGCAGCGCCTCGTCGTCGCCGTCGAGGCGCTTCCAGTACGCCTCGATCATGTTGCCGCGCTCGGCTTGCGGGATGAAATCGCGGAAGCGCGCCCAGCGCTCGGGGAAGATGAAGCGCGCGCCGCCGTCCGCCTCGTTGAACCAGCGCAGCTCCTCGTCGCGGGCGAGGAAGATGCCGCGCAGCACCAGCCCCAGCACACGTTCGGGATGCGCCTCGGCGTAGGCCAGCGCCAGCGTGGAGCCCCACGAGCCGCCGAACACCACCCAGCGCTCGATGCCGAGTTCCTCGCGCAACGCCTCGATGTCGGCGACGAGATGCGCGGTGGTGTTGTCGACGAGGTCGGCGAACGGCGTGGACTGTCCCGCGCCGCGCTGGTCGAACAGCACCACGTGCCAGCGCGCCGGATCGAAGAAGCGGCGATGGTACGGCGCGATGCCCGCGCCGGGACCGCCATGCAGGAACAGCACCGGCAGCGCGTCGGGCGTGCCGCATTCCTCCACGTGCAGCGTGTGCCGCGCATCCACCGCAAGGCGGCGGGTGCGGAAGGGTTCGATCTCGGGGTACAGCTCGCGCATGTTCGGGATCCGTGTCGTGGATGTGGGATTCGGTGCGGAACCGGCGTCAGGCGAATTGCAGTGCCGCGGTGAGGTCGCCCGGCGCCGGGCCGCCCGCGGCGCGCATCGCTTGGTCGCGCATGGCGATGCCGGGCAGCGGTTCCAGCCCGAAGCGGCGGTTGATGAAGCGCTGGATCGAGCCGGTGTCGTAGACGGTGTGGTCGACGTGGCCGCGCTTCGCGTGCGGCGAGACCACCAGTGCGGGAATGCGCGTGCCCGGCCCCCAGCGGTCGCCCTTCGGCGGCGCCATGTGGTCCCACCAGCCGCCGTTCTCGTCCACGGTGATCACCACCAGCACATGCGGCCACAGCGGGCTGTTCCGCAATGCCTCGACGATGTGCGCGATGTGCGCATCGCCGGCGGCCACGTCGGAATAGCCCGCGTGCATGTTGAGGTCGCCCTCGGGCTTGTAGAACGCCACCGGGGGCAGCGTGCCGCGTTCGATGTCGGCAAGGAAGCGGTTGCTGGCCGGGCCGTTGCCGGTGCCGCCGTCGCGCAGGTGCCGTGCGCGCCCGGCGCTGCCGGGTGCGTATGCCCGGAAGTAGTTGAACGGCTGGTGGTGGATCTGGAAGTTCGGCGCGTAGGGGAAGTGGTCGCGCGTACCGCGCACGCCCTGGCCGTCCAGCGCCAGTTGCCAGCCGCCGGCGTACCACGCCCAGTCGATGCCCTTCGCGCGGAGCCGGTCGCCGATGGTGGCGTGATCCTGCGGCGGCAGCGTGCTGGGGTCGGCCGGATCGGCCAGCAACGGGTGCTTCGGATCCTTGGTGAAGGCCGGCGCGTACGGCGGGCCCATCGTGTTCACCGCCCAGAAGTCGGGCGTGAGCGCCATGCGCGAAGCGAACTTCGGCCGGCCCTGCATCGCGCTGGCCGGGGAGTCGTCGGCCAGCTTCGGGCGGATGCCGGTGGGATCGTCGCCTTCGAGCTCGGTGATCTGGAACCGTGCAGGCGTCTGGTCGGCGTGCGGGAAGTACGGCGGCTGCGCGGCGATGAGGTACTGATGGTTGAGGAAGGAGCCGCCGAAGGCGCCCATGAAGAAGTTGTCGCACAGCGTGTGCTGCTGCGCCAGTCGCCACAGCGCGAGCTTGTCCGCGCCGTCGCCGTAATGACCCATCACCAGCGCGCCGCTGTCGCCCCAGGCCACGAAGCCGTCGTTGCGGCCGCCGTTGATCTGCAGTTGGTTGGTGTAGAAGCTGTGGATCAGGTCACGGGTCACCAGCGCATGCGGCAGCGGCTCGCCCTGCGGCGTGCGCAGCGCGAACGGCGCGTTGGCGAGGCCGCGGATCGCGTCCTCGGCGATCTGGTACTCGCGGCCGTCCAGCACCTGCCTGTGCGGCACCAGGCCATGCCAGATCGGCGGCAGGGTATCGAGCAGGCGGCCGTCGCGGTCGCGCTGGCGGTACTGCCCGGGCTCGAGCGCGGACAGCGGCTGTGCCAGGCCGGGGAACCCCGCGAACAGGTTGTTGAAGCTGCGGTTCTCCGCGTAGATCACCACCACGTGGCGGATGTGTTCGCGCAGCGCGGCGTCCAGTGCGCTGCCGGCGCCGGCCGTGCGGGCGCCGGCGCGGTTCGCCGGCGTCTGGCAGCCGCCCACCGCCAATGCGGCGCCGGCGAGGGCGATCCCGCCCAGCAGCTTGCGGCGGGCCGGATCGGCGGGTGCGTCGTCGGTGGCGGTGGGTGCGGCAGGCGGCAGCTTCTCGGTCATGGCGGTTCACTCGTCGGCGGCGAGGGGGAGAGTATGCGACGCCGCGCGTCGGCGGCGACTCTGGCAGAAGTACCGCGGCCGCATGACGCGGGCATGGCCGGCGCGGGACGCGCGTGATCACGGGCGAAGCGCAGGCGAATCGGGCGTGCATGCCCGGCCCGACGGAGCCAGGCCCGGCCACGCGCCGGACCCGGCGTGCCGGAACGGGCCGGGAAGGCCGGGCTTCGGACCCGGGCTCAGTCCAGCGGCAGCTTGCGCGCGGCGTCCCACATCGCGCGGGTGACCGTGCGGTTCGCGTGCGGCGCCTGCAGCACGACCAGGGTGGTGGTGCTGATGCTGGCGTGGATCTTCAGCAACCGGTCGAGCACGCTTTCCAGGTGGCCGATGGACATCGCCACCACGCGCAGCAGCGCGGAGTCCTCGCCGGCGAGGCGGCGGCAGTCCAGCACTTCGGGAATGTCGGCGACGATCTGCCCGATGCGCGCGCAGATGCCGCCGTCGCAGCGCAGCCGCACCATCGCCTCGATGCGGTAGCCCAGCCGCTTGGGCTCCACCACCGCGCGGTAGCCCGCGATCACGCCGGCCTCCTCCAGTCGCTTCACGCGCTCGGCGACGGCGGGCGCGGAGAGCTTCACCTTGCGGCCAAGTTCGGCGTAACCCAGGCGCGCGTCGCGCTGCAGGGCTTCGAGGATGTGCCAGTCCTTGGCGTCCAGTTCGGGTTTCGATTCCAAGGCGACATGCTCCGGTTTCATTTTGATCGATGGCGAAACATCGCGGTGACCTGCCGATGCATTATTCCGCGACATCGTCCGCAAGACTAGGATGCGCACTCCCCACCGCCGGATTCCGCCCTCCATGGTTTCCACCGAACGCCTCGATGCGCGGGCCCTCGCGTGCATCGCCATTGCCCTCGTCACCTGGTCGTCGGCCTACGCGGCGATCGCCTACGCGCTGGCTTCGTTCACGCCGGGCGAGGTGGCGTTCTCGCGCCTCGCCATCGGCTCGCTGTGCTTCGCGACCCTGCTCGCGGTCAGGCGCGTGCCGTTGCCGGCGCGGCGCGACTGGCCGCGCTTGCTGCTGCTGGGCCTGGTCGGCCTCACCACCTACCATGTCTGCCTCAACTGGGCGGAGACGCGCATCGCGAGCGGCACTGCGGCGATCCTGATCTGCCTGGTGCCGGCGGCGACGGCGGCGGTGTCGGCACTGTGGCTGCGCGAGCGCCTGAGCCTGCGCACCTGGACCGGGCTCGCGGTGGCGCTGGCGGGCACGGTGCTGGTGGTGCTGGCCAGCGGGCAGAAGGTGGAAGTCGATCCGAAGGCGCTGCTGGTGCTGGTGTGCGTGCTGGCTTCGGCGATCTATTTCGTGGGGCAGAAGCCGATGTTCGCGCGCTCCAGCACGCTGGCGGTCACCGCCTGCACCTTCTTCGCCGGCACGCTGGGCTGCCTGCCGTTCGCGGGTGGCCTGCCGCACGCGCTGGCGGCCGCGCCGTGGTCGCACATCGCCGCGCTGCTGTGGCTGGGCATCGCGCCGAGCTTCGTCGGCTACCTCGCGTGGAATGTCGCGGTGAATCGCGCCAGCGCTTCGCGGGTATCCAGCTTCATCTATCTCTCGCCGCCGATCGCCATCGCGATCGGCTGGGCGTGGCTGGGCGAGGTGCCCGGCCCGATGGTGCTCGCCGGCGGCGCGATCGTGATCGGCGGCGTGGTGCTGGCGAACGCGCGGCGGCGCCCCGTGCCGCCGGTAGCAGCGGTGCTGGCCGAGGCGTGCAAGCCGTCCTGAAGCTTCCCCCGCCAAGAAGGAGTGTCGCGTGTACGAGCTCTACATCGCCAACAAGAACTACTCCTCGTGGTCGCTGCGGCCGTGGCTGCTGCTGCGCGAGCGCGGCATCGCGTTCACGGAGCACCTGGTGCCGTTCGCGCCGGGCACCTCGTCGAGCTGGGCGTCGTTCCGCGCGTTCTCGCCCACCGGCAAGGTGCCGTGCCTGCGCGACGGCGACATCGTGGTGTGGGATTCGCTGGCGATCGCCGAGTACGCGGCCGAGCGCGATCCCGGCGTGTGGCCGGCCGATGCGCGGGCGCGCGCATGGGCGCGCTGCGCGGCGGCGGAGATGCATTCCGGCTTTCCCGCGTTGCGCCGCACCTGCACGATGAACTGCGGCATCCGCATCCGCATCGAGGTACCCGGCGAGGCGCTGCGCAAGGACGTGGCCCGCATCGACGAGCTGTGGAACGAGGGGTTGGCGCGCTTTGGCGGGCCGTTCCTCGCCGGCAAAGCTTTCACCGCGGTCGACGCGTTCTACGCGCCGGTGGCGTTCCGCATCCAGAGCTACGGGCTGCAACTCGGCGATGTCGCGATGGCCTATGCGCAGCGCCTGCTCGACCTGCCCGCGATGCGCGAGTGGTATGCCGCGGCGCTGGCCGAGACCTGGCGCGATCCGGACCACGAGGACGAGGCGCGGCGCTCGGGAACCTGGCTGCAGGACCTGCGCGCGCCCTGAGCCGACGATGCGTCAGTCAGCGCGGATCGGCGCTGTGTGCGGCTGTACTTGGTGCGGTGGATGCGTTTGCGGCCGCGATGGTCGGCATGCTGCATGTGCTTCTGTTCGCCATGGGCGACGCGACCGTTTGAACGGGGCGCCCGGAGCGTCGATGACACGCCGGGCGGTGCCTGTTCGGGCGCCAGTGGAGTCGTGGCATGCCTTAGCTTAGTCGAGCGCGGTGACCCGCAGCACCGCCGGATCGTCGGCATGCTCCAGCAGCAGGCGGCGCACACGATCCTGCCAGGCCTGGCCGAACGCGGCGCGCTGCGCGGCGGTGGCGTCCGGCTGCATCGCTGCGCTCATCAGGGCGCGCGCCTGCGGCGCCGGCGGCACGCTGGAGAGATCCAGCTCCACCGCCACCGACTTGCCGTTGTCGCGACGGGTGAAGCGGATCGCGGCCGTGCCCGCGATATCCGCGAAATCGAGCAGGCCCTGGCGCACGAAGCGGCCGCCGATGCCGTGGAAACCGTTCTCGGCGGCGGCGCCGGTGACCAGGGTGATGACCTGCGCGATCACCCCGGTGACGCCTTCGTCGGCCGGCGCGGGCATCTGCACCGCGATGCCGCCGCGCTCGGCCGGTTCGTCCGGGTACAGCGCGCGCAGCGCGGCGCGCGCCGTGAGCCACGCGCCGGCGACGGTGGGGCAGGAATGGCCGGCCAGGCGCACCGCGTCGAGGTAGCGGTACTCGAGCAGGCCGCCATCGGCGGCACCGAGCAGGTCGGCCAGCGGGTCGCGCACCAGGATGCGCGGTGCCTCGTCGAAGAACGCGGGATGGCCCATCAGTCCTCCGGCAAGCCGACGATGCCGAAATCGATCACCACCGCGTCGGCGTCGCGCTGGCGGTAGGTCACCGTGAGGTGCTCGCCGAGGCGTTCGCGCAACTGCGCGATCAGCGGCAGCGGGTCGTGGTCGTTGACGAAGCGCATCGTCTCGCCCGAGCGCAGCGCACCGATCGCGCCGAAGATCGCCGAGTGGCGGAAGCGCCGGGCCACGCCGCGGGCGTCGAAGAGATGGGTGTGCTGCTCGAAGACAGTGTCGGGGGACATCGGCGGGTGCTCGCGGGAAAGGGAGCACAAACGATATGCCGCAAGTCGCGGCAAGCCCCTGATCTGGGTCAACCTGCAGCCGTTCGCCGGTGCGGCCCTTCAGCTCAGAACTTGTAGGCGCGGTGGATCGCCACGATGCCGTTCGAGAGGTTGCGCACCTCGACCCTGCCGAAGCCGGCGCGCTCCATCATGCCCTTCAGCGTTGCCTGGTCGGGGTGCTTGCGGATGGATTCGGCGAGGTACCGGTAGCTGTCGGCGTCGCCGGCGAACAGGCGGCCGAGCTTCGGCAGCACCTTGAAGGAGTGGAAGTCGTAGAGCTTGCCGAACAGCTCGCCCTGCACCCGCGAGAACTCCAGCACCAGGGCGCGGCCGCCGGGCTTGAGCACGCGGCAGATGTCGGCCAGCGCCTTGTCCTTGTCGGTGACGTTGCGCAGACCGAAGGCCATGGTCACCGCGTCGAAGCTGTTGTCGGGGAACGGCAGGCATTCGGCGTTGAGCTGGGTCCAGCGCAGGCCGGCCACCTGGCCGCGGTCGGTGAGGCGGTCGCGGCCCACGCCGAGCATGGCGGCGTTGATGTCGCCCACCACCACCTCGCCCTCGTCGCCCACCACGGGCTTGAGCAGTGCGGCGATGTCGCCGGTGCCGCCGGCGAGGTCCAGCACGCGGTCGCCCTTGCGCACGCCGCTGACGGCGACGAAGTGGCGCTTCCACAGGCGGTGGATGCCGAACGACATCAGGTCGTTCATCAGGTCGTAGTTGCGCGCGACCGAGGTGAACACCTGGCCGACCAGCTTCTGCTTGTCGGCGACGGGAACGTCGCGGTAACCGAAATGGGTGGTGGGCTGCTCGTTCATGGCGTCATGCAATCCGGTGATGGGTGGAAGCCTGCTCATGTCCTCCGGAGACCCCGTGCCGGGAGCCTGGAGGGCACGGGCGGGCCGCCTACAGCGGCAGGTCGCGCTGCGCGCCTTCCTGCTCGCCCGCGTCGACGGCGGTCTCGGCGGGATGCGGCTGATGGTGGCTCTCGTGCTGGGTGGCGACGTGGCGCTCGTGCAGTTCCGCACCAGCCTCGTCGACGGGCGACGCGAGCGGCTCGGGCGCGGCAGGCTCGGTTGCGGTCTCGTCGGCCGCGGCGTCGCGATCACCCCCGGGGGTGATCTTGAGGATGGAATGCCGCATCTCGCGCGACAGGATCACCCGCGCGTCGCGCACCATGTCCTCCAGCGCACTGTCGTAGTCGAGCTTGCCGTCGTCGTCGGTCCACACGACGCGGCGCTCGCGCAGTTTCTGGATGAAGCCGCGGAACAGCGCCTTGTCGAAGAACTCCGGCGCGCTGAGCTCGTTGAGCAGCGCCAGGCGCTGCGCGGTGAGCGTGCAGGTGGTCTCCAGCTCGCCGCTGGAAAGCGTGTGCGGACCGTGCTTCACCAGGGCGGCGATGGCGATGTAGTAGCGCTCGAAGGCCTGGATCAGGCTGCGCGCGATGATCTTGAGCTGGAACGCGCTGTCGTCCTGGCCGGGCGCCCGCTCCAGCATGCGGCCGTCGCCGGTGGCCTCGAGCAGGCCGCGGCGCACGAAGAAATCGATGGTGGACTGCAGCGTGTCGCCGAAGCCCTGCTCGTCCCAGGCGAGGAACAGCTCGCCCTGCAGGAACGGATAGATGATGCGGCCTAGCCGCTGCACCGAAGCGCGCGACATGCGCCGGTTGTTGAGGAAGCAGCAGGCCACCCAGGCGGCGGCGGCGACCAGGTGCAGCACGTTGTTGCGGAAGTAGCTGAGCAGCACCGCCTGCTCGCCCTCCACGTCGAGCACGTCGCCCAGCGGGTGCTTGATGCGGCGGATCCAGCCCATCTGCTCGCCGTAGGCGATGATGCCGGCCGGGTCCATCGGGGTCAGCGTGATGCGGTCGGAGTAGGGCAGTTCCAGCAGCAGCGACCTGGTGAGTTCGAGCTGCGCCAGCAGGTCGTTCTCGGCCATCGCATGCTTGGGCGTGGCCAGCAGCGAGAGCGCGAGCAGGTTGATCGGGTTGACGTCGGCGGCGCGGTTGACGTTGACCTGGATCTTCTCGGCCAGCTGGTCGACCACGCCGTTCAGCCATTCGGGCCGGGTGTCCGGGTCGCCGCTGGCGCCGCGCCAGTCGGCGCTGGCGGCGTCCAGCAGCGGGGTGAGCTCGATCGGCTCGCCGAAGTTCAGCGCCACGTGGCCGTAGCGCTGGCGCAGCACCTTGAGGCCCTTGAGCAGGCCGAGCAGGGACTCCTTCTCCTTCGGCTGGCCGCTGAGCTCGCCGGCGTAGCTCTTGCCCTCCATCAGCTTCTCGTAGCCGATGTACACCGGCTGGAACAGCACCGGCCGGCGCGGCGCGCGCAGGAACGCGCGCACCGTCATCACCAGCATGCCGGCGCGCGGCGCCAGCAGGCGTCCGGTGCGCGAGCGGCCACCCTCGATGAAGTACTCCATCGGCACGCCGCGGTCGATCAGCTGCGCCATGTACTCGTTGAAGATCACCGAGTACAGCGCGTTGCCCTTGAACGTGCGGCGCATGAAGAACGCGCCGCCGCGACGCAGGATCGGCCCGATCAGCGGCAGGTTGAGGTTGACGCCCGCGGCGATGTGCGGCGGCACCACGCCGGACATGTGCAGCTGGTAGCTGAGCAGCAGATAGTCGGTGTGGCTGCGGTGGCTCGGCACGTACACCACCTCGTAGCCCGGCGCGGCGGCGCGGGCCTTGTCGAAGTGGTGCATCGCGATGCCGTCGTAAAGCTTGTTCCAGAAGTTCGAGAGCAGGAACGACACCGAGCGCACCACCGGGTGCGAATAGTCGGCAGCGACCTCCAGCATCATCTTCTGGGCGCGGCGCCAGGCCTTGGCCTCGCTGATCTTCTCCTTGGCTGCGGTGGCGGCGATCGCCGCGCGCACCGGCTCGGCACGCAGCACGTCGTCCACCACGGTGCGACGGTGCGAGAGGTCGGGGCCGATCACCGCGGCGCGGATGCGCCGGAAGTGGGTACGCAGCACGCGCGCCAGCTTGCGCGCGAAGCGCGGCGGCGGCAGCTCGCCGGACTCGGCCAGCACCTCGCGCAGCGACACCGGTGCTGCGAAGTGCACCACGGTGTCGCGGCCGTTGAGCAGCAGCGCCAGCAGGCGGCGGAAGCGGCCCACCATCACCCAGTTCTCGGAGAACAGCACGCTGAACCAGCCGGAATCGCGGTTCGGCGCGCGGCCCACGTAGATCGACACCGGCACGATCTGGATGTCGCGCTCGGGCATGCCTTCCAGCGAATGCACCAGCTGGCCCAGCGGCTCGCTCGGCGGGCGGTGGCGCTTGCGCCCGAACAGCCAGCCGTCGCGGCGCATCAGTGCGAACACCGAGCGCTTGCGCCGGGTGCCTGCCAGCGGCTGCAGCGGACCGGGCAGGCCAGCCTCGCGACAGGCACGGTCGAGGATCAGCGCGTCGGAGAAGCCGTCGCGCTCGATCACGTAACAGACCGGCACGCCGGCCTTGAGCAGGGTGGCCGGTTCCGCCGGATCGCGCCGGATGCGCACCCAGGGCTGCAACAGCTGCCCGGCCAGGTGGAACCACCAGGGGCCGCGGCGACGTGGGGAATCGGCAGTGGAGATGTTCTGCATCCGCCTATTCTAGTGGCTTGTCCGGAAAACCATGCCCGGGCGTGTGGAAGGGCGCCCCGATGCTCCTTCCTTTGGTGGTGCGGGCCGGGCTTCCCGACGCTGGTGAAGCCTTCCGCACCCCGTGGAATGTCCCGTCGGTACGTCCGGCAGCTGCCGGTACGCGGCTCCGCGAGTCGGCCGCTTGCCTAGCCAGCTCGCGATCGTCCATCCGTGCCCGGGCCGGGGCCGAAAACCCGCAGTCCTCAGTCCTTCGCGGCGGCGCTGGCGGTGGAGGCCGGCAGTGCCGTCAAAGTCGTGCTGCCGGCCGCGGCCGGCTGCTGCTGCAGGCGCTCGTGCGCCTCGTGCACGTTGCGGATCAGCGATTCGCTGTACCAGCGGCCGTCCTGCTGCACCAAGGTGGATTCGGCGGACAGCGGCTTGCCGAGCAGGGTGTAGTCGATCTTCACCACCGCGCGGCCGTCCTTGCTGGAAAGCGTGCTGAGCTTGACCGAGTCCAGCGCGGCGTCCACCGACAGGCCGTAGATCGCCAGCAGCTGCTTGAGGCCGGCATAGCCGGTGGCGTATTTCGCCATCGCGGCGTCGAAATCCATGCTGCGCAGCTGGTCCGGGCTCTTGAGGTCGAGCTTGCGCGCGGCGGCCACCACCACGCCCACGGCCTGCTTCGCCCTGGCCTGGTCGAACCACGGCGCATGCTGCGCCCACGGCACCAGCACATCGATCAGCTGGTTTGCCTGCGCTTTCTGCTCGCCGTCCAGGCTCTTGTTCTGCGCCACACCGTTCTTCAGCAGGGCGTCGCCCACGCTGATCAGCACCGGCAGCTGGTCCTTGTACTGCTGCTCCATCTGGCTCAGCTTGGGCTGCAGCTCGGCGTAGAGCCTGGTCTCCGCATCCGGGCCGGTGAGCTTCCGCACGGCCTCGTCGAATTTCGTCCTGTCGGCGGCGCTGACGGGCGGCTGGTTCGCGTTGTGGCGGCTCCAGTCCGCGCGCAGGGTGGCGTAGTCGGCCGCAGGCAGGGCGTGCTTCCACAGGCCGTTGAAGTCGCCGGCCTTGAGCAGGTCGATCGAACCCTGCACCGCCGCTTCCGGTGTGCTGCCGCCGACCTGGGCGGCCTCGTCGTCCCTGTGGTGGCAGGCGGCCAGCGCCAGCACGGCGACGAGGGGCAGCAGGTTGCGGCAGAGGGAGCGGAAGCGCATGGACGGTCTCTCGCAGTGCGGTGTGAGGGGCGCCGGTCTGCGCCGTGGCCGGTCAGGGTACGGGGCACCGCATGGAGGGACAAGGGGCGGCCGCAGGAACCTGCGAGGGCGCAGTGGACGGGTGGCCGGGGTGGGGCACCGTCCGATATCGCGGACCGGGACCCAGGGATGAACACACATCCCAAAGAAAACCCCGCGGGCGCAAGCCGCACGGGGCAATCCGGCCGAGCCGGAAGGGAAATGGCCTTGCCTGCGGAAACTTTGAGGTCGGCAGCAGGTAGGCGGGGCAGATATTACGCGGCCGGTGAACTTGAAGCAATACTTTTGTTGTTTACTTCAATTAATTGTTTTTACTCAATTATATCGTAGCGAATCCAGCTTCATCCGACGCCGTTCCGCGGGCGCTGCGCCCCAGTTGTTGCCGAACAGCGCCGGCTCCCACGCGCCGTAGCTGGGGTTGGGCAACACAAACCAGCGTACGCCGACCCAGCCCATGTAGCCGGCGATGGCCTGTCGGCGGCCCGCCGCGGTGTTGGCGGCGACGTCCACGAAATCGCCCAGCTGGTCGCCGAACTGCATCAGCACGCGGTAGCTGCGGCTCACCAGCTGGCGGCGGCAACCCTTCCCGGTGCCCTGCTGCTCGCAGCCCGGCACCGTGGTGCCCAGGCCGAGGAAGGCTTCGGGTCCGGACACCGGGAAGCCCAGCTTGCGCAGGTTCGCCAGGGTGGCCGTGTCCAGCTCCCTCGCGCGGTTGGAGAGATAGATCACCGCGATGCCGTGCGCGGCCGCGAACCGGGTGAAGGCCAGCGCGCCGGGCAGGGCGCGGGCGCGTTCCTCCCTGCACCATGCGGCCCAGCTGGCCGCGTCGTACTGGCCGCCGCTCTTCAGCAGCCGCGCCTGGTAGGGCGAGTTGTCCAGCACGGTTTCGTCGATGTCCAGCACCACCGCGGGCGGCAGGTCGGCCGCGGGCGCCACGCGATCCTCCTGCGTCAGCGCATCCCAGTGCGGGTCGCGCAGGGCGGCCAGCAGGCGCGACTGCGCATCGCGGTAGGTCTGCAGGTAGACCAGGTCGTGCTCGATCGCGGTCTGCGTCCACGCTACCGCGTCGAGGTTGTCGTTGGCGGCCGCCCCCGGCGCCGAGGCAGGGCGCGGCGGCGCGGCGGTGCAGCCGGCGAGCAGCGCGAATGTGGCCAGGGCCAGTGGCAGGCGCGAACGCATGGGGACATCTCCGGACAAGGGCGGCAAACCTTGGGATCTTACGACACGGCCATGCCCGGGCTCTGGCTGTCGGCGCCGGTGGCTGACAGACTGGCGGCCGTCCCCATCATCGCCGGAACCCGCATGAACGATCCGACGCCCGCCACGCTGCGCGCCAGTTCGCCTGCCATCCGCGTCACCAGTTACCTGCTGGCGGCGCTGGCGCTGTGGCTCGTGCTGCAGCTGCATCTGCTCTCCGCCCTGCTGGCCGGCCTGCTGGTGTACGAACTGGTGCAGGCGGCAGTGCCGTTGCTGGGTCGGCGCATTTCCGGCGACCGCGCCCGGGTGGTGGTGGTGGCGGCGCTCGGCACGCTCGTGGTGGGCCTCCTCGTGCTGCTGATCCTCGGCGCGATCAGCTTCTTCCGCAGCGAACTGGGCAATCCCGAGCTGCTGTGGCAGCAACAGCTGATGCCGCTGGTGGAGAAGGCCCGCCAGCAACTGCCGGCGATGCTGGTCAACCATCTGCCCGACAGCGTGGACGACCTTCGCGACGGCGTGGTGGAACTGGCGAGCAGGCATGCGGTAGCCCTGCAACTGGCGGGCAAGGAGGCGGCACGCGCGTTCGTGCATATCCTGATCGGCCTGGTGCTGGGCGCGATCGTGGCGCTCAGCCGTACCCGCCCCGCACACCAGGTGGGGCCGCTGGCGGCGGCGCTGGGCCAGCGCAGCCATCGACTGGCCCAGGCGTTCCACGACATCGTGTTCGCCCAGATCAAGATCTCGCTGGTCAACACCGCGCTCACCGCGATCTTCCTGCTGGGCGTGCTCCCGCTGCTCGGCATCCACGTGCCGCTGTCGAAAACCCTGGTGGCGGTCACCTTCATCGTCGGCCTGTTGCCGGTGGTCGGCAACCTGCTCTCCAACACCGCGATCACCATCGCGGCGCTCTCGGTGTCGCTGGGCGTGGGCATCGCCGCGCTCGGCTTCCTGATCCTGATCCACAAGCTGGAATACTTTCTCAACGCGCGCATCGTGGGCTCGCAGATCCACGCACGCGCCTGGGAGCTGCTGATCGCGATGCTGCTGCTGGAAGCCGCCTTCGGCCTGCCCGGCGTGATCGCCGCACCGATCTATTACGCGTATCTCAAGGGCGAGCTGGAGGCGCAGCGCCTGATTTGATGCGAGTCCAGCAGACGGGGTCCTGGCGCTTTGCGCAAGAAAACGCGGTGAAAATGTAGAACGACTGTTGTTAATACGTTAAAATTTGTGTAAAAACAAAACGGCACACACCAAAAAGTATCGGCCAGTGGGGACTGGACCGATCACGCATCCGAGCAATGCGGTGCGTTTGTGTGGATTCCCGGCTTCGCGCCGGGCTTGTTGTTTTGCACACCAGGGAGCTCAACATAATGATCAAGTCGAAACTGGCCGTGGCGATAGTTGCGGCGCTGGCGTTCGGTTCCGCCGCAGTCTGCGCGCAGGATGCACAGACGCCGCCGGCCCCCGCCCAACAGCAGGACCGGAATGCCGACCAGGCCGCCAGCGCCAAGAACGCCAAGAAGCTGCAGGCGGTCGTGGTTACCGGCTCACTGATTCCGCAAACCCAGATCGAGACGGCCACTCCGGTTATCACGATTACCGCCGACCAGATGAAGGCGCGCGGTTTCGCAAGCGTGGCGCAGGCGCTGCAGCAGGCCTCGTTCGCCACGGGCAGCGTGCAAGGCATGCAGGACACCAATTCGTTCACCACGGGTGCCGAAACCCTGAGCATGTTCGGTCTGCCGGTGGGCTTCGTGAAATACCTGATCGACGGCCGCCCGATGGGCAGTTTTCCGGGCCTGTACAACGGCAGCGACACTTTCAACAGCATCAGCGGCATCCCGATGGACATGGTCGATCACATCGACATCCTGCCGGGCGGCCAGTCCTCGCTGTACGGCTCGGACGCGATTGCGGGCGTCATCAACATCGTGCTCAAGAAGCATATCGACCAGCCCACGCTCGACGTGCGCTACGGCTGGTACTCCGACGGCGGCGGCGCGAGCCGCCGCATCAGCTTTGCCGACAGCTTCACGCTGGGCAAGTGGAACTCGCTGTACGGATTCCAGTTCGAAAGCACGCAGCCGATCTGGCGGCGGGACCGCAGCCTCACCAGTACATTCAACACCCATGGCACCAGCCCGGAGACGGCCTCGCGCGACTATCTCGTGTTGACCGCCTACTCGAACGACGGCACCGGTCCGGGCTATCAGTTCATGGATCCGAACAACTGCGCCAATGTATCCGGCCAGTGGGGCGGCACCGAGACCAAGCAGCATCGCACTCCGCAGGGCGATTATTGCGGCTCCTTCTACACACCGGGCGTGGGCACGTTGACGCTGGACAGCAAGCAGGCCAACGCGTACACCCACAACACGTTCGACATCAACGACAACGTGCAGTTGTATGGCGACCTGCTCTACAACTACTCGGAGAAGAAGTTCACCAACGGTTCGAGCACCACCTGGTGGGGCACCAGCGTGGCCGCGTCGCAGGGGGCTTCCTATTTCTGGGACCCGACGGTGCACGGCGGCAGCCTGATGTTGCTGCAGCACGCCTTCGCGCCAGAGGAAATGGGCGGCTACAAGAACATCATGAACAAGGAGTACGAGAACTCCTACATGCTCACCCTGGGGGCGCGGGGCACCTTCGGCCAGTCGGACTGGGACTACGACCTGGGCTTCACCCACTCCGACGACAAGCTGATCGACCGCAGCTTCCAGCGCCTGGCCGGTCCGATGGAAACCTATTTTTCCAAGAACGTGCTGGGGCCGCAGCTGGGTACGTATTCGGGCTACCCGGTGTTCGAGCCCGACTATGCGGCGTTGTACAACCCGGTGGCGCAGAGTGACTTCAAGAGTTTCACCGGCTATTCCACGAGCTACGCGAAGACCTGGGACAACATGTTGCGCGGCCAGGTGACCAACGCCTCGCTGTTCACCCTGCCCGGTGGCGATGCCGGTGTGGCTGTGGTGGTGGAGGGTGGCAACCAGGGCTGGGATTCCACGCCCGACCCGCGCCTGATGCAGAACACCACGGTCGACTACGGCAATGGCTTCACCTATTCCACGCCGTATTACTGGGGCACCAGCGCCACGCCGGGCGCCGGCCACCGTTCGCGCTGGGCGGCGACCACCGAGTTCAAGCTGCCGCTGCTGCAACAGTTGACGATGGACGTCTCCGGTCGTTACGACAGCTACAAGGTGGCCGGCCAGAGCGTGAGCCACGGTACCTACATGCTTGGCCTGGAATACCGTCCGTTCGACACTCTGCTGCTGCGCGGCCGTTACGGCACCGCCTTCAAGGCGCCCACGCTGTCGGACGAGTTCCAGCGTCCAAGCAACTACTACAACTCCGTCACCGATTACCTCAACTGCGGCCGCCTGGGCTTCAGCGGCGCCAACATCAGCCATTGCCCGTCGTTGTACGAAAGCGCGCAGTTCAAGGGCACCACCATGGGCAATCCGGCACTGAAGCCGATCACGGCCACGGTGTGGACCTACGGCGCGGTGTGGGCTCCGGTGGAACGGATGTCGTTGAGCGTGGACTACCTGCACTGGAGCATCAACAACGAAGTCAACCAGATGAGTGCGGACAGCTTGTCCAATGACGAATACCTTTGCGACATCGGCACCATCGCCCCGAACTCGGAGACCTGCAGCGTCGCCTTCAGCCTGATCCAGCGCGGCCCCGGCAGGACACTGAATGGTATCGACCTGCTCGGCAACATCACCGGCATCACGACGCCCAAGGTCAACGTCAGCCGTGAGGAAGTCAACGCGATCACCGCGCACTTCGACTACGGCATGGAGATTGGTGCCTGGGGCAAGCTGGTGTGGGCGGCCTCCTACTCCGACATATTCAAGCACACCTATCAGGACTATCCGGAGGACGCCCCGATCGACTTGCTGCGCCATCCGGCTTGGAGCACCGACTTCAAGAGCAAGGTCAATGCTTCGTTGACCTGGATGAAGGACAAGTGGAGCACCACGTTGTATGCCGACCGCTTCGGCCGCACGCCGAACTATCTGGCCAGCCAGCTCGACAATTACACGTCCAAGGGCACGGGCAAGCTGGGCGCCTGGATTCTGTGGAACGCCAGCGTGACCTACAACCCGATCAAGAACCTCGGTGTTTCACTGCAGGTCAGCAATCTGTTCAACAAGATGCCTCCGGTGGACAACAGCTATCCGGGTACCACGTGGGGTCCGTACAACTCGGACAATTACAATCCCTATGGCCGCTCGTTCTTCCTGGAGGCGAATTACAAGTTCGGCAACGGCCCCAACGGTTGATGCCGCATTCCATGGTCGCTTGATCGGACGGCCCCGCCTCGGCGGGGCCGTTTTCTTCGGTCAGCGCGGTACGCGGCGTCAGCCCGGCAGTGCGATGCCCTGCCCCGCAAGCACGGTGCGCAACCCGTCCAACTGGGTTTCGTACTTGCGCCAGCGCTGCAGTGCATTGCGGTAAACCGGCTTGCGCACCTGCACCGCGCTGGCAGTGTTCACCGGGGCGTCGTTCTTCTCAAACTGCAGGCAGGCGTCCCGCCACGACAGTCGGCAAAAGTCGAGCAACTGGCGGGTGCTGGCCTCCTGCGATTCCACCAGGTCTTCGTAGCGGATCTCCAGGATGCGGCCCGGGAAAGCACGCTGCCAATGGGCGATCAGGCGATCGAACAGGACGTAATAGCGGCCGGTGTCCGCGAGGTCGAAGGAGTACGCGTAGTAGGGCGACTGGGTGGCGAACAGCTGACGGAAGTTGCTGAGGCAGGTGTCCAGCGGATCGCGGCGCAGGCACACGATCTTCGCATTGGGCAGGGCCTGGGCGATCCAGCCGGCGTAGAGGAAGTTGTGCGGCAACTTGTCGACAAAGCGTGGCGTGTGGCCAGTGGCCGGGCGTGTGCTGGCCAGGTAGTCCGTGCCCAGCGCGGCCCAGTCCAGGTCGCGGGCATGCGCGATGGCGTCTTCGTCGAGCAGCAGGGGCGTACGGCTTCCCGAGGCACGCTTGAGTGCCACGCCGAAATTCATCAGCTCGCCGGCGGAGTACACGTCGGGATGGCTGGAGACAATGCGTTCGACCAGCGTGGTGCCGCTGCGCGGCATGCCGATCACGAAGATCGGCTCCCCGCTTGGGCAGCCGGGCTTGGCTGCTTGCGGCAGGGGGAACGTCGCCGTAATGGCGGCGAACAGCGCCTCATCCTGCGCGATGCGGTAACGGCGCCCTTGTCCAGCAGCACGCTTGCCGTGCGTGTAATGCATGAACGCGGCGGGATAGTCCGCGCAATCCTCATACTCCTTGGCCAACGCCATGTGCAGATAGGTCTGCGCCTCAAGGTTGCCGTCGCAGTTGTCCAGCAGGCCACGCATGCGGGCGATGTGATTGTTGCCCGGAGACTGTTTGCGCAACTGCGCCAGCGTGAGGTGGGCCTTCCACCAGTGTGGATCGATGCGGACGCAGGCTTCCAGTTCGGCTTCGGCGGCATCGAGTCTGCCCACCGCGACCAGGGCGGTAGCGAGATTGAAACGATACGGTGCATGTTCTGGCCGGCTCGCTGCCGCACGGCGGAAAGCCTCGGCGGCCTCGGCATGGGCATGGGTCTGGGTGAACACCACGCCCAGCGTGTCCAGTGTGATCGCGTCGTCGGGGTCCAGTGCCATGGCGCGGCCGGCAGCCTCGCGCGCCTCGCGGTTCATCTTCACCAGCGCCAGCGCCTTGGCGAACTGCGTGGCGAAATCCGCGCGCCGCGGCTCCAGTTCGTTGGCGACGTGCAGGTGGGTGAGCGCCATCGGCATCCGCTGCAGTTCCAGTGCGGCGATGCCGGCGATGTAACGCAACATGGCGTCTCGGGGCATCCGCGGCAGCAGGCGGCTGGCCAGCATATCGGCCTGCTCCCATCGGCGCTGGTTGAACGCTTCGCTGAGCGCGGCGAGCTGGGCTTGGGTGTCGGTCATCGGGTGCTGACGAGGTGGAAACAGTTCAACGTTACCGCGGCGGACCGGGCGCTGGCGAGCCGATGGCTGCATCCGTTCCGACGCCGGCTTCGTCCAGTCGCTTGCGCAGTGGCGCGAGCTGGTCCTCGTAATGGCGCCAGCGGCCGATGGAAGAGCGGTACATCGGCTGCCGCACCTGCAGACCGCTGGCAGTGGCTGCCGGCGCAGCGTTGCGCTCGAACCGCAGGCAGGCGTCGTGCCAGCGCAGTCCGCAGTGTGCCAGCAGGCGACGCGTCTCGGCTTCCTGTGCATCGACCAGAGACTCATACTGCAATTCGAGGATGCGGCCTGGCAGCACCTTGTGCCAGTGGTTCATCAGGCGGTCGAACAGGATGCAGTAGTCCCCGATGTCGTCGAGGTTGAAGGAATAGTGGTAGTAGGGGAGCTTCCCGGCGAATATCTGGCGGAAATTGCCCAGGCAGGTGTCCATCGGGTCGCGCCGCAGGCAGATCATCCTGGCATTGGGCAGCGCGCGGGCGATGAAGCCCGCATAGAGGAAGTTGAACGGAAACTTGTCCACGAAACGTGGCGTGCATCCCGTGCCAGGACGGGTACTGCGGATGTAATCGGAGCCGGCACGCAACCAGTCGATGGCGCGCGCACGCGCGGCAATGTCCGGGTCTCGCCAGAACGGCGAGGAACCGTTCCATGCCCGGCCCACCGCCATGCCGAAGTTCAGCAATTCGCCGGCGGCGTGGACATCCGGATGGCTGGACAGGATGCGTTCGACCAGCGTGGTGCCGCTGCGTGGCATGCCGAACACGAAGATCGGCTCTGCGGGGGACTCGCCGCTATCGGGCGGGAGTAACGGTTCCGGGAAAGCGCGCTCCATGGCGGCAAAGATGGCTGCATCCTGTCCGGGCGTGTAGTCGATCGCTTCGCGCCCCGCTGCATTGCCTTGCCGATAGTGCTCGAAGGCCTGCGGGTAGTGCCCCAGGTCTTCGTGCTCCTTGGCCAATGCGAAATGCAGGCACAGGCGCGCCTCGCGATCGCCGGCGTGCCGCTCCAGTAGCGACTGCAGACGTTCGGTGTGTTCGCTGGTAGGCGATTGCCTGCGCAGGTTCGACAACGCCAGGTGCGCGCGCCAGAACAGTGGGTCCAGAGCCAGGCAGGCCTCGATTTCGCATTCGGCTCCCGCGATGTCGCCGACGTGCATGGATGCGGTGGCCAGGTTGAAGTGGTAGACCGGATGCGCCGGGTCAGCAGCCACGGCGCGCCGGCAGGCCGCGAGGGCGGAGTCGTGGGCCCCGCACTCGGCGTAGACGCTGCCAAGCAGATCCAGCATTGCCGGCTCCGCGGGGCGCAGTGCCATGGCGCGATCCGCAGCCGCCTGCGCCGCGCTGCGCTGTCGCGCCTCGGCAAGTGCCCGGGCGTGGTGAGCGGCGAATTCCACGCGCGAGGCGTCCAGTTCGCTGGCATGGTGCAGGTGTCGCACTGCACGCGGCAAATCATGCAGCTCCAGATGCGCAACGCCGGCGAGGTAGTGTGCGCCGGCGTGCCGCATCGCCAGAGGCAGCAACAGCGACGTCAGGCTGCGGACGCGTGGCCAGTCGCGCCGGTTGAACGCATCGATGGCTTGCGCGTAGATCTGCTCCGGGTCAGTCACGGTAGGTCGGTCCCGCGGCAAGCAATGGTGCGATATGAGCGCCCCATCGTGGTGATGCAGTACCGCGGAGTCAACGCTCCATCGGGTTGTGCCATGGGCTACACCATGATCGGCCGCTGGGTTTTGCGAGACAGACCGGAATCTGCCGGAATGCATTCCGCACAGAGATTCAGCTCATCGTCCCGATGCCTGCACCGGCCAGCATCCAGCGCAGGTCGCGCAGCTGGGCTTCGTAGTGCTGCCAGTGGCCGATCGCGTGCTGGTGGACCGGTGCGCGCACCTGCCAGGCGTTGGGCGTGTTGACCGGCGCGGTGTTGCTCTCGGAGCGCAGGCAGGCGTCGTTCCAGGGGAGCTCGCAGAAGGCCAGCAGTTCGCGCGTGGCGGCTTCCGGGTTCTCCACCAGCGACTCGTAGCGCAGTTCCAGGATGCGTCCCGGCAGCACCTTGCGCCAGTGCGCCATCAGGCGGTCGAACTGGATGTAATAGCGGCCGATGTCGTCGAGGTTGAACGAATAGTCGTAGAAGCCCGATTCCTGCTCGAACAGGTGGCGGAAGTTGCCCAGGCACGTATCCAGCGGGTCGCGGCGCACGCAGACGATCTTCGCGTTCGGCAGTGCGCGGGCGATGAAGCCGGCGTAGAGGAAGTTGTGCGGCAGCTTGTCGGTGAAGCGTGGCGTCTCGCCGCTGACCGGCCGCGTGCTGGCGAGATAGGCTGCGCCCAGCTGTTGCCAGTCGATATGGCGGGTACGGGCGGCGATGTCCGCCTCGCCCAGCAGCGTGGTGGGGCAGCCGGAGGCCCGCTGCAGCAGGGTAGGAAAGTTCTGCAGCTCGCCGGCGGAACGCACGTCAGGATGGCTGGAGAGGACGCGGTCCAGCAGGGTGGTTCCGGTGTACGGCATGCCGATGACGAAGATCGGCTCGCGCGTGGGATCGCCCGTGGCGGTCGCCGCGTCCGTGCCGGGGAAGGCGCGGATCAGCGCATCGAACATCGCCTCGTCGCGCGCGAAGCCGTAGGGGCGCATGCGCCGGCCGGCCTCCTTGCCGCGCGTGTAGTGCTCGAACGCGGCCGGGTAGTCGGCGAGGTCGTCGCACTCCTTGCCAAGCGCGACGTTGAGCAGGAGCCGGGCGCCTGGATTGTCGCCGTGCTGCCGCAGGAGTTCGCGCATCCGCGCGACGTGGTTGTGTTCCGCGGTCTGCCGCTGCAGCTGGGCGAGCAGCAGGTGGGCGTACCAATGGCGCGGCTCGAGCCGGATGCAGGCCTCCAGCTCCTGCTCGGCGCCTTCGGCGTCGCCGAGCGAGTTCAGGGCATAGGCGAGGTTGAGATGGGCGATCGCGTGGTCGGGCGTGAGCGCCACGGCGCGGCGGAATGCGTTGGCCGACTGCATCTGGGCGTTGGCCTGCCGGTAGACCATGCCCAGCGTGTCGAGGGTCGCCGCGTCGCTGGGCGACAGCGTCATCGCGCGATCCGCGACCAGCCGTGCCTCGCGGAACCGGCGCGCCATCGCCAGCGCCTTGGCGTACTGCGCGGCGTAGTCGGCGCGCCGCGGTTCCAGGTGGGTGGTCTTCAGCAGGTGCTCCAGCGCCTTCGGCAGCTGCCGCGTCTGCATGCAGGCCACGCCGGCCATGAGGTGCACCCGCGCGTCGCCAGGCGCGATCGCCAGCAACTGGGCGGTGCGTTGCTGTACGCGCGGCCAGTCGTTCTGGTTGAAGGCGGCGACGAGCTTGGTGTAAGCCCGGGTCGAGTCGATCACGTATTCCCCCTGGCGCCGGTGAGAAGAGAATCGGCCGGCTGTCCTGCGCACACTGAAAGGCACGCGGGCGAGGATGTCAACGGGTCAGCCGCCCGCCAGCATCGCCTTGATCCGCGCCATGTGCGATTCGGCGGTCTCGCGCACCGCTTCCTTGTCCGCTTCGGGGTCCTTGCCCTGCCAGTGCAGGTCGTCCTGCGGCAGCTCGTGCAGGAAGCGGCTGGGCTGGTTGCTGTGCACCTCGCCGTAGCGCCTGGTCTTGGCCGACCACGACAGCGTCAGCAACTCCTTGGCGCGGGTGATGCCCACGTACATCAGGCGACGTTCCTCGTCGATGCGGCCTTCGTCGATCGCGCCGTCGTGCGGCAGGGTGCCGTCCTCGCAACCGACGATGAAGACGAAGCGGAACTCCAGGCCCTTGGCAGCGTGCAAGGTCATCATGCGCACCGCGTTGCCGGGGTCGTCGCGGTCGGCGTGGCTGAGCAGCGCCAGTTGTGCGGCGAGGTCGCCCGCGCTGTCGCCTTTCTGCATCGCGCGAAACCAGTCGGTGAGCTCGCGCAGGTTGCCGAGCTTGCGCTCGCGCACGCTGGCGTCCGGTGTGCCGGCGGCGAGCTGCGCCGCGTAACCGGTGCGCTTGAGGATGCGTTCGACCAGATCCGCCGCGCTCTCGTGCAGCGAGGCGTTGCGCAGTTCGTCGAGCAGTTCGGAGAACGCGGCCAGCGCGGCGGCCGGGCGTGGCGTGAGCTGGCGCAGCACGGCGTCGCTGCGCGTGGCTTCCAGCAGCGAGCAGTGCTTCGACTGCGCGAGCTGGCCGAGCTTCTCCAGCGTGGTCGCGCCGATCTCGCGCTTGGGGCTGTTCACCACGCGCAGGAAGGCGGCGTCGTCGTTCGGGTTGGTGAGCAGGCGCAGGTAGCAGAGCACGTCCTTCACCTCGGCGCGGTCAAGGAAGCTCAGCGCGCCGGTGAGGTGATACGGGATGCGCGCCAGGCGCAGCGCCTTCTCCAGCGGCCGCGCCTGGAAGTTGCCGCGGTAGAGGATGGCGATGTCGTGCCAGCGCGCCTTGTGCTTCTCCGCCAGCGTGGCGGCGAGCGCGGCCACCTTCTCGGCCTCGTGCTCGGCCTCCTTGCATTCCAGCACGCGGATCGGCGCGCCCTCCGGATGCTCGCTCCACAGCTTCTTTTCGTGGCTGTGCGGGTTGTGCGCGATCAGCGCGTTCGCCGCGCGCAGGATGCGCTTGCCGCAGCGGTAGTTCTGCTCCAGCTTGATCACGCGCAGGTTCGGCCAGTCGCGGCCGAGCTGGTCGATGTTTTCCGGGTTGGCGCCGCGCCAGGCGTAGATGCTCTGGTCGTCGTCGCCCACGCAGGTGATGCCGCCGCGCTCGCCGGCGAGCGCCTTGAGCAGGCGGTACTGCGCGTCGTTGGTGTCCTGGTATTCGTCCACCAGCAGGTAGCGCAGGCGCTCGCGCCAGCTGGCGCGGCATTCGTCGTCCGACTCCAGGATGCGCAGCGGCAGCCGGATCAGGTCGTCGAAGTCCACCGCGTTGAACGCGGCGAGGCGTGCCTGGTACAGCTCGTAGATCGTGGCCGCCTCCAGTTCGCGCGGACTGCGCGCGGCGGCCAGCGCTTCTTCCGGCGAGAGGCCGGCGTTCTTGGCGCGGCCCAGCAGGTTGCGCAGGTTGAACAGCACGTCGGGCTTGGCGCCCTTCGGCGCGAGCTCCTTGACGATGCCCTCGCTGTCGTCCGCGTCCAGCACCGAGAAGCCGCGGCGCAGGCCGGCGCGCGCGTGCTCGATCTGCAGGAACTTCAGCCCCAGCGCGTGGAACGTGCTCACGGTGAGTGCGGCGGCGTCCTCGCTGGACACCAGCTTGCCCACGCGCTCGCGCATCTCGCGCGCGGCCTTGTTGGTGAAGGTGATCGCGGCGATTTTCGATGCCGCCAGCTTCCGCCGCTGGATCAGGTGCGCGATCTTCTGCGTGATCACGCTGGTCTTGCCCGAACCCGCGCCCGCCAGCACCAGCAGCGGGGAATCGCAGTGTTCGACGGCAGCCAGTTGTTGCGGATTGAGCATGGAGCATGGCAGGGCGTGAGGCGGCGGCCGATGGTAGCAGAGCGGTCCGGTTGGCCCGGATGCCGGTGTGGTCGCCAGTGGCCGTGCACGCCTGGCGCAACGCCCTGGCCCACCCGGCATCGCGGGCCGCCACGCCGGCGATCGCGTCGCCGTGGCCACCGGGGAACTTGGTGATGCTGTGCCATCGCGCCGGGCCTGTTGCGGCGGTCGGCAGGACCGAGCCTGCAAGACGAGCTGCGGGCCGATCCGGCGCAGACGCTGGAGGCCGTGCCGCGGGCCAGGGCCGCCGGACTGCGCACGGTGTTCCGTCGTCCCGGAGTGATGGGGGCCGGAACCGGCGGCGGCCGCGTTACCATGCGTGTCCACCACCGCCGCGCACCGCCATGGCCAAGCTCTACTTCTATTACTCGGCGATGAACGCCGGCAAGACCACCACGCTGCTGCAGAGCGCGTACAACTACCACGAGCGCGGCATGCGCACGCTGATCCTCACGCCGGCGCTGGACACGCGCCACGGCGAGGGCACGGTGGCCTCGCGCATCGGCCTGCAGGCGAACGCGCGCCGCTTTGCCGGCGAGGAGAACCTGCTCGCGCTGGTCGAGGCCGACATCGCCGCGCACGGCACGCTGAACTGCGTGTTCGTGGACGAGGCGCAGTTCCTCACCCGTGCGCAGGTGTGGCAGCTCAGCGACGTGGTGGACAGGCTGCACGTCCCGGTGCTGGCCTACGGCCTGCGCACGGACTTCCGCGGCGAGCTGTTCGAGGGCAGCGGCTACCTGCTGGCCTGGGCCGACGAGCTGCAGGAGATCAAGACGATCTGCCACAGCGGCAGCAAGGCCACCATGGTGGTGCGCGTGGACGGGCAGGGCCGTGCGGTCACCGACGGGCCGCAGGTTGAGATCGGCGGCAACGACCGCTATGTCTCGGTGAGCCGCGCCGAGTTCAAGAAGATCACCGGCGGCCACGGCCGCATCGAGCTGCAGCAGAGCGTGCTGCCGTTACAGGATCCGTGCCCCGCGGATTCTCGGGATCGGTAACGGGCTCCGGCCGTACCGTGCAGAAGCACTCCCATTGAACATCGCCGCCCCATCCCAGGCCGCCCCATGACCGAAATCGCCCCAACCCCCGAGTGGCCGCGCCCCTACTGGCAACCCGGTGCCGGCAGCGACGCGCTGCTGCAGTTCTACGTGTTCGGCAAGTTCGAGCGCGAGCTGGTGATCCCGGCCATGCGCTATGGCAGCCCGGGCCTGCCCGCGGGCGTGGACCTCCGGCGCTTCCAGAACCTCGAGCTGCGCAAGTGGGAGGGCTATCCCCTCCACGGCTCGCTGGGCGAGATCCTGCGCGGCGAGGTGCCCAAGGTCCACGAGCAGGCGCGCGTCGCGCCCGATGTGCTGGTGGTGCGCGGCCAGCTGGCCGATCGCGCCAGCCTCGATTACCTGCGCGACACGCTGGGCGTGCTCGCCGCCCTGCTCGACATCGGCGGGTGCGCGATCCTCGACCCGCAGATCCTCTCGCTGTTCGGTGCCGAGGCGTGGCGCGAGCGCTACCTGGTGAGGAACGGCGCGCCGCCGCGCAACCACGTGCTGATCCTGCGCAGCGACGAGCCGGGCGGCGACCGTTCCTGGGTGCACACGCGCGGCATGCGCAAGTTCGGCCGCCCCGACCTCAGCTTCCGCCAGGTGCCGGCGCAGGAGCTGGACCGCGCCGGCGTGCTGTGCGAGAAGCTGGTGGAGATGCAGGCGCTGGGCACCCGCTTCGCCGCGGGCCAGGCGCTGGAGGTGGAAGGCCTGCCGCAGGCGCTGGTCGCGCAGCCGGGCGGCAGCCTCGACGATCCGGAGTTCAACAACCTGCACGTGGAATTCCGCTGGCCGTCCTGAGCGGCGGCGCGCCATCGGCGAAGCGAAAGAGGGCGGCCATGGGCCGCCCTCTCCGCGTGCGTGGCGGGGGCCGGTTCAGCCGGCAACGATGAAGCGCTGGCCGTCGTCCATGAAAGCCTTCTCGCCGAAACCGTTCTCGTGCGAACCGAACGGCATCTGCGCGCGCAGCTTCCACGAGGCCGGCACGTTCCAGGCCGCGCGGGCGGCATCGTCCACCAGCGGATTGTAGTGCTGCAGGCTGGCGCCGATGCCGGCGTCGGTGAGCGCCAACCACACGGCGAACTGCGCCATGCCGCCCGACTGCTCGGACCACACCGGGAAGTTGTCCGCATACAGCGCGAACTTCTCCTGCAGGCCCTTCACCACGTCCTGGTCCTCGTAGAACAGCACGGTGCCCACACCGGCGGCGAAGCTGTCCAGCTTGGCGGCGGTCTGCGCGAATGCCTCGGCCGGCACGACCCTGGCGAGGGCCTCCTTGGCCAGCGTCCAGAACTTCACGCTCTGTTCGCCGAACAGGATCACGGCGCGCGAGCTCTGCGAGTTGAACGAGGACGGCGTGTGCCTGATCGCCTCCTGGATGAGGCTGTTCAGGGCATCCTTGTCCATGTTCACGTTGCGGCCCAGCGCGTACTGGGTGCGGCGCTTCTTGAGATGTTCGATCACGGCGTTGGTCATGGCGGTTGCTCCGTAAGAGGAAAAGCCGAACCCGCGGAACGCCAGGGCGTTCCGGTCTTGTGCGTGTGTGTTCGGGATGGCGGATATGTTGGGCGCGCGGCGCCTTGGCCGGTAGCCGGCAATCCGTGATTACACCGTTTCCTTCGGGAAACGCCGGGCGTCCGCCCTCAGCGCTGGCAGTGCGGACACCAGAACGTGGAGCGCTGGCCCTGCACGGTCTGCCGTATCGCCGTGCCGCAGACCTTGCACGGCTCGCCCGCACGGCCGTACACCATCAGCTCGCGGAAGAAGTAGCCGGGCGCGCCGTCGGGGGCGAGGAAGTCGCGCAGCGTGGTGCCGCCGCGTTCGATCGCATAGGCGAGGATGCGCTTCACCTCGGCGGCGAGCCGCGCGTAGCGTGCGCGCGACACGCTGCCGGCCTCGCGGCGCGGATCGATGCCGGCGGCGAACAGCGCCTCGCTGGCGTAGATGTTGCCCACCCCGACGACGATGGCGTTGTCCATCAGGAACAGCTTCACGGCCGCGCTGCGGCCGCGCGAGAGCTGCCACAGCAGGTCGCCGTCGAAGGCGTCGGTGAGCGGTTCGGGGCCAAGCTTCGCGAGCAGTTCGTGGGTACTGCCGGGCGGCTGCCACAGGAGGCAGCCGAAGCGGCGCGGATCGGTGAAGCGCAGCACGCGCGGGCCTTCGTGCGCGCCGCGCGCGAGCGCGATGTCCACGTGGTCGTGCGGCCCCACGGGCGCGTCGGGCGGCAGCACGCGCAGCATGCCGCTCATGCCGAGGTGCAGCAGGGCACTGCCGGCGGCGGTGTGCAGCAGCAGGTATTTCGCGCGGCGTTCCACCGCGTCGATGCGCTGGCCGGGAAGCAGCTCGCTGATCTCGTGCGGTATCGGCCAGCGCAGGTCGGGCCGGCGCAGCACCACTGCCATCACGCGCCGGCCGACCACGTGCGGGGTGATGCCGCGGCGGGTGGTTTCGACTTCGGGCAGCTCGGGCATCAGTGCAGGTCGACGTGTTCGGCCGCAGGCGCCTGCGGCATGAAGCGCAACGACACCAGTGCCACCCGCGCACCCACCTGCACGTAGCACTGCGGGCCGGTGGCGCTCATCGCACCGAAGGCGAGGCGCCGGCCGTCGAGACTCAGCACGGCCTGCGGCGGGGCGAGGCCGATCTTCGCGGCGTCGAAGTCGGCGGCGGCGCGCCATTGCAGCACCGGCGCGGCGGCCGCGGCGGCGAGCCTGTCGAGGTAGCGGTCGTCGGCGCGGTTGCCGTCGGCGCGCCACCAGTGGCCGTCGCGTTTCGCGTAGTGCGCGGCGGGTGTGTCCCCGAGTCGCAGCGTCACGTCGGTGATTGCGGCGGGGTCGAGCGCGAGCAGGGTACCCGGCGCGCCGTGCGCATCGCGCTGCCATTGCCACAGCGCCAGCGCGAGCAGGGCGGCGACGCCCGCCAGCATCGACAGCCGGGCGCGCGCGGCCCGCTTCATGCGCGACGCCGGCGCCAGAAGATCAGGCCGCCGATCGCGAGCAGCAGCAGCGGCAGCGCCACCATGAAGCCGATGGTGGCGGCGTCGAGTTCGCCCTGGCCGATGCGCAGCACGCGGTCGGGCACGCCCTCGCGCGGCAGGTCGACCAGCGCGTCGTCGCCCAGCAGCCAGTTGAAGATGCGCTCTCCCAGCGCGCGGTTGCCGCCTTCGCCGAGGTAGGCGTTGGAGAGGAAGTCGCCGTCACCGACCACGACCGCGCGTTGCTCGCGTTTGTCCGGGCTGGGCGAGAGACGGTCCAGTGCGAAGCCGAAGTCCAGCGGCCCCTTGAGCTCGCCGGCAGCGGCGTCATAGCGGATGTCGGAAGGATGCGCGTTGTCGATGGGATGGAACTCGGTCCAGCTCTGCGCGCTGGAGCGCAGCAGCGGCGCGGCCGTCCAGCCGCCGGCGCCGGTGCGCGCCAGCGCGGCCACCTGCGGGAAGCGCGTGGCGAGCCGGAAGCCCAGCGTGATCGGGTTGGGCGGGTACATGCCCACCGCCAGCAGGCGCGGGTCGTCGAGACCCAGCGCGGCGCCGCCGCCGTCCACCAGCACGCCCGGAAGAACCTGGATGTCCAGCGCCCTGGCCAGCGGATCGAGGCCGAGGTCGCCGTTCGCCGGATCGCGCAGCCACAGCAGGTTGCCGCCGCCCTGCACGTAGGCGACCAGTGCCTGCACCGCGCCTGTGGGCAACGCCACGGTGGGACTGGCCAGCACCACGAGGTTGGTGCCTTGCGGCACGGCTGCTGCCTGCGTGAAGCTCAGCGGCACCGCGCGCAGCCCGCTCTGCGCGAGCTGGCCCATCAGCACGCCCAGGTCGGCATTGCCCTGGCCCGAAGGCAGGCGTTCGCCGTCGCCGGTGACGAAGGCCACGATGCGGTCGTCGCCGCGGATCAGCCGCTCCAGCGCGTTCGTCACGCTGCGTTCGGAGAGTTCGGTAAGCCGCTGCTCGTGGCCCCGATAGCGCAGGACCATTTCGCCGTCCAAGGCGATGCCCAGCTCGCGCATCCGCGCCGGGTCCTGTTGCGGATCGACGAAACGCAGGCTGAGGTCGGGCTTCACCAGCCGGTAGCGTTGCAGGAAGGCGCCGATCGCGGCGCGCAGGTCGCCCTGTGGACTGGCGTAGCTGACGATCTCGACCGGGCCGCGCAGCTGCGCCAGCACCGCGCGGCTCTGCGGAGACAGGCTCAGGCGGCCGTTCGCGGTCCAGTCGGCGACATGCGCGTAGCGCGTGCCGAGATAGCCGGCGGCGCCGGCGCCGGCGAACAGCAGCAGGGCGAACAGCCAGCCGTCGAACCGTCGTGCAAGGCGCATCAGCCGCGCTCCCGGTCGGCCGCGAGCCGGCGCGTGGCCAGCGCGAGGCAGACCGCGACCAGCAGCACGAACCAGAGGATGTCGGCGGTGGAGACCAGCCCGCGCAGCAGGTTCTGCGCGTGCGTGCTCATCGCCAGCCAGTTGACGATGCCGTCGTCGAGGCCGGCCATCTGCGCGCCGAGGTTCACATTCCACAACGCCAGGCCCAGCAACAGCGCCACCGCGGCGGCGATCGCCGGATGCGCGGTGAAGGCGGAGGCGGCGACCGCCAGCGCGGCCAGTGCGGCCAGCATCAGGGCGATGCCGAGCGTGGCGGCAGCCAGCTTGCCCCAGTCCGGCGTGGTGGCGTGCGCCAGCGAAAGCGGCATCGCCAGGGTCAACGCCAGCCACGCCAGCAGCCACAGCAGCGTGGCGAGGTACTTGCCCAGCACGATGCGCGAGGCGGGCACGCCCGCGGCGAACAGCAGCGGCAGCGTGCCGTTGCGGCGTTCGCCCGCCAGCGTGGACATGGCGAGCAGCGGCACCACCAGGAACGCCAGCTGCGCGAGCTGGCCGAGCAGCGGCACCGCGACCAGGTCGACGTAGCCGGGGCCGTCCGGCCGGGCGGCGCGCTGGATCTCGCCGGCGAGGAAGTCGCCCAGCAGGCGGGTGAAGCACCAGCCCAGCCAGGCCAGGCTCAGCGCCAGCAGCACCCAGGCCAGCGGCTGCACGCGCAGGCGGCGCGTTTCGAGGCGAAGCATCGCAAGGAGCGTCATGCGGCACGCGCCGCCGGGTTGGCGCCGTGCATGGCGATCTCGAAGAAGCGGCGCTCCAGTGCGGCGTGGTCGTCGGCGCGCACCGGGCCGTCGTGGCGCAGGCGGCCTTCGTGCAGGATCGCCACGCGGTCGCACACCGCGGTGACCTCGACCAGCACATGGGTGGACAGGATCACCGCGGTGCCCGCGGCGGCCTGCTCGCGGATCAGCGCGCGCAAGGCGGTGACCTGCACCGGGTCGAGCGCGTTGGCCGGTTCGTCCAGCACCAGCAGGGCGGGGCGGTGCAGCAGCGCGCAGGCCAGGCCCAGGCGCTGGCGCTGGCCCTGCGACAACATGCCCGCCAGCCGCCGCGCCAGCGGCTGCAGTTCCAGCCGGGCCAGCGTCGCTTCGCGGGCCTCGCGCAGCGCCGCGCCGGCAAGGCCGCGCAGGCGGCCGTGGGCGTCCAGGTGCTCGGCCACGGTGAGTTCGGACCACACCGGCGCACGCTCGGGCAGCCAGCCGACCAGCCGGCGCGCCAGCTCGGGGCGTTCCAGGAAATCCTCGCCGTTCAGGTAGATGGCGCCGCGGTCCGGCCGCAACGCGCCGGCGACCATCGACAAGGTGGTGGACTTGCCTGCGCCATTGACGCCGAGCAGGCCCAGCACCTGGCCCGGGGGCAGCGTCAGGCTCAGTTCCTGCACCGCGACGCGCCCGGCGCGATGGCGGGCGATGCGATCGAGTTGCAGCGCGGGAGGCGCGGCGGAATTGGCGGCGGTCATTGCGCGATTGTCGGTGCGACCCCATCTTCACACAACCGGCCGCGGTCACACGGGCGCGCTTAACGGCGTCCGGCGGCTTTAACGAAAGCGCAAGCGCCCGCGTCATACCATGGTCGAATCGCCTGCCAACATGCTGGCGAGTACGGCAAACCCTCACCTAGACTGCCCCCACGACTACCGTTCCGAGTCCCGTCCGATGCTCGATACCGTGCTGAATTTCCTGTCCAGCGGCCTCACCCACGCCAGTTGGGTGGGCATGCTGGTCTACCTGCTGGTGGCGACCCAGCTCACCATCTTCACGGTGACGCTGTACCTGCATCGCAGCCAGACGCACCGCGGGGTGGATTTCCATCCGGCGCTGGCGCACTTCTTCCGCTTCTGGGGCTGGCTCAGCACCGGCATGGTCACCCGCGAGTGGGTGGCGGTGCACCGCAAGCACCACGCCAAGGTGGAGACCGAGGAAGATCCGCACAGCCCGGTGATCTTCGGCATCAAGAAGGTGTTCTGGGACGGCGTGTCGCTGTACCGCGACGCCTGCGCCTCGAAGGAGGACATGCAGCAGTACGGCCGCGGCACCCCGGACGACTGGGTGGAGCACAAGGTCTACGGCGCCCATCCGTATTCCGGTCCGGCGTTGATGCTGATCATCGACCTCGCGCTGTTCGGCGTGATCGGCGCGGCGATCTGGGCCGTGCAGATGATCTGGATCCCGTTCTGGGCCGCCGGCTTCGTCAACGGCATCGGCCACTGGGCCGGCTACCGCAACTTCGAGAGCGCCGACACCTCGCGCAACCTGCTGCCGTGGGGCTTCTGGATCGGCGGCGAGGAGCTGCACAACAACCATCATGCGTTCCCCAGCTCGGCGAAGTTCGCGCTGCGCAAGTGGGAATTCGACATCGGCTGGGCGGCGATCTGCGCGCTGCGCGCGGTGGGCCTGGCCAAGGTGCTGCGCGTGGCGCCCACGCTGGACGTGCGCCCCAACGTGCCGCTGCCCGACGCCGAGACCCTGAAGGCGCTGCTCACCCACCGCTTCCAGGCGATGACCGACTTCTACCGCAACGTGATCGTGCCCACTCTGCGCGACGAGGCCACGCACGCCGGCGAGAGCATCAAGGCGGTGCCGCGCCGCATGCGCCGCGCGCTGGCCGACGGCGGTCGCTGGCTGGACAGCGACGGCAGCAGCAAGCTGCAGGCGGTGCTGGCCAAGCGTCCCAACCTGCGCGTCGTATGCGATTTCCGCAGCCGCCTTGCGGCCCTGATGGAGCAGCGCGGCGCCGAGCAGGCGCTGAAGGGACTGCAGCAGTGGATCGTCGAAGCCGAGCAGAGCGGCATCCGCGCGCTGCAGGACTTCGCGGCGCGGCTGAAGGGTTACGCGGTCGCTGCCTGATCCGCCCGGCCCCAGTCCACGAAAGACATGAAAAAGGCCCGCCACATGGCGGGCCTTTTGCGTGGGGTGTGGCGCCGACCCTCAGAGCTGGTCGGGGCCCTTGCGCAGCCAGCGGTCGATCAGCGCCTTTTCGTAGCGCAGGCTGTCGGCGCTCGATGCGCTGACGCTGCTGGAAGTGAGGAATCCCGGATCGCGCAGCTTGCGCGTGCCCTCGCGGAGCAGCTTGCCGTCGGCGCCGGTAAGGCGGAAGCGCAGGTCGATGCGCGGCGGGTAGATGTCCTTGATGATGCGAACCTCGCGCAGCGTACCGCGGTGCCACGGCTCGAAGTCGCCGGCGCGGTCGATGTCGGTCACCACGATGTCGAGGCGTTCGCCCGGCGGCAGGATCCGGCCGGCGCGATCCTCGATGTACGACTTCAGCACCTTGAGGTAATCGTCGTCGGCGCGTTGCGGCGCCAGTGCGCGCACCTTGCGGGTCTCGGTGAAGTGCTCGGGATGGTCGTAGCTGACGGTGACGTTCGCGGCCGTCGCCGCGGCCGCGGCCAGCACGGGCATGGCGGCCAGCGACACGGTGGCGAGCAGGAGACGCAGGGCGGTCCGGCATTTCATGGCGGCGTTCCTCCGGCGTGGGCGATGTCGCCCGGATACCCAACGATAACGCGGTAGCGCCGCGGCGGTGCACGGGTTGTCCATCGGATCGCCGGGCCGGCTGTTTCGCCCGTGCGCCGCGTGGCATGCTCGGGCGATCCGGGAGCCTGCCGACGGGGGACGTGGATGGGTCTGCGCGTGGTGGTGCTTGGGGCAGCCGGTGTATTCGGTTCGCGCATCGCGGCGAGGCTGGCGCACGACGAGCGGTTCGAGTTGCTGCTCGCGGGGCGCCGCCTGCCGCTGCTCGAGGGTCTCCGCGCATGCATCGGCGACATGTGCGTGCGCGCCTGTGCGCTGGACACGGCCGCTGCGGACTTTCCGGCGGCGCTGGCCGCGTTGCGGCCGCAACTGGTGATCCATGCCGCCGGTCCGTTCCAGGGGCAGGACTACCGCGTCGCCGAGGCGTGCATGGCCGCCGGCAGCGATTACATCGACCTCGCCGACGGCCGCGATTTCGTCTGCGGCTTTTCCCGGCTCGACGAACGCGCACGGCGTGCGGGCCGGCTGCTGGTCAGCGGCGCGTCCAGCGTGCCGGCGCTGAGTTCGGCGGCGGTCGATGCGCTGTTGCCGAGGTTCGGCTCGCTGCATGCGATCGAGCATGCGATCAATCCCGGCAACCGCACGCCGCGCGGCGATGCCACGGTGGCATCCATCCTCGGCTATTGCGGGCGTCCCGTCCGGCTGTGGCGCAACGGCCGCTGGGAGGTGGCGCACGGCTGGATGGACAGCCGGCGGCAGTGGTTCCCGTTCGGCCAGCGCCGCGTGGGCGTTTGCGACATACCGGACCTGGAACTGTTTCCCGCGCGTTATGCACAGGCGCGCTCGGTGATCTTCCGCGCCGGTCTCGAATTGCCGCTGCTGCAATGGGCCACCTGGGGCATGGGCGTGCTGGTGCGGCTGGGCGTGATCCGCGACCTCGCGCGCCACGCGCCCGCGCTGCGGCGCATGAGCGAGTGGTTCCTGCGTTTCGGCTCGGATGTCGGCGGCATGACGGTGGAGTTGCGCGGCACGGATGTGCAGGGCCGGCCGCTGCATCTGTGCTGGTGGCTGGATGCCGACGCGGGCGACGGCCCGCAGGTGCCGGTGACGCCCGCGATCGTCCTGGCGCGACGCCTGGCGGATGGCCTGCTGGAAGCGAAGGGCGCCATGTCGTGCATGGGTTTGCTCACGCTGGAGCAGATCGTCGAAGGCTTCGACGGATTCGCGCTGCGCACGGACGTCGAGGTGATGCCGGTCAGTCGATGAAGCGCCACGCCTGTTCCGGCCCTGGCAGCCGGCATGGCGCGCGCCCGCCGAACAGACGATGGCGGTGGTGGGCGATCCAGCGACAGGCGGGGTCGCGCAGGCGTCGCGGAATCGCGCGCAGCAGCGCGCCTGTCGTGTGCCGCGTACCGCCAGCTGGTCCAGCACGCGGGCGATGGCATCCGTGTCGCTGTAGCCTCGCCCCTGCGCGACCAGCAGGAGCGACACCGGGTCGTCGGGCGACAGTCCCTAGGCGACGAGCAAGGCGCGCCCGTGCCGCCCCTGCATGGCCGCCAGCCGGAAGCGGCCGGCGCGGTCGTGGCGCAGGATGAAAGCCACCCGGCGGCTGCACAGCACGCAGACGCCGTCGAAGACGATGACGGGGTGCCCGTCCTCAGGCGACATGCTCGATTTCCAGCCAGCCGCGGTAGGCGACGAGCCGGCCGACCAGCGGCAGGCGCGCGTCGATGTCGAAGACGTAACGCCCGTCGCGCATGCCGCTGCGCGACAGCACCGTGCCGGAGAGTGCGCGCGGCAACGGCAGGCCAAGCAGGCGCACGCCCAGCAGTTGCCAGTCGATGGCGTCGCCATCGCGTTGCAGCGCGAAACGCAGGGTCGCTGGCCCGAGCCGTTCGTGCAGCTGTCCGTCGTTGCCGGCGTGCAGCGTCGAATGCATGGAGCCACGCAGGAAGCGTCGGCTCCAGCATTCGTGCGTCGGATGTCGTTCGATGGTGACCGCGATCGCCTGCCCGGCGCCCGGTCCCGGCAGGGTCAGCAGCCGTCGCAGCAGGCGGGCAAGCCAGTGGGTCTCGCCTTCGACATCGGCCTCGCCGCTGGCCTGGACGATGCGGCCTTCGGCGTGCATGCGCTGCACTTCGGGCGCCAGCCGCGACCAGTCGGAGGGCGCAAACAGCGTGCGGAACAGGGCGGTGGTCGGCGGCATGCTGCCGATCATCCGGAGCCGCCCGGCCGGGGGCAAGCGATGCCCGCCCACGGCAAGAAAAAACCCGCCACGTGGGCGGGTTCCTTCCGGAAGCGGCGATCGATTACTTGATCTTGCCTTCCTTGTAGATCACGTGCTTGCGCACGACCGGATCGTACTTCTTGAACTCGAACTTTTCCGGCGTGTTCTTCTTGTTCTTCTGCGTGGTGTAGAAGTGGCCGGTACCGGCCGAAGAAATCAGGCGGATCTTGTCGTTTGCACCCTTGGCCATGACTGTTCTCCTCAGACCTTCTCACCGCGGGCACGCAGCTCGGCGATCACGGCCTCGATGCCCTTCTTGTCGATGGTGCGCAGCGCGTGGTTGGAGACGCGCAGCTTGACCCAGCGATTCTCGCTGGCGACCCAGAAGCGGCGCTCGTGCAGGTTCGGCAACCAGCGGCGGCGGGTCTTGTTGTTGGCGTGCGAGACGTTGTTGCCGGTCTGCACACCCTTTCCGGTGACTTGGCAAATGCGGGCCATGATGAGCTCCGTGGTGTTCTGTTGACCGCCCGTTGGCCAGGGCGACATCGGCCCAGCGGCGCCAGGCGCCACGCGATGCTGGAGGGGTGTTGCAACTTCCTGCCGCGAGGCCCGCATCGCGTGGCGGGCGCCCCGGATGACCCGGGTCGACAGTGACGAGCCGCGCATTATCCTTCAGAAACAGCCCAGTGCGCAATCCGCCGGGTCGGCCCCCGCCTGCCCGCGTGTGCACGGGGCCGGCAGGTATGAAACAATCGCCCTCTTTTGACGCCAGACCTACAGAGGGATTCCCATGGCAGAAGTCATCGCCAACGGCCAGGCCAGCGAGCAGGGCAACCCGCCGCAGCTGGTGCTGCAGAAGATCTACGTGAAGGATGTTTCCTTCGAGGTGCCGGGTGCGCCGCAGATCTTCCAGGAATTCAGCAGCGAGAGCGACCAGACCGCGCCGCAGGTGCAGCTGAACCTGGGCCACAAGGCCATGGACCTGGGCAACGACCTCTACGAGGTGGTGCTCAGCGTCACCCTCACATGCACGCTGGGCGAGCGCACCGCCTACCTCGCCGAAGTGGAGCAGGCCGGCCTGTTCGGCATCTCCGGCTTCAGCGCCGAGGACCTCGCCGGGGTGATCGGCAGCTACTGCCCGAACCTGTTGTTCCCGTACGCGCGCCAGGTGATCTCCTCGATGGTGCTGGAGGGCGGCTTTCCGCCGTTCCTGCTGCAGCCGATCAACTTCGACGCCCTGTACGCCGAACAGCAGCGCCGCATGGCCGGCGGCGGGGACGCACCGGCGGCGCTCAACAGCTGAGCGCCCGCATGACGCAGCATCCGACCCTGGCGGTACTTGGTGCCGGCTCCTGGGGCACGGCGCTCGCCGCCCTGACGGCACGCAACGGCGTACCCACGCGGCTGTGGGGGCGCGATCCGGCCGCGCTGGCGGCGATAGCCGCGGCACGCTGCAACCAGCGCTACCTGCCGGGCATCGAGTTGCCCGCGACACTGGGTTACGAGCCGGACCTGGCCACCGCGGTGCGCGGTGCCGGCGTGGTGTTGCTGGTGGTACCCAGCCACGCCTTCGCCACGATGCTCGAGGACGTCGCGCCGCTGCTGGATGACGGCGCCACGCTCGCCTGGGCCACCAAGGGCTTCGAACCCGGCACCGGCCGCTTCCTGCACGAACTGGTGGCGCAGCGCCTGCCGGGCCATCCGGCGGCGGTGATCACCGGCCCGTCGTTTGCCAAGGAGGTGGCGGCCGGCCTGCCCAGCGCGGTCACCGTGCACTCGGAGGACCCCGCCTGCGCGCAGCGCGTGGCCAACCTGCTGCACGCCCCCAACCTGCGCGCCTACACCGGCGGCGATGTGCTGGGTGCGGAGCTCGGCGGCGCGATGAAGAACGTGCTGGCCGTGGCCACCGGCATCGCCGACGGCATGGAGCTGGGCCTCAACGCCCGCGCCGGCCTGATCACCCGCGGCATGAACGAGATGCTGCGCCTGGGCGTGGCGCTGGGCGCACGGCCGGAGACGCTGATCGGCCTGTCCGGCCTCGGCGACCTGGTGCTCACCTGCACCGGCGACCTGTCGCGCAACCGCCGGCTCGGCCTGGCGTTGGGCCGCGGCGTGGCCATCGACGAGGCGGTGCGCCAGATCGGGCAGGTGGTGGAGAGCGTGCTTGCCGCCGACGAGGTGGCGCGGCTGGCCGACCAGCACGCGCTGGACCTGCCGATCAGCGCCGGCGTGCGCGCCGTGCTGCACGGCGAGGTCACCCCCGCCGAAGGCCTGAAGGCGCTGATGGCGCGCGAGCAGAAGCCCGAGTACCCGCACGGCCTGTTCGGCAACGCCTGAGGCGGCGCGCGCCCGCGCATTTCTGCACGCGAACTCGCGCACGAGCCTGCTAAGCTCGGTCTTTTGGTCGTCGCCACGGGGCGCATGCGCATGCAGCAACCGGACGGTAAACAGCACGCCACGCCGCCTGGCGGCCGCGACGAACGCCTGCCGGGCGTCTGGCAGCGCCTGCTGGAGGCGCCCAGGGCTGTCGGTGGCGACGACGCCAGCGTGCTGGGCTTCTTCCTGGAGGTGATGCCGGAAGAGGGCGCCGCCTGGGCGCACCTGGAGGTGGCGCCGGTGCTGCTGGCGGTGGCCGAGCACGGCCGCTACGCGCGGCCGGCGCCGCTGGACAGCCGGCTGCTGGTGCAGGCGCCGCTGCCGCCGCACGAGCAGCGCCTCGCCGCCGCGGTGCTCGGCCTGCCGCAGAGCCTGCGCAAGGGCCGCAGCTATGCCCGCCTGGGCGGCCACGTCGGCGACGGCCTGCTGATCGAGCTGCTGGACACCGCGCCATGCTTCCTTGGCGGCCTCGCCGGCCTGCGCCTGTCGCGCGGCAAGGCGCATCCGCTCAACTGGCACTGGCAGCTGGAGCCGGACGGCAGCCAGCGCCTGCTGCCCCAGCTGCCGCACAGCCAGCGCCTGCTGCGCATCGACGCGCTGTGGTACCTCGACGCCGAGCACGCCACGCTCGGCCATCTCGAAGCCGCGCCCGAGGAAACGGCCTGGCTGGAACTGCCGCCGCTGAAGCACGAGTACGGCCGCCGCCTCGCCGAGACGCTGCCCGCGAGCCGGCTCGCCGCGCGCATCCCGCCGCCGCAGGTGTTCGACGAACTGCATCGCGCCGAGCTGGCGCCGAAGCCGGTGCTGACCCTGCACGCGCTGACCCGCCACGCGCGCCTCGCCGCCGGCACGCCGCCTCTGGCGTGGGCACGGCTCTCCTTCGATTACGCGGGCGAACGCCTGCCCGGCCGCGGCGGCGAGCCGCTGGTGCGCCGCGTGCGCAACGGCCAGCTGGTGGAGATCGCGCGCCGGCGCGCGGAGGAGCTCGCCACCATGGAGCAGCTCGAACGCGCCGGCCTCACCCCCGCGGTGGATACCGAAGGCCTGCCCTGGGACATGGCCGACACCCTGCCCGACGACGCCTGGCTGTTCCCCGGCACCGGCCATGCCGGCGCGCTGGAGGTGAACACCCCGGCGCGCTGGCTGGCGCTGCGGCCGAAGCTCGAAGCCGAGGGCTATCTGCTCGAATACGCGCCCAGCTTTCCGTTCGAGGTGCTGGAAGGCCCGGTGCGCTGGTACGGACAGGCGGCGGAGGACGCCGACGACCACGCCTTCGACCTGGAGATCGGCATCGAACTGGAAGGCAAGCGCCACAACCTGCTGCCCGCGGTGGCGCAGGCGCTGGCGGAGCACCAGCTCAACCTCAGCCCCGCGCCGAACGAGCCGGAGGACGCGGTGTGGTACGCGCCGGTCGACGAGCGACGCCGCGTGCCGGTGCGCCTGAAGGTACTGCGCGGCCTGCTGGCGCCGCTCGCCGAATACCTGGAAAAACCACGCAAGAAGCTGCACCTGCCGCGCGTGCAGGCGGGACGGCTGGAGGAACTGGTCGAGGCGCTGCCCGGCGACGGCGCGCTGGAAGCGCCCGAGGCGCTGCGCGGTTTCACCGCGCGCCTGCGCGACGCCGCCGAGCGCGCCAGCGACGCCGTGCCCGCCGGACTCACCGTGGAGCTGCGCCCCTACCAGCGCGAAGGCCTGCGCTGGTTGAACGCGCTGGCCGAGGCCGGCGTGGGCGGCGTGCTCGCCGACGACATGGGCCTGGGCAAGACGTTGCAGCTGATCACCCACCTGCTGGCGCTGAAGGAGCACGGCGCGCTGAACCAGCCCGCGCTGGTGGTGGTGCCCACCAGCCTGATCCCGAACTGGCAGGCCGAGATCGCCCGCTTCGCGCCCGCGCTCAAGGTGCTCACCCTGCACGGCCCGCAGCGCGCCGAGGCGTTCGTCCAGCTCGGCGCGCAGGACATCGTGCTCACCAGCTACGCACTGCTGCCGCGCGACGTGGTGCCGCTGCGCAAGCAGCCGTTCGCGCTCACCGTGCTGGACGAGGCGCAGCAGGTGAAGAATCCGCGCACCCAGGCGCGGCGCGCCCTGCTCAGCCTGCGCACGCGCCGCCATGTCTGCCTCACCGGCACGCCGCTGGAAAACCACCTCGGCGAGCTGTGGTCGCAGGTGGACCTCGCCGTGCCCGGCCTGCTCGGCGACGAGAACGCGTTCCGCCGCTACTACCGCGTGCCGATCGAGAAGCAGCGCGACGAGGAATGCCAGGCCCGTCTCAACCGCCGGCTCGCGCCGTTCATTCTCCGCCGCACCAAGGCGCAGGTGGCCGCGGAACTGCCGCCGAAGACCGAGATCACCCGCCGTGTGGTGCTCGAGGGTCGCCAGCGCGAGCTGTACGAAGGCCTGCGCCTGTCGCTGGCCGAGGAACTGCGCGAGGTGATCGCCCAGCGCGGCATCCAGCACTCGGGCATCGTGGTGCTCGACGCGCTGCTCAAGCTGCGCCAGGTCTGCTGCGATCCGCGCCTGGTGAAGCTGGAGGCCGCGCGCGGCGTGCACGGCTCGGCCAAGTTCGAGCTCTTGATGGACATGTTGCCGCCGCTGCTCGACGAAGGCCGCAAGGTGCTGCTGTTCTCGCAGTTCACCGGCATGCTCAAGCTGATCGCGCACGAGCTGGACCGCCGCCGCATCCGCTACGTCACTCTCACTGGCGAGACGCGCGACCGCGCCACGCCGGTGCAGCAGTTCCAGCAGGGCGAGGTGCCGCTGTTCCTGCTCTCGCTGAAGGCCGGCGGCGTGGGACTCAACCTCACCGCCGCCGACACCGTGATCCACTACGACCCGTGGTGGAACCCCGCCGCCGAGGCGCAGGCCAGCGACCGCGCCCACCGCATCGGCCAGGACAAGCCGGTGTTCGTGTTCCGCCTGATCACCGCCGGCACGGTGGAGGAGCGCATCGAGGAACTGAAGGCGCGCAAGGCCGAACTCGCCGAAGCCGTGCTCGAGGGCGGCGGCAGCCGCGAGCGGCTCAGCTTCGACCAGGACGACCTCGACGCGCTGCTGGCGCCGGGCTGAGCGGCACCAGCCGCCGGGCGCGGCGTGCCGGGCGGCCCGGACGAGGCGGCGGCTCAACCGGTGCTTCGAAACCGCGGCGCCGGACGCTACCGGCGGCCCCTTTTCTCAGGCGTTGGCCGCATGCGCGGCGCGCGCCCGCGTGTGCCGGCGGTATTCGTCGCAGCGCTGCTCGACGAAGGCGCGGTGGTCGGGCAGGTCGTCGAGGGCCTGCATGGCCGCCTGCCGGATCATGGCGAATTCGCGGCTCGCTTCGGCGCCGCGCGGGTAGGCGCTACGTACGGGTTCGAGGTCGGTCTCGAACTCCATGCCGTAGAGCATGTATTGCCAGCTCGACACCAGGAACATTTCCAGGTCGCCGACGAAGTCGAGGCGATGCGGCGGGCGGTGCCGCCACTGCGCCAGCTTGTCCTGCAGGCTGGGCGGGATGCCGGCCGGGTCGGCGTTGTCGATCCAGAAGGCGGTGTCGCGCCGCCGGCTCAGGCAGTAGTGCATCTTGATGAAGTCGACGATGCGTTCGTAGCGCGCGGACATCATCGCGTTGAAGTGCCGTGCGGCGCGGCCCATGTCGTCGCGGTCGCCCGGGAGCAGGTGCGTGACGAGGTAGGCGGCCAGTTCGATCAGTGCGATGCCGGTGGATTCCAGTGGCTCCATGAAGCCGCCGGACAGCCCGACCGCCACGCAGTTGCCGCGCCACGCCTCCGGGCGGTAGCCGTTGTCGAAGCGGATGTGGGTGACGTCCTGGCCATCGGCGGCGCTGCCCAGGTAGCGGCGAAAGATTTCCTCGGCGCGCGCGGCATCGGCGTGCCGCGAGGAATACACGTAGCCGACGCCACGCCGCTGCTGCAGGCCGATGTCCCAGATCCAGCCGGATTCCTGTGCGGTGCACAGCGTGAACGACGGGATGGGTGCATCGGGACTCGGGTAGGGCGCCTGCATCGCGACCGCGCGGTCGGTGAACAGCACGTCACTGCAGCTGCGGTACGGCGACTGCAGGGCTTCGCCGATCAGGCTGGCGCGCATGCCGGTGCAGTCCACGTAGAGGTCGGCCTCCAGCTCGCCGAGCTCGGCGGTGAGCAGCCGGGCGATGCCGCCGTTGCCGTCGGGCACGGCGCGCTCGACCGTCGCCACGTGGCGACGGATGCCCAGCGCCTGCTGGCCGTGTTCGGCCAGCAGCAGGGCAAAGCGGCCGGCGTCGAACTGGTAGGCATGGTTCAGCGGCCCCTGGTAATCGGGGTCGTGCGCACGCTTGGGTGCGCGCGAGCGGTCGACCACAAGGCTCTGCATGGTCACCGCGTCGGCGAAGCCCAGGCCGGCCGGTGCCGCACCCAGCAGCCAGTACGGCAGCAGCTCGGGGCCGCCGGGACGCTGGCTGGGCACGCTGAAGGGATGGAAGAAATGTTCCCTGCCGGGCGTGCCGGGCGGCCGCACCCAGTGGCGGAAGCGGATGCCCTGCTTGTAGGTGGCGGAGGTTTCGACCAGGAAGCGCCGCTCGTCGAGCCCGATCGCCGACAGGGTGCCGCGGATCGACGGAAAGGTGGATTCGCCGAAGCCGATCAGGCCGATGCGGTCGGATTCCACCAGGTGCACCTGCACGCCGGCCGGGTTGGCGGCATTCACCGCCCTGGCCAGGTAGCAGGCGGTCAGCCAGCCGGCGGTACCGCCGCCTACCACGAGTACCTTGCGCAAGCGCTTCATGGCTGCTCCTTGAAGGAAGAAACGCCGGGCCCTGTCCAGGGCCCGGCAATACCATTCCGGGGAGGGAGGGCGGCGCTCGCCCGGCCGGGCGGCGCCACCACAGAATGGCAAACCGTTGGCGGCGCCGGTCGCCCGGCGCCACCCCTGCGTCGCATCAGAACGAGGTACCGAACTGGATGCCGTAGGTACGCGGCGCGAGGTACTCGGACACGTACTGGAAGCTGCCGTCGGGCATCTGGAAGCGTCCGGCGTTGGTGCGCACCTTCTCGTCGGTGAAGTTCTGCGAATACACGCTGATCCACCAGCGGTCCTGCGGCTCGGTGTAGCGCAGCGACAGGTCGCCGCGGAAGTACGCCTTCTGCTGGTCGCCGCTGCCCAGGTTGAACGGGCTGAGCCACTGCATGCTCTGGTACTGGCCGCTGAAGCGGGGCGTGACGCGGGCGCCGCTGGGCAGCACGAAGTCGTGCTCGTAGATCGCCGACAGCGAGACCGTCGGCGCGTGCGCCAGGTCGTTGCCGGAGATGTCCATGCAGCTGGCGATGCCCGACTGCGGCGCGCACGGCGGCAGGCCCTGGTAGTCGTTGCTGCCGGCGTACACCAGCGTGCCCAGGGTCTTCTTGGGGATGTACGACAGCACCAGGTTCGCGCGGTCGTTCGCCCCCTGGTAGGCCAGCTCCGATTCGAAGCCGGCCACCTTGGTGCTGCCGCTGACGTTCGAGAAGCCCAGGCCGCGGTTGCCGTTCGGGTAGGTGATCGGCGCGGAGAGCTGGAAATCCTTGAAGTTCTCGTAGTAGGCCGCGTTGTTCCAGGTCAGGTGACCGTCGAGGAAGGTGAACTTGGCGCCGATCTCGTAGTTGGTCAGCTTCTCCGGCCTGTACAGCGTGCCGGCGTCCTGCGTGCCGCCCGACTTGTAGCCGGTGGACACGCTGGCATACAGCATGCCGTGCTCGCCGATGTCGGTGTCGATGCGGCCCAGCCAGGTCCACTGGCCCTTGCTGTACTTGGCGTCGTTGTAGGTGGACACCGCGAAGCCGGTCGCCGGGCCGGGGATGGTGCTCGGCGCGATCGGCAGCTGCGGCACGCTGGCGTCGTAGTCCCAGCCCCAGCCGCGGCCGTCGATGTTGCGCTTCTCGTCCTTCGACCAGCGCAGGCCGCCGGTGAGGTGCCAGTGGTCGGACATGTTCCAGGTGGCCTGTCCGAACAGCGCGGTGGAATTCACCAGTTCCTCGGGCTGGATGAACGAGCCCTGCCACGACACCGAGCCGTACTGCGTGCCGTTCATGATCGGGATGTCGAAGCGGATGTTGTTGTCCTCGTGGCCGTAGTACGCGCCGACGATCCAGTCGACCGTCTGCTCGCCGCGCGACTTCAGGTCGAGCTCGTGGCTGTAGCTGCTGTAATTCGACGAATTGGTGCGGTCGGCCTGGTAGGACGCGCCGGTGGTGAAGCTGGTGGGCACCTGCACGCCGACGTCCTGGTCGAAGTTGCCCTCGCCCGAGAAGCGGTTGACGCCGGCGATGTAGCTCAGCTCCATGCTGTCGCCGATGTTCCAGTCCATGCGGCTGCGCAGCGTGCCGGAATTGCGGTGCAGGTAGGGCGGGGTGTCGATCAGCGCCGACCAGAACGACTGGCCGTGGCGCGGCGTCTGCATCAGGCTGAGGCTCGGCGTGCCGCGGTCGATGAAGTACTCGTAGGAGAGATCCCACCGGAACGCGTCGTTCGGCTGCCAGCGCGCGCTCACGCGGGCGGCGGACTGGTCCTGCGCGTTGTACTTGGCGCCGTTCTGCTCGAACTGGTTCGGGTCGATCGGGCGGAAGTTGGCGAGGGTGCCACCCGAGGCGAGGTAGGTCGCCTGCTGCTGCGCCACACTCGGCAGTTCGGTCGCCGGGTTCTGGTAGTCGACGTAGCCGTCGTGCTGCTCGTGCGCCACCGCGACACGCATCGCGAAGGTGTCGCTGACCGGCAGGTTCATCGCGGCGCGGGCGCCCGTCTGGTTGTAGTTGCCGGCCTCGATCTGCGCATAGCCCGAGGCGTCGCCGCCGATGTCCGGCTTGGCGGTCTGGAAGCTGATCGCGCCGGCGGTGGAGTTGCGTCCCCACAGCGTGCCCTGCGGGCCGCGCAGCACCTCCACGCTGTCCATGTCCAGCAGCAGGCCGGCGGCGGCCTCGGCGCGCGCGGTGTAGACGCCGTCGACGAAGATCGCGACTTCGGGGTCGGCGTATTCGGTCTTGGCGCTGTCGTTGCCGATGCCGCGCATGGTCAGCGTGACCACGCCGTGGTCGCCTTCCGAGGTGGCCTGCAGGCCGGGCACCAGCGGGGTCAGGTCCTGCACCGTCATCGTGCGCTGCTTGTCGAGCGTGTCGGCACTGATCGCGCTGACTGCGACGGGGGTTTTCTCCAGCGGCGTCTCGCGCTTGGTGGCGCTGACTTCGACGGTGGCGAGCTGCTGGACCTTCTTGTTCGTCTTCGCCGGTGTGGCCCGGGCCGCGGAATCCTGCGGCGCCGTGCCTTGCTCCGCAGCCTGGGCCAGGCACGGGGCGAGGGCGAGCGACATGGCGACGTACAACGCTGAGTAGCGCAACTTCATCTTTGTAACCCCTCTGTTTGTTCTTGATTGAATGCGTGTGCCATCGGCGGGGCCGCGGCGGCTGGTTGCTTCATCCCCCAATGACAGCGCTGTCTTATTTCGATGTGACAGCGCTGTCAATTCGATGCTAACGCCGTTTCCCGGGCAAATCATGCTGCGATGCGCAACGGGGAAATGGCCAATTCGCATCGCCTGATTTCCAATTTTCATATGCGGCGGGCGGGTGCTCTTCCGCGCGGTTCCGCGCTGGCGTCAACGGCCCAGCTCGCGCAGCGGCAGTCCGGCCATCAGGCGCTGCTCGATCCGCTCCAGCGTCGCGCCGCTGGTCTCCGGCACCCAGGCGCGGGTACAGGCGACGAAGACGAGGTTGAGCGCGGCATACAGCCAGAACGTCCGCGCCGTGCCGATGCCGTCGAGCAGGCTGAGGAAGCTGGCGCCCACCGCCATGTTGACGATCCAGTTGGCGCACGTGGAGCAGGCGATGCCGAAGTCGCGCCCCCGCAGCGGCTGTACTTCCGAGCACAGCGTCCAGACGATCGGCCCGGCGGACATCGCGAAGCCGGCGATGAAGACGAGCAATGCGGCGACGGCGGCAGCCTGCAGCGCGTGGGTCGGCGTGCCCGCCTGCAGCAGCGCGCCGACCGCACCGAGGCTGGCCGCCATCACCGCGAAGCCGAGGTAGAGGATGGGGCGGCGGCCCCAGCGATCCACCAGCCCGATCGCGGCGAAGGTGGCGAGCACGTTGACGAGGCCGACGATGGCCGTGGCCCACATCTGTGCCCCGCCACCGAAGCCCATGCCGGCGAAGATGCGCGGCGCGTAGTACATCACCACGTTGATGCCGGTGAGCTGCTGCATGGTCTGCAGCAGCACTCCCAGGCCGACCGAACGGCGGAAGTTCGCGTTGTGCAGGAACAGCCGCCAGCCGTGCTGCGGCGACCTCAGCTGCTGCACGATTTCGTCCGCCTCGCGGCGCGCCGTTTCCGGGTCGTCGCGCAGCGCGTCCAGCACCGCCATGGCTTCGTCGCGGCGCCCGCGCAACAGCAGCCAGCGCGGGCTTTCCGGCAGGCCCAGCACACCCAGCAGGAACAGCGCGCCGGGCAGCGCGACGATGCCGAGCATCCAGCGCCACGCGCCGCTGTAGCCCAGCGCCGTGTCGGAGAGGAAGGCCAGCAGGATGCCGAGGGTGATCATCAGCTGATAGGTGGAAACCATCGCGCCGCGGATGCGCTCGGGCGCCACCTCGGCGAGATAGAGCGGCGCGGTGAAGGTGGCGGTGCCGATGGCCACGCCGAGCACGAGGCGCGCGCCGGCCAGCATCCACGGCGACCACGCGAAGCCGCACAGCAGCGACCCGCCCACGAACAGCACGGCACCCAGGATCAGCGAGCGCTTGCGGCCCAGCGTGGCCGAAAGCCAGCCGGCCACGGCGGCGCCGATCGCCGCGCCCAGCATCATCGAACTGACGATCCATTCGATGGCGTGGTCGGACATCCTGAACTCGGCCTGGATGAACCGGGTGGCGCCGGAAATCACGCCGATGTCCAGCCCGAACATCAGGCCGGCGAGCGCCGCCAGCACGCAGGCGAGGATGGCGGCGAACCCGGCGCGTGCGTGCAGCGGGACTGCGATGGCTTCGGTCATGGAACCCCTTCCGGCAGACGGTGCGCGGCTAGTGCGTGCACTCGATCACGCGATCGGCATTGGTGCCCAGCGCCACGCGGGAGATCGCCAATTGCGTGCCCTTGTCCGCCTCGATCACGAACGGCTCGACGATGTGGCGCATGTTGGCGCCGGCGGCCCGCAGGCACTTGAGCGGGATGCCGACGCGCTGCCAGCCGGTCGCCGCGGGCACGCCGCCCAGCGCGACGCGGCCGCGGCAGTCGTGGCCGCAGCGCATGCCGATCCACGCCGGCTGCGCGCCCTGCGCGTCGAGGCGCATCGTGGCCACCAGCATTACGTCGCCGTTGGTCTGGCGGTCCAGGTCGAGCGGGCTGGCGGCGGCGAGCGAGAACGACGCGGCGCCCGTCCAGTCGAGCCGGCGCGCATCTTCCTGGGCCTTGTAGTCGAGCGCCGTCATGCGCAGGCTGCCGTCGGCGGTGGCGGCCGGCGTCGCCTCGGGTTCGAGTGCCTTGCCGTCCGCGCCGGTGAGCGCGAGCGCATAGCCGCGGGTGGCCTTGCCCTTCTCCAGGTAATCGTCCACGCGCACCTCATCGCCGCTCACGCCGGATTGCTCCGGCAGCTTCGGCAGGGTCACGTGGTCGGCGTAGGTGAGGCCGTAGCCCAGCGGGAACTGCGGCTTGTCGCGGCCAACCGCCGCGCTGCGGGGCCACGCGAATGCCAGCTTGCCGCGGAAGTCGTGGTCGATCTGCCCGTCGGGCTTGCGCAGCAGCACGTCGGCCACGCCGCCGCCTTCGCTGCCCGGCAGCCACGCGATGACGAACGCGTTGGCCGCGTTGATCTCGCGGTTCACCCACAACGGCCGGCCGCAGAGGAACACGGCCACCACCGGGATGCCCTGCGCGCGCAGGCGGCGGATCAGGTCAAGGTCGTGGTCGTCGCCCGGATGGAACAGCAGGTTGGGAATGTCGCCCTGGAACTCGGCGTACGGCGTCTCGCCGAACACCACCACGGCCGCGTCGGGCTTGCGCGTGTAGCGGCCGTCCGGCGCGATCTCCGTCTCGCCGCCCGCCGCCTTCACCTGCTCGGCGATGCCGGCGCCGATCGACTGCGCGCCGGGGAAGTCGGCGTTGGTGAGGCCTGTGCCCTGCCACGTCAGCGTCCAGCCACCGCTCTGCTGCGAGATGCTGTCGGCGCCCTCGCCGGCGACCAGGATGCGCCGGTGCGGGTCGAGCGGCAGCAGGTTGCCGTCGTTCTTCAGCAGCACCAGCGACTCGCGCACCGCGCGGCGCGCCAGCGCGCGATGCGCCGCGCTGCCGACGATGCGGTCGGAGTCGCGTGCCAGCGGCTGCGTGGACGGCGCGCCGGCGGTGAACAGGCCCATGCGGAACTTCACGCGCAGGATGCGCGCCACCGCATCGTTGACGCGCGTCATCGGGATCGCGCCCGACTTCACCTCGGCCAGCGTGTGTTCGTAGAGGCCGCGCCAGCTGTCCGGCGCCATCAGCATGTCGGCGCCGTTGTCGTAGGCGGCGGGGCAATCCTCGTTGCTGCAACCGGGGACCTGGCCGTGTGCGTTCCAGTCGCCGACGACGAAGCCCTGGAAGTCCATGCGTCGTTTCAGCACGTCGGTGAGCAGCCCGCGGTTGCCCAGCATCTTCACGCCGTTCCAGCTCGAGAACGAGGCCATCACGGTCTGCACGCCGGCGTCTATGGCGGGCGGGTAGCCGGCGGAGTGCACGGCGATCAGCGTGTGCTCGTCGATCTCGGCGTCGCCCTGGTCCTTGCCGTCCTTCGTGCCGCCGTCGGCAAGGAAGTGCTTGGCGCTGGCGATGACGTGCGCGTCGTCGAGGAAGTCGTGCGTGCCGGGCGTGCCCTGCAGGCCTTCCACCACCGGACCCGCGTAGCTGGCCACCACGCGCGGGTCCTGCGAATAGCCTTCGTAGGCGCGCCCCCAGCGCGGGTCCTGCGGCACCGCCAGCGTGGGCGCGAAGCTCCAGTTGAAGCCGGTGGCGCGCACCTCGGCCGCGGTGGCGGCGCCGATGGCGCGCATCAGCGCGGGATCGTGCGCGTTGCCCAGCGCCGAGTTCTGCGGAAACAGCGTGGCGCCGATGGTGCCGTTGTCGCCGTGCACGGCGTCGATGCCGAGCAGCGGCGGGATCGCCACGTGGCCGCCCGAGGTGTCCATCGCCGCGCGGTAGAACGCGTCGGCCAGCGCTTTCCACTGCGCCACCATGGCGAAGCGCCCGCCGCCCGGCTTGGAGTTGCCGCCGGCGAGGATGGAGCCGAGGTGGTATCGGCGCATCTGCGCCGGCGTGATGCTGCCGATGTCGGCCTGGATCAGCTGGCCGACCTTGTCCTCCACCGACATCTTCGCCATCAGCGCGTGCACGCGCCGTTCCAGTACCGCGTCCGACGGCAGCGGCCAATGCGCCTTCGGCCACCGTGCCGGGTGCACGGCGGCGGCATCGCCGCCGAGCGCGATGCCGATGGGCGCGCAGGCCAGCAGCACGGCGAGCAGGGTTCGGGTCGATGGCTGGTGTCGGACGGGCATGCACGCGCTCCTCTGGGCGGCGGGGCCGCTGGCGAGGCGGTACTGTCCGGCAAAAATGACAGCGCTGTCAAATTGCGCGGCAAGAATCCGTCGCGAGGAGCCGCGACCAGGCCCCGGATTGGTCGCTGGTGCGGTTGGAGAAGTGCGGTGGAGCGCGCCGGCCCGGCGGGGCGTGCGTGTCGCGCGATCAGCCCGGCGCGGCAGCGGTCGATCCGCGCAACTGCAGTTCGTAGGGGATCTGCACGAGCCGGCCGGTGCCGCGCCCGCGCAGTTGCTCCAGCAGCTGTTCCGCGGCGAGCCGGCCCATTTCGCGGCTGGGCTGCCGCACGGTGGTCAGGGTGGGCCACAGCTGGGTTGCCATCGGCGTGTCGTCGAAGCCGCACACCGAGAGGTCGCGCGGCACCTTGAGGCCGATCTCGTTGGCGGCCCACATGACGCCGGCGGCCATGTCGTCGTTGGCCGCGAATATCGCGGTGGGCCGGCGCTTGAGCGCGAACAGCTGGCGCGCTGCGACCACGCCCGAGCCGAACGTGAAGCCGCCCTGCACGATGTATTTCGGATCGCAGGCCAGGCCGGCGGCGGCCATGGCCGCTTCGTAGCCGGCCAGGCGCCAGCGGCTGGCGCCGTGGTCGGCGATGCCCAGCACATGGGCGATGCGGCGATGGCCCAGCCCGATCAGGTGGGCCACCAGGTCGCTGGCTGCCTGCTGCTCGTCCATGCCGACGCCGATCACGCCCTTGCGGCGCACCGGCGAGATGCAGGCGTGCGCCACGCCGTGCTCCTGCAGCCGCGCCAGCAGCTTGCGGTTGTCGGTGAGCGGCGGCGTCAGCACGACGCCGTCGATGTGGTGGTCGGTCACCAGCGCGTCGATGCGGCGGATGAAGTCCTGCCCGCGCATGCGCAGCGGGCAGACCATCATGCTGTAGCGGCGCGCCTCGCAGGCGTCGAGCACGCCGTCCTGGATTTCGGCCAGGTAGGTCGACGCGGGGTTGTCGTTGTTGTCGTACAGCATCGCGACCAGGAACGAACGGCTGCCGGCCAGCCCGCGTGCGGCGGGGCTGGGGCGGTAGTTCATCGCTTCCATCGCGGCCAGCACCTTCTGGCGCGTGGCGTCCTTGACCGAAGGCTCCTCGTTGAGGACGCGCGAAACCGTCTTCTGCGAAACGCCCGTGGCGCGCGCCACGTCTTCCAGCCGCACTCGCATGATCGTCCGCTTCTCCTGCCGCTGCTTCGCAACGCGCGATGGCCGGATAGTCAGCCCCGCGCCGCCACCTCGTCAATGCGCTTCAGCATGTCGGCGGGATCCTCGTACACGCGCAGCGCGCCGGCGCGGGCGAGCTCGTCCTCGCCATAGCCGCCGGAGAGCAGGCCGATGCCCAGGGCGCGGGCGCGCCGGGCGGCGAGCATGTCCCACACGCTGTCGCCCACCACCATGGCGCGGGTGATGTCCACGCCCAGCCGCTCGGCGGCGGCGAGGAACAGGTCGGGATCGGGCTTGGCGTGGCGCACCTGGTCGCGCGTCACCACCGGCACCTTGGCCGGATCCACGCCCAGCGCCTCGAGGTTGTGGATCGCGGTGCGCAACTGGCCGCTGGTGGCGATCGCCCAGGGAATGCCCTGGGCGGTGAGGTGGGCCAGCAGTTCGCGCGCGCCGGGCAGCGGCCTCACCGCGCCCTGCGTGTGCTGGCGGTTGAATGCGGCGGCATGCGCGTCGTAGAGGCGCTGGCGGCGTTCCTCGCTGATCTCCAGCCCCGTCTCGCGCAGCAGCATGCGGGTGAACAGGCCGCCGCTCATGCCGATGCGGCGATGGATGCGCCATACCGAGAGCTCGATGCCCTCCGTGTCCAGCGCCTCCTTCCACGCCAGCACGTGCTGGTACACGCTGTCGACGAGCGTGCCATCGAGGTCGAACAGGAAGGCGCTGTCGCGGCGTGGCATGTCGGGGGTACCTGCGGAGAGTGGATGCGCGATGGTGAAGGCGCGTGCGTGATGCGCGCGAGCGGCGTCAGCGCGTCAGGTCGTGGCCGGCGGCGCGCAGCGCGATCGCCGCCGCGCCGAGCAGGCCGGGCTCCGGATGCACGATCGCCAGCGTGGGCACGCGTTCCATCGTCTCGCGGAAGCGGCCCTTCGCCTCGAAGCGTTCGCGAAAACCGCCGCGGTGCAGCCACGGCAGCAGGAACGGCAGCACGCCGCCGGTGAGATAGACGCCGTCCCAGCCGCCCAGGCAGAGCACCAGGTCGCCGGCCACGCTGCCGAAGATGCCGGCCAGCGTCTCCACCGTGCGCACGCACAGCGGGTCGCTGCCATCCTCGGCGCGCGCGGTGATGTCCTCGGGCGTGTACTCCTCGGCCGGCTGGTCGGCGATGTCGGCCAGTGCGAGGTAGAGGTTCACCAGGCCGTTGCCGCAGATCATGCGTTCGTTGGAGACGCGCCCGAAGCGCGCGTTGAGCCGGTGCAGGATCTCCACGTCCTCGGTGGTGTGTGCGGCGAAGCCGGCGTGGCCGCCTTCGCTCTCCAGCACGATCCACTGGCCGTCGCGCCACAGCAGGCCGGCCACGCCGAGGCCGGTGCCCGGACCCATCACCACGAAGGTCTGCGGCTGCGCGCCGCCCAGCGCCGGCGCGGGCAGCCCGCCCACCGGGGACAGCGCGTCGGCAGCCAGCAGCGGAACGGACATGCTCTGCGCGGCGAAGTCATTCACCAGCCGCACCGAGTGCATGCCCAGTTCGGCCTGCAGCGCGTGCGCCGCGATCGCCCAGGGATTGTTGGTGACCTTCACCGTCTCGCCGCCGGCGATGCGCCCCGCCGCGGCGATCACCGCCTGTGTCGCGCCGCGGCCGGTGTCGGCGAAATACTGCCGCGCGGCATCCGCCAGCGAGGCGAAATCCTTCACCCGGTAACGCCGGATGCTGTCCATGACCAGCGGCGAGGCGGTGTCCTCGCCGGCCAGCGCAAAGCGCACGTTGGTGCCGCCAAGGTCGGCGAGCAGGGTGGAGGCGTTTCCTTGGGGCATCGGGGCAACCTGTGTGGCAGTGCACAAAGGTTAAGCGTGCCTTGTCAGGCCGGTGGCGTCCACTGTGTGCGTGCGTATGGTGGACCTGCGGATTCAGCTGCGGCCATGCTTGCGGCGATGCGTACCCGATCCCGCGGGTGGCTGCTGTGCCGCCAGCGCGGCCAGCAGTGCCCGGCCGTCCGGGCTGCCCAACCCGGTGCAGGCATCCCAGCCCCGGCTCGCGTCGTAGCCGCCGTTGCTGCCCTGGGTGATGTCGTGGAAGGCCGATTCGCCGATCCGGTACAGGGCGGCATGCACGTCGCCCACAGGGCGGCCGAGCGACTGGTTGCAGCGCGCCAGCAAGGCGGCCCACAGCGGCGCCACGGCGCTGGTGCCGCCGATCACTTCGTCCTGGCCGTCCACGCGCACCTGGTAACCGGTGAGCGGATCGGCGTCGCCCGCCACGTCGGGTACGCCACGGCCCACGTAGCCGTTCGGCGCCTGCGGCACCTTGCTGCCCTGCTGCCACGCGGGCAAGGCGTAGTCGACGCTGACGCCGCCACCGGTGGCACCTTCGTTGCTGGCGGCCTCGTTCCACACCACCTCGCTCGTGATCGCGCGGGTGCTGGCGGTCAGCGTGGTGCCGCCGCAGGCCAGCGCATACGGGCTGGACGCCGGGAAATCCACGTGCGGCTGGCCGTCGCTTTCGCCGTCGCTGGAACCGCTGTCGCCCGCGGCAGCGGTCACCGCAACGCCCAGCGCCGAGGCGTCTTCCAGCGCGCCCTGCATCGCGGCGAGCGCGGCGGCGCTCCAGCTGTCCTCCGGTCCACCCCAGCTGATCGAGATCACCGAGGGCTTGCGCCTGGTATCGTGCGCGGCCCGCGAGATCGCCTCGTGGAAACCCTGGTCGGTGTTCGGCGCGAAATACACCGCGATCGCCGCGCCGGGCGCCAGCGTGCCCACCATCTCGATGTCCAGCATCACCTCGGCATCGGCCGCGCCGCCGGGGCGGTTGCGGCCGCCGGCCACCGACACCGCCGTCACCCTGGGTGTGGCGATGTCCAGCGCGGCGAAATACGCATCGAGATCGGCCTTGCGGAAGCCGCTGCCCAGCTCGATCAGCGCCACGCACTGGCCACTGCCGTCGGTGCCGGCGGGAAAGCCGTAGAGCTGCCCCACCCGGGGCGGCGTGTAGGTCTGGTTCGGGGTCGACCGCGCCTTGCGGAAGTGCGGCTTCGCCACCGGGCGGCGATCCAGTCCCAGCACGGCGAGCACCGATGGCGCGATGTCGGCCGGCAGGGCAGGGGCATGCTCGCAACCCACCACGTAACGGCGCTGGCCCGGCAGGCGGTAGCGCCCCAGTTGCACGCCGAATGCGCGCTGCAGCGCATCCACCGAACCCTCGAGATGCAGCACGCGCCGGTGCGGTTCGCAACCGGTTTCCACGAGGCCGTGCAGCCTGGCATAGCGGCGCAGGCGCCCGAGGTCGGCCGGATCGGCGCCGCAGTGCGCGCCGAATTCGTCGCGCGGCCAGCGTGGCGGCCGCGGCCACATCGCCGGAACGGGCGGCTGGCCCATGCGGCGCAGCACCACGGTGACCCCGATCGGCGTATGGCTGGTGTGCGGACCGAGATAGCGCGCCCCGGCAGGGAAGGGATGACCGGCATGGATGACGCGATGCGCAAGAGTGTTCATGGCGATGCCTCGCGGTGGCTCATGGCGAGCCTGCGCCGAACCGTGTTTGCGTGGCGTGCGTTTGATGTCGACGCTTCGTGCGGCGCGGCTGCGGCAAACCGTCCCCCCGGCCGTGCCCTGCGGCGCGCGGCGCTAAAATGCCCGAATGCCCACGCGAGACCACGCCATGAGCTTTCCCGCCATCCGCCCGCGCCGCATGCGCCGCGACGCCTTCTCCCGCGCGCTGATGCGCGAACACACCCTGTTGTCCAGCGACCTCGTCATGGTGGCCTTCGTGATCGAAGGCGAAGGCCGGCGCGAACCGGTGCCCTCGATGCCGGGCGTGGACCGCCTTTCCATCGACGAGCTGGTGAAGCTCGCTGGCGAATGCGTGCGGCTGGGCATCCCCGCGCTGGCGCTGTTCCCCTCGCCGGGGCAGGGCGTGAAGAGCGAGGACGCCCGCGAGGCGTGGAACCCGGACAACCTGATGCACCGCGCCACGCGGACCCTGAAGGCGAAGTACCCCGAGCTGGGCCTGATCGGCGACGTGGCGCTCGACCCCTACACCACGCACGGCCAGGACGGCCTGATCGACGAACACGGCTACGTGATGAACGAGCCCACCGTGGACGCGCTGGTGAAGATGGCGCTGGCGCAGGCCGAGGCCGGCATGGACGTGGTGGCGCCCTCGGACATGATGGACGGCCGCGTCGGCGCGATCCGTGCGGCGCTGGAAGAAGCCGGCCACATCCACACCCGCATCCTGGCCTACTCGGCGAAGTATGCGTCGGCCTTCTACGGTCCATTCCGCGATGCGGTGGGTTCCTCCGCCAACCTCGGCAAGGGCAACAAGCACACCTACCAGATGGACGTCGCCAACAGCGACGAGGCGCTGCGCGAGGTCGAACTCGACATCGCCGAGGGCGCCGACATGGTGATGGTGAAGCCGGGCCTGCCCTACCTCGACGTGCTGCGCCGGGTGAAGGACGCCTTCGGCATGCCCACCCTCGTGTACCAGGTGTCGGGCGAGTACGCGATGCTCAAGGCCGCCGCGCAGAACGGCTGGCTGGACGAGAAGGCGGTGGTGCTGGAAACCCTCACCGCGTTCAAGCGCGCCGGCGCCGATGCGATCCTCACCTACTTCGCGATGGACGCGGCGCGCTGGCTGCGCGGGGAATAGCGGCAACGCCCGCCCGGAAAAATCCACGACGGCGGCTGCGGCAAGCCCCAGATGCTGGGCAGAATGGCGCGGAGAGTCGTCCGATTTCCCATCCAGGTCGAGCCGCCCTGGCCGCGCGCCGGGGCAAAGGGGGCATCATGAAAACATGGTTCGCGCTTGTCGCTCTGCTGTGCGCGTGCGTGGGTGCGCATGCCGCTAATCCGACCTGGCAACCCTCCGCCGGCCACGTGCAGCTGCCGCTGTGGCCGGGCATGCCGCCGGACATGAAGGCGATGCCGGGAGTGGAGTACGCGAAGACGGGTACCCGGCTCTTGTCCGGCAAGACGGTGACGGGCATCTACAACGTGTCGCGCCCCACGATGACGGTGTACGCGCCTGCAGGGACGAACAACGGTGCGGCGGTCGTGGTGTTCCCGGGTGGCGGCTTCGCGGGGCTGGCCATCGACCTCGAGGGCACCGAGGCCTGCGACTGGCTCACCTCGAAGGGCATCACCTGCGTGCTGTTGAAGTACCGCGTGCCGAGCGTGCCCTATGACTGGCATTGCGACTGTCGTCCCGACGACTACCAGCTGTCGGTCCCGTCGCTGGAGGACGCGGAGAGGACGATCCGGTTGGTGCGCTTCCACGCCGCCGAATGGCATGTCGACCCGCACAGAGTCGGCGTGATCGGCTTCTCGGCCGGCGGTTTCCTGGTGGCCGAGACCAGCACGGACTACAAGCGGCAGTTGTACAAGCCGGTGGACGCGGCCGACCGCGAAAGCGCGCGGCCGGATTTCGCGATGGCGATCTACCCCGGGCACCTCGCGTTCGACGACGGGAGGCTCAATCCCAACGTGCCGGTCACCCGCGAGACGCCACCCACCTTCCTTGTGCAGGCGGAAGACGACTACGTGGATGGCGTCAACCAGTCGCTGGTCTACTACGCCGCGCTGGCGAAGGCCCGCGTGCCGGCCGAGCTGCACCTGTACGCGCACGGCGGCCATGCGTTCGGCTTGCGGCGCACGAAGCTGCCGATCACGCACTGGACCGATCTGGCGGATGCGTGGATGCGCACGATCGGCGTGCTGCCCCGCTGAGGCTGCTTACGCGTACTGCGCGATGCCGTTGCCGAACGACCAGTTCTCCCTGGCGGTCTCCAGCAGGTTGATGAAGACGTCTTCGGGGCGCAGGCCGGAGCCGGCGGCGAGGTTCTCGGCCACGCGGCGGTAGAACGCCTGCTTCTGCGCCACCGTGCGCGTGTCGTTGCAGGCGATCTGCACGATGACCAGATCCTTGCTGCGCGCGATGCCCAGGTAATCCGGGTCGCAGTCGAACTCCGCGGCATCGTGCTGGTGGATCAGGATGAAGCGGTCGTCCTCCGGCACGTCGAAGGTCTCGCGCATGGCGGCGTAGACGCCGTTGCGCAGGGCGGCGAGCTGGGCGGCGGACTTGCCGCGACGCAGGGAGATGCGGACGAGGGGCATGGATTTTCTCCGGTGGTTGTCGCAGGAAGCGTCACCGCGGTTGCGATACGTGGCCGACGCGGTAGGCCTGGCGCGCCGGGCCGGCGAAGTCGGTGCGCGCCCCGGGCCAGAGGCGGAAACGCACCAGCGTCCAGTCGCCCGGGTGGCAGGCAGTCACCGCGGCGAGCGCGCCGTCGGCCATGGCGGCGTGCACGGCTGCGGCTTCCCGGCGCTGCAATTCGGCGAGGTCCGTGTGCTCGGGCAGCGTCGCGATCTCGCGCGTGGCGCAGGCGGCGCCGCGCAGGTCGCCGGCCAGTTCCGCCTGCCACGGTATCCAGGTGTGCACGCGGGGACGCCCGAAGTCGTGCGACAACGCGGCAAAGCCGGCGCCGTTGAGGAAGGCGTTCATACCTGCGCTGTCGCGCCAGAGGTAGAACGGCGCGTAGAGGTTGTCGCGGCTGGGCAGTTCGCGGTCGCCGCGCGCGGCGTGCAGCCATGCCTTGAACGCGAGGCCGGGGCAGTCGTCCAGCAGGTGGCCCTTGTCCGCGATGCGGCGGCGGATGATCGCCATGTCGCAATCGGCGGGCAGCGTGATGCTGTATTGCATCGCGATCATGGCGCGCGCTCCGCCAGCACCTTGCGCAGCTCGCCGATGGCCGAGAACGCGCAGGGCCAGCCGGCGTAGAACGCGAGGTGGGTGATGAGTTCGGCCAGCTCCCCGTCGCCGAGGCCGTTGTCGCTGGCGCGGCGGAGATGGAACGGCAGTTGCTCGCCGCGGTTCAGCGCAACGAGTGCCGCCACCGTGGCGATGCTGCGCTCACGCGGACCGAGCTCCGTGCGCGACCAGACGTCGGCGAACAGCACATCGTCGGTGAGGGCGGCGAGTTTCGGCGCGATGTCGCCGACGCTCCTGCGCGCGCGATGCGGGTCGTGGGCCATCGGGAAGCTCTCCTGCGTGTGTTGACGAAAGCCACGATAGCGGCCGATGATGATCCGTAGAATCAGAAAATTCAGTACGGATAATCCTGAAAAACAGGATCATTGCGATGCCCCGCATCCATTTCGACATCGACACGCTGCGCAGCTTCGCCACCGGCATCGAGCTGGGCAGCTTCGCGCAGGCGGCTGCGCGGTTGCACCGCTCCACCTCGGCGGTGAGCGCGCAACTCAAGAAACTGGAGCAGCAGGCCGGTACCCCGCTGCTGCGCAAGGCCGGCCGCGGCATGGCGCTCACCGAGGCGGGCGAAACGATGCTGGGTTACGCGCGGCGCCTGCTGGAATTGAACGACGAGGCTGCCGCGGCGATCCGCGGCGCGGAGCTGGCGGGGCGGGTGCGGCTGGGCATGCAGGAAGACTTCGGCGAGCGCCTGCTGCCCGCGGTGCTCGGCCGCTTCGCGCGGGCGCATCCCAGGCTGCGCATCGAGGCACGCATCGCGCGCAACGCGGAGCTGCTCGACGGCGTGAACAAGGGAAGGCTCGACCTCGCGCTGGCATGGGAAGCCGGTGCGGCAAGCCCGCACGCCGAACGCGTGGGGCGATGGCCGATGCGCTGGATCGTCGCGGCCGATGCGCCGCTGGCAAAACTCCGCCAGCGCGGCGAGCCCTTGCCGCTGGCGATGCTGGAATCCCCCTGCCTGCTGCGCAGCGCGGCCATCGCGGCGCTGGATCGCGCGGACATCGCCTGGCGCATGGCCTTCAGCAGCACCAGCCTGGCCGGGATCTGGGCCGCGGTAAACGCGGGATTGGGCGTGAGCGTGCGCACTTCGCTCGGCCTGCCGGACAGCGTGCGCGCATTGGCCGCGAAGCAGGCCAAGCTGCCCGCCTTGCCCATGCTCGGGCTGGTGCTGTACCGCGCCGAGGCGGAACCGTCCCCGGCGGTGACGCAACTGGCCGGCATCATCCGGCGCACGCTGGCGACAGGGTGACCGCGTCCCTGCGGCGGGTTCGCGCGCAGGGCGCTTTCAGCGCGCGCGCCTGGGCGCCACCAGCTTGATCTCGTACAGCCTCGGCCAGCATTTGCCGGTGACGAACAGGCGGTCGTGCCTGGCGTCGTAGGCGATGCCGTTCAGCACGTCGTTGACGGGGTCGGCCAGCGTGTCGGCCGGCGGCACCAGGCCGGCGAGGTCGATCCAGCCCACCACGTCGCCGCTCGCGGGGTCGATGCGCGCGATGCGCGTGGTGAGCCAGACATTGGCGAAAATCTGGCCCTTCACCCATTCCAGCTCGTTGATGTTCGCGAGCGGCCGGCCGCCGGCGGTGACATGGATGCTGCCGGTCTGCTGCAGCGTGTCGGGATCGAGGATGCGGATGGTGGGCGTGCCGTCGCTCATGTAGAGCCGCTGGCCGTCCGTGGTGAGCGCCCAGCCCTCGCCGGGGTAGGGGAAGCGCGCCTGCGGCTTCAGCGTGGCGAGGTCGTAGACGAATCCCTCGTGGTTCCGCCAGCTGAGCTGGATCAGCTTGTCCTTCCACACCACGATGCCTTCGCCGTAGTCCGGCCACGGCGTGGGCGACGACTGCAGCACCTTGCCGGTCTTCAGCTCCACCTTGCGCACGCCGGAGCTGCCCAGCTGGCCGGTGCTTTCGTAGAGATGGCCGTCCAGATACAGCAGGCCCTCGGTGTAGGCCTGCGTATCGTGCGGATAGCTGTGCACCACGCGGTAACCGTAGACGGGAATGGCCTCGTGCGCGTGTGCCCGGGCGATGCCGGCCAGGGCGAATACGGCGGTGGCGAAGGCGGCGAGGATCTTCATGGCGGGGGATGATCCCATGCGGGGGCGGTGCTTGGCAGCATCGGGCGTGAACGTGCGGTCCGGCATGGGTCGGTGCCACCTGGCGCGGTTGGTCGACTGGCGGTGGGATTGCAGCGGTGGACGAAGCGGCCTCGTCCGCTCCGCCGGTGGCCGGGATGCGTCTCCTGCGCCGGTCAGAAGGAGAAACGGCCAGGGCAGGCCGGCAGCCCGCGGACGGTGGCAACCGCGTTGAAACCGCTGCAGGTTCCGGGACGGGGCAGGCCGCAGCCGCGGCCCGGGCGCCGCGGGCACCCGTCGTGGCGCAGGTACGCCCCGCGCATGTCGGAATGGGTGCGCAGGACCAGCGCGCCGCCACCGCTCCGCGTGGAATAATCGGAGCCCGCGGACGAGACGGAGTAGACGTGGACAGCCATCATTTCCTGCAGGTCGCCGTGGTGTTCCTGCTGGCTACGGTGATCGCGGTGCCGCTGACCAAGCGCTTCCGGCTCGGCGCGGTGCTGGGCTACCTGCTGGCCGGCATCGCGATCGGCCCGCAGGCGCTGCGCCTGGTGGGCGACACCGCGGGCATCGCCGCGATCTCCGAGTTCGGCGTGGTGCTGATGCTGTTCGTGATCGGCCTGGAGCTGTCGCCGCAGCGGCTGTGGGTGATGCGGCGCCCGGTATTCGGCACGGGCCTGCTACAGGTGCTAGCCACCAGCGCGGTGATCGGCACGATCGCCTGGCGCCTGTTCGGATTCACGCCGGGGGCGGCACTGATCGTGGGTGGCAGCCTGGCGCTGTCGTCCACCGCGTTCGGCCTGCAGATCCTCGGCGAACGCAAGGAGGCCGGCACGGCCTACGGCCGGCAGGCCTTCGCGATCCTCCTGTTCCAGGATCTCGCGGCGATCCCGCTGATCGCCACCGTACCGTTGCTGGCCAGCAGCGCGGCCAGCCATGGCTTCGATTTCACCGGCATGCTGCGCACGGTGGGCGTGATCGTGGCGGTGGTGGCGGGCGGCCGCTACCTGCTGCGGCCGCTGTTCCGTTTCGTGGCGAAGGCGGATGCGGTGGAGGTGTCCACCGCCACTGCGCTGCTGGTGGTGATGGGCGTGGCGCTGCTGATGGAGGTGGCTGGCGTGTCGGTGACGCTGGGCGCGTTCCTCGCCGGCGTGCTGCTGGCCGATTCGGAATATCGCCACGAGCTGGAATCCAACATCGAACCGTTCAAGGGCTTGCTGCTCGGCCTGTTCTTCATCAGCGTCGGCATGTCGATGGACATCTCGCTGCTGCTGCATGCGCCGCTGCTGGTACTGGGCCTGGTGGGGGCGCTGCTGCTGCTGAAGGGGGCGCTGCTGTGGCCGCTGGGTCGCATCGTGGGCGCGCTGGAGCGTGGCGACGCGCTGCGCCTCGCGGTGCTGCTGGCCTGCGGCGGCGAGTTCGCGTTCGTGGTGCTCAAGCTGGCCGCCGAGCAGGGCCTGGTGAGCGCGCGCCAGCACAACCTGCTGGTGCTGGCGATCACGCTGTCGATGGCCCTGACGCCGCTGCTGGTGGCTGGGCTGGCGAAGCTGCTCGGCGTGCACAAGGTGCGCGCACCGGCGCGCGACTTCGACACCATCGTGGCGCACTCGCCGCGGGTGATCATCGCGGGCTACGGTCGCATGGGCCAGATCGTGGCGCGCATCCTGCGTGCGGAGGGCATCCCGTTCGTGGCGCTGGACCACTCGGTCGAGCAGATGGACATGGTGCGCCGTTTCGGCGGCTGGAACGACATCTTCTACGGCGATCCCGCGCGTCCCGAGCTGCTGCGCGCGGCACAGGCGGACAAGGCCGAGGTGTTCGTGCTGGCGAGCGACGATCCCGAATCCAGCCTGCACGTGGCGCGCGTGGTGCGCCGGCAGTATCCACACCTGAAGATCGTGGCACGCGCGCGCAACCGCCAGCACGTGTGGCGACTGATGGACATGGGCATCGACGAGCCGGTGCGCGAGACGTTGTACTCCAGCCTGAAGATGAGCAAGCAGGCGCTGATCGCGCTGGGCATGACGCCCGAACGGGCGGTCGACCGGGTGGAGCGCTTCCGTCGCCAGGACGCCGAGCTGCTCAAGGCGCAGTACCTCGTCTACGACGACGAGGCCAAGCTGGTGCAGACCACCCGCGAGGCGCTGGCCGAGCTGGAGAAGCTGTTCGAGGCCGATACCTCGCCCGACGCCGAGCGCGAGCGGAACCGCAATCCGGACAAGCCGCTCACCGATACGGCATGAGCGGTGCCGGGCGCGGGCCGGGAGCGCCCTGCTGGCGCCCGGCGAAGACGCCGCGCTCGTGCCGGTGACGTTCGCCGGGCGCATGCCTGGCGCTGGGCGAAATCCAGGGTGTGCCGCGCGCGGCCGACCGCGGTGGAGGCGTCCATCAGCCTGCCGCTGATGGGCTGGCTGCGGTCATGATCCCGGCATCGGTGCGCTCGCGGGGCCTCGGGCTTCAGTCCGCCGGTTGCGCCGGTTGCCGCAGCGTCTGCCGCACGCTGGGGATCGCGCTGCTGCGCACGGCCAGTTCGTGGGCGATGTCCACGTAGCCGAGCTGGCGGGCCACGTCGGCGGCGGTGCGGCCGAACGCGTCGGCGGCGGCGCGGTCGGCGCCGCGCGACAGCAGCACGCGGGCCGGCGGCAGCAGCGCATGCATCGCGCAGGCATGCAGGGCGGTGACCCCGCGCTGGTCGGCATGACCGACGTCGGCGCCGGCTTCCAGCAGCACCGGCACCAGTGCGCCGAGGTGGGTGGCATCGCAGTCGCTGCCGGGGCGCAGCTGCGCGCCGAGCAGCAGCAGCAGCGCGGTCTTGCCCTCGCCGTTCGCGTGGTTGACGGTGGCGCCGTGCCGCAGCAGCACGTCGAGCAGGCGCCGCGCGCGCAGGCTGTCGTTGTGCTCGAAGCCGTACTGCGCCGCCGCGTGCAGCGCGCTGTGGCCGCGCGCGTCGACGGCGTTGACGTCGGCGCCGGCGGCGAGCAGCGCCTCCGCGAGTTCTGGCCGGCCCATCGCGGCAGCCACCATCAGCGCGGTGCTCTGGTTCGGCAGGCGCTGGTCGACCTCGGCCTTGCGTTCCAGCAGCAGCGCCACCGTGCCTTCGCGGCCGCCCGCCACCGCGGCGGCGAGCGGGGTGATGCCGTTGGCCGCGGCCAGCGCGGGATCGGCGCCGGCATCGAGCAGGCAGGCTGCGATCTCGCTGTGGCCCGCGCCGCAGGCGTGCAGCAGTGCGCTGGCGCCGTGCGCGTCGACAGTATCGACGGGGAAACCCAGTTCCAGCAGGCGCTGCACCGCGACCTGCGCGCCGGCCTGCGCCGCGGCAGGCAGGTCGTCGGCGCGCAGCGGGCGGCGCGGACGTGGCCAGCGGCCCCAGTCCAGCCAGCGTTCGATCGCCGGGTGTTCCAGCGCGAGGCCCAGCGGGGTTTCGCCGTTGGCGTCGGCGGCTTCGGCGTCGGCGCCGTGCGCGATCAGTGCACGCACCAGCGGCAGCGCAGCCTCGCCGCGTTCCAGCACGGCGAACAGCGGAGTGCGTCCGTCGCGGTCGCGGGCGTTCGGGTCGCAGCCGCGCGCCAGCAGCGCCTGCAGCAGCTCTTCCTGGCCGTTCGCCGCGGCGAGCTGCAGCGGCGTGCGCTCGCGGGTGTCGGGACCGAACGGATCGGCGCCGCGCTCGAGCAGGGCCAGCGGCAGCGCGGCGCCCTGTGCGGAGCCGCCCAGCCGCTGCAGGGCCTGGGCGAGCAGGCCGGCGCCGGCCGGCGTGGCGCCGGCCTGCAGCAGGTCCTCCACCGCTTCGGTGCTGGCGGGCAACTGCAGCAGCAGGGCGTCGAACAGGCGGCGGCCCAGCGGCGGCAGCGCGGATGGCGCGGCGTGCGCATCGTCGGTCGCGGCGGCCAGCTCGTCGCCTTGCTCGTCGTCGGGCTGCTGCGCGGCGAGGCGTGCCTCGGGGTCGAGGCCGTGGTCCAGCAGCCAGCGTCGCGCCTGGCTCTGGCCCGGCTGGGCGAGGTCGAGGTAGAGCTGCGCCAGCTGCGCCTGCGGCCATTCGCGCACGCGCGTGGCGAAGCCGGAGACGATCGCCCAGTGGCCGAAGCGCAGCGCGTCGAGCAGGTGCGCAGGGGTGTCCGCGCCGGAAGAGATCGCCGCATGGCCGAGGCTGGCCGGCAGCGGGGTCTCCGGATCGAGCAAGGCCACCAGGTCCCACCGGCCGGCGGCGGCGGCGTGATCGAGCGCGCTGCGCCCATCGCTGCCCGGCGCCTTCGGCTCGGCGCCCAATGCGAGCAGGGCGCGCACGGTGTCGGCGTGGGCGCGTGGTGACTGGCAGGCGAGGGTGAGCGCGTCGCGGCCGTGGCTGTCGCGGGCGCGCGCGTCGGGCTGCGCCTCGGCGAGCCGCTGCACGATGCCCACCGCGCCGGCACGCGCGGCTTCCATCAGCGCGGTGCTGCCGTGGCGGTCGGCCAGTGTCACGTCGGCGCCAGCGGCGCACAGCGCGCGGGCGATCTGCTCGTGGCCTTCGGCGGTGGCGGCGATCAGCGCGCTGCGATGGCGGGCGTCCACCGCGTTCACCGCGGCGCGATGCTTGAGCAGCAGCTTCACGCCGGTCGGATCGTCGTCGGCGATGCCGGCGGCGGCGACCAGGGCGGGCTCGCCGTTGGCCGGTGCAGGCTTGGCGCCGCGCTCGAGCAGGAACTTCGCCAGCGGCCAGTTGGCCGCGCGGCAGGCCACCGTGAGCGGGCTGGCGCCGGCCTGGTCCAGCGCGTTGATCGGCGCGCCGGCATCCAGCAGCATTGCTGCCACCATCGGTTCCTCGCTGAGCACCGCGCCGTGCAGTGCGGTGCGGCCTTCACCGTCGGTGGCGAGCGGATTCGCACCGTTCGCGAGCAGCGTCATCACCGCTTCGGCGCGGCCGTGCCAGCTGTCGCGGGTGGCGGCGAGCAGCGGTGTGAGCCCGCCGCTGGCGCGGTTGACGTCGGCACCCTTGGCGATCAGCGCGCGCAGCAGTCGAGTGTCCGGCAGCAGCGCGGCAAGCATCAGCACGGGGCGCTGGTCGCGGTCGCCGGCGGGCGGCGCGGTGGCGGGATCGGCGCCGGCCTCGACCAGGGCCAGTGCGCGCTCGATGTCGCCGTCGCGGGTGGCGGCGAGCAGCGCGGCGGCCTGTTCGGGTGTGCCGGCGGTGCGCTCCTGTTCGCTCAGCGGCGCGGCCATCGACGGTGCGGCTGGCCTGCCGGTTGCCGACGCGTCGGCGGCAGCCTCGGCGCGCTGGCGGTGACGGTCGTGCTGGGCACACAGCAGGGTGCGCAGGGTGCGGTTGGCCACGATCAGGCAGCCCAGCGGCAGCAGCAGCACGCCGTACAGCGCCAGCGCCGCGATGCGGATTTCCGACGGCAGCATGCCGTACAGGCCGCTCAGCGCGATCGCGCACCAAGCCAGCACCAGCAACGCCAGCGCGGCCGGCAGGAAGTGGCTGAAGAAGCGTTCCTCGCGCGCCAGATGGCGGCCGAACATGAGGCTGCGCAGCGTGGCGGTGAAGATCCACGAGCCGTCGTGCCGCGCCGGATAGGCGTCGTCCCATACGAACACGAGGCCGAATGCAGGCCATGGCCGCCACAGCACGGCCAGCGCCAGCACCAGGGTGGCGACCAGCGCCAGCGTGGCGGCGAGGCTATGCGACTGCGAGAGCGCCAGCATCGGCCAGGCCACCAGCACGAACACGATCACCGCATAGCCGGTGAACATCACCAGATGCGCGGCGCCCCGGCGCAGCACGGTGCGCGCGAAGCTGGGCTCGGGATCGAAACCGATCGCGTGGCAGACCGCGGCCATGGTCAGCGCGTTCGCCAGCAGCAGCGGGATCAGGGTCAGCGGGTGGGCCACCATGCCGGCCAGCGCCACGGCGAGCAATCCGGGAACGAACCAGGCGAGAGCCTGCAGGAGCGGTGGGCGTCGGCGCGATTTGGGCTGGGTCATCGCCACAGTATAGGAATCGTGATGGGCGCAGACGGTAACCTCGCGTTAACGCGACGACCGGCGATCGCGCCGACGCGGCGCAGCATGCTCAGTCTCCCGCGTCGCGCAGTGCAGCGCCGTAGGCGGGGTGATTCGTGCCGGCCAGGGCGTTTTCCGGTGGTAGCTGGAGGTGCCAGCCCCGCTCGCGCAGGTTCGCAAGCACCCGCCTGGCATCCTCGCGCGGCAGGCGGCGCTGTTCGTCCAGCGGCAGCTCCAGTGCGAGGCGCAACTCGCCCAGCATGCCGCGCAGCGGTTCGGGCAGCACGCCGAAGCCGTCGCGTTCGGCCAGCCACAGATAGGTGTCGGGTTTGCGGCGGCTGGCGTAGACGAAGCATTGCATGGACGTTTCCCTCGATTTGCGACTGCGGGCCGGCCATTGTCGCGGCTGCGGCGACGAATGCTGCGCCAGCACTTGCAACGCCCGGGACGAGCGGGCACAGTGCCGCGGAAGCATGTTAAACGCCCGTATGAATTCCGTGTGAAACCCGTGGCGACACGCGAACCGCCCATCCCGATCCGCAGGAGCACGTGATGCACAAGTCTTTCCGTTCCCTCTCGAGCGCCACCCGTCCGCTGGCGTTCGCCGCGCTGAGCGTGGCCGTCGCGGGCGCCCTGGTCGCGCCCGGCATGGCCCATGCCAGCGCCTTCCAGCTGAAGGAGAACAGCGCCAAGGCCATGGGTCGCGCCTACGCCGGTTCCGCGGCGGCCGGCGGCGACGTGTCGGTGGTGGCGAACAACCCGGCGGCGATGAGCGACCTCGACGGCACCTACGTGCAGGCCGACATCACCGCGATCAACTTCAGCGCCAAGTTCAGCGGCAGCGCGCACGACGTGCTGGGCAACCCGATCAGCGGCGGCAACGGCGGCGATGCCGGCACCACGCTGCCGGTGCCGGCGGTGGCCATCGCCACCAAGGTGAACGACCAGTTCAACCTCGGCATCGCGTTCGACGTGCCGTTCGGCTTCCAGACCGAGTACGACCGCAACTGGATGGGCCGCTACGACGCGATCAAGACCAAGCTGCAGTCGTTCGACACCACGCTGTCGGCCTCGTTCAAGATCAACGACCAGTGGAGCGTGGGCGCCAGTGCGATCGCCGAGCGCACCAACGCGGACCTGACCAACGCGATCAACTTCAACGCCGTGGGCCTGGGCATCCAGCAGGGCATCGCGGCGCAGACGCAGGCAGCGGTAGCGCAGATCCAGGCGGCTGCGGCCGCCGGCCAGATCCCGCCGGCGCAGGCTGCCGCGATGATCCAGGCGGCGGTGGCGCAGGGCCAGGCAGCGGCGGCCGGCGTGGCTGCGGTGACGCCGCCGGGCGGTGACGGCTACGCCGAGGTCAAGGGCAACAACTGGGCCTGGGGCTGGCAGGTCGGCACGTACTGGAAGCCGACCGCGAATGACCGCGTGGCGCTGGATTACCGTTCGCGCATCACCCACGACATCGACGGCACCGCCAATTTCACCACCACGCCGGGCTACGACCTGCTGCTGGCCAATCCCGCACTGGCTTCCAGCATCCCGCCGTTCCAGCACACCACCGGCAAGGCCCGCCTCACCAACCCGGCCGTCGCCACCCTGAGTTACTGGCACCAGGAAGCGAAGTTCGGCCTGGGCTTCGACCTGACCTGGACGCAGTGGAGCGTGATGCGCCAGCTCACGGTCAACTACGCCAACGCGGCGCAGCCGACCACCGTGCTGCCGTTCAACTGGCGCGACACGTGGTATGCCTCGGTGGGCGGCGAGTACTACGCCACCGACAAGCTGACCCTGCGCGCCGGCGTGTCGGTCGACCAGGCGCCGATGAACGCCTCCAACCGCGACCCGCGCGTGCCCGACGCGGCGCGCCGCATGGCCACGTTCGGCATCGGCTACAAGGCGAGCGAGCATTTCGAGATCAACGCCTCGTATGCGCACATCTTCGTCAGCCACGCCGGCATGAACGGCTCCACCAGCGCCACCGGCGACGTGCTTGCCGGCAGCTTCGACGACTACGGCAACCTGCTGAGCCTGTCGGCGCAGTACAAGTTCTGAGCGTCCGCGGGCGGGATGCCTGCAAATCGACCTCCCCGTGCGAGCGGGGAGGTTTTTTTGTTTGAAGAGCGCGGCCATGGACGGCCGCCCGTTCGATTCGAGCGGTCGGTGATGACCGCAAGGGTTCATGACCGCGATCAGCCGCGCCTGAGCAGCAGGTCCAGCATGTGCCGGAAGCGCGCGCCGTAGGGCGGGTTGAGCAGGCCGGCGCCGTTCCAGCGTGCCTGGTGGAACACCGGCTTCAGGTGCGAGAAGGTGCGGAAGCCGGCCTCGCCGTGGTAGCCGCCCATGCCCGAGCTGCCCACGCCGCCGAACGGCAGTCCGTGCTGGGCGATGTGGTAGAGCGTGTCGTTGACGGTGACGCCGCCGGCGTGCGTGCGTGCGAGCACGTGGTTGATCAGTGGCTGTTCCGTTTCGAACAGGTACAGCGCGAGCGGGTGCGCGCGCGCGCGGATGAAGGCAATGGCCTCGTCCAGCGTGTCGTAGGGCACCAGCGGCAGCAGCGGGCCGAAGATTTCCTCCTGCATCACTGCCATGTCGTCGCGTACGTTGGCCAGCATGACCGGCGGCAGCAGGCGGCGCCCGGCGTCGGGCGCGGCGTCGGTCAACGGCTCGACGACGGCGCCCGCGGCCGTCGCCTCGTCGCGCAGCGCGGACAGCCGCGTGTAGTGGCGATCGGTGGCGATGCTGGCGTATTGCGCGTTGCGCGCGAGGTCGGGGTAGAGGCGCGCCACGGCGGCACGCGCGGCGGCGGTGAATTCCGCCATTCGCGCGCGCGGCAGCAGCACGTAGTCGGGGGCGATGCAGGTCTGTCCGGCGTTGATCAGCTTGCCGAAAACGATGCGCTCGGCCGCGTGTTCCAGCCGCGCGCCAGGACCGACCAGCGCGGGCGATTTGCCGCCCAGCTCCAGCGTCACGGGGGTCAGGTTGGCCGAGGCGGCGCGCATCACGTGATAGCCCACCGCGGTGGAGCCGGTGAACAGCAGGTGGTTGAACGGCAGCGCGGCGAAGGCCTGGCCCACGGCAGCATCGCCGTTCACCACCAGCACCTCGTCGTTGCGAAAGTACCTGGTGACGAGCTCGCCGAACAACGCCGAGAAGCGCGGCGTGTATTCGCTCATCTTCAGCATCGCGCGATTGCCGGCGGCCAGCGCGTCCACCAGCGGCCCCGCCGCGAGGTAGAGCGGGTAGTTCCACGGCACGATGATGCCCACCACGCCCAGCGGCTGCGGGCGCAGTTCGGTGCGCGCGGGCAGGAACAACAGGTCGGCGAAGCGGCGCTTCGGCCGCATCCAGCGTTTGCCAAGGCGCAGCGCGTGGCGCACGGCCGAGAGGCTGGGGAAGATCTCCAGCAGCTCGGTTTCCTCGGCCGGGCGGTTGCCGAAGTCGGCGTGGATCGCCGCGGCGATATCCGCTCGGTGTACATGCAGCAGGCGTTCCAGCGCACGCAGGCGCGCGGCGCGCGCCGGCCAGTCCGGCAACGGATCGTGCGCGTGGGCATCGCGCATGCGCTGGAGGCAGGCATCGAGGTCGGACATGGTCAGAATTTTACGTGCAGTTCCACGCCCCAGGTGCGCGGCGGCGTGATGTTGGCGTAGGGCGTGCCAAACACGCTCTCGGTGATGTTGTCGACACCGGTCACGTAGCGTTGGTTGAACAGGTTGTTGGCATAGAGCGCCACGCCCCAGCGTTCGTGCGCCGCGTCCCAGCCCAGCCGCGCGTCGGTGCGCTGTTGCGCGGCGCCCACGGTGAAGTTGGGACTGATCTGGCAAGTGCCCTGCAGCCGCGAGTCGCTGTTGCAGCGCGACTCGCCACGGTAGGCGTAGGAGAGGTCAAAGCTCACGTCGCCACCGGCCACGCCGCGCCAGGTGTAGGTGGCGTGGGCGGCGTAGGAGTACTTCGGCTCGCCTGTGGGCTGGCCATCCAGGTTGGCGCCGGACGGAGCGACGGCGCGGCGGTAGGTGGCGTCGATGTACGCCGCGTTCAGCCCGAACTGCAGCGCGTCGACCGGCTGCCATTGCAGTTCCAGTTCCACGCCCGTGGCCTGCTGATCGCTGCTGCTGACAAGGTAGCGCGGCACGCCGGAGCCGGCGCTGTTCGGATCGAGCGTCAGCGCCTGGCGGTTGTCGTAGCGGTAGTAGTAGGCGGAGGCGTTGAGCAGCAGGTTCTGCTCGGGGAACACGCTCTTGACGCCGGCTTCGTAGTTCCACACCTTCTCCGGCGCGAAGTGCGAGGCGATCTGCACGCTGTTGTAGCCGCCCGCCTTGTAGCCCTTGGTCACCGAGACGTAAGCCATCACGTCGGGGGTGAACTTGTAGTCGAGCACGGCGCGCGGGCTGACGTCGTTCCAGGTGTTGTGCGCCTGCACCAGCACGCCCACCGGCGCGCCGCTGGACGGGCTGAAGATGATGTTCTGTCCGAACGCAGCCAGCGCGTACTGCGCCTCGGGCGGCAGCATGGCGAGGATGCCTGCGTTGCCCAGCGCCTGCACGGTGGCGTCGAACTGGTCGGCCTGGCGCGGCATGTTGTACCAGCTGAAGTCCTTCCGGTCGCGGGTGAAGCGCACGCCGGTGGTGAGGTTGAGGCGGTCGTTGAGGTGCCAGATCACGTCGCCGAAGAGCGCCCAGGACCTGAAGCGGCCGTCGTTGCTGATCGCTTCGCGCCACGGGTCGCCGAGGAGGGTGTAGGGCAGGCCCATGCCGGCCAGCGCGTTGCTGATGTCGGTGAGCGGCGTACCCACGCCCATCACGTTCTGCGCCAGGGTGTCGAGGCTGTCGGTGGTGATGTCGGTCTGGCTGGTCTGGCGCGCCTGCTCGCCGTACCAGCTGGTGCCGGCCACCCAGTCGATCAGGTCGGTATTGCCGTTGAGCTTGAACTCCTGGTACCAGCTGTTGTTGTGCTCGATGTTGGCGGTGTCGAGGTAGCTGACGACGTGGTTGGTGCCGTCGTAGTCGCCCAGGTTCTTCGTGTCGAAGTTGCGCCACGCGGTGGTGGAGGTGAGGCTGCCCCAGCCGAAACTGTGGTCGACGGTGAGGGTGGCACCGTCGAAGCGCCGCTTTTCGATCGCGCCCACCGCATCGTTGTACAGCGGCGCATGCAGCGGGTCGAGGAAGGTGTTCGGGTCGGCCGGGTACGGCGGGCGCTGGTTGGTGTCGTTCGACAGCGGGATCAGCCCGAACGTGGGGTGCGGCGGCTGCTTCAGCTTCTCGTGGTCCCAGGACAGCAGCACGCGGGTGTCCGTCGTGAGATTCCAGCGGTACACCACGCGGCTGCCCCAGTCGTCGTTGACGCCGTAGTGCTTGCCGGTGGCGGCGTCCTTCACCCAGCCGTCGCTCTGGTTGTCCAGCACGCTGACGCGCAGCGCCATGTCCCGGTTGAGCGGCAGGTTGACCAGCGCGTCGCCGTAGCGCGTGCCGTAGTTGCCGAGGCGCACGCGCGCCTTGCCCTCGAACCGGTCGCCGGGTTCGTTGGTGACGATGGAGATCGCGCCGGCTGCGGCGTTGCGGCCGAACAGCGTGCCTTGCGGGCCCTTCAGCACCTCGATGCGCTTGATGTCGTTGAACGCCAGCAGCGCGCCGCCGGAGCGCGCTGCATAGACGCCGTCGATGTACACGCCCACGGCGGATTCGGTGCCCACGCCGAAGTCGGCGGTGCTGATGCCGCGCAGTTCGTAGCCGGGCTGGGTGGGCTGGGTGCCGTCCACCACCAGGCCGGGCACGAACAGGCTCATCTTGCTGAGGTCGGTGGCCGCCAGTGTGTCGATCTGCTTCGCGGTGACGATCTGCAGCGCGATCGGCACGTCCTGCACCTCCTGGGCGCGGCTCTGCGCGGTGACGGTGACCGAGCCCAGTTGGGTAGTCTTGGTCGCGTCTGGGTTGGGCTTGGCCGGCGCGGCGTTCTGCGCGGGCGTGGTGGCCTGGCCGGCCAGCGCCGGCAGGGGCGCGCACAGCAGCAGTGCGGTGCCGCCGTGCAGCAGCTGGCGCATTACCGCGGACAATGGTCGCAGGCGCATCGTCATCCCCGTTCTCCCCCAGGCTGGTTCACGCATGGCGCGATGGCCGCGCCGAAAGCTTTCGTCCCCGCGATGGTGCTCAATGCACGATGTCGCAGTTCCCCTTGAGCGAAAGGATCCAGGCGCGGATCAGCGCCTCGCCCTCGCGGTCCACCGTGCTGCGGCCGATCTCCGGCATCATCACGCCGGGCCGGGTGGAGCCGATGCGGTGCATCAGGATCGACTCGTCCGGCTTGCCGGGCACGATGTCGAACAGGCGCCCGCCGGTGGCAGGGCCGGCCGCCTCGGGCGACTTGCAGATGCCGAGATGATGGTCTTCCGGCACGTCGTAGCCCAGCGAGAAGCCGGTGACGCTGGCTTCGCCGTGCGGGTTGTGGCACATCGCGCAGTTGATATCGAGGTAGGCGCGCGCGCGCGCATCCAGCGAGGCGCTGGGGTCGCGCCAGTTGGCGTCCTTCGGCACCTCGGCCAGCCTGGGCATGTCCAGCAGGTAGCCCACGTCGACGAGGTGCTCCAGCTGGTTCTCGCGGCCGCTGCCGTAGTCGTAGTCGCGGTTGAGGTGACGCGCCTTGGGGCCGATGGGGTGGATGGTGCGGCCGACCATGTCCGCCTCGTGGCAGTTCACGCACTGGCCCTCGTCGGGCACCACGTAGTTGAAGTCCTCGCGCCGGCCCTGCGCGTCGACGAGGGTGAGCGCCTGCACGTCGCCGGTGCGCATCAGCGTGGCCTCGGTCTGCTCCTTGTTCCACACGTAGACGAAGGGCGTCCAGCCCTCCTTGCGGCGTACCAGCAGGCGCGTTTCGACCAGGTGCACGCTGGCGAGCCGCAGATCCTGCCCGGCGAAGTCGCCGGTGTAGTCCAGCGTGCGCGCCACGTCGCCGAACTTGCCGTCGGCGGCGCGCGGGTAATAGAACGTCTTGCTGATGACGGTGCCCACCGGGAAATCCAGCGGACCGTTCGCCGCGTATTTCGCCGAAACGCCCCTGGGCATCCAGATCGTGCGCAGCTTGTGCACGTAGTCGGTGAACAGGTGGCTGTTGAGGCTGTACGGCACCACCCCGGCGTTGAGCTCGAGCCTGCCGTCGCGGGCCTCGACCATGTGCCAGTCGCTGAGCCTGGCCGGGCGTCCGTCGGCATGGAACTCGGGGGGCGGCATGTCGCGCCGGCAACCGGCCAGGAGCAGCAGCGCCAGCACGGCGGCGGCGTATTTCGCACACTTCACCGGCGCGCCCTCAGAGCCTGGGTTCGGGGTTCAGCGTCACCGCCGGCAGCTTGTCCAGCGTGCACTGGAACGGCTTCATGTCGGTGTTCGGGTGCTTGTAGCCGTCGGGGCCGTCGGCATCGACCACGCCGCTGACGTCCTGGATGCAGATGCGGTCCTGCGGCGGCAGCGTCTTGTCGGTGAATTTCGGGTCGCGGTAGCCGTCCCACAGCACGTCGGGGAAGTGGCCGCCGAGGCCGAACAGCGCGACCTTCAGCGTCTTGAAGTCCAGCCCGCTGGGCGAATCGCCGCCGCCCTTCAGGCGGTTGCCGTAGACGAAGATGCCCTTCGGGTACGGGTCGTAGCTGGCCGCCACGCCGGTCTTGCTGGCGTAGTTGGTGGAGTAGAAGCTGGAGATGATGATGTTCGCCGTCTTGTTGTCGGCGATGTCGTTGTCGAAGATCTCCACCTTCGGGTTGGAGTTCACCACCACACCCGAGCCTGCCGGCACGCTGGCCACCGCCGAGCCATTCGCCGCGAAGTTGTCGTGGTTGTTGGCAACCACGTGGTTCTTGAACACGCGCGTGCCGTGGCCCTCCATCAGCAGGTCGGGCATGTTGAAGACGAGGATGCCGCCGGAATTGTTGGTGGCGGTGTTGCCGTAGACGTCGGCGTCCACCGTGTTCTCGATCTCGATGCCGGCCACGTTCTGCTCGGCGCGGTTGTTGCGCACGATCACGTTGGTGGACTGGCCCACGTAGATGCCCGAGTCGGAAGCGCCGATGGCTTGCGAGTCCTCGATCAGCACGTTCTGCGTCTTCACCGGATAGATGCCATACGGGCCGTTGCTGGTCTTCGAACCATCCGTCCACTGTGTGCGCACGCCGTGGATGGTGATGTTCCTGCCATGGTTGATCTTCAGCGCGTCGCCCTTGGTGTCCTCGATGGTGAGGTTCTTGATGGTGAAGTCGTTGGCGTTGACCAGCAGGCCTTCCGGGCCGACCACCTGGCCCTTGAACGAGAGGATGGTCTTGTGCATGCCGGCGCCCTTGATGGTGACGCCGTCGGTGCGCAGGCTGAGGCCGCGCTTCAGGTGGTAGGTGCCGGCGGGAATGTCGATCACGGTACCGGGCTTGGCGTCCAGCAGCTGTTCCTGCAGCTTCGCCTCGAAGCCGGCGTCGGCCTGGTTCTGCGGTGCGGGCGCCTGCTGGCCGCCGCAGCCGGCGAGTGCGGCGGCCAGCGCCACGATGACGAGTGTCTTGCGCATGATCGTTGAACTCCCCGGGTCGAACCCAATCCGCGATGCCGTCACTGTCCCGCAAGACGTTGCGGCTGGGGAGGGCAAAACGGCCAGGGGGTGGGGGGCAAACCGGCCAGTGTTGGCCGGGCGGAACGATCAGGCGGCGGCGCGGCGCGCTTCCTGCGGCGCCATGCCGGTCCACCGCTTGAACGCACGGCGGAATTCGCGCGGGTCACTGAAACCCACCTCGCCGCCGATCTCGGCCACGCTCAGCTCGCCGGCCTGCAGCAACTGCAGCGCGCGCTCGGCGCGCACGCGGTCGTGGATCTCGCGGAACACGCGTCCGCTCTCGGTGAGCCGGCGGCGCAACGAACGTTCGCTCAGGTTGAGCGTGCGCGCCACCTCGTTGAGCGTGGGTTGCTGGCGCAACCGGCCGCGCAGCAGGCGTTCCACCGCGGCGACGATCTCCTGGTGCGGCTCGCCGCCGTCCGGCGTGCGCTGCTGCGCGCAGAGGGCCAGCGCCTGCTGCGCGGTGAGCGGGTTGTAGCCCGGCAGCGGGTGGGCCAGCCACTGCGTGTCGATCAGCAGGCGGCAGCGCGGCGCGTCGAAGCGCAGCTCGCAGCCGAACAGCTGCGCGTAAGCGTCGGCATGGCCGGGCCGCGGATAAGCCAGTTCCACGCGCAACGGACGCAGTTCCGTGTCGACCAGCTCGCGTGCGATCAGCGTCGAGCTGGCGAACAGTTCCTCGCAGAAGAACGGCAGCAGGCTGGTGTCTCCGAACAGCGGCAGCGCCACCATCGCCACGGCGCGTTCGTCCACCGGCTCGAGAGCGAGGTCGAGCAGGCAGCCGCAGATCTTGTGGTGCGCGATGCCGGCCTGCATCGCCTCGCCGAACGTGCGCGAGGTCATCATCGCCAGCCCCAGCAGGCCGAAGCCGCCAATGCTGCCTTCACGGCCGATGCACAGCCCGGCGTCGGGCACGCCCGCCGCCGCCAGTGCTGCGAGCGCGCGGTGCACGAACAGGCTGGCCTGCCGGTACGAAACGCGCAGCGCCGGGTCGGCGATCTGCGCGCGATTCAGCCCCAGTCCGCCGAACCAGGCGCGACTGTCCACGCCGCAGCCGTCGGCCAGCTGCACCAGGTAAAGCAGCTTGTTGGTGGGAAACTCCGCGGCGGTGTAGCGCGGATCGTCCGTTGCCGGCGCGGCGTGCGCGGAGGAGTGGAAGCCGATCATGCCGGCAGGGCGTGCCATGGTGCCGATGCTCCGACGCGAGCAGGCCGCTGCGGCCCGCGGTCCGGACTTTCTAGCACGCCCGCGGCGCCGACCGCTTGTGCATTGCGCAAGCGGCCGGCGGAGGCGCCGTCTGTCGATCAGCCGGCGATGGAGCCTCGCCAGCGTCGGGAACGCGCCTTCCCGCCGCGCGAGCGGTTCAGCGCAGGCCGCCGCTGGCGTAGAGCTTCTCGCCGGTCAGCCAACCGGCGGCATCGGACGCGAGGAATACCGCGATGGAGGCGATGTCCTGCGGCTGGCCGATGCGGCCCAGCGGGGTCTCCGATTCGGCATGCGCATGGAAGTCGGAGCCGATGAAGCCGGCGCTGTGCGTGCCCTCGGTCTCCACCAGACCCGGATTCAGCGCGTTGACGCGGATGCCGCGCGGGCCCAGTTCGCGGGCGAGCGCGCCGGTGATGCCTTCCACGGCCGACTTGGTCGCGGTGTACACCGCCGACGCGGGCGGCGTGATGCGGCTGACCAGCGAGCCGATGTTGATGACGCTGCCGCCCTGGCCGAGGTGCTTCGCCGCCGCCTGGGTGGTCAGCAGCAGGCCCAGCACGTTGACGTCGAACTGCTTGCGGTAGTGCTCTTCGGTGATCGCCTCGATCGGCGCGAACTCGTACACGCCCGAGTTGTTGACCAGGATGTCGAGGCCACCGAAACGCTCGACCGTCTGCGCGACGATGGCCTGCGCGTCGCCCGCATCGGCGACGTTGCCCTGCACGGCGAACGCCTTGCCGCCGGCCGCGGCGATCTCGGCCACCACGGCGTCTGCGCCGGCCTTGCTGGACGCGTAGTTCACCGCGACGGCGGCACCTTCGGCGGCGAGCGCCTTGGCGATGGCGGCGCCGATGCCCTTGGATGCGCCCGTGACGAGGGCGGTCTTGCCTTGGAGCGTGCTCATGGTTGGATTCCTGCGGGAGTGGGGTGGGGGAAGTTTGTCCGTTGATACCGTAGTTCAAGATATACGAACTATGGAACAATAGTCAAGGGGCCGCTAGAATGCTGCCATGCGACCGCTGTTCCACCCATCGATCGACGACATCACCGTGGAAGGCATCCTCCACGCGCTGTCCGATCCTGTGCGCGCCTCCATCTACGCCAGACTGGCGGGGCTGGACTGCGCCGCGACCTGCACCGCGCTGCAGCAGGCCGGCGATCGCACGATTCCCAAGTCCTCGCTGTCGCAGCACTTCCGCGTACTGCGCGAGGCGGGCCTGATCCGCAGCGAGCGCGCCGGCGTGGAGATGCACAACACCACGCGCTGCGCGGAAATCGAGCAGCGCTTCCCCGGCCTGATTCCCGCCATCCTCAAGGCGCATCGCGCGCAGATGGCGGGCACGCTCTCGTCTCGTCCGCCAAGCCGCAGGACGGCGGCGGCTGCCGTCAGGAAGAGGACGAAGGCGGGCTGAGCGATTCCTCGCCGCGGGTGCGTGGCGGCGAATCGCTCACGTGCGTGTCGTGCGGGCCGGCGGACTCCCTGCAGCGATGCAGGGAAGTCCGCCGGGCCTTGCGTCACTCGCCGATGGTCAGCAGCGAGGCATTGCCGCCGGCGGCGGTGGTGTTGATGGTGAGCGTGCGCTCGCCGGCGAAGCGCAGCAGGTAGTGCGGGCCGCCGGCCTTGGGACCGGTGCCGGAGAGGCTTTCGCCGCCGAACGGCTGCACGCCGACCACCGCGCCGATCTGGTTGCGGTTGACGTAGCAGTTGCCGACGCGGGCGTGGCTGCGGATGTATTCCACGGTGTCGTCGATGCGGCTGTGCACCCCGAGGGTGAGGCCGTAGCCGGTGGCGTTGATCTGCTCGACCACCTGCTTCAGCTCGCTGCCCTTCCAGCGCAGCACGTGCAGCACCGGCCCGAACACCTCGCGGGTGAGCGTGGACAGTGCCGGGATCTCGTAGGCGCGTGGCGCGAAGAAGGTACCGTGTGCGGTCGTGGCCGGGTCGAGCGCCACTTCGGCGATCTTCTTCGCCTCCTTGTCCATGCGCGCGGCATGGTCGACCAGGATCTTCTTCGCGTCCTCGTCGATCACCGGACCCACATCGGTCGAGAGCTGGCCGGGGTCGCCCACCTTCAGCTCGGCCATCGCGCCGGCGAGCATGCCGATCACCTTGTCGGCGATGTCCTCCTGCACGAACAGCACGCGCGCAGCGGAGCAGCGCTGGCCGGCGGACTGGAACGCCGAGGCGATCACGTCCTTGACGATCTGCTCGGGCAGGGCGGAGGAGTCGGCGATCATTGCGTTCTGGCCGCCGGTCTCGGCCACCAGCGCGGCGATCGGCGCGTTTCGTGCGGCCAGCGCGCGGTTGATCGCCCAGGCGGTTTCGGTGGAGCCGGTGAAGGCCACGCCGGCCACGCGCGGGTCGCGGGTCAGCGCGGCGCCGACCACGGCGCCGTCGCCCGGCAGGTACTGCAGCACGGTCTCGGGCACGCCGGCCTCGTGCAGCAGCTTCACGGCAGCATGGCCGATCAAGCTGGTCTGCTCGGCGGGCTTGGCGATCACGCTGTTGCCGGCGGCGAGCGCGGCGCTGACCTGGCCCAGGAAGATCGCCAGCGGGAAGTTCCACGGGCTGATGCAGACGAACACGCCGCGGCCGTTGAGGAACAGCTGGTTGCTCTCGCCGGTGGGGCCGGGCAACTGCTCGGGCTGGCCGAACAGGCGGCGCGCCATGGTGGCGTAATAGCGCAGGAAATCGGCGGCCTCGCGGATCTCGGCGATCGCATCGGGCAGGCTCTTGCCGGCTTCGCGCACGCACAGCGCGATGAATTCGGCGCGGCGCGCCTCGAGCTGCTCGGCCGCATGCTCGAGGATGGCGGCGCGGCTGGCGGCCGGCAGGCGATCCCAGTCCGGCTGGGCGGCCACGGCATTGGCCAGGGCCTTGTCCACCAGCGCGGCGTCGGCGCTGACGTAGCTGCCCACGACCTGGCGGCGGTCGGCCGGGTTGGTCACCTGCACGGCGGGGCCGTTGCCCTGGCCGCCCGGCACCAGCGGCGCGGCGTTCCAAGGGCCGGACTTGGCGTTGACGGCTTCGGCGGTGGCCTTCAGTTCGTTGTCGTTGGAGAAGTTGATGCCCATGGAATTCTTCCGCAGTTCGCCAAAGAGGTTGACCGGCAGGGGGATGCGCGGGTGGGGAATGGAGGCGAAGCGGCGCACCGTTTCGCAGGGATCGGCGACCAGCTCGCGCACCGGCAGGGTCTCGTCCACCACGCGGTTGACGAAGCTGGTGTTGGCGCCGTTCTCGAGCAGGCGACGCACCAGGTAGGGCAGCAGGTCCTCGTGCGTGCCCACCGGCGCGTACACGCGGCAGGGCACGTTGAGGTTCTGCGGGCCGATCACCTCGGCGTAGAGGTCGGTGCCCATGCCGTGCAGGCGCTGGAACTCGAACGGGCGGCCCCGCGCCACGTGGTGCACGGCGGCGATGGTGTGCGCGTTGTGGGTGGCGAACTGCGGGTAGATCAGCTCGCTGCCGGCGTCGAACAGCTTGCGCGCGCAGGCGAGGTAGGAGACGTCGGTGTTCGGCTTGCGCGTGTACAGCGGGTAGCCCGGCAGGCCCTGTTCCTGGGCGCGCTTGATCTCGGCGTCCCAGTAGGCGCCCTTCACCAGGCGCACGTACCAGCGACGATTTGCCGCACGTGCGGTCTCGATCAGCCAGTCGATCACGAACGGGGTGCGCTTGGAGTAGGCCTGCACCACGATGCCGAGGCCGTTCCAGCCGGCCAGCGAGGGGTGGGCGAAGACGTCGCCGATGATGTCCAGCGAGAGTTCGAGGCGGTCGGCCTCCTCGGCGTCGACCGAGAGCGCGATGCCCTGCTTCATCGCCAGCTGCGACAGCTCCAGCAGCTTGGCGGTGAGCATGCGGCGCGCGTCTTCGCGCTTGGCCACTTCGTAGCGCGGGTGCAGCGCGGACAGCTTCACCGAGATCGACGGCGCGTCGGTGTGGTTGGCGAATGGGCCGCGCGCGCCAATGCGGGCGATCGCGCGGCGGTAATCCTCCTGGTAGCGCTCGGCGGTCTCGCTGGTGAGCGCGGACTCGCCAAGCATGTCGTAGGAGTAGCGGTACACCGCGTATTCCTTCTTCGCGCAGCGGTCCAGCGCCTCGTCGATGGTCTGTCCCATCACGAACTGATGGCCCATGATGCGCATGGCCTGGCGCACCGCGAGGCGGATCGCCGGCTCGCCGGCGCGGCCCGCCAGGCGCTTCAGCGCGCCGGTGAAGTCGCGGCGGGTCTCCTCGGCCAGGTTCACCAGGTGGCCGGTGAGCATCAGGCCCCAGGTGCTGGCGTTGACGAACAGCGACTCGCTCTGGCCAAGGTGCTTCTTCCAGTTGGCGTCGCCCAGCTTGTCGCGGATCAGCTTGTCGGCGGTGGCCTTGTCCGGGATGCGCAGCAGCGCCTCGGCCACGCACATCAAGAGCACGCCTTCCTCGGAGGAGAGGTCATACTGGCGCATGAAGGATTCCACCGCGCTCTGGTCCTTGGCGCGGGCGCGCACGCGGGTCACCAGGCCGGCGGCGACGTCGATCACCTGTTCGCGTTCGGCCGGCGGCAGGGTGGCCTGGGCGAGCAGGTCGTTGACCGCTTCGGTCTCGTCGCGCAGCCAGGCGGCGGTGATGCGCGCGCGGGCAGGCTCGGCGCCGGCGGGAAGTTCGGGGCTGAGGATGGGCAGGGTCACGGCGGGTCGATGTGGTGGGGGCGGCGGAAGGGAACGCGCGATTGTACGCCGCGGACCAGCGCGCCGCCGCAACCCTCTGCCGCGATGCAGGGTACGCGGAGGTATGGCGCGTGCCGGCACACCGTGTCGGCGAAACTGATCTGGCTCAAGCCCCTGCGGCATTCTTGCCCCTTGCGCACTTGCGACCTATCATCGAAGCGCTCTTGGCACGCCGGATCTCCATGATCGTGCTACGACCAGCCGCCGCCGGCTTGCCGCGCGTGACGATATGGCTACGGCCGAATCGCACGCTCAGCCGCCGCGGGCTGCGTCGGCTCATCATGCTTCTGGCGGCGCTGGCGCTGACGACCGCCGTCCTGGGCGCGTGGCAGGGGAATGTGTTCGCTCCGCTGTTCGCCCTGGTCGAGTCGTCTGCCGTGGCTATCGCCTTGTGCGTGGCCTGGCGGGCCGGCGACCGCAGCGAGCGCATCACCCTCGACGACACGTCGCTGGAGGTGCGATCGTTGCCGGGCCGGCACCGCGTGCGATTCCAGCCCTACTGGGTACGCGTGCGGCTGGATGAGGGGGAAAGCGGATGTCGCCGCCTGTTGCTGTCATCGCACGGGTGCGAGCTGGAAATCGGCCGGTTCCTTGCCGAACGGGAACGTGTCGAGCTGTTGCGGAAACTCAAGGTGCTGCTGGAAGAGGTCAACGACCAGCGGCGCGGATAGGTTCAACAAAGGGCGAGAGCATGACATCTGGCAGCATCAGGACTGACGGGACCGGGCCGAACGGAAATCGCATCCGTCGCGGCCGATCCAGCCGCGGCAGGATGACCGGCATCAGGCGCGCCATCGCGGCGTCGACGGCCCTCGTGCTGGCGCTGTGCGCCGGTCTTGCGCAGGCCGACCCCCGCCCCTGGCAGCTCAACCTGACACACGGCGTGACCACCTGGTCCGGCGAGCCGTATTTCCTCAACAGCGTCGCGCTCGGCGTGTGCGTGGTGATCGGCGTGCTGGTGTTCGGCGCGATGTTCATCGCCATGTTCCGCTTCCGCAAGTCGCGTGGCGCGGTGGCGGAGAAGTGGTCGCACAACACCATGGTCGAGATCATCTGGACCACGATCCCGGTGATCATCCTGGTGGTGCTGGCGTACCTGGCCACCGGCGGCCTGGTCTCGTTCGCGAACACCACCGGCGCGCAGATGACGGTGAAGGTGACCGGCTACCAGTGGAAGTGGCGCTACGACTACGTCGACTACCTCGGCAAGCCGGTCAGCAAGGTCGGCTACATGTCCAAGCTCGACGCGCTCTCCGACAAGACCCGCCAGCTGGATTCGGGCATGGACCCGTATGCGGTGAAGACCGGCGACGAGAACACCTACCTGCTGAACGTTGACAAGCCGCTGGTGCTGCCGGTCCACACCAAGATCCGCTTCGTGATCACCAGCGGCGACGTGATCCACTCGTGGTGGGTGCCGCAGTTCGGCTGGAAGATGGACGCGATCCCCGGCATCGTCAACACCGCGTGGACCAATATCGAGGCTCCCGGCACCTACCGCGGCCAGTGCGCCGAGCTGTGCGGCCAGGACCACGGCTTCATGCCGATCGTGGTGAAGGCGGTCTCGCAGGCGGACTTCGCCAAGTGGCTGGCCGCGCAGGAGCAGGGGTCTGCGCCGCCGCCGGCTGCCGCGTCCAGCGCCGCCGCACCGGCCACGGCGCAGGCCGCACCGCCTGCCCGCGGCGGGCAGGGCTGACGCCGGGTGCATCCGCAGTCATGACGCGTTGCGGCCGTCCTGGCCGCGAAATTCCGGAGAGCAGCCGCCCGCGGCTGCGCCATCGACAGACTTGAGGCAGAGGTGCAAGGCCATGGCCCACGAAGCCACCCACGATCACCACGATGACCACCACGCGCCGCAGGGCTTCTTCCAGCGCTGGGTGATGTCCACGAACCACAAGGACATCGGCACGCTGTACCTGATCTTCTCGCTGACGATGTTCTTCATCGGCGGCAGCTTCGCGATGGTGATCCGCGCGGAGCTGTTCAAGCCCGGCCTGCAGCTGGTGCAGCCGTACTTCTTCAACGAGATGACCACCATGCATGCGCTGGTGATGATCTTCGGCGCGATCATGCCGGCCTTCGTCGGCCTCGGCAACTGGATGATCCCGCTGATGATCGGCGCGCCGGACATGGCGCTGCCGCGCATGAACAACCTCTCGTTCTGGATCCTGCCGTTCGCGTTTGCGCTGATGCTGTCGACGCTGTTCCTGCCCGGCGGCGGCCCGGCTGGCGGCTGGACGATGTACCCGCCGCTGTCGCTGCAGAGCGGTTCGCTGGCCTACGTGGTGTTCGCGATCCACCTGATGGGCATCAGCTCGATCATGGGCGCGATCAACATCATCGCCACCATCCTCAACATGCGCGCGCCGGGCATGGACCTGCTGAAGATGCCGGTGTTCGTGTGGAGCTGGCTGATCACCGCGTTCCTGCTGATCGCGGTGATGCCGGTGCTGGCCGGCGCGGTGACCATGCTGCTGACCGACAAGTACTTCGGCACCAGCTTCTTCAACCCGCACGGCGGCGGCGACCCGGTGCTGTACCAGCACGTGTTCTGGTTCTTCGGTCACCCCGAGGTGTACATCATGATCCTGCCGGCGTTCGGGATCATCTCGGAGGTGATCCCGACGTTCGCGCGCAAGCCGATCTTCGGCTACCGCGCGATGGTCTACGCGATCGCCAGCATCGCGTTCCTGTCGTTCATCGTGTGGGCGCACCACATGTTCGCGGTGGGCCTGCCGCTGGGCGCGGACATCTTCTTCATGTACGCGACGATGCTGATCGCGGTGCCGACCGGCGTGAAGGTGTTCAACTGGGTGGCCACGATGTGGGGCGGCTCGATGACGTTCGAGACGCCGATGCTGTTCGCGATCGCGTTCGTGATCCTGTTCACCATCGGCGGCTTCTCCGGCCTGATGCTGGCGCTGGTACCGGCCGACTTCCAGTACCACGATACCTACTTCGTCGTCGCGCACTTCCACTACGTGCTGGTGACCGGCGCGGCGTTCGCGATCATGGCGGCGACGTACTACTGGCTGCCGAAGTGGACCGGCCACATGTACAACGAGTTCTGGGGCAAGGTGCACTTCTGGTGCTCCGTGGTGTTCGTGAACGTGCTGTTCTTCCCGCAGCACTTCCTCGGCCTGGCCGGCATGCCGCGCCGCATCCCGGACTACAACGTGGCGTTCGCGGACTTCAACATGATCAGTTCGATCGGCGGCTTCCTGTTCGGCGCCTCGCAGCTGATCTTCCTGGGCGTGATCGTGCATTGCGCGTTCTTCTCGAAGAAGAAGGCCACCGACCGCGTGTGGGAAGGCGCGCGCGGGCTGGAGTGGACGCTGTCCTCGCCGCCGCCGCACCACAGCTTTACGGTGCCGCCGGTGGTGCACGACGAGGAGCTGGCGCACGGCCACGTGAACGACTGACCATCATCCCGCCGCTGCGGCCGCCCGGCCGCGACGGCGCCAGCGGGGACAGCAGCGCATGACAACAAGCCGTATGACATCCGGCCACATGACGTCCGGCACCGTGGACCAGCGGTTCGAGCAGGGGCGCCGCCGCGGCGTGCGCCGCACGGTGACGGCGCTGGCGATCGTGGTCGGCGCGTTCTACCTGCTGTCGTTCGCGCAGATCCTGCTGATGAAGTAGGCGCGGCACCACACGGGTTCCACCGATGGCGGCGGCAGGGCCGTCCGGCAGCGACATCCGGCCACGGCATGACGGGGCCGGATCACCAGAGCAAACCACGGGGTCAAACCATGGGTCAGCAGCACGATATCTACTACGTACCGAGCAAGAGCCAGTGGCCGATCGTGGCAGCGGTGGTCATGTTCCTCACCGTGTTCGGCGCGGCGCACTGGCTGAACGCCGAGCCAGGCGAGTCCGGCTTCGGCAGGACAGTGATAACGATCGGCGCGATCGGCGTCATCGGCATGTTCTTCGGCTGGTTCCATTCGGTGATCAAGGAATCGCTGGCCGGCCTGTACAACCCCCAGGTGGACACCTCGTTCCGCATGGGCATGATGTGGTTCATCTTCTCCGAGGTGATGTTCTTCGGCGCGTTCTTCGGCGCGCTGTTCTACATCCGCAACTTCTCGGTGCCGTGGCTGGGCGGCGAGGGCCACGGCGTGCTCACCCACCAGTTCCTCTACGGCAGCTACAGCGGCGCCTGGGGCGCGGCCGGCGGCAACGGCCCGATGCACATCGGCGGCGCCTTCAGCACGGTGGTGCCATGGGGGCTGCCGCTGCTGAACACGCTGATCCTGCTCACCTCCAGCGTCACCGTGACCATCGCGCACCATGCACTGCGCGGCGGCCACCGCGGCCGCATCCTGCTGTTCCTCGGCCTCACCGTGCTGCTGGGTGCGAGCTTCCTGTTCTTTCAGGCACACGAGTACATGGAGGCGTACAAGGAGCTGAACCTCACGCTGCACAGCGGCGTCTACGGTTCCACCTTCTTCATGCTTACCGGCTTCCACGGCCTGCACGTGACCCTGGGCACGATCATGCTGGCGGTGATCTGGCTGCGCGTGCTGAAGGGGCACTTCAGCAAGGAGCACCACTTCGGCTTCGAGGCGGTGGCGTGGTACTGGCACTTCGTCGACGTGGTCTGGCTGTGCCTGTTCCTGTTCGTTTACATACTTTGACTTCACGGGACGTCCTGTCGCGGAATGCGAAGATCAAGAACCGGCCATCCTTGGCCCGACTGCTTTGACTTCACGCGACATCCTGTCGCGGAGAGCAAAGGTCAAAAACCGGCCATCCTTGGCCGGACTCTTCAAGGAAGCGCCGCTTCGAGTCGAGTTCCCGGATACGAGAAGCCCGCCAATTGGCGGGCTTTCTTCGTATTGCCGGGGAAACAAGGAGTGCCGGGGCGGCTACAATCACTGGCCGACGTCGTGCGGCTGCAGCCAGCCCATCCAGATGCCGAACACGACCATGCCGATCAGCAGCAGCGACAGCGCGATGCGGCGGGTCAGCGCCCACGCCATGCGCTTGTCGTCGTCCTTGTCGGTCATCATGTAGTACAGCGCCTGGGCGAGGCTGAACACCACCACCAGCAGCAACACCACCACCGCGTATTTGTAGATGGGGCCCACGTGATTGATCCGGTCGAGTACGGTGCTGGCAGTATAGCCACCGCGGGCGCCGCGCCATGCTAGGCGGGTTCCGCCGCCCGCCCTGGTGGGCGATCCTGCTCACCGCCGCCGCGGCCGTGCTTTTCGTGCGCCTGGGCTTCTGGCAGCTGCATCGCGCTGCCTTTAAGGACGAACTGCTGCGACGCTATGCCGCGGCGGCCGTCGCGGCCCCGCGGGACTTCGCGGCGGTGGCCACACAACCGCCGCCGGACGCCTATCCGCGCGTGCAGGTGCAGGGTCGCTACCTGGCCGACCGCGTCTATCTGCTGGACAACCCCAGGCACGACGATCGTGGCGGCGTGGAGGTCTACGTGCCGTTGCGCGTGGCGGGCGGCGACCGCCTGCTGCTGGCGGACCTGGGCTTCCTGCCCGGCAACGGCACCGACCAGACGCCGCAATTGCCAGCGTTGCCGGACGGCGAGCAGAGCCTGCATGGGCTCTACGTGCCGCCGCCCGGGCACGGCTTCGAGATGGGAGGCGACGCGCTCGCACGGCAGGCGCGCTGGCCGAAGAAGACGATCTATCTCGACATCGGCCAGGTCGCCGCCGACCTCGGCGCGAAGCTGTATCCGCGCGTGCTGAGCCTGGACGCCGACCCGGCCTCGATCTACGTGCGCGTGCACACGCTGGACTTCGGCGACATGCCGCCGGCGCGCCACCGCGCCTACGCGTTCCAGTGGTTCTCCTTCGCGATCGCCGTGGTGGTGATCCTGCTCGTGCTGAACCGCAAACGCGGTTCGCGCCAACCCCGACCGACGGACTTCCGATGAATGCCACCGATCCCGCCGCGCTCCGCAAGGGCCGCCTGAAGCTGCTGCTGGTTGCCTCGATCTTCGCCGCGCCGTTCGTGCTGGCGCTGGCGCTCACGCTGGCCGGCTGGCAGCCGGGTGCGCAGGGCAACGGCCTGCCGATCCTGCCGCAGCGCAACTTCGCGCAGGAGCGGCTGCCGGTGCGCCTGGCCGACGGCAAGGACTGGGCATGGCGCGACAGCGAGCCGCGGCTGACCCTGGTGGCATTGCCCGGGCCGGACTGCGCCGCGCGCTGCTATGCCGCGCTCACGGCGCTGGCCAAGGCGCGCGTGATGCTCAACCGCAACCAGTCGCGGCTGCGGCTGCTGTACGTGGGCACGCCGCCCGCGGATGCGCGGCAGGACGGCATGGCGAACTACTGGCAGGTCGGCCGCGACGTGGATGGCAAGCTGGCGCAGTGGCGGCCCGAGGAGCCCGACAGCGTGAGCGCGCTGCTGGTGGAGTCCGATGGCACGGCGCTGGCGCGGTATCCTGCCGGATTCGATCCGTCGGGCCTGTTCCGGGATCTGCGCAAGGTCATCAAGTAATGTCGTTCCGCGTCGAGAAAATCCTGCGTTGGCTGTCGCTGCTGGCGGCCGTGTTCGCGTTCGGGCTGGTGATGTTCGGCGCCTTCGTGCGCCTCTCCAACGCGGGCCTGTCCTGTCCCGACTGGCCCACCTGCTACGGCGAAACGACCTGGCCGCAGCACGCGCAGGCGGTGGCCAGGGCCGACGCCGCGTTCCCCGACCGGCCTTACGAGGCGCACAAGGCTTGGCGCGAGCAGGTGCACCGCATGCTGGCCGGCACGCTGGGCGTGCTGGTGCTGGCACTGGCGCTGCTGGCGGCGTGGCGGCGGCGCCGGGTTCTGCTGGCGCTGGCCGGCAGCGCGGTGCTCGCCGCGGTGGGTGTGGCGATGTACATGCGCGGCGAACGCCACTGGTCGTCGCTGCTGGCGGTGTGCGCTATCGCGTTGCCGCTGGCCGCGGCGCTGGCGCTGCGGCGGCCGGCAGCTTGGCGGGTGTGCCTGGTGGCGCTGGGCGTGATCGTCTTCCAGGCGATGCTGGGCATGTGGACGGTGACCCTGCTGCTGAAGCCCATCGTGGTGACCGGGCACCTCCTCGGCGGCATGGCCACGTTCGCGTTGCTGGGCTATGCGGCGGTGCGCTTCGCCGGCGTGGACGCGCCTGACGACGCGCTGGCGGGACTGCGCCGGCTGGTGATCCTCGGCATCGTGCTGCTGGCCTGCCAGATCGCGCTGGGCGGCTGGACCTCGTCGAACTACGCGGCGCTGGCCTGCGGCTTCGGCGATGCGGCGTTCCCGAAGTGTCTGGGCCAGTGGTGGCCGCCGGGCGACTACCACCAGGGCTTCATCCTGTGGCGCGGCATCGGCGTGGATTTTGAGGGCGGCATCCTCGACCAGAGTGCGCGCACCGCGATCCAGATGGTGCACCGCCTCGGCGCGCTGGTGGTGTTCTGCTATCTCGGCTGGCTGTCGCACCGCCTCGTGCGGCGCGGCCTGCGCTGGTGCGGCATCGCGGTGGCGGCGGCACTGGTCTGCCAGGTGCTGCTGGGCATCAGCAACGTGCACTTCGGCCTGCCGCTGCCGGTGGCGACCGCGCACAACGGCATGGCGGCGCTGCTGCTGTTCGCCCTGGTGGCGACGCTGGCGCGCACCCAGCGCCGGCATGACGCGGCAGGAGCCGTGCGATGAGCATGCTGGGCGAGTACCTGCAGCTGACCAAGCCGCGCGTGGTGGCGCTTTTGGTGTTCTGCGCCGTGATCGGCATGTTCCTCGCCGTGCCCGGCATTCCGCCGTGGCGCGCGCTGGTATTCGGCACGCTGGGCATCTGGCTGGCCTCGGGCTCGGCGGCGGCGTTCAACCACCTGATCGACGAGCGCATCGACAAGCTGATGGTGCGCACCGCGCGCCGCCCGCTGGCCACCGGGCACCTGCGGCCTCGCCAGGTGCTGGTGTTCGCGATCGCGATGGGCATCGTCTCGATGCTGGTGCTGGCACTCCTGGTGAACGGGCTCACCGCGTGGCTCACCTTCGCGGGACTGATCGGCTACGCGCTGGTGTATACCGCCTACCTCAAGCGCGCCACGCCGCAGAACATCGTGATCGGCGGCCTCGCCGGGGCGATCCCGCCGGTGCTGGGGTGGACCGCGGTGACCGGTGCGCTGCATCCGTTCGCGCTGCAGATGTGCCTGATCATCTTCGTGTGGACGCCGCCGCACTTCTGGGCGCTGGCGATCTTCCGCCGCGACGACTACGCGCGCGCCGGCGTGCCCATGCTGCCGGTCACCCACGGCGTGGCCTACACGCGCTGGCAGGTGCTGTTCTATACCGTGCTGCTGGTGCTGGTGACCCTGTTGCCGGCGATCACCGGCTACAGCGGCTGGCTCTATCTCGGCGGCGCGGCGGTGCTGGGCGCGGGCTTCCTGTACTACGCGATCCGCCTGCTGAACCCGCCGGACGACTTCTTCGCGATGCGGGTGTTCAAGTATTCGGTGATCTACCTGATGGCGCTGTTCGCCTTCCTGCTCGCCGACCACTGGCTGGCCACGCCGCTGCTGCGGCAGGGGCTGGCGTTCCATCGGCTCGGCTGAGTCGCTTTTCGGCGCCGATTGCCGTTTCATGCGTTGACTCGACCGCTGTCGCACCGCAAAATACGCGGGTCGCGCGATGCGTCATCGTCGCCGATATCCTGTCCTGACTAACCAAGGCATATGGACGTTTACCCTAGTCGCAACGTCGACATCCGCTCGCATCGGGTGCCGGCAATGCATAACAAGCTGAACGCCTGCGGCAGCCGCCAGCGGTCGGCCGGTCCTTTCCTCGACTAGGAAACGCCGGCTCATCTCCGACGGCGCCGCGCGCCGTAACCGAGGAGATGGGCCCATGAAGCTCCTTCGCGATTTTCTCCGCCTGCGGACTCCCCGCCGCAGCCTGTTCGCCGTACGCCGCGATGCCGGGCGGCGCGTCTACGTGGTGACCGTGCCGGCGCCGCTGGCCACCCCGCCCGTCGAGCCGCAGCGCCACGCCGAGACACGTGTCGTCGCGCCGTTGTCGTCGCCGCGTCACCTGCAGCTGGCATCCAGTCACTGATGCAAGCGTGTGCGCCCCGCAGGTGCTGGCCTCCGCCAGTGCGGCGGTGGCGTGCTTTGTGTCCGGCGGCCCGCGTGGCCGCCGCCAGCTCCACCGCGGACGTTCCGCTCAGGTAGTCGGCATCGCGCCGGCACGCTGCCGCGGCGCGGATCATAAACAGGCTCCAACCGGTAGCGACCCATGAGCAAGTCCTTCTCCCGCCCGACCGCCAAGGCGGCGACGCCCGCTCCGGCGCAGGTGATCGCGGCGCAGGAAGCGTTTCGCGACAACGATGCGTTGCTGGCCGCGCTCGAGACTTCCGTCCACGGCCTCGACGAGGAGCGCATCAGCGAGCGCCTGCATCGCGACGGCGCCAACGAGGTCTCGCACGAGAAGCCGCCGCACTGGTCGCGGCAGCTGCTGCGCACGTTCAAGAACCCGTTCATCGTGGTGCTGCTGGTGCTGGCCGGCGTGCAGCTGTTCGCCGACGACAGCGACCTGACCGGGCCGTTCATCATCGCGGCGATGGTGGGCATCAGCGTGGTGCTGAGCTTCACCCAGGAGTACCGCTCCTCGCGTGCCGCCGAGAAGCTGAAGGCGATGGTGCGCAACACCGCCACGGTGACGCGGCAGGCTTCCGACGGCCACAGCGAGCAGATCGAGGTGCCGGTGGGCGAGCTGGTGGCCGGCGACATCGTGCACCTGGGCGCGGGCGACATGGTGCCCGCCGACCTGCGCCTGCTCGCGGCGAAGGATCTCTTCATCAGCCAGGCGATCCTCACCGGCGAATCGCTGCCGGTGGAGAAGGCCGCTCCCGCGCATGCACAGGCCCCGGGCACGGCGGGCAACCCGCTGGACCTGCCCACGGTCTGCTACATGGGCACGAACGTGATTTCCGGCACCGCCAGCGCGGTGGTGGTGGCCACCGGGGCGCGCAGCTACCTGGGCTCGCTGGCGCACAGCATGGCCGGCCAGCGCGTGCAGACCAGCTTCGACCGTGGCGTGAATTCGGTGAGCTGGCTGCTGATCCGCTTCATGGCGGTGATGGTGCCGGTGGTGCTGGGCATCCAGTGGTACAAGCAGGGCTTCTGGGAGGCGTTCCTGTTCGCGCTGTCGGTAGCGGTGGGCCTGACCCCGGAGATGCTGCCGCTGATCGTTACCGCCAACCTCGCCAAGGGCGCGATCGCGATGTCGAAGCGCAAGGTGGTGGTGAAGCGGCTCAACGCGATCCAGAACTTCGGCGCGATGGACGTGCTGTGCACGGACAAGACCGGCACGCTGACCTTGGACAGGATCGTGCTGGAGCGCCACCTCGACCTCGACGGCGAGGAGTCCGACGAGGCGCTGGAATACGGCTATCTCAACAGCCGCTTCCAGACCGGCCTCAAGAACCTGATGGACAAGGCGGTGCTGGAGCACCGCGACCTGGAGCCGACCGCGGCGCGCTACCGCGTGGTGGACGAGATCCCGTTCGATTTCCAGCGCCGGCGCATGTCGGTCGTGGTGGCGAACGGCGGCGACGAGCACCTGCTGATCTGCAAGGGCGCGGTGGAGGAGATGCTGTCGATCTGCAGCCGCGCGCAGGTGGGCGGCGCGGTGGAACCGATGACCGACGAGCGCCGCCGCGAGATCAAGGCGATGACGCACCGGCTCAACGAGGACGGCCTGCGCGTGCTGGTGGTGGCGGTGCGCCGCGAGCCGGCCGCGGAGCGCGCCTGGAGCGTGGCCGACGAGAGCGGGCTCACCGCAGTGGGCTGCCTCGCCTTCCTCGATCCGCCTAAGGACTCGGCCGCCACCGCGATCGCCGCGCTGCACGCGCACGGCGTCGAGGTGAAGGTGATCACCGGCGACAACGAGGCGGTGACGCGCAAGATCTGCCACGAGGTGGGGCTGGACGTCACGCATTCGGTGCAGGGCCGCGAGATCGAGCCGCTGGACGAGGATGCGCTGGACCCGCTGGTCAAGCGCACCACGGTGTTCGCCAAGATGTCGCCGCTGCAGAAGGCGCGCGTGGTGAAGTCGCTGCAGCGCCAGGGCCACACGGTGGGGTTTCTCGGCGACGGCATCAACGACGCGCCGGCGCTGCACGACGCCGACGTGGGGATCTCGGTGGACACGGCCACCGACATCGCGAAGGAGTCGGCCGACATCATCCTGCTGGAAAAGAACCTGATGGTGCTGGAGGAGGGCGTGCTGGAGGGGCGCATCACCTTCGGCAACATCATCAAGTACATCAAGATGACCGCCAGCTCGAACTTCGGCAACGTGCTGAGCATGCTGATCGCGAGCATCTTCCTGCCGTTCGTGCCGCTGCTGCCGCTGCAGATCCTGGTGCTGAACCTGCTCTACGACATCTCGCAGCTGTCGATCCCGTTCGACCGCATGGACGAGGAGTACCTGCGCATCCCCCGCAAGTGGGACGCCAGCGACATCGGCCGCTTCATGCTGCTGGTGGGGCCGTCCAGCTCGGTGTTCGACATCACCACCTTCGCGCTGCTGTGGTTCGTGTTCGGCGCGAACACGCCGGCGCACCAGTCGCTGTTCCAGTCCGGCTGGTTCGTCGAGAGCCTGCTCACGCAGACCCTGGTAGTGCACATGATCCGCACGCGCCGCATCCCGTTCCTGCAGAGCAGCGCCGCCGCGCCGGTGCTGGGGCTGACCACGGCGATCATCGCGATCGGCGTGCTTATCCCGTACACCGTGCTGGGCCGCAAGCTCGGCATGGTGGAAATGCCGCCAGCGTACTATGCGTGGCTGGCGGCCACCGTGCTGGCCTATTGCGTGCTGACCCAGCTGGTGAAGCTGGTCTACATGCGCCGCCACGGGCGCTGGCTCTAGCCGGAAGGGTGCCATGCGCAAGAACCGGCCGCTCGTCGCCGTGCTGGCGACGCTGGGGCTGGCACCGTGCGTCTCGCATGCCGGTGCCAGCCTGCTGGTGGACGATGCCGGCACCACCGCCGGCGGCCACTGCCAGCTCGAATCGTGGCTGCGCGCGCGGCCGGGCACACTCGAAGCCACGGCCATGCCCGCCTGCGCGTGGTCGGGCCTGGAGTACAGCCTGGGCGCCGGCCGTTCATCCGACGCGGCGCAGGGGGCGACCCTGTATGCCGGGCTCAAGCACACCCTGGTCGACATGGGTGACCGCACGCCGGGCCTGGCGGTGGCGTTGAACGGCGACTGGCAGCACGGTTTCGACGCGGCCAGCGCCTATCTCGCCGCCAGCCTGCCGCTTGGGCGGCGCCTGACGCTCCAGGCCGACCTGGGCGCCCGTCGCTTGCGGCATGACGACGGGCGTCCGCTGGCGGGTGCGGGCCTGGAGTATCTGGCAGGGCAGCGCTGGTCGTGGCTGGCCGAGGTCTATTCGGAAGGCGCGGCTTACCGTGCCGTGCAGGGCGGCGTGCGCGTGCGCTTGCCAGGGGCGCTCAGCGTGGACATGCTGGCCGGCCGCGACAACGCCGGTCGCTGGCTGACCCTCGGATTGAATTGGTCGCCTGGCGATCGCTGAAGGCCACGGGCCGGTTCGCGATCGCCAGGCCACTGCGGCGAAATCGTGTGGCCGTCAAGCCACCTCGAGATCGAACGGAGCCCGGTGCTCAGTCCGCGGGACGCACGTCCAGCGTCATCGCGTGGAAGTCCATCGTCACCACGCTGTGCGCGAAGAGCGGATTGCCCACGGTGGCCTCGAACAGGCCATCCGGCTGGTGCACCGGGTTCCTGCCGGAGCCGGCGAAGTAGACCGTGGGGTTTGCTCCCAGCAGGCGACGGCCGGCGAAGCCCAGGCTGCGGGCCGTCGAGGCCAGCATCTCGACGCCGCCGTCGGTGAATTCGAACAGCTTGGGCGTGCCCTGCCTGCGCAGGCCGAGCCGGGCGAGCGCCGCGTCGTAGACCACCATCGTGCCGGTGTACATGGTGTCGATCTGCGCATGCACCGGATGACCGTCGACGACGAAGGGCGCGCCGACCACGATGGGCGGGCCGCGATGGCCGAAGGTGACCAGCTGCAGCGTGCCCGGTGCGCGTTCGGCCGGAGTGCCGGAAGTCAGCGGCGCGGAGATCCGCAGCAGGTGATGCGGGTAGTCGATCTGCAGCACGCGATCCTTGAAAGCGGTGTAGGCCAGCGTGCCGTCGGCGGGCAGGCGGGCAGGACCGAAGCTCGCCGGGTCGGCCACGGCGAAGTGGACGGGGAGCTTCGCCTTGCCCAGCGCGAGCACGTGTCGGCCGCCATCCTGGAAATCGGGAATGGGTCTGCCGTCGCGCAGCACGGGTCTCGGCCGCCAGTCCATCGCCTTGGCGGCGTCGGCCAGCATGGTCGAATCGATGTCGCCGGTATCCAGCACCAGCGTGCGCGCCGGTCTGCCGTCGACGCTGGCCTTGAAGCAGATCAGGCCCGCGCAATCGTGGAATGGCACGGCAACGAAGCGTGGCGCTCCGCCCGTGGCGAAGGCCGGCACGGCCGGCAGCAGGGCGACGAGCGCAGCGAGGGCAAGCAAGGTCTTTCCGGACACGGTCGGTACTCCTGGGTGGGGAGTCGACAGTCCATCGGCCCGACGCAGGTTGCACCAGTGCGGGAAGTCACCGGCCGTGGGGAGCGGTCAATCGTCCTGACCAATGCGCTGGCGGCGATGGCGCCACCACAGCCAGACCAGGCACAGCAGCACCAGGCCCACGAGGAACCACATGCTGTTCTGCCCGCGCTGCATCCACTTCATCAGCCACACATGGTTGTCGGCGCCGAGGTAGCCGAGATACACCCATACCGGCACGCTGATCAGCGCGGCCATGGTGTCGATCAGCAGGAAGCGCAGCAGCGACACCTGTCGCGTGGCGCCGGCAGTGGCGTAGACCGTGGTGCGCATGCCGGGCAGGAAGCGGGCGACGAACAGCACGCGGTTGCCGTAGCGCGCGAACTTGTGCCGCACCACTTCGTAGCGCTCGGGCGGCAGCAAGCGCGCCACCCAGCGCCACTTCAGCATGCGCGCACCGTAGTGGCGGCCGAGCATGAACACGGTGGCGTCGCCCAGCAGCACGCCGGCCATGCACAGCGCGAACATCGCGTGCACGTTGGCGTAGCCCAGACCCGCGATCACGCCGCCGGCGACCAGGGTGACGTCCTCCGGCAGCGGCAGGCCGAGGCCGCAGATCATCAATGCGATCCACACCGCGACGTAGCCGTTCTCGGCGAAGATCGTGACCAGTCGTTCAAGCAGATCCATCGGCGTCCCTGCGGGGCATGCGGCGTGCGACACCGCATGATCCCACACGCATCTGCGACAAGCTTTCCGCAATGCGGCGTCCGACCGGCATGCGCGCTCAGTCCGGCGTGGCGACAGGCCGCACACGCGCGGCCAGCAGCTCGCGCAGCTCGGCCTTCTCGCCGTCGTCCAGCGGGCCGCTGCGCATCTTCGCGTGCAGCGCCTCGCGGCGCAGCGCTACGGCCTGCTCGTCCATGCGCTGCAATGCTTCCATGAATTCGATGCGCTGTGCTTCCGGTTCGCCCACCACGGCGGCAGCCATCAGCTTCTGCAGCGCGGGATATTCCGTGCGCTCGGCGAAGTGCTCCACCAGCATCGCCGGATTGATGCCGGGACGGCTGCGCGCGATGTCGAGCAATTCGGCGAGCAGGCCCACGCCGGGCTTGTCCAGGCGCAGGAAGCGATAGGGCTTCTCCACCTGGTCGGCCATGCCGGGCTGGGCCAGCAGCAGGGCGATCGCGCTGCGCACCAGCGAACGCTGCGCCGCTACCGGCCGCTGCACCGCGCGGCGCGCGGCAGGGTCGGCCTGCAGGCGCGCGCTGGCGCCGCTGCGCTTCTCCAGCTCCTGCGCCATCAGGTCGCGGAAGGCGCCGTCGGGCAGTCGCGCGATCAGCGGGCGGGCGCGCTCGGCGAGGCGGGCACGGCCGTCGAGGCTGGCGGTGTCCACGTCGCGCGCCAGTTCGTCGAAGAAGTAGTCGGACAGCGGCGTGGCGTGCTTCAGGCGCTGCTCGAAACCGGCCTTGCCTTCCTTGCGTACCACCGTGTCCGGGTCCTCGCCCTCGGGGAGGAACAGGAAATACGCCTGCCGGCCGTCGCGCAGGCGCGGCAGCGCGGCGTCCAGCGCCTTCCACGCGGCGGCGCGGCCGGCGCGGTCGCCGTCGAAGCAGAACACCACGTCGGGCGCGGCGCGGAACAGCAACTCGGTGTGCTCGGGCGTGGTGGCGGTGCCCAGCGTGGCCACCGCGATCGGCAGGCCGGCCTGGTGCAGCGCGATCACGTCCATGTAGCCCTCCACCACCACGATGCGCTGCAGGTTCGCGTTGGCCTGCTTCACCTGCCACAGCGCGAACAGCTCGCGGCCCTTGTGGAACAGTGGGGTTTCCGGCGAGTTGAGGTACTTGGGGCCATCGCTCTTGCGCGCGTCCTGCGCGCCGGAATCAGCCACCGGCGACCCGTCGCCGGACTTCTGGATGATCCTTCCGCCGAAGGCGATCACGCGGCCGCGGCGGTCGAGGATAGGGAACATCAGCCGCTCGCGGAAGCGGTCGTATTTGCTGCCGCGTTCGCCGGTGGAAACCATGCCGGCCTCGGCGAGCAGCTCCATCCGCCGCGGGCTGTTGCCCAACGCCCTGGTGACGCCGTCGTACCCGGCCGGCGCCCAGCCGAGGCGGAAGCGTGCGATGGTGTCGGCGTCCAGTCCGCGCTTTTTGCAGTACGCCTGCGCTTCGGCGCTCTTCGGCAACTGCTGCTGGTACCAGCCCGCGCAGGCGTCGAGCAGGGTGTAGAGATCGGTCTTGTCCTCGCGCGGGCGCTCGTCGCGGCCGCCTTCGCGCGGCACGGTGAGGCCCACCGACTGCGCCAGTTCCTCCACCGCGTCGGGAAACTCCAGCCGCTCGTAGTCCATCAGGAACTTGATCGCGCTGCCGTGCGCGCCGCAGCCGAAGCAGTGGAAGAACTGCTTGGCCGGGCTGACGTAGAACGACGGCGTGCGCTCGTCGTGGAACGGGCAGCACGCCGTCCACTCGCGGCCGGCCTTCTTCAAAGGCACGCGCCGCTCGATCACGTCGACGATGTCGACGCGGGCGAGCAGTTCGTCGATGAAGCTGTCGGGGATGAGGCCGCGCATAAGTGCCCTAGTTTAGAGGCTGGACCTCCGGTGGGGGCGTAACCGGCCAGGCACGGGTGGCGGTGCGGCCAATCCGCGGGTCGGCGGTCGGCACTGCCCGCGCCGCTGGTTAGCATGCACGGGGTTCCAACGGGGGAGCGGCGATGGAGGACGGTTCGGCAGTGCGCTTTCGCGCGGCCACCGCACGGGATGCGGGGGGCGCGGTGCCGCTGATCTACAGCTCCGGCCCCGCGGCGTTCGACTACGTGTTCGCGGTGCCGGGCCGAAGCACGGCGCAGGCCTTCCTGCAGCACGCCTTCGTCGACGGCGCAGGCGAGTTCGGCTGGCGCAACCACATCGTCGGCGAACTGGAAGGCGTGGTGGTGGCGGTGGGCGCGGGTTACGGCGGCGAGGCGGCGCTGGCGTTCACGCTGGCTGCCGCGCGGCAGATCCTCGCGCACTATGGCCTGCACCGCGCGCCAGGCGTGATCGCGCGCGGGCTGCGTGTGGAGCGGGTGATCCCGCCGCCGCCGCGCCGCATGCATTACCTCGCCCACCTTGGCGTGTCGCCGGCCTTGCGCGGGCGCGGCATCGGCCGCGCCCTGGTCGAGGAGCTGATCCGGCGCGGCCTGCAGCAGGGGCGACGACGCGTGACGCTGGACGTGGCCGCGAGCAATCCACGTGCACAGGCGCTGTACGAGCGGCTGGGTTTCGCGGTGACGGGCGAGCGACACTCGGTGCTGGCCAATCCGCAGGGTGCAGTGCCGGATCACCGGCGGATGGAGCGGTTGGCGGGCGACGGCAGCTGAGGCTTGCGGCACGCCTGGTACGTCGGCAAGCTGCCGCGACCTGGTCGGGGAGGCGGCGATGTTGTTGACGGCGATACGGATGCACCGGCAGCGCGCGATCGTGCGTGCGTGCGAGCAGGCCGGCGCGGTCGCGGCGGACAGCGCCTGCGGCATGCAGGAACTCGGGCTATCCGTGGACTTCGCCTGGCGGCAGCTGGCCAGCCTGGCCGTCTTGCGCAGCCCGGCCGCGGGGCGCTGGTTCCTGGACCGGCCCAATTGGCGGCGCCTGTGCCGGCGCCGACTGATGCTGGTCGCGGGCGTCGCGATCGGCCTGCTGCTGGTGCTGCTGTCCGCCTGGTCGATGCGTTGGCGCTAGCCCCGGCCTCAGCCTGCCAGCTTCGCCTTGATGCGCGCGGACACCTGGGCCATGTCGGCGCGGCCGGCGGCCTTTTCCTTCACCGCGGCCATCACCTTGCCCATGTCGCGGGGTGACTGGGCGCCGGTGGCGGCGATGGCCGCGGCGATCAGGGCGTCCAGTTCGGCGTCGCCCAGCTGGGCGGGCAGGTAGGCCTCGATCACGGTCATCTCGGCGCGCTCGACGTCGGCCAGGTCCTCGCGGCCGGCGGCGGCGTACTGGCTCACCGAGTCGCGGCGCTGCTTGAGCATCTTTTCCAGCACCGCCAGGGTCTGGGCGTCGTCGAGCTCGATGCGCTCGTCCACTTCGCGCTGCTTGATCGCTGCCAGCACCAGCCGGATGACGCCGAGGCGATGCTTGTCGCCGCTGCGCATGGCGGCCTTCATGTCGTCGGTGAGCTGCTGCTTGAGCGTCATGGCGGGCATTCCGGGTGGCGGAGAGGGGATTTTACGAAAACGACAAAGCCGGCGTTGCCAAGGGCAACACCGGCTGGTCGTGTCCGAGTGCTTGCGGCGGCTGCGAAGGGTCGCGCCAGCCGCGTGGCCTGCATGCGCGACGTGAAGACGCGCGCTGCCGCAGGCGACAGGAACTCAGTACAGGCGGGTCTTGCGCGAGACGTCGCGCGACAGGCGGCGCAGGTGGCGCTTCACCGCGGCGGCGCGCTTGCGCTTGCGTTCCTGGGTCGGCTTTTCGTAGAACTCGCGCTTGCGGGTCTCGGCCAGGATACCGGCCTTCTCGCAGGTACGCTTGAAACGACGCAGCGCGATCTCGAACGGCTCGTTCTCGCGGACTTTGACGTTGGGCATGGATACTCCGGGTGTTAATCTGTCCCGCTTCCGGGACTGTTGAATACGGCGAGCCGCGAAGTATACCGTGTCCGACGACAGATTTTCAAAGCCGCAACCCATGGCCGACGCCCGCCTGTCCGTGACGGGCAAGCCGGTGCTGGGCATCGAATCGTCATGCGACGAGACTGGCGTGGCGATCCTGCGCTGGGAGCCGGAGGCGCCGGGTCGGGGCCTGCTGGCCCACGCCCTGTACAGCCAGGTCAAGCTGCACGCCGACTACGGCGGCGTGGTGCCCGAGCTGGCCAGCCGCGATCACGTGCGCAAGCTGCTGCCGTTGGCGCGCGAGGCGCTGAAGCAGGCCGGATTGACCCCCGCCGATCTCGGCGGGGTGGCCTATACCGCCGGTCCCGGCCTGGTTGGCGCCCTGCTGGTGGGCGCGGCGGCGGGACAGGCGCTGGCCTGGGCACTGGGCGTACCGGCCGTGGGTGTCCATCATATGGAAGGCCACCTGCTGGCGCCGCTGCTGGAGGACGACCCGCCCAAGCCGCCGTTCGTGGCCCTCCTGGTCTCCGGCGGGCACTCGATGCTGGTCGAGGTGAAGGCGATCGGCGAGTACCGCATCCTGGGCGACACCCTGGACGACGCCGCCGGCGAGGCGTTCGACAAGACCGCCAAGCTGATGGGCCTGCCGTACCCCGGCGGTCCGGCGCTGGCGAAGCTGGCCGAGCAGGGCACGCCCGGCGCGTTCCGCTTCTCGCGGCCGATGACCGACCGGCCCGGGCTGGATTTCAGCTTCTCCGGGCTGAAGACCCAGGTGCTGCTGGCCTGGCAGCACTCCGACCAGAGCGGGCAGACCCGCGCCGACATTGCCCGCGCCTTCGAGGAGGCGATCGTCGACACCTTGCTGATCAAGTGCCGCCGCGCGCTGCAGGCCACCGGTACCCACCGGTTGGTGATCGCCGGCGGCGTGGGCGCCAACCGCCGCCTGCGCGCGGAACTGGCCGCGGCGGGCGAAAAGGACGGCTTCCGCACCTATTTCCCGCGCCTTGCGTTCTGCACCGACAACGGCGCGATGATCGCGCTGGCCGGCGCGATCCGTCTCGCCAGCGGCCAGCATCAGGGGGAGGCGGTCGAGGTACACCCGCGCTGGAACCTGGAAGACCTGCCGGCGGCCTGATTTTTGCGATCATCCGTGATCGCAAGAATCAAACGGGCGGCCATCCCCGGCCGCACTTCTCACCTAAGAGCCCGCCGGCGGTCGATGCTCTTGGGTAAATTCAGAGAAAAGCATCACCTGCTGGCTGGCTCCCAAGGGGTCACCACTGCGTGCGGTCGGGCAGCAGGCCCTTCAGCTCCGCGTCGGTGAGGTTGCGCCACTGGCCCGGTTTCAGGTGGCCGAGCTTCACGTTGACGATGCGCACGCGGCGCAGCTGGGTGACGCGATAGCCGAATGCGGCCGCCATCAGGCGGATCTGCCGGTTCAGGCCCTGGGTGAGCACGATCGCGAAGCCGAATTTCGCGATCCTGCGCGTGCGGCAGGGCCGGGTCATCTGGCCGTGCACGCGCACGCCGCGGGCCATGCCGGCGAGGAATTCCTCGGTGACCGGCTTGTTCACCGCCACCAGGTATTCCTTCTCGTGGCGGTTCTCCGCGCGCAGGATCTCGTTGACGATGTCGCCGTTGCTGGTGAGCAGGATCAGGCCTTCGGAATCCTTGTCCAGCCGGCCGATCGGGAAGATGCGCTGCGGGTGGTCGACGAAGTCCACGATGTTGCCCGCCACGCTCTGGTCGGTGGTGCAGGTGATGCCTACCGGCTTGTTCAACGCGATGTAGACCGCTTTCTTCGCCGCCGGGGTGGCGGCGAGGACACGCGCCTTGACGACCTCGCCGTCCACGCGCACCTCGTCGCCATCCAGTGCCTTGGCCCCGGTGCCGACCACTTCGCCGTTGATGGTGACGCGGCCGGCGGCGAGCCACTCGTCCGCCTCGCGGCGCGAGCACAGGCCGGCTTCGCTGATGTACTTGTTGACGCGCATCCTACGAACGCAGGCCCACGCCGCGCTTCAGCAGCTGCAGGCCGAACGCGGCGAGCGCAACCACGAAGGCCAGCATCACCACGAAGGCCCAGCCCACGTGCACGTCGCTGATGCCGAGCACGCCGTAGCGGAAGGCGTTGACCATGTACAGGATCGGGTTGATCCGCGAGATCGCCTGCCACGGCTCGCCCAGCATCTGGATCGAGTAGAACACGCCGCCGAGGTAGGTGAGCGGGGTGAGAATGAAGGTGGGCACCAGGGCGATGTCGTCGAACTTCTTCGCGTACACCGCGTTGACGAAGCCGGCCAGCGAGAAGATCACCGAGCCCAGCAGCACCGAGGCGAAGGTAATCAGCGGGTGCTGGACGTGCAGCGAGGTGAAGAACAGCGCGATGCACAGCACCAGAACGCCCACCGCGAGGCCGCGCACCACCGCGCCGGTCACGTAGCCGGTGAGGATCACCCAGTCCGGCATCGGCGACACCAGCATCTCCTCCACCGCGCGGCTGAACTTGGCGCCGAAGAAGGAGCTGGAAATGTTGCCGTAGCTGTTCGTGATGATGCTCATCATCACCAGGCCCGGCACGATGTACTGCATGTAGGTGTAGCCGCCCTGGATCGTGCCGATGCGGCTGCCGATCAGCTTGCCGAAGATCACGAAGTACAGCGTCATGGTGATCGCGGGCGGGATCAGCGTCTGCGTCCAGATGCGCAGGATGCGCACGATCTCGCGGCGCACGATGGTGTGGAGGGCGACCAGGTTGGCGGCGGCGTTGCTCATGCGGCCAGCTCCTGGCCGTTGCGGCCCTGCCCCTGCCGGCCGTGTTCCACCAGTCGCACGAACAGCTCCTCCAGCCGGTTGGTCTTGTTGCGCATCGAGGTCACCGTGACGCCGTGCGCGCTGAGCGCAGCGAACAGGGAGTTGAGGTCGTGCGTGCGTGCCATCTCCGCCTCCAGGGTGTGCTCGTCCACGCGGCGCAGCGTCACGCCGGACAGCGCGGGCAGGCCGTCCGGCGCGTGCGTCACGTCGAGCACGAAGGTTTCCACGTCGAGCTTGGCCAGCAGCTGCTTCATCGTGGTGTTCTCCACGATGGTGCCGTGGTCGATGATCGCGATGTTGCGGCAAAGCTGCTCGGCTTCCTCCAGGTAGTGCGTGGTGAGGATCACCGTGGTGCCGGCCGCGTTGATGCCGCTGATGAACTGCCACATCGAGCGGCGGATCTCGATGTCCACGCCGGCGGTGGGCTCGTCGAGGATCAGCAGCTTCGGCTCGTTCATCATCGCGCGGGCGATCATCAGGCGGCGCTTCATGCCGCCGGAGAGCATGCGTGCCTGGTCCTGCGCCTTGTCCCACAGGCGCAGTTCCTTCAGGTACTTCTCCGCGCGCTCGGCGGCGATCTTCCGCGGGATGCCGTAGAAGCCCGCCTCGTTCACGCAGATGTCGAACGGCTTCTCGAACTGGTTGAAGTTGAGTTCCTGCGGCACCAGGCCGATCAGCTTCATCGCCTCGTTGCGTTGCCGGTTCACCGACACGCCGAACACTCGCGCGTCGCCGCCGCTGGCGTTCACCAGCGAGGAGAGGATGCCGATCAGGGTGGATTTGCCGGCACCGTTGGGGCCGAGCAGGGCGAAGAAGTCGCCGGGCTGCACGGTCAGCGAGACGCCCTTGAGGGCCTCCACGCCGTTGCCGTAGGTCTTGCGCAGGTTGTCGACGACGAGCGCGGGAATGGAGCTCATGGGCTGCACCGGAAGGGGCGAGCCTTCTATTATAGCGGGCCGCCTTTCGCCGCCCGGTGTCGCCGGGTGCACGCACTGTTTCCCGGAACCCGCTTCATGGCCGACCATTTCCAGCTACGCCTCGTCGACAGCCGCATGCTGGCGCCCGCCGTGCGCCACCTCGCGTTCGAGCGCGTGGATGGCCAGCCGCTGGCGTTTGCGCCGGGACAGTTCCTGCAGATCCACTTCCAGTACGACGACGGCACGCCCACCAAGCGCAGCTATTCGGTGGCCACCGTGGGCGACGGCTCCACGCCGGTGCGGCGCATCGAGATCGCGGTGAGCTACGTGGAAGGCGGCGCGGCCACCAGGCTGCTGGGTGAACTGCCGATCGGCGGCGTGGTCGACGCCAGCGGCCCCTACGGCCGCTTCTGCCTGCAGGCCGGCGACGTGCATCCGCGCTACCTGCTGCTCGCCACCGGCACCGGCGTCACCCCCTACCGGGCGATGCTGCCGCAGATCGGGCAGCTGCTGGCCGGGGGTGGACGCGAGGTGGTGCTGCTCTACGGCGCACGCAACGAGGCCGAGCTGCTCTACGGCGAGGAATTCGAGGCCTTCGCCCGGAGCCATCCCGGCTTCACGTTCCATGCCTGCCTCAGCCGCCAGCCGCGCGCCGTGCCCCGCCCCGACGACCGCCGCGGACACGTGCAGGATGCGCTGGGGGAACTCGCGCCGCGCGCGGAGCGCGACATCGCCTACCTCTGCGGCAACCCCGACATGGTCGACGCCGCCTTCGCCGCGCTCAAGGAGTATGGCCTGCCGGTGCCGCAGATCCGGCGGGAGAAGTACGTTTCCTCCCGCTGAACCCCGCCGCATGCCGCGAAGGCCGGGCGTTGCCCGGTGGCTCCCCGCGTTGCCGTGACCGGGGCGAGACGAGGCGGCTTCAGATTTGTTACCAGCGTGTCGATAAGGCGCTTGCGGGCGCAGACGCTGCCTTCACCGCCAGTTCGCTAGATGCCAAATGTGAACTGGTGGTCGTCAAAAACGTGATGCTCCTCACATTTCCGGAGGTGGGGCCGGCGCACACCATCAAGTCCACGGGGGAGGTGCCGAGAGCCCTTCCAAGGCACGCGGTTTCTCGCGTGCCGGGCGAGGTGGATCATGAACGGTCGATATCGCTGGGTGGTCGGTTCGCTCGTCGCGCTGGCGATGTCAAACGCGTGGGCGGGCGGCGGGCGGGTCAGCTTCACCGGTGCGGTGCTGGAGCCTACCTGCGCCGCGGATGCGATGCAGATCGATGCGGCCAGTCCGCTGTCGCCCGGGGCCATGCAGGCGCCCCGCCATCTGGCTTGCGGCCAGACCGCGGCCGATGCCGGGCGGACCTATTCGCGTACCGTGCAGCCCATCGACGCGAGGAGCCTCGCCCACGACCGCCTGCTCAGCTATCTTGCCAGCCACGCTCCAACCGGGCCCGACGGCAAGCTGGCAGTGAGCGTGATCGTGCGCACCTACGACTGACGGACGGCAGGCGCGGGCGACCGACCGGCGGTTCGAGGCGTGGCCAACGCTGCGATTACTTGTAGGTCAGCGTGTAGGTGGCCGTGGCGGTGACATTGCCGGCTGATGCAGGCATGCCTGTCTGGTAGTAGCGCGCGTAGAACGGCAGATTCATGACGCCGTTCGACGTCGCGCCTTCGGAGATTGCCTGGCCGAAGCGAACGGGCGTGGCGCCATCCTGCTTGAGAATCTGCACGCCCACGTTCTGCGCATGACCCGTGCCCGTGGAGCCTCGGATCACCCCGAGGTTCTTCGAGCCGTAATAGTTGCTCGTGTTCAGGGTAATGCTGAGGTTGGAGCCGGCGACGCAGTTCAATTGCACGTTGAACGGCGTCTGGCCCGCGGTGGCGCCTGTACCAGTGAGGGTCGAGGTGGTGGTTGCGGGTAGCGTCACCACCGTGGGGTCCACCGCCGCCGTGCAGGTGGGGATGACGAACTGGATGTTGGTTATGTTGAAAACCTCGACGGGCCTGGAGCCGCTGGTCATGTCGACATTCCATTGCGCCAGCGTCCCGGCGGGAATGGTCATCTGCTGCGTGGTGCCTTGCTGGCCCTGGGGGATGGGGCCGGTCACCACCAGCTGCAACGCGGAGGCCACGCTGAAGTCGACGAATCCGGTTGGCACGGATGGGTTGTTCGGGTAGGCCGACAGGAGTTTGGACGCATCCGGATGCAGGATCCGGTAGGACAGCCACGAAAGATTGGTGGGGAACAGGGTTTGGTCGCCGCCCGTGGGCGGGCCGTAGCTGTTGACGACGCCGTTGTTGGTGGTGCCCGTGCAGTAGAGCGTGGGGTAATTTGCAGGAATGGCTTGCGACGACGTCCACAGCACGGTGCCTATGGCGGTACCGGTGCTCGACAAGATGATTTGGCCGCCCGGCGGCGTGAACGTGACAGCGCCGGGGTTATAGGTATCGGAGCAATTGGCATGGGCGCGGCCAGACAAGGCCAGCGCAATCAACGCCAGCAGCAGCATGGCGAATCGCGTGCGTTCGGCGCGGTGCTGGCCGCGCGCGCGAACGGCAATGTGTGATGCGTGCCCTGCTGCGCCGCTGCAGGGTGTGCGGCGCGGCGGCGGCGCGCTGATGGTCGCACTACCGATCATGTTCCACCTTCCTTCGGTGACCGCGGCGCATCCTCTGCCATGCACGTCACCTGGATTTGCCGATAGGCCTGCGCATGTCTGCCGGACTGGGGCAGCTTATATGCGAACGCGCAGGCGTGCGCCGCGCCTTGCTCGTCGTCCCACTGGACACTGAGCTTGCCGGCGGCGGCGACGCCGCGCAGCAGCGCCATGCCGCCTTGGCCGACCACGCCGAGCGGCTGGTTGCTGGCATCGAACACCTGCGCGCCGAAAGGAGCCGGCGCACCGTTCGCTGTGCGGACACGTGCGATCAGCGCGCGACCGGACTTGCTCTTGAAGTTCACCATCACCACCGCGCCGGCGTAAGGCGCCACGTCGGCGCTGGTGGCATCCAGTTGCACGCCCAGCGGCAGGCCCTGCGGATCGATCTGGACCGTGTCGCGTTGGTAGGGCGTGAGGTACGGCACCAGCGCGTAGCCGGCACGATCCACACTGAGGCCGGGCGCATTGAGGATATGCGCGCCTGCGGCGCCGGGTGCATGCACGATGGCGACGGTGTCGCCGGTCGGCTGGCCGAAGGTAACGCCACCCTGGTGGGCGACTACCGCACCGCTGGCGCCGACGGATGCCTGCGAGTATCCGTCACCATTGCCCACGCTGGCGTTGAAGGTGGCGTAGGGGCTGTTGTAGCCGGCGTTCACGCCGTAGGCGTTGCCGGTGCCGTTGCCGCCATGCGAGGCGGTGGCGCCGTAGGTGAACTGGTTCCACTGGCCCAGCGTGCCGTTGAGAGTGGCCTGTTCCTGGTTGCCGCTGCTGGTGTCGTGGTTGAGGTTGAACGTGATGCTGGGAGCATGCGGGGTGTCGCCCAGCGGCAGGCTGGCGTTGAAGGACACCTGGTTGTCGTAGCCGCCCATCGCCATGCGCCCGCGGCTGACCGAGAAGCCGTAAGCCAGGCGCCTGAAGTGGTTGTTGTAGCCCACCTGGAACTGGGAGTCGGTGCCGCTGTGGTTCCAGTAGTCGTTGATCGAGGCATTGGCGTAAAGCGAGCCGCCGCTGCGCCCCAGCTGCTGGTTGAGCGTCAGGGTGAAGCGGTTGCGCTGTTGCAGCAGGCCGCGCGCGACATAGATGCCGTTGCCGTTGTAGGTCGTCCCGCTCAGCGCCGCGAGCTGGGCCCGCGTGAGCAGGCTCTGCACGGGCAGGCCGTCGATCGTCTGCACGCTGGATGGCTGGTATTGCAGCGCGTTCATGCCGCGCTTGGCGTAGTCGCGCGCGGTTTCGGCGTCGCCCAGGCTCAGGAACCCGCTGGTGGAATAGCGGTCGGCAGCCACGCTCAGCGAGGTATCGGTTTCCGGGATGATCTTGCTGTAGCTGACGCGATAGCTCTGCCCGTTGTAGGTACCGTAGCCGGGGATGTTCGCATGGGCCTGGGTGACGTCCAGGGCCAGCGCGCCGAAGCGTGTGTTGAGCGCACCGCCGACCAGCACCGCGGCATAGCCTTCCGAACCCTGCATGCCGGCATAGCCGGTGATGCGATTGCCGAAGCCGTGCTGCACCGCGGCCTGGATCACGTTGGGGCGGCTCTGCAGGGTGACGTCGCGCAGCTGGCCGGCGGCGACGTCGAAGCGGGTGACGCCGGGACGCATCAGCTGCGCCACCGAGGCATAGGGCACGGTGAAGCTGTGCTGACGGCCGTCGGCCTCCGTCACGTTCACGACCAGGTCGCCGCCGTAGCCGGTGGGGTAGAGGTCGTCGATCACGAACGGGCCGGGTGCGACGGTGGTCTGGTAGATCTGCACGCCGTTCTGGGTCACCGTGACCTTGGCGTTGGTGTTGGCCACGCCATGCACCACCGGCGCGTAGCCGCGCAGCGACTGCGGCAGCATGCGGTCGTCGGTGGCCAGCTGCACGCCGCGCAGGCCGTAGCTGTCGAACACGGCACCATCGGTGAAGCTGTCGCCCAGGCTCAACATGGCGCCGAGGCCGGGCAGCGCGCGCTGCACGTAGGCGTCGATGTTGTGCCAGTGGCGCTGGCTCGGCTGGTGGCTCCCCGATTCCTGCGTGACGGTACTGTCCTGCCGGAACTGCCAGAGGCCGATGTTGAAGCCGGCACGCAGGCCGAGATAGGTGCTGGTCTGGCTTTGCCCGCCGCTGGTGGTGCGGTAGCTGTTGAAGTTGTAGTTGAGCAGGAATGCAGGCACACCCGCGTCCCACGAAGCTGGGTTCACCCAGCCGCGTGGTCGCTGGTTCATGTATGCCTGCGGGATGCTGACGTCCATGCGCAGGCTGGACATGTCGACGGACAGTTTCGCGCCGGGAATCAGGTCGCCGAGGCCCACGCAGGCAGGTGACGACAGCCTCGCGGCAGCCGCGGCATCGGCCTTGGCGGGCGCGATGCCCATGCGGTCTAGCAGCTGGGTGCTTATGCAGGGGACAGCGTTGGCGTCGGCGGACGGTGCGGCGAAGCGCACGTCCATGCGGCCTACCCAGTTGTTGTTGAGGTAGACGTCGAGGTTGTAGATGCCGGGCAGCACGGGGTTGCCGTGTTCGAAGCGCGAGACGTCGGCCGTGGCGCGCCCGGCGCCGGCAAGCATGCTGCGGTCGAAGTTGGCGAAGCCGCCTTCCGCACTGGCATCGGCTGGTGCATCTGCGGCGGCCGCCCATGCCGGACGCGGGCAGCCCATGGCGGCGCTCAGCGCCAGGCCACACGCCATAGCGAGCGCCGCGTGGCGCCCGGTTGGATGGCGAAGCGTGGCGCGCCGCCGCGTCATTGCGCCACGGTGCCCTTATGGGCGTCAGCCGCGCCGTAGTCGTCGATGGTGGTGAAACTGACCGGAGTGCCGGCAGCGGGCGCCTGGGTCTGGGCCTTGAGCGGGAGGCGCAGGTCGCCGAACGGGGCCACCATGCCGCTGGCGCCGTCGATCGTCTTGCCGCCGGTGCCAAGCGCAAGCTTGCTGATGGTGATGTAGTACGGCGTGGGGTTGTGCGCCTCCAGCGCCGCACCTGGCTCGCCGACGGCCTTGAAGACCAGCTTGTCAGGCGCTTTCATCGCGTCGCCCGACAGGCCGGCCGGACGATAGAACAGCTTCAGCCGCGAACGTATCGCGAACTGCAGGTAGTTCTGGCCCGCGTGCTGCGAACCGCTGGGCTTGGGTGGAACCTCCAGCACGTTCAGCCAGAACAGCGACTCGCGGTCGGCCGGCAGCGGCTGGGCGCCCTGGGCATAGATGATCCGCAGGCTCTGGTCCTTGTGCGGATCCATGCGGAACAGCGGCGGCGTGATCAGGAAGGGCGAGTTGGCGTTGTCCGGTGTCGAATTCAGGTCGCCCGTATCGATCCACGCCTCGACCAGCGCGGGGTGGTCGCTGTCGTTGGTCAGGCGCACGGTGATCTCGCCCTGCTGGGCCGGCAGCACCACGCGGGTGCCGCCGACGACGACGCTGGCATGTGCGGGGCCGATGCCGACGACGAGCGCGGCCAAGGCTGCGCCCAAGGTGCAGAGAAGGCTTTTCATGAAGGGTGTCCCTGTCGGGCCGGGCGTCGGGGTTGTGCGGAGGCGTGCCGCAGCCGGAATCGGGCGGCTGCGGCACGCGGTGTCGCCTGCGGTCTTACTGGTAGGTGAAGGTGATGCTGGCGCTGGTGCTGACCAGGCCGGCCGTCGCCGCTGCCGTGGCGTAGTACCGGGCGGCCATGCTGGTGCTGCCCGAGCCGCTGGTGAGCGAAACGGCGGGAGCATTGGCGTCGGTGCCGACGTCGACGACGCTGCCGCTGGTGCCGCCGGCCAGCAGCTGAACCTCGACGTTGCCGGCGCTGCCGGTGTTCGTGAGGTTGCCGTCCGCGGCGTTGTTCGAGCCGCTCGTGAAGCTCAGCTGCGCCGAGGTGGCATTCGCATCGCAGTTGCTGAGGTCGAGGGTGAAGGGGGTGGCGCCCGCGGTGGCGCCGGCGGAGGCCAGGCTCGAGGTCATGACCGGGGTCATGGTCACGGTGGTGCCGGCGCCGCCGTTGACGGCGACCGTGCAGGTGTCCTGCAGCACCTTGCCATTGATCTGGATGGTGCCGGTGTTGCCGGCCGCCCGGGCTGCCGGCACGAAAGCCACCGCGCCGAGGATGGCGACGAAAGCGGTGGAGAGTAGCGTCTTGGTCATGGTGTTTCCTTGGGTTTCCGGTGGTCTAGTCGGTTTGCAACAGCTTGTCGGTGTCTCCATGGCGGATGTTGCGGCGCCACTCTTCCAACAGGCGGTGAGGCAAGCTGTCGGTGTCTGCTGGAGCAAAGATCGGGCCAAAATGTGATCCGCTTCTCAATTCTAGAATGTCGCAGGAGGTTTGGCATGAAGGTCATGCAGCTGTCGCGCTGCGCACTTGAGCGACGGGCGAGAGGATCCACGCATGGACACAGCACCGTGCGTCGAGCGGTGTGCCGGTCATCCTGCACAAAAATACGATCATCTTCGCCTTTCATGAAGCCAATTTGCAGCTTCTTCGTCGATGACGGTGATAAAGAGCCGGTGTCGGGACAGCCGGCCCCGTCTCAGTCGGGGCGATCCCCGGGTGCGGATTGCGGCTTCGCGGGTCCATCTCGCGTGGCCGTCGCGGGCTTGTCTCGCGGAAGCAACGGTTGGGCCATCGTGGCCTACCGCGTCAAAAAGTGACCATGAATCACCCGGGGCGCGCTTGCTCAGGAACGGCACTGCTGTCTCTTGCCGTCGCCGGTCCTGCCGGATATGTAAAGCACGCTTGACACCCGGGGCAGGGTATCGCTAGGCTGCGAATGTAAAGCACACTTTACATTCGGCAGGAGGGGTTGCGATGCGCGGGGTCCACGGTGCGGTCGGTGCGGTATTTCGTGTTCTGTTGGCATTCACGGCGTTCGCCATGGGCGGCACGCCCGTGGCGTCGGCGGCGGACGTCGGTGCGGCGAGCGGCCAGGTCGGCACGCTGAGGTTCGAGCGGCACGGCGACCATGGCCGCCCGGTGATCCTGATCCCCGGCCTGGAATGCGGTCCGTGGGTGTGGGAGCAGACGATTGCCGATCTCCAAAAGGATCACGTGGTGTACGCGGTGACGCTGGCCGGTTTCGACGGCGTGCCGCCGCCGGCGCACGACGCCGGGGCCGGGACGCTGCTGGATCGCGCGGACGCTTCGCTGTTGCAGCTGATCGAGCGGGAGCACATCGACAGGCCGGTGCTGGTGGGGCACAGCATCGGCGGCACGTTGTCGCTGCGTTTTGCCGGCGAGCACGCGAAGCTGCTGTCGGGCGTCGTGGCGGTGGACGGCTTGCCGGTCTTTCCCGGCATGGACCGGGCGAGGGCCGCGCAGCGGCAGGCGATCGCGGAGCGGATGAAGGCCAGGCTTGCCGCGATGACGCCGGCGCAGTTCCAGGCCGCGGCGTTGTCGTACATGCAGCACGTCGGGGTGATCGATCCGTCGCTCGCCATGCGCGAGGCACCGCTGGTGGCGCGCAGCGATGCCAAGGCCACGGCCGATTACATGGCTGCGGACATGGCCGCCGACTACCGCCCGGTCCTGAAGCAGGCAGACGTGCCGATCCTGGAGATCTCGCCGTACAACGCGCCGGATTTTGCGGCCGCCGCCATGGGCAAGCAGCCGGCGACGAGCGAGATGCAGAAGACGGCCTACTACCAGAGCCTTTTGGCGAATGCGCCGGAGGCGAAGGTGGTGTCGATCTCGCCGTCGCGGCATTTCGCGATGCTCGACCAGCCGGCGAAGTTCCGCCGGACCCTGGCCGGGTTCCTGGATTCGCTGTGAGGGTGGTGCCATGTCGCGCATGAACAACAAGCGGTACCAGCAACAGCTGATGCTGACCATGATCGTCTACATGGTCGTGCTGTTTGCGGCGGATCCCCTGCTGCATGCTGCCGGCAACCTGCCGCTGAAGGCGATGCTCGCGCTGGTACCGGTGCTGCCGGTGCTCTACGCCATCGTGCTGATGTGGTGGCGTATCCGCGACAGCGACGAGCTGGAGCAGCGCACGAACCTGGTGGCGCTGGGCGTGGCGACGGCGCTGGTGTCCGCGCTCAGCCTGGTCGGCGGATTCCTGGCCGCAGGCGGCGTCGTCCGGCTGGGCGGCGAGGTGCTGATCTGGGTGTTCCCGACGCTGATGGCGGGTTACGGCATCGCGTACAGGTGGGTGTCGCGCCGCTATGGCATGGATTCCGCGTGCGTCGAGGAAGGCAGCGCATGGCTGCCGTGGTACTTCGCCGGGATCGGCGCGTTCATGCTGGCATTTGCCGCCTACCTGTGGCTGCGCTCCGCTCCCGGGGGGGCGGCGATGATGTTCGCCACGGCGATCTTCTTCATGGCGCTGGGCGCCGTGGTCTGGCGGCGACGTTCGCGCGCGCTGCGGCAAACCGACCGCGACGGCGCATGAACAACCACGTGCGAGAACTGCGCGGAGAACAGGGCTGGTCGCAGGCGGATCTCGCCGAGCGGCTGGAGGTGTCGCGGCAGACTGTCAACGCGATCGAGACAGGCAAGTACGACCCCAGCCTGCCGCTCGCCTTCAGGATCGCGAAGCTGTTTGGACGTCCGATCGAATCCATCTTCGAGCCAGGAAGCGAAACATGAGCATGAACCCGAGGAGACGCATGGGCGTCATCGTGGCCGTGGCGATCGCGATCTTCGCCGCCAACCACGCCACACGGCGGCAGCAGCCGCAGCATCGGCCAGCGGCATCGCCGCAGGAAAAGGCCTCCACGCAGCCGGCGGTGAAACCCGCCCCGCCGCGCACCTGGAAGCTCGGTACGCTCACGCTGAGCGCCTGCGAGCTGGGCCAGCCGAACAGCGGGCTGAGCACCGCGGCATGGTGCGGCTCGCTGGCGGTACCGGAGAACCGCGCCGACCCGCAGGGCCGGAAGATCCTGCTGAAGCTGGCGGTGCTGCGCTCCGGCGCGCAGGTCGCCAGCCCGGACATGCTGGCCTTCCTCGCCGGTGGCCCGGGGCAGGCGGCCTCCGACTACGCCGGACCCATCGCGACGATGCTGGAGCCGCTGCGCGCGCACCGCGACATCCTGCTGCTCGACCAGCGCGGTACCGGCGGCTCGAACGCGCTGGACTGCAAGACCGACGACAAGGTTGCCGCGGACAACGACAGCGGCTTCGATCCCGCCAAGCTGCGAGCCGAGGCGGCGGCCTGCCTGAAGCAGGTGGAGACGCATGCCGACCCCCGCTACTACACCACCACTGATGCGGTGCAGGACCTGGAAGACGTGCGCCGCGCGTTGGGCGTACCCGAGTTCGACCTGATTGGCGTCTCCTACGGCACGCGGGTGGCGCAGCAGTACGCCGGGCGCTATCCCGGCGCGGTGCGCAGCATGGTGCTGGACAGCACGGTGCCGAACAGCGTGGTGCTGGGCGAGGACTTCGCGCGCAACCTCGACGATGCGCTGAAGGCGCAGTTCGCGCGTTGCGACGCCGACGCTGCCTGCAGACGGCGCTTTGGCCATCCGTACCAGACGCTGGTGCAGTTGCGCGACGCCTTGCGCGCGAACCCGCACCCGGTGAGCTTTCGCGACCCGGAGACCTACCGGACCGTGCAGCGTGTGCTGAGCGAGGACTCGCTGGTCAGCGTGGTGCGCATGTTCGCCTACACCCCGCCCACCGCCGCGCTGCTGCCGCTGTCGATCGACGCGGCCGCGCACGGCGACGTGGGGCCGCTGCTGGGCCAGGCCAAACTGCTGACGGTGGACATGGCCGACCTCGCCGGCAGCGGCATGTCGTACTCGGTGATCTGCAGCGAGGACGCCGACCTGCTCGCCGCGCGCGCGCAGGACGCGGACACCCTGCTCGGCAACCACATGGTCGACGCCTACAAGGCGATCTGCTCGGTGTGGCCGAAGGGTGCGCGGCCGGCGGACTTCCACCAGCCGCTGAAGATCGCCAAGCCGGTGCTGCTGTTGGCCGGCCAGTACGACCCGGTGACGCCGCCACGCTACGCCGAGGAGGTGGCGAAGCACCTGCCGAACGCGCGCGTGCTGCTGTTCAAGGGCCAGGGCCACAGCGTGCTGTCCGCCGGCTGCGGACCGCGGCTGGTGCAGCGTTTCGTCGAGCACCCCGACCCGAAGGCGCTGGACTCGAGTTGCCTGGACCGCCTGCGGCCCGTGCCTTTCTTCGTCGACTTCAATGGAGCCACGCCATGATCGAGGTGAGGGACCTGCACAAGGCGTTCGGCACGGTGAAGGCCGTTGACGGTGTCGGCTTCGCCGCCCGCGACGGCGAGATCACCGGTCTGCTCGGCCCCAACGGAGCCGGCAAGACCACCACGCTGCGCATGCTCTATACGCTGATGAAGCCGGACCGCGGCCAGGTACTGGTGGATGGCGTGGACGCCGCCGCCGATCCGCTCAGCGTGCGTCGCGCGCTGGGCGTGCTGCCCGATGCGCGCGGCCTGTACAAGCGGCTTACCGCGCGCGAGAACATCGAGTACTTCGCGCGCCTGCAGGGCATCGACGAGGCCGCGCTGCGTGTGCGTCGCGAGGTGCTGGTCGACGCGCTGGAGATGCGCGACATCCTCGATCGCCGCACCGAAGGCTTCTCGCAGGGCCAGCGCGTGAAGACCGCGATCGCCCGCGCGCTGATCCACGATCCGCGCAACGTGATCCTGGACGAGCCCACCAACGGCCTCGACGTGATGGCCACGCGGGGCCTGCGCCGCTTCATGCAGCAGCTGAAGGCGGAAGGCCGCTGCGTGCTGTTCTCCAGCCACATCATGCAGGAGGTGGCGGCGCTGTGCGATCGCATCGTGGTGATCGCGCACGGCCGCGTGGTGGCGGACGAGACGCCCGACGCGCTGCGTGCGCAGACCGGGGAAACCAATCTGGAGGATGCCTTCGTGAAGATCATCGGCAGCGAGGAGGGCCTCGCCGCATGAACGCTGTCGCCTCGAAAGCGCGCCGCGCCGGCGCCGCGTTGACCGTGTTCCTGAAGGAGGTGCGCGAGAACCTGCGCGACCGCCGCACCCTGACGAGCGCCTTCCTCACCGGCCCGCTGCTGGGCCCGTTGCTGTTCGTGATGCTGGTCAACGTGCAGGTGAACCGCGAGCTGGACAAGGCCGACCAGCCGCTGCACGTGCCGGTGATCGGGGCGCAGTACGCGCCGCACCTGGTCGACGCGCTGAAGGAGGGCGGGATCGTGCCGGAGGCGCCGGTGGCCGACCCCGGCCTGGCCGTGCACAAGCAGGATGCCGACGTGGTGCTGCGCATCGGCGCCGACTACGGCAAGGCCTGGAGCAGGGGCGAGCCGGTGCAGGTGGAGATGTTCTACGACTCCTCGCGGCGGGACACCGGCAGCGCGGTGGAGCGGGTCGGCAGGCTGGTGGAAGCCTACGCCCGCCAGCAGGGAGCGATGCGGCTGGTGGCGCGCGGGCTGTCGCCGGGCACGGCCTGGCCGGTGCAGGTGGCGCGGCGCGACCAGGCCACGCCGCAGTCGCGCGCGGTGCTGATGTTCGCGATGCTGCCGTACTTCTTCGTGATCACGCTGTTCATGGGCGGCATGTACCTGGCGATCGACCTCACCGCCGGCGAGCGCGAGCGGCAGTCGCTGGAGCCGCTGTTCGCGAACCCCGTGGCGCGCTGGAAGATCCTCGTGGGCAAGCTCGCGGCGATCTGCGCGTTCTCGCTGGCCAGCCTTGCGATCACCCTGCTGGCGTTCGCGCTGGTGGGCCGCTTCATTCCCGCCGAGAAGCTGGGCATGGAGATCGACCTTGGCTGGCACTTCGCGGGCTGCGTGCTGCTGCTGATGTTGCCGCTGGTGCTGCTGCTGGCTGCGCTGCAGACCCTGGTGGCCGCCTTCGCCAAGAGCTACCGCGAGGCGCAGACCTACCTCTCGCTGCTGATGATGGTGCCGTTGATCCCCAGCGCCTTGCTGGCCTTCCTGCCGATCAAGGCGCAGGCCTGGATGTACGCGGTGCCGCTGCTCGGCCAGAATCTCGGCATCATGCAGCAGCTGCGCGGCGACGGCGTCAGCGGCGGGCAGCTCGTGCTGTGCCTTGCCGGCACGCTGGCGGCGGCGCTGGTCGCGGTGGGCGTCACCGCGCAGCTGTACCGCTCGGAGCGCCTGGCCATCTCGGGCTGAGCCCCGCTCCCTGCGGGCCGGCAAGGGAATTCACGCGGTGGTGTGGCGCAGCATCCATTGCGCCACCGCCTGCGGATGCTCCAGTTGCAGGTGATGGCCGCCGGCCAGGTGCTCGACCGCGATGCGCGGCACACAGGCCGCGCGTTCGCGCATCATCGCCGCGGGCAGGTACGGTGTGGCGGGTTGCGACAGCAGCAGGGCGGCGGGCGCCTCGATGCCGGCCAGCAGGGCGCGGATCTGCGTCTCGGCGAGCCGGATCGCGCTGGGACGCACGAGCCGCGGATCGCTGCGCCACTGCCAGCCGCCTTCGACCTCGCGCAGGCCGCGCTCCACGATGGGGCGTGCCAGGCGCGCGTCGAGGCCGCTGGCCATGGCGCGGGCGCGGGCCGCCTGGTCCGCGTCGCGGAACACGCGCAGCGTCTTGCCGTCCGCGGGCGGCGCGGCCAGCGCGTCGCGATAGCGTTGCAGCGTGTGCGTGCCGTCGTCGCCCAGCGGCCCCAGTCCCTCGATCAGCCACAGCCGCTCGATCCGTTCCGGCGCCGCGGCAGCCACCAGCGAGGCGATGCCGGCGCCCAGCGAGTGGCCGAGCAGGCGACCGCGCGGCAGTTCCAGCACGTCGAGCGCGGCCAGCACGGCGCGCACGTGGTCGAGGTAGTGGTAGTCGGCGCCTGCGGGCAGGTGTCCGCTATGGCCGTGGCCGGGCAGTTCCAGCGCGACCACGCGGTAGTGCGGTACCAGCAACGGCGCCAGCGCGGCGAAGCTGCCGGCGTTGTCCAGCCAGCCGTGCAGGGCGACCAGTGCCGGCGCGGCGGGATCGCCCCATTCCAGCGCGGCGAGCGCAAGGCGCGGCAGGGCGATGCGCCGCTCGCGCGGCGCATTCACGCCGGCCAGCCGCCGAGGTGGCGGCGTACCAGTGCGGCGAGGCTGCGCGCCTGTTCCTCGCTGTCGTTGAGCGCGGGGATGTAGCGCAAGTCCGTGCCGCCGGCGGCGCGGAAGAAGTCGCGGTTCTGCATCGCCACCTCCTCCAGCGTCTCCAGGCAATCCACTGCGAAGCCGGGGCAGGCCACGTCGAGCCGCCGCACGCCCTCGCCGGCCAGCCGGCGCACGGTGGCGTCGGTGTAGGGTTCCAGCCAGCGCTCGCGGCCCACGCGTGACTGGAAGCTCAGCACCAGTTGCGATTCGTCCAGCCCCAGCCGCTCGCGCAGCAGGCGCGCGGTGGTGAGGCACTGCCCGGCATAGGGGTCGCCGAGGCGCACGTAGCGTTCGGGGATGCCGTGGAAGGACAGCAGCAGCTTGTCGCCGCGGCCGTGCGCTGCCCACCAGCGTTCGATGCTTGCTGCCAACGCCTCGATGTGGCCGGGATCGTCGTGGTAGTCGTTGACGCAACGCAGCTCGGGCGGCCAGCGCAGCGCCTTCATCGCGTCGGCCACCGCGTCGATCACGGAGCCAGTGGAGGTGGCCGAGTACTGCGGGTACAGCGGCAGCACGAGCAGGCGGCGCGCGCCCCCGGCCTGCAGCGCCGCGATGGTCCGGCCCACCGCCGGTTCGCCGTAGCGCATCGCCAGCGCCACGCGCACGCTCCCACCCAGTTCGGCCTGCAGCGCGCGGGCCAGCGCCTCGCTGCCCCAGCGCAACGGGGAACCCTTCGCGTCCCAGATGCGTCGATAGGCATGCGCGGAGCGCCGCGGACGCAGCCGCAGGATCACACCATGCAGGATCGGCCACCACAGCCAGCGCGGATAGTCGATCACCCGGCGGTCGGACAGGAATTCGGCCAGGTAGGCGCGCACGGCCTTCGCCGTGGGCGCAGCGGGCGTGCCCAGGTTCACCAGCAGGACGGCTGTCTGAACGGGGGCCGCCGCGACAGGGATGGAATGGCCGGCGGGGCCGGTATAGTGACTGTGGTCAGGCATCGTGGCGCCGACGGCTGGATTGCCCAGAGTCTGCCACAAGCGCGACGTGCATCCCCGCAAACCCCGCTACGGAGCTGCCCATGTTCAAGACATCCCTGCATCGCCTGCTGCTGGTCGGCGCGGCCCTGCTGGTGCCGGCAATGGCCGCGCACGCCGAGGATCCGCCGCTGGTGCGCGCGCAGAACGCGGTGAACGTGCTCAACACGATCGAGCAGGCGCCGGACAAGTCCATTCCCAGCGACCTGCTGAAGGAGGCGCGCGCGATCGCGGTGATCCCCGACCTGCTCAAGGCCGGCTTCATCTTCGGCGGCCGCCGCGGCGAGGGACTGATCTCGGTGAAGCGGCCGGACGGCACCTGGTCCAACCCCAGCTTCATCACCCTTACCGGCGCCAGCGTGGGCTTCCAGGCCGGCGTGTCGTCCACCGACGTGGTGCTGGTATTCCGCACCCAGCGCGGGGTGGATTCCATCGTCAACGGCAAGTTCACCTTCGGCGCCGATGCCACCGCCGCGGCGGGCCCGGTGGGCCGCAGCGCCAGCGCCGACACTGACCAGAACATGCGGGCGGAGATCTACTCCTACTCGCGCGCGCGCGGCCTGTTCGCCGGCGTGGCGCTGAACGGCGGCGTGATGCGCATCGACTACGACGCCAATGCGGAGGTGTATGGCGCCGGCATCACCCCGCGGCGGATCTTCGAGGGTGGCGTGGGCAACGTGCCGCAGGCCGTGGTGAAGTTCCGCGACACGCTGGAAGAGTACACTTCCAGGTGACCGCCTTGTGCGAAGATCGGCAGTCCGCGGGCGGAGCCGTTTCCGCCCCGGGTCGCCTCGAGGAACATCATGGGTTTTGACAGCATCTGGCATTGGCTCCTGCTCCTGGTCATCGTGCTGCTGATCTTCGGCACCAGGAAGATCGGCAACATCGGCTCCGACCTCGGCAACGCCGTACGCGGCTTCAAGAAGGCCATGCACGGCGACGAGGACGAGAAATCGGGGGAATCGCAGCAGACGAAGGAGCAGCTGCGCGCCGACCCGCCGGCGGCCTCGTCGTCGGCGAACGCCGGCACGCAGGACCAGCGCGACTCGCACGAGTCGAAGTAAGCGCGGTCCGGAATTCGCGCGATGATCGAGATCAGCTTCGCCAAGCTGGTGCTGCTGGCACTCGTCGCGCTGATCGTGCTCGGTCCCGAGAAGCTGCCCGGCGCGGCGCGCACCGCGGGCGCGCTGCTGCGCCGCGTGCGCAGCGGCTGGGACAGCGTGCGCGCCGAGGTGGAGCGCGAACTGGAAGTGGAAGAAATCAAGCGCGCCGCCCGCGAGGCCGCCGCGCGGGCCGAGGCGGCACAGAACGAGTTCAGGGACGGCGTGCAGCAGGTGCGCCAGCCGGTCGACGAGGCGGTGTCGACGCTGAAGTCCGCGGGCGCGCCGGAACCCGCCTCGCCGGAAGTCGCGTCCGAGCCGCAACGGGAGCTGCCGCTGGGCGAGCCGTCGGTGGAGCCGGCCACCAAGGAGCCCGCGCATGGCGGCCACTGATCCCGACGACCTCGGCGACGACCTGCAGCAAGGCCTGTTCTCGCACCTGATCGAGCTGCGCTCGCGCCTGCTCAAGGCGATCGCCTGCGTGCTGCTCGTGCTGGTGGCGCTGGCGCCGTTTGCGAACAGGCTCTACTCGGAGCTCGCCGCGCCGCTGGTGGCGCGCCTGCCGCAGGGCGCGCACCTGATCGCCACCGAGGTGGCGAGCCCGTTCATCACGCCGCTGAAGCTGGCGTTCTACGCCGCGCTGTTCATCAGCATGCCGGTGATCCTGTACCAGCTGTGGGCCTTCGTGAGCCCGGGCCTGTACAAGCACGAGAAACGCCTCGCCCGACCGCTGCTGGTCGCCGCGCTGGTGCTGTTCTACTGCGGCTGCGCGTTCGCGTATTTCCTGGTGCTGCCGGCGGCGTTCCGCTTCCTCACTGCGGTGACGCCCGCTGGCGTGGAGATGATGACCGACATCACGCACTACCTCGATTTCGTGATGCTGATGTTCTTCGCCTTCGGCCTGTGCTTCGAGGTGCCGGTGGCGGTGGTGATCCTCGCCGCGGTGGGCATCGTGGACATCGCCAAGCTGCGCAATGCGCGGCGCTACGCCATCGTGGGCGCGTTCGCGGTGGCGGCGTTGATCACGCCGCCGGACATCACCTCGATGATCCTGCTCGCGATCCCGATGTGCCTGCTGTACGAGCTGGGCATCCTGGCGGTGCGCTGGCTGTTGCCGCAGCGGGCCGAAAAGGGTGGCGGGGCCGCGTAGGGACCGCCCGGGCGCGAACGTCCCGGGCACGATCGTGGCCCGAGCGGTCGCGCGCAGGGCGTACCACCTACGGCCGCGCGGTCGACGCCGCGGCAGCCGGTGCCGCAGCCGTGCCTGCCGGCGCCGGCAGCGGCTCCACCTTGGTCTTGTCGCCGGGTTGCAGCGCCAGCCCGCCGTGCTTGTACAGGTCGCTGGCCACCTGGTAGTAGGCGATTGCGGTGTCCACCTGATCCTGCTTCACCGGCACCACGGGCGTGGCGTCGCCGGTGGCGAAGTCCGGCTTCAGCTGCTCCAGCCGCTTGCGCGGCTCGAGGATGGAGAGCGTGTCGCCGCGCAGATAACCCAGCTTCTCGTACGTGCCGGGCAGGGCGTGGCCCTGCCCCGGCGTTTCCTGGAACACGTCCTTGCCGAAGAAGCGCGTGCGGTAGCTGAAGTCGAGCAGGCCGAGCAGGGTGGGCGGGATGTCGAGCTGGCCCATCAGCTCCTCCACGCGCTGCGGCTTGAACTGCTTCGGCGCGTAGATCCACAGCGGGATGTGGTAGCGATTGATCGGGATGCTGGTCTTGCCCGCGCTGGAGGCGCAGTGGTCGGCGGTGATCACGAACACGGTGTCGGCGAAGTACGGCTTCGCGCGTGCGCGCTTGATGAAATCCCCGATCGACCAGTCCGTGTAGGCGACCGCGCCCGGTCGCGACGGCGCCTGCCACTTCACCCGATCCGCCGGATAGGTGTACGGGCGGTGGTTGGAGGTGGTCATGATGTGCAGGAAGAACGGCTTGCCTTCGGCGTGGATCTGGTCCATCTGCGAGAGCGCGAGGGTGTACAGGTCCTCGTCGGCCACGCCCCACACGTTCTGGCTGTGGATCGGCATGTCCTTCGGGATTGCGCTGCGGTCGACCGTCTTGTAGCCGTTATGGCTGAAGAAGTAGTTCATGTTGTCGAAGTAGCCGTAACCGCCGTAGACGAACTCCGACTGGTAGCCACGCTGGTTGAAGATGCTGGCCAGCGAGAACAGATCCTCGTTGTTCTTCTCGCGCACCAGCGAATCGCCCGGCGTGGGCGGTACCGAAAGCGACAGCGCCTCCAGCCCGCGCACCGTGCGCGTGCCGTTCGCGTAGAGGTTGTCGAAGAAGATGCTCTTGCCGACCAGCGAGTCGAGGAAGGGCGTGAGGCCCTGCTTGTTGCCGAAGGTGCCGAGGTAGTCGCCGGACAGGCTTTCCACGCTGATCAGCACCACATTGAGGTGTTTCTCCGGCCCCGTCGCGCGGATGGCACGCGTCAGGTCGCGCGGGTCGTCGCTGGTGAAGGTGGCGTTTGGCTGCTTGAGCTGTTGGCGGATCAACTTGAACGCTTCGTCGTCGGGCAGCGAGCGGTAGAACTTCTTGTAGTCGAGATGGCTGCTGCGGAAGGCGGCGAAGAACTGGTAGATGCCGTTGCCGGCCAGTTCGTTGACGTAGTTGTTGGCGGTGCGGTCCTTCATCTCGCCGTTCACGCCGGCCACCGAGGCCACGGTGAGCACCAGCCACACCAGCGGCACGCGGGCACGCTGCCACAGCCTGCTGCCGTCGTCGCGCGCGCGCAGGCCGCGGCGCGAGAGCACGAACACCACCAGCGCCAGCACCACCAGTAGCGCCAGCCAGGTGCCGATCGGGTAGGACTCGCGGATGTTGCCGATTACCTCGGTGGTGTAGACGAGGTAGTCCACCGCGATGAAGTTGAAGCGCACGCTGAACTCGTTCCAGAACACCAGTTCCGACGCCGCCACGAACAGCAGGCCGTACAGCAGCGCCAGCCCCAGCACGTACAGGCCCCACTGCCCGCTGGGGCGGTTGTAGGCCAGCGCGGGCATCGGCAGGAAGAACAGGAACACCGCGAGGATCGGCCACGACTCGTGCAGGTGCACGTGCCACAGCAGGAACAGCAGGCCGAGGCAGGCCGCGTACAGCGCCGCCATGCCGGCCAGGTACAGCGCCCAGCGCCCAACGCCCGCCACCGGCGCGCGCCGGGTCGGCACCAGCCAAAGGAACAGCACCATCGGCCAGGCGAGGTACAGGAAGGTGATCAGGTCGTAGCCAAGGCCCACGCCGAACGCGTACAGCCAGTGCAGCGGATTCGGCGCCACGTTGCTGCCGGACATCACCAGCAGCACGATGCGGGTGACGAAGCAGATCGCGATGTAGACGATGCCCAGCCACCACAGCGGCCGGAACCGCTGGCGCAGCGGCGAACGAGAGGACAGGGCGTGCGTCAAGGGCAGCTCCAGGCGACAAGGGGAATCGGAAAGGACGCCGGCCACGGCCGGCATCCGGGCGGACATCGTGCCCGCGGGGTCTTAGATGTTACATTGTTTCATTTCGGCGATGGCGCCGATGCGCGCGCGCTCCATCGCCGCGCCGATCGCCGGGCCCTGCAGGCCCTGCGCCACGAATGGCGCCGCGGTCACCGTCGCCGCCGCGTCGCGGGCCCGGCGCAGGTACGCGGCCTGCGGATAGCCGTCGTGTTCGTGGCCCAGCCGACCGCGCTGGTCGGCGAGGCAGGCGGCGAGGAAGGGTTCCAGCCGCTCGGGCCGGCGCAGCGCGTCCAGCGCCGCCAGCAGCTTCAGCACCGTGGCGGGCCGCAGTTCCAGCGCGCGGTGCACATTGAGGTGCTCGCGGCAGACCAGTTCGGCCAGCGCGGCATGTTCCGCCGGTACCCTGAGGCGCGCCGCCAGCGCACGCAGCGGCGCCACGCCGAGTTGCTCGTGGCCGATGTGGCGCGGCCATTCGGCGGCCGGTGTCAGCGCCTTGCCGAGGTCGTGGGTGAGCGCGCAGAAGCCCACCAGGTCGTCGCCCGGCGCGATCGCCGCCGCGGCATCCAGCACCATTTCCACGTGCACGCCGGTGTCGATCTCGGGGTGGAACTCCGCGCGCTGCGGCACGCCGTACAGCGCGTCGACTTCAGGATACAGCACGCACAGTGCACCGCAGCCGCGCAGTACGCGCAGGAACGCCGACGGTTGCGCCTCGGCCAGCGCCTTGCGCGTTTCCGCCCATACCCGCTCGGGTACCAGATGATCCACTTCGCCCTCGGCCACCATCTGCCGCAACAGCGCCATGGTTTCGTCGGCCACGGTGAAGCCCAGCGGCGCGAAGCGTGCGGCGAAGCGCGCCACGCGCAACAGCCGCACCGGGTCTTCCACGAACGCTGCAGAGACGTGGCGCAGCACGCGCGCCTCGATGTCGCGCACGCCGCCGTAGGGATCGATCAGCGTGCCGTGCTCGTCCTCGGCGATCGCATTGATGCTGAGGTCGCGCCGCGCCAGGTCCTGCTCCAGCGTCACTGCCGGATCGGCCTGGAACACGAAGCCGTGGTAGCCGCGCCCGCTCTTGCGCTCGGTGCGCGCCAGCGCGTATTCCTCGCCGGTCCGCGGATGCAGGAATACCGGGAAATCCCTGCCCACCGGCTGATAGCCGAGCGCCAGCAGATCCTCCGGGCGTGCGCCGGTCACCACGTAGTCGCGGTCACCCTCCGGTCGTCCCAGCAGCTTGTCGCGGACCGCGCCGCCGACGAGATAGATGTGCATGGCGGGATTGTGGCATGGCCCGCGGCGTATCTCGGGCATGCCCGGGCGCCGCCCCGCGCGTTCGCGCGAACCGTGCGCTTCAGCGGCGGCTGGAACGCACGGGGGCGAGGCCGCCCGCGGCTGCCGGTGCCACATTGGCGCTGCGCGCCGCGGAGGTCGCGGCGGCGGAAGCCTGCGTCGCGCCCGCGATCGCGGGCGACGGCGCAGGGCAGTCCACAGGCTTGCGCGGACTCAGGCTGTTCGGCAGCGCATAGGTCTGCCCGATCGGGGTGAGCCGGTCGGACATCGGCAGCACTGAGCCGTGCAGGCGCCAGCCGTACATCACGCTGTAGTCCATCACGCGCGCCACGTATTCGCGGGTCTCCTTGTACGGGATGGTGGCGATGAACAGGTCGGGCGGCAGCGAGCCGCGCGCATCCAGCCATTGGTCGACGCGGCTGGGACCGGCGTTGTAGGCGGCGCTGGCGAGCCAGGGAGCACCGTTGTAGCGCGCCGCCACCTGCGCCAGGTAGCGCGTGCCCAGCGCGATGTTCACCGCGGGGTCGTACAGGCTGTCGCCGCCGGCCCAGGGCAGGCCATTGCGCTTCGCCACCAGGGCGGCGGTGGCGGGCACCAGCTGCATCAGGCCGCGGGCATCGGCGCCGGAGCGCGCATCGCTCATCCAGGCGCTTTCCGCGCGCAGGATGCCGTAGGCCCACGCGGGATCGATGCCGGCCTGCCCGGCCTGCGCCACCAGCGCTTCCCGGCTGGCCAGCGGGAAGCGCAGCGCGTAGTAGCGCATCGCCTCGCCGTGGTTGAGGGTGAACGCCGCACGGTCATACCAGCCGCGGCGCTTCGCCAGCTCGACGGCCAGCACCTGGGTGCGCTCGTCGGCACCGTCCAGTGCGCGCGCCCACTCGCGCCGCGCCAGTTTCGGCAGATCCACCGCGAACAGTTCGAACGCGCGTAGCAGGCCGGGCTGCCGCAGCAGTGCCTGTTCCTGCCGCGGCGCGTCGAGCGGCGCGCGCGGGCAGATTGCATAGGGCCGCCTGAGCTGATCGGCAGCGAGGAAGCCGAAGAACGTGGTTTCGCCGGCGAGCTCGGCGTAGATCGCCTGCGCCTGTTCGGGCTGCCCGGTGGCGGCCAGTGCGCGGGCGCGGAACCAGCGCCATTCGTCGTCCTGCTGCTGCGCGGCCGGCATCGCGGCGATCGCCGCCAGCACGGCGGGCCAGTCCTGTTCGGCCAGCGCCACGCGCACGCGCCATTCGCGGGTGGCGGCGGTCTGCGCCGTGGCGGGCAGGGCGATCAGCCGCGCCAGCGCGTCGGTGTCGAAATCGGTGGCGTGGAACAGCGCCAGCGCACGCAGGATCGCCTCGCGCCGGGACTCGCTGAAGCGGAAGCGCGCCTGCAGCTGCTGCCATGCCGCCTCGGCGGCGGGAGTGTCGCGTCGCGCCTGGCGTTCCAGCGCCAGCGCGGCCGCCTGGCGCGCGCGCGCGGTGTCGGGCCAGCTCGCGGCGGCGACAACGGCCGCCGCGGGATCGCGCAGTGCCTGCGCCAGCCATTGCGCTTCCTGGTCCTGCGGCGGGGGCAGCCAGTTCGCCAGCGCGGCGATGGTGCCGCCCTTGCCGGCGTCGGCGGCGCGGTCGATGCGCGCCCACAGGCGCGGCGCGGTCAGCAGGCCCTGGTCGTGCGCCGCCTGCAGCACGGGATCGCACGCGCCGGGCAGCTCGGGCTGTTCCCACAGCGCAGCGAGGTCGCGCTCGAAATCCAGCGTGGCGCCGCCGGCCATGCGCGCCTGCAGGGCATCGCAGGCGAACGCGTCGCCCATGCCGGGCCGGTACAGCGCGAGGAAGCCGCTCCAGTCCTGGCGCCGCGCCAGTTCCCGCAGAAAGTCGCGGCGCAGGTCCTGCGCGGGGATCAGGTCGGGATACTTCGCGAGATACGCCTGCACCGTGGCCAGGTCGACCTCGCGGATGTCGTGCTCCAGTGCCGCGGCGGGCAGGTAGGGATAGAGCGGATAGTCGCGCAGCCGGGCGGCCAGCGCGCGCCAGCCGTCGCCGCCCTGCTGGGCTGCCGCCCAGGCCTGCCTGAACGCGGCGCGTTGTGCCACGGTGGGCGTGGCCGCAGGCACGCCGGAGGTCGCGAACAGGGCGCAGCAGCCCAGCAGCAGGGTCGACAGGCGGGTGGGGGAATGGCGCCGCGGCGCGGCCTTCGCGAACATGGAAACTCCTCGGTGATCCCCCCGTTCGGCATTGTAGTGGAAGCGCCTGAATGCACCGGCGCGTCCCCCGGCTTTCGTTCGGCGGGCGCCTGATAAGCTGGCGCACCTTGCTCCCGTTCGCGCAGGCTCGGCATGTCGTTGTCCCCCTCGTCCCGCGGCCGCCGCCTGGTCGCCTGGCTGGCCCTGGCGCTGCTCGCCCTGGCCGGTGCGGCGTGGTGGTGGGCGATCGGCCGTCCGGTGGAGCTGCCCGACGCGCCGTCGGCGCGCATCGCCTGCGTCTCCTACGCGCCGTTCCGTGGGCCGGGCGAGACGCCGCTGGATCCGCACGCGTTCGTCAGCCCCGAGCGCATCGACGCCGACCTGCGCGCGCTGTCCGCACGTTTCGACTGCGTGCGCACCTACTCGCAGGGACAGGGTCTCTCGGCGGTGCCGGGCATCGCGGCGCGCTACCGCATGAAGGTGCTGATGGGCATCTGGCTGGGCCGCGATCCCAGGGCGAACGCCGAGCAGGTCGCGCTGGGCATCGCCGCCGCGCGCGCACATCCGCAGGTGCTGCGCGGGGTGATCGTGGGCAACGAGGTGCTGCTGCGCGGCGAGCTGTCGAGTGCGCAGATCGCCGGCTACCTTCGCCAGGTGCGCGCGGCGCTGCCGGCGAGCATTCCCGTGAGCTACGCCGACGTGTGGGAATACTGGCTGCGCCATCCCGAGCTGGCCGGCGCGGTGGATTTCGTCACCATCCACATCCTGCCGTACTGGGAGGACCAGCCGGTGCCGCCGGAGCGTGCGATCCAGCATGTCGAGGACGTCTACGCGAAGGTCGAGCGGGCCTTTCCCGGCAAGCGCGTGATGATCGGCGAGACCGGCTGGCCCAGCGAAGGCCGGCCGCGCCGCGAGGCCAGTGCCAGCGTGGTGGACGAGGCGCGCTACCTGCGCGAGTTCCTCCGCTACGCCGCCAGCGTGCATATGCCGTACAACGTGATCGAGGCTTTCGACCAGCCGTGGAAGCGCGCACAGGAAGGCACGGTGGGTGGCTACTGGGGCATCTTCGACGCGCAGGCGCGGCCGAAGTTCGCGATGCAGGGGCCGGTGGTGGAAGTGCAGCGTTGGTGGCTGGGCTGGCTGGCCGGTGCGGTGGGCGCGGCTCTGTTCGTGTTGTCCGGCCTGCGCCGCCGCCGCTGGCGGCGCGGGCGCGGCTGGCTGGCGCTGGGCCTGGCGGGCTTCGCCAGTGGCTGTGCGCTGGCGTGGCAGGCACGGCAGATGTCCTACGCTTGCCGCGATGCCTGGGAGTGGACGGTCTCCGTCGTGGCCTGTGTGGCTGCGCTGTTCACCGCGCTGCGGCTGGCGGGCTGGCTGGCCGGAAGGCTGGCTGGCGCACCGTACAAGCCCGCGCCGGCGGGGCGGCTGCGCTTCGCGTGGCTGTTCGTGCTGGCGCTGTACGGCCTGCTGCTGGTGTTCGACGGCCGTTACCGCGACTTCCCGCTGGGCCTGTTCGAGCTGCCCTGCGCGGGGTACGCGTTGACCGCCTGGCTGGACGAGCGCCGGCGCATGCCCGCGCGCGAGGCACTGTTCCTCGCCGCATGGGTGCCGGTGCTGGCCGCCGTGGCGGTGGCGCTGGAGCTGGGCGAGAACCTGTCGACATGGCTGTGGTTCGCGCTCAACCTGCTGATCGCGGTGCCGGTGTTCGCCGCATGGCGGCGCGCGCGTTTCGCGCCCGTCGGCACAGGCACTATGCTCGACGGAATCCATTGACGAGGACGAACCCATGCGCCTGGACAAGCAACGCATCGTGGTGACCGGTGCCTTCGGCACCCTGGGTGCGGCGGTGGTGCGCGCCGCGCTGGATGCGGGTGCTGAGGTGGCGGCGATCGACCGCGCGCCGGTGCCGGCCGACCTGGGCGCGGCACACGGCTTCGGCGCCGTGGACCTGGCCGACACCGCGGCGGCAAAGCAGGCCATCGACGCCGCAGCCCAGGCGCTCGGCGGCCTCGACGCGCTGGTGAACATTGCCGGCACGTTCCGCTGGGAGACGCTGGCCGACGGCGATCCCGACACCTGGGACCTGCTTTACCGGATCAACCTGCGCACCGCGGTGGCGGCGAGCAAGGCGGCACTTGCGCACCTGCCCGACGGGCGCGGGCGCATCGTCAACATCGGCGCGGCTTCCGCACTGAAGGCCGGCGCAGGCGTGGGCGCCTACACCGCGTCGAAGGCCGGCGTGCTGCGCCTCACCGAGGCGCTGGCCGAGGAGCTGAAGCCCCGCGGCATCACCGTCAACGCGCTGCTGCCCAGCATCATCGACACGCCGCCGAACCGCGCCGACATGCCCGACGCCGACTTCGGCCGCTGGGTCAAGCCGGAACAGCTGGCGGGCGTGATCGTGTTCCTGCTCTCGGATGCGGCGTCGGCGATCACCGGGGCGCTGATTCCGGTGACGGGGCGGGTCTGATCCGCCACGGGGTTCTCTCTTGCCTGTGGCGGCGGGGTTGTTGCTGCGCCATCGCGGGTTTCAAGGTGGTTTCGGGCGCGCGGCGCAACGTGTTTTCCTCTTTCTCTCCAAGGGATGAGGGGCGATGCCCGCGATGACCCTCCGGTTCGACACCTTGGCTCGCCTGCCGCCCGCAACCGCTTCGTCGCCGAAGCATCGCGCACGCAGCCGCGCGTCAACCTGCAGGGCTTCTGCCCCGGCCGGAACGCCCAGCAGGAAGCTGCCTGCCCGGCGCGGCCAGATGCACGAGACGAAGGCAGCCGACCAGGAGCGCCAGCGCCCCCGGCTCGTAGTTGTAGAACTGCAGTGCGAAAGCGCCCGATGCGGCGGCCAGCCACGCCAGCACGGGTGATCGCCGCAGCAACGCCAGCACGGCGGCACCGATGGCGGCAACGCCGTACACCTCGTGCAGGAAACCCAGCACCAGCGCCTGCCGCAGCGCGCACCACGCGGGGGCCCGCGCCGCCGTGCACAGCTGGGCCAGCGCGGGCGGCTCGATCAGCCCGTACCGCAGCCACGCCGCACCGAGGCCGACCAGCGCCAGCAGCAGCCATGGCGCCAGCAGGCGCGGCCAGCGCATGGTCATCGATGGGCTCCCTGGCGCGGCGGGCGGTGCGCAGGCAGGCGGATCTCCGCTGCCAGCGCGAGGTGGTCGGAGAACGCCTGTGGCAGCGTCCACACCTTTTCCAGCGCCACCGAGGGCGAGGCGAGGATGTGGTCCAGCGCCCGCTTGGGCTTCCAGCTGGGGAAGGTGGGCGTGGGCTGCGTCGGCGGCTGCAGCCGGGTGCGGGCGAACAGCTGGCGCATCTCGACGCTGTCGAGGTCGGTGTTGAGATCGCCCATCAGCACCGCATGCGGATGGTCCTGCAGGATCTCGGCGATGAAGCCCAGCTGGCGCGCCCGCGTGAGGGCGCGCAGCGAGAGGTGGACGATCACCACGGCCAGCGCGTCCGCATCCTCGCCGAAACGCACCAGCAGCGCACCGCGGCCGTGGCCGGGCAGCGGGTAGTCCAGCACGGCGCTGGGTTCGATGCGGCTGATCAGGCCGTTCGCGGTGTGCGAAAGCTTGGCCACCGGCCGGTTGGGCTGGTGGCTCCAGTACGGCATGCCGGCGGCCTCGGCGAGGTAGCGGGTCTGGTTGAGGAAGCCCGAGCGCAGGCTGCCGGCGTCGACCTCCTGCAGGCCGATCACGTCGAACTCCGGCAGCAGCGCGGCGAGGCGGTCGAGGTTGTCGATCTTGCTGCGCCCCGGCAGCACCGCGTTGAGGCTGCGGGTGACGTATTCGCTGTAGCGCTGCACGCTGGCGCCGGCGAGGATGTTGCAGCTCAGCAGGCGCAGGCGGCGGTCGGCGATGGGGGCGGCGGTACGGTTCATCGGGCTGTGTACGGTACACGCAGAATGCCGCAGCGGACGTGAACGCCCGCTGCGGCCGGCGCAATCAGGCGGGTTACTTGCCGCCCTTGTCCGCCTTGGCCAGTTCGCGCCTGGCCAGCCACTGTGCCACCGCGGACAGCTCGTCCAGCGTGTGCACGTTGGTGACGCGGTACTTGCCGTCGATCACGAGGCTGGGCGTGCCGTCCACGCCCCATTTCTGGATCAACGCGAGGTCCGCCTTCAGCTTCGCGGTGGCGGCATCGGAGGTGGCGATGCGCATGAATTCGGCGCGGTTCACGCCCTGGCGGGCGTAGAAGTCGGCCAGGTCGTCGAGCGAGTTCAGCGGGTAGTGCTGGGCGAACTTCTCCACGAACAGCTCGAGGTGGGTGCGATCCACCACGCCCAGTTGCTCGGCCGCGTAGTAGGCACGCGCGAACGGCAGCCACTCGGCGCTGAACGGCGCCGGTACCAGTTCGAACTTCACGCCCTTCGGCAGCTGCTGCTTCAGCTTCTCGGCGATCGGCGCGAACTCGGCGCAGTGGATGCAGCCGTAGGAGAACACCTCGGCCACCTCCACCTTGCCCTCGCTGCTGTAGCGCTGGTGCGGGCCGGGCAGGGTCACGTACTGCTCGCCCTCGGTGTACGGCGGCGGCGTGCCGGATTGCGCGGTGCAGGCGCTGGCCAGCAGCAGGCCGGCGATCAGGGTCAGTGCACGCAGGCGGGCGAGATGCTTCATCGGGGGTACTCGGCTGGCTGGGGGCGGAACGGAGTCGGGGGCGCGGCTTACTTGCCGGCGCCCGCGGCGGCTTCCTTCGCTACCAGCCACTGGGTCAGCTCGATCGCGCGCTGCACGGTGCCCACGTCGGAGGGCGAGAAGCGGTACTTGCCGTCCACGACGATGGTGGGCGTGCCGGGCACGCCGTAGGCCTTGACCAGATCGTCGGCCTGCTTCATCCGGGTGTTCACCGAGAAGGAGTTGGCCACGGCCACGAACTCCTTGGGGTCCACGCCGTACTTCGCGTAGAACTTCGCGATGTCCTCGATCGTGGGCCAGGCGGCCTTGGGCTTGGGACGGCCGGTGTTGAGGTCGTAGGTGGCCGTCTCGCCGGTCTTCCAGGTGGCGTCGAAGAACGCGTCGTGGGCCTTGGCGCGCACGCCCAGCGCCTCGGCGGCGTAGAACGCGCGCTGGTACACCGGCCAGTTCTCGTCCGGACGGAAGGCCGCGGGCAGATAGTGCACCACCGCGTCCGCCGGCAGGCTCTTCTCGATCTGGTCCATCGCACCGTGGAACGCGTTGCAGGCCGGGCAGGCGTAGGAGAACACCTCCACCACCTCGATCTTGCTGGTGGGCACGGCCTTGGGCTGGGCGGGGTCGATGCGGAAGTAGTCCTTGCCCTCGACCCACTTGCCGTCGTCGACGATGGGCTTGGCGGGAGCCGCAGGCGTGGCGGCCGCGGTGGTGGCTGCAGCAGCCGGTGCTGCGGTGCCGGCGTTGGCGGGGGCCGCACTGGCTGCTGGCGCCGGCGCACTGGTCGCAGGCGCGGCCGGTGCGACTGCGGCGGTACCGGCGGCCGTGGGCGTGGCCGGTGCGGTGGTGCCGTTGTCGCCGGCATGGCCGCAGGCGGTCAGCGCCAGCAGGGCGGCGCACAGGATCGGCAGACGCTTCAACATGGGGTTACCTCGGTGGTGCGGGGCGAGGAATGCGGTGGCGCCGACCCGGTGCCGGCACCGCCGCAGGGATCAGGGCGTGGCGGCAGCCGGCTTCTGCAGGTCCGCGGCGGTGGCAGGATGCAGGCCTTCGATGTAGCTGGCCAGGGCGGCGATGTCGTTCGCGTCCAGCTTCTTCGCGATGGCCGGCATGATCTGCGAGTGCGCATCGGTACCCCAGGTGGTGCCGTCGTGCCAGGCCTTCAGCTGGGTCTCGACGTACTGCGCGTGCTGGCTCTCCAGCTGCGGGTACATCGCGCCGGGATTGCCGCGGCCGTCGATGCTGTGGCACGCCATGCAGGCGGGGATGCCGCGCTTGACGTCGCCCTCGCGGAACAGCAGCTGGCCGTGTTCGACCAGCGCCTGGTCGGCCACGCCGGGCAGCGGCGTCTTGCTGGCGAAGTAGGCGGCGATGTCGTGCATGTCCTGCTCGGACAGCGGCGTGGCCATGCCCAGCATGATCGGGTTCTGGCGCTTGCCGCTCTTGAAGTTCTCGAGCTGGCGGACGATGTACTGCTCGCTCTGGCCGGCCAACTTGGGGTATTGCGGATCGGAGGAGTTGCCGTCCAGGCCGTGGCAGGCGCCGCAGACGGCGGCCTTGGCCTGGCCCGCGGTGGCGTCGCCGGGCTTGACCGCGGCCTCGGCAGCCGCGGGCGCGGCCGGAGTGGCGGCGGGCTGCGCGGCGGTGGCGGCCGCGGCCGGCGCGGATTGCGCCAGCGACGCATTCGCGGTCAAGGCGAAGATCAGGACCGCGGCAGAGCCCAGCGCAGCGGGTCGAAAACCTGCGAACCGAAAACCCATACACTTCCCCTCTCGAAAACTGTCGAAGGCTGCCTCCGCTTGCCGGCACGGCGCCGCGGGCAGAAACCGTCGGATTATCCCCGTGCCGTCGCGCTCCGGTCAAACCATGCCAAATGCCCTGCAAGGCGCGCACTTCGTGCTCGCCGCCCACCGCGTCAGCCAGCTGCCCGCCGACCTCGGCGCCGAGGTGGCGTTCGCCGGCCGCTCCAACGCCGGCAAGTCCAGCGCGCTCAACGCGCTGACCGGCCACAAGGGCCTGGCGCGCACGTCGAAGACGCCCGGCCGCACCCAGCAGATGGTGGCCTTCGCGCTGCCGCCGCTGACACAGGGCGAGGGCGAGCCGCCGCTGGCCGTGCGCCTGATCGATCTGCCCGGCTACGGCTACGCCAAGGTGCCGGAGGACCTGCGCGCGCACTGGAAGCAGGAGATCGACGCCTACCTGCACCGCCGGCAGAGCCTGCGTGGAGTGGTGCTGATCGCCGACATCCGCCATCCGCTCAAGGAGTTCGACCGGATGATGCTGGACTTCTGCTTCGCCACCGGCCTGCCCTGCCACCTGCTGCTGACCAAGGCCGACAAGCTGTCGCGCAGCCAGGCCGCGCAGGCGCTGGCGGCGATGCGCAGGAGCTTTCCCGACGGCCTGCATGCCACCGCGCAGGTGTTCTCCGCCACCGCCAGCACCGGTGTGGACGAGGCCCGCGCGCGGGTGGTGGAGCTGCTGCGGACGCCGCGCGGGTGACGATTTTGCCGCAGCGGCGGATCGTCGCAGTTACCCCGCGGCGTGCTCCATGAACACCGCACACAGCGCTTCCATGCCGGCGCGGTCGTCTTCGTCGAAGCGCGCCACGTGCGGGCTGTCCACGTCCCACACGCCGAGCAGGCTGCCGTCGGCCTTCACCAGCGGCACCACGATCTCCGACTGCGAGGCGGCATCGCAGGCGATGTGGCCGTCGAACGCATTGACGTCGCGCACCACCTGCGTCTGCCGTGCCTGCGCGGCGGTGCCGCACACGCCCCTGCCCAGCGCGATGCGGATGCAGGCCGGCTTGCCCTGGAACGGGCCGACCACCAGCTCGGTGCCGTCGTAGAAGTAGAAGCCGGCCCAGTTGAGGTCGGGCAGGCTGTGGAACAGCAGCGCGCTGAAGTTGGCGGCGTTGGCGATCAGGTTGCGTTCGCCGGTCAGCAGGCCTTGCGCCAGTTCGGCCAGCTCGGCGTAGAGCTCGCGCTTGCCGGCGTGCGGGTTGGATGCGACGTGGAACATGGGTGGTCCCGGATGGCGAAGCACCTATTATGCGTCAGGAAGGCCACTGCCCGCCGTTCCCATCGCTGGACGAGGATTGCCGTGCCCGCTGCCACCCGCATCGATGACGAGCTCGCCGCTTTCCTGCAGGGCGCGGTGTCGATCATCGCCGCCACCCGCAATGCCGAGCATCGCCCGGCGCTGGTGCGCGCGCAGGGCTGTCGGGTCGATCCCGGTGGCGGGCGCCTGGCAGTGCTGGTAGCCGCCGGCCAGGCGGCCGAGCTGATCGGGGACATCCGCGACAATCGCCGCGTGGCGGTGGTCTTCACCCGGCCGAGCACGCATCGCTCGGTGCAGATCAAGGGCGAGGATGCGCAGATCGCGGCAATCGGCGACGACGATCTTGCGCTGGCCGCCGCCTACCGCGACGCGATGGTCGCCGAGCTGGCCCTGATCGGCGTGCCCGAGGCGCGCGTGCGCGCCCTGCTGGCGGCGGTGGGCGAGCTGGTGGCGATCGCGTTCTCGCCGTCGTCGGCCTTCGTGCAGACGCCCGGGCCGGACGCGGGCCGTGCGCTGGAGATGCCGCCGTGACGCCGGGGCTGGACGCGATCCGCGACTGCCTCGACGGCAGCCTGCCGGCCGTGATGGCCACCTGCGCGCCGGACGGCACACCGAACGTCGCCTACTTGTCGCAGGTGGAATACATCGATCCACAGCACCTCGCGCTGTCGTTCCAGTTCTTCAACAAGACGCGCCAGAACATCCTGGCCAACCCGGTGGCTCGGCTGCTGCTGATGCATCCGCAGAGCTCGGCGATGTACCGCCTCACGCTGCGCTACCTGCGCACCGAATCGGCCGGGCCGCTGTTCGAGCGCATGCGCGCCAAGCTCGCCGGCATCGCCTCGCACACCGGCATGGGCGGGGTGTTCCAGCTCAAGGGTTCGGACGTCTACCGCGTCGAGGCGATCGAGTCGGTGCCGGGCCTGCCGACGCCTGCGCCGCTGCCGCGGCGCAACCTGCTGGAGGCGACGCGCGCCGTCGCGCTGCGGCTGGCCGACGCGGTGGATCTCGATGCGGCGCTGGAGGCGCTGCTCGCCGGCCTGCGGCAGGACTTCGACATACACCACGCGATGGTGCTGCTGCTCGACGGCAGCGGGCAGAAGCTGTTCACCGTGGCCAGCTGCGGCTACGGCGAATCCGGCGTCGGTTCGGAGATCGCCATGGGGGACGGGGTGATCGGCGTGGCCGCGCGCGAACGCACTCCGATCCGCATCGCCCACATGACCGGCGAGTACGCCTACGGCCGCGCCGTGCGCGAGGCCGCCGCGGCCGGCGGCCTGGCGGACCGGCTGGAGACCGCGATCCCGCTGCCCGGGTTGCCCGAATCGCGCAGCCAGCTGGCGGTGCCGATCGTCGGCGCAGGCCGGCTGGCGGGCGTGCTGTACGTGGAAAGCCCGCGCGACCTGCGCTTCGGCTACGACGACGAGGATGCGCTGGTCACCCTCGCCGCCCAGCTCGGCCTGGCGATCTGCGCGCTGCGCGCCGACGCGGCCAGCGAGCCATCACCGGCCGAACCGGTGTCGCCGCCGCCCGAAGGTGCGCCGGTGGTGATCCGCCACCATCCGGCCACCGGCAGCGTGTTCGTGGGCGAGGACTATCTGATCAAGGGCGTGGCCGGCGCGATCCTGTGGACCCTGCTGCGCGACCGTGCCGAGCATGGTCGCACCGTGTTCGCCAATCGCGAGCTGCGGCTGGATCCGCGCATCCGCCTGCCCGAGCTCAGCGACAACCTGGAAGCGCGGCTGATCCTGCTGACCCGGCGGCTGGCCGAACGCGATGCGTGCATCCGCATCGAGAAAGCCGGTCGCGGACGCCTGCGCCTGTGCGTGCTGCGGCCGCTCGAGCTGGTCGAGATGCCGAACGAGCGCGGCGGTTGATCAGGCCGCCGCGGCTGCGGGCTGCAGGGCGCTCTCGAGTTTCTGCCAGTCGCGCTCGCCGAGCAGGCTGCGCGCCAGCGCGAGCGCACCCTCGAACGCGGCGGCCGGCGCATGGGCGCGCATGCCCTCGAGCAGCCGCAGCCGTTCGCGGTGGTCGAGCGCGCCGAGCATCAATCGCAGGCCCTGCGCGCGTTCCGCGGGCGACAGCGCGGCATGCAGCTGCGCTTCGATGCCGAGCAGCTCGGTGTCGCTGTAGTGCGCCCACAGCACGGCGTTGTGCTCGTTCTCCTCGTAATCCATGTGCTCGAAGTTGATGCCGGCGAAGACCGCGAGCTGCCGGTACAGCCGGCTCGCCGCGGCGCTGCGGTCCGCACCGGCGGGCGCCAGCACCAGCGCGTCGGCCAGCGCGTCGAGCGCATCGATGTCGGCCTCGTGATGGACATGCTCGCCGGCCACCTGCATGCTCGATCCCGGCGCGCGCGCCTCGAGCGCCGGGTGCACGAAGCGATCCTCGTGCGCCAGGTGGTGACGGCACAGGTCGAGCAGTTCGCGCAGCTGGCCGAGCCCGGCCTCCACGTCGGCGTCGTCATTCGCATCCAGGCGGCCGATGCGCACCAGGGTGTCGGCCATGAAGGCGCGCATCGCCTTGTGGATGAAGGCGTACATGTTGTAGCGGGGAGCGGCGGCGGGGACGGCTGCGTGATCGGTCGAATGCATGCTTGCGTATTCCTGCGGGAGGTGGGGTGGCAGGAATGTTAGAAAGCGCGGGCGCGGGCCGTTGCTAAATCCTTGCTCCGCGTTTCCTAATTTCTTGCTAAGGGCGCGGCTCTTGCCTGCCCGGCACCGCGTCGCCACCATGCACACCCCGTGTGCTCCACCAGGACCTGTTCGATGACCCGCCTCGACCGCGTGTTCATTGCCGGCACCGATACCGGCATCGGCAAGACCCATGCCTCGTGCGCGCTGCTGCATGCACTGCGCGCCGCCGGCCGCGACGCGGTGGGCATGAAGCCGGTGGCCAGCGGCTGCGAGGAGACGCCCGAAGGCCTGCGCAACGAGGATGCGCTGGCCCTGCAGGCGGCCGGCCCGGCCGGCGTAGCGTACGCGGCGATCAATCCGGTCAGCCTGCGCGCGCCGCTGTCGCCGCACCTGGCGGCCGCGCGCGAGGGCGTGACGATCACGCTGCCGCCGCTGCGCGCCGCGTTCGACGCGCTGCGCGCGGCGCACGACATGGTGGTGGTCGAGGGCGTGGGCGGCTGGCGCGTGCCGCTGGCGCCGGGCCTGTTTGCCTCCGACATCGCGAAGGCCTGGGAACTGCCGGTGGTCTTCGTGGTGGGGCTGCGGCTTGGCTGTCTCAGCCACAGCCTGCTCAGCGCCGAGGCGATCCTCGCCGACGGCTGCCGCCTCGCCGGCTGGATCGGCAATCGCATCGATCCCGCCATGCTGGCGGTGGACGAGAACGTCGCCACGCTGCGCGAGCTGCTGCCCGCGCCCTGCCTGGGCGTGCTGCCGCACGGCGTGCCGCCGGCGCAGGCGGCCGCCGGGCTCGACCTGGCCGCGCTGGTCGGCTGATTTCACATCCGGCATGCCGGCTCGTGCGCATGCTGGCGGCGACCCGCAGGGAGAAACCATGGCCAGCCGCAACCACTACTACCTGTCCATCGCGGATCTCGCCCATGCGCGCGGCAGCGATCCGGCGCTGAGCTACGACGGCGCCGGCCCGGCCGATTTCGCCGCCGCGCTGGAGGAGGCGCTGCACAGCCCGGTGCTGTTCGAGCGCTGGCGCGCGCGGCAGCCGGAGCCGGACGAGGTGGATCCCGGCTTGGGCGCCACCGATGCCCAGGCGCAAGTGCACGCACGCGTGGCCGACCTGCACGTCGAGGTGGACGTGCTCACCAACCTGCCGATGAGCCTGCTGCGCCAGCGCCTGAACTGGCTGATCGGCGCGGCGTGGCAACTGCGCGACGTGCGCCCGGCCTGACATCGCGCGAGGTTTCGTTGCGCTGCGGCTGGCAAAAAACGGTTCGGTGTCGTTACAGTCGGCGGCTGCCGATTCTTTCCGCCCGCACGCGGGCGCACCGACCGGGAATACCGCATGTTCCGTCTACGCATGATCGTCATTGCCACCAGCATGGCCCTCGCGGCTTGTTCGCAGGGCTCGAACGAGGCCGGCAAGTCCGCGCCGGCGCCGGCTTCCACCGCACCGGCCAAGTCGTCCAGCGCCGCCGCGACGGTGGCTGACGCGAGCGCCGCCAATCCGTTCTTCGCCGCCAGCACGCTGCCGTTCCAGGCGCCGCCGTTCGACAAGATCAAGGATGCCGACTACCGGCCGGCCATCGAGAAGGGCATGGCCGACCAGCTCGCCGAGTGGCGGAAGATCGCCGACAACCCCGAGCCGCCCACCTTCGAGAACACCTGCGTGGCGCTGGAGAAGTCCGGTGCGCTGCTCAACCGCGTGATGGAGGTGTTCAACGGCGTCACCTCGGCCAACACCGACGACGCGCTGCAGAAGGTGCAGGAAGAGGAAGCGCCGAGGCTCGCCGCGCACCAGGATGCGCTCTATCTCGACGGCAAGCTGTTCGACCGCGTGCAGAAGGTCTACGACGAGCGCGCCACGCTCAAGCTCGATCCGGAGTCGCTGCGCCTGGTCGAGGTGACCTACCGCAACTTCGTGCACCACGGCGCCAAGCTGTCCGACGCCGACAAGGCCAGGCTGAAGGCGCTCAACCAGCAGGAGTCCACGCTGGAGGCGCAGTTCAACAGCAAGCTGCTCGCCGCCGCCAAGGACAGCGCGCTGGTGGTCGACGACAAGGCCCGGCTGGGTGGACTGTCCGACGAGGACATCGCCGCCGCCGCGCAGGCCGCCAAGGACCGCGGACTCGCCGGCAAGTGGGTGATCACGCTGCAGAACACCACCCAGCAGCCGGCGCTGCAGAGCCTCGAGGATCGCGCCACCCGCAAGGCGCTGTACGAGGCCTCGTGGAACCGCGCCGAACTGGGCAACGCCGACGACACCCGCGACATCATCGAGCAGCTCGCGCAGATCCGGGCGCAGGAGGCCAGGCTGCTCGGCTTCCCGAACTACGCCGCGTGGACGCTGCAGGACCAGATGGCGAAGACGCCGGACGCGGTGATGGGCTTCATGAAGAAGCTCGCGCCCGCCGCGGTGGCCCGCGCCAAGGCGGAGGCTGCCGCGATCCAGGCGCAGATCGACAAGGACCAGGCGGCGCTGCACCAGCCCACGTTCAAGCTGGAGCCGTGGGACTGGCAGTACTACGCCGAGCAGGTGCGCAAGGCCAAGTACGATCTCGACGAGTCGCAGATCAAGCCGTACTTCGAGCTGGACAACGTGTTGCAGAACGGCGTGTTCTACGCCGCCAACCAGCTCTACGGCCTCACCTTCAAGGAGCGCCACGACATCCCGGTGTACAACCCGGACGTGCGCGTGTTCGAGGTGTTCGACAAGGACGGCAAATCGCTGGCGCTGTGGTACTGCGACTACTTCAAGCGCGACAACAAGCAGGGTGGCGCGTGGATGGACAACTTCGTCCAGCAGTCCAGGCTGCTCGGCACCAAGCCGGTGGTCTACAACGTCGCCAACTTCACCAAGCCCGCGGCGGGCCAGCCGGCGCTGCTGTCCTGGGACGACGTGATCACCATGTTCCACGAGTTCGGCCATGCGCTGCACGGCATGTTCGCCGACGAGCAGTACCCGAGCCTGTCCGGCACCGCCACCGCACGCGACTTCGTGGAGTTTCCCTCGCAGTTCAACGAACACTGGGCGACCAACCCCAAGGTGTTCGCGAACTTCGCGAAGAACTACCAGACCGGCGCGCCGATGCCGCAGGCGCTGGTGGACAAGATGAAGAGCGCCGGCATGTTCAACAAGGGCTACGACATGACCGAGCTGGTGGCCGCCGCCATGCTCGACATGAACTGGCACATGCTGGGCGCCGACGCGCCGAAGCAGGACGCCGACAAGTTCGAGGCCACCGCGCTGAAGAAGGACGGCGTGGACCTCGGCTACGTGCCGCCGCGCTACCGCTCCAGCTACTTCCTGCACATCTGGAGCAACGGCTACTCGGCCGGCTACTACGCCTACCTGTGGACGCAGATGCTTGCCGACGACGCCTTCGAGTGGTTCAAGGAACACGGCGGCCTCACCGCGGCCAACGGCCAGCGCTTCCGCGACATGGTGCTGTCGCGTGGCAACACGGTGGAACTGTCCAGGCTCTACAAGGACTGGCGCGGCAAGGACCCCAGCATCGAGCCGATGCTGATCGACCGCGGCCTGAAGGCGGCGCCGAAGAAGTAAGGCGGTACGCCATGCCCATGAAAAAGGCCGGCATCGCCGGCCTTTTTCATGGGCGATCAGTACGCGAATTCCCTGAACACCGGGTCCACGCTGCCGCCCCATGTGCCGTGGTACAGCTCCAGCTTGCGTTCGGCCGGTGTCTGGTTGGCCTCGACGATCTCGATCAGGGGTTCGAGATAGATGCGCTCGTCGGCGTCGTTGCGGTTGAGCCTGGCGCGGCGCGCGAGGCCGTGGGCGGCGATCTTCAACGCTTCGTGGGCGAGCTCGCGCACCGTGCCGTGGCGGAACGGCAATTTCAACGCGTGCCTCGGTACGCCGTTGCGCAGGGCATGGCGCTCGGCCATGGAGAAATCCTTGACCAGGTCCCAGGCCGCGTCCAGCGCCTCGTCGTCGTAGAGCAGGCCGACCCATAGCGCGGGCAGCGCGCACAGGCGGTTCCACGGGCCGCCGTCGGCGCCGCGCATCTCCAGGTACTGCTTGAGCCGCACCTCGGGGAAGGCGGTGGTGAGGTGGTCGGCCCAATCCTTCATGGTGGCCTTCACATCCGGCAGTGCGGCCAGTTCGCCGGCCATGAAGCGCCTGAAATCCTGGCCGGCGAGGTCGATGTAGCGGCCATCCTGGTAGCTGAAGTACATCGGCACGCCCAGCGCGTAGTCCACGTAGCGCTCGTAGCCGAAGCCGTCGGCGAACACGAAGTCCAGCATGCCGGTGCGGTCGGCGTCGGTGTCTTCCCACACGTGCGAACGGTAGGAGAGATAGCCGTTCGGACGCCCATCGGTGAACGGCGAGTCGGCGAACAGGGCGGTGGCGATCGGCTGCAGCGCGAGGCCGACACGGAACTTCTTCACCATGTCCGCTTCGCTGGAGAAATCCAGATTCACCTGCACGGTGCAGGTGCGCGTCATCATGTCCAGACCCAGATTGCCGACCTTGGGCATGTATTCGCGCATGATCCGGTAGCGGCCCTTGGGCATCCACGGCATCTCGTCGCGCCGCCATTTCGGCTGGAAACCCATGCCGAGGAAGCCGAGCCCGAGCCCGTCGGCGACCGAGCGCACTTCCTCCAGGTGGCTGTTCACCTCGCAACAGGTCTGGTGGATGGTCTCCAGCGGCGCGCCGGAAAGCTCCAGCTGGCCGGCGGGTTCCAGCGTGATGTTGGCCTTGCTGCGCGTGAGTGCCACGGGCGTCTCGCCCTCGCGGGCGATCTCCCAGCCATGGCGGGAGGCAATGCCTTCCAGCAGCGCACGGATGCCGCGCTCGCCCTCGAACGGCGGCGGCTTCAGGTCGTCGGTGCGGAAGCCGAACTTCTCGTGCTCGGTGCCGATGCGCCAGGCTTCGCGCGGCTTCTCGCCGGCGGCGAGGTAGTCGATCAGCTGCTGCCGCCCCTCGATGGGCGTGCTCTTGACGGCACTGGGGATGGACACGGGGACGGCCTCGCAGTGGGAAGCACCGACTATGGAGGCGCCGTGCCGCCGCGAAAAGGGGTTGACGGAAAATTTTGTACGGAGCAGTACAGCTGGCTGCGGCGGCGGCCCGTCAGTGGACAGCCGGTGCGTGGCAGGCCAGCCGCTGCACCAGCGCGTCGGGCAGGTGCCGGCGGTGGGCGATGCTGGCCAGCGCGGCACCGGGTTTGCGGATGAGACGGTCTTCCGCGCAGACGTCCGCGCCATGGTCGAGCAGTCGACTCGCGATGAGGGCATTGCCGTTGATGATGGCCACTAGCAAGGCCCCGCTGGGCGTACCCCGCCTCTGGCGAGCCATGACGTCGGCATGGTGGCGCAGCAGTACGTCGAGCGTGGCCGCGTCGTCGCAACCGACCGCGGACACCAGGGCGGGGCCGACCAGGTTTCCGTCGTTGCGCATGACACCGGCGCTCTTGAGTACCTTCACTGCGCGTGGGCCGATGCGCGGATCTTGCGCCATGCCGTTTTCGATCTGACGCGCGAAGCGGCTTTTGAGTGGCGGAAGCCGCGCCATGCCATCCACGGCGGCGCCATCGTTCAGCAGGCCATCGACCACTGCGGGGCGGTAGGCATTGGCCGCGGTGAGCATGGCGACCTGGCGCCAGTGCGCCTGCTCGCCCGGCGGCAGCGCGGCAAGGTCCAGGCGGACCTGCGGCAGCTTGCCGTCGATGGCGTCGACGACCACCGAGGCTGCGGCGGCAGGAGCATCGTAGAGATCGTGCTGCCAGAGTTCGCGGATCGTGGGCAGCGCCTGCCGGCAGGGGTTGGCCCTGCGGGCGGCGGCCACCGATTCCTCGGCGATGGCCGACTGCAGCACGCATAATGCACAGGCGATCAAGACGAGACGAGCAAGCATTCCGTGTCTCCTCGCATCAGGCGTCGCAAGCATGGAGCCTGCCGCAAGCTGCGGCAAGCGGAAACGACAAGGCCGGCGCATGGCCGGCCTTGCCGATGATGATCGCGGTAGGGTGAGCCCTCAGCGCTTCATCGAGTTGAAGAACTCGTCGTTGGACTTGGTGTTCTTCATCTTGTCGAGCATGAACTCCATCGCGGCCAGCTCGTCCATCGGGTGCAGCAGCTTCCGCAGGATCCAGATCTTGGCCAGCATGTCCGGCTCGATCAGCAGATCCTCGCGGCGGGTGCCGGAGCGGTTGATGTCGATCGCGGGGTAGACGCGCTTCTCGGCAATGCGGCGTGACAGGTGCACTTCCATGTTGCCGGTGCCCTTGAACTCCTCGTAGATCACCTCGTCCATCTTGCTGCCGGTATCGATCAGCGCGGTGGCGACGATGGTCAGGCTGCCGCCTTCCTCCACGTTGCGCGCGGCGCCGAAGAAGCGCTTCGGGCGCTGCAGCGCGTTCGCGTCCACGCCGCCGGTGAGCACCTTGCCGGAGCTCGGCACCACGGTGTTGTAGGCGCGGGCCAGGCGGGTGATCGAGTCGAGCAGGATCACCACGTCGCGCTTGTGCTCGACCAGGCGCTTGGCGCGCTCGATCACCATCTCGGCGACCTGCACGTGGCGCACGGCCGGTTCGTCGAAGGTGGAGCTGATCACCTCGGCGCGCACGGTGCGGGCGATCTCGGTCACTTCCTCCGGGCGCTCGTCCACCAGCAGGATGATCAGGTGCGCGTCAGGGTGGTTGTACTGGATCGCCTGGGCGATGTTCTGCAGCATCATCGTCTTGCCGGACTTCGGCTGCGAGACGATGAGGCCGCGCTGGCCGCGGCCGATCGGCGCGACCAGGTCGAGGATGCGGCCGGTGATGTCCTCGCTCGAACCGTTGCCGCGCTCCAGCTTGAACACCTTGCGCGGGAACAGCGGGGTGAGGTTCTCGAACAGCATCTTGTTCTTGGACGCCTCCGGCGGGTCGCCGTTGATGTCGTCCACGCGCAGCATCGCGAAGTAGCGCTCGCCTTCCTTGGGGTGGCGCACGCGCCCGGTGATGTAGTCGCCTGTGCGCAGGTTGAAGCGGCGGATCTGGCTGGGGCTGACGTAGATGTCATCGGGGCCGGCCAGGTAAGACTCGTCCGCCGAGCGCATGAAGCCGAAGCCGTCCTGCAGGATCTCCAGCACGCCCTCGGCCCAGATGCCGCCGCCCGAGCGGGCGTGCGCCTTGAGCACGTTGAAGATCACGTCCTGGCGGCGCGCACGCGCCACGCCTTCGCGGATACCCAGCGACTCGGCGAAGGCCAGCAGCTGCGGCGCCTTCATCCGCTTGAGTTCGGTGAGGTTGATCAGGCGATCGTCGCTGCCCGGGTCGGCGTTGTCGTCGTCCACCGGCAAGCCGTGCGGGTTGTTGTACCGCGGATTGGGATTGCTGCCGCCACCACCACCGCCTTGCTGGCGCTGCTGGTTGCGCTCGTGACGGCGGCGCCGGCCGCGGCCTTCGCGCTCGTTGCGATTGCCGTTGTTCTGGCCCTGCCCCTGCGGGTTCTGCGCCTGGCCGGGATCGCGCGGCTCGGGCGCGCCGCTGCCGGATTCCGCAGCGGGCACGGCCGGTGCGGGTGCGGGTGCCTCGAAGGCCGGGATGGCCGGCGCGGTGCCGCTGGTCTCGGCCGGCGCCTCGCTGGCGGCCGGCTTGGCGCCACGGGACTGGCGGCGCGGTGCGCGCGGCCGCGACTCGGACGGGCTCTCGGCGCCGCCGGCGTCGTTCGGGGTGATGCTATCGGTATCGGACACGGGCAATCCTCGCGGGGCGCCGTTGGAAACAGGAGGGAAGGTGTGCGTCGCGCCAGGGAGGGCGCAGGGGGATCAGGAGGATCCCGACAGACGCGGAAAGCAATCTAGCACCCGCCGTGCATGGCCGTAAAGCGCACGGCGGGCGACAAACCGGCGATCAGATCGCCTTGTCGATCATCTGGGTCAGTTGGCCCTTGCTGACGGCACCGATCTGGGTGGCCTCGACCTTGCCGTTCTTGAACACCATCAGGGTGGGGATGCCGCGCACGCCGTAGGTGCGGGGGGTCTTCTGGTTGTGGTCGATGTTGATCTTCACGACGCGCAGCTTGCCTTGGTACTGGCCGGCCAGCTCGTCGAGGATCGGCGCAATCGCCTTGCACGGGCCGCACCATTCGGCCCAGAAGTCCAGCAGCACCGGGGTCTCGGACTTCAGCACTTCCTGCTCGAAGGCGTCGTCGCTCACGTGGGTAATCAGGTCGCTCACCGGGATCTCCGAAAGAGGGGCGGAAGGAAGGTTTGACGACCACGCGGCCAGCATCGGCTACACTGGGGCGCCCATGAAGCGCGGATCGAACCGGGAAGAGGGGTGCGGCCATGACGGCCATGCACTCCATTGCAACGTAACTCGGGGCGCGATTCAAGCGATTCAAGGGCGGCAACGGACGGTTCCGTTGACATAGGCGAGGCGGTTCGCAGGAGCCCTTTCGCCTATGCCAGCGGGACTGCCGGTTGCGCCGCCACCGTTTCGGCGCCCAGCGCGGTCCCGCGTTGCGGCCTGACGGGCCTTGCCCGCCGCCGCGCGCGTTCCGCGCCGCCACGCGCCGCTCATCCACCTGCTCCACACCCGCCACCAGGCGGCGGAGCCGGGCCGGCCCTGACGCCAGTGCCCGCATCCCACCGGCTGTTTCCATCCATGTCGCAAACCGTACTCACCGATACCTTCTTCACCAATTTCGAACTACATCCGCTGCTGCAGCAGGGCCTGGCCGAAGCCGGCTTCACCCGCTGCACGCCGATCCAGGAACTGACCCTGCCGGTGGCGCTGACCGGCCGCGACGTCGCCGGCCAGGCGCAGACCGGCACCGGCAAGACCTGTGCCTTCCTGGTCGCGCTGATGAACCGCCTGCTGACCCAGCCGGCGGTGGCCGAGCGCAAGGACAGCGACCCGCGCGCGCTGGTGATCGCGCCCACCCGCGAGCTGGCGATCCAGATCGACAAGGACGCCCGCAACATCGGTCGCTACACCGGGCTGCGCACCGCGCTGATCTACGGCGGCGTGGACTACGACAAGCAGCGCCAGCAACTGCACGACGGCTGCGACATCATCATCGCCACGCCGGGACGCCTGCTCGACTACTACAAGCAGCAGGTGTTCGGCTTCAACGGCGTCGAGGTGATGGTGATCGACGAGGCCGACCGCATGTTCGACCTCGGCTTCATCAAGGACGTGCGCTACATCTTCCGCCGCCTGCCGGCGCGCGAGCAGCGCCAGGTGCTGCTGTTCTCCGCCACGCTGAGCCACCGCGTGCTGGAACTGGCCTACGAGCACATGCACAACGCCGAGAAGCTGGTGGTGGAGAGCGACAACGTCACCGCCGACAAGGTGCGCCAGGTGGTGTACTTCCCCGCGAAGGAGGAGAAGCTGCCGCTGCTGCTCAACCTGATCGACAAGCACCAGCCCAAGCGCAGCATCATCTTCGTCAACACCAAGGCCGCCGCCGAGCGCGTCACCGAGCGCGTGAAGCGGCATGGCTGCCGCGTCGGCGCGATCTCCGGCGACGTGCCGCAGCTCAAGCGCCAGAAGCTGCTGCAGCGCTTCCAGGACGGCCAGCTCGACATCCTGGTCGCCACCGACGTGGCCGCGCGCGGCCTGCACATCCCCGCGGTGAGCCACGTCTTCAACTACGACCTGCCGCAGGACGCCGAGGACTACGTGCACCGCATCGGCCGCACGGCGCGCCTCGGCGCCGAGGGCGACGCGATCAGCTTCGCCTGCGACCTGTACGCGATGAGCCTGCCCGACATCGAGGCCTACATCGGCCAGAGCATCCCGGTGGCGGCGATCGAGCCAGACCTGCTGGTGATGCCCAAGCCGCGCGAGGTCGATCCCGAGTTCGCCGCCAACGCCGCCGCCGACAGCGCCGCGTTCGGCGACCACGTGGAGTCGCGCCACGACGACAAGAAGGGCGGACGTTCGCACCGTGGCGAGCGTGGCGGCGAGCGCGCGCCGCGCGAAGGGCGCAGGCATGAGTCGCGGCCGCCGCGTGCGCCACGTGCGGAGACCGCCGTCGAGGCCACCGTACCGGCAGCCGTGCCGGAAGCTGCCCCGACACCGGGCGGCACCGCCGTCGGCACCGCCGAAGGCGAGCGCAAGCGCCGCCGCCGACGCGGTGGCCGCAACCGCCGCCGCGAGGGCGGCGACGTGGCAGCCAACGCCGTGCAGGGACAGCCGCAGGCGAAGCCGGCAGAAGCCGGCCACCCGCCGCGCGGCGAGCGGCGGGCCCCCCGCGAGCGCGCGCCGGCCGAGGCTGCGGTGGCTGCCGCACGCCCCTCGCGCCAGGTGGCCGCCACCGCCGGCGGGCATCCGCACGCCGGCAAGCCCAGCCTGTTCCGCCGGCTGACCCGCCTGTTCACTGGTCGCTGAGCAGCGTGGCCGCCGGTACTGAACCGGCGGCATGCCACGCATGCGTGTGCGGGGCGACCTTGCGCTCCGCATACCGTATCCTTTCCGCTCGGTCGGCAGGCAGCGGCGGGGACGCGCGGTGATCCAGTTCGAGCAGGTGAGCAAGCATTACGAGGGCGGCCATGAGGCGCTCTCGCAGCTTTCCTTCACCATACCCACGGGCGAGATGGCCTTCGTCACCGGCCACTCCGGCGCCGGCAAGAGCACCCTGCTCAAGCTGCTCGGCGTGATCGAGCGGCCGAGCCACGGCACCATCACGGTGGATGGCCAGAACCTCGCCAAGGTGCGCGGGCGCGGCATCCCCAGGCTGCGCCAGCGCATCGGCATGGTGTTCCAGGACCATCGCCTGCTGATGGACCGCACGGTGTTCGCCAATGTCGAGTTGCCGCTCACCATCGCCGGCATCGCGCGCGTCGAACGCGGCCGGCGGGTGCGCGCGGCGCTGGAGAAGGTGGGGCTGCTTTCGTACGAGCGCCAGCTGCCCGCCACACTGTCCACCGGCGAGCAGCAGCGCGTGGGCATTGCCCGCGCGATCGTGGCGCGGCCCTCGCTGCTGATCGCCGACGAGCCCACCGGCAACCTCGACCCGCAGCTGGCGGTGGAGATCATGGGCCTGTTCGCCGAGTTCCAGCAGGTGGGCACCACGGTGCTGATCGCCAGCCACGACCTGCCGCTGATCAAGCGCATGCGCAAGCGCGTGGTGGTGCTCGACCACGGCCGGCTGGTGGCGGACCTTGCCGCCGAGGAGGTGCTCTGACATGGCCGTCGACGTTTCCCCCCGCGAAGAAGCCGCCGCCCACAACCGCCCCAGCCACACCCGGCGCATGGGAAGCTGGCGCGAGCACCACGGCTGGAGCGCCGCGGCCAGCCTGCGCCGGCTTGCCGCGCGCCCGCTGGGCAGCCTGCTCACCATCGCGGTGATGGGCCTGGCGCTGGCGCTGCCGCTGGCGTTCTACCTGCTGCTGGGCAACGTGCAGCAACTGGGCAAGGCACTGGGCCAGGACCAGGCGATCAACGTGTTCCTGCAGCCGGACCAGGCCGAGTCGCAGGCGCAGTTGCTGGCCAAGCAGCTGCGCGATCGTTCCGACGTGGCCTCAGTGACGGTCAAGACCCCGCAGCAGGGCCTGGACGAGCTGGCGAAGCTGCAGGGTTTCTCCGGCGCGTTGGACGCGCTGGATCAGAATCCCTTGCCCTATGTGCTGATGGTGCAGCCCAGGCCGGGCCTCGATGCGCCGACCGTGGAACGATTGGCCAGCGAGATGCGCGAGATGCGCAGCGTGGCCCAGGTGCAGGACAGCGGCACCTGGCGGCAGCGGCTGGATGCGCTGCTTGGCGTGGGCGACCGCGTGGTGGCGGCGCTGGCGCTGATGCTGGTGCTGGCCGCCCTGCTGGTGGTGGGCAACACGGTGCGGGTGGACATCGCCAGCCGCAGCGAGGAGATCGGCGTGCTGCTGCTGGTGGGCGCCAGCGGCGCCTTCGTGCGCCGGCCCTACCTGTATGCCGGCATCTGGTACGGCCTGTTCAGCGGCATCCTCGCCGCGCTGCTGGCGCTGGCGATCGAATTCGCGCTGAGCGGACCGGTGGCACGGTTGAGCCAGGCCTATGATGGCAAGCTGCACATCGGCGGCTTGCCGGCGTGGCTGCTGCTGGCGGTGCCGCTGGCCGCCGCGGCGCTGGGCTGGCTGGGGGCGCGGCTGGTCAGTGCGTGGCAGTTGCGCAAGGCTGCCTGAGCGAGGGATCGGGGGGCGAACGGGCAGGGCATGAGTACGAGTATCAGCAATCGATTGGTCAGCACGGCGCCACGCGTGCTGGTGGTCGATGGTTCCAAGGTGGTGCGGCAACTGATCGGCCGCGTGCTGCAGAGCGAGCTGCCGGGCGTGGAGGTGGTCGGCTGCGGCAGCGGCGGCGAGGCCCAGCAGCTGCTGGGCGAGGGCGTGTTCGACTTCATCACGATCGCGCTGCGCCTGCCCGACATGGATGGGCTGGAACTGGCGCGCTTCGTGCGCGAATCCGCGCCGCAGACCTATGTGCCGATCGTGGTGGTGTCCGGCGACGTGGACGACCGCCTGCATCGCCGTACCCTGGGCGAGGACGTCACCGACTACTTCGACAAGTCGCTGGGCTTCCAGGCGCTGGCCGAGTTCATCCGCGGCTACGTGCGCCCCGAAGGCAGCGCCGAGGGCGAGGTGCTGTACGTGGAGGACAGCCGTGTGGTGGCGCTGGCCACCCGCCGCATGCTGGAGAAGTATGGCCTCACGGTGCACCACGTGATCAGCGTGGAGGACGCGCTGGCGCTGCTGGAGACCGCGAAGGTGCGCGGCGAAGTGGGCGCGGACGTGGTGCTCACCGACGTCAGCCTGAAGGGTGAGCTCACCGGCGGCGACCTGCTCGAACGCATCCGCAGGGACTTCGGCTACGGCAAGGGCCGGCTGCCGGTGCTGGTGATGACCGGCGACGAGAACCCGGCAAACCAGGCCGCACTGATCAGGGCCGGCGCCAACGACCTGGTGGAGAAGCCGGTCGAGGAAAAGCTGCTGGTCACCAAGCTGCTGTTCCAGCTGCGCGTGGCGCGGCACCTGCGCCAGCGCGGCGAGGCGGCATGAGCGAGGTGCGGCTGGAGCCCTCGTGGAAGGCGCGCATCGGCGCCTATCTGGAACGCCCCGAGATGCGCGCGCTGGCCGATTTCCTCCGCGCGGAGAAACGCGCCGGCAAGGTGATCTATCCGCCGGGGCCGGAAATCTTCGCGGCGTTCGCGCACACGCCGTTCGACGCGGTACGCGTGGTGATCCTCGGCCAGGACCCGTACCACGGCCCCGGCCAGGCGCACGGGCTGTGCTTCTCGGTGCGCCCCGGCGTGCCGGCGCCGCCCTCGCTGGTGAACATCTTCAAGGAGATCCAGCGCGACCTCGGCATCGCGCCGCCCGACCACGGTTGCCTCACGCCCTGGGCCGACCGCGGCGTGCTGCTGCTCAACGCGGTGCTCACGGTCGAACGCGGGCTGGCCGCCTCGCACCAGGGCAAGGGCTGGGAGGGCTTCACCGACGCGGCCGTCGATGCGCTGAACCGCGAGCGCGAAGGCCTCGTGTTCCTGCTCTGGGGCAGCTACGCCCAGCGCAAGGGTCAGCTGATCGACAGCCGCAAGCATTGCGTGCTGAAGAGCGTGCATCCCTCGCCGCTGTCCGCCCATCGCGGCTTCCTCGGCTGCGGGCACTTCTCCGCCGCCAACCGCTATCTGGAAGCGCACGGACAGGTGCCGATCGACTGGTCGCTGCCGCCGCGCGCCGCGCTGCGGGATTGACCGGAGCCGGCTCAAGGCCTCCCCATCGCTTGTGCCGCGCTGCCATGGCTGTCGGGCGGCGGTGCGTGGCGCAGCGCCTGCCTGGCTGGAAGTCAGGTCGGGGGCCTGAAACCGGCGCTACCCGGCCACTTCCGCCCACATGCGCAGCAGGTTCGCGTGCGAGCGGCTGACGGCGTCGAAGGCCTGGCTCTTGCCCTCGCGGCCGAAGATGTCGCGCTTGGCGCTTTCGAGGTCCCACAGCAGCTCGCGGCGCGCCGGGTCGCGCACCAGGCTCTGCACCCAGATGATGGCCGCGTCGCGCACGCCGCGCGTCACCGGGTTGACGTGGTGCAGGGTGTTGGCCGGATAGGCAATGGCGGCGCCGGCATCCAGCTTGAAGTTGTATTCCATGCCGCCGCTGGCGTGCGTCACCAGTTCGCCGCCGTCGTAGCTGCGCGGATCGGACAGGAACACCGTGATCGCGATGTCGGTGCGCACCGCGCTGCCCATGCCACCCATCACCGGGGCATCCACGTGCGCGCCGTACTCCATGCCGCCGGCGTAGCGGTTGAACAGCGGCTGGGTGGTCGCCGCCGGCAGCAGCGACGCCTGCAGCAAGGCATGGCGCTGGAAGGCGGCGCGCACCACGGCCGCCAGCCGCTCGTAGCTCGCGCTGCTGGGGTCGATCTGCTGGTTCTTCTTCACCCCGCGCGCCGACCAGCCGGCCGTGGTGGAACCATCGACGAAGGGGGCGGTCTGCAACTCGGCCTGGATCGCACCGAGCTCCTGGGCCGTCAATACATCGGGTACACAGACGATCAAGTGAACTTCCCCCTCCGGCGTGGCATGTCCCCGCATTGTAGTGAGCGGGCCGGTCGCGAGGAACGAGCAGCCACGCGTCCACCGGCCGCTTCCAATCCCTGCCGAACGGGCCATGTCCTGCACCACCCCGCGGAGGCAGGATGGACAAACGGATCATATTTCTGTACGATACGGTTCATTAAAAGCCGTGAACTATCCACGGCTTTAGCACTCCAACCACCGGAGTGCTAACCTGAAGCTCTTGTCCGGAGGTTCCACATGTCCCAAGCCTTGGCGACTACCCAGATGTCCCTGCCCAGCGTGGTCGGCAGCCTGGATGCCTACATCTCGGCCGTGCACCGCATCCCGGTGCTGAGCCAGGACGAGGAACAGGCCCTGTCGCGCCGCTACAACGAGGAAGAGGATCTCTCCGCCGCCAGGACGCTGGTGATGTCGCACCTGCGCTTCGTGGTGCACGTGGCGCGCGGCTACTCCGGCTACGGCCTGCAGCTGGCCGACCTGATCCAGGAAGGCAACATCGGCCTGATGAAGGCGGTGAAGCGTTTCGACCCCGACCAGGGCGTGCGCCTGGTCAGCTTCGCGGTGCACTGGATCCGCGCCGAGATGCACGAGTTCATCCTGAAGAACTGGCGCATCGTGAAGGTCGCCACCACCAAGGCGCAACGCAAGCTGTTCTTCAACCTGCGCAAGAGCAAGAAGCGCCTGGGCTGGATGAACGCGGCCGAGGTGAGCGCGGTGGCGCAGGACCTGGGCGTGCCGGAGGCGACCGTGCGCGAGATGGAGTCACGCCTGTCCGGCCGCGACATCGGCTTCGAGGCGCCGGCGGATGCCGACGACGATGCCAAGCCCGCGCCGGAGGCGTTCCTCATCGACGAAGGCGCCGACCCCTACGACAACGTCGCCGAGGCCGACCAGTCGGACAACCAGCTGGCGACGCTGTCCACCGCCATGGAGAAACTGGACGAGCGTTCGCGCCACATCATCCAGCGCCGCTGGCTGGACGAGGACAAGGCCACGCTGCAGGAACTGGCCGACGAGTACGGTGTTTCCGCCGAACGCATCCGCCAGGTCGAGGCGAACGCGATGAAGAAGATGCGCGGCCTGTTCGCGGCTTGATGCGTGCGCTCGCCCTTGGGCGCGAAGATCAGGAAGCGGCCGCCCATGGCCGCACTCCTTGACAGAACCTGTGATCCCGAACGGCCCGCCTCGGCGGGCCGTTTCGTTTGCCCTCTCCCCTGCGTGCCGGTGAGAGTTGGAGAGGGATAGACAGGTTTACCGGGGTATCGTTTTGCCCTGGTCTTTCTCCCCGCCGGTGATGATTCGCGCGTGCCGCGCCTGGGTCCAGTACGCCATCGCCCAGTCCAGCATCACCACCAGCCGGTTGCGGAAGCCGATCAGGAACCAGATGTGCGCGCCCAGCCACACCCACCACGCGAGCAGGCCGGATAGCCGCAGCCGGCCGAACTGGGCCACCGCCGCCATGCGGCCGATGGTGGCGAGCGCGCCCGCGTCGCGGTAGCGGAACGGCATGGCGCGTGCGTCACCACGCAGGCGTGCCGCGATCAGCCGGCCCGCGTGCTGGCCCATCTGCTTGGCGGCGGGTGCCACGCCCGGCACCGGGCGACCGTCCTGCTGCACGCAGGCGAGGTCGCCGAGCACGAACACCTCGGGATGGCCGGGCAGGCCGAGGTCAGGCTGCACGAGTACGCGGCCGGCGCGGTCCAGCGGCGCGTCGAGGTGGCGGCCCAGTGGCGAGGCAGCCACGCCCGCGGCCCACAGAACCGTGCGCGCGGCGATGCGCTCCTCGCCTAGCGTCACGCCGGCGCCGTCCACCGCCGTCACCGCCTGGCCGAGGCGCACCTGCACGCCCAGGTGCTCCAGCTGCCGCTGCGCCTTGGCCGACAGCGCGGGATCGAACGCGGCCAGCACGCGCGGCCCCGCCTCCACCAGCAGGATGTTGGCTGCCCGCGGCCGGGCGCGGCGGAACTCGCCGGCCAGCGTGTGGCGCGCGATCTCGGCAAGGGTGCCGGCCAGTTCCACGCCGGTGGCGCCGCCTCCGACCACCACGAAGTTGAGCCAGGCCTGGCGGAGGACGGGATCGTCCTCCTGCTCGGCGCGCTCGAACGCGGTGAGCACGCGACGGCGGATCGCCAGTGCGTCGTCCAGCGACTTCAGGCCCGGCGCGTCGGCGGCCCAGTCGTCGTGGCCGAAGTAGGCGTGTGCGGCGCCAGTGGCGACCAGCAGCCAGTCGTAGTCCAGCCGTTCGCGGGTGAGCTGCACGCGGCGCTGCGCGAGGTCGATGCCGGCAACCTCGTCCATCAGCACGGTGACGTTGCGCTGGCGGCGCAGGATCTGCCGAAGCGGCGCGGCGATCGACGGCGCTGACAGGCCCGCGGTGGCGACCTGGTACAGCAGCGGCTGGAACAGGTGATGGTTGTGCCGGTCGACCAGGGTGATGCGCGCCCGCTCGCGGGCCAGCGCGCGGGTGGCGGCGAGTCCGGCGAAACCGCCGCCGAGGATCACGATGTGGGGCGGTGCGTCGGGCATGGCGGTACTCCGGAAAGGATTCAATAGAGATCGATCGGGTCCACGTCCAGCGACCAGCGCACCTTGCGCGCGGCGGGCAGGCGCGCCAGTTGCGTGGCCCACGGGCGCAACGCGGCGTGCAGTTCGCGGCGGTTCGCGGCCTCCAGCAGCAGCTGGCCGCGCTGGCGGCCGGCGCGCAGCGGCATCGGCGCGGGCATCGGGCCGGCGACCTGCAGGCCGTGCTCCGGCGGCAGCGCGGCGCAGGCCTCGGCGAGGAAGGCGTCGACCGCCACGCGCTGCGCCGCCTCGGCGCGCAGCAGCACCTGGTGGGCGTAGGGCGGCAGCGCGCCCCGGCGCCGCTCGGCGAGCAGGCCCTGCGCAGCGGCGGCATAACCCTGTGCCAGCAGCTGGCGCAGCAGGGGATGATCCGGATGGTGGGTCTGCAGCAGCACGCGGCCCGGCCTGGTGGCGCGTCCGGCGCGTCCGGCCACCTGCACCAGCTGCTGCGCCAGCCGTTCGCTGGCGCGGAAGTCCACGCTCAGCAGGCCCTCGTCCACGCCCGCGATGGCGACCAGGGTGAGGTTGGGCAGGTCGTGGCCCTTGGCCAGCATCTGGGTGCCCACCAGGATCGCCGGCTTCGCCTCGTCGCGCAGGCCGTCGAGCAGGTGTTCGAAGGCGTCGCGGCGGCGGGTGGTCTCGCGGTCGATGCGCAACACCGGCACGTCGGGAAAGCGCGCCGCCAGCGCTTCCTCCAGCCGCTCGGTGCCCTGGCCCTGCGGCTTCAGCTCGGCGGCGCCGCAGGCGGGGCAGGCGGCGGGTACGCGGCCGTGATGGTCGCAGTGATGACAGACCAGCGCGCGCCGGACCGCATGCAGGGTCAGCGGGCGTTCGCAGCGCGGGCAGTCGGCGTGCCAGCCGCAGGCGTGGCAGAGCAGCGCCGGCGCATAACCGCGGCGGTTCTTGAACACCAGGGCCTGCTCGCCGCGCGCCACCGTCTCGGCCACGGCGGCGAGCAGGGCGGGCGAGAGGCCGTGTTCCAGCCGCTGCGCGCGCATGTCCACGATCTGCACCTGCGGTGGCCGCACGGCGCCGGGACGGGCGCGCAGGTGCAGCGCGCGATAGCGGCCGGCTTCCACGTTCGCCAGCGATTCCAGCGACGGCGTGCCCGAGCCCAGCAGCACCGGCACGCCCAGTGCACGGGCGCGCACCACGGCGAGGTCGCGCGCGTGGTAGCGGAAGCCCTCCTGCTGCTTGTAGGCGCCGTCGTGCTCCTCGTCGACGATGACCAGGCCTGCATGCGGCAACGGGGTGAACACCGCCGAGCGGGTGCCCAGGATCACCCTGGCCTCGCCCGAGCGTGCGCGCAGCCAGGCGCGTGCGCGTTCGCCCTCGGCGAGATTGGAATGGATGACCGCCACCGCCACGCCGAGCCGCTCGCGCAGGCGGCGCACGGTCTGCGGCGCGAGGCCGATCTCGGGAATCAGCAGCAGCGATTGCCTGCCCTGTGCCAGCGCGCGCTCGATCAGGGCAAGGTAGACCTCGGTCTTGCCGCTGCCGGTGACGCCGTCGAGCAGGAAGGGCTGGTAACAGCCGAAGCTGGCGGCCACGGTTTCCACCGCCCTCTGCTGTTCTTCGCTGAGCGGGGGCGCGGGGAGGGTGGCGACGGCCTCGCCGGCGGTGCGTTCGCCGCGCTCGACGAGGCCGGCCCCGAGCAGCCGCCTCGCCGCCGCGCGCCAGCCGGGAACGCAGGCGTCCAGTTCGGCGGCACCCAGACGGCCGGCGGCAAGTTCGGCGAGCAGCGCGCGGCTGGCACCACGCCGGCTGCCGGCGTCCAGTGCGCTGCGCCCGGCCACGGTGAGCGACCAGCATTCCTCACCCAGCGGTGGCAGCGGTTTCGACTCGCGCAACGCCAGCGGCAGTGCGTTCGCATAGGCCTCGCCGGGTGCGCCCAGCCAGTAGTCGGCCGCCCAGGCCAGGGTCTGCATCAGCTCGGCATCGAGCAGGGGGGCGTCGTCCAGCAGGCGCAGCGCGCGCTTCAGTCTGCCGGTGCCCACCGCGGGCGGGACGCCGGTGGCGACCACCACACCCACCGCCTTGCCGCGACCGAACGGCACCAGTACGCGGCCGCCGGGCCGTGCCTCGCCGCCAGCCGCGGGCGGCAGGTAGTCGAACAGGGTGGGCAGGGGCACCGGCAGGGCGACGCGCAGGACGGCGGGCATCATGGTGGCCAAGTTTACCGGTGGGGCCGGTGGCGCCGGGACCGCATTCTTCGCGCAAGCGGCAGGCGGGACGAAGCTTGCGGATACATGCTGCCCGCAGGTCGAGGAGTCGAGTGCAAGTCACTCAGCCGCGCAGGTTTTTCCGCTTATCCACAATGCCTGTGGACAAGTCTGTGGACGGTGAGGGGACGAGGGGCGCCGAAGCGCATGGCGGCGCCCTTCGCGACAGTCTGGACATGTTTTGGTCACGTGAAAAACAATTTCCGTATCAACGACTTGTGATTGCGTCCCTGCGCGCGTTCAGCGAGCGGTCAAGCCGGACGGCATGTCTTGACAGCCCCGTGACGCTGTGCAAAACCGCGGTCGCGCGACCAGGCGCATGGTGGCGTTCAGTGCGCCAGGCCCAGCACGAATGCGAACAGCAGCACAAAACCGAGCAGCCAGAAATAGCACCAGCCGATGCACCAGTACTTCAGCAGCGTCATCGGCCAGCCCTGCCGATAGATCCGTTTCTGCATCAGCAGCAGATAGAGCGGGGCCCACAGCACCAGAATCCGTTCCAGCCAGTTCAGCGGGATCGTCGTCCACAGCGCATGCGGTTCCAGCCAGCCGGCCAGCAGGGCCAGCAACGTGCACAGCAGCAGCCACAGGAACAGGAAGGCCTGGCTGTGCAGCACCACGATCAGGTGCTCCATGTAGAGCCTCCGCTTGAACACGTAGAACAGCTTCAGCAGCAGCGCGTAGATCGGCACCAGCACCAGCATGGCGCCCGGCAGCTTGCCGAAGACGCCGTTGACCACGCGCTCCTTGGCGGCCTGCCGGCCTACCGCATCGCCGTGCCGGTAGGCATGCCAGTTGTCGCGGATGTGCTGGAAGGTGACGGTGAGCCGCGCGTTGGCGAAATCGGGCAGCCAGGCGATCCGTACCGGTTGTATCGGCGTGCTGGCCGCATCATTCCGGTTGATCGCATGGGCGGTGCCGGCCGTTGCGGGCAGCGGTGGAGCGTGCAGCTCGGCCAGTCGCCGGTTCGCGGCTTCGCGCAGCCGCTGCTTCGCGCTGGTCGCCTGCGCAGCCATCGTGTCGCTGCCCAGGGTCTGCACGGCATCGAGGGCGTTGATCTTGCTGTCGAGCAGCTTGCGCACCTCGTCCGCGCTGGAAGCTTGCGCAAAGTCGGCGCCGCGGTCGAGCAGCACCTGCTGCTGGTGCCGCACCAGGCCGTGGTCGATCGCCTCCGAAGTGGCCAGGTGCAGCACGAAGAAGCTGAGCAGGCACAGCACGAACATCAGCCGGAACGGCGCGATGTAGCGCACGCGGCGGCCGGCGAAGTATTCCAGGGTGAGGAATCCGGGCTTCAGGAACAGCGCCGGCAGCGTGTGCAGGATGCGGCTGTCGATGTGCAGCAGGGTTTCCACCGCCTCCTCGGTCATGTGGTGCACCGGCTTCAGCACGCTGTGCACCGACTGCCCGCAGGCGTGGCAGAACTCGCCGACGAGCGGCGTGGCGCAGTTGGCGCAGAACCGGTTTTCGTGGCTGACCACGGAATTCATCGGATGTCCCCTTGCTGACCTTGCAGCGCGCGATCTTGGCACAGCAGGCGAGGTCCGGCAGCCCTGCCGGAAGGCTCGGGTAGAATGGGCTTCCGCCGGAGCCGCATTCCATGAAACCGTTTCGCCCCGAGCGTGCCCGCGTGCGGCACGAGATCGGCGCCACCGTGCGCCTCGCCATTCCGCTGGTCCTGGCCCAGCTCGCCGCGGTCGGCAGCAACGTGATCGACGCGGTGCTCTCCGGCCACGTCGGCGCCCACGTGCTGGGTGCGGTTGCAGTGGGCGCCAGCATCTGGTCGCTGGCGATCGTCTGCGGCATCGGCGTGATGATGGCGGTGCCGCCCTCGGTGGCGCAGCTGGACGGCGCCGGGCGGCGCTTTGACGTGGGCGGCGTGTTCCGCCAGGCGCTATGGCTGGCGCTGGTCGTGGGCGTGCTGCTGTGGTTCGCGGTGCGCCACGCGGGGCCGCTGATCGACCTGATCGGCGTGACGCCGAGCCTGCGCCACGACGTGGAGCGCTTCCTCGCCGCGATCAGCTGGGGCGCGCCCGCGCTGACCTGCTACTTCGCGCTGCGCGGATTGTCCGAGGGGTTGTCGCTGGCCCGACCGTCGATGATGTTCAGCTTCGGCGGCCTGGCTCTGCTGGTGCCGCTGGGCTACGTGCTGATGTTCGGCAAGCTGGGCATCCCGCCGCAGGGCGCGCACGGCTGCGGCATCGCCACCGCCACCGTGCTGTGGCTGGAGATGACGGGCTTCGCGGTGTACGTGCTGAAGCACCGCAACTACCGCGGGCTGAACCTGCTGGAGCGCTTCGAGTGGCCGCACTGGCGGCGCATCAGCGCGCTGCTGCACGTCGGCGCGCCGATGGCGGTGACGCTGCTGGCCGAGGGTGGCCTGTTCGTGGCCACCGCGCTGATCATCAGCACGCTGGGCGAGGACGTGATCGCCAGCCACCAGGTTGCGCTCAACGTCGCCGCGCTGTTCTTCATGATCCCGCTGGGGCTGGCGATGGCGATCACCGTGCGGGTGGGCAACGCGGTGGGCCGCGGCGACGCCAGTGGCGTGCGCTACGCCGGCTTCTGCGGCATCGCCCTTACCCTCGCGACCCAGCTGGTGTCCGCCACGCTGATGCTGACCCTGCCGCATTTCATCGCCACGCTGTACACGCACGACCGCAGGGTGATTGCGCTGGCGGCGCAGCTGATCGTGCTGGCGGGGCTGTTCCAGTTCTCCGACGGCATCCAGGTGGCCGCGAACGGGGCGCTGCGCGGGCTCAAGGACACCCGCGTGCCGATGGCCATCACGCTGTTTGCCTACTGGGGCGTGGGCATGCCCGTCGGCTGGTGGCTGGGCTTCCACTGCGGCCTCGGCGCGCGCGGCATGTGGATGGGCCTGATCGCCGGCCTCAGCGTGGCGGCTGCGATGCTGTTCACGCGTTTCTGGCGCAGCGCCTGGCGCGAGCGCTGGCGGCGGCACATGCCGGTGGCGCCGGAGGCACCGACACAGGCCGCCCCGGCCTGACGTGACGGCGCGCGAACGGCTACGCTAGGCGCGTCCACCGTGGAATCCGCACCGATGCCGCCGCCGCCCATGCCGTCCCGCCCCTCGCCTTCGCCCACGCCGCCGCCGCGTCGGCAAGGTTTCTGGGCCGTGCTGTGCGGGATCGGTCGCGGCATCAACGTGGTGCGCCTGCTGATCATCAACACGGTGTTCTTCTTCCTGTTGCTGATCGTGCTGCTGCTGGTCGTTGGCGGCATCGCCGGCGACCGCGCGTCGCGCGAAGTGGCGAGCGGCAGCGTGCTGGTGCTGCAGCCGGAAGGGCAACTGGTCGAGCAGTACAGCATCGACCCGTTGCAGCGTGCGCTGGCGCGGCTGTCCGGCAACAAGCCGGAGCAGGTGCAACTGCGTGACCTGGTTGGCAGCATCGACGCCGCGGCGCACGACAAACGCATCAGCCGCATCCTGCTGTTGCCCGGCGAACTGCACGCCGGCGGCTTCGCCGCGCTGCGCGAGGTGGGCGCGGCGCTGGACCGTTTCCGCGCCACCGGCAAGCCGGTGATCGCCTGGGCGGCGAACCTGGACCAGGGCCAGTACTACCTCGCCGCCCATGCCGACCGCGTGCTGCTCGATCCGCAGGGCAGCCTGCTGCTGACCGGCCTGGCCAACTACCGGCTGTTCTACAAGGACCTGCTCGACAAGCTCGGCGTGGACGTGCACCTGTTCCGCGTGGGCCAGTTCAAGAGCGCGGCCGAGCCGTACATCCTCGATCACGCCTCGCCGGCCGCCAAGGAGGCCGACGGTTACTGGATGGGCGGGCTGTGGGACGAATACGTCGCCGAGGTGGCGAAGCTGCGCAAGCTCGATCCCGCGGCGTTGCGCACCGACATCGACAATCTGCCGCAGACCATCGCCAGCACCCAGGGCGATCTCGCGCAACTGGCGCTCAACGAACACCTGATCGACGGCACCGCCACCCGCGCCCAGCTGATCGCGATGCTGCATGCCCAGGGCGTGCCTGCCGCGAAGAACGGCCACGGTTTCCGCGCGGTGGACCTGGCGCACTACGCCGCCGGCCTGCCGCAGGACGGCAGCCTGTTCGCGCCGGGCGTGACGGTGGTGGTGGCCGAAGGCGAGATCGCGGGCGGCAAGCGTCCGCCGGGTTCGATCGGCGGCGAATCCACCGCCGCGCTGATCCGCGCCGCGCGCGAGGACAAGCGCACCCGGGCGCTGGTGCTGCGCGTGGACTCGCCCGGCGGCGAGGTGTATGCCGCCGAACAGATCCGCCGCGAGGTGGAGCTCACCCGCGAGGCCGGCATCCCGGTGGTGGTATCGATGGGCGACGTGGCCGCCAGCGGCGGCTACTGGATCTCGATGAACGCCAACCGCATCGTGGCCGAGCCGAACACCATCACCGGCTCGATCGGCATCTTCGGTATGTACTACACCGTACCGAACACGCTGGCCAAGCTGGGCATCAAGAGCGACGGCGTGGCCACCGGGCCGATGGCCGGCGCGTTCGACATCACCCGCCCGCTCGACCCCAAGGTGGGCACGGTGATTCAGGCGATCATCGACAAGGGCTACCGTGACTTCGTCGGCGGCGTGGCCAAGGCGCGCGGCAAGAGCTTCGCCGACATCGATGCGATCGCGCAGGGCCGCGTGTGGACCGGCAGCCAGGCGCTCGACCGCGGCCTGGTCGACCAGCTCGGCGGCCTCGGCGATGCGGTGGCCGAGGCCGCCGGCCTCGCCAGGCTGGGCAAGGGCTACCCGGTGCGCTACCAGCGGGCGCCGCTGGGCACGTTCGAGCGTTTCCTGGTCGGCTTCAGCCAGAACGCCGGCATCGAGCTGCTGCGGTCCTGGGGGCTGCGGCTGCCGCCGTGGTTCGCGCAGGTCCACGCGCTGGCGCCGGAGCTGTCGCTGCTGCGCGACGCGAAGGCCGGCACGCCGAACGTCTACGCGTACTGCTTCTGCTCGCCGCACTGAGAGCCCGTTCAACCACTCCGCGGGGTCTGCATCATCCCGGCAATGCCGGGACGATGCTCCGGTCTCACGCCATGCAGACCGCTTCCACATTGTGGCCATCCGGATCGAGCAGGAAGGCGGCGTAGTAGCCCGGCGCGTAGTCCGCCCGCAGGCCCGGTGCACCGTGGTCGCGCGCGCCGGCAGCGAGCCCCGCGGCATGGAAGCGGTCGACCGCGGCACGGGCCTTCGCGCAGAACGCGACGTGCGTTCCCGCTGCGGCGCCAGCGTCGCGATACAGCCACAGCGCCGGCGCCCCGGGCGGCCCGAAGCCGGCGCAGCCCTGGTCGCGCGAGCACAGCACGAGGCCCAGCGGCTCCAGCGCTGCCTGGTAGAAGTGCACGCTGGCGTCGAGGTCGCGTACTTTGAGTCCGACATGGTCGTACATGGAAGTCTCCCTGGTGGATGGTTGGGGGTCAGCGGCGGCGTGCCCGCATCTCCAGCCGCAGGCGCCAGCTGGCGCCGTCGTCGTCGGAGACCTCGCCCAGCCAGCGGAAGCTGTCGGGGCGGATCTCGCGGAAGCTCCAGCGCATCGGCACGCCGTCCGCGGCACGGCCTTCCTGCACGATGTCGTCGCCCTGCGCGCGCCCGATCTGCGTCACGTACAGGCCGAGCGACGGGTCGGCCCAGGTGATCCGCCATTGCTGCCGAGCGGGCTCGTACAGGCGTAGCGTGCTGCCGTAGCGGTAGAGGTAGCCCGAAGGCAGCGATGCCTGCGGCGTGCCGCGGGTGGGCGCGATCCACACGTCCTGGATCGCCAGGCCTTGCAGCACCCAGCCGAAGTGCCATTCGGCGGTGGAATGCAGCATGTGTCCGTCGGCGCCATGGTCGACGATTGCCGCGTCCCAGCTGCCGACGAAGCGGCCGTAGAGCTGCAGGGCGTCGGCGAGGCGGGGATCGGGGCCGTCGGCGCGCAATGCGTCGAGGAAGGGAGTGTTCGGCAGGGGCATGGACGGGATCGCTTGGCGGAGGGGGACCGCGGCGCTGGACGCCGCATGCCACGCACCCTACTGGGCGTCGCCGGCCGCCGCTGTCGAAATCTTTCGCGGTCCGCGCGCCCGGCGGCCGGATCGCTCCACCGGCCGCTCCGCCTCGCGAAACCCTGAACCCTTCCCGCCGATGTGATCAGTCGATCGCGGCCGCATACCAGTCGCCGTGCCGCCGCACGCGGACCGGCATCTCGAACGCCTCGCCCAGCGCGGCATCGGTGAGCGTGGCGGCCTTGTTGCCCTGGCGCAGCACCCGGCCGTGCCGGAGCAGCAGTACCTGGTCGATCTCGGGGAGGATCTCTTCGACGTGATGGGTCACCAGCAGCAGCGTGGTGCCGCCGCGCGCCAACGCGCGCAGGCTTTCCAGGAAGCGGCGGCGGCTGGCGAGATCCAGGCCCGCGCAGGGTTCGTCCAGCAGCAGCGCGCGCGGGCGGTGCACCAGCGCGCGGGCGATCAGCACGCGGCGTGCCTCGCCGGTGGACAGGCTGGCCATCGTGCGGCCCGCCAGGTGGCCGGCACCGAGCTGGTCGAGCGCATCGCGCGCGCGTTCGCGCATGCCCGCGCTGGCCTGCTGGTGCAGTCCCAGTCCGCGCGCGGCGAAGAAGCCGGAAACCACCGCGTCGAACACCTCCAGCGGCGCCTCGCTGGTGTAGTCGTGCTGCAGCGCCGGCGAGACGATGCCGAGCAGGCCGCGCAACTCGGCCACGTTCCAGTGCCCGCGGCCGAACACCCGCACCGGGCTGCGGCCGTCGCCGGGCGCCAGCGGGTAGAGCTGGCGCGCGATCAGCTGCACCAGCGTGGACTTGCCCGAACCGTTGGCGCCGAGGATCGCGGTATGCCGGCCCGTGTCGACGCGCAGGCTGAGGCGGTCGAGCACGGGCCGGCCGCCGCGCAGCACGGTGGCGGCGTCGATTTCCAGCAGAGGCGTCCCGGCGGCCGCCGCGCAGGTGGTTTCGGCATCCATGCCGGAACGATGCAGCCAAACGCGCTGCGTGGCAAGGCGCATGGACGTCGAGACGTCCAAACGCGGAGCGGTGTGCTATTGCGTCTGTGCCTCGATCTGCTTGCGCTGCTCCTCGGCCTGCTTGTCCGCCATCTTCTGCACGTCCCTGGCGCGCTGCTCGTTGGCCTTCATCGCATCCCACGGTGTGGCGACGCGATGGCTGCTGGCGGCAGGCGATGGAGCGGCCTGCGGCACCGGCGGCTTGCCGGAGCAGGCGGCGAGGCCGAACAGGCAGAGCAGCGGCAGCATGGTTTTCATCGCGCAGGCCTCGAGGGATGCAGGCGGCGAGTGTCCCGCGGCATCGTTCCGCCGGCAAGGCCATCGTGTAAGCTCGGCCCATGAACAGCCGCATAGACGCCTGGCAACTGCATGGCCACACTGCCCTCGTCACCGGCGCCAGCAAGGGCATCGGCTACGCCACCGCGCGCGAGCTCGCCGGGCTGGGCGCGAACCTGCTGCTGGTGGCGCGCGACGAGGATTACCTCGAGCAGGTGCGGGTGGAACTGGCTGACGAGCACGAGGGCATCGAGGTCTACGCGCTGGGCGCCGACATCGCCGACGCGGAGGACCGGCTGGCGGTGTTCGACTGGGTGGCCGACCTCGGCCTGCCGCTGTCGCTGCTGGTCAACAACGCCGGCGGCAACGTGCCGAAGCCGGCGCTGGAATACGACGGCGAGGACTACCGTGCGATCTTCGAGTTGAACCTGTTCGCCGCCTTCGAGATGTGCCGGCTGGCGCATCCGCAGCTGGTGCAGCATGCGAACGCGGCGATCGTCAACGTGGGTTCGGTGTCCGGCGTCACCCACGTGCGCACCGGCGCGCCCTACGGCATGAGCAAGGCCGCGCTGCACCAGCTTACCCGCAACCTTGCCGCGGAGTGGGCGGTGGACGGCATCCGCGTGAATGCGGTGGCGCCGTGGTACATCCGCACCCAGCGCACCGACTCCGCGCTGGCCGACGAGGATTATCTGGAAGAGGTGCTGGACCGCACGCCGCTGCGACGCATCGGCGAGCCGGAGGAGGTGGCCGCGGCGATCGCCTTCCTGTGCCTGCCCGCCGCCAGCTACATCACCGGCCAGGTGCTGGGCGTGGACGGCGGTTTCCTCAACTACGGTTTCTGAGCGCGGCGTGCCGGGTTTTCCACAGCGGCTGGGGAAAGCCTGTCGGCAAGCCTGTGGACAACTCGATGCCGGCCTTGTGCGGCAAGGGCTTGCCACGCGTTGCGCAAGCCTTGCTCAGGGGCCGCCGCAACCCTGCAGCTGGGCACGCAGTTCAGCTTCGCGCCTCAGCAGCGGCGGCTGGTCGCTCTTGAAGGCGCGGCCCAGCTTGTGCTCGTTCTCGGCCCAGTCCTTGCGCAGTGCCGAACAGGTTTCCTCCGCGCTCAGTTCGCGGCAGCTGTCCCGCACCCAGGTGTAGTAGCCGGAGACCATCGCCGCGTTGGGCTGGTCGCGGCCCATGTGGTTGGCCGCGTTGTATTGCTGTGTCAGCGAGGTGGGTACGCCGACGATGCCCAGCGGCGCGTAATAGCCGGGCGGATCGCCGGTGGCACTGAGATAGGTCTTGCCGTCAGTGGCGCGCACGCACTCGTACAGCACGGGAATCGGCGCGGTGGGTGGTGTCGGCGGCGGGATGTAGGCGACGGGTGGCGCGCTGTCGACGGCCACGGGTGCGGTGGGTGGTGGCGGTGCCGGAGGCTGGGCATCGAGGGTGATCTGCCGCTGGTGCTGCACGCCGGGGCAGGGCGTGGGCTGGTAGCTCGCCTCGCCATGCGTTCCCGTGCATTTGTAGACCGTCTGCGCATGACCCGGCACGCACAGGCCTGCGCCGATCAGCGCGAGACAGGCGGACAGGATGGGCAGGCGCGGCATCGTTCGCTCCACGGCCAGGCGAGGACGAGGCCCAGAATACGGCCTCGCGGTGTCCGGTGGCAGAGCCAGCCGGGGGCACCGCGCCCTCGCCCGCGCCGGTCATGCCGCCGGACCGCTGCCGCCCCGCGTGAAACCCGCACATGCCGGGAGTCCGGGCGGAGGCGCCCGAGGGCGCGGGCCTGCAGTCCTTGCTGCACGCCGAAGGTCAGGCCTCCGCCGGCAGCAGCCCGGCCGAGCGGAGCCTGGCGCGCAATGGTTCCAGCTTGTCGCCGTAGAGCGGCGCGCGCGCGGTGTCCTGGCGCAGCGGCTGCCGCACCTGGGCCGCACTCACGGTCAGCACGGTGCGCGGGGTCTGGTGGAAGGCGAGACACGCGGTGTCGAACGGAAGCCCGCAGAAATCCAGCAGGCGACGAATCTGCCCTTCGGGATCCCGCTGCAGCGATTCGTACTCGTGGTCGAAGTATTGCAGGGGGAATTTCCGTCGCCAGAGTCTGCTCAGGCGATCGTAGCCGGCGAAATAGGCCACCATATCGTCCAGGTCGTAGCTGAAATGCACGCCGGTGGCGAACAGCTGCCGGTAGCCGGCAAAGCAGGTTTCCAATGGATCGCGGCGCGAGTTCACCACCCGGGCCCCGGGCAGCATCGCCAGTGCCGCGCCCACGAACGCCCAGTTGCTGACGTTCTTGTCGGTGAAGCGCGGATGCTGCAGGCGCCGCTGGCTGGTGCGCGCCAGGTATTCCTCGCCCAGGCGATGCCAGTCCGCGGCGGTCGCCGCACTCACCCACTGCGGAAAGGGCATGCCGCGGCGGCCGGATTCCTCGTCGAGGATCGCGGGCAGAACCTGAACCTCGTCGCCGCCGACGACCTCCGGATGGGAAGCGAGGATCTGCTCGGTCAGGGTGGAGCCGGAGCGCGGCAGGCACACCACGAAGATGACCTCCTGCCCCAGCGTGGCGTCCACCGGCGCGGGCAGCGGGGCGGAGAACGCGTTGGCGATGGCGTCGACGCGGGCATGCTCTTCGTTCCGGTCCCAGTACAGATGTCGGCGCTTCAGGGCGTTTGCCTCGCGCACGGCATCGAACGCTGCGGCGTAGTCGGCCTGGTCTTCCATCGCCTTGGCAAGGGTGAAGCCGAGCAGGATGCGCGGGTCGTCGGGGACGCCGGGCCGTCGGAACAGGCTGCGCAGTTGCGCGGCATCCCCGTTGCCGAAGGATTCGGTCTTCATGTTGCCCAGGGCGAACCAGGCGTCGGCGTTGTCGGGCTGCATGCGCAGGGTTTCACGCAGTATCGCCACGGCGGAGGCTATGTCGCCGAGGTTGGTCAGCACGGTGGCCAGTGCGTTGCGTGCCCTCGTGTATCCAGGATCGATCGTCACCGCGCGTTGCAGGGCTTCGCGGGCCTGCTCCATGCGGGAGGACACCTGCAGCGCGCGGCCGAAGTTGTACCAGGTCGCGGCGGTCCCGGGGGCGAGTTCGCAAGCGCGCTGCAGGCATGCCAGGCCGGCATCGGCTTCGCCGGTCTCGAACAGGGCGTTGCCCAGCGTCATGTTGACGATGGCATCGTCCGGACCGGCGGCAAGCGCGCTGTACAAATGCGAGATGGCGCGCGGGTGGTCGCCACCCATCAAGGCGGCGACGCCCATCAGTCGCCGGATTTCGACGCTGCCGGGTGCGAGCGCCAACGCCTGCTCCAGCAGTTGTTCGGCCAGTGCGGCCTGGTCGAGGCTCAGCGCCCTGCCTGCCTCGCGCAGCAGTTGGGCCACCGGCGGAGGCGGGCGGGTGTCGCGTGCCGGCGTCGAAGGCGGGGGCTGGTTCGTTGTCATGCGAATGGGATCTTCCTGCTGTCCACAGCCGCCCGCCGGTGGCGGTGGGGGTCGTTCAATGATGCGCCGCGACGGGGGCGACGATGGCCCGCGTCATCGTCCACCCGCCATGTGGCGGGTGTCGTCGGAGCGTCGCGGGCAGGCGCGGGGCCATGCCTTGGCGGAGCGGCCCCGCGTTCCTGGACTCAGAACGCGGCCTCGTGCTCCTCGGCGGCGAAGCCGAGCGTCACTGCGCCCTCACCCACGTTGACCATGCCGGTAATGCTCATCGGCGCTTCGAGCAGGGTGACGCCGCATTCCTCGCAGGCCGCGCGCAGGCCGGCGTAGCCGGGCAGGTGCGACAGCACGGCGAGGTCGCCACCGTAGCTCACGCAGACCATCGGCACCAGCAGGCCGGCACGCACGCGCGCGGCGGCGTAGTCGAACAGCTGCTGCGCGCCCTGTTCGAAGCCGCGCGCCTTGCCTACCGGTCCAGTCTCGCCGCGGAAGCAGCGCAGGATCGGCTTGATGTCCAGTGCCGAGCCCAGCACTGCGCTGAACAGGCCCACGCTGCGGTCGTTCTTCTTCTTGGCGCGGGCGCGCAGGTAATACAGGTCGCGCGGCAGCATGTAGCCGTAGCTGTGGTTGGCGACGTGGTTGAGCCGTTCGCGGATCGTGGCCGGCGCTTCGTCCGCCGCGATCAGCCGGGCCGCCTCCCAGATCGCCGGCGCCGCACCGGCGAAGATGTTGCGGGTGTCGACCACCCGCAGCAGGAACGGACCGGGGATGCCGGCCGGTTCGCGTACCTCGCGGTAACCGCGCAGCACCGCGAAGCTGGCCCGCACCACGTTGTCGTGGATCGGACTGCGGGTGGCGGTGATGGTGAGGCAGAACACGCAGTCCTGTTCCAGCACCAGGCGCTGCAGGAACAGCTGCTGCACCTCCTCCGCCGTGGTCGGCTCGGTTTCCGCGGAATGGCTGCGGCTGCCGAGGCGGCGGTCGATGAAGCGCTGGATCTCCGCCGGGTCGCGGTCGTCCCTGAAGGTTTCGCCGTCCACCTTCACGGTGATCGGCATCACCGTGATGTGGTGTTCCTGCAGAAACGCCTGCGGCAGGTCGCAGGCGGCATCCATGGTCAGCCCCATGCGCATGTGTCATCCCCTTCAGAATGGCTTCTGCAACATAACACGCGGGAGCGCCGAATTTGGCCGGCCGGCCGCTGCCGCGTGCCGCCATAATGGGGCAGACCCGAGGATCCCGCCGGCGTGGCGTCGCCGGCACCCTCCGCCGGCGCGGAGGCACCCGTCGCACAAGGCCCTGCCGCATGAAAGAAAAGCACGAGATCGTCGCCAACTGGCTGCCGCGCTACACCGGCACGCCGCTGGAAGGCTTCGGCCAGCACATCCTGCTCACCAACTTCGGCCACTACGTGGACCTGTTCGCCGACTGGCATGGCGTGGCGGTGCAGGGCCGCGACCGGCCGATGCCGAACGCTACCGCCGACGGCATCACCCTGATCAATTTCGGCATGGGCAGCCCCAACGCCGCCACCGTGATGGACCTGCTCGGCGCGATCGCGCCGAAGGCCGCGCTGTTCCTGGGCAAGTGCGGCGGGCTCAAGAAGAAGAACCAGATCGGCGACCTGATCCTGCCGATCGCGGCGATCCGCGGCGAGGGCACCAGCAACGATTACCTGCCGCCCGAGGTGCCGGCACTGCCCGCGTTCCAGCTGCAGCGCGCAGTCTCCACGATGATCCGCGACCTTGGCCACGACTACTGGACCGGCACCGTCTACACCACCAACCGCCGGGTCTGGGAGCACGACGACGGCTTCAAGGCCTATCTGCGGCGCACCCGCTGCATGGCGGTCGACATGGAGACTGCCACCATCTTCGCCGCCGGCTTCGCCAACGAGATCCCCTGCGGCGCGCTGCTGCTGGTCTCCGACCAGCCGATGATCCCGGAGGGCGTCAAGACCGAAGCCAGCGATCGCAAGGTCACCGCGCAATACGTCGAGGCCCACATCCGTGTCGGCATCGAGGCACTCAAGCTGGTCCGCCGCAACGGACGCAGCGTGAAGCACCTGCGCTTCGAGGAGGATGGCGAGGGGGAGTGAGGGATTCGGCTGCATCCAGGCGAGGCTGCCGCTGTGGACGGCGAGAGGCGAGGAAGAACCTGCGACCGGGGCGAAGGCCGGCGGCGCCGCGTGCGACAATCGGCGGGCTGCTGGCACGTGACCGCACCGATGGCGTGTCCCGATGCGGGTCGTGCGAGCCAGGCCAGATTCCGACCACCCCTTGGGCACTCCCGGTTCATGCCACAACAGACTCCATTGTCGCCGGCGACCCGCCGACTGCTCGCGGACGCCGGAGCGGCACTCAACCGGAAGCAGCCGGAACTTGCCGAGCGGGCACTCGCGCAGGTGCTTGCCCTGGAGCCGGGACTGGCCGACGCGCAATTCCTGTACGGGCTTGCCTGCCTGATGCGCGGGGACAACGCCAGGGCGGTCGATTTCCTGCACAAGGCGGCGGCGCAACGTCCCGCCGACGCCAACATGCAGATGTATCTGGGCTGTGCGCTGCATGACACCGGTGCACTGGAAGAGGCGCTGCAGCACCTGCACCGTGCTTGCGAGCTGGCATCGCGGCAGGCCGCGCCCTGGTACAACCTCGGGAAGGCACTGAAGCAGCAGGGGCAATTGCAGGAAGCCAGCCAGGCCTTCCGTCGCGCCCTGGCGTTGGACGAGCGGCACGTGCTGGCCCGCATCGGCGTGGCTGACATCGCCACCATGCAGGGTGACATTCCGCGTGCGGTGACCGAGTACCGGCGCGTGCTGGATCAACAGCCCGAGCGCGCGGAAGCGTGGCACGGACTGGCCAATCTCAAGACCGAGTCGCTGGGGCCTGCCGACATCGAGCTGATCCGCCGTGCCCTGCGTCAGCCGGACCTGTCGCCCGATACGCGGGTGATGCTCGGCTTCAGCCTGTTCCGGGCGCTGGAGGACCAGCAAGACTACGCCGGCGCCTTTGAAGCGCTGCGCCGGGCGAATGCGGACAAGCGGCGACTGGTGGCATGGGATGCCGCCGCCGAGCGCGCGCAGATCGATCGCATCATCGAGGCCTTCAGTGCTCCGTTACCCGCGCCGATGGTTCCCACGCTGGGTCATGAAGTCATCCTCATCGCCAGCATGCCGCGTTCGGGTTCCACGCTGGTCGAGCACATCCTCGCAACGCATCCCGATGTCGAGGGCGCCAATGAAATCCCTGACCTGCCCCAGGTCATCGAGGACGAATCGCGCCGCCGCGGGCAGCCCTTCCCGCAGTGGGTGAACGCAGCCACCGCCGACGACTGGTACCGGCTGGGTCGGGACTATCTCGCGCGCACCGCACGCTGGCGCGAACGGCGCCCCCGCTTCACCGACAAGAACGTCGCCAATTGGCCGCTGCTGGGTGCCGCACGCCTCATGCTGCCCGGTGCAAAGATCATCCAGTGCCACCGCGATCCGGTGGAAACCTGCTTCTCCTGCTACCGCCACCTGTTCCGGCACGGCGTGCACTACAGCTACGACCTCGACGAAATGGCGGAGTACTACCGCGACTACGAACGCCTCAGCGCGTTCTGGCTGGCAGGCCATCCGCGGCAGGTACTCGACTTTCCGTACGAGGCCCTGGTGCAACAACCCGAGGCGCAGATCCGCCGCCTGCTCGCCTTCTGCGAACTGCCTTTCGATGCCGCCTGCCTCGCCCCGCACCAGACCCGGCGCGAAGTGCTCAGCACCGCCAGTGCGGCGCAGGTGCGACAGCCCATTCAACGCGACACGACGCACAGCACGCCGTATCTGGAAATGCTGCGGCCGCTGCGCGACCGCCTCGCGCGCTGAAACGGACGAGGCCGCCGGTTTCCCGGCGGCCTCGTTCGTTCTGCTTCCCGCTTCCCCACTTGGCGGCATCGAATGCGATGCCGCCAGGTTGCGGAAGCCGACTTCTTACCAGTCGTACTTGACGCTGAACTCCGCGTAGCGCGGCTGCTCCACCGCATAGGTACCCGCCTGCACACCGGGCTGCGGCTGCTTGTACGAGGTATCCGGCGCACCCAAGTAGTCGTGGGTAATGACGTAGGCCGTGTCCTTCTGTTCGTTGAACACGTTCTGGACTTGCACCTGGAGAGTCAGGTGCTTGCCAGCCCACTCCGGGATGTAGCTGACGGAGAGGTCGAGCTGATGGGTCCACGGCAGATGGCCGGCCTTGCCCGGAGGCGACGGCTGGCCATCGCACCAGTGGTAGGCCTCGCCGTAACCGTCCGCATCGATCTGGGTCGGACCCCAGGAGCCCAGGCAGGTGATGGGTGCGCCCGACTGGACGATGTACAGGCCGCTGACCAGCCACTCGGGGGTGATCGCATAGGTGCCGTAGGCCTTCAGCGTGTGGCGATGCGAGTTGGGCAGCTCGCCGTTCGAATACTGCATCAGCGCGGGGAAGTCCCAGGCCTCGCTGATCGAACCGGACTGGCCGCCACCCGCGGCGGCAGACGCGTTGCTGGTCTGGCCGAGCGGCGAGTAGGTCGGGCCTTCCGTGGTGCCGTAGCTCTTGGCGAACACGTAGTCGATCTTGCCCATCCACTTGCCGTCCCACGGATGCTCCAGCGCTTCTTCCAGGCTGTAGTACTTGCGGAACGCCTTGGGGAAGCCGGTGACAAACCCGTCAGACGCCGTGTGCGGGTTCCAGGTGTAGGTCTTGTAGGTGCCGTCGTTCGCCAGGTAGCGAATGGTGTTGCTGCGCCCGGGGTTGACCAGGATGTCGGTCTGGTACGCCATCGGATTCGCGTCGGCAGGCGCGTTGGGAACCGTACCCGTGTCGTCGATGATGTTGTTCATCTTCGCGTAGGTGGCCTGCGAGGTCCAGACCAGCGGCTGGCCGAACGCGTTGAGCGACTTCTGGAAGCCCAGCACGTACTCGTCCTGGTACATCGGCTTCAGGTCCGCGGCGGCGATCGTCTTCGCGTCCTTCGGCGTGCCGTACTCGCCGTCGGGCGAGTACGGCGTCGCGCTCGTGTGAACCTGGGTCAGGCCCTGCGGAATGCCGTTCGCGTCGATGGACGAATAGGTGTAGTACTCGTTGAGGTAGGCATTGGCGCCGGCCATGCGCACGCCGAGGCCGGTGGGCAAGGCCAGGTAGTAACGCCCCACGTTGCCGTACAGCTTGGCGCTGCTGTCACCGAAGATGTCCCAGCTGAAGCCCAGACGCGGCTGCCACTGCGGCGTGGTCTCCCTGATGTAGGGCTGATTGCCGGCGCTGTAGTTGGTGAACTGGTCGTTGCGCAGGCCGAGGTTCAGCAGCAGGTTGGGCGTGACCTGCCAGTTGTCCTCGATGTATTGCGCCTTCTGCTCCACCGTGAACGAGGCCACGCCGCCATACGTCCGCTTCACGACGTAGTAGCTGTTGGCGGTGGCGCCGGTGCCCACCGGGCCGCCGTTGGGGTAGTTGATCGGGTTGTCGACGCACTGGCCCAATGCGTTGCACGACAGAGTGGGCTTGGAGAAGTTCGTCGCCCCTTGCTTGCCGTAGATCCAGTAGTAGCCGGGACCGGCGCTCATGCTGCCGTCGCTGATGTCCGTGCTGCGCATGTTGTCGATGCCGAACTTCAGGTCGTGGTCGCCCAGCTTCCAGTCGAGGTCCAGACGGAAGTTGTTCTCGGTGGACTTGTGGTCCGGAGAGGGGATGGTGCGCGGGTTGTTGTTCGTGTTGCCGGAGCCGGGAACGATCGGGTTCTGGTTTGCAACGCCCAATACGCCCGCCAGCATCGGGTCGAAGCCCGGATAGGCCACCTGCCGGCTGTAGTACGTGCTCTTCATCTTGCCGGCCAGCACGCTGAGCGTGAGGTTGTCGGTGATGTAGGAGGTGTACTTCAGGATGCCGATGTTGAACTTGCTCGAGTACAGCGGATTGTTGACACCGTGGTAGTTGCCAATGGTGTTCGTGCTGTAGTCGTAGTCGTAGGCGTTGTTCGAGAGGTCTTCGAGCTTGCTCGACGCGTAGGTGGCTTCAAGGACGTTGTTGTCGTTGATGTTCCAGTCCAGTTTGCCGTAGAGCTTCGGCAGACTGGTGCTGTACGAGTTGTAGTAAGGCGAATCGACCGAGCCGGTGGTCTTGCTGCTGTCGTGCTGGGCCTCGGCCGTGATGTAGAAGAACAGCTTGTCCTTGATCAGCGGACCCGACACGTAGGCGTCGTAGACCTGGCTCCAGTCCTCGTTCTTGCGGCGATTGACGAACATGTCGCCGAGCTGCTGCCCCGCCGTGGTCGACGCCGCGTTCGCATAATGGATGTTGTCGTAGGTGCTCTGTGCCCAGGTCGGCGCCCAGGTGACATAGACGCCGGCGTGGAAATCGTTGCCGCCGCGATGGCCGATCTGGCTGATCACGCCGCCGGTGGAGCGGCCGTATTCGGCGCCGTAGCCGGAGGTGATGGTCTGCTGTTCGGCGATGGCGAAGTACGGCAGGGCGATGCCGCCCGCGTTGCCCACCGGGTCGGTGGTGTTGAAGCCGTTGATGTAGTACGCGTTCTCCGCCGTCGAGTCGCCGCCGAAGGAGATCAGCGGGGTGCCGGCCGGGCCGGTGCCCAGGCTGGCGTTGCCACCGGCGACGCCGGGCGCCAGCACGGCGATGGACTCGGCATTGCGCGCCAGCGGCAGCTGCTTCAGCTGCTGCGCGGTGATCACCGAGCTCTGACGGGTGGAGGACACGTCGATCGCGGGAAGCGAGTTGGCCGTGACCGTGACGCTGGAGAGGTTCTGGATGTTCTTGCCCGCCGAGGGGGCGGCGAACGGCACCTGGGCGCCGCCGCTCACGCTCACCGACACGTGGTCGCGCGAGGAGACCACGTTGCCGCCCTGCATCAGCGACACGGTGTAGTCGCCCACCGGCAGGTTGCTGGCGCTGAAGCGGCCGCTGCTGTCGACCGGCACCTCGCGGGTGAGCCCGGTCTGGTTGTTGACGATGCGGACGGTTTCGCCCGCCGCGACTGGAGCGGTGCCGAAGACCGAACCGGTCGTGGCCTGACCGTAGGCCACGCCGCTGATGCCCAGACCCACCGCAAGGGCGGTGGCCAGGGCATTGCGGCGGTACTGGTTCTCTCGCATGAAGCGCTTGTTCATTGCTTTAACTCCCCAAAAGACAACCCGATATGGGTGACTAGAAACCGTTCACTCCGGCCACTCCACAAACAGTGACCGAGTTGGATGCAAGAGGCCGCGGCCGGTTGGTGACGCGAGGGGCAAACCGAACTCGAAGGAAGCCGCTTCACTGTCTCGACCCAAGAACCGTCATTCCGTGCAGGCAAAGGCAACCGGCCAGACCACCTTCCGCAGCCGAAATTAGTTCGGTCTCTCAATATCTGTCAACGCTTTTTTAGCATCTTGCGAACATATTCGAAGCGCATGAAATTTAATGCGATTTCAAAATAATTTGCGCATTTCCGAATGCTATTGCTGTCTGCTTGCTCGATCTTGCGGCGCGCTACTTTCGTCACATGCGTATACGCCGATAAATCTCTTTTTATCAATGATTTGCTTCTTACGTGCCGCCATGGCTGGTGGCGAAATATAATTCGATATGTGTCGTGAAATTTTGCGAATCGGTCAAATTTGACGTGCTGAACATGCCCATCCGTTGCTGGCTGGCCCGGGAATGGGGGACTCCAATGTGACTCTCTCGTGAATCGCGTGGTTTATTACGCCCATGCGGCGGCGGGAATGGCGACATCGCGCCGTGCGAGGCTCGGGTGAGCGCCCGTCTTGTGTCGCCTCCGGCGCTTCTCCGCAGGAGGGGGATGAACTTTGCCGCGATCGGCGGGGGGCTCGCGCGGAGGCCAGCAACCGGTCGTCGTTGGGCCAGCCCATGATCCCCGGGCATTCCTGGCATGGCCCGTCTGGCACAAAGGGCAGGGAAGAGGCCACGAGTGGGCAGCGCTCGCGATCCTCACCCATAAAAAAGCAGCGCCCTTGCGGGGCGCTGCCGGCGGGTCTGTCTTGCGAGGCGTGCCGTTGTGGCGCGGCTCGACGGGGTTCGGGGCCAAAGCCCTCCGGTGTCGCTATCAGTCTGCAGCCGCCTCGCTGGACCATGCCTCCATGCCGCCAGCCACGTTGTGCACGCGGCTGAAGCCGTGCGCGGCGAAGCGTTCGGCCACGCCCTGGCTGGAGATGCCGCGCTGGCAGATGAAGGCCAATGCGGTGTCCTTGGGCAGGGCGGCGAGCGCTTCGTAGCCCTCGTCTTCGAGGATGCGCGCCTGCGGCAGCGGGGCGAGCTGGGCGCGCGCGGCTGCGGGGCGCACGTCGACCAGGGTGATGCTGCCGGCGGCGAGGCGCTGCTGCAGCTCCTGCACGGTCAGCGGCCGCACTTCCTGCGCGCCGGGGAATTTCAGGCTGAGGCCTTCGCCCTGCACGGTGGAAACCCAGTCGATCACGATGCCCCTGGCACGCTGGGCGCTGGCCGGATCGAAGTGCACCTCGAGGCCGTTGGCATGCGCCACGATGTCGTGCTCGCCGGCGGGAGCGAGCTGGAAACCGGCGCTGTGGTCGGGGCCGATCTCCAGGTGCAGCGCCAGACCCTGCGCGTTCGCGGTGCCTTCGCGGATCGCCTTGGCGGCGGCGTCGGTGATGGTGATCTCCGGCGGCGTGCGATCCGGCGCGGCGAGGCCGAACAGCGCGTGCAGCTCGCCGCTGCCGTACATCTGGCGGATGATGTCGGCGCCGCCGACCAGCTCGCCCTCCACGTAGAGCTGCGGGATGGTGGGCCAGTCGCCGTAGGCCTTGATGCCCTCGCGGATCTCCGGATCCTCCAGCACGTTCACCGTGTGGTACTCGGGCAGCAGTTCGTTGAGCGTATTGGTCGCGGCGGCGGAGAAGCCGCAGGCCGGCGCGAAGCGGCTGCCCTTCATGAACAGCACCACGCGGTGGCTCTTCAGCAGGGATTCGATGCGTTCGCGGGTGGTGGCGTCGAGGGACATGGGAAGCTCCGGCAAAGAGGGGCAATGATACCGCCGATATGCCGGCGCCGCCGTGCGGCTTCAAGCCGCGGGCTCAGGTCTGGAGCATCGCCTGCGCGGCGGGCAGCGCCGCCTGCGCCCAGCGCGCGTACTGCGCGGCTGAAGGGTGCAGGCCGTCATCGGCGAGGAGGTCGCGGTGTTCGCGCGAGATCGGCGTGATGTCCACCCAGTGCGCGCCGAGGCGCTGGGTTTCTTCGCGGGCGACGGCGTTGTAGGCGTCGAGCTCCGCGGCGATGCGCGCGGTGTCGCGGCCGCTTTCGCGCGCGAACGGGGTAACGCCCCAGTCGGGGATGGACAGCACCAGCACGCGGCCGCCGCGCCCCGCGGCCAGCGCGACCGCGCGCTCCAGCAGGTGCCGGAACTCGCCGCGGTAGTCTTCCACGCTGCGGCCGCGATACTGGTTGTTGACGCCGATCAGCAGGCTGACCAGGCCCCAGGATGGCGCGAAATCAGCCCCATCCATCCCGGCGGAGAGCTCGTCGGTGGTCCAGCCGGTGGTGGCGAGGATCACCGGATCGGCCACCGGCGCGCCTGCGTTGCGCAGGCTCGCAGCCAAGTGCACCGGCCAGCGACCTTCGGCCGGCACGCCCTCGCCGATGGTGTAGGAGTCGCCGAGGGCGAGGTAGGTGATCAAGCGACAGCCACGCGGCGCGGCTGTTCGGCGGCCATGCGCGCCAGCACCCGTTCGATGCGCACGAACACCTCGCGCAACTGTGCGGGCTGCGGCAACAGGGTGAGGCGCAGGTGGCGGCTGGCCGGCACGTTGAAGCTGGTGCCGGGCACCACCAGCACCTGCTCCTCTTCCAGCAGGCGCAGCGCGAAGGCTTCGTCGTCGAACGCAGGCAAGCGGTCGGCGCGCACCTGCGGGAAGGCGTACAGCGCGCCGGCGGGCGCCACCACGTCGAGCCAGGCGCTCGCGGCCACGCCGTCGAGCACGGCCTGGCGCGCCTCGTGCAGCCGGCCGCCGGGAGCGGTCAGCGCGGTGATCGTGGGGGCGTCCCTGAGCGCCGGGATCACCGCCCACTGCGCGGTGACGTTCGCGCACAGGCGCAGCGCGGCCAGCAATTGCAGCGCGTCGCGGTACTCGGCGCTGCGCGCTGGGGCGCCGGACAGGCTCAGCCAGCCGATCCGGTAGCCGCAGGCGCGGTGCACCTTGCTCAAGCCCCCGAGACTCACGCAGGGCAGTTCGCCGGCTACCTCCGCCAGCGGCTGGAACGGCGTGCCGTCGTAGAGGATCTCGTCGTAGATCTCGTCGGCGAGCAGCAGCAGGTTGTGCCGCGCGGCCACCGCCACGATGCGCTCCAGCAGCGCGCGCGGGTAGACCGCGCCGGTGGGATTGTTCGGGTTGATCAGGACGAGGGCGCGGGTGCGCGGGGTGACCAGCGCCTCGATCTCGTCCGGATCGGGCAAGTGGCCGTTCTCCGCAAGGCAGCGGTAGTAGCGCGGCTTGCCGCCGTTGAGGATGGTGGCGGCGCTCCACAGCGGATAGTCGGGGCTGGGCAGCAGCACCTCGTCGCCCGGCTGCAACAGGGCGCGCAGGCTGATGTCGATCAGTTCGCTGACGCCGTTGCCGATGAAGACGCGCTCCACGTCCACATGGCGCGCGCCACGCGCGCGCTGCTGCGCGGCGATGGCCTCGCGTGCCGCTTCCAGGCCCTGCTCGTGGCCGTAGGCCTCGCTGTCGGCAAGGTGCGCGGCGATCGCCTCGCGCAGGTGCGCCGGTGTCTCGAAGCCGTAGCGGCCCGGGTTGCCGATGTTGAGCTTGATGATGTCGCGGCCGGCGGCCTCCAGTTCGCGCGCGCGCCGGGTGAGCGCACCGCGGATCTCGTAGCGCACGTCCGCCAGATGCGTGCTGGGTCTGATCGAAGCCAACGCCGGAATCCTCGAAACCGGCGCCACAGCCGGATTGCCGCCGATGCTAGCAGCATGGTGCGCTGCAGCGCGAGCCGGTGCGCGGGCGCTGGGCGGGCATTTCGGTGGCAGGGCATAATCGACCCACTGGCGGGATTCCCTGACTCATGATGGATGCCGAAACGACAGAGCGGCTGCGGCGCATCGGCTGGCGCGGCGAAGCCGTGCCGGGCGCCGGGCGCCGGCTGGCGCGGGTGGTGGCGCAGCACCGTACCGGCTACGAGCTGCACGATGGCGAGCACAGCTTCGGCGCGCAGCCGGCCGGGCAGTTCCTGAAGCGCGGCCTCGATCCGGCCGAGCGGCCGGCGGTGGGCGATTTCGTGGAGATCGAGCCCGGTCAGCCGCCGCACATCGTCACCGTGCTGCCCCGGCGCAGCGTGCTGTCGCGTGCCGCCGCGGGCGAGCGCTACGCGCGGCAGATCATCGCCACCAACATCGACTACGTGCTGGTGCTCACCGGGCTGGACGGCGACTACAACCCCGCGCGCATCGAGCGCTACCTGTCGCTGGTCGAGGATTCCGGTGCGCGGCCGGTGGTGCTGCTCAGCAAGTCCGACCTGCATGCCGAAGCCGACGAGCGCATCGCCGAGCTGCGCGCGCGGCTGGCGCCCGGCACGGCCGTCCACGCGATCAACGGCAAGGACGCCGCCAGCGCGGCGCAGCTTGCACCCTATCTGCAGCCCGGCGACAGCGCGGTGCTGGTGGGCTCCTCCGGTGCGGGCAAGTCCACGCTCACCAACACCCTGCTCGGTATCGACAGGATGGCCATCGGTGCGGTGCGCCACCACGACAGCCGCGGCCGCCATACCACCACCCATCGCGCGCTGCTGCAGCTGCCCACCGGCGGCTGCCTGATCGACACGCCCGGCATGCGCGAACTGAAACTCACCGGCGAGGAAAACCTCGACCTGTTCGCCGACATCGAGGAACTGGCCGAGGCCTGCCGCTTCGCCGACTGCGGCCACGGCAGCGAACCCGGCTGCGCGGTACAGGCCGCGCTGGACAGCGGCGAGCTGTCGCCCGAGCGCTGGCGCAACTACCTCAAGCTGCGTGACGAGCGCGAGGAGCAGGCGAGCACGCTGGAGGCGAAACTGCGCCGCCAGCGTGGCGGCCGGCCCATCGAGCGGCCGCATGCGCCGCGTGGCCGGCGGGAACGGGAGTGAGGAAGTTGCGATCCGCGCCCGTTCCCCGTCGATCCGGCGCAGGCCGGGCCGCCGCCGCCGCATGTCGCTCGAAACGTGGCGTGATCGCCGGTCCCGCAAGATCTCCGGCGTGAACGGCATCGCTCCCCACCTGCAGCATTGCGCCGCGCTCGACCAGCGCCTGCTGGCCGCGGTGAAGGGCATCCACATCCTGCCCACCGTGGCGTGGCCGGCCTCGCTGGAGAACCGCATGATCGCGGACTACGCCGCGGGCCGCTATGCCTTGCCCGAGGTGGCGTACCAGCGTCCCGACCTCGCGGCCGCGCGCACCGAGCTGGCGGCGATCGAGCGCGAGACGGCAGCGCTCGGCGGCGATCCGCTGGGCGATTACCTGGCGCGCACCGCCGAATCCTGGCGCATCGCGGCGGAGATGCTGGAGGCGGTGGGTACCGACGGGGTCAGTGCGCCGTCGATCGCGCTGTACGGCAGGCCGGGCGACGCGCTCCCCGGCAGCCAGCGCAGCAACCTCGACGCGGCGCGGTACTTCGTGGAGCTGTCGGACGAGCTGGGCGCCGACCTGCAGGCCGACGACGCCCGCGAGGGCATCAGCGCCGAGGCGCTGCGCGATGAGCTGGCGCACACGCTGGACGACTTCTTCGGCGCGGGCGCGGTGAAGGTGGAGGTCGATCCCGAACTGACGGCGAAGGCTGCCGCTGGCGCCACCCGCATCCGCCTGCGCGGCGGCGCCAGCTTCACCGATTACGACCGCCACCAGCTGCTGGCGCACGAGGCGCTGGTGCACACGCTCACCGCGCTCAACGGGCGCGCGCAACCGCTGCTGGCCTCGCTGGGGCGCACCTCGCCGCGGGTCACCGCCACGCAGGAGGGCCTGGCCGTGTTCGCCGAGCTGATGTCGGGGGCCATCGACATCGCCCGGCTGAAGCGCATCAGCCTGCGCATCCTCGCGATCGACATGGCGCTTTCCGGCGCCGATTTCGTCGAGGTGTACAAGTTCTTCGTCGAGCGCGGGCAGAGCGCGGCGGACAGCTTCCATTCCGCCCAGCGCGTGTTCCGCGGCGTGCCGCCTGGCGGCGGCGCGGCTTTCGCCAAGGACAACGTCTACCTGTCCGGCCTGCTCACCGTGCACACGTTCTTTCGCTGGGCGCTCAAGCAGCGGCGGCTGGAGGTGCTGCGCCACCTGTTCGCCGGCAAGCTCACCCTGCACGACGTGGTGGCGTTGCAGCCGCATTTCGAATCCGGCGCGATCGCGCCGCCGCGCTGGCTGCCGCCATGGATGCGACACGTGCACGGGCTGGCCGGCAAGTTGGCGTTCTCGGTGTTCGTCAACGGCATCCGCATGGGCAAGGTGCACGCCGACGAGCTGGTCTAGCCGGTGTGCGGGGAGTGCATGCTGTTCCGGGTCGCCGGGTCCGGCGCATGTGCCCGCTCCATCCCTGCAGCGGACCCTGCGGGCCAGCGTTCGGTTGTCCAGACCCGTTCCGTGAGGATGCGTTCGGCAGGGGGCCGGCCAGTCGCCGGGGTGATTGGCCGGGCGTGATTTTCCGCGCGGATTGCGCTTGCCTCCGGTTCCCTGCCGGCTGCGGTCCGCGGTCCGGGCAATGCCCGGTGCTACCATGTCGCGCGCCGCCTCGCGGCCATTCCGCACCCCACGAAAAGCCCCATCCATGGCCCACTCCGAAGACCTGCGCCACGCCGCGCTCGAATATCACCGTCATCCGCGTCCGGGCAAGATCAAGGTCAGCCCGACCACGCCGCTGCTGACCCAGCGCGACCTGTCGCTGGCCTATTCGCCGGGCGTGGCCTACGCCTGCGAAGCCATCGTCGAGGACCCGACCGCGGCCAGCGAGATGACCGCGCGCGGCAACCTGGTGGCGGTGATCACCAACGGCACCGCGGTGCTGGGCCTCGGCGACATCGGGCCGCTGGCGGGCAAGCCGGTGATGGAAGGCAAGGGCGTGCTGTTCCAGAAGTTCGCCGGCGTCGACGTGTTCGACATCGAGCTCAACGAGCGCGACCCGGACAAGCTGGTCGACATCATCGCCGCGATGGAACCCACCTTCGGCGGCATCAACCTGGAAGACATCAAGGCGCCGGAATGCTTCATCGTCGAGCGCAAGCTGCGCGAGCGGATGAAGATCCCGGTGTTCCACGACGATCAGCACGGCACCGCGATCATCGTGGGCGCCGCCGTGCTCAATGCGCTGGAAGTGGTGGGCAAGAAGATCGAGGACGTGCGGATCGCCACCACCGGCGCCGGCGCGGCCGGCATCGCCTGCCTCGACATGCTGGTGGCGCTGGGTGCCCGGCCCGAGCACATCCTCGCCTTCGACCGCGAAGGCGTGATCTACCGGGGACGCGACCACCTCGACCCGGACAAGGCGCGCTACGCGCGCGACACCGACAAGCGCACGCTGGCCGAGATCGTGGCCGGTGCCGACGTGTTCCTGGGCCTCTCCGCCGGCGGCATCCTCAAGCCGGAGATGGTCGCCGCGATGGCCGACAGGCCGGTGATCCTGGCGCTGGCCAATCCGAACCCGGAGATCCTGCCGGAGGACGCCAAGAAGGTGCGCCCGGACTGCATCATCGCCACCGGCCGTTCGGACTACCCGAACCAGGTCAACAATGCGCTGTGCTTCCCCTACATCTTCCGCGGCGCGCTGGACGTGGGCGCCACCGGCATCAACGAGGCGATGAAGACCGCCTGCGTGCGCGCCATCGCGGAGCTGGCGCGCATGGAAGCGTCCGATCTCGGCAGCGCCTACGGCGGCGACGTGCCCACCTTCGGTCCCGAATACCTGATCCCGCGCCCGTTCGACCGTCGCCTGCTGGTGATGCTGGCGCCCGCGGTGGCGCAGGCGGCGATGGACTCGGGCGTGGCCACGCGGCCGATCGCCGACATGGACGCGTACAAGGAGAAGCTCGGCCAGTTCATCTATCGCACCGGCCTGATCATGAAGCCGGTGTACGACCGCGCCCGCGCCGACCGCAAGCGCGTGGTCTACGCCGAGGGCGAGGAGGAAACCGTGCTGCGCGCGGTGCAGTCGGTGGTCGACTACAAGCTGGCCCAGCCGATCCTGATCGGCCGGCCGGAAGTCATCGCCATGCGCATCCAGCGCCTCGGCCTGCGCCTGCGCGAGGGCGTGGATTTCGAGCTCACCAACATCAACGACGATCCGCGCTTCAACGAATACTGGCAGCAGTACCACGCGATGACCGAGCGCCGTGGCGTCACGCCGGACGCGGCGAAGAACCTGATGCGCTCGCGGCCCACCCTGATCGCCGCGATGATGGTCGAGCGCGGCGAGGCCGACGCGCTGATCTGCGGCCTGGTCGGCCGCTACCACAAGAAGCTCGGCTACCTGCGCAGCGTGTTCGGGCTGGACCCGGGCGTGCAGTGCACCTCGGCGATGACCGGCGTGATCAACGACAAGGGCGCCTGGTTCTTCCTCGACACCCACGTGCAGCTCGACCCTTCGGCCGAGCAGATCGCCGAGGCCACGCTGCAGGCCAGCTACCGGCTCAAGCTGTTCGGCATCGAACCCAAGGTGGCGCTGCTGTCGCACTCCAACTTCGGCAGCCACGACAACGCCAGCGCGGCGAAGATGCGCAAGGTGCGGGAGATCCTCAAGGCGCGCGCGCCGAAGCTGGACATGGACGGCGAGATGCAGGCCGACACCGCGTGGGACGAGGCACTGCGCCGGCGCATCTTCCCGGGCACCACGCTGAATGGTCGCGCGAACCTGTTCGTGCTGCCCAACCTCGACGCCGCCAACATCGTCTACAACATGGTGCGGGTGATGACCGACGGCGTGGCGATCGGACCGATCCTGATGGGCGTGGACAAGCCGGCGCACATCCTCACCACGGCGTCCAGCGTCCGCCGCGTGGTCAACATGACCGCGATCGCCGCCGTGGACGCGCAGATCCGCGCCGCGCGCAGCTAGCTGCGCGCAAAAGAAGCAGCACGCGGTCAGGCCGAACGCTGCCGCGTCCTGCGACGAGTGGCTGGCGAACGCGCCCATCGGGTTCGCTTCCTCTCCCTGGGGAGAGGATCGAGGTGAGGGGCGGGTGCTCGCGGCAAACCCCGGCGAGAGCACGCTTCGCGGCTCCCCCGTCGCCAGCCTGTCCCCCGAGCCCAGCCCTCTCTCCGCAGGAAAGAGGGAGTGGTTTCCGGCACTCCCGCCCGCTGCGCCCACACTCTCGCCATCTTCGCTCCAGGCAGCGCCAGCACCATCCGCCTCCGCATGGCGCCCATCAACGGACGTCCAATTGGCAGCGATGTGCGGCGAAGGCTAGACTTGGGCGTCGGCCTGCCGCATCCCCCGCGGCGGCTTCCCCTTCAGGCACCTGCGCCGCGCGGCGCTGCGGAGAATCTCCCATGGATCAGCTCGACGACGTCCTCAACCAGGATCTCGATCCCACCGAAACCCGCGAATGGGTCGAATCGCTCAACGCGGTCATCAGTCACGACGGCACCGAGCGCGCGCATTACCTGCTGGAGAAGATGGTCGACTCCACGCGGCGCGCCGGCGGCTACCTGCCGTTCGACCCGACCACCGAATACGTCAACACCATCGCGCCGGCGAACGAGGCCAAGAGCCCGGGCGACGCGGCGATGGAGTGGCGCATCCGCTCGATCATCCGCTGGAACGCGATGGCGATGGTGGTGCGCGCCAACCGCAAGCCGGGCGAGCTGGGCGGCCACATCGCCAGCTTCGCCTCGTCGGCCACGCTGTACGACGTCGGCTTCAACCATTTCTGGCGCGCACCCAGCGCCGAGCACCCGGGCGACCTGATCTTCCACCAGGGCCATTCCAGCCCCGGCCTGTACGCCCGCTCGTTCCTCGAGGGGCGCATCGGCGAGGACCAGCTCGATCTGTTCCGCATGGAAGTGGTCGGCAAGGGCCGCGCGCTGTCCTCCTACCCACACCCCTGGCTGATGCCCGACTACTGGCAGGTGCCGACGGTGTCGATGGGCCTGGGTCCGATCCAGGCGATCTACCAGGCGCAATTCTGGAAGTACCTCGAGCATCGCGGCCTGATCCCCAAGACCGACCGCAAGGTGTGGTGCTTCATGGGCGACGGCGAGTGCGACGAGCCCGAGTCGCTGGGCGCCATCTCGCTGGCCGGCCGCGAAGGGCTGGACAACCTGGTGTTCGTGATCAACTGCAATTTGCAGCGCCTGGACGGCCCGGTGCGCGGCAACGGCAAGATCATCCAGGAGCTGGAGGGCGTGTTCCGCGGCGCCGGCTGGAACGCGATCAAGGTGATCTGGGGCAGCTACTGGGACCCGCTCCTCGCCCGCGACAAGGATGGCGTGCTGCGCAAGCTGATGATGGAAACCGTCGACGGCGAATACCAGGCCTGCAAGGCCTTTGGCGGCGCGTACACGCGCGAGCACTTCTTCGGCAAGTACCCGCAGACCCGCGAGATGGTCGCCAACCTCAGCGACGAGGACATCTGGCGCCTCAACCGCGGCGGCCATGACCCGCACAAGGTCTATGCGGCCTATCACGCGGCGGTGAACACCAAGGGCATGCCCACGGTGATCCTGGCCAAGACGGTCAAGGGCTACGGCATGGGCCTGGGCTCGGGCGAGTCGCAGAACCCGACCCACCAGCAGAAGAAGCTCGACAACGGCTCGGTGCGCGCGTTCCGCGACCGCTTCAACATCCCGGTGCCGGACGACAAGCTGGACGAGGTGCCGTACTACCACCCCGGCAAGGACTCGCCGGAAGTGGAGTACATGATGGAGCGCCGCCGCGCGCTCGGCGGTTGCCTGCCGCAGCGCCGTCGCAAGGCCGACGCCAAGCTGAAGGCGCCCGACCTGGCCGCCTTCGCGCAGATCACCTCCGGCACCGGCGAGCGCGAGATCAGCACCACCATGGCGCTGGTGCGCGGCATGAACCTGCTGCTGCGCGACAAGCAGATCGGCGAGCGCGTGGTGCCGATCGTGGCCGACGAGGCGCGCACCTTCGGCATGGAGGGCATGTTCCGGCAGATCGGCATCTATGCGCCGTTCGGCCAGAAGTACCGTCCGCAGGATTCCGACCAGCTGCTGTACTACCGCGAGGACCAGAAGGGCCAGGTGTTGCAGCAGGGCATCAGCGAGGCCGGCGGCATGGCCTCGTGGATGGCCGCGGCCACCAGCTACAGCATCAGCAACCAGGCGATGCTGCCGTTCTTCATCTACTACTCGATGTTCGGCTTCCAGCGCATCGGCGACCTGGCCTGGGCCGCCGGCGACATGCGTGCGCGCGGCTTCCTGGTCGGCGGTACCTCCGGCCGCACCACGCTGAACGGCGAGGGCCTGCAGCACGAGGACGGCCAGTCGCACCTGATGGCGGGCGTGATCCCGAACGTGAAGGCCTACGACCCGACCTTCTCCTACGAGGTGGCGGTGATCCTGCAGGACGGTGTGCGCAGCATGATGGAGGAGCAGGAGGATCACTACTACTACATCACCGTGATGAACGAGAACTATGCCCATCCGGACATGCCCGAGGGCTGCGCCGAGGGCATCATCAAGGGCATGTACCTGTTCAAGGACGGCGGCAAGCCGAAGAAGGGCGAGCCGCGCGTGCAGCTGCTGGGCTCCGGCACCATCCTGCGCGAGGTGATCGCGGCGGCGGAACTGCTGGAGAAGGACTTCGGCGTCAGCGCGGACATCTGGTCGGTGCCCAGCTTCGTCGAGCTGCGCCGCGACGGTTTCGACGCCGAGCGCTGGAATCGCCTGCATCCCGAGGCCGAACAGCGCGTGCCCTACGTCACCGGCCTGCTGCAGGGGCGCCAGGGCCCGGCCGTTGCCGCCACCGACTACGTGCGCGAGTACGCCGACCAGATCCGTGCCTTCATCCCCGACGGCATGCGCTACACCGTGCTCGGTACCGACGGCTTCGGCCGCTCGGATACCCGCGCGCACCTGCGCGAGTTCTTCGAGGTGGACCGCTACTGGATCGCCCACGCCGCGCTGGCCGCGCTGGCGAAGGACGGCAAGGTCAACGCCAAGGACGTGGCCCGCGCGATCAAGGAGTACAAGCTCGACCCCGAGAAGCCCAACCCGCTCACGGTGTGAGCCAGCGGATGCGTGTTCCCGGAAAGGCCGCCGCGAGGCGGCCTTTTCCGTCTGGATCCCCGGCCATGGACGGACGTCCGGCTTCCCGCTGGCCTGGTTCTTCCCCTGCGTGAAGGCGGCTCCCGGCGCGGGCCATGCGGAGGTGCGGAACCGGCGCCGGACGAGCTACTCCGACAACGTGCGCTGGATCGTCTCCAGCGCGTGTCCGCGGGTTTCAACTCCGTGGCGCGCCAGCAGCCAGCCGGCGGCGGCCATCGGCAGCGCGATCAGCAGCGCCGACAGCGCGAAATGCGCGAACAGTCCCAGCACGCCCAGCGCCGCACCGAGGATGCCGCCGGCCTTCGAGCTGGCGGCGATCAGGCCCGAGCCGGTGCCGCGCAGGTGCACGGGATAGATCTCCGCGGAATAGGGCAGCATCGTGGCGATCACGCCGCCGCTGCTCACCAGCAGTGCCACCGTGGCGGCGACGGTGAGCGCGCCGTCGCGCGCATCGGTGAGCGCGATCGCGCAGAACCCCAGCAGCGCCAGCGCGGTCAGCGCGATGAGCAGCACCAGGCTGCGGAAGCTGCTCCAGCGCTGGTACAGCCACACCACCGCGGCCGTGCCGGGCACCGCGAGCAGCGCCGAACGCGCCAGCAGCGCGCTGGCGCCATGGGCGTCCACGCCCAGCCTGGCGAGGTTGGCCGGCAGCCACAGCAGGAAGCCGAAGTTCACCAGCCCCCAGGCCAGCCCGCAGGTGGCCAGCCCCGCGGTGATGCGCGCCTGGCGGCCGCGCAGCAGCTGGCGCAGGTCGGCTGCCGGGTGCAGGCTCTCCAGAATCGGCGGATCGGAGTCGGCGCCGGCCGGATCGGCGACCACCGTGTCGCGTGCGCCGGTGAAGCGGGCGAGCACCGCGCGCGCCTGCGCGTGCAGGCCGGCGTTGGAGAGGAAGCGCGGCGACTCGGGTATGTAGCGGTTGAGGAACACGATCAGCGCACCGGTGGGCAGGTTCAGCAGCCACAGCGAGCGCCAGCTGAAACTCGGTTCCAGCAGGGTCGCGGCGCCGGAGGCCGCGAGATAGCCGGCCGACGTGCCCACGCCGCCCAGGGCCACCAGCAGCCAGCCGCGGTGCGCGGCGGGAATCGTCTCCGCCATCAGGGTGAATGCGATCGGCAGCATGCCGCCGGCCGCCGCACCCATCAGGAAACACATCACCAGATTCCAGCTGAATGCCGGCATCGTGCCGCAGATCGCGGTGCCCATGAACAGGATCGCCGACAGCAGGATCGCCGCGCGGCGGCCGAACAGGTCGGCCAGGCGGCCCCATACCAGCGAGCCCAGTGCTGTGCCGGTGAGCGCCGACAGCGCCAGCCAGCCGGCAGTCGACATGCCGATGCCGTACTCCGCCGTCATGCCCGGCATCACGAAGGCCAGCGACGCCGGTTTCATCACGTCGATCGCCAGCGCCACCGCCAGCGCCGTCACCAGCGTCCAGTGCTCGCGGTGCAGCGGCACGCCGTCGGCGATGTGGAAGTGGCGATGGATGTCGCGGCCATGCAGGCGCTGCCGGAGCCGGGCCATGCGCGGCATCAGGCCGTAGCCGGCCAGCAGCACGCCACAGGGAATCAGCACCATCCCCACCGCCATCGGCGTGTCCATCGCCATGCCGGCGAGGCGGTAGTGCATCGGCGCCGCCATCAGGTACATCGGCATGTGCAACAGCACGCCGACCGCCACTGCGACGCAGCCCAGCCAGAACGCGAGCGGATGGTGGAAACGCAGTTCCGGGGACATGGCGAAGCGACTGGACGGAGAGCAACTCCCAGCTTAGCAGCGGCACTGCCTCCAGCGCCGCGGCCCCGGTCGCCGCGCGCGGCGGAGCTCAGCCCTCGTCGTCGTCGCGCAGGATCTGGCGCAGCAGCACGAAGGCGCCAACGGTGCCGGCGACGATCGCGGCGGTGGCGATCGGATGGCGGTTAACCTGGCGCTTCAGCCGCCGGTAGCGGTAGTTCGTCTCGTCGACGAGGTCCTCGGCGGCGCGCGCCAGCCGGCGGCGGTAGCCGTCACCGTCGAAGCGCGCCGCCGCGCGCCGTCCGCGGGCGATCCAGCCGTGGGCGGCGTCGCCGGCGTCGCCCGCATAGCGACGAACGCGGTCGCCGATCCCTTCCATGCCTTGTTCGATGTCGCGCCGGGTGCTCATGACGTACTCCTGTGGCAGCAGCGCCACGCTGCCAGCGCGTGCGTGAGAGGCATGTAAAGGAAGCGTGGTCCCATTCAGGGCGAAGCCTTCCATGGACGGAATTCGTCGCGTACCCGGGGGCTGCAGAGGCGCCGGAGGATCCAGCCGAACAGCACGCAGAGGCCCAGCGCCATCAGCGTGCCGAACACCTGCAGGGCGCGGATGAAGCCGTGCATCGTCGCGGTCATGTCGGCGGGCGCGCCGGAGGCCTGCATGAAGCCCTGCATCGAGCCCATGAACCACCATTGCCACGCCAGCCCCAGCAACTGATAGACGATGGCGAAGCCCAGCAGGCCGACAAGCAGGCGGCGTGCCCACCCGTGCCGGCGCAGCAGGCCGACGGCGGCCACCAGCGTGAGGGCCGAGACCAGCAGGAAGGCGCGGAAGAACCACGCGAAATGTCCGAACGTCCATTGCATGGGCGCCGGCAGGCCCGGCGGCAGCGGTGCCTGCTGCTGCGCCTGCTGCATCGCCGGCAGGAACAGCCACTGCAGCATCAGGTTCTGCAGCACGGCGATCGCCGTGGCGAAACCGGACAGGCCGATGAACACCCATGCCAGCACGGTGACGAAGGTGGAACGCAGGGGCGGCGGCGCGGACATGCGCGACTCTCCTTGGTGGGCATGGCGGTCGCCAGCATCGCGGGTCTGCATCCGCGAGGCAACGGTGCCGAGGGAGGCGCAGCGCTCCGGGAATGCCGGGGTCCTGCCGCTAGAGCGTGCCGATCGCGGCCTGCGACTCGTCCGCGGCGGGCGCCACGTGCAGCTGCTGGCGCCGGCGCAGGCTCGGGAACATCGCCATCCACAGGCCCACCACCACCAGCGTGCCCAGGCCGCCGACCAGCGCGGAACCCACCGCGCCCAGCCACGCCGCAACCATGCCCGACTCGAATTCGCCGAGCTGGTTGGAGGTGTTGATGAAGATGGAGTTCACCGCGTTGACGCGGCCGCGCATCGCGTCGGGCGTGTCCAGCTGCACCAGCGAGCCGCGGATCACCATGCTCACCATGTCGAACGCGCCCAGCGCGAACAGCGCCGCCAGCGACAGCCACAGCGCGGTGGAGAGCGCGAACACCAGGGTCGCCGCGCCGAAGCCGGCGACGGAGGCGAACATGATCATGCCCACGCGGCGCTGCAGGTCGTGCTTCGCCAGCCACAGCGACATCAGCAGCGCGCCTACCGCCGGTGCCGCGCGCAGCAGGCCGAGGCCCCAGGGCCCGGTATGCAGGATGTCGCGTGCGAAGATCGGCAGCAGCGCGGTGGCGCCGCCCAGCAGCACGGCGAACAGGTCCAGCGAGATCACGCCCAGCACGTCCTTGCGCTCGCGGATGAAATGCACGCCGGCGAACAGCGTCTTCAGCGTGGCCGGCTCGCGCTTCGGCGGCGCCTGCTCGTAGCGCAGCGCCGCCATCATGCCGGCGGCGACCAGGTACAGCGCGGCGGCGCTCAGGTACACCACGCCCGGCCCCGCCACGTAGAGCAGGCCGCCCACCGCGGGGCCGAGGATCATCGCCATCTGGAACGCCGAACCGCTCACCGCCACCGCACGCGGCAGGATCGCCGTGGGCACCAGTGCCGGCAGCAGCGATTGCATCGAGGGCGACTCGAAGGCCTTGGCCACGCCGATCACGAACACCAGCAGCAGGATGCCGATCTCGTGGATGCGGCCGAGCAGGGTCAGCGCGGCCAGCAGCACGATGGCCGTCCATTCCACGATCTGCCCGAGCAGCACCACGCGCCGCCGCTCGAACTGGTCGGCCACATGCCCCGCCGGCAGCGCCAGCAGCACCGATGGAACGAACTGCACCAGGCCGATCAGGCCGAGGTCGAAGGCGCGCCCGGTGATCGCGTAGATCTGCCAGCCCACCGCCACCGACAGCATCTGGAAGCCGAAGCCGGAGGCGATGCGTGCGCACCAGAACTGCACGAAGGCGCGGTGGCGCAGCGGCGAGTCCGCGGCGGCGGACGGAGGTGTGGGATTCGACATGGGGATCCTTGCCAGAGACCGCGCATTGTAGTCGTGCCGCGTGTCCCGGCAGATGCGCGGCTTGACGCCGCCGTGCCGCGGATTTGATCCGCGCTTTCCTTGCGCGCGGCTACGGTTGGGGCGGTTTTCCACGAAGAGGCATGCGCCGATGGGCAGGTTCGCCAAACACGTCTACTCCGACCCGGCCGCCGTGCACGCGCTCCAGGCGCTCACGCGCCAACTTCCCGCCAACGGGCACGTGCGCCTGGTGCTGAAGGACGGTGGCACCTGCGAGGGCGTGGTGGCGGAACGTGCCACCGTGCAGGTCTATTACGACCCCGCCGAGCAGCGCCAGGGCATCAATGGCGAGCTGCGGCTGGAGCGCCCGGACGAGCCCGACTGGCACCGCTGGATGTGGCTGGACGAGATCGCCTGCGTGGAGCATCTCGACTCCACGCTGGGCGGCGAGAACTGAGCGGGTGCGCGGTCAGGTCCGCAAGCGGGTGAAGCCGTCCGCGCTCCACTCCTCGCTGCCGACGCCGTGGTGCACGAAGAACAGGCCGTCGGGGTCGTACCTGCGCTTCGCCGCGGCGAGGCGCGGGTAGTTGCAGCCCCAGAATCCCTGTTGCCAATCGCGCAGGAAGTAGTCGCTTTCCGAGACGTAGGAGCCTGCGTCCGGCGCCACCGCGCGCAGCGCATCCATCGTCTTGCCGACGGCCGCCGCCATGCGCCGCGCCATGACCAGATCGGGCTTCGCGCCCGGCATGCCAGGATAGGCGGGGTCGTCGCCGCTGGCGCTTATGGCGAGGGCGAAGGCGTCCAGCATCTGCGGATGCGTGGCCGTGTCGCGGGCGCGGGCGATCGCGTCGGCCGGTGCGCCGGCCAGCCCCTTGTTGAAGTGCAACGAGACGCCCTGATGCTGCGCGGCTTCGAACAGGGCCTCCGCCAAGGACGCCTGCCGCTCCGGCTGCAGCAGCGAAGCCGGCAGCCAGGCCGACTGGTAGCCCTGGATGAACCAGCCTACCTGTTCCCGGTCACCGGCCCACACGAAGTGGTTGCGCGACGCGCCCGGTCGCTCGTCCGGCACGATGACGCCCGGCAGGTGCTTGCGCAGGAATTCGGCGTCCCAGAGATGCCGGGCCGGCAGCGCCAGCGCCTGGAACGGTTTGGTGACGCGGCAGTCCTTGCGGGACTGCACCCAGGCAAGGAAGGGTGCCCAGGCCTGTTCGGCCTGCTGCTTGCTGAGGCCCTGGAACATCATGGAGACCTCGAAGGTGTCGCCACCGTAGAACTTCATCTGTTCGCCCCAGTGCGGGTTGAACAGCGCGCGCTGGTAGAAGCCCATCGCCTCGGCAATCAGGGCGCGGTAGGCGGCGTCCGAGTCGGCCTTGACGGTGAGGTTCACGCCGCCGAAGAACTCGGGCAGCTCGTAGGTGCGCAGGGTCAGCCGCGTGACCACGCCGAGGCTGCCGCCACCACCGCCCTTGAGGCCCCAGAACAGCTCCGGATTCGTGCGGGCGTTGGCGATACGTACCCGGCCGTCGGCGGTGACGACCTCCGCCTCCAGCAGGTTGGATGCCGCCGTGCCCCAGCGCTTCGACAGGCTGCCGAAACCGCCGCTCTGCACCAGCCCCGCCACGCCCACCGTGGTGCAGCCGCCGCCCTGCACGTAGCGGCCGCCACGGGTGACGACGGCGTCGTAGGCGTCGATCCACATGGCGCCGGCTTCCACGCTCACCGCCGGCAGCGGCGCCGCGTGGCCGGCGCAGCCCTGCGGCACGAAGGCATCGTGCAGGCTCACCCGGTTCATGTGGCGAGTCCAAACCAGCAGCGAATCCGGCGCATCCGAGGTGCCCTGGTAGCTGTGGCCGCCGCCCTTCACCACCAGCCGCAGGTGGTGCCTGCGGGCGAAATCGACGGCCGCCACCACGTCGGCCGCGTTCTCGGCCGCCACGGCGTAGGCGCTGGGTTGCGAGGCCCAGGCGTCGGCCCAGCCGCTGGTCTGGGTCAGCGCGGGGTTATCACCCACCGCGAACGGGTTGTGCAGTTGCTTGAGCACCTGCGCCGCGTCGCCACCGGCGAACGCCGATTCCAGCTTCAGCAGCCGGCCGCCGACCTGCCGTTTCAGCTGCTCCCATTCCGCGCTCGTGGGCCAGCCCGGCTGGCCCGGACGGACGCGTGGGCGCAAGGCGGCCGCAACGGCGCAGGCGCCGTGCGCGAGGGCCGTGCCGCCGCGCATCAGCAGGGGCAGCAGCGGCAGCGTGGCGGCAGCCTTCAGCAAGTCGCGCCTTTTCATCGTATCGCTCCGGACAGGATGGACAGCGGCCAGCATGGGCGGGCGCCGCCCCGATTCCCAGCACCAAGGGATGGATTGCGGGCGGTCGGGGACGAGCCGACTCCGGCCTGGGACGGGTTGCGCGGGATTTCGCCACGGCCACGTAGAATCGCCGGCATGAGCGAGCAGGCAGACGTCGAGTACAGGGATTTCCAGCGTTGGCCCCGCGCGGTCGAGGTGGCCTTCTGGGTGGCGCTGTACGCCCTCAACACGGTGTTCAACGGCCTCGTCGCGCAGATCGACCATGCCCGCACCGCGGCGTGGGAGCCGTGGGTGTGGGAATCGAGCAGCGCGCTGCTGATCCTGCTGCTGATCCCCTTCGTGAAGTGGGTGGAGCGGCGCTGGCCGTTCCGCTTCGATACGTGGCGCCGGAGCCTGCCATGGCACCTGCTGGCGAGCGTGGCGTTCAGCCTGGTGCACGTGGCCGGCATGGACGGGCTGCGCAAGCTGGTTTACGGAATGGTCGGCCAGCACTACCACCTGGGTGCGTGGTGGCCGAACTTCGGCTACGAGTACCTGAAGGACATCCGCAGCTATTTCCTCATCGTCGCGCTGATCTGCCTGTCGCGGCTGTGGCTGCTGCGCCAGCAGGGCGAGGCGAAGCTGCTGGCCGAGCCGGACGACGGTCCGCCGGTGGAGCCGGTGGACCGGCCCGAGCGCTTCCTGGTGCGCAAGCTGGGCAAGGAGTTCCTGCTCGCCGCCAGCGAGATCGAGTGGCTGCAGGCCGCGGGCAACTACGTGAACCTGCACGTGCGCGGCCGCGACTACCCGCTGCGCAGCACCATGGCCAGCATCGAGGGGCGGCTGGACCCGGCGCGCTTCCTGCGCGTGCATCGCGGCTACTTCGTCAACCTCGACTATCTCGCCGAGATCGAGCCGCTGGACACCGGCGACGCGCGCCTGCGCCTGCGCGACGGCAGCGCGATCCCGTGCAGCCGCCGCTACCGCGCCGCGCTGCGCGAGCGTTACGGCGGCCAGCCCGTCGCCGGTGACTGAGCTTGCGCCACGACGCGGGGTCGTTCCAAGCTAGCCGCTGGTCCCGTTCCGGATGATTCGCCGATGATGCCTGCGCCGCTCCGTTCCCGCTTCGCACTCGCCGCCGTTGCCGGCGTGCTGATCCTCGCCGGCTGCTCGCAGGGCGGTGCGCCCGCGCCGAGCGCCGCGCAGCAGCAGGCCCAGGCCAGGGATGCCCAGGCCGCGCGCGACCTCGACACCTACCGCCAGCTGCTGCGCATCCACAACGACCAGATGGCGGCGTCGATGGGCGAGGATATCGTGCAGCGCTATCCCGGCAGCGCGGCGGCAAAGGAAGTGCAGCAGACCCTGCCCGAGGTCGAGAAGCGCTGGAAGGAGAACAGCGAGAAGGCACGCCTCGCCGCACTGTGGCAATACGGGGTGGCGCCGATGGCGGGCGGCACGCAGTCCACCGCGGCGATCTACGACAGCCAGCCCGCCGACGTGCACGTGCGGCTGGTGCTGCGTCGGCACACCAGCTGGGGCCAGAGCGTGTTCCTGTTCAACGACGGCCATGGCGGTTTCGTCTGCAAGGGCGAATGCACCGTCGCCGCGAAGTTCGACGACAAGCCGCACGCGATCAAGGCGTATGCGCCATCCACCGGCGAGCCGGCACTGATGATCCGCGACGACAAGGGTTTCATCGCGCTGCTGGAGAAGGCGAAGAAGATCAGCCTGCCCGTCACCCTGCAGGACGGCGAGAAGAAGGTGGAGCTGGTCTACGAGGTGGGCGGCTTCGTGCCCGACAAGTGGCAGCCGCTGCCGAAGAAGGCCGGCAGGAAGTAGCCCGCCGGTACACGCGTCGCCCGCCCGTGCGTTCCGGTGCGTATCGACGAACGGAGGATGCAGCCATGTACCGCAGGGCATCGTGGATGGTCGTCGCGCTGGCGGCGGCATTGGGCGCGTGTTCCAGCGTGCCGTATGCGCAACGGGTGGCGCAGCGCCAGGCCGCCTACGCGGCGGCGGCCGGGGCGCCGGTGCGCAGCTTCCATTTCTTCAACCTGTATTCGTGGGAGCCGCTGGGCGACAGCCAGCTGGCCGTCTACACCCAGCCGAACCGCGCGTGGCTGCTGGATGTGGGGCCCTGCCCGAACCTGGAGTTCGCCAACGCGATCGGGCTCACCTCGTTCGGCGGCGAGGTGTCGGTGAATTTCGACAAGGTGCTTGCCGGCCGCGGTTACGCGCCGTGCTTCATCTCGGGAATCCGCCCGGTCGACGTGGCGAAGCTGAAGCTGGAACAGCAGGCCCAGCGCAAGATCGAGGCCGAGCCGCGGCAGCCATCGGCGGCGGCGCCGCCGGCCGATCACTGAGTTCGCCGCTCAGCGCACCACGGTCACCGGCACGTGGGCGCGGGCCAGCACGTTGGTGGAGACCGAGCCCAGCAGCCAGCGCGCCAATGCGCCGCGCTCGGTGTGACCGATCACGATGTGGTCGATGCCGTGCTGGCCGACCTGGCCGAGCAGCACGTCACCGGGGCTGCCGTGGGTGAGCTCGACGTCGACGAGGCTGGCGGCGTCCGGCGCGAGCGCGGCCAGTTCGTCCTTCAGTTCCTGCACGCGCTGCGTGCCGGAGTCGGTCATCATCAATGCACAGGTGTCGCCGCCCTCGGCCACCTGCAGCACCGACACCACGCGCACCCGCCCGCCGCAGGCGCGGGCCAGCTCCATCGCGAACGCGAACGCGCGGCGCGCGGCGTCCGAGCCGTCGTAACCGACCAGTGAATACCTAGGCATGCCTGCTCCTGTGGCGGCGAGCATCGCCGGATGGCGAAGGAGTCTGAACGGCGCTGCGTTAGCGAAACATCAAGATGAACGGAAGCGCGCGCGGCTCACGTGGCTGTCACGAAGGCCTGCCGATGCTGGACAGCGTTCCTGCCGCCCCCGGACAGGAGCCACGCCTCACAACCGGAAGGAGATGCCCATGAGCAAGCACACTCTCGCCCTGACCGCCGCCCTGCTGCTGGGGGCTGGTGCCTTGGCAGCCGTGCCGGCCGTGCCCGCCCGCGCCGCCGAGGCGAACGTGAAATGTCATCTCGACTTCAACCTGTCGGGCTGGTCGATCCTGTACAAGCACGCCGAGGGCAGCGGCGTCGTGCGCTGCGACAACGGCCAGCAGGCCGCGGTGAAGATCGCGGTGGTGGGCGGCGGCCTCACCGCCGGCAAATACCGCATCGACCACGGCACCGGCGACATCACCCACGTGCGCAGCATCGACGACGTGTTCGGCGACTACGCGCAGGCCGGCGCCGAAGCCGGCGTGGTGAAGAGCGGCACCGCCCAGGTGTTGACCAAGGGCACCACCTCGCTGGCGCTGGCCGGCCATGGCGAAGGCGTCAATCTCGGCGTGTCGGTGGGCAAGTTCACCATCACTCGCCGCTGAGCGGTTTGCGCAGGGTGGACGCGAAGGGCGCCGCGAGGCGCCCTTCGCCTGCGCGGCAGCGTACACTGCGCGGTGCCGTCCCCTCCCGGAGAACCGTCATGCGCCGCTTGCCGCTGCTGTTCGTGCTGGCCCTGCTGTGCGGCCTGCTTGCCGCGCCCGCGTTCGCCGCCGGAGCCCTGCCCAAGGCCGGCACCGCAGCGCCGGCGTTTCGCCTGCAGGACCAGAACGGCCACTGGCGCAGCCCCGCCGACTATCGCGGCCACTGGCTGGTGCTGTACTTCTATCCCAAGGATTTCACCCCCGGCTGCACCACCGAGGTGTGCACCTTCCGCGACGACATCGCGAAGCTGCGCCAGGCCGGTGCCTCGGTGGTGGGCGTGAGCCTGGACGACACGAAGTCGCACGCCGAGTTCGCCGCCAGGTACCACGTGCCGTTCCCGCTGCTCGCCGACACGGATCGGAAGGCGGCCACCGAATACGGCGTGCTCGGTTCCATGGTGGGCATGCACTACGCCAAGCGCACCACCTTCCTGGTCGACCCCGCGGGCAACATCGCGAAGGTCTATGTCGATGTCGATCCGAAGGCGAACTCCGGCCAGGTGCTGGCCGATCTCGCCGTGCTGAAGAAGGCGGCACCCTGATGCCGGTGATGGCGCGGGCCGCGGGGGGCCCTGCTCCGCGCGGTTTCGCCGCGTGGCGCGTGCTGGTCTGGTTGCTGCTGCTGCTGGCCGCTTTCGGCAGCGTGCAATATCTCAGCCATGCGCAACTGCTGTGGGCGCATCGAACGGGCCTGTCGCCGGACGATGGCGCCGCGATGCGCCGCATGCTGGCCTGGGACATCGGCTACCTGCTGGCCGCGTTCGTGCTGATCGTGCTGTGCGCCGGCTGCATCCTGCGCCAGGCGTGGGCGCGCGTGCCGCTGCGCGTGGCCTGCGGCGTGCTGGCGCTGTGGGCGCTGGCCAGCGGCGGCATGATGCTGGCGCAGTGGCCGCGGTTTGAGCACGCCAGCGCCGAGGCACTGGCCCAGCTGGGCAGCGACGCCGCCTTGCACAACGCCGTCATGCATGCCCGGCGTGTCTACCGCATCACGCTGGGCCTGAAGGCGGCCGCGATCCCCGTGCTGCTGTGGCTGGCGTGGCGACTGGGCACGCCGGCGGTGCGCATGCAGTTCCGCCATCGTCGCTGAGCCGAACCGAAGGGATGCGTGTGTTCATGGCATGAAACCGTTCCACAAGGAGGCTGTGGACATGAAGCACTTGCTGTTGTGTTGCGCGGGCATCGTGTTGTCGACGGCGGCGCTGGCTGCCGGCCCGCGGCACGAATCGGTACGGGCGAGCATGCTGGTCACCGGCACGATCCAGGAAGCGCCTGACGGCAGCGTGGCGACCTATGCCATCGACCACCCCGAAAGCCTGCCGCCTGCGGTCAGGAGCCTGCTGACCAACGCCATTCCGACATGGAAGTTCGATCCGCTGGCGGATGGCAGGGCCGCCGCGCCCAAGGTGCCGATTGCCGTCCGCGTGGTGGCGACGACGATGGGCAGGGACAAGGTTCGCCTCGAGATCGAAGGGGTGCACTTTGGCCCGCCGGACCATGATCCCGGCATCGCGGTGGTGAAGCAGGAGAAACCGGTCTACCCGCCAGCGGCGGAGCATGCGCTGGTGCATGGCACGGTGTACCTGGCCATGCGGGTGGACCCGGCCGGCAAGGTGGCCGATGTCGCCGTGCAGCAGGTGGACATGGGCGTGGTGGGGCGCGACGCGGAGCTGAACCATTGGCGGGAGCTGCTCGGCAGGGTTTCCAGGGAAGCCGCGAGCCGATGGGTCTTCACTCCTGCGAGTGATGCGGCCGCGCCAAGCCGGATCGTCCGGATGTCGGTCACGTTTGCCCTGCGCTCCATCGCGACAGGCGGAAGCACGAAACCGGCCTATGGGCATTGGAACGTCTATGAGCCTGGCCCTGTGCAGCCGGTCCCGTGGCTGGACGACAAGCAGCCGGCTGGCAGCGTGGATGCCTTGCCCGACGGAGACATCGATCTGGTCGGGCATGGCTTGCGCATGCAAGCGCAGAAGCCGCAAATCTGAGACGGCGACGGGATGCCGTTTTCGGGTTGTCCCGGCGGTGGACCGGCAGCATGTTCAGCATCGGTTGCCCCGGCCGCAGGTATCGCTGCACCATCCCGTTCCCGGAATCCTCCCGATGCGCCTCCGTCGTCTGTCGCTGCTCCCGCTGCTGTTCGCCACGCTGCCACTGCAGGCGCAGGACCTCGCCGCCACCTGTCGCGCCACCAGCAGCTACGACGTGACGCTGCGGCCGGGCAGCGTGCTGTTCGATCGCCCGTCGCCCGCGCCCGCGCGGGTGGAGCTGCGCCAGGGCACGCTGCACGTCGACGGCGCAGCGGTGCCGCTGAACGCCGAGGACCAGGATCGCCTGAGCCTGTTCGAGCGTGACCTGCGCGCGCTGGCACCGCGCGTGCGCACAGTGGCCCGGCACGGCGTGGACATCGCGGCGCAGGGCTTGCGCGACGAGGCGGCCGGCATGGGCCTGGATGCGGATGCGCAGGCGCAACTGGACCAGCGGCTGGCGGTGGATGCAGCCGGCCTCAAGCAGCGCATCGCGGCCAGCAACAGCACACACGACTGGCAGGGCAGCGCGATGGACCAGACCATCGGCCGGATCGAGGGCGACCTGCTGCCGCTGATCGCCGCCGACCTCGGCCAGCAGGCGCTCAACGCCGCGCTGGGGGGCGATCTGCAGGCGGCGGCCGCATTGCGCGACCGCGCGGCGAACCTGGCCACGCAGCTGGAGCCGCGCATGCGCCAGCACATGCAGGCGCTCCGGCCGCAGATCGAGGCGCTGTGTCCGGCGATCCGGCAACTGGCCACGCTGCAGCAGGGCGTGCGCGACGGCAAGGGGCGGCCGCTGGATCTGCTGCAGGTCGGCCAGCCATAGTGGCGCGTCCGCGACGCGGATTAATCTCCGGCTAAGTAGCCGAGGACGAGGATAGCCCCACATCCCCAGCGCCCGACCGGGGGCGACCGTGGTCTCGAGCGTCACTCTCACCATCTGCAATCAGCTGATCCGCCGCGGCATCGATCTGTGCCGCCTGTACCGCCATGCCGCCCTCGCGGTAGGCGAGCCGGGCCTGCGAGCGGTGCTGGAGGAGGATGCCCAGGCGCTCGCCGCGCTGGTGGCGGACCTGCAGCACGATGTGGAACTGGGCGGCGGCGTACCGCGCACGCACGGCAGCTGGCGCGCCGCGCTGCGCTGCCGGCTGGTGGATGGCATGGCGCATGCCGCCGCCCGGCGCGACAACGCCTGGATCCATGCCCTGGTGCAGGACGAGTCGGGCCTGCTGCACGCCTTCGAACGGGCCATCGCCGCGCTGCCCGAGGACTCGGCCAAGGTGTTGCGCAGGCAACTGCCGCGCCTGCGCGGCATCCATCTGGACATGCACAGCCTGGCCGGCACGGCGCATTCCTGACACCGGAGTCGTGGCGCACGGTGTGCGACTACACGCGCGTGCGCGTCGCGCCCACCCCGTCCCCGGCGCTCGGCCATGACGCGCGCTGCCACATGCGGGCTAGCCTGCATGACGGGGCGCAGTCGCGTCCGCCACATGGGGAGCATGTCATGCATCATCACCGACTGGCCGGCCTGCTGGCCTGCCTCCTGTCCATCTGTGCCACCGGCGCCTTCGCCTCCGACAGCCTGCGCGTGGGCAACCGCGTGCTGGTGGTGGGCGACAGCGCCGCCACGGTGAGCGCCCTGCTGGGCAAGCCCACGCACAAGTCGCGCCGCAGTGCTTCCCGCGGCAGCCGTCATCGCGGGCGCCGCATGCGCGCATCCTCCGACGGCGCGGTGTCTGGCGAGCAATGGCAGTACCGGCGCGACGGCCGGGTGATCGTGGTCACCCTGGTCGATGGCCGCGTCAGCGACATCGACGAACGCAGCCGCTGAGATCGCGGATTTCCAGCCTCGCCACGGCCAGGGATGGCCGCTCGCGGATCGGTCGCGGCGGGCGACCGATCCGCGAGCGGCAGGCGTGGACAGGTGCCGGAGGCGCCAACGGAAAATTCCGCAGCATGCGGCACCTTCCATGGGTACCGGGGCGTGACTGATGGCAGGGCATGACGCATGGCGCATGCCGTGGCGGGCGGCATGATCAAACCTTGCGGGCGTATCGGCGCATCCAAGTCGGCATCGGGCCGTGGGGCCCGCGCCACGGGAGGTTTCCATGTCCAGACACGCCACAGTCGCGACGCTCGTCTTCGCCCTCGGTCTTGCCCTTGGCCTGCCTGCGCCGGCAGCCGAGGTTCACGTTCGCGGCGACCAGTGCGGCTACGCCAGCAACTACGACGTGCGAGCGACACCTGCGGGCATCGATTTCCGCCGCACCGGCGGACAGCCGGACGAGGTCTTCATGCATGACGGCGCGCTGAGCGTCGACGGCCGGCCGGTTGCCGTGTCGGCGGACGATGCGGCGCGGCTGCGCCGCTACGAGGCGGAGATGCGCGGCCTGCTGCCCGAGATGGCCGGCGTGGCACACGAGGCGGTGGGCATCGCGTACGACGCGCTGGCCACGGTGGCCGCCACGCTGGGCGGCAGCCAGCATCATCGCGATCAGCTGGTGCGCCAGCTCAACCAGTCCCGCGTGGAGGCACTGCGCGGGATGGAAGCCAGCATCAGTGCCGACCACTGGAGCCAGCGGGACTTCGCCGATGCGATCGCGCAGCCGGTCACCGCGGCCAGCAACCAGCTGGCCAGCACCCTGGAGCGCAGCGTGATGTGGTCGCTGTTCACCGGACGCGCCAGCGAGCTCGAGGCGCGGGCCGACACGGTCGACCAGTCGGTGGAGAAGGCGATGAAGGCGCGCTCGGGCCGGCTGGAGGCGCGCGCCCGGGCGATCTGCCCGCGCCTCGCGGAACTGGACGGTCTGCAGCAGCAGTTCCGGTTTCGCCTTGCCGATGGCCAGCCGCTGCAACTGCTGACGAACAATCGGGATCGCAAGGGCAAGGACAGCCAGCACGGCGCGGGCGGCGACGAAGTCGCCCGGCGCTGATACCCCCCAAGGCCGTGCGCTCCCCGCACGGACGCATGCCGCGCCCGGCGTGAGCCGCCCGCGGCATTTTTTTCGAGCGGCCGGCACGGGCCGGCGACGTCGATGCTGCTAGTCTCGCCCGGCTACCGCCGCATCCGTGAACGCCATGCACCAGCTGCTTGCCCGCCTCTCCGCGATCGACCTTTCCGCCGCCGCGATGGACATCGGGCAGCGCCTGCTCGCGGCGCTGCTGATCCTGCTGATCGGCGCGTGGGCGGCTGCGCGGCTGGCGAATTTCACCCGGCGTGCGTTGCATCGCGCGAAGGTGGACGACACGCTGGGTGGTTTCCTGCGCAACCTGCTCTACGGCGTGCTGATCGCGGTGCTGGTGGCCATGGCGCTGGCCGCCCTGGGCGTGTCGCCGGCGCCGATGGTGGCCGCGCTGGGCACGGCGGGGCTGGCCATCGGCCTGGCGCTGCAGGGCTCGCTCTCCAACCTCGCCTGGGGCGTGCTGCTGATCATGTTCCGGCCGTTCCGGGTGGGCGACTACGTCACCGCTGGCGGCATCGACGGCACCGTGCTGAGCATCAACCTGATGCACACCGTGCTGGTGCTGCCGGACAACCGCGAGGCGATCGTGCCGAACGCCAAGGTGGGCAGCGACGCCATTCTCAACTTCAACCGCCGCGGCACGCGCCGCATCGACCTGAAGATCGGCGTGGGCTGGCGCGACGATCTCACGCAGGCGATGGCCACGCTGCAGCAGGCGCTGGCGGACGAGCCGCTGGTACTGGCCGAACCGGCGCCGGGCGTGTGGGTGGACGGCATCGCCGGCCAGACCGTGACCCTGCTGCTGCGCGGCTGGGTGAGGAGCGACGACGCCTGGGCCGCGCAGACCGCGTTGCTGTGCGCGGTGAAACGGCGCATCGACGCCGGCGAGCTCAGCCTGCCGGCGCCGGCGCATGAGGTGAGCGTGGTGCAGGTGAAGGGATGACGCCTGCGCCGGCGCGGCTCCCTCTCCGTAGGGGGGCTGACAATGGATGCCATCTTCCCGGCTTGATCTGCCGTCTCCGCGTTCGGCAGCGGGCGGTCTCCTGCCGGCGCCCGAAACGGCCCCGCCACCCTACTGCAGCGTCACCGCCCTGCGGTTGTCGGCGGGCACCTTGTCGATCAGCTCGTTGTAGGGATCGATGCCGGCCATCGCCGGCTTGCCGTCCACGGTGACGGTGAGCGTGCTGTCGCCCTCGGGCAGCATGCGCTTCTCCAGATAGAGCGGCTTGCCGTCCCGGCCGGCGTCGCCCCGTGCGAACACGCCGATGGCGATGGGGATGTCGGGCGCGGCTTTCGTCTCCCTGCCTTTGCCGTCGGCATAGCTCATCCCGGCGCGCACCTTCATCGTCACCTCGTACTTGCCGCCGGGGAGCCGCCTCGCGGTGGCGTCGAGCATGCGGTCGTCGAACAGGGTGATCTTCCAGAAGAAGTCGTCGATCATCGGCCGCCATTGCGGCCCCAGCGCCTTCGTCAGGGCATCGACGAAGATCTTCGAGTCGACATACGGCGGCTGCTGGAAACCGTAGTCGACCAGGAACTGCCTGAGGAAGGCGTCGAGCTTGTCCTCGCCCACGTAGTCCTGCAGTGCGTAGAACACCAGCGAGCCCTTGCGATAATGGATGTAGGGCTGGTTCTCCACCTTGCCCAGCGGTTCCTCGGCCACTTTTTCGGCGGCGCGGCCGGCGAGGTACATGTCCAGCTCGTACCGGAGGAACTTGTGCATCTGCTGGGCGCCGTACTTGTGTTTCATCACCATCAGCGAGCTGTATTGCGCCAGCGATTCGCTGAGCAGGGTGGAGCCCTGCATGTCGGCGCCGATCACCCGGTGCGCCCACCACTGGTGCGCCACTTCGTGGGCGGTGACGTCGTAGACGTAGTCGACATGGCTGCTGTCGCGCAGGTCGGCGATGAAGCCGATGGCCTCCGAGAACGGGATGGTGTTGGCGAAGCTCTGCGCAAAGGCGGCGTAGTCGGGGAACTCCAGGATGCGCAGCTGCCTGAACTGGTAAGGCGTGTAGTGGCTGTCGTAGTAGTCCAGCGAATCCTGCGCGGCCTCGATCATGCGGTCCACGTTGAAGGCGTGCGCGGGGTTGTAGTAGACCGACACCGTCACGCCCTTGTGCTGCACGCTCTTCACCGCGTAGCGCGCGGAGAGGTACGAGAAGAAGTTCAGCATCGGCTGCCGCATCGTGTAGTGGAAGTAGCGGCGATTTCCGTTCGTCCATGTCTTCTCCAGCGTGCCGGGCGCCAGCGCGATCTGGTCGGCGGCGGTGGAGACGGTGGTGTCGAAGCTGATCCAGTCCGCGTCGTTGGCGATGTAGGTGTTGGCGCGCGCGGCCTCGTCGCCCAGCGGCGGCATGCGTGGCACGTCGAGCTTGAGGCCGTACTTCCTGCGGTCGTTGCGGTCGGTGAGCTGGTACTTCGCCTGGTAGCCGAACTGCGGGAATTTCTGGTTGTTGAAGAAGGTGCCGTTGTGCACCAGGAAGGTTTCGCCCGTACCGTTGGTGAAGCCGCGGGATGCGTAGTCGAGGGTGAAGTCGAACGACATCGAGCTGCCCGGCGCCAGCGGGGTCTTCAGCCGGTAGATCGCCACGCCGAGGCGCCTGTCGAATTTCACCGTGTCGTGCGGCGCGAAGCTCAGCGTCTTCGGCGCAAAGCCGGCGGCGTAGTTCACGAACAGCTCGGTCACCGGCACCTTGAGCTTGTTGACCAGGGTGTAGTGGCCGCGGACGGACAGCCGGCGGCGGTAGGGGTGGATGTCCACATCCGCCTGCACCGCGGTGATGCGCGGCTGCGGCAGGCCGGCGTCGCCGGCGTAGAGTTTTTCGTAGTCGGCGCGCTCGCGCTGCTGTCCGGTACTGTCGGTGTAGCGGTTGAGCACATGGGTGTTGTAGTAGACGAAGCCGCCCAGCCCGGCGAAGCCGAGCAGCGCCAGCACCAGCACGACGGCCAGCGCAGGGTGCAGGCGCGCACGCGCCTCGCGCAGGCGGTCGCGCCATCCCTGTCCGGTGCCGCGCACCCAGAGCAGCGCGGCCAGCACCAGCATCGCCAGCGCGAGGCAACCCCAGTAGGCATCGAACCACAGCGCGCCCACGATGAAGTGGCCGAAACCGTTCATGTCCGAATACGGCACAGCGGGCGCGCCAGCGTAGTTGTACAGGTTGTCTTCCCGGTGCAGCAGGTCGAGGGCCAGCGTGCCGACCAGCCAGGCGATGCCGAGCAGGTAGCCGAGGAACCTGTTGTTGCACGCCACCTGCAGGAACAGCGCCAGGGCCGCCACCAGCACGAAGGGAATCGCGTCCAGCGCCAGCATGCGCAGATAGAGCCACGGTTCCAGGTGGCGGTAGCCGTGGGCGAGCTGCCAGCCCATGCCTGCCGCGGCGCCGGTCGCCAGCATCAGCGCGATCACCGCGAGCAGCGCGCCGAACTTCGCGAGCATGGCCACCCAGTCGGGCGTCGGGAAGGCGTCGCTCACCCCGGCCATGCCGTGCGCGCGTTCGCGCCACACCAGCTCGCCCGCGTAGAAGATCAGCACGATCATCAGCGGCAGGCTGAAGCTGCCGTTGATCGCGGCGAGCACCTGGTGGGTGACCGGCCACACCGGCGTGCCGTAGACCAGCCCCGCGGACACCAGCGACACGAACATCACCGCCAGCGCGAGCACCAGCAGCACCAGGAAGGCGGCGCCGCGCAGCACGCCCAGCGTGTCGAACGCGAACTGCGCGCGCAGCTGGGCGAACCGGGCGCCACGGCTGCCGGCGATCCCCACCCTGGGCAGCGCGAGCCCGGCGGCGGCGGCCGGCGGGCGCAGCAGCGGCGGTTCCGCGCGCTTCCGGCGACGCGGCAGCCTGAGCCCCTCGCGGTCGGTGCGGAACAGCACGAAGCAGGCGGCCAGCAGCAGCGCCGACACGGCCAGCCACAGCAGGCGGTTGAACAGCAGTACGCCATCCAGCGCGGGCAGCAGGTGGTTGGTCTGGTCGGCCGTCCAGTAGCGGGTGACGAGGGCGACGGTGCGGCCGGCGAACGGGTCGAGCATCGCCGCAAGCCAGCGGTTGTCGAGGTCGCGGCTCAGCGCGCCGGCGATGCCCTGCAGCACGAAGAACGCGATCACGCCGATGTAGCTGGCCAGCAGCGAGCGGGTGGCGATGGCGAGCAGGAACAGCAGCGCCGCGATGAACAGCAGGTTGGGCAGCACCAGCACGCCGAAGCCCCAGGCGTAGCCGCGCCAGTCGGCGACGCCGCGGCTGCCGGCGTCCACCCACGGCATCGCGCCGCCCAGCGCGATGGCCAGCGCGCAGGCGGCGAGGATCGCCAGCAGCACCAGGTAGCCGGCGAGGAAGCGACCACCGAGGAACGCCCGGCGGCTCACCGGGGTGGCGAACAGCAGTTCCGCGGTGCGCTGCTCGAAGTCGCGGGTGGCGGCGCCGGCCACGAAGGCCACCACCAGCAGGATGCCGAGGACCGTCATCGCGTCCAGCAGCCGCGCGATCACCAGCGGCGCATTGCGCAGCACGTTGCCGCTGGCGCCGCCCAGCACGACGGCATCCGTGCTGCCGAGCGCGAACGCGATGCCCAGCATGGCGGCAAGGACGATCCAGAACAGCGGGGCCCTGAGCTGCTGGCGCCACTCGAAGCGGAGGATCTCGAGGAACATGGTTTCCCTCCCGGCAGGCGTGGGCGTCAGGCGGCGCAGGCGGTGGCCTGCGCGCGCAGGCGACCGAAATAGACGTCCTCCAGGTCGGGTGCGACCGCTTCGAAGCCTTCCTCCGGGCGGTGGTCGGCCAGCACGTGCACGAGCGTGCGGCCGCCGGCGAGGCGGGTGGAGAGGATGTTCATGCGGGCGCGGTAGTTGTCCAGCTCGCCCTTGTCGATCGTGCGCCGCCAGACCTGGCCCTCCAGCGCGCGGATCGCCTCGCGCGGATCGCCGGTCAGCAGCACCCGGCCCTGGCCGATGATCGCCATGCGCTGGCAGAGGTCGGTGACGTCCTCCACGATGTGGGTGGAGAGGATCACCACCACGCGCTCGCCGATCTCGGCCAGCAGGTTGAGGAAGCGGTGGCGCTCCTCGGGGTCGAGCCCGGCGGTGGGCTCGTCCACGATCACCAGCCGCGGGTCGCCGATCAGCGCCTGCGCGATGCCGAAGCGCTGGCGCATGCCGCCGGAGAAGCTGCCCAGCTTGCGCCTGCGCACGTCCCACAGGTTCACCTGGCGCAGCAGGGCATCCACCAGCTCGCGCCGCTCGCCCCTGGCGACGACGCCCTTGAGCACCGCAAAATGATCGAGCATCGCCTCGGCGCTCACCCTGGGGTACACGCCGAACTCCTGCGGCAGATAGCCCAGCAGGCGCCGCGTGGCCTGCTTGTCGGCCAGCAGGTCCATGCCGTCGAGCCGGATCGTGCCTTCGTCGGGGTCCTGCAGCGTGGCGATGGTGCGCATCAGCGAGGACTTGCCGGCGCCGTTCGGGCCCAGCAGGCCGAACATGCCGTTGGGAATCTCCAGGGACACGTCGCGCAGCGCGCGCACGCCGTTGGCGTAGGTCTTGGACAGGTGGCTGATGTCGAGCATGGCTTCCCTTGCGCCGCGGGCGGTGACGACGGACGGCCACAGTGTGGCCGAGCGGATCCGGGCACCACATGGGCCTCATGTCACGGGGCTTTCGTCACGCCATGCATACGTATGCGCATGCTCGCGGGATGGCGGCGAAAGCTGCCGCTGGCGTCCCCCGTTCGCTATGATGGAAGCCTTGCGGCCGCCCCCTGTCCCCCGCGCGGTCTGCCCTCGCCATTCGCAGGAGACACCATGGCCGACATCCAAGAAGCCCGCGTACCCGACATCGGCGGCCACGACAACGTGCCGGTGATCGAGGTGATGATCAAGCCCGGCGACCGGGTGGAGAAGGAACAGAGCCTGATCACGCTGGAATCGGACAAGGCCACGATGGAAGTGCCCGCGCCGTTCGCCGGCACGGTGAAGGAAGTGAAGCTGAAGGTGGGCGACGAGGTCTCCGAGGGCGCGGTGATCGCGCTGATCGAGGCCGATGGCGCTGCCGCGAAACCGGCCGCCGCGCCTGCACCCGCGCCGGCGGAAGCGCCGAAGCCGGCGGCCCCCGCGCCCGCGAAGGCGGCGGAGCCAGCGCGCAGCGAGGCGCCGAAGCCCGCGGCCGGCGGCGTGCGCGAGGCCCGCGTGCCCGACATCGGCGGCCACGAGGGCGTGCCGGTGATCGAGGTGCTGGTGAAGGCCGGCGACACCGTGACCAAGGACCAGGGCCTGGTCACGCTGGAATCGGACAAGGCCACGATGGAAGTGCCCGCGCCGTTCGCCGGCACGGTGAAGGAAGTGAAGCTGAAGGTGGGCGACGAGGTCTCCGAGGGCGCGCTGATCGCGCTGATCGAGAGCGCGGCAGGCGCCGCCGCCGCGCCGGCACCTGCCCCGGCGCCGGCCGCAGCCAGGGTCGAGGCGCCGACGGCGCAGGACAAGCCGTCGCCGCAGGGCGGCCGCAGCGTGCAGCCGGGCCACGCGCCGGAAGGCGACGTGCCGCCGCAGGTGCGCCCGCCGTTCGACGCGAACATCGTGATGCCGGGCGACGCGCCCTACGCCAGCCCCGCGGTGCGCGCGTTCGCGCGCGAGCTGGGCGTGGACATCCACCAGGTGAAGGGCAGCGCGCGCAGCGGCCGCATCGTGCGCGAGGACATCAGTGCCTACGTCAAGCACGCGCTGGCCTCGGGCGCACGGCCGGTGACCGGCGGCACCGTCGCGGCGGGCGGCGGGCTCAACCTGCTGCCGTGGCCGAAGGTCGACTTCGCCAAGTTCGGTCCGGTCGAGGAGAAGCCGCTCTCGCGCATCCAGAAGATCTCCGGCGCCAACCTCGCGCGCAACTGGGCGATGATCCCGCACGTCACCCAGCACGAGGACGCCGACATCACCGAGCTGGAAGCCTTCCGCAAGCAGCTGGGCGAGGAGAACAAGGACCTCAAGATCACCCCGCTGGTGTTCCAGATGAAGGCGGTGGTGGCGGCGCTGAAGGCATACCCGCAGTTCAACGCCTCGCTGGACGAGACCGGCGAGAAGCTGATCCTCAAGAAGTACTTCCACGTCGGCATCGCGGTGGACACGCCCGACGGCCTGGTGGTGCCGGTGATCCGCGACGTGGACAAGAAGGGCCTGCTCGACCTCGCCCGCGAACTCGGCGAGATTTCCAAGAAGGCGCGCGACAAGAAGCTCGGCCCGAACGACATGTCCGGCGGCTGCTTCTCGATCAGCTCGCTGGGCGGCATCGGCGGCACCGCGTTCACGCCCATCGTCAACGCGCCGGAGGTGGCCATCCTCGGCGTCTCCAAGGCCTCGGTGAAGCCGGTGTGGAACGGCAAGGAATTCGCGCCGCGCCTGATGCTGCCGCTTTCGCTCAGCTACGACCATCGCGTGATCGACGGTGCGCTGGCCGCCCGCTTCGCCGTGTTCGTCGCGAAGCAGCTCGGCGACATCCGCCGCCTGCTGCTCTGATGCCCTGCTTTTCCCCTCTCCCCCCGTAAACAAATTTGGTAAACGGGGGAGAGGGCAGGGTGAGGGGCGGATGCTCGCGAGGCCGCCCCATCGAGCGAAAAAAATGACGAAGGATTCCCCATGGCGAACACGATCGAAGTGAAGGTTCCCGACATCGGCGGCCACGACAACGTGCCGGTGATCGAGGTGCTGGTGAAGGCTGGCGACACGGTGGCGAAGGAGCAGAGCCTGATCACGCTGGAGTCGGACAAGGCCACGATGGAAGTGCCTTCCAGCGCCGCCGGCACGGTGAAGGAGGTGAAGCTGAAGGTGGGCGACGAGGTGTCCGAGGGCGCGGTGATCCTTGTCCTCGAGACTGCCGACGCTTCTTCTCCCTCTCCCCCCCGGGGAGAGGGCCGGGGTGAGGGGACAACCTCGCCGCAGTCCGGCGACGAAGCGAAAGCCGTTGGTAGCACTTCCGCGAGCACCCGCCCCTCACCCCAACCCTCTCCCCAAAGGGGGGAGGGAGCCAGTGCGCCGCAAGCGGCGGCCGGCACTGGGAAAACCCAGGACATCACCTGTCAGCTCGTCGTGCTCGGTTCCGGCCCCGGCGGCTACTCGGGTGCCTTCCGCGCCGCCGACCTCGGCCTCGACACCGTGCTGGTGGAGCGCTACGACACGCTGGGCGGCGTCTGCCTCAACGTGGGCTGCATCCCGTCCAAGGCGCTGCTGCACGCCGCCGCGGTGATCGACGAGGCGGAGGCGATGGCCGCGCACGGCGTCACCTTCGGGAAGCCCAAGCTCGATCTGGCCAAGCTGCGCGACTTCAAGGTGAGCGTGGTGGGTCAGCTCACCAAGGGCCTGGCCGGCATGGCGAAGCAGCGCAAGGTGCGCACCGTGGTCGGCACCGGCAGCTTCGTGTCGCCGCACGAGATGGAAGTCCAGACGGCCGAAGGCACGAAGCTGATCCGCTTCGAGCAGGCCATCATCGCGGCCGGCTCGCAGGCGGTGCGCCTGCCTGCGTTCCCGTGGGACGACGAGCGCGTGATGGATTCCACCGGCGCGCTGGAACTGAAGGACGTGCCCGGCAAGCTGCTGGTCGTTGGTGGCGGCATCATCGGGCTGGAGATGGCCACGGTGTACGCCGCGCTGGGCAGCGAGGTGACCGTGGTCGAGTTCATGGACCAGATCATCCCCGGTGCCGATGCCGACCTGATCAAGCCGCTGGCCAAGCGCCTCGGCGGCAAGCTCAAGGGTATCCACCTCAAGACCAAGGTGACCGAGGCCAAGGCCGGCAAGAAGGGCATCGAGGTCAAGTACGAAGGTGACAGCATCCCCGCGACCACCGTGTTCGACCGCGTGCTGGTGGCGGTGGGCCGCTCGCCCAACGGCCACAAGATCGGCGCCGACAAGGCCGGCGTGGCGGTGACCGAGCGCGGCTTCATCAACGTCGACACCCAGCTGCGCACCAACGTGCCGCACATCTTCGCGATCGGCGACATCGTCGGCCAGCCCATGCTGGCGCACAAGGCGGTGCACGAGGCGCACGTGGCGGCGGAAGTCGCGGCGGGCCACAAGGCGCACTTCGACGCGCGGGTGATTCCCTCGGTGGCCTACACCAACCCGGAAGTGGCCTGGGTGGGCGTCACCGAGCGCGAGGCGAAAGAGAAGGGCCTCAAGGTGGGCGTGGGCAAGTTCCCGTGGGCGGCATCCGGGCGCGCCATCGGCATCGCGCGCACCGAGGGCTTCACCAAGCTGATCTTCGACGAGGAGACCCATCGCATCGTGGGCGGCGCCGTGGTCGGCGTGAACGCGGGCGACCTGATCTCCGAGCTGGCGCTGGCGATCGAGATGGGCAGCGAGGCGGCCGACATCGCGCTCACCGTGCACCCGCACCCGACGCTGGGTGAGTCGGTAGGCATGGCGGCCGAGGTCTACGAAGGCACCATCACCGACCTCTACATCCCGAAGAAGAAATAAGCTTCGTGCGATTCATGAAGAGCCCGGCTTCGGCCGGGCTTTTCGTGCAGGCGCCGATAGCCGTAAGGGAGAGCGGTGTTCAGCGCGTGGACGGAACGGGCGCCGTCGCAACGAGATCGGGCAGCTCAAGCTTGAATGCCCGTTCCAGCGAATCCAGCGCGACGACAGTGTCGCCTATCGAGGAATCCATGGAATTCACGGCATTCATCATCTCGATCGGCTGGATCGTGCCGGCCTTCAGTCCGGCATCAACATCGTTCATCCTCGAGCCCTGCAGGTTCACGCTGGTGTTGAACACGATGCGTCGTTCGAATTCGCCCTGGTCGGCATAGATCGTGGCGTAGTGGCGTAGGCGGTTGGCATCGATCCAGCTGGCCGACTGGTTGGCGACGGCCACGTCCCAGGCCTCGTGGCGCATTTCCGGTAGATACAGCCCGAGATAGAGCTGGCCCTTTGTCAGCTCGTCGACATGCTGCCTGATGGTTGCAGCATCGGTGCCCTCCTTCACGGCCTGGATCAGATAGTCATCCAGCTGCGTCAGCGTCTTCAGACGCTGCACATCGGCATCGTGCACCTTGCGGATGTCGGCGAGATTGGCGCTCAGCTCCGCCTCGATCTGCGCGCTGGCGGTGGCCGCCGCATGCGCGTGATGCGTGTGCTCGATCCAGGCCTCCAGCCCCAGCGCGGTGAGGATGCTGAGCACGATCATCAGGTAGTGCCTGGCGAAATCCCCGAAGGATGCCAGCCGGGTGTTCGGCGGTTCGATATGCATGGCGGCTCCGATGGCTGCGGTAACCCGCGAAGCGTAGCGGATCGCCCGGGTCCGGGGCGGTGGGCAGGGCGACCGGCAGTGGGTACCATCATCGCCTCCGTGTCGCAGGGAAGCCGATGGCCGCCGCACATCGGCGAATGGCGCGGACTGTGAGGTGACCGTGACGCTGAAGGTATGTCTCGCCGGCGCCACCGGCTGGGCCGGTTCGGAACTGGCGCGCGGCATCGCCGCGAGCGCGGATCTGCAGCTGGTCGCCGCGGTCTCGCGCCGGCATGCCGGCCAGCGGCTCGGTGAGGCGCTGGGCGACGCCGCCATCACCACGCCAGTGTTCGCCAGTGCGGCCGAGGCGCTGGCCGCGCCCTGCGATATCTTCGTCGAATACACCCATCCCGACAGTGCGAGGTCGAACATCCTCGCCGCGCTGGAACGCGGTGCCCACGTGGTGGTGGGTACTTCCGGCGTCACCGATGCGGACTATGCGCACATCGACGCCGTGGCGCGCGAGCGTGACTGCGGCGTGCTGGCCTGCGGCAACTTCGCGTTGACTGCGGTGCTGCTGATCAAGTTCTCCGAGATGGCGGCGAAGATCCTGCCGCAGTGGGAAATCATCGACTACGCCTACGCCGGCAAGCCCGACGCGCCCAGCGGCACCGTGCGCGAACTGGCGATGCGCATGGGCAAGGTGCGCCAGCCGCGGCTGGAAGTGCCGCTGGAGGAAACCCGCGGCCTGCGTGAGGCGCGCGGCGGCACCCTGGCCGGCAGCCAGGTGCACGCGGTGCGCCTGCCGGGCTTCGTGCTGGGCGCCGAGACGATCTTCGGCCTGCCCGACCAGACCCTCAGCATCCGCCACAACGCGGGCGCCAGCGCGAAGCCCTACGTGGACGGCGCGCTGCTGGCGATCCGCAAGGTGCCGGGCCTCATCGGCCTGCACCGCGGGCTGGATGCGGTGCTGGAACTCTGATCGTCAGGCGCGGCCGGTGCTCTCGGCGCCATGCTGCGGCGTCGCCGGCAGGGCGGCCTCCAGCTGCTTCTTGAGTATGCGCAGGTTCTGCGTGGTCTGGTCGATCATCGCCCGCATCTGGCTGACCACGTGCAGGAACTGGTGCGGCTCGACCTGGCCGGTATCCAGGTCGGCGATGGTGTCCACCATGCCGGTGCCGTTCATCAGGATCGCGGTGTCCTCGCGCATCAGGGTGACGCTGTCGCGTGCGTTGGCGTAGGCGGCGGAGTAGCGCTGCATGCGGGCGCGGTCGATCCAGCTGGCGGACTGGTTGGCCACCGCCACGTCCCAGGCTTCGTGCCGCAGCGTCGGGAACTGCATCTTCAAGTCGAAGCCGTCGCTGGTGAGGGCGAGGATGTGCTTGCGCACCGCATCGTCGGACGTGTTCGACTTGAGGTCCTGGATCACCGCGCTGCGAATCGCGTCCAGCTTCTCCAACTGTGCGGCGTCCAGTTGCGCATCGGTGTCGACCTCGGCCAGGTTGCTGCGGATCTCGGCCTCGATCTGCATGCTGGCGGTGGCCGCCGCATGCGCGTGTTGCGTGTGTTCGATCCACGCCTCCAGCCCCAGCGCGGTGAGGATGCTGAGCACGATCATCAGGTAGTGCTTGGTGAAGTCCTTGAAGGACGCCAACCGGGTGTTCGGCAGCTCGAGGTGCATGGGATCTCCGGCGCAGGCGGGGGCAGCTGCAAAGCGTAGCGGATTGCCCGGCCCGGGTGCCGCGCACGCCGCAACGAGGGACTTGCGCCCACACCGGCCCCGGACACCGGCTCGGTAGCGAGGCCGCCGCCGGCATCGGGCGGCCATCCCGCCACGCGTGCCTATCGTTCAGTCGGCCGGCTGGCCGGCAGCGGGGCCGCGCACCGCCGGCGCGATACGTGCGGCGGCGACGTGCAGGCGCGAGATGTCCGAGCCAAGCATCATCTCCATCTGCCGCAACGAGCGCTGGAAATCGCTGGGGTCGACGGGACGGCCGGTCTGCAGGTTCGTGAGGGTGTTGACCAGATGCGGGGCGTCGACCGGGATCGTGGAGTCGCGCTGCAGCCAGGTGTCCAGCTCGCGTTCGGCGGTATAGGCGGTCGAATAGCGCTGCAGCGCGCTGGCGTCGATCCAGCCCGCGGACTGGTCGGCGACGGCCACGTCCCAGGCGACGCTGGACAAGGTCGGCCAGTTGACGTTGAGCTGGAAGTCGTCGCGGCGAGCCTGGATCTTCCGGTTGATCGCCGCATCGTCGAGGCCCGCGCCCAGGTCGGCGCCCACCTGCGCGTCCAACGCCTTCAGCGCCGCCAGCGACTTCTGGTTGACCGCGATGGATTGCTCGATGTTTCCGAGCACCTTGTGCAGTTCGCCGTCCATGCGCCGGCTGGCTTCGGCCGCCGCGTGCGCGTGGTGGGTGTGCTCGATCCACGCCTCCAGCCCCAGCGCGGTGAGGATGCTGAGCACGATCATCAGGTAGTGCTTGGCGAAGTCCTTGAAGGACACCAACCGGGTGTTCGGCGGCTCGAGGTGCATGGGGTCTCCGGCGCAGGCGGGCTTGGCTGCGAAGCGTAGCGGATACGCCGCCCCGGATCGTGGCGGGTGCCGGCCGGGCTCAGGCGGCCGGTCCGTGTGTCCGCTGCTGCCACAGCCCGAGCAGCCAGGACGCGCCGAGGCAGCCGCCGAGCGCCAGCAGCCAGCCCGTCGCCGGTGTGCTGGCGGACGGCAACAGTTCGCGGAAGGCCGGCAGCCAGGTGCCGCCGTAGTTCGCCAGCATCACGCCGCCGGCCACCAGCAGCACCACGGCGAGCGCGCCCGCCAGCGTGAACTCGAAGCGCGCATCGGCGGCAGGCCGCCGGGCCGGCACGACGGCCACTCGCGCGGCCATCTGCCGCGCGAAATCCGCCGGCAGTGCCACGGGCAAGGGGGCGCGCAACGTGCGCGCCAGCAGGCGGTAGCGGCGCACGCGCGCGTCGTCGTCGCGGCCGTCGAGGCCCAGGCGCTCGGCCTGCAGGGCGCGCTCCTGCGCCTGCCATTCGCGCTCGCGCGCCGGGTCGTCGAAGGGAGGAAGGTCGTGGTCGTGGTTCATGCCGCAACTCCCGTCCGGGCTTCCAGCACCTCGCGCAGGCGCAGTCGCGACCGGAACAAATGGCTCTTGATGGTACCGCTGGCCAGCCCGGTGATGCTGGCAATTTCGGGGATGGGGGTTTCCTCGAGGTAGTACAGCGTCAGCACCGTACGCTGCAGGGGCGGCAGCGCCTCGATCGCCTCGTGCAGGTGCGCGGCGATCTCCGCGTCGGCGCAGGCGGCCTCCAGGTCGAAGTCGTCGGCGACGCTTTCGGTCAGCGGGGCGCCGTCGTCGTCGTGCGCCGCGACCAGCGGGATGCGCCTGCGCTGCAGGTGGCGCAGCGCGATGGTGTAGGCCACGCGCGCGATCCAGGACTTCAGCGCGCTCTCGCCGCGGTACTGGTGCAGGCACTGGTGCACGCGCAGGAAGGTGTCCTGGCACAGCTCCCGCGTGTCCTCGGGGTTGCGCACCATGCGCTGGATGACGTGCCAGCACAGCCCCTGGTGCTCGCGCACGAGGCATTCGAACGCGCCCGGCCGTCCGGCCAGCACGGCAGCGACCAGCGCCAGGTCGGAGGGGTGCGTGTCATCCATGACGGCTGAGATGCAGGCAGGCGCGCAACGGTTGCAGCACGCCGGGTGCAACCGTCGGCCGGCGACCGGTATCCATGTTCCCGAAACCCGTCATCACCCTTTTCCGTCACGGAGGTATCCATGAATCCCGGCATAGTGGTCCCAGTTGCGTTGTTTGTCTGCGTCACTTACGCCATCAAGGTCTGCGTGGACGCGGTGGCGCGCCGGCGCATGATGCAGGCCGGCGGTTCGGCGGAGCTGGTCGCCTCCGTGTTGCGCGAGGAGGAACTGCGCCGGCGCCATTCCTCGCTGCGCTGGGGCATCGTGCTGCTTTCGGTGGCCCTGGGCTTCGGCCTGATCCAGTGGTTCGGCTGGCAGGACGTCACCCCCGGCATGGTGGCCGTGCTGGCGGGCGCCACCGGACTCGGCAACCTGGCGTTCTTCGCGGTGTCGCGCAAGCTGGGCTGAGCGCCGGCTCGCGATCCCCCAGCCTCCGACCGCAATTGGCGGCGCTGACGAAAAAGGGCCGGATCTCGCGATCCGGCCCTTGTCGCATGGGGAAATGCGGGAAGCTCAGTGCTGGTGATGTGTCTTGGCGTGGCCCTTGCCCTTGGCCATGTGCTTGCCCTTGTTCTTGTCGTTGGCGACCGGGCTGACAGCCTTGCCGACGTTGGTGTCGTCCGACTTGGCCATGTGCGCGGCATCGGAAACCGCATCACCATGCGCATCCTGGTTCATGGGCATGGACATCGACGGGTGGCTGGCTGGGGCGTGACCGCCTGCGTGCTGCGGGGCGGCGAGGGCGTACGTGGCCGGCAGCGCGAAGGCGACGGCGATCAGTGCGGCGGAGAGGGTCTTGGTCATGACGTAACCTCGGTTTGGGTAGGCCATGTGACGCATGGCGGTGCCACCATAGACCGGCGCCCGGTTCGCAGGATGAACGGCGCGTGTTCGCAAAAACGTGCGCGCCGACCAGATCACGTTGCATGCGTGCGCTGCATCAAACGGCGTCGAACAGGTCGCGCTGCGCCATGTAGCTGTCGGCATCGATGAAGCCGGGGGGCCACGCGACGAGGCGGCAGAGCGCGTCGGCGGGGGCGCTCCACCCATTCGCGCCATGCAGGCGATCCCGGCCAGCTCGTGGTGCGGCAGCCGGGTGTCGCGTGGGCCGTGCGCAGGCCGGAAGCGGCCGGGTGGTTCCGCCGGCACCGGTACCGAGGTAAAAACCCTCATCGATCGGCCGCGGAGCCTCATCGATGAGGCAAAAAGACTCATGCGTGAGGTCCGGGTACGTCATCGCCGAGGCGAATCGGCTCATCGATGAGCGAAAAAGATTCATGCATGAGCCTGCGCAGCCTCGTCGTTCAGTATCCGCCGCCTCGGGCTTGAGGTTCTCCGGCTGGGCGACGAGGCGAAAAGGCTCAGGCGTGAGCCAAAAGGCGTCATCGATGAGGTGCGATGGCCTGATCGATGACACCCCGGGGCTCAAACGCCCATGAAAAAGCGCGGCGGTGCGCCGGGAGGGTGGGCTGCGCCAAGCCAGGAGATCCAGCGGCGCGGTGCAGCGGCTGCGGCGGCTGGCCCGTGAGCGCGCCCGCCCGGGCCGCGGGCATAGCGACGCGGCGGACCTTGGCGAAGCGGGTGGACCGTTCCTGCCGCAGGTTGTCCAGGCCGTGGTGCATGCGCTGGATCGAGTGCATCACCCCACTGGTCGACGATGGCCCGTTCGCTGGCCGGTATGATCGGAGGCCGGGTCACGCTGATCGGCGGAAACCGACCCATAGCGGCCCCTTTTCGATAACCTCAGCCGCCCTTCCTTCGCACTCCTTTTTGAGCCGAGTCATGCTGCCAATCGACGAATTCCGCCAGCAGTTGCTCGAAGCGGAACGGATTCTGGATACGGACTTTTCCTTCGATCTTGCCGAGCCGGCCTATGTTCGCTGCCTGGAACTAGTAAGGGACAATCCGAGCAATCGCGCGGAATTCGTTTGCACCCTGACGTCGATGTTCCTCGATGGTCAGTTAAGCGACGAGCCGATAGCTTTTCTCATGCACAAGCTTCGGTGGCCCGAAGTCCGGGAATGGGCGCACGGGCGACTCAACCAAATGGCTGATCCAGTGGCTCATGGGCGCCGATTCGTCAAAATCATCAACGGCTTTTCCGACGACTGGGAGAACAGCGAGTTCTACAGGACGTTCGGCGGCGGGACGAGCACCGGCTAAGATCACGATATCCGCTGTCGACCCAGGATGGACGCGAGGAGGGGCAATTGAGCAACCAGCGAAATCCATCGCCATACCGATGGCGGACCGCCGTTCGACGGCATCTGCCATGGTTTCTGATCGACCTTGGTGTTGCCGACAAAGGAGACGATTGCGAAAAGGCTGGAGGTAACCACGCTTGGTATAACCGGAATGACGTCAGCAGTGGCTGCTACCACTGCAAGGTCGTTCGAGCCGGCCGCTTGTGGGAAGAGGATCAGGTTTCATAGGTCCGCTTTCGAAGCAGACACTTCCTTCCACTCTCATACCGGGGCCTTGGATCGATGAGATTGTGTGCCATCCTGCTGTCTGGCGTCCTTCTCGGAAGTAGTCATTGCTGCATTGCGGATGGTCCGAGCCAGCTCAATGCAGCGGTCCGGGCCTTTACGAAGGAAGCCAGCACGCCAGCGTATCGATACGCGCAAGTCGACCTGAACGGAGACGGTCGGGCGGACGCACTTGTGTTGTTGAAAGGTGATTACTGCGGTTCTGGTGGTTGCACCCTCCTTGTCTTTCGGGGTTCCCCTGGCGATTTCGCGCTGGTCTCGTCGTCCACCATCAGCAACGAACCTATTGGCTTCGTTGACGAGAGAAGGCATGGGTGGAAAACACTGCTGGTGACCAGTCGTGGCGTTGGCCCGGTCCTGTTGCGCTTCAACGGGACGAAGTATCCATTGAATCCCTCCATGCAGACTAAGGCCACCAAGGAGCAGGCGGCTTCGGCGACGATCTTGAAATTTGAGGACAGTGGACTGTCGGGCGGCTAGGCTGGCGGAGAGCTTAGGTCAGCTTTCGACCCAAAGCCGCCGTTCCAAGACTGTGCCTCTGTGTCCGGTTTTTGCGTTCGGTTGTTAGCCGGACGCGGCAAAGATAATCTTCAGCAAGAACAATGAGTTGCGCGGGGATCTCGTTGCGCCACCGGGGATGTATAACCGGACGAGCGTGTCCGTATATTCAATAGTTAGGCTCCACGGGGAGGGTTTGCAGCAAGCCATGCAATCTAGAGCCGACGTTAGCGCAAAGGATCTTTGCTCCGACTGCCAGTCGGGCTATCACGCACCGTTTCAGCGCTTCGAGCGCGTCGCTGTCATCCCAGACGGCCCGGCGTTCTTGCAGCGCTGCCGCACATGCGGTTCCCTATGGCAAGAGTCTCTTCACGACGCCAGGCGCATTACACCAACTGAGGCGGCAGCTATCTTTCCAAGTGTTGCAATCGAGGGCGTCGTACGTGGCGCCTAACCACTCGTCCAAGCGGACGCGCGTACCGCGCTCCGCTTAACTCCAGCGTTAGGCCGCCATGAGCATCCCACTAGATACCGTAGGAGCAATCCGCAATAGTGAAAGAGCCGGGCACCGCGTGTTGGTCTCGAGTGATGCTGAGGATGCGGATGGGTTGTTTATTTATGAGTGGTGGGTTGGCTCAAACGGCCCCAATGCCAACGGGGCATTCGACTCTTGGGTGGCTGATCGGCATGAGCTTCAAAAATTTTTTGAGGAGGCCGGCTGGGATGTTGTGTGGTCGGCCTAACCACTCATTCGAGGTGGATGGCTACGCCGCCGCTCAATTCAAGCGTTAGACACAGGGGGATAACATGCGTCACTCGAACAAAATAATTGTAGCTGCTTTTGTCTTTGCCTTTGCCGCTTCGGCTGGGGAAGTAACCGTCACGAAAGAACTTCAGGCTGCAATGCAAGATATAGCTGTCCATTCCAAGGTCGTGATGGTTGACGGGTCGGGAACCACTCCGAGCACCTTCCACGAAGACTCCGATCCTATGACTCTTCAAATTGTGATGTTGGCCAAGCCCTCAGACGGAGCTGCTCAAGTTTCCAGCGATGGCGAGGTCATCTTTCTGCAAAAGGATACCTCCGAGAAGGAGCAGCAGTCCCTATTTACAACAGCCTTCTATCTCAAAGCCAAGGCGCGTGAGGCTGCTTCGCAACCGGCAAGCGCGCATAGCTCGCCGTAGGCGTCTATCATCTCGTTCAAGGCGGACGACTACGCTGCCGCTTAACTCAGGCGTTACCCTACATAAGGATGGTTATGCGAGATATCGATGGGATAGAGCAAGTCATTGAGGCCCTTCGCCACACATGGCTGAGATCGAAGCTCGCTTCAACGAAGAGAATGCTCATTTCATCGCACTCACTCAGCACCCTCGCGACGTTATAGGACGCTTGCTAAAGTGCCATCTCATAGTTGAGCACTATCTAGAGCAATATCTTTCTGAGCAGTACGGTCTCGAGAACGTGGCAGATGCCAAGTTGAACTTCTTCAACAAGGCGATGCTTCTGCCTACTAGAGCTTCAAGCGCGGCGTTCGTTAGGCCTGGAATCCTTAAGCTAAATACCATTCGCAACAAAGCGGGGCACAACTTGGGTGCCGAGCCGGATTTCGCGGACCTGGGACCGATCGTGGAAGCGCTTCGCGTAGCCCGCCCTCACACTATGTTCACCGCGCCCATCGAAGCCATTGAGGCCTTTGCCACAATCGCCTGTACATGGTTGGTCATTCCACCAAAGGAGCATCAGCAGCTATTCGCTGAGGCGTTTTCTAACATTCGCGTTCATGCAGGTTAACATCTAGTTCTGGGCGGACGGCTTCGCCACCGCTTAACTCGGCGTTATGCCTCACCTGAGCATTACGGGGGAAGCTTGATGAGCGAAAAGCGGATCGCAACCGTTGGATGCGAGCTGGCGTCCAGTAATGCCAAGCATGTCTCGTTTCGGTCGAAGTCCTCCCTGCTCGACTTCGACATTGTGCTTTTTAAGCCATTAATTAGCGACTTTCTTGGCTACAGTACTGACTACTTCCAAGGCAGACCTAGCCTCAGCGATACGCAGTCCTTCCAACTGCGCGAATGCTGCGAACACTGGCGCCGTGAGCTCAAAGAGGCTGTGGCCTCGGGGAAGACCGCCGTCGTCTTCCTTCCAGAGCTTACCTCGGTGTACATCGACACCGGCCAACGAACCTACTCAGGTACTGGAAGGAATCAGAAGACAACGCGCCACGTGACGGAATACAGCAACTACAATTCGATTCCCGCCGACCTGAAGCCCGTAGTCGCGAACGGCTCGGAGATGAAGCTAGCCTCTTCCGTGGCACCACCGCTTGCCGCGTTCTGGAACGAGTTTCGGGATATGTTCGCCTATCACGTGCTCCTTTCATCAGAGCACGTGCCAGCCGCGATACTCACCAGAACTGGCGACAAATGCGTCGGGGCAATTATTCGAAGCAAGACGTCCGCGGGCAGTTTAGTCTTGCTCCCCGATGTCGACTTCTATCCCGACGAGTTCGTAACTGAGAAGAACGAGAAGCAGGTGTGGACCAAGAAGGCTACGACCTTCGCCAATCGCCTCGTGGCAGCTATCGTCCAGATGGACAAGGAACTGCGTGCTGAGAGTGATGTCACGACCGAACCCGGATGGGCATCGTCCGATACTTATCTCTTGGCGCCCGAACGAACGTTGCGCGCTGAGCTGATGGCGGCCGAGGTCGCCGTTGAGAATGCTCAAAAGACCAAAGAGGGGCTCGCCGAACAGCTGCGAGTTGAGGGCCGCCTCCGAGGCCTCCTTTTTGAGAAAGGACGACCTCTCGAGGAAGCCATCATCGAAGCACTGCGGAAAATTGGATTCACGGCAGAGCCCTTTAAAGATGGAGGCTCAGAGTTTGATGTTGTGTTCGAGTCGCCCGAAGGCCGTTTAATCGGCGAAGCCGAGGGCAAAGACAATAAAGCAGTGAACGTCGATAAGTTGCGACAGCTACAGATGAACATCCATGAGGATCTGCTTCGAGAATCAGTCGAAGCACCAGCAAAGCCGGTTTTGTTCGGAAATGCACACCGACTTGTTCCGCTGGAAGATCGCGGCGACGCGTTTACCGAAAAATGCGTAGCAGCGGCGCTGACGATGAACACGGCGCTAGTGTTCACGCCGGATCTGTTCTTAGCTGTGCAGAACTGCGTAGAGAGTCAAGACTCGGAATTCACCGCCGAGTGCCGCCAGGCCATTTTGTCATCCGTAGGGCGCGTAACATTTCCTGTGCCCGTCACTCGCACGACAACGCGGCAGAATGAGGGTGAGACGGGTCATGCATAGCAAATCGTCCAAGCCGACGCCGCATCGCGGTGCGGCTTAACCTAGCTGTTGGACGTCCGCTTCTGGCCGATTCCGGCCAGCGGTCAGCTCACCCGAACAACTCGTACTGCGCCGCGTATTGGTCGGCCTCCACGAAGCCGGCCAGGCCCACGCCGACGAGGCGGTAGAGTGCGTCGGCGGGGCGCTCCACCCGTTCGCGCAATGCGCAGGCAATCTCGGCCAGTTCGTGTTCGGAAGACGGGCGCTGCGCGGGCGTGAGGCTGCGCGTTAGCGTGTGGAAGTCCGCGGTCTTGAGCTTCAGCACCACGGTGCGTGCGATGCGGCCCTCGTCGGCCTCGCGCTGGTGCGCGGCCCAGGTCTTGCCGGCGAGGCGGCGGATGTGCGGCTCCAGCTCGTCCAGCGTGAGGTCGTGCTCGAAGGTGTCTTCGGCGGAAACCTGCAGGGTGGGGCGGTCGGGCGTCACCGGGTGGTCGTCGATGCCCAGTGACAGCTCGTGCAGGCGCCGGCCCCAGCGGCCGAAGCGCTGCTCCAGTTCCTCGGCGGCGAAGGCGCGCAGGTCGCCCACGGTGGCCAGCCCCAGCGCGACGAGCTTGCCTTCCATCACCTTGCCCACGCCGGGCAGGCGGCCGATCGGCAGCGGCGCGAGGAAATCCAGCACGTCGCGCGGGCGCACCACGAACAGGCCGTCGGGCTTGCGGAAGTCCGAGGCGATCTTGGCGAGGAACTTGTTCGGCGCCACGCCGGCGGAGGCGGTGAGCCGCGTCTCCTCGCGGATCGCCGCGCGGATCGCCTCGGCGGTGGCGGTGGCCGAGGGCAGGCCGGTCTTCGTTTCGGTGACGTCGAGGTAGGCCTCGTCCAGCGACAGCGGCTCGATCAGCTCGGTGTGCCGCGCGAAGATCGCCTGCACCTGCCGCGACACTGCCTTGTAGCGCACGAAATCCGGCGGCACGAAGATCGCCTGCGGGCACAGCCGTTCCGCGCGCACCGCCGGCATCGCCGAGCGCACGCCGAACTTGCGTGCCTCGTAGCTGGCCGCGCACACCACCGAGCGCGCGCCCTTCCACGCCACCACCACCGGCTTGCCGCGCAGCGCGGGCTCGTCGCGCTGCTCCACCGACGCGTAGAACGCGTCCATGTCGACGTGGATGATCTTGCGGGAAGGCGTGGGCACGGGCGTGGCGGGTTGGGACGTGCGGCGATTCTAGGACGCGCGCTTCCACGGAGTCAGCGCAGGATGCCGTGCTGCGCGGTCCGGTGCCCTGCTGGCCTGTCTGGCACCCCGGGCTATACGCTTGCCTCCACGGTGGTTCAGCACGTTGGCGGAGATGTGGCATGCACACGCGAGGCAGGTGGTTGATCCTGGCGGCGGGATGTATCGCGTTCGCTGCCGTCGGGTTCGGGCGCGAAGCGATGGGACGCAGCGTGACAGGCCGGGACAGGGAAGGAATCGCCGAGCTGCATCGGGGAGACGTCACCGCGACCCTCAGCCAGGATCCCGATGCCCTGGCTGCGCTGTGGACGAGGGACGGCGTGCTGCTGGGAGAGGGCGACCGCCCGGTCGTCGGCCGGGCGGCGCTGCGTGCGGCCTATGCAGAGGGCGGCTGGAAAGTGCTCAAGTACAAGCCGCACATCGAGGATGTTGTCGTCGATGGCGACTCCGCCGTGGAGTGGGGCCTCTTCGAGGTGGATTTCCGCACGGCCGGCCAACCGCGGACTGTCGAATTGCACGGACGCTTTCTGCGAGCCATGCGGAAGCAGCCGGACGGAAGGTGGAGGTTCACGCGGATCATGTGGCAGAAAGACCCGCAATGAACCGCCGGCGCGACGTGCGCCCTCTCATTCCGCGCGCACGTACATCCAGGCCTGCAGGCCGGAGGCCAGCGTGACGGCGACGCGCCGGTAGTCGTCCACCTCGTAGGCATCCGCGTGGGCCAGTTCCTGCGCGGTCAGGCGGAACACGGTGCCCGGCACGGCGTGGGCGGCGTCGCCGGTATGGCTCGCGATCGGGTGTTGCGCCGCGCCGCTGGTGGCCACCACGCCGGCGTCGCGGATCGTCAGCATGTCGAGCCGGTAGCCGCGCAGCAGGTCCGGCGTGCCGGCCAGCCGGCGGCCGAAGGTGGCGAGCTGCACCGCTTCGTCCTGCAGGGTGCCGTAGGAGAACAGGCATTCGTCGGTGGCGGTTTCCATCAGGCGCTCTCCGGCATGCGCGGCGCGTTCGCAGCCCGCAGCGCCTCCAGTCGCGCGGCGATGACGCGGGCGCAGCGCTCGGCGGCATCGGGCCGGTCGGCAAGAAACAGCGAAGGCTCGATCAGCTCCAGCTCCATCAGCAGGAAGCGGCCGTCCACGACCACGCCGTCCACCCGCGCATAGCTGGCGTCGCCAAGACCCAGCGCCTTGCATGTCGCCAGGGCGTGCCGGGCGGCGGCGAGGGTGGCTGCATCGGGTTCGACGGCATCGTTGCGTCCGCCGTACTGTTCCTGCACGCGGTAGTCGCCCGCGGCGGGCCGCTTGACGATGGCGTGGCTGAACTCGCCGCCGAAGAACAGCAGCGACCACTCGCCGTCGTCGACGATGGCCTGCACGAAGGGCTGCAGCAGGTAGTCGCCGGCCGGTAGTTCCGACACCGCCCGCTCGAACGCGGCATCGCCCGCCGTGCCGCGCACCGTGCGCCAGGCGCCGCCGCTGACGCACGGCTTGACCACGACGTCCTCGCCCCGGAAGGCGGCCAGGGCCGCGGCCAGCGCGTCGCGCGCGGCGAGGCGGGTGGGGATGGTCGGCACGCCCAGCGATTCCAGCTGCGCCAGGTAGCGCTTGTCGCTGTTCCAGCGCATCAGCGCGACGGGATTGATGACGGGCACGCCCGCACGCTCGAGCCGGTCCAGCCAGGCGAGAAACGCGTCGTAGTGCTCGAAGTAGTCCCAGATGGTGCGAACCAGCACGGCATCGTGGCGGGCCCAGTCGACGCCGGGATCGTTCCACACGCAAACCTGCAGTTCGATGTCCAGCGCCGCGAGCGAGGCCGCCAGGTGGGCATCGTCGGGATGGATGGTCGGGTAGGCCGCCGACGTGGCGATGGCAAGCTGGATGGACATGGGACGCTCTCCAAAGTCATGGAAAGGGCGCCCTTGCCAGTGTCATCGCGAGCCAAGCGTGGCGGATCCGTGATCCGTCGCAGCACCCCTTGGCCCGGACGGCGTGCGGAATATTTCCGGCGCGCCAAACGCGTGCAGTGTCCCTGTCGTCCCGCAGCGTGTCAATTCGCCGGGCCGGCGTCGTCCCAGAACACCTCGACCGCATCGGGGTTCATGAAACCCCAGATCGAGGTGCCCAGCCGCACCAGGCCGGTGCGGATGCGGTGGGTGGATTCGTCGTAGGCCGAGATGCGGTAGACCACCTGGTACTTCGAGGTGGTGAACCACATCGACAGCGGCACGGACTGCCAAAAGGCGTTGGACGTCGCGTGCAGGATGCGCAGCCTGTTCGCGGCCGCCCACTCCTGCAGCAGCGCCCTGGCGTTCCGGTAGTGGCGCCAGCTCAGCCAGATCGCGGCGGCGATCGGCAGCAGGAACAGCAGCGGTGCGGGCCTGCTCATCGTGCATTCCATGGATTCCCCGCAGGCAGCCTGAGCCGTGCGCGGCGGCCGCGCAAGCCACCCCTGCCGACGGGGACTGGTCGAACCCCCGCCCGCCATGCCAAGGTTGCCGGATGACGACCGAAACCAGCTCCCCGTCGTACCTGCGCCGCCTCGGCGTGTGGGACGGCGCGATGATCGTGATCGGCGGCGTGATCGGCGCCGGCATCTTCCGCACGCCGGCCACCGTGGCCGAACGCACGGCCTCGGGCCTGCCGCTGCTGGCGCTGTGGGTGCTGGGCGGCCTGCTCACGCTGACCGGCGTGCTGTGCTACGCGGAGCTCGGCTCGCGGCGGCCGCAGGCGGGTGGCATCTACCTCTACCTGCGCGAAGCCTTCGGCATGCTGCCGGCCTTCCTGTTCGGCTGGACGATGGCGCTGATCAACTACCCCGGCAGCGTGGCCGCGGTGGCCACCACGTTCGCCGACTACTTCTGCCAGGCGGTGGGGCTGCCGCTCGCGTGGGTGAAGCCGGTGGGCGTGGCGGCGATCGTGTTCATCGTGGGCGTGAACCTGTTCGGCATCCGCGCCGGCGCGCTGATGCAGAACATCTTCGCGGTGCTGAAGCTGGCGGCGATCGCGCTGCTGGTGGCGGTGGGCCTGGCGCTGGCGCACGGCCACCTGGGCGGCGTGCTGGCAACAGACACGGCGCACCCGGTGTCCAGCGGCGCCTTCGTGGGCGCGCTGCTGCCGGTGCTGTTCACCTACGGCGGCTTCCACTACCTCAACGATCTCGCCGGCGAGGTGCGCGATCCGCAGCGCACGCTGCCGCGCGCGCTGCTGCTGGGCATGCTGGGCGTGGTGGCGGCCTACGTGCTGGCCAACGTGGCCTACCTCACCGGCCTGGGCCACGCGGGTCTGGCGGACAGCCAGGCGCCGGCGGCCGACCTGATGCGCCGCCTGTTCGGCGAGACGGGCGCGAAGGTGATGGCGATCGGCATCGCCTGCTCCACCTTCGGCTATTGCAGCATCGCGATCGCCGGCGGCGCACGCGTGCTGCAGACGATGGGCGCGGACGGCATGCTGTTTCGCGCGGTGGGCTACATCGAGCCGCGCACGCGCGCGCCGCAGGTGGCGCTGGCGCTGCTGGGTGCGTGGACGGTGGTGCTGATGCTGTGGGGCAACTTCGGCCAGCTGGTGGACTACACCACGGTGGGCGAGTGGCTGGGCCACGCGTTCGGCATCGGCACGCTGTTCTGGTACCGCTGGAAATTCGTGGACGAGCCGGCGCCGTACCGCGTGCCGTGGTTCCCGCTGATGCCGCTGGTGTTCGTGGTCACCGTGCTGGGCGTGATCGCCGCCACCGCCATCGCCTCGCCGCACGACGCGGGGATGAGCCTCGTGATCATCGCGGTGGGTGCGCCGGTGTACTGGCTGTGGCAGCGGCTGCAGGGAAGAGCGGCATGAAGCGGATCTGGCTGGCGGGTGTCGCTGCGCTGTTCGCCGCACCGGCGATGGCGACGGAAGTGGCCGACCTGACGGCGTCGTCGGCGCATCTCGACCTGCAGCACGTGGTGCGGACCGCCGCCACCGAAACCGCGCAGGATGGCGTGAGGCAGCAGCGCTACACCTTCCAGCCGGCCGCCCAGCCGCAGGTCGTGGTGACGCCAGCGCAGGGAGTGTGGAACTGGCAGGGGCAGGGCGAGCTGCGCCTGCGCGTGCAGAACGCGATGCCGTGGGCGGTGACCCTGGTGGTCGACATCGATGGCGCGGATGCGAAGCAGCGTCTGCATGCCGTGGTGGGCTTGCCCGCCGGCCCCGCGCAGACCCTGGCGGTGCCGCTGCGCGCCGTCTCGCCGTTGACCTTCGGCATGCAGGCCGGGCCGACCCGGCCATTCGACGACCATGGCAGGCGCGTGCTGGTGGCGACCACCGTGGCGGGTTCACTGGATCTCTCGGTGGTTCATGACGTGCGGCTCTCGGTGCCGGCACCGCAAGCTGCGCAATCCTTGCTGTTTGGCCGCATGGACGCGGTGCCGGGCGAAGCCACGCTGCACGAAGCCTATGCCGGCATCGTCGACCGCTACGGCCAGTACACCCGCGAGAGCTGGCCCGAGAAGGTCGCCGACGATGCCGCGCTGCGCGCCGCCGTCAAGCGTGCTCCGGCTGCCGGAGCGCCAGGTCATGAGGATCGCTACGGCGGACGTCTGGACGTCCGTCTGCGGGCGACCGGCTGGTTCCACACGCAGAAGGCCGAGGGCCGCTGGTGGCTAGTCACGCCGGACGGTCACGGCTTCTTTTCGCTGGGCGTGAACACGGTGAAGAGCGACGACACCCGCACCTACGTGCAGGATCGTGCGTACATGTTCCGCGACCTGCCGCCGGATCGCGGCGCGTGGGCGGCGTTCTACGGCAGCGGCGACAATCGCAACGCGCAGCAGGGCGCGGGCGCGGGCCGCTGCTGCGACCACGGGCAGTGGTTCGACTTCTACGCCGCCAACCTGTACCGCGTGGATGGCGGGGACTGGCTGGCCGCGTGGCGCGCGCGCACCCTGGCGCGTCTGCAGGCGTGGGGCTTCAACACCATCGCCAACTGGAGCGACCCCGCGCTGGGCGCGCTGCACCAGCTGCCGTACACGCGCGAGCTGGATATCCGCGGCGACTTCGGCACGGTCGCCACTGGCTACGACTGGTGGGGCCGCATGCCCGATCCCTTCGATCCGCGTTTCGTGCAGGCGGCGGACACGGCGGCGGCAAGGGCCGCGCAGGGCGCGCGTGACGATCCGTGGCTGCTCGGCTATTTCGCCGACAACGAATTGTCGTGGTCCGCCTATGGCCCGCAAGGTCGCTGGGCGCTGGCCGTGGGCACGCTGCACGGCGAGGCGCGCAGCGCGGCCAAGCAGGCTTTCATCACCGAGTTGAAGAAGGAATACGGCACGCCCGACAAGCTCGCGGCGGCCTGGGGCATCGCGCTGGCCTCGTGGGAGGCGCTGGACGCCACCAACTTCCCCGCGCCCGAGCCGAGCGAAGCGCACCCCGCCATCGCCGCCGACTACAGCGCGTGGCTGACCCGCTACGCCGACCAGTTCTTCCGCACCGTGGCCGCGGCGATCCATCGTCACGACCCGCATCATCTCTATCTCGGCAGCCGTTTCGCGGTGAAGACGCCCGAGGCCGTCGCGGCGTGTGCCAGGTACTGCGACGTGGTGAGCTTCAACATCTACGCCGACGTGCCGCAGCACGGTTTCGATGCGGCGGCGATGCGCAAGCTCGACAAGCCGGTGCTGATTTCGGAGTTCCACTTCGGCTCCGACGACCGCGGTCCGTTCGGCAAGGGCGTGGTCTCGGTGGCGAGCGAGGCGCAACGCGGCGAAGCCTATGCGCGTTACCTGCGGGCGGCGGCGGATGATCCCGAGATCGTGGGCACGCACTGGTTCGAATACGTGGACGAGCCGGTGACCGGCCGCCTGCTCGACGGCGAGAACGGGCATTTCAGCCTGGTCGGCATCACCGACATTCCGTTCGCGGGCTTCGTGGAGACGGTGCGCAGGACGAACCTGGAGCTGCGGCACTGAGCGCGCCGCGGCCGAGCCGCGACAGCGCGAGCGCCAGTGCCAGCGCGGACGCCAGCGCGGCCAGCTCCAGCGGCGCGGCGAAGCCGTGGCGGTGCGCGGCGAGCGTGGCGGCCACCGGCGGTCCCACGATCTGGCCGATGCCGAAGGCGACGGTCAGCGCGCCGATCAGCCGTGTGGGATCGCGCGGCGCCAGTCGTGCCGCCTGGCGCATGGTGAACATCACCACCGGCGTGATCGCCGCGCCTTCCAGCACGGTGCCCAGCGCCAGCCCGGTGCGGCTGGGCCAGTACAGGCACAGCGCGGCGCCCAGCAGCATCGACAGGCAACAGCCGGCCAGCCCGGCGTAGTTGTTGCGCGGCGCGGGCAACGCGCCCAGCAGCAAGGTCGCCAGCACCGTGGCGACGCCGTACAGCGGCCAGAACCATTCGCGCAGCGCGGGCAGGTGCAGCTGCGCGTCGGCGATCAGCGGCAGGAAGGTGGCGGGAATCACGTAGCCGAAGCCGAACAGGCCATAGATCGCCACCAGCGGCCAGGTGGGACCGGCATCGCGGGCGTCGCCTTTCGTCACCGTGGCGGCGGCTGGTGCGGCGGGCGCATCCAGCGTGCGCCAGATCAGCGCGGTCAGCGCGGCGCTGGCCACGCCGAACGCCAACCACCAGCGCGCCGAGTCCAGGCCCGTGCCGTGCAGCGCCGCCACCAGCACGCCGCTGGCGATGATGCCGACGCCGGGGCCGCTGTACAGCACGGCTTCCAGGCCCAGTCGGCCGTGCCGGCGCAGATGTGCGCCGCACCACGCGATGCCGTGCACCATCAGCACCGCCGCGGCCACGCCGGCGACGAAGCGGCACAGCAGCCACGGCGCCAGCGATGGCGCCAGCCCCATGCCCAGCGTGCCCAGCGCCACCAGCACCAGGCCGCTGCGCAGGCTGGCGCGCTGCGGCAACGCCAGCGCCGTGCACAGCAGGGCGCCCAGCAGGTAGCCGATGTTGTTGATCGAGGCCAGCCAGCCGCCGCCGACCAGGCTCAGGCCCGCATCGGCCTGCATCAGCGGCAGCAGCGGGGTGAGCAGGAAACGGCCGATGCCCAGCGCGAGGGCCAGCACGGTCATGCCGGCGAGGGAGAGCGGAACGGGGGATCGCATGACGGCGCTCCGGCAAGGGATGCAGCCATGCTAGGCGCGGCGTATCATCGTATAAAGCGAATAATTGCGAATGAATCCATCGAGGAAATCGAACATGGACCTGCGCGCGCTCGAAACCTTCCAGGCGGTGGTGGCGGCCGGCGGCATCGGCCGCGCGGCGACCAAGCTGCACCGTGCCCAGTCCAGCATCACCAGCCGCATCCACCAGCTGGAAAGCTCGCTGGGCGTGCAGCTGTTCCATCGCGAGGGCCAGCGCCTGCGCCTCACCGCGCCCGGCGAGGAGCTGGTGGACTACGCGCGGCGCATGCTGGAACTGGCCGAGCAGGCCCGCGTCGCCGTGCGCAGCGGCGAGACCGGCGGCGCGCTGCGGCTCGGTTCGATGGAGAGCGTGGCGGCGAGCCGCCTGCCGTATCCGCTGGCGGCGTTCCACCGCGCGCATCCGCAGGTCTGGGTGAACCTGCACACCGCATCCTCGCGCGGCCTGGTGGCCGACGTGCAGGCCGGCACGCTGGACGCCGCCATCGTGGGCGAGCAGGTGGACACCGGGCGCTTCCGCAGCGTGCCGCTGTACATGGAGGAACTGGTGCTGGTCGGCGCACGCGACAGCGCGATGCTGGCGGAGCCGAAGCGCCTGGCCGACGGCACCGTGCTGGTCTACCACAGCCAGGGCTGCATCTACCGCCGGCGGCTGGTGGAGTGGCTGGACGCGCAGCGCATCGTGCCTGCGCGCGTGCTGGAGTTCGCCTCCTACCACGGCATCTTCGCCGCGGCCGCGGCCGGCGTGGGCGTGGGGCTGGTGCCGCGCTCGGTGCTGGAAACCTACCCGCAGCGCGATGCGCTTTCCATCCGCGCGATGCCGGCGCGGCTCGCACGCATCCGCACCGCACTGGTGACGCTGCGCACCACCCATCTGCCTGCGCTGACCCGGCTGGAGGAATGCCTGCGCAAGGATGCCGCCGCGCAAGACCAGGCGCCTTCGCGTCCGCGCCACGCCGCTGCGGGCAGGCTCTGAGCCATGTGCCTGATCGCCTTCGCCTGGCAGTCCCATCCGCGCTGGCGCCTCGTGCTGGCCGGCAACCGCGACGAGTTCCATGCGCGGCCCAGCGCCCCGCTGGCCAGCTGGAGCGACCTGCCGATCACCGGCGGCCGCGACCTCGAGGCCGGCGGCACCTGGCTGGGCGTCACCGGTGCGGGACGCTGCTGCGTGGTGACGAACGTGCGCGATCCCCGCGATCCGCAGCTCGGCGCCTCGCGCGGCCTGCTCGCCACCGACTACCTGGCCGGTGCGGCCGACGCCGCGGCGCACGCGCGGCAACTGCTCACCCAGGCGGCCGGCTACCGCCCGTTCAACCTGCTCACCTTCGACGCGCAGGCCGCGTTCTATCTCGGCAACCGCCCCGGGCCGCGTGCCGAGGCGGTGACGCCCGGCGTGCACGGCCTGTCGAACGCCGACTTCAACACGCCGTGGCCGAAGACACGCGCGCTGATGACGCGCCTCGAAACGTGGCTGGCCGAAGGCGACGACGGGGATTTCGCGCCGCTGTTCGACGCGCTTGCCGACGAGCGGCAGGCGCCGGATGCGGAGCTGCCCGACACCGGCATCGGCCTGGAACGCGAGCGCTGGCTGTCCTCGGCCTTCATCCGTGGCCGCGACTACGGCACCCGCGCCAGCACCGTGGTGGCGATCGACCACGACGGCCGCGGCGTGATCGTGGAGCGCCGCTTCGGTCCCGCGGGCAGTCCCCGCGGCGAGAGCCGGCTGCCGATCGGCGTGCAATCCGCCACGAGCTGACGTCTCCCGCCTACGCTGCGACGCGCATCTTGCCGCCTGATTCCTGGCGGCGGCGCGGCTAGCGTCGACGGCACCCCCCGTAGTGGAAGCGCCGCATGCGCACGGTCTGCCTGTTGTCGATGTTGTTCGCGTGGGCCGTCGCCGCGCATGCCGCCGATTGTCCGGACTGGTCGTCCGCGCGCGCCCACCAGGAACTCGCCGCGCTGCGCGCGCGGCTCGACGGGTGGAATCACGCCTATCGCGTCGAGGGACGCTCACCGGTGAGCGATGCCGTCTACGACCAGGCCGAGCAGCGCCTCGCGGCGTGGCAGCAGTGCTTCCCCGCGCAGGCGCCCGCGCCGCTGGCGCATCTGGCCGATGCCGGCGGGCGCGTGCGCAACCCGGTCGCGCAGACCGGGTTGGCCAAGCTGCCCGATGCCACCGCCGTCGCGGCGTGGATGCAGGCGCGCGGCAACCGCGACCTGTGGGTGCAACCCAAGGCCGATGGCGTGGCAGTGACCCTGCTGTACGTGGACGGTCGTTTGCGTCAGGCCAGCAGTCGTGGCGACGGCCTGCACGGTTCCGACTGGACCGCGCTGGCGCGGGCGATCGGCGCGATTCCCAAGCACCTGCCGCATGCGCCGGCCCGCGTGGTGCTGCAGGGCGAGCTGGTGTGGCGGCTGCCCGGCCACGTGCAGGCCGCCGACGGCGGCGTCAACGCACGCTCGGCGGTGGCCGGCGCGCTGGCGCGCAACACGCTGGATGCCGCCACCGCCGCGAAGATCGGCCTGTTCGTGTGGGACTGGCCCAGTGGCCCGCCCGACATGCCGGCGCGGCTGGCCGGCCTCGCGGCGATGGGTTTCGCCGACAGCGCGGCGCTCACCCACCCGGTGGCCGGTCTCGACGAGGTGAAACGCTGGCGCGAGCAGTGGTATCGCCACGCCCTGCCGTTCGCGGCCGACGGCACGGTGTTGCGCCAGGGCCATCGGCCGCCGGCCGACACCTGGCAGGCCAGTCCGCCGGACTGGGCGGTGGCGTGGAAATATCCGGCCGCCTCCGCCCTGGCCGAGGTGCGCGCGGTGAACTTCACCATCGGCCGCAGCGGGCGCATCACGCCGGTGCTGGAACTGGTGCCGGTGCAGCTGGACGACCACCGCGTGCAGCGCGTCAGCGTGGGCTCGCTGAAGCATTGGCGGGAACTCGACATCCGCCCCGGCGACCAGGTCGAGGTGGCGCTGGCCGGGTTGACCATCCCGCGCCTGCAGTCGGTGGCGTGGCGCGCGACGCAGCGGGCCGCGGTGGATGCGCCCGATCCAGCGCGCTACGGCCCGCTCACCTGCTGGCAATCTGCACCGGGCTGCGAGCAGCAGTTCCAGGCGCGGCTGATCTGGCTGGGCGGCAGGCAGGGCCTGCGGCTGCCGGGCGTCAGTGCAGCCACCTGGCAGGCGCTGGCGGATGCCGGGCTGATCCACGGCCTGCTGGACTGGATGACGCTCGCGCCCGCGCGACTCGTTGTGGTGCCGGAGTTCGGCGCGAACCGGGCCGCGGTGATCGCCAAGGCCTTCGCCGAGGCGCGCGGGCGGCCGTTTGGCGACTGGCTGCGTGCACTGGGCGCGCCGGGCGATGCGGTGGATGCGGGCGAGGCTTGGGCCGCGCTCGCCGCGCAGGATGAAGACGGCTGGCGGGCGCGTGGCGCCAGTGCGGCGCATGCCAGGCAACTCGCCGCGTTCTTTGCCAACCCCGAGGTGCGCTCCCTGGCCGCCCACCTGCACGCGGCGGGCGTGCAAGGGTTCTGAGTAAGGTGCTCAGCCGCCCAGTTCGCCGTCGACGTAATACCAGCGGCCCCCTTCACGCACGAAGCGGCTGATCTCGTGCTGGCGCTGCGCGCGGCCGCCGCCAAGACGGTAGCGGGCCACGAATTCGACGACGGCATGCTCGTCGTCGATGCGCTGCTCGCCGCGCACCTCCAGTCCCAGCCAGGTCGGCGCGGGCTGCTGCGCGGCCAAGCGCAGCGACGCGGGGCGCGTGTCGGCGTACCAGCTGGCCAGCAGGTAGTCCTCACGCTTGAGCACGTAGGCGCTGTAGCGCGAGCGCATCAGCTGCGCCGCGCTGACGGCGATCACGCGCCCGTCGTGCAGCGGGCCGCAGCAGGCGGCGTAGCCGGCGGGGTTGCCGCAGGGGCAGGGTGTGAGCGTGTCGATCGCCTTCATGCCGCCTTTGTACCCGCTTCGGCGGCGATGCGCAGGCCCGGTGCGTCAGGCCGGGCGGCCGCGCAGCGCGCGGGCGGGCAGCATCAGCAGCGCACCGAGGAAGGCGAACACTGCGCTTACCGTGATGCCGACCAGCCGCAGCGGCAGGCACAGCAGCCACACGACGGGATAGAGCACCAGGGCCAGCAGCGCGAGCGGCCAGCAGAACACCAGCAGCAACAGCCAGAGCAGGAAGGCGGCCATGGCACGACCTCGGTGGTGACGGATGCGGCTACTCTAGCGCGATCCGCCGCGCATGCGCAGATGGCTTCCGGCACCCCGGCCGGGGGTTACATCAGCGGCTTCACGCCGATCAGCAGCGCATGCAGCCAGAACGCGAACAGTGCCCAGGCCGCCACGCCCGCCACGACGGCGATCGCGGTGCCTTTGGTCGTGCCGGGCGGATAGACGGTGCCCTCGCGGCGGTCGCGCCGGTTCGAGGCGGCGAACAGCACGACGGCCCACAGCAGGAAGGCGCCGAACAGCACCACGTCGTGCAGCATGCCGGCGGCAAGCAGGTGGCCGAACGCCCACAGCTTCACCGCCAGCACCTGCGGATGATGCAGGCGCGCCTTGATGCCGTTGTGCGGCACCCGTGCCGCGGCGAACAGCACGAAGGCAACCAGGGTGAACAGCGCATTCAGCCGCACCAGCCACAGCGGCGGCGCGTACAACAGCACCGGATGGTGCCGCGCCAACGCGAAGCCCCAGCAGATCAGCACGAAGCCGGCGATGGCCAGCAGCGAATACAGGCCCTTCCACGGCTTCAGCCCCAGCCGGGCAATCTGCCGCTTGCGCCAGTCGTCGGCGAAGATGCGCAGCGAATGCACGCCGAGAAACAGCACGAGACCGAGGATCAGCACAGGCATGGCAGGCGACTCCGGGGGCAGTGCGGCGGAGTATAGGCAGCCAGGCGCGGGGCCACGAGTGACGTTTGTCAGGTCGTCGGCTCGACCCGCACGGCCAGCGCCAGCGTGCCCTCGCGCAGAACCGGCGTGCCGGTGCCCGGGCGCCATGCGTCGCCTGCGCGCAGCTCGCCTTCATCGGTGTCGATGCGTCCGCGCACGCAGTAGACCAGCACGGTGCCGGCGTCGGCTTGCCGCGCACCGGCCGTGTGCCACGCCTCGACCCCGCCGCGCACGCGGCCGCGCCGCAGCATCAGGTTGAAATCGCGGCTGGGGCTGCCGGCCAGGGTGACCTGCACGCCGCTCTCGCCCGGAAACGCGAACGGCGCGCACGGCGTGGTGAGCGCATGGCTGCGGCCATCGTCCAGCGCCATCGTGAAGCCATCGCCCTCGAGCAACGCGATCACGCGGTCGACGCCCGGAAACGCGGAGAACGGCGCGGCGCTCTCCACCTCGGCGACGCTCACCCGCCACAGGAAGTCGTCCATGCCCGCGCCGGGCGGATGGATGGCCAACTCGCGGGTGCGGCCCAGGCCGTTCTTCCATGTTTTGGCGGGGCACTCGGCGAGTCGGGTGATGGGCATGGATGTTGTCGCGATGCGATTGGTTTTGGTGGGTGCTGCATGGTAGCAATGCGTAGACCGGGACTTTTTGCAAAAGGCTTTGCAAGCGATGGAGGGATTTCGTCCAGCCTTCCGGTGGGGACAAGGCGGTTTCGACCGCCTGCCGGCGCCCGAAACCGCTTTGTTCCTAGCGGGCAGGCGTCCGAAACCGCCTTGTTCCTTGGGCAAGGAGCCCGAAACCATTCGTGAAAGTCACGGACGTTCTCAAGCTAATGAGGAGCGAAAGCGCATGTCGGTGCGCGCCCGAACACCCACCGCAGGCGCACGCCCTACCTCTCGATGACCCGCCGAAACGGCGGCAGCGCCCGCAGCATCCCGGCGCCGTAGCGCTTGGTGACCACCCGGCGATCCAGCAGCACGATGCGGCCGGTGTCGCTTTCGTTGCGGATCAGGCGGCCGCAGTACTGGGTGAGCAGGCGGGTGGCTTCGGGGATGCTCACCTCGATGAACGGGTTGCGGCCGCGCGATTCCAGCCATTCCGCATAGGTGGCGCCCACCGGGTCGGTGGGCACGGCGAACGGCAGCTGGGTGATCACCACGGTCTCGCAGAGCTTGCCGGGCAGGTCGAGGCCTTCGCCGAACGAGGCCAGGCCGAACAGCGTGCTGCCCTTGCCGGACGCCACGTCGGCGACGTGCTCGGCGATCAGCTGTGTCTTGCCCAGCGAGCCCTGCGCGCGCACCTTGCGCACCTTGTCGATCGGCAGCTTCTGCAGCACGCGGTCGAGCTTGGCGCGCGAGGTGAACAGCACGAGGTTGCCGGCGTTCCAGTCGAGCTGTCCGGCCAGCCAGTCGCTGATCGCCTGCGCGTGTTCCTCGCGCGCGTCGGGCAATGCGTCCATGGCCGGCACTTCCAGCCGCGCCTGCACGGCGAGATCGAACGGCGAAGGCAGGCTCAGCGTCACCGCGTCGTCGGGCAGGCCCACCGCGTCCGCATAGCCGCGGAAATTGCCGCCCGCGCTCAGCGTGGCCGAGGTGAGCACCACGCCGCTGGCGTTGCCCCACAGCACGTTGCGCAGCAGGCCCGCGGCAGAGACCGCCGAGGCGTGGCAGACCAGTTGCTGGTCGCCGGTGAGCGTCACCCAGCGCGCGAGCGGCGGCGCCTGCGCGGGATCGTCGGCGGCCCACGCCTGCCAGCAGGCGGCCTGCTTGCCGATGCGTTCCAGCGCGATGCCCAGCTCGCGCGACAGCGCCTCCTGGGTGGGGCCGCCGTCGGTCATCTCCACCACCGCGCGGCGCACCGCGGCGAGCCAGCGTTGAACCTCGGCGGTCTGCAGGCTGAGCATGCGCGCGTGCTCGACCCACGCGTCGGGCAGGCGGCCCAGCGAGCCGCGGTACATCGGCTCGCTCTCGGCGGGATCGGGCAGCCAGGCTAGGCGTATGGCTTTCTCCAGTTCCTCCAGCGCATCGCTGAGTTCCTGCAGTTTCGCGTCGCCCGCGTCGAGCGTGAGCTTGCCGAGGCTTTCCTTGTCGGTGAGCGAATAGGCCGCGTGCACCTGGCGGCCAAGCCGGCTCAGCTGGCGCACGGTGGAAGCCATATGCACGTCGGCGGCGCCGCGGTCGATGGCCTTGCCGGGGATGTGGTGGGCCTCGTCGAACACGTACAGCGTCTCGTCCGGACGCGGCAGGATCACGCCGCCCCAGTGGTCGTCCTCGCCCGGCATGGTGAGGTCGGCCAGCACCAGGTCCTGGTTCGCCACGATGATGTCGGCGTCGTCCACCGCGCGGCGCGCCGCGAAGAATGGGCAGATCATGAACTGGCCGCACTTGCGGTTGGTGCAGCCGCCGGCGCTGGTGGTGAGCATCGGGCGCAGCAGCTCGCCCACCGGCTCGGGCGCGCTGTCCATGTCGCCATTCCATTGGCCCGCATCGAAGGCTTGCGCGAGTTTCGACAGCGCCTGCTTGTCGCGTTCGGCAGGCGGCCTGGCCCACAGCGCGAGGTCGGCGTCGAAGCCGAAACCCATCTGCGCCGAGCCGGCGAGGCTGTTGCGTGCCATCGCCAGGTTGCGCGGACACAGGTAGCGGCCGCGGCCCTTGGCCAGCGCCACTTTCGCCGCGTGGCCGGAGAGCTGCAGGTACAGCGGGATGTCGCGCTCCACCAGCTGTTCCTGCAACGCCACGGTGGCGGTGGCGATCAGCAACTTCTTCTTCTGCGCGCGCGCCACCTCGTGGCCGGCGATCAGGTAGGCCATCGACTTGCCGGTGCCGGTGGGTGCCTCGATCGCGGCGACGCCGCCCGTGCTCGCCAGCGCCTTCGCCACTTCGGCGATCATCTTTCCCTGCGGGGCGCGCGGGCGGAACCCGGGCAGGCCGTCCTTCAGGCGCGCGTAGGCGGCGCGGATGGCGTCCTTGGTGGCGTCGGCAAGCATGCAGGGGTCCGGGGCGAGTCGGCCATTCTAGCGGGCGTGGCGTTCACGGACTCATGCTGGGCGGCATCGTGGGAGCGCGCTACGATCGGGCGAAGGGGGGAGTCATCCACGCATGAATCAACTCCACGGGCCGCAGCTTGCGATTCCGGGCCAGGCAGACCAACTGGCCTGGCTGGGGCGGCTGATCGGCGCGACCACGCCGCAGGCGGTGGCCGAACTGACGATCGCGCTGGCACGCAGCTGCCCGGTCTGCCGCGATGCCTGCCTGTCGTGGCTGGAGCGGGGCGAGTGCCGCAGCACCCGCGGCGCGCCGGATGCGCAACTGGCGGCCTGGCTGCGGGCCGCACCATGCGACGGCCGCGATGCGCCTGCCGCCGGCAACGAGCTGGCGATACGGCTGCCTGATGTGCCCGCCGTGCTGACGCTGGCGCTGGCGGGTGCGCAGGCCGGCCGGGAATTGCGCGAAGCGCTGTCGCCGTGCCTCGCGCTGGCCGGCCGGCAACTGCGGTGGCTGCTGGAGCTGGGCGAGCTGCGCGAGTCGCGTCACCAGCTGGAGCGCTCGGAAAACCTGCAGCGCGCGCTGTTCGCGATCTCCGACCTGGCCGATGCCGACCGCGACATGGACGAACTGCTGCGCGGCATCCACGGCATCGTCGGCACGCTGATGTATGCGGAGAACTTCTACATCGTTCGGCACGATGCCGAACGCGGCACGACGCGTTTCCTCTATTACGCCGACACGGAGGACGCCGAGGGCCCCGACATCGAGCGCGAGGAGCCGCTGGACGCGATGCGCGGCTCGCTCACCTGGCATCTGCTGGTGCGCGGGCGGCCGATGATGGGCAGCCCCGAACAATTGGCCGCACAGACCAGTGGCCCGCTGAAAGTGATCGGCCCGGACAGCGTGGACTGGCTGGGCGTGCCGATGCTGCGGGAGGGTTGCGTGCATGGCGCGCTGGTGGTGCAGAGCTACCGTCAGGGCATCGGCTACACCGACGAGGATCGCGCGGTGCTGGAGTTCGTGGCCCAGCACGTGCTGGCCGCGCTGGAGCGCAAGCGGAGCAAGGACGAGCTGGAGCGGAGGGTGCAGCTGCGTACCGGCGAGCTGGCCGCGGCCAACCGCGAGCTGCAGCAGGAGGTGCTGGAGCGCCAGCGCGCGGAACGGCTGCAGTCGGTGCTGTTCCGGCTGGCCGAGCTGGGTACCGCCGATCTCGACGAGGGCGCGTTCTACCGGCGTGTGCATGCCGAGGTGGGCAGCCTGCTGGACGCCTCGAACTTCTACATCGCCCTGCTGGACGAGCAGCACCAGCGCCTGGATTTCCCGTATTACGTGGATGCCGGCGTGCAGAGCGCATTCAGCCTGCCGCTGGAGCGCAGCATCACCGCCTACGTGCTGCGCACCGGCCGGCCGTGGCTGGGCAGCCGGCGCGAACTGGACGCGATGGCGGCGGCGGGCGAGGTGGTGCCCCACCACATCGGCACGCCGTCTTCGTGCTGGCTCGGCGTGCCGCTGCGCACGGGCGAGACGGTGATCGGCGTGGTCGCCGTACAGGGCTACGGCGACGAGATGCGCTTCGGCAGCGCCGACCAGGAGCTGCTGGGCTTCGCCGCGCTGCAGATCGCCAACAGCATCCACCGCCGCCGCGCCGCCGCCGCGCTGCTGCAGGCGAACCTGCAGCTGGAGCACCGGGTGGAGGAGCGCACCCGTGCGCTGCGCGAGCAGATCGCCGAGCGCGAGCAGATCCAGCGGCAGCTGCGGCACGAGGTGATGCACGACCCGCTCACCGGCCTGCCCAACCGTGGCTTCCTGCGCGGGCGGCTGGGTGAGCGGCTGGCGCGGCAGCCGTCGCAGGCGCCTTGCGCGCTGCTGTACCTCGACGTGGACCGCTTCAAGGTGATCAACGACAGCCTCGGCCACCTCGCCGGCGATGCCTTCCTGCAGGCGACCGCGAACCGCCTGCGCGCCTGCGTGTGCGCGCCGGACGTGGTGGCGCGGCTGGCCGGCGACGAGTTCGCGATCCTGCTCGACGCGGTGGCCGAGCCGGCCGCCGCCGAGCGCATGGCGCAGGGCGTGCTGCAGGCCCTGCACCAGCCGCTGTCGATCGGCGGCCGCGAGGTGGAGCCTTCCGCCAGCGTGGGCATCGCGGTCAGCAACAGGCGCCACGAGCGCGCCGACGCGCTGCTGCGCGACGCCGACATCGCGCTGTACCGCGCCAAGCAGCTGGGGCGCGGCCGCTACGTGATGTTCGACGAGACGCTGGCGCGGAACGCGGTGGACGAGCTGGCGCTGGAGGTGGAGCTGCGCCATGCCCTGCTGCACGGCGAGTTCGCGCCGTACTACCAGCCGATCTACCGGCTCGACAGCGGCGCGGTGGTTGGCCACGAGGCGCTGCTGCGCTGGAACCACCCGCGGCGCGGCCTGCTGCTGCCCGACGACTTCGTGCGAGTTGCGCAGGACTGCGGCCAGCTCGAGGCGATCGACTGGCAGCTGTTCGGCCAGGCGTGCGCGCGCATGGCGCGGCCGGACGCCGGCACGGGCTTCGTGACGATCAACGTCTCGCCGCAGCACCTGCGCCACGCCGATTTCGACCGCCGCCTGCTGCAGCTGCTGGAACGCAGCGGGCTGCCGCCGGCACGGCTGTTGATCGAGCTGACCGAGGGCGCGCTGCTGGACGACCCGGAGCTGGTGCGCACCACCCTGGAGCGCCTGCGCGCGGCGGGCGTGCAGGCGGCGCTGGACGATTTCGGCACCGGCTATTCCTCGCTGAGCTACCTGCACTCGCTGCCGCTGGGCAAGCTGAAGATCGACCAGGTGTTCGTGCGCGAACTGGACGCCGCCGGCGGCACCGGTGCCAACACCGTGGTGGCGGCGGTCCTGGCGCTGGCCCGCGCGTTGGACATCGGGGTGATCGCCGAGGGCATCGAGACTGCGGCGCAGCGCGATGCGCTGCTGGCGATGGGGTGCGAGTTCGGGCAGGGCTTCCTGCTGGGGCGTCCGGCGCCTTCGCCGTGCCGCCCCGCGGCCGAGGCGGCGGGGCGGCATCCCTGACCGTGTTGCCGCCTAGCGCGTGCCGCGCACCACGATGGTCTTGCCGGAGACGTCGATCATCCCCTGCTCCTCCAGCTGCTTGAGCACGCGGCCGACCATCTCGCGCGAGCAGCCCACGATGCGGCTCACTTCCTGGCGCGAGATGCGGATCTGGGTACCCTCCGGGTGGCTCATCGCGTCCGGCTCGTCGCACAGGTCGAGCAGGGTGCGCGAGATGCGGTTGGTGACGTCCATGAAGGCCATGCGGCTCACCTGGCGCGAGGTGCGCAGCAGGCGGTGGGTGAGCTGGGAGCCGATCGCGAACAGGATCTTCGGACACTCCTCCTGCAGCGGGCCCTTCATCAGCTGGAACAGGCGCTCATAGCTGATCTCGGCCATCTCGCACACGCTGCGCGTGCGCACCACCGACTCGCGCTGCGCCTGTTCCACGAACAGGCCCATCTCGCCGATGAACTGGCCGCGGTTGATGTAGGCGAGGATCAGCTCGCGGCCCTGCTCGTCCTCGGTGCATACCGCGAGCGAGCCGTCAATGACGTAGTACAGCGTGTTGGCCGGATCGCCGGGGCGGATGATCGCGGTCTTGCTGGGGTAGCGGCGGCGATGGCACAGCGCGAGGAAGCGCTCCATCGAGGCCGGGTCCGGCGCGAAGGCGAGCGGAGCCTGGGAGCGTTCGAAGGCCTGTTGAAGCTGGTATTTGAGTAGCGCCACGGTTTCTGGTTCCCCCTGGATCGGCCCTGCAGGCCATCCCTGGACTGACGGGTAGCATCGGTCGGTTGTCTGCCGCGTATCGTCGCCGGCGGCGGGTTCGCGCGGAGCGCACGCCGGCGATGGAAACTTCCTCATCGTCCGGCAGGATCGCCGCTGCCGACGAGTTTGGCACAGGCAATGAGGCCGCGCCTGCGGCCGGCCACCTCCGGATCATCCCCGATCGGCGCATTATGGCAAACCCCGATGGATTGACGCAGGTTCTGTTTTTGGGAAATTTGCCGCATACTTCGCAGTCTTTCGCTCGCGACCGGTGGTCGGGGCGTTCGCCGGGTCGCGGGAGACAAGGGTCCCCGCCATCCGAATTCCCGCGGGGACCCTTGGTGCTAACCCGCCTCATCTGCTGACCGTCGATCCGGTCATGGAGAGTCGCCGTGGTCAAGCCGCTTCCGCGCCTGCGCCTGCAGGGGTTCAACAACCTCACCAAGGCCCTGAGCTTCAACATCTACGACATCTGCTACGCGGTGTCCGAGGAACAGCGCCAGCGCTACATCGAGTACATCGACGAGCAGTACGACGCCGACCGCCTCACGCAGATCCTCACCGACGTGGCCGAGATCATCGGCGCGAACATCCTGAACGTGGCCCGCCAGGACTACGACCCGCAGGGTGCCTCGGTGACCATCCTGATCTCCGAGGAGCCGGTGGTCGAGAAGCTGGGCCGCGACACCATTTCCGGTGCCGTGGTGGCGCACATGGACAAGAGCCACATCACCGTCCACACCTATCCCGAGACGCACCCGCACAACGGCATCGCCACCTTCCGCGCGGACATCGACGTGGCCACCTGCGGCGTGATCTCGCCGCTGAAGGCGCTGAACTACCTGATCGACAGCTTCGAGTCGGACATCGTGGTGTGCGACTACCGCGTGCGCGGCTTCACCCGCGACGTGAAGGGCAAGAAGCACTTCATCGACCACAAGATCAACTCGGTGCAGGACTACCTGGCGCGCCACATCCGCCAGAAGTACGAGATGTTCGACGTCAACGTGTACCAGGAAAACATCTTCCACACGAAGATGCACGTGAAGGACTTCGACCTCGACACCTACCTGTTCGACGCCCATGCCGACGACCTCTCGTTCAAGGAACGCCAGCGCATCGAGTCGCTGTTGCGCCGGGAGATCGAGGAACTGTTCCACGGCCGCAACCTGATGTGACGAAAAACCCGCCGGAAGGCGGGTTTTTCCTTTTGGAGTATGGCCCCGCCGAAAGGCGGCATTTTCACCCTCTCCCCGTCGGGGAGAGGGTGGGGGTGAGGGGCGGGCGCTCGCGAAAGGATCTGCCTGAACCAGGTGCCCGTCAGATCCGGTACGCCACCGTCTTCATCACCATCGAGCTGGCCTGCATCAGCTGCGGGACCGGGAACGGCAGGTCGATGCCGCCGCGCGACCTGGCGTTCTCGGCATGGCGCACCTCGTCGGCCTGCATCTGCGCCAGCACGGCGCGCGAGCGGCCGTCCTGCGCGGGCAGGCGTTCCAGGTGCTCGGCCAGATGCGCCTCCACCTGGCGCTCGGTTTCCACCACGAAGCCCAGGCTCACCGCGTCGCCGGCCAGCGCGGCCAGCGCGCCGATGGCGTAGCTGCCCGCGTACCACAATGGGTTGAGCAGGCTGGGGCGGCTGTCCAGCTCCTCCAGGCGTTCGGCGCACCACGCGAGGTGGTCGGTTTCCTCGGCGGCGGCGTGCAGCAGATGTTCGCGGTTCGCCTCGTTGCGGGCCAGCGCGGCCTGGCCGTCGTACAGCGCCTGCGCGCAGACCTCGCCGGTGTGGTTGATGCGCATCAGGCCCGCGGCGTGGCGCCGCTCGGTGTCGTCCAGTTCCGCGTGGGCGAGGCCGTGCGCGGGCGTGGGGCGGTTCGCCGCCGGCGCGCCCGCGACCGTCTCCAGCGCGCGTTCGATGCCGGCCAGCAGGCGGTCCAGCGGGCTCAGCGTGCGTGCGTTCATGGGGTTCTCCGTGGCGGTGCCGCCCTATTGGACGACAGTCGCCGCGTCGGCGCCAGCACGGCGTGGCAGCCGGGGGCTTTTCAAGCGCCGCGTACCGCGTGCTATCATTGCCAGCTCACAAGCCACCTGCCGGTGGACTTGCGCAGGCGATGACGGCTCCGCTATCATCTCGCGCCTTTGCTTCACCGATTATTGTGCAACCGCCCTCGTTCGGCGGCAGACGGGTATCTCGAAATGAAAACTTTCAGCGCCAAGGCAGAAAGCGTCAAGCGCGACTGGTTCGTGGTGGACGCCACGAACAAGACGCTCGGTCGCCTGTCGACCGAAATCGCGCGCCGCCTGCGCGGCAAGCACAAGCCGGAGTTCACCCCGCACGTGGACACCGGCGACTACATCGTCGTGGTGAATGCGCAGAAGGTGGCGGTCACCGGCGCCAAGCTGGACGACAAGATGTACCACCGCTTCACCGGCTACGTCGGCAACCTGAAGACCACCAGTCTGAAGGACATGCTGGCCACCCACCCGGAGCGCGTGATCGAGATCGCCGTCAAGGGCATGCTGCCGAAGAACGCGCTGGGCCGCGAGATGTATCGCAAGCTCAAGGTGTACGGCGGCGCCGAGCACCCGCACGCCGCGCAGCAGCCGCAGGCCCTCGAGGTTTAAGGAATCATCATGGCGATTCAGCAGAATTACGGCACCGGCCGCCGCAAGACCTCCGCCGCCCGCGTGTTCCTGCGCAAGGGCACCGGCGCGATCGAAGTCAACGGCAAGACGCTCGAGCAGTTCTTCGGTCGCGAGACTTCGCGCATGATCGTGCGCCAGCCGCTCGAACTGACCCAGAACACCGACAAGTTCGACATCAAGGTCACCGTGGAAGGCGGCGGCATCACCGGCCAGGCCGGCGCGATCCGCCTCGGCATCGCCCGCGCGCTGATCGAGTACGACGAAAGCCTGAAGTCGCCGCTGCGCAAGGCCGGCTTCGTGACCCGCGATGCCCGCGAGGTCGAGCGCAAGAAGGTCGGCCTCCACAAGGCCCGCCGCGCCACCCAGTTCTCGAAGCGCTAACCGCGCTTCGACGTGCGGCGCTCCAGGTCAGAGCGCGCTGCACGGCAAGGGTTTTGGGAGATCGTCTAATGGTAGGACAACAGACTCTGACTCTGTTTATCTAGGTTCGAATCCTAGTCTCCCAGCCAAAACAAAGGGGCCCCGCCATCGGCGGGGCCCCTTTGTTTTGGCTGGGAGGTAGAGGAGTCGGACCCCGTTCGACAATTTTGTCAGGAACAAAATTGGACAGCGCGCCAGCGCTGGCCCCGTAGCGCGCAGCGCGGAGGGGTGAGCCCCATGGATGGGGCGAACAATCCTAGCCCACCTAGTTGCGAGGGCTAGCTTGCGCAATGAGGGCGGGCAGAGCTGAAGCTGTCGATCCTAGGTGTTTGACTTGCCGTAGTTGCATGCGGAACAAAGAGTCTGGAGATTTTCAAGAACAGTCTCTCCGCCGTTGCTCCATGCAATTACGTGGTCCACGTGCAGTTCGACAGTCGAGCTCAAGGCTGGGCTTGCACCACAGCCGCAACAGGTGAAGCGGTCGCGTTGCAAGACTTGCCATCGGAGCCTAAGTGAAGGATCACGACCAGTGCGGTGAACACCGGGAGTTGGATTGGCAGGTGACTCCGTCCCGACGTTGTTGGCATAGGTCACGAAAGCATCGAGCGATGCCAACCACGAGCCGAAGCGACGGTTGTACGGGCTTTGGGAGATGGTGGATGGTGCTCGGGCTAGTTCGCTGCGACGAGGTTGGCGTCCAAAGTGTTGCCAAAGAACAAGAATATTCTCGAAGAGCGCTTCGTCAGAAAGATTGATTTCGTTGGATGTGATTAGCCCTGCGAGTTGCAGCGCTTTGTTCCATGACCCGAAGCGGCGCGAAATAGTAGTGTGGCTGAACTTGCCAAGCTTTTCGTACTGTCTGAGGCCGACAGTTGGCCAGCCGTGGTCGCGTGCAACTAACACGAGATCTTCGAGTAGCTCGGCATCAGATACCGGCGCTCCTTGAACACGCTCAACTTTGAATTGCGAAGTACTCATGAGCGAAGTCTGCTGCAGATCCCCTCACACCAACACCGTCGCCACCCCGAACCCCACCGCCATCACCGCCGCCACCGCCAGGCATGCGCTCCCGGGACGCACGCGATGTGCATCGGCCCGCGGCGTCAGCCGCCACACCAGCAAAGCTCCCACCACCATGTCCACCACCAGTGCCCAGCGCATCAGGCCGGAGGTGAGCAGCGGCCGGAACGGCGGCTGCAGGTGGCCTTCGTACGCTGCCACGCCAACGACCAGCAGCAGCCCGAGCAGCGTCCACAGCAGGCAGGCGAGGTAGACGCGGTTGAACACCACGTTGCAGCGCTCGGTCCAGCGCAGCACGGACCAGGCGATCAGCGCGCAGAACAGTGCGCCGATGCTGCCGTAGAGCACCCACCACACCAGGCTGCTGACGACGGTAAGCAGGGAATTCATACGGCCTGCTTGAAGCCTAGCCGGCGCAGCAGCTTGGCCATCAGCCAGGCCGGGCCGACCAGCAGGTAGGCGAGGTCGGTGAGGAAGCTCGGCTTGCGGCCCTCGAACTTGTGGCCGATGAACTGGCCGATCCAGGCCGCCACGAACACGCCGATGGCGAGCCAGCGGAGATTGGCCGCGCCGAGCCGCCAGTACAGGACGTTGGTGAGCAGGCCGAGCGCGGCGAATGCGATCAGCAGCGCCAGCGCCAGCCGGCGCGAACGCTTCCAGTACCAGTAGAACGCCAGCACCATCGCCGCCACCGCCCAGGCGCCAGGGCGCAGCCACATCTGCGGCACCGGGACGGTCCACAGCAGCGCGATCACCGACCACACGATGGGGGGCACGCAGCACCAGTGGAAGACCTGGTTCACCGGGTTGCGATGGTCGTTGCTGTAGCTGTCCAGCCAGTCCTGCATGCTGCGCCGGTTTGCGGCTTGCGTGGTCACGATGCGCCCCCCTCGGGATCAGGGATGCAATAGCAGCACGCCGGTGGCGGCTGCCGCAAGCCGCTCAATCCAGCCGGATGCCCGCCAGACGCTGCAGCGCCTCGGCGTACTTGGCGGCGGTGCGTGCGATCACCTCATCCGGAATCGCCGGGCCGGGCGGGGTCTTGTTCCATCCCTGGGCCTCGAGCCAGTCGCGCACGAACTGCTTGTCGTAGCTGGGCGGGCTGATGCCCACCTGGTACTGGTCGGCCGGCCAGTAGCGCGTGGAATCGGGCGTCAGCATCTCGTCCATCACGTACAGCTTGCCGTCGGCGTCGGTGCCGAACTCGAACTTGGTGTCGGCGAGGATGATGCCGCGCTCGGCGGCGTAGGCGGCAGCCCAGCGGTAGATCGCCAGGGTGGCGTCGCGCACCTTCCCGGCCAGTTCGCGGCCCACCAGGTTCACCACGGCGTCGAAGTCGACGTTCTCGTCGTGGTCGCCCACGGCGGCCTTGGTCGAGGGCGTGAAGATCGGTTCGGGCAACTGCTGCGCCTGCTTCAGGCCGGCCGGCAGCGCGATGCCGCACACGGCGCCGGTCTTCTGGTAGTCCTTCCAGCCGGAGCCGATCAGGTAGCCGCGCGCGATGCATTCCACCGGCACCGGCTTCAGCCGGCGCGTCACCACGGCACGCTTCGCGTAGAGCGCGAGGTCGGTGCCGGGTGGCAGCACCTCGGCCAGCGGCACGTCGAGCAGGTGGTTGGGCACCAGGTGGGCGGTCTTGCCGAACCAGAAGTTGGAGATCTGGGTGAGCATCTCGCCCTTGCCGGGAATCGGGTTGGGCAGCACCACGTCGAACGCGGAGAGGCGGTCGGTAGCCACCATCAGCAGGCGATGCTCGTCCAGCGCGTAGACATCGCGCACCTTGCCGCGATGGATCAGTTCCAGGCCGGGCAGGTTCGATTGCGACAGGGTGGTGGGCACGACGGCGGTTCCGTGGGGAGGAGAGACGCTCATTGTAGCGGCTGGCGTCGCCGCCGCCGCGGTGCGCCGCGGGCTGCGCTGCTAGAATCGGCGACTTTCGGCCCCCGCTTCCGTCGATGCGCATCCTGATCGCGGCACTCTGCCTCACCCTCGCCCTTCCGGGCCTGGCCCAGACGCCAAGCGTCGCGGCGAAGCCGTCGCGGCTCGGCCTGTGCGCCGCCTGCCACGGCGAAATCGGCATGGCCGTGATGCCCGGTGCACCGAACCTCGCCGGACAGCGGCTGGACTACCTGCGCCAGGCGCTGAAGGACTATCGCGACGGCCGCCGCGACGTGCCGGTGATGCGCGTCGCGATCGGTCCGCTCAGTGCGGCCGAACTGGACGCGCTGGCGCGCTGGTACAGCGCGCAGAAGCAGGCGGCGACCGAGCCATGAGCTTCATCTACACGCTCTGGTTCGGCTTCTTCGGCCTGCTGATCGGCCACCTGCCCGGCGCAATTGTCGGCGCCATCATCGGCTTCGTGTTCGACAACCTCCGCTACAGCCAGCGCAAGCAGGCCACACCCGAAGCGGGCGGCTTCGTGGGGCCGCTGTTCGCGCTGCTGGGCGCGGTGGCCAAGTCCGACGGCCGCGTCTCCGAGGCGGAAATCGCCATCGCCGAACGCATGATGGCGCGCATGGGCCTGGATGCCGCGCAGCGCCAGCAGGCGATCGCCAGCTTCAATGCCGGCAAGCAGCCGGAATTCGACGTGGCGCCCACCATCGACCAATTGCGCCGCTGGGCCGGCCTGCGGCGCGACCATGCGTTCCCGGTGCTGGACGTGGTGATCGACACCGTGCTCGCCGAAGGCAACCCGCCGCCGGAGAAGATGGCGATCCTGCGCCAGCTCGCCTTCGCGCTGCGCATCAGCGACATGGAGCTGATGGCGCTGATGGCGATGAAGGGCTACGCGTGGAACGCGAGCGGTGCGCGCGGACGCACCGGCCAGGGCCACGGCGGTGGCGGCTACGTGCCGCCGCAGCGCAATACCCGGGGGCCGGACCCCTACACCGTGCTCGGCATCGAGCGCAGCGTCGACGACCGCGCGGTGAAGCGCGCCTACCGCAAGCTGATCTCCGAGCACCATCCCGATCGCCTCGGCGACCTGCCCGAGGCGATGCGCAGGCAGGCCGAGGCGCGCGCCAGCGAGATCAATGCGGCCTACGAACGCATCAAGGCGGAACGCGGCTTCAAGTAGGAGCGCAACTCCCGTGCGAAAGCCGACGACGCGGTGACGCCGTAAACTCCCATAGCGCACAGGGTGCGCTTCTGTCCTTAGAGCCGACCCCATGAGCAAGCAGAGTCCGATCATCGCTCCCTCCATCCTCGCGGCCGACTTCGCCCGGCTGGGCGAGGACACCGCCGCGGCGCTGGCCGCGGGCGCGGACTGGGTGCATTTCGACGTGATGGACAACCATTACGTGCCCAACCTCACCATCGGCCCGATGGTGCTGCAGTCGCTGCGCAAATACGGCATCAGCGCACCCATCGACGTGCACCTGATGGTGAAGCCGGTGGATCGCATCGTGCCCGACTTCGCCAAGGCCGGCGCCACGCTGATCAGCTTCCACCCCGAGGCCAGCGAACACGTCGACCGCACCGTCGGCCTGATCCGGGACTCGGGCTGCCAGGCCGGCCTGGTGTTCAACCCTGCCACCTCGCTGGACTGCCTCGACTACGTGCTGGACAAGCTCGACCTGGTGCTGATCATGTCGGTGAACCCCGGCTTCGGCGGCCAGAAGTTCATCCCGATGGCGCTGGAGAAGCTGCGTCGCGTGCGTCGCATGATCGATGAGCGCGGTCTGCCGGTGCGGCTGGAAGTGGACGGCGGCGTCACCGCCGACAACATCGGCGCGATCGCCGCCGCGGGCGCGGACACCTTCGTGGCCGGCTCGGCGATCTTCCACGCCAGGGACTACCGCGCCGAGATCGCCGCGATGCGCGCGGCGATCGGCTGATCGCGAGTGACGGAGGGCGGCACGGGCGCCGGCCGCAAAAGGCCCCGGCGCGATGACGGTCACGCCGGGGCAAACGTCATTGCATGACGTGCGAGGAGACACCATCGACCGGCGCCGCGGCGCGGATACGGCGGCCGCGCAGGGGAGATCGGCCGACGCACCGGCGCCATCCACGGCAATGGAACGGCGCCAGTCAGGAAAACTGACCGGGCCGCGCCCCGTTGGTTCCCAAAAATCCGCCGCGTAACGAAAAAAACCCCTCCGTTGGAGGGGATGAAGGAACCACCATCTTGGAGGAACGGGTGGGCGGGTGTGGCGCCGCGAGAGGGCTTCGTGCCCGCGGCCGGCGCGCCTCCCTGTGCGCCGGCCGCACTCCGGCCTTCCACGGGAAAATGTCAGTGCAGGCCCAGCAACAGGCCGAGCAGCAGCGCCCCCACGGCCAGCGTCACCCGCAGCGGTTCGAAACTGCGCAGCTCGGCGTTGGGGTCGCGTTCGGTGGCATCGTGGCGGTTCATGGCGGCATTCCGGCGGGCGTTGGATGCATCTCACGCCCCGGCGCGGCCGGTCCGGCGGCAGGGCTGGGGCCGCCTGCCGCCGGTTTGTGGCAAAACGCGGGCAGCGCCGGCGTGCGGCTTGCGCCATCGGCGCGTACATAGCACGCTGCGCGCCAACGCAACGAGGAGCAGGTCATGGGCCGCAGCATCGCCATCGTGGAGGACGAACCGCTGATCCGCGCCAACTACGTCGAGGCGCTCAACCGCTTCGGCTACGACACCCGCGGCTACGGCTCGCGGCAGGAGGCGTCGAATGCGTTCGCGATCAAGCTGCCGGAGCTGGTGATCATCGACATCGGCCTCGGCGACGAGCCGGAAGGCGGCTTCGATCTCTGCCGCGAGCTGCGTGCGAAGTCGGCCACGCTGCCGATCATCTTCCTCACAGCGCGCGATTCGGACTTCGACGTGATCTCCGGCCTGCGCCTGGGTGCCGACGACTACCTCAGCAAGGACACCAGCCTGCACCAGCTCGCGGCGCGTATCGCCGCGCTGTTCCGCCGCATCGAGTCGCTGAAGGCGCCGGCGGCCAGCGAGACGGTGATCGAGCATGGTCCGCTGAAGATGGAATCCGAGCGCATGCGCATCACCTGGAACGGCGTGGAGGTGCCGCTCACCGTCACCGAATTCTGGATGATGCATACGCTGATCCGCTTCCCTGGCCACGTGAAGAACCGCGACCAGCTGATGCGCGAGGCCGAGCTGGTGGTGGACGACGCCACCATCACCTCGCACATCAAGCGCATCCGCAAGAAGTTCATCGCGGTCGCGCCGGAGTTCGACGCGATCGAGACGGTGCACGGCGTGGGCTATCGGTGGAAACCATGAAGCGGCGCGCATCGGCCTGGTACATGCTGGCGCTGGCCCTGCCCGTGTGCTGCGTGTCCGCTGCACCGGCCGCGGGCCGGGGCAGCGACGTGCTGGCCCACGGCGTGCGCGACGGCAAGGCCCCGGCCTGGGCGGTCGCGGTGGCGAGCCCGCCCGGCTGGACGCGCGACTGCTGCATGTACGCCAGGGCCATCGGCGTCGATGCCGTGCTCTACCGGGGCGAGTGGACGGGCAAGCCCGAGCGGGTGATGGTGCTCAACGTGTGGCCACGCAAGCTCGCCACGCTGGATGACGAGGTGGCCGCCGACCGCAGGCAGTACCTGCAGCGCGATGCCGCCGCGAAGGCCACCGACATCGCCATCCGGAATCCGCACATGCCTTGCCGGGGTGTCCTGTACCAGGGCAGCGACCACGTCGACGACGCAGTCGTGTTCTGCGATCCGGGCGCGACCGGCGGCGTGCGCCTGAGCTGGTCGATGAGCTTCGCCGACGGCGACGCCACGCGGCGTCCGCTGCTCGACGCCTTCATGCAGGTGGCCACTGACGCGCGCTACCAGCGCTACACCGTTCCACCCGCACCGAAGCATCGCTGACGACACGATGACGCTGCGCCGCAAGCTGCTGCTGGTCGCGCTGTGCACACTGGCGCTGCCGGTGGCCGGCTGGCTGTACGTGAGGCAGATGGAGGCGCTGCTGCGCGAGGGGCAGGCGCAGGCGCTGATCGCCTCGGCGCGCGCGGTGGCGCGCAGCCTGGTGGTGACGCACGCCGTGCTGCCGCAGGGCGACGCGGCCTGGTACGTGGAGCAGGCGGTCAACCCGATCACCGTGGACGGCTACGGCGACGACTGGGCGCCGCTGACGCCGTGGAGCCAGCCGTTCGGCGCGCGCGGCAAGCTGCTGCTGGCCGAGGATGCTGGCGGGCTGTACCTCTACGCCGAAGTGCGCGACACCCGGCGTACCCGCGCCGACGCGATGGATGGCGCGAACGCGCTGGCCGCCGACCATCTCAATCTGGTGCTGGGCAATGCCGCGGGGCAGCAGCGCTATCTGCTGGAAAGCGACGCGCCCGGCGCGATCACGGCCAGGGCGCTCGGATCGCCGGTGCCCGGCCTGCCCACGGAAATCCCCGCGCAGTGGCAGGAGGACGGCAGCGGCTTCCGCATCGAATTGCGGCTGCCGCGCACGCCGCGGCTGCAGGCACTCGGCATTGGTGCCTACGTGGCGGAAGCCGGCGGCGACCGCATGGCGGCGGAAGTGCGGCCGCTGCTGGCGTATTCGCCGACACTCTCCGCCGAGCTGGCCAGCCTCGCGCCCGATCGCGTGCAGGCCCGCGTGCTGTCGCCGCAGGGCTGGCTGCTCGCACGCAGCGGCAGGCTGGATACCGCGCCCGGTGCGCACGGCCAGCCGGGCTGGTTCGCCTCCCTGGTCTACCGCTCGCTGCTGGCCGCGCGGCTGGAGGACGCGAACCTGTGGGCGCAGGACGTGCCGCGGCTGGACACGCCCGAGGTGCTGCGTGCCCGCGCCGGATCGCCGGTGAGCGTGTGGCGCAGCGGCGAGGAGCGCGGCAGCGTGGTGCTCTCCGCCGCCGTGCCGATCGAGCGCGGCGGCCAGCCGGTCGGGGTGCTGCTGCTGGAGCAGGCCAGCCGTGCCGTGCCGCTGCTGGCCAACCGCGCCCTGCTCGGCCTGCTGCTCACCAGTTTTGGCGTACTGCTGATGGCCGGTGCGATCCTGCTGCTGTTCGCCACCCGCCTGAGCCTGCGGCTGAGCCGCCTGCGCAACGCGGCCGAGCGCGCACAGCTCGCGGATGGACGCCTGGACGGCTCGTTCGAACGCGCCCGCTTCCCGATGACCGATGCGCCGGACGAGATCGGCGACCTGGCGCGCAGCTTCGAGCGGCTGTTCGAGGCGGTCGGCGGCTACACCGACTACCTGCGCACGCTGGCCTCCAAGCTCTCGCACGAACTCAACACGCCGCTGGCGATCGTGAAGTCCTCGCTGGACAACCTCGAGCACGCCGAGCTGCCGCCCGATGCGCAGCCCTACCTCGCCCGCGCCCGCGATGGCGTGGCGCGGCTGGGGGCGCTGGTGCGCGCGATGAGCGAGGCCAGCCGGATGGAGCGCGCGATCGCCGCCGCCGAGCCGGAGGACGTGGATCTGCGCGAGGTGGTGCGCGGCTGTGCCGAGGCATACCGGCCGCTGGCCGGCGCGCGGCGGCTGGAATGCGTGCTGCCCGATGCGCCTCTGCACCTGCACTGCGCGCCCGAGCCGATCGCGCAGGCGCTGGACAAGCTGTTCGACAATGCGCTCTCGTTCACCCCGCCCGATGGCTGGCTGCGGCTCAGCCTGCGCGCGGTGGACGGCGGCGCCGAGATCGAGCTGGCCAACCAGGGGCCGCCGCTGCCCGCGGCGATGCACGGGCGGCTGTTCGATTCGCTGGTGAGCCTGCGCGACAAGGCCACGCCGGGCGATGCGCCGCACCTGGGCCTGGGCCTCTACGTGGTGCGGCTGGTGGCCGAACGCCATGGCGGCGTCGCCAGCGCGCGCAACCTCGACGACGGCACCGGTGTGGCCTTCAGCCTGCGCCTGCACGGCATGCCGCGGCAGCGCTTGTAGCGCACGGTGCGGCGACGCCTGCTATCGTGTGCAGCCCGTCCCCGTATAGATGGCCAATCCGTGATCTCCCGTAGCGATTTCGACGCGCTGGCCGCGCAGGGCCACACCCGCATCCCGCTGGTGCGCGAGGTGTTCTCCGACCTCGACACGCCGCTGTCGGTGTACCTGAAGCTGGCCGATGGTCCGTACACCTTCCTGTTCGAGTCGGTGGAGGGCGGCGCCACCTGGGGGCGTTATTCGATCATTGGCCTGCCGGCGAAGCGCGTGTACCGCCTGCGCGGGCACGAACTCGAGGTGGAGGATGCCGGCGAAGTCGTCGAGCGTCGCCACCTCGACGATCCGCTGGGCGAGATCGAGAAGCTGCGGGCGCAGTACATCGTGCCGCGCCTGCCCGAACTGCCCGCCTTCACCGGCGGCCTGGTCGGCTACTTCGGCTTCGAGACGATCGGCTACATCGAGCCGCGCCTCGCCAGATGGGACCGCGCGGACGAGCTGGGCACGCCGGACGTATTGCTGATGCTGGCCGAGGAAGTCGCCGTGTTCGACAACCTCAAGGGCCGGCTGTACCTGATCGTGCATGCCGATCCGGCGCAGCCGCAGGCCTACGCGCAGGCGCAGCGCCGCCTCGACGCGCTGGTCCATCGCCTGCGCCAGGGCGGCGCCGCCTACCCGCAGCTCACGCAGTCGACCGCGCTGGACGAGGGCGACTTCAAGTCCTCGTTCACGAAGGAAGAGTTCGAGGCGATGGTGGAGCGCGCGAAGGAACACATCCGCGCCGGCGACATCTTCCAGGTGGTGCCCTCGCAGCGGCTCAGCGTGGGCTTCAACGCGCGCCCGGTGGACGTGTACCGCGCGCTGCGCGCGCTGAATCCGTCGCCCTACATGTACTTCGTCGATCTCGGCAACACCCAGATCGTCGGCTCCTCGCCGGAGATCCTGGCGCGGCTGAAGGACGGCAAGGTGCTGGTGCGCCCGCTCGCGGGCACGCGCCGGCGCGGCGCCACCGAGGCGGAGGACCAGGCGCTGGAAGCCGAGCTGCTGGCCGATCCCAAGGAGCGCGCCGAGCACGTGATGCTGATCGACCTGGGCCGCAACGACATCGGCCGCATCAGCGAGACCGGCACGGTGGAGGTGAGCGAGTCCTTCGTGGTCGAGCGCTACTCGCACGTGATGCACATCGTCTCGCAGGTGCAGGGCAGTGCGAAGCCGGGCCTCAACTACATGGACGTGCTCAAGGCCACCTTCCCGGCCGGCACGCTCAGCGGCGCGCCGAAGATCCGCGCGCTGGAGATCATCCAGGAGCTGGAGCCGTACAAGCGCAACATCTACGCCGGCGCGATCGGCTGGATCGGCTGGTGGGGCGACGCCGACACCGCGATCGCGATCCGCACCGCGGTGATCCAGGACGGCCGCCTGCACGTGCAGGCCGGTGCCGGCATCGTCTACGACTCCGATCCCGCCGCCGAGTGGGAGGAGACGATGAACAAGGGCCGCGCGCTGTTCCGCGCGGTGGCGCAGGCGGCGAAGGGCTTGTAGGCGCATGCACCTGCGGAACCTCGTGATCTGTTCCGCGGCGGCGCTGGCCGTTGCGCCAGCCGCCTCCGCGCGTGGTGATTGGCCGGACACGCCGCTCGCGCGTACCCAGGCGCTGGCCGAACTGCAGACGCTCAACGCCGAACTGCTGAGTCATCCCAGCGCCACGCTGACGCTGGAACGGTGGTGCGGCGCCCATCATCTGGCGGTGCAGGCGAAGGTCGTGGCGCATCGCGTGCAGGGCGAGAACAAGCCGCTGCCGCTGGACGGACGTGCGCTGCTCGCCATCGGCGCGGGCGAACCCGTGCGGTATCGCCGCGTGCAGCTGGCCTGCGGCGACACCGTGCTGTCCGATGCCGACAACTGGTACGTGCCGTCGCGGCTGACCGCGGCGATGAACCGGCAGCTCGACACCACCGACGTTCCGTTCGGCAAGGTGGTGCAGCCGCTGCACTTCCGCCGCCAGACGCTATCCGCCGAGCTGCTGTGGTCGCCGCTGCCGCCAGGCTGGGACAGCGGCGCCGCGCTGCCGCCGCCAAGCCGCCGGCCGCTGGCGATCCCGCCGCACGTGCTGCAACACCGTGCCCTGCTGTACACGCAGGACAACCAGCCTTTCAGCCTGGTGGTGGAAAGCTACACCGCGAGCGTGTTGTCCCGGCCCTAGTCCCCCGGCGCCTGCGGCGGCGGCGCGTTGCAGGTGTCCGGCGCCGGCTCGATCTGCTGCGCGAGGTTGTACAGGATGCGCAGGTCCTCGGCGTCCAGCGTGTCGCCTTCCATGCCGCGGAAGTGGTGGTGGAAGGAGCGCACCGCGGCGGCGCGGTCATCCAGCGCGTAGCCGACCACGGCCATCGCCATCCAGGGGTCGAAGCCGGGCGGCGGATCGCACAGCGGGCCGCGCGGCCAGCGGCCGAAGCCGGCGTCGGCGAGCTGCCGCCAAGGGAACAGCGGGCCGGGGTCGTCCTTGCGGCCGGGGGCGAGATCCTCGTGGCCGATGATCTGCGTGGGTGGGATGTGCAGGCGCGTGGTGAGGTCGGCGAGCAGGCGCAGCAGGCTGGCGATCTGCGCCTGCGCGAACGGCGTCTGGCCGTCGTTGTCGAGCTCGATGCCGATGGAGGCGGAATTGAGGTCGGTGATGGTGCCCCAGCGTCCCGGCCCAGCCTGCCATGCGCGCCACTGGTCGGGCACCAGCTGGTAGATGTGGCCGTCGCTACCGATCAGGTAGTGCGCGCTGACCGGGCCGCCGCTGTTGCGCGTGCGCAGGGTGTCCAGGCTCTGCGCCACGGACTGCTGCTCGGTGAAGTGCAGCACGATCAGCACCGGCCGGCGGATGTCGTGGTTCGGCGACGGCACCCAGGTCGCCAGCGGGTTGCGCGGCGGCGCGTGGGCACAGGCGGCGAGCAGGGCGAACGCGAGCAGCAGTGCAGTGGCGCGCAGGAGGCGGAGTATCGAACGCATGGCGGTCGGCTTCATGGGTGATCTTCGCCCGTCATTCCGGCCTGCGCCGGAATGACGGCGATGAGGGTCAATGCAGGAACGGCTCGGCGATCGCCAGCACGGTGCGATAGGGCTCGGGGTCGTTGCGGTTGCTGAGCAGGATCACCGTGAGGTGCTGCTTTGGCCAGCGTACGATCACGTTGCGGAAGCCGATGCTTTCGCCCGAGTGCCACAGCGTGTCGCCGGTGATGCGCCAGCCGTAGCCGTAGTCGGCCAGGTAGGGCTCGCCGACGACCTTCGCGTGGGGGCTGAAGGCCAGCTTGCGCGAGGCATCGCTGAGCAGCCGGTCGTCGTAGAGCGCCGCGTCCCACTTGGCGAGGTCGTCGATGTTGGAGTAGATGCCGCCGTCGCCGCGGGTGGCGCTGGTCAGGTCCTGGTCGGTGCGCTGCCATTGGCCGTTGGTTTCGCTGTAGCCCCAGGCGCGGTGGGGAACCTTCTTGCCGTCGTGCACGTAGAGCAGGGTGTGGTCCATGTGCAGCGGCTGGAAGATGCGCCGTTCGAGGAAATCCTGCAGTGGCAGGCCGGAGGCCTTCTCCACCACCAGGCCGAGCAGCACGAAGCCGGTGTTGCTGTAGCGGTAGGCGGTGCCGGGCGGGAAGTAGCCGTGCGTGGTGGCGCCGATCATGCGCAGCACATCGTTGTCGGTGAGCTGCTTCGTGGTGCCCGGCGGGATCAGGTCCTCGTAGTCGAGCAGGCCGCCGGTGTGGCAGAGCAGCTCGGCGAGCGTCACCTTGTCGGTGAAGGCTGGCAGCGAGGGCAGCCAGTGGCGGATCGAATCGTCGAGCTTCAGCCTGCCGTCCTGCGCCAGCAGCAGGATCGCGGCGGCGGTGAACTGCTTGGTGACGGAGGCGAGGCGGTAGTCGGTGGCCGGGGTGGCCGCGATGCGGTGCTCCAGGTCGGCCATGCCGTAGCCGCGGTCGAGCAGCGGCTTGCCGTCCTTGATGACCAGCAGCGAGGCGCCGGGGACGTTGCCGGTGTATTTCCGCATCAGCTGGTTGGCGTGGCGGATGGCGTCGGCGGTGGAGGCATGGGTCACGCCGGCTACGAGCAGCAGCGAGGCGATGGCTGTGGCGAGACGCATGGGGACTCTCCGGGCGCTCAAGCTTGGTGCCCTCTTCCGTCGGGAGAGGGGACGCTTCGGACGGGGCGTGGCAAGAACGAAGCGGTCATTGCACCGGCACGTCGTAGAGCGTGTGCGGCGTGGGTTCGGGCACGAGGGTGTAGTGCCACCATTCCAGCGGATAGTTCTCGAATCCCCCGCGGTGCATCGCGGCGCGCAGGCGATGGCGGTTGGCGAGCTGCGCCGCGCCGATGCCGGGCGCGTCGGTGTGGGCGCGCACGCCGAACCAGTCGAAGCCGGTGCCCATGTCCAGCGGGGCGCAGTGCGTGCCGTCGGCGGCGCAGCGCTCCAGGGTGAGGTCCACGGTGGCGCCGCGGCTGTGGCCGGAGACGGGCGCGATGTAATCGCCGAGCAGTTGCGACTTGTCGAGGTTCGGGTAGTGCTGCGGCTTGGTGCGCTGGTCGCCGAGGTCGTGTGCCCAGCGCACGAAGTCCGCCACCGCGCGGGCGGGGCGGTAGCAGTCCCACAGCTTCAGCCGGTAGTGCTGCGCGCGCAGCTCGCGTTCGACGCGTGCCAGCGCCGCGGCGGCGGGGCGCAGCAGCAGGCACCTGGGCGCGCGGTAGCCGTCCACCGGCCGGCCGACGAAGTTGTCGCTGCCGGCGTACTTGATGTCCTCGGCGATGTCGGGCACCAGGCTGCGGATGTCGACCAGGCCGGCCTGCGCCGCGGTTTTCGCGGGGGAGAGACGCGGTGTCGGTTGGTCGGCCTGCGCGATCGGCAGCCAGACCGCGAGGGTGATGGCCAGCGCTCCCGCGGGGAGTCGACGCTTCATGGGCAGTCTCCGGTGCGGGTGAAGTGCAGGTCCTCGTAGTCGGAGCTGAAGTCGCCCAGCGGATCGACCTTGGCCATGGTCAGCGTGGCGGGCTGGCCCGGCGCGGCGGGGTGAGGGTCGAGCCAGGCGTCGGGCGCCACGCTGCGGTCGTCCCAGCGCACCAGGTAGCGCTGGCCCAGGCGCATCACGTCGCCGGCGAGCTTGGGCGACTTGGCGACGGCGAAGTGCACGCGGCCATGGCGCGGGCAGAGCAGGAGCTCGCCCAGCCAGGGATCGCGGTAGCGGCCGGTCCAGCCTGCGAGCGCCGCGGGCGCGATCGGCAGGGCGCCGGAGGTGTCGGGGGCGGCGGCGCGTTTGGCGGCCTGCCGGTCGACGCGGTCCTGGGCATCGGCGTACCAGGCGACGCCGTGGGTGTCGCCGGGTGCGGTGAAGTGCTTGAGCAGCACCTCGCCGAGCACGGTACGCGCATCTTCCGCCTCGCCGTTGATGAGGAACACGAAGCCGCTCTGCGCGTCGGGCAGCAGCATCAGTTCGGAATACATGCCGCCCAGTGTGCCGGTGTGCCACACCGTCCAGCTGCCGTCGACGTCGGTCATGCGCCAGCCGTAGCCGTAGGCCATGATGTGGCTGTGGTCCCAGTCGCGGCGCTGCGCGGAGACGGGGATCAGCATGTGCGGCGACTGCAGTACGTGGCGCTGCGCGGCCGACAGCCACTGCAACTGCGCCGGCGTGGGCACCAGCCAGTTGCGCGCCCAGGTCAGCATGTCGTCGAGGTCGCAGCGGATGCCGCCGGCGGGGGCGGAGGTGATCGCGGGGATCACCGGGCCGTCCTCGCGCATCGGGACGTTGCGGCCGTCCCTGCGGTCATGCGGTTCGGCCACGTCGCCCACCGCGTCGCGGTTCCACCGGCCGACCTGGCAGCGGTCGAGGCCCAGCGGCTGGAACACCTCGCGGTGCATCAGCGTCTCGTAGGGTGCGCCGCCCGCGGCGGCGGCGACTTGGCCGGCCACCACGTAGAGCAGGTTGTCGTACTCGTACTTCGAGCGGAAGCTGTAGCCGGGCTTGATGTAGCGCAGGCCGTGGACGATGTCGGCGCGGGTGTACGCGTTCGGCTCGGGCCACAGCATCAGGTCGCCGCCGCCCTCGGGCAGGCCGCTGGAGTGGGTAAGCAGGTCGGCCACGCGCATGTTGCTGGTGACCCACGGGTCGTGCATGCGGAAGTCCGGCAGGTACTTCGTCACCGGGTCGTCCCAGTGCAGCTTGCCCTGGTCGACCAGGCGGCCGAGCAGGGCGGTGGTCATCGCCTTGCTGTTGGAGGCGATCTTGAACAGCGTGCGCGGGGTGATCCTGTGGCCCGAGCCGGCGACGGTCTCGCCGCGCGTGCCGACGTAGACCACCTTGCCGTGTTCGATCACGCCGAGCGCGATGCCGGGCAGGTGATAGCGGGCGACCACGGCGTCGAGGATGCGGTCGTAGTCCCCCGTCGGCCGGGCAGCGGTGCGCGCGGGCACGACGAGCGTGGCCGCGACCAGCAGCGCGAGGCCGCAGAGGGAGCCGGGCGTGCGCCTAATGCCGCGCATCGCGCTCGACCTCGCGCCAGACGCGCAGCAGGTTGCCGCCCCAGATCTTGGCGATGTCCGCGTCGCTGAAGCCGGCGCGGCGCAGCGCGGCGGTGACGTTGCGCGTTTCCGTGGCGTCCTTCCAGCCGGTGATGCCGCCGCCGCCGTCGAAATCCGAGGCGATGCCGACGTGATCGATACCGGCCACCTGCACCATGTGCCGGATCTGCTTCATGTAGTCGTCGAGCGTGGGCAGCGGGTACTTCTTCTGGATCTCGGCCATGCCGGCGGCCATCGCGGGCAGGTAGTCGTCCTTGTCGCTGTCGTACTTCTTGTCGCCGTTGGCTTTCGCCACCGCGTCCTGCAGCTTCTTCTCGGCAGCTTCGCGGCCGGGATCGTTCTTCAGGAATTCCTTGTAGGCCACCGCCTGGATCACCCCGCCCTTGGCGGCGATCGCGCGCAGCAGATCGTCGGGCAGGTTGCGCGGGTGGTCGAGCACGGCGCGGGCGCCGGAGTGCGAGGCGATGATCGGCGCGGTGGACACCTTCAGCGCGTCGCGCACGCAGTTGTCGGACGCGTGCGAGATGTCGACCATCATGCCGAGCTGGTTGGCGCGCTTCACCACCGCGCGGCCGAAGTCGGTCATGCCGGTGTCGCCCTTGCTGTTCATCGCCGGCTCGCCGTTCTTGGTATCGGGCAGCGAACTGGTGCACAGGTCGTTGTCGCCCACGTGTACCAGGCCCACGTAGCGCGCGCCGCGGTCGAACGCGGCGTCGAGGCGGTGGATGTCGTGGCCAAGCGAGTAGCTGTTCTCGATGCCGATCATCGCCGACAGCAGGCCCGCCTTGCGGTTCGCCAGCGCCTGGGCGGGCGTGGTCGCGAGGCGGATGCGGTCGGGGTATTGCATCAGCATGCGGTCGATGCCCTCGTACTTCTCTTCCGCCTGCGCCACGGCCTTGGCGTAGCCCGCGGGCGTGAGCGGCCCCTGCGGCACCCAGATCACGAAGAAGGCGGCGTTCAGGCCGCCGCGCTCCATCTTGCCCAGGTCCACCAGCAGCGGGGTGTCCTTGCCGGCGTCGAAGCGCGCTTCGCGCATGTAGGTAAAGGGGATGTCGACGTGGGTGTCGATGGTGATCGGCGGATCCTGCGTGGCGTGCGCCGGAAGCGCGCCGGCCAGGCCCAGCGCGGCAAGGATGGCGAAGCGGGCGAGGGAATTCATGTGGTCGGCCTGTTCATGGGGTTTGCCAATCGTGCGCCGGCTGCTCGCCGGCAATCATCTCGTCGAAATGCTGGCGGCGGCGCACCAGCGCGTAACGGCCGCGGTCGAGCAGCACCTCGGCCGCCAGCGGGCGCGAGTTGTAGGTGGAGGCCATCGAGGCGCCGTACGCGCCGGTGGCCTTGATCAGCAGCAGGTCGCCGGCGGCGCATTCGGGCAGCACGCGCCCCCGCGCGAAGGTGTCGCCGGTTTCGCATACGGGCCCGACGATGTCGTAGGCGGTCGGCGGCCGCGAGGCATCGGCGCGGACCGGCACGATGTCGTGCCAGGCGTCGTACAGGCTGGGCCGCTGCAGGTCGTTCATCGCTGCATCGAGCACCAGGAAGCGGCGCTCGACGCCCGGCTTGACGCGAATCACCCGCGTCAGCAGCACCCCGGCCTCGGCCACCAGCCAGCGGCCGGGTTCCAGCAGCACCCGGCCCTTGAAGCCGGCGAGCGCCCCGCGGATCGCCTCGGCGTAGTCGGCTACGGCGAGCGGGCGGTCCACGCCGGCGCGATAGCACACGCCGAGGCCGCCGCCGACGTCGATGCTCGCGATGGGGTGCCCGCCCTGTTCCAGCTCGCGCCAGAACACCGCGACCCGCCGCAGCGCGAGCCGAAACGGCTCCGCGTCGAGGATCTGCGAGCCGATGTGCACGTGCAGGCCGTCGAGCCGCACGTTCGGGTACATCGACCGTGCGGCGAACCAGCGGCGCGCCTCGTCGATGTTCACCCCGAACTTGTTCTCCGACTTGCCGGTGGAGATCTTCGCGTGGGTGTGCGCGTCCACGTCGGGGTTGATGCGCACCGCCGCCGTCGCGATCACCTGTTGCGCCTGGGCGAGCCGCTGCAGCGTCTGCAACTCGTCCAGCGACTCGACGTTGAAGCGCGCGATGCCCACGCTCAGCGCGCCGGTGATCTCGTCCGCGCTCTTGCCCACGCCGGAGAACACGATACGCGCGGGTGGCATGCCGGCATGCAGGCTGCGCTGCAGCTCGCCGGCGGAGACGATGTCCGCGCCAACGCCAGCCTCGGCCATCAGTTGCAGGATGGCGAGGTTCGGGTTGGCCTTGACCGCGAAGCAGATCCCGGCGTCGAGACCGGCAAGTGCGTGCTGCAGCGCGCGGATGCGTTGCCGGATCGCACTGGCCGAGTAGGCGTGGAGCGGCGTGGCGAGGCGACGGGCGAGCTGTTCCAGGTCGACGCCGTCCAGCGTGGCGTCGTCGCCGGAACGGTGGGGCGATTCATCCGGGTTCCCTTGTCCGGCTGTGGCGGCTTGCGTGGTCGGCATCGTCATCGTCGTCATAGCCGGGTGGAAAGGTGGTGGCCGGGCGGGCAGGCGGGCAACGGCAGCCGCACGCGGCGCGGCAGTGGCGGATTGCGTCGGGGACCTCGATCCGTCAGTCGCCGCCGTGCCCCTGCGCCGTCGGCAGCATCTGCCACTTGAAGTCGTAGTCCCACTGGTCGAAATACAGATTGCCGCCGTTCCACTCGACCTCGCCGCGCTGCGAGTCGACGTTGTCGGAACGGAAATAGCGCTTCGGTGGCACGAAGGCCCGCCCGTAGTCGTCGTTGAACGCGATGCGGTAGGCGTCGAGGCCGCCGAGGTAGAACCACTCCAGCACCGGAGGGTCGCCCGGGCCGGGCCGCAGGCGGCCGGTGGTGACGTCCATCGGCAGCCAGCCGTACGGCGCCAGGTACAGATAGCCCCAATCGTGGATGTCGCTGTACTTGCCGTCTTCGGAGAACACCATGCCCGACTGCCAGCGCGTGGGAATGCCGTTGAGCCTCAGCAGGGTCATCAGCAGCATGGTCTGCTGACCGCAGTCCGCGTGGCCGGCGTGCAGCGCGTAGTCGCTGATGTTGCTGATCGTCGAGTATTCGCGTGCGCCCGCCCAGGGGATGCGGTCGACCGCGGCAAACAGCTTCTGCGCGATGCGCCAGGGGTTCTTCTCGTCGCCCACCACCTTGCGCGAGAACGCCCGCATCGCCGGAGTGAACACGATGTGCGGCGGACGTTCGGCCACGAACGGGGCCAGCTCGGGCGTGATCGTCGGGCGCCGGGCCTGGTCCGGGTCGACGGCGTGGTACTGCGCGTACAGGGTCAGCTCGTAGGTCACCGAGAACACGGTGGGCCGGCCGGCCCGGGCCGGCTGTTCCAGATACACGGTGCGCTGCAGTGCCGAGGCGGGCGCGATCTCGTGACGGGCCGGTTCGCTGGCCAGGTAGCGGATGTCCTCCTGCTGCCCGGCGATCGCGCGCGGGTAGGGGATCCAGGCGCGGATGGTCTGCCCGGCAGGCACCGCGTCGGCCTTGACGGTAAGGATCTGGGTCATGCGCACGCGCCGCGGCAGCACGCTGCTGCGGTGTTCGGCCAGCGCCGTGCGGTAGATCGCGCGCTGGTGGTCGTTGAGCGACTCCATCGGGCCGGTGCTGAGCGGCGTCTGCACCGCGCGCCGCGCCAGCGCCTCGGGGCTGAGCCGGAACAGGTTACTGGGCGAACGCTTGAAGTACAGCGTGCGGCCGTCGATCACCTGGTGCTCGAACAGGCCCTCGGCGTTCCATCTGGCGAACTCGGCGTCGCTCAGGTCGGGAATTTCCTTGCGCACGCGCGCCTTGACGTCGTCGGCGCTGAGGGTGAAGTCGAGCAGGATGCGGCGCATGCGCTCGCGCTGGAACAGCAGGGCCGCGCGGGTCTGCGGCGACAGCTGCGGCTGCGCCAGCGCGCGTTCGATCGCCGCCTCGGCGGCCTTGAAATGACCGGCGTCGATCTGGCTGACGATGGGCGCGAGCGGAGTGCCGGTCGCCCCGGCAAACGCCATCGGCGCGGCGAGCAACAGCGCCAGCATGGCCACCATCGCGTGCGGGGCGCAGGCACGCCGGAGCCGCGCGATCGGATGCGGTGTACCCATCGTCAGACCCCCGATGCGAAATCCCCCGAAGATCGCTGTGTAGCATGCTTGCAAATCGTGGTCAATAATTTATGCTTCGATCGACGATGTTAAGAATCACCTATTCCTGATTGCGATCCGGAACCGTTCCGCCCCGGTGGCGGACCACCTCACCGAGGGGATGCGCGTGATCCACACGGTCTGGCCTTATCTGGCGGTGATGCTGCTGTCCGCCGGGCTGTTCCCCGCGCTGGAGCGGCGCTTCGGCTGGCGCATCTTCAATGTGCTGCCGCCGATCGTGCTCACCTACCTGTTCGTCACCGCGCTGGCGATATCGGGGCTGTGGCAGGTCAACGACGAGATCCGCGCCGCGCAGGGCATGCTCACCGTGCGGCTGGTGCCGGCGCTGCTGTTCCTGCTGATGATCAACTGCGACCTGCGCGCGATCTGGCGGCTCGGCCCGCGCGTGCTGGGTGTATTCGCCTGTGCCGCGGTCGCCCTGTTCGTCGCGTTCATCGCCACGTTCCTGCTGTACCGGCACTGGTTGCCGGGCGACGCCTGGCAGCCGCTGGCCGCGCTGTCGGGGAGCTGGATGGGCGGCACTGCGAACATGATCGCGGTGAAGCAGGCGATCGGCATGTCGGACCAGCACCTGGCGATGTCGCTGCTCACCGATGCGCTGTGCTACTCGATGTGGGTGGTGGTGCTGTTCTCGGCGGCGCGCCTGGCGCCGGCGTTCAACCGCTGGACCGGCGCCCGTTCCAGCGCCGACATCGAGGTGGCCGAAACACCGGCCAGCGGGCCGATCACCTACGACAGCGTGCTGCTGTGGCTGGGCATGGCGTTGGGAGCGGCCGTGCTGTCGCGGTGGCTGTCGGGCTGGCTGCCGGTGTCCAGCATGATCGGCGGCACCACCTGGACGATCCTGCTGGCCACCGCGGCGGGGCTGGTGGTGGCGCACACGCCGCTGGCGCGGTTTCCCGGCGCCGGCAAGATCTCCAGCGCGATGCTGATCGGCGTGGTCGCGGTGCTCGCCTCGCAGAGCAACTTCCATGGCATCGCCGCCGCGCCGCTGTACCTGCTGTGCGGCGTCACCATCATCACGATCCACGCGGCGCTGCTGGTGGCTTTCGCCAAGCTGTTCCGTTTCGACCTCTACCTTTGCGGCATCTCCTCGCTGGCGCAGATCGGCGGCGTCGCCGCCACGCCGGTGCTGGCCGCAAGTTACTCGCGCGCGCTGGTCCCGGTGGGCGTTCTGCTGGCGCTGCTCGGCTACATCCTCGGCACCGCCTTCGGCCTGGTGGTGGCCAGCGTGATGTCGGCGCTGGCCGGGCCATGAGGCAACTTCGTTACAGGAGCACGGTCATGCGATCTTCCCGCCTTGCGGCGACGCTGCTCGTTTTCGCACTGGCCGCCGCGCCGCTGGCAGCGCGCGACGCCGGCGCGGCCGTCGCGGCGTCCGCCTCCGGCGTGCCCGGGGTGGGCGCGGTGCAACTCACGCCGGATTACTGGATCGGGCTGCTGCGGCAGCCCGACCGGGTGATCCTCGACCGCGCGCAGATCGCGGCGGAGAGCGCCCGGTTGCTCGACACCGACCCGTCGATGCACGACCTGCGCGCGCTGCCGCACACGCTGGACCGCGCCCGGGTCGCCGGCTGGATCCGGGCGGTTTCGCAGCGCCCGACGCGGCCGCTGTACGACCTCGACGGTCGGCCGGTGTCCGCCGCCACGCTGGACGCGCTGGTCGACGCGCTCGCACTGGCGGACATCCCCGCGCAGCAGCCCACGCGCTACGGGCTGGTGGTGCGGCGGGCCGCGCTGCGTGCGTTCCCGACCGAGCTGCGCGTGTTCGGCACCAAGGGCGATACCGACATCGACCGCTTCCAGGAAACCGCCGAGTTTCCCGGCACACCGGTGGCGATCGCGCATGCCAGCCGCGACGGCCGCTGGCTGTTCGTGGTGAGCCCGCGCTATGCCGCGTGGACGAAACGGGAGAACGTGGCCGAGGGTAGCGCCGCCGAGGTGTTCGGCTATGCGGAGCAGACGCCGTACCGGGTGATCACCGGCGCCAGCGAGCGCACCGTGTTCACCCCCGAGCGGCCCGAACTGTCGCAGCTGCAGCTGGACATGGGCACGCGCGTGCCGCTGCAGACCGGCCTGCCGCCAGGCGAGCCGGTGAACGGCCAGACGGCACAGGCGGCATGGACGCTGCGGCTGCCCTACCGCGACGCCGGCGGCCGGCTCGCGTTTTCGCCGGCGCTGCTGCAGAAGAACACCGACAGCGCGCCGGACTACCTGCCGCTGACCCGGGCCAACATCATCCGCCAGGCCTTCAAGTTCCTCGGCGAGCGCTACGGCTGGGGCCACGCCTACGACGGCCGCGACTGCTCGGGCTTCGTCTCCGACGTCTACCGCAGCATGGGCGTGCAGATGCCGCGCGACACCAGCAAGCAGTCGGTGAGTCCCGCGCTGGCGCATCGGCTGTTCACCGCGAAAGACAGCCGCGAGGCGCGGCTCGCGGCGGTGCGCGAGCTGCAGGTGGGCGACCTGGTCTACATCCCCGGCCACGTGATGATGGTGATCGGCCGGCGCGACGGCCAGCCGTACGTGATCCACGACGTGGGCGGCATGAGCTGGCGCAGGAGCGACGGCAGCCTCGGCCACGTCAAGCTCAACGCGGTGTCGGTGACCCCGCTGCTGCCGAACCTGTTCAACGATCGCCAGACCTACGTCGACCGCATGACCAGCATCGTGCGCATCCGCCAATGAACCGCCGCACGCGGCACAAGCATCAGGACATGGACTCCATGAAGGTTGCCTCATGAAAATCACCGACATCGCCTTCGGCATGCTGCGGGTGCCGCTGAAGACGCCGTTCAAGACCGCCCTGCGCACGGTCGCCACGATCGAGGACATCGTGGTGATGGTGCACACCGACACCGGCCACGTCGGCTACGGCGAGGCGCCGGCCACCGCGGTGATCACCGGCGACACGCACGGCTCGATCGTCGATGCGATCCGCCACTACATCTCGCCGCGCCTGGTCGGCATGGAGGTGGCGGACCTCAACCGCATCACCCACCTGATCCAGGGCGCGATGGAGAAGAACACCAGCGCCAAGGCGGCAGTGGAGATCGCCATCTACGACCTGTGGGGCCAGCTGTACAACGCGCCGCTGTACAAGCTGCTCGGCGGGGGCGATCCGGCGATCACCACCGACATCACGATCAGCGTGGACTACATCGACAAGATGGTGGCCGACTCGGTGAACGCCGTGGAGCGCGGCTTCGAGTCGCTGAAGATCAAGGTGGGCAAGGACATCGGCGTGGACATCGAGCGCGTGCGCGCGATCTACGCCGCGGTGGAGAACCGCGCGCTGCTGCGGCTGGACGCGAACCAGGGCTGGACCGCCAAGCAGGCGGTGTACGCGCTGCAGACGCTGGAGGACGCCGGCATCAAGCTGGAGCTGGTCGAGCAGCCGGTGAAGGCGCGCGACCTGGCCGGCATGCGCTATGTCACCGAACGCGTGCACACGCCGGTGATGGCCGACGAGAGCGTGTTCGGCCCGATGGAGGTGATCGAGCTGATCCGCATGCGCGCGGCCGACATCATCAACATCAAGCTGATGAAGACCGGCGGCATCTCCAACGCCATCCGCATCGCCGACATCGCCGCCATGCACGGCGTCGAATGCATGATCGGCTGCATGCTGGAAACCTCGATCAGCGTGGCTGCGGCGGCGCACGTGGCGGTGGCCAAGGCCGACGTGATCACCAAGGTCGACCTGGACGGCCCCTCGCTGGCGCGCTTCAACCCGATCGACGGCGGGGTGATCTTCAACGAGTCGGAGATCTCGGTGACGGACGCGCCCGGCCTGGGCATCCGCGAGATCCGCGGCCTGGAAAGGATCGAAAGCTGATGTCGCCGCTGGTCAAGATCCGTTCGGAGCGCGACCAGATGTCGGCGGTGGAGCGGCGCATCGCCGACTTCATCCTGGAGAACGCGCAGCTGCTGCGCGACTACTCGTCGCAGCAGCTCGCCAACGCGCTGGGGATCAGCCAGTCCAGCGTGGTGAAGTTCACCCAGAAGCTCGGCTTCAAGGGCTACCCGGACCTCAAGTACTCGGTCGGCGAGGCGATCGCCCGCGCCGACAACGGCGAAGCGCCGGAGGTGGCTGCCGCCGCCGGGGACCCGGAGGAGACCCTGGCCGGCCAGCTGTGGCGGCGCAAGACGGAAGCGGAGGAGGCTACCCGGCTGATCAACCCGCCGGAGACGATTCGCGCCGTCGCCGCCGCGATCGGGCAGGCCGGACGCGCCGGCAAGGTGTTCATCATCGGCCTGGGCGAGGACGACATCTACGCGCGCAACTTCGCGTTGCGGCTGTCGCTGCTGGGCATCCTCACCGTGCACAACTTCGACACCGCGCGGATGACCGCGAACGTCTCCGCCGCCGGTGCCGGCGACGTGCTGCTGGTGTTCTCCGAGCACGGCAACCATCCGGCGCTGTGCAAGATCAGCCGCTACTTCCGCGAACGCGGCGGCAAGGTGATTTCGGTGACGCGGCATACCGCCAACCCGATGCGCACGCTGGCCGACATGTCGTTGCTGGTGTCGGCGCACGACGAGCAGCCGTACGTCCAGCCGCTGCTGTACCAGTCCGCGCTGCAGCACCTGCTCGACCACGTGTTCGTGCTGCTGTGCGAGGGCCACGACGGCCGCCGCGCGCAGCTGCTGGCAAACCTGGAGCGCATCCAGCTGATGCTGGAACCGTAGACCTTTCGTCCTCCCATCAGGCAGGTCCGCATGACTTTTCCACGTTCCTTCCACTCGCGCATGTTGCCGGTCATGGCGCTGCTGGTGCTGTCCGCCGCCGCGGCGGGCAAGGACCTGAAATCCGCCGAGGCGGACCATTGGCGCAGCTCGCGCCAGCTGGTGCTGGTGATCGTCCCCGACTGGAACGCCGACCACGGCACCCTGCGCACGTTCGCGCGCGGGGCGCACGGCGGCTGGGTCGCGGCCGGCATCGAGGCGCCGGTGGTGATCGGGCGGAACGGCGCGGCCTGGGGGCTGGGCCTGAACGAGCCGCGCAGCGACGGGCCGGTCAAGCGCGAGGGCGACGAGCGCAGCCCCGCCGGGGTGTTCCGCGTCGGCACGGTGTTCGGCTATGCGGCCCAGGCCGACACCGCCATGCCCTATCGCGCGTTGAGCGCCACCGACTACTGCGTCGACGTCAGCGGAGCCAAGCAATACAACCGCATCGTCGATGCGAACGTGGTCGGCGCCGCCGCCGTGAAGGGTTCCACCGAACCGATGCGGCGCGACATCCACGAGCACGGCGACCAGGCTTATCGGCTGGGTTTCAACATCGAGCAGAACCCGCAGGCGAAGCCCCTGGGCGGCAGCTGCATCTTCGGCCATCTGTGGAAGTCGCCGACCTCGCCCACCGCGGGCTGCACCGCGATGACGCCGGCGGTGATGCAGTCGCTGGTGGCCTGGCTGAAGGCGGAGCAGAAGCCGGTGTTCGTGCTGCTGCCGCGGGCCGCCTACCTTGAGCTGCGCGCGCGCTGGCAGCTTCCATCCGTCGCCGCGGAGCCGGCGCAATGAGCGCGACCAGCCGCGTGCTGACCGGGCTGGCCGCCGGTGCCGTCGTCGGCCTGCTGCTGGCGGCGTGGCAGCCGCGGGCGGCGCTGCAGGTCGCCCAGGTGGCGCAGCCGATCGGCAAGCTCTGGCTGAACGCGCTGCAGATGACCGTGGTGCCGCTGGTGCTGGCGCTGGTGGTGGTCGGCGTGAACACGGCCAGCGACGCCGCCGCCTCGGGCCGCATCGCGCGGCGCGCCATCGTGGTGTTCGTCGCCTTGCTGCTGCTCGGCGCGTTTTTCGCGGCATTCGCCGCGCCGTTCCTGTTCGCCTGCTTCCCGCACAACCCGGCGCTGGCCGCGGCACTCGACCACGCCGCGGTCCTGCCGGCGGCGCAAGCCAGGCCGGTCGGCTGGATCGACACGCTGGTGGCGATCGTTCCCAGCAACGCGGTCGCGGCGGCGGCGCAGAGCGCGATGCTGCCGCTGGTGGTGTTCGCGCTGTTCCTCGGTTTCGCGCTCACGCAGATCGCGCCGGCCCGGCGCGCGATGCTGGTCGAGTGGTTCCAGGCGGTCGCCGACGCGATGATCGTGATCGTGCGCTGGGTGTTGTGGATCGCGCCGCTCGGCGTCTTCGCGCTGATCCTGGCAGTGTGCGCCCGCGCCGGACTGGGCATGCTGAGCGCGCTGGGCGTCTACGTGCTGGCGGAGTGCATTCTCTACCTGGCGGTGGCGCTGATGATGCTGCCGGTGGCGGTGTTCTTCGGCGGCGAACGCATCCGCCGTTTCGTGGTGGCGCTGGTGCCGGCGCAGGTGGTGGCGCTCAGCACGCAGTCCTCGTTGGCCTCGCTGCCGGCGATGCTGGAAAGCGCGGACGGCAAGCTCGGCTATCCGGCGCCGGTGACCGCGCTGACCCTGCCCATGGCGGTGTCGCTGTTCCGCCTCACCAGCCCGGTGCAGTACCTCACGTCGGCCGCGTTCATTGCCTGGGCCTACGGCATCGATCTCTCCGTGGCGCAGCTGGTCGCCGGCGCGCTGCTGGCGGTGGTGATCAGCCTGGGGTCGGTCGGCCTGCCAGGGCAGGTCACCTTCATCGCCACCAACCTGCCGGTGGCGCAGGCGATGGGCGTGCCGCTGGGACCGCTGGGGCTGATGCTGGCGGTCGACACGCTGCCCGACACGCTGGCCACCTTCGGCAACGTCACCGCCGACCTGGCCGCCACCAGCGTGGTGGCGCGGCAATCGCGGCATGGCTCGACATGAGCGCGGGCATTTCCGGTGTCGACGCGGCCGCGGGCGGCGCCGGTCGCCGATCCATCGGAGGGCGAGTCCGCAGATCCGGCGGGTTCGCCGGATTGAAGAGGGCAGGGCGGCCTTTTCCAACAATCGGGTAGGGGCATCCATCAACTGGCAATAGCCATCGATCGAATGGGGAGCACGTCAATGAAGGGCAAATGTTCTCGTGCGTCGCGACACAGTGCGGTGTTCCAGCGCAAGGCGCTGGCGCTGGCCATCGGTTCCGCCACCATGGGTTTTGCGGGTACCGCCTGGTCGCAGGCGACCAACGGCACCATCTACGGCACGGTGCCGGTGGCCGCCAACGAAACGATCCAGATCACCGGCGGTGCGGGCTTCAACCGCAGCATCCCGGTCGACTCGTCCGGCCGGTACTCGATCACCCTCCCGGTGGGAACCTACACGGTGTCGCTGCTGCAGGACGGCAAGGTCGTGCAGAGTCGCACCGACGTCACGCCGGTGGCGGCCGGCGCGGTGGCCGTCGATTTCTCGTCCGCGGCGGGCGGCCCCGCGAATGCGGTGAACCTCAACGCGATCAGTGTCACCGCCAACGCCATTCCGCCGATCGACGTGACCACCACCAACCAGGTCACCACGATCACTTCAAGGCAACTGCAGCAGTTGCCGTTGGCGCGCACCGCCGAGGACATCGCCTTGCTGGCGCCGGGCGTCAACATGGGTTCGCCCGAACTGGGCACCGGCCCGCTCGGTACGCCGATCAATGTGTTCGGCGGCGCTTCCACGGCGGAGAACGCGTACTACGTCGACGGCATGAACGTCACCGAGGCGCTCAACAACCAGGGCGGCGTCACGCTGCCCTACGGCGCCATCGACCAGCAGCAGACCTACATCAGCGGCTACGATGCGCGGTACGGCCGCTCCATCGGCGGCGTGATCAACCAGATCGGCAAGAGCGGCACCAACGACTGGCATTTCGGCGCACGCGTGCTGTGGCAGCCGGCCAGCCTGCGCGCCAGGCCGGACAACCTGTACTACGCCAACCCGCTGCTGGCGGGTGACCCGGTCTATTCGCCCGGCGACCTGGCCGTGTACCGCAGGGGCGACCGGTCCTGGGAGGCGATCTACGACGCCTACGTCAGCGGTCCGCTGATCAAGGACAAGCTGTTCTTCTTCCTGAGCGCGGAGCGGGACGACAGCCAGTACCACTACACCCAGGAGTTCGGCAGCGGCTCCGCCTACACGCTCAGCCAGCACGACCCCAAGTTCTACGGCAAGTTGAACTGGAACATCAACGACAGCAACGTGCTGACGCTGAGCTACCTGCAGAACGCGCACCGGACGCAGCCCACCTATTACGACTTCGATTACGACACGCTGAAAAACGGCGGCTTCAGCAGTCTCGGCCAGTACAACAAGACCGTGTTCAAGATGGGGGTGCTCAACTACACCTCCTACCTCACCGACGACATCACGCTGAACGCCACCTACGGCAAGATGCACGGCCAGTACTACTCGACACAGCCCGCGTATCCGGGCTACGACCCCGAGCTGCCGCACATCGCCGATGCGTCCCTGCAGGACCCGCGGTTCGTCCCGCCGGGCGGCATCAACAACGCCCAGCAGAATTCGGAACTCACCGACCCCAACCATCGCGAGTCGATCACCAACTACCGCCTCAGCCTCGACTGGAAGCTGGGCAGCCACGACCTGCAGGCCGGCATCGACAACATCAACTCCTACGACATCGACGACGGCGCACAGAACACCGGCCCGGGCTACCAGTGGATCTACGGCGCGACCGGCCAGGGCGTGCCGGTGTTCGGTACCGATCCCAACATCCCGCCCTACGTCGCGCCGTCCACGCAGTGCTACCAGGGAACCTGCTACTACGTGCAGAAGCACACCGACCGCAGCGTCGCCACCGTGCGCGTGGCGCAGCGCGCCCAGTACGTCATGGACAACTGGCAGGTCACCCCGAACCTGCTGCTGAACCTGGGCCTGCGCAACGACCAGTTCACCAACTACGACGCGTCGGGCGTGCCCTACATCCGCGAGACCAAGCCGCAATGGGCGCCGCGCCTTGGCTTCAGCTGGGACGTGCACGGCGATTCCACGCTGAAGGTATTCGGCAACGCCGGCAGGTACTACCTGGCGCTGCCCACCCAGGTTGCGCTGTCCATCGCCGCCCCCGTGACGAATGCCGGCGTCTACGGCACCTACACCGGGGTCGATCCGGCGACCGGCGTGCCGACCGGCTTCACGCCGTTGCCGCAGAGCCCCTCGACCGGCGTGTCGATCGACAACGAGTACGGCCAGGCGAAGGACCCGCGCGTTTCCGCGGCCAGGAACGCCAGGGCCGAATTCTCCGACAACTACGTGCTGGGCCTGCAGCAGCAGTTCCACATGCTGGGCACGGACTGGGTGTTCGGCGCCACCGGCACCTACCAGCGGATGAACCGCATCATCGACGACTTCGACGACGAGCAGATCGAGTGCGCGGCCGGTCGTGCGCAGGGTTATTCCTGGATGACGCCCGCCGACTGCTCCAACTACGCGCAGAGCCTGGTGCTGATCAATCCGGGCGTGACCAATTACCTCTGGATGAAGGCACCGGACGGCAGCCTCGTGCCGGTGACGCTCAGCGGCGCCGACCAGCGCTTCCCGAAGGGGCCGGAACGCCGCTACTACTCGCTGGACCTGTCGCTGGAGCACGCGTGGGACGGCAAGTGGTTCGCCAAGTTCGACTACGTGTTCGCGCGCACCTGGGGCAACACCGAGGGCCCGGTCAGCACGTATTCGCAGCAGGGCGGCTCCTACGAATCGCTCACCACCGCGTGGGACTTCCCGGAGCGCATGGACTGGTCGGGCGGCGTGCTGCCGAACAGCCGCAAGCACCAGTTCAAGATCTTCGGCGCCTACGCGCTGACTCCGGAATGGACGGTCGGCGCCGACCTGTACATCACCTCGGGCACGCCGGTGATGTGCCGCGGCGGCTACGGCCCCAACCAGGTCGCCTTGCACGGTTCGCACACCTACTACTGGTGCGGCGGCGTGCCCGTGCCCCCCGGCTCGCTCGGCACCACGCCGTGGGTGCACGACGTCGACCTCAGCCTGGACTACAAGCCGGCGTGGGCGCAGCACAGGCTCGACTTCAACCTCGCGGTGTTCAACGTGCTCAACGACCAGACGACGGTGTTCTACAACGACTTCTACGGCACCACCAGCAGCCCCAACCCGGACTACGGCCGCGTGCAGGACACCCGCCCGCCACGCAGCGTGCGTTTCTCCATCTCCTACGATTTCTGAGCGATGCGGACCTCCCCCTTGCGCCGGGCCCGTGCCCGGCGTTTTTTTGCGACGGCAATTCTGCGTGCGTCCATGGACGCGACGGGCAGGGCGCGGCCATCCGCGGCCGTTCCCTTCAACAAGAACCCCCAATTGTGTAGCGTGGCGGCATGAGTTCCGAGACCGCACATCCCGCGCCGCCGCCGGCAGCGGCCCAGCTGCTGGCGAGGGCGCGCGAGGAATGGCAACGGCGGCAATTCGATGCCGCCGAGCGCTCGATCGCCCAGGCGCTGGCGCTGGCGCCGGACGACGCGGACGCCCTGCGGATGCTGGGCGTGGCGGCCCAGCGCCGCGGCGACCATGCCAGCGCCGTGGCGTGCTTCCGCCGGGTACTCCCGGCATGGCCCGACGATGCCGACCTGCGGCTCGGCCTCGGCATCGCCCTGTACGAACACGGCGAGATCGACGAGGCGATGACGCAGCTGCGCCGTGCCTGCGAACTGGCACCCGCCTCCGGCCCGGTCTGGTTCAACCTCGGCGAGGCGCTGTGGCGGAACGCACGCGCGGAAGAGGCGGTCGCGGTATTGCAGCGGGCAATCGGGCTTGCGCCCGCGCACATTCCGGCCCGGCTGTCGCTGGCCAAGGCGCAGGCCAGCCTCGGCCAGGTCGCCGCCGCCGTCGCCGGCTTCCGCGACGTGCTGCGCCTCGACCCTGGCAATGCCGAAGGCTGGTTCGGGCTGTCGAACCTCAACACCGTGCGTTTCGATGCCGCGGATGCGGCAGGCCTGCGCCGGGCGCTGGCCCGCGGCGACCTGCCGCCGCGCCATCGCGAGCTGCTCGGGTTCACCCTGGCCAAGGCGCTGGAGGACCAGGGCGACTATGCGCAGGCGTTCGAGACGTTCCGGTTCGCCAACGCGTCGCGTCGCCAGCGGGTGCGCTGGGACGCCGCGGGCGAACACCGGCGCGTGGAGGCAATCCAGCGCGTCTTCGCGCAGGGCATGCCGCCACCGCTGGATCCGCGACTTGGACACGAAGCCATCCTGATCGTCAGCGTCCCGCGTTCCGGCTCGACCCTGGTCGAGCAGATCCTGGCCTCGCACCCCGAGGTCGAGGGCGCGAACGAGATCAAGGACATGTCGCAGGTGATCGACGCGGAAACGCGCCGTCGCCGCTCGGCGTTCCCGTTGTGGGCACCGGATGCCAGCGCGGCGGACTGGCAGCGGTTGGGCCGCGAATACCTCGCGCGCACCGCGCCGTGGCGCAGGAGCAAGCCGCGCTTCACCGACAAGAGCCTGGTGACCTGGTACCTGGTGGGCGCGGCGCTGGCGATGCTGCCCGCGGCGCGCGTGGTCGTCGTGCGGCGCGACCCGGTGGAAACCTGCCTGGCCTGCTTCCGCCAGTGCTTCACCGAGTTGAGCGGTTTCACCTGCGACCTCGACGAGATGGCCGACTACTGCATCGACTTCCTGCGCCTGACGCGCTTCTGGCTGGACCGCTATCCCGGGCGCGTGCTCGATCTCCCGTACGAGTCCCTGGTCGCCGAGCCGGAACCGGTGATCCGCCGCCTGCTGGATTTCTGCGGCCTGCCGTTCCACCCCGCGTGCCTCGAGTTCCACAAGACCTCACGCACGGTACTGAGCACCCCCAGCGCGGCGCAGGTGCGGCAGCCGTTGCGCCGCGACACCGCACGCAGCCTGCGCTACGGCAACAAGCTGGACGGCCTGCGCCGGCGCCTGCGTGACGCCGGGGTGCTGGCGGAGTGAGCGGGGAGCCGCCGCACCCTCGCGGCGGCGGCTGACGCCGGGCGCCCGTGGCCCTCATGCCGATTCGTTGCTTGAGCAGGCCCCGCCGTCCCGCCACAATGAACACCCCACTCCCCGGGGCATCGCTCCGGTTCACCCGCGGGCCTCGCCATGCTCCTGATGATCGACAACTACGACAGCTTCACCTTCAACCTCGTGCAGTATCTCGGCGAGCTGGGGCAGGAAGTGAAAGTCGTGCGCAACGATGCGCTCACCGTGGCGGGCATCCGTGCGCTGAAGCCCTCGCACATCATGATCTCGCCCGGGCCGGGCACACCGGACGACGCGGGCGTGTCGCTGGACGTGCTGCGCGGGCTGTCGGACGAGATCCCGGTGTTCGGCGTGTGCCTCGGCCACCAGGCGATCGGCCAGGCCTTCGGCGGCAAGGTGATCCGCGCCAAGCGGATCATGCACGGCAAGACCTCGCCGGTGCGCCACCGCGGGCAGGGCGTGTTCGCCGGCCTGCCTGACCCGTTCGAGGCCACCCGCTACCACTCGCTGGTGGTGGAGCAGGGTTCGCTGCCGGATTGCCTGGAAGTGACCGCGTGGACGGAAAACCCCGACGGCAGCATCGACGAGATCATGGGCCTGCGGCACAAGACGCTGCCGGTGGAGGGCGTGCAGTTCCACCCGGAATCCATCCTCACCCAGCACGGCCACGACATGCTGGCGAATTTCCTCGGCCTGCCGCGGCGGAAGCTGGCGGCATGAGCGGACGCGAGATCACCATCACGCCGCAGGAAGCGCTGCAACGCACGATCGAGCATCGCGAGATCTTCCACGACGAGATGATCGCGCTGATGCGGCAGATCATGGCGGGCGAGGTCAGTCCGCTGATGACCGCCGCGATCATCACCGGCCTGCGCGTGAAGAAGGAAACCATCGGCGAGATCACCGGCGCAGCGCGCGTGATGCGCGAGCTGGCACGGAAGGTGCCGGTGGCGGGCGACGACGCGCACCTGCTCGACATCGTGGGCACCGGCGGCGACGGCGCGTCCAGCTTCAACATCTCCACCGCCGCGATGTTCGTGGCCGCGGCGGCGGGCGCGCGCATCGCCAAGCACGGCGGGCGCAGCGTGTCGTCGAAGTCCGGCAGCGCCGACGTGCTGGAGGCGCTGGGCGCGCGCATCGACCTGCCGCCCGCGCAGGTGGCCGCCTGCATCGAGGAGACCGGCATCGGTTTCATGTTCGCGCCGAACCATCATCCGGCGATGAAGGTGGTGGAGCCGGTGCGCAAGGAAATGGGCGTGCGCACCCTGTTCAACATCCTCGGGCCGCTGACCAATCCGGCCGGCGCGCCGAACATCCTGATGGGCGTGTTCCACCCCGACCTGGTCGGCATCCAGGTGCGCGTGCTGCAGCAGCTAGGCGCGCGCCGGGCGCTGGTGGTGTGGGGCCGTGACGGCATGGACGAGATCTCGCTGGGTGCGGCCACCCTGGTGGGCGAGCTGAAGGACGGCGTGGTGCGCGAGTACGAGATCGAGCCGGAGGATTTCGGCCTCGCGATGGCCTCCAGCCGCAACCTGCGCGTAGCCGACGTGGCCGAGTCGAAGGCGATGCTGGAGCAGGCGCTGGCCGGCGAGCGCGGCGTGCCGCACGACATCGTCTGCCTCAATGCCGGCGCCGCGCTGTACGCGGCGAACGTGGCCGGTTCGATCGACGAGGGCATCGTGCTGGCGCGCGCCACGATTGCCAGCGGCGCGGCTCGTGCGAAAATGCAGGCCTTCGTGACGGCGACACGGCGGCTGGCCGGGATGGCATGATCGGCTTGACGGCGCGACGACATCGCCGCCGCCACGATGCCCCGGCCCCGACCCCCCACAGCCCATGACCGACATCCTCAACCGCATCCTCGCCCGCAAGGCCGAAGAAGTCGCCGAACGCCAGACCCGGCTGCCCTTGGCCGAGCTGGCGGCGCGCATCCCCGACCTGCCCGAGACGCGCGGCTTCGCCGCGGCGATCGAGGCGAAGATCGCCGCCGGCAAGCCCGCGGTGATCGCCGAGGTGAAGAAGGCCAGCCCCAGCAAGGGCGTGATCCGGCCCGACTTCAACCCGGCCGCGATCGCGAAGAGCTACGAGAAGGCCGGTGCCGCCTGCCTCTCGGTGCTCACCGACAGCGACTTCTTCCAGGGCAGCGAGGCGTTCCTGCAGCAGGCGCGCGACGCCTGCACGCTGCCGGTGCTGCGCAAGGACTTCATCATCGACCCGTACCAGGTGCACGAGGCGCGCGCGATCGGCGCCGACTGCGTGCTGCTGATCGTGGCCGCGCTGGACGACGACGTGCTGCTGCAGCTTTCGCTGCAGGCGGCCGAGCTGGATCTCGACGTGCTGTGCGAGGTGCATGACGAGGACGAGCTGGAGCGCGCGCTGGCGCTGCCGGTGCCGCTGATCGGCGTGAACAACCGCAACCTGCGCAACTTCGAGACCTCGCTGGAAACCTCGCTGGCGCTGCAGGAACGGATGGAGTACGACCGCATCCTGGTGGCGGAGTCCGGCATCCGCACGCCCGAGGACGTGGCGCGGCTGCGCGAGGGTGGCATCAACGCGTTCCTGGTCGGCGAGGCGTTCATGCGCGCCGAGGACCCGGGCAGCGAACTGAAGCGATTGTTCGGCACGAAGTAATGCGCATGGAAACAGGGGACATGGCACCGCCGCCGGCGGGCGACGACGTGTCGGCGTCGCGCGTGGTGTTGTTCGATTTCGACGGCGTGCTGCTGCACGGCGATGCGTTCCACTTCTTCATCCGCAGCCGCTACGCGCGCTCGTGGCTGCGCACGCTGCTGGTGCTGCCCTGCCTGCCGTGGCTGCTGCTGCAACTGCCGTTCTCGCGGCGGCGCGCGGCGCGCACCCTGGTGCACGTGGCGCTGTTCGCCACCGGCGAGAGGCGCTACCAGGCCCAGGCGCAGGCCTTTGCCGTCGAACTGGTGCAGCATTCGCGCCGCTTCAACCGCGACGCGCTGCGCCAGTTGCGCCGCCACCAGCAGGCGGGCGAGCGCGTGATCGTGGTGACCGGCTGCGAGCAGGCCCTGGTGGGCGGCATCCTCGAACAGCTGGGCCTGGGCGACGTCGAGCTGCTGGCCTCGCGGCTGAGGCCGACCTGGGCTGGCATGCGTACCGGCTTCCACAATGTCGGCGCGAACAAGCTCAGGGCGCTGGCCGGGCACGGCGTGACGGCCTGGCAGCTTGCCTACAGCGACTCGCTGATGGATGTGCCCATGCTGAAGCCCGCCGCCGAACCGGTGCTGGTCAACGGCACGCCGAAGCTGTGCAAGAAGATGGATACCGCGCTGGGCCGCGTGGTCGGACGGGTGGAGTGGCGTTGAGGCGCGCCATTGCGCCCGCGCTTACGGCGACGCGATCGACAGCGACACCGCCTCCGCCACGCGTATGCCGTCCACCGCCGCGGACAGGATCCCGCCCGCATAGCCCGCGCCTTCGCCGGCGGGATACAGGCCGCGCGTGTTGAGGCTCTGCAGGTCGTCGTCGTTGCGGCGGATGCGCACCGGCGAGGAGGTGCGCGTCTCCACGCCGGTGAGCATCGCGTCGGGCAGCGCATAGCCGCGGATCTGGCGGTCGAAGGCGGGGATCGCGGCGCGGATCGCCGCCACCGCGTAGTCGGGCAGCGCGGTGGAAAGGTCGGTGAGGTGCACGCCCGGCTGGTAGGAGGGCAGCACCTCGCCGAGGGCACGCGAAGGTCTGCCCGCGAGGAAATCGCCCACGCGCTGGCCCGGCGCGCTGTAATCGCCGCCGCCCATGCGGAACGCGTTCGACTCCCAATGCCGCTGCAGCGCGATGCCGGCCAGCGGACCTTCGCCGTAGGGCGCGTAGTCGGCGGGCGTGATGTCGCAGACCAGCGCCGCGTTGGCGTTGCGCTCGTTGCGCGAATACTGGCTCATGCCGTTGGTGACCACGCGGCCCGGCTCGCTGGTGGCGGCCACCACAGTGCCGCCGGGGCACATGCAGAAGCTGTACACCGAGCGGCCGTCCTTGCCGTGGTGCACCAGCTTGTAGTCCGCCGCACCGAGGATGGGGTGGCCGGCCTGCGGGCCGAAGCGTGCCAGGTCGATCAGCGACTGCGGATGCTCGATGCGGAAGCCGATCGAGAACGGCTTCGCCTCCACGTGGACGCCGCGCGCGTGCAGCATCTCGAAGGTGTCGCGCGCGCTGTGGCCCAGCGCCAGTACCACGTGGTCGCTGCGCAGCTCGCCACCATCGGCGAGCCGCACGCCGCGCACGTGGCGCGCGCCCTGCACATCGGTCTCCACCAGCAGGTCGTCCACGCGCTGGCCGAAGCGGATCTCGCCGCCCAGCGCCTCGATGCCTTCGCGCAGGTTCTCCACCATCGTCACCAGCCGGAACGTGCCGATGTGCGGCTTGCTGACGTAGAGGATTTCCTCCGGCGCGCCGGCCTTCACGAACTCGGCCAGCACCTTGCGGCCATGGTGCAAGGGGTCGCGGATCTGACTGTGCAGCTTGCCGTCCGAAAACGTGCCCGCGCCGCCCTCGCCGAACTGCACGTTGGAATCGGGATGCAGGTTGCGCTTGCGCCACAGGTCCCAGGTGTCCCGGGTGCGCTCGCGCACCGCCTTGCCGCGTTCCAGCACGATGGGCCGGAAGCCCGATTGCGCCAGGATCAGCGCCGCGAAGATGCCGCAGGGGCCGAAGCCGATCACGATCGGCCGGTGTTCCAGCTTCGCCGACGCCCGCGCCACGAAGCGGTATCCGGTGTCCGGCGTGGGTTGCACGTGGCGGTCGTCGGCATGGCGTGCCAGCAGCGCGGCCTCGTCGTCCACCTCCACGTCCAGCGTGTAGATCAGCGCGATGGCACCGCGCCTGCGCGCGTCGTAGCCGCGGCGGAACACGCTGAAGCCGCGCAGCATTCCGGGCTTGATGCCGAGCTTGCCGCAGATCACCGCGGGCAGCGCTTCCGCGGGGTGGTCCAGCGGGAGCTTGAGGTTGGTGAGGCGCAGCATCAGGGGCGGGCGGTGTTTCGCTGGGTGAGGATGCGGATTTTCGCAGATTCGCGGATGCACGCCACGAGGGGGCTGTTGGCGGAGCAAGTTTTTCGCGCGTTTCAAGGTGGTTTCGTCCGCCTGCCACTAGGAACAACGCGGTTTCGACCGCCTGCCGGCGGCCGAGTTACTTCTCCTTTGCTTGTCCAAAGGAGAAGTAACCAAGAGGAAACGACACCCCGGGGCGGCGCTCTGCGGGCATCCTGCCCTGCGAGTGCGTGAGGCGGGGCCGGGCTTTTCGAGCGGGCTCCTGCCCGCGCGAAAAGGCGAGTCCATCCGTGGCCTCGCCCGCTGCGCGGCCTCATCGTCCTCGCCTCACCGCCGCCCAGGGGCCCCGAACAGCAGCGCGCTCCCAGCGCGCAGAAGCCACCGCAACGGCCAGAGCGAAGCGAAAGCGAGAGCCGGGCAAGGCCAAAGCGGCGCGAAGCGCCGCGAGGCTTTGCCTCCCTCAGTTTCCAGATACGTCGCGGCGTGGCCGCGTCGTCTATCGCGTAGGTGGGAATAGTTCCCCCCTCGACACATCGGGCTTGTATTCCCAGCGGGTTGAACCAGGCCATTTCTCTTGGTTCCTTCTCTTGACTCCGGGCATCCTGCCCTCCGCCCTTCGGGCCGGCTTCATCGTTTGCCACCGCTTCTGCGGTGGCGTGGGCCAGCAAAGAGAAGGGACTCGGGCGCCGGCAGGCGGCCGAAACCGCTCTGTCGCCTGCGGCAGGCGCTCGAAACCGCCTTGTTACTTGTGGTGAGCGACCGAAACTGCCCTGTCCCTCGCGGCAAATGCCCAAAACCACCCCGTCCCTCGCGACAGGCACCCGAAGCCGCCTTAGTTCCTGGCGGCAGACAAAAACCAAAACAAAACCCCTCGCCCGAGCCGGACGAGGGGTATCGCACCAGCGGCCCGGTGGCGGGCCGCCGCCACCCTCAAAGCGCGCCGATGAAATCGGTCTTGCCGATCTCCACGCCCATGCCGCGGAACAGGTTGTAGGCCGTGGTGCAGTGGAAGTACAGGTTGGGCAGGAGGTACTGCAGCAGGTACGCCTGGCCCTGCAGGTGCAGCTCGCCGCTGCGCATCTTGAGGTGGATCGCGCGGTCTTCGCTGCCGTCGATCCGTTCGGCCGGGAACGATTGCACGTAGGCGATCGCGCGGTCGATGCGGTCGTAGACCTCGGCCATCGTGGCCTCGTTGTCCTCGAAGCTCTTCGGTTCCTCGCCGGCGAGGCGGGCGGAGCCGCGGCACGCCATGTCGCAGGCGATCTGCACCTGCTTCACCAGCGGCAGCATGTCGGGGATCAGGCGGGTCTGCAGCAATACGGCGTCGCCGACGTACTTCGCCTTGGCGTGCGCCTCGCCCTTCTGCAGCACGTGGCGCAGGTTGGTGAGGGCGCGGACGAAGACGGGGACGCTGGCCTGATACATGGAGAGGCTCATCGGGTTTGCTCCGCAGGATTGGGGGAGGTCATTTCGGATGCGAGCACGTCGCCGACGGCGGGCGGCACGGTCGGCGTTGCCGCGTCGTCGGCGTGTGCCTCTGCCGGAGCGACGTGGCGCGTGGTGCGGACCGCCACCAGCGTCGCCGCCAGCAGCAGCAGGGCGGCCAGCACGAAGGCGGCACCTGGCAGGTGCCGCACCGGCGCGCGGTCGCTGATGAACAGCGCGAACAGGTTCGCGAACATCGCCGGGCCGAGGATGCCGGCCAGGCCGCGCAGGCTGGACAGCGCGCCCTGCAGGCGCCCCTGTTCGTGCGGGTCGACCAGATGGGTCATCATCGATTGCGCCGGCGGTCCGGCGAGGCCGCCGAGGCAGAACAGCGGGATCGCCAGCAGGAACAGCGCGGCGGTCGGCGCGAGGCCGAACGCGAGATAGCCCGCCACGCACAGCACCAGGCCGGTGACGATCATCCGCCGCTCGCCCAGCTTCGGCATCAGCCGGCGCACCAGGCCGCCCTGCACCACGGCGCCGCACAGTCCGACCAGGCCCAGCGTGTAGCCGACCGCCTGCGGCCCCCAGCCGAAGCGGAAGTCGGTGTACAGCACATAGGTGGAATTGAGCGAGAACTGCGCGAAGTTGATCAGGAAGAACACCACCGCCAGCCCGAGCACCTGCGGGTAGCGGCGCAGCAGCGCCACCGCGCCGAACGGGTTGGCGTGGCGCCAGTCGAAGCGTGCGGCGCGGCGTTCCTTCGGCAGCGATTCCGGCAGCACGAACCAGCCGTAGCCGAAGTTGACCAGCGACAGCGCCGCGGCCACCCAGAACGGCAGGCGCAGCTGCCAGTGGCCAAGCAGGCCGCCCAGCGCCGGCCCCAGCACGAAGCCCACGCTGAACGCCGCGCCCAGCATGCCGAAGGCGGCGGCGCGCTTCTCCTTCGGCACCACGTCGGCGATGTAGGCGTTCGCGGTGGAGAAGCTCGCCGCGCAGATGCCCGACACCGCGCGGCCGAGGAACAGCAGCCACAGCGCCGGCGCCAGCGCCATCGCCACGAAATCCACGCCGAGGCCGAAGCTGGAGATCAGGATCACCGTGCGCCGGCCGTAGCGGTCCGACAGCGCGCCCTGCACCGGCGAAAACACGAACTGCATCAGCATGAACAGCGTGCTGATCGTGCCGACCCACACGGCCGCCTTGGCGATGCTGCCGCCGATCAGCTCGACGATCAGGTGCGGCATTACCGGGATGATGATGCCGAACGCCAGCATGTCCAGCGTCACGGTGACGAAGATGAAGGCGAGCGCGGCGCGATGGCGCGAGGTGGGGACGGCAGGCTGGTTCATGGCTGGTGCGGCAAGGCAGACGCGAAACGATAGCGCATCGCGCCGCGGCGCGGCTGGCCGGCGGCACAACGGCGGGCTTCAGCCGGGCGGCGCCGTGAGTTCCTGCGCGTCGAGGCAGCCGTTGCGGCGGCGGTCCAGGCGGTGGAACTGGCGGCGCAGGTCGGCCTGCCATCCCTTGAGCGTCACCGGCTTGCCGCGGCCACCGGGCAGTTCACGGGGTTCCAGCACGCCGTCGTGGTTGCCGTCCATGCGCACGAAACCGCGACTCATCCAGGCCAGGTATTCGGACTCGCTCACGCAGCCGCTGCCGTCCGTGTCGAATTGCCGCAGGTAGGCGCTGCGCGAATCCTGCGCTGCCGCCGCAAGCGGCAGCAGCAGGCAGATCAGCAGCAGGAATCGGCGCATGCCGGTATTGCAGCAGTTGCGCCCCGGGAGTGGAAGTGCGGGTGCCGGGTCCCGCGTCGCCGGTCGCAAACCGCGCGCGGCGCGGGCCGGGGCTCCTGTCGGAGCCGGCGTCAATCGCGTTCGTGTGCGGGGATGGCCGGAAGCGCGGCGATGCGGTTGCGGCCTGCGCGTTTGGCGGCGTACAGCGCGCGGTCGGCGCGGCGGATCAGTGCGTCGACGTGGCGATCCTGCGACAGGCGTGCCGCCACGCCGATCGAGACGGTGATGGTCAGCGTCTCGCCGTCCAGCACCGGATGCAGCTGGGCCACCTGCTGGCGTATGCGTTCGGCCAGCGCATCGGTGACCGCCGCGTCGGCCTCCGGCAGCAGCACCAGGAACTCCTCGCCGCCGGCGCGGCCCAGCACATCCGACGCGCGCAGATGCCGGCCGATGCAGGTCGCCAGCGCCGTCAGCGCGCGGTCGCCGCCGGCGTGGCCGAAGCGGTCGTTGATCGCCTTGAAGTGGTCGGCGTCGATCATCAGCACCGCCAGGCCGCCGTCGTGTTCCGCTGCCAGCTGGAACAGGCGGCGCGCCTCCTCATCCAGCGCCAGCCGGTTGAGGGTACCGGTCAGCGGATCGGTGCGGGCCAGCCGATGCAGCTCGGCCTGCACGGCCTCGTTGTACATCAGCAGGAAGCCGATGCTGGCCAGCACCGGCTCCACTGCGCTGTAGATCATGATCGCGGTGTTGATCGGCGTCGGGTCCAGCAGGCCGCTGCTGGGATCGACACCCAGGACCATCCGGCCAAGTCGCCAGCACCACACCGCGCTGGCGGCCCCGAGCACCAGCAGCATGACGCGCTGCGCCGTCGAGCCGCCGCGCCGCAGGGCATGCCGCAGCGGCCAGATCAGCAGCGCCAGATAGCCGCCGAGCGAAAGCGCGGCGATATACACGCGCATGCGGAAATCGGGCATCACCACGGCAAACCACGTGATGCCCAGCCAGCCGAGTACGCCGATCGCGATCAGCAGGCGCCGCCGGCGCGGCAGGTGCAGCAGCATGCGCAGGGCATGGGTGGTCAGCGCGTAGGAGACCATCAACACGCCGTTCGCCAGCACGATCGACAGCCAGTCGCTGATCCGTCCGCGCAGGCTGGCCAGCACCCAGCCCGTGGCCTGCAGCCCCAGCACGGCGGCCCACAGGCGCAGGCTGGTGCGGGCGATGCCGGTGTACGCGCGCGTGGCGGCCAGCAGCAGCGGCGCCAGCAGCAGCGCCTGCAGGGCGCCGAGCAGGGCAATGGTGGCCAGGTCGATGCGCACGTGGTCCGGAAGGCCCAGGAGCCAGGGAGGAACCTGCACGATATCGCAAGTTCGCAGCGCTCATTCGCGCGGCATCCTGGGGGCGGCCGCCCCGGGATGTCCGGGCCGGCGGCCGGGCGATCAGTCCCGCAGGTGCCGTCGCCGCCCGCGTCGGCCTAGCGGCGCATGCTGCCGTGCAGGCCGATGAACTCCAGGAACTCGGCGCGCGTGCGCGCGTCGTCGCGGAACGCGCCCAGCATCTGGCTGGTGACCATCGACACGCCGCGCTTGTGCACGCCGCGGGTGGTCATGCATTCGTGGCTGGCGTCGATCACCACCGCCACGCCGGCCGGCTGCAGGTTCTCCTGGATGCAGTGGGCGATCTGCGCGGTGAGTTTCTCCTGCACCTGGAAGCGCCGCGCGTAACCGTCCACCACGCGCGCCAGCTTGCTGATGCCCACCACACGGTTGGTCGGCAGGTAGCCGACGTGGGCGCGGCCGATGATCGGCGCCATGTGGTGCTCGCAGTGGCTCTCGAACTCGATGTCGCGCAGCACCACCATCTCGTCGTAGCCCTCCACCTCCTTGAAGGTGCGGCGCAGGTAGTCGCCCGGGTCCTCGGCGTAGCCGGAGAACCAGTCGCGGTAGGCCTTCACCACGCGCCGGGGCGTGTCGAGCAGGCCTTCGCGGGCGGGATCCTCGCCAGCCCAGCGCAGCAGGGTGCGCACGGCCTCCTCGGCCTGCTCGGGGGTGACGTCGCGGGTGGGCTCGCTCATGCGGGGTCTCGGTGGTGCGGGGCGTGGGGCCATAGTGTAGCGTCCGCATCGCGGCGGGCACGGCGCGGGTGTGCAAAGCGCTGGCCGCGTCGTTTGCGGGTTGCGCGAGCGCTCCCCGTACGGGACGCATCTTCCGCAGAGGGACCCATCGCGCAGGGGATGCGCTCCTGCACGGAACCGGCTCCGCTGCGTGCGGGGCTACGCCTCGTCGCCCTCGCCGGGCTCGTCGTCGGCGATGTCGCCGCCCAGCAGGCGCTGGGAATCTCCCTCGCCCAGCGATTCCACCCCGCGCAGCCTGCGCGCGATGGCGCGGGTGCGCACGCCGGTGGCGTCGATGTGGCGGCCGGCTTCGTCGAGCTTCTTCTTCACCTTGTCCAGCACCTCGCCGAACTTGCCGAACTCGCTCTTCACCGCGCCCAGCAGCTGCCATACCTCGCTGCTGCGCTTCTCGATGGCGAGCGTGCGAAAGCCCATCTGCAGCGCGTTGAGTATCGCGGTGAGCGTGGTGGGCCCGGCCACGGTGACGCGGTGCTCGCGCTGCAGGGCCTCGAACAGGCCGGCGCGGCGCAGCACCTCGGCGTACAGGCCCTCGGTGGGCAGGAACAGGATCGCGAAATCGGTGGTGTGCGGCGGTGCCACGTACTTGGCGCGGATCGTCCGTGCCTCCTCGCGCACGCGGCGTTCCAGCGCGGCGGCGGCCACGGTGGCGGCGTCGGCGTCGGCGCGCTCCTGCGCGTCGAGCAGGCGCTCGTAGTCCTCGCGCGGGAACTTCGCGTCGATCGGCAGCCACACCGGGTGCTCGGCGTCGGCGCCGGGCATGCGCAACGCGAACTCCACGCGCTCGTTGCTGCCCGGCACGGTGGCGTGGTTGGATCTGTACTGCTCGGGCGTCAGCAGCTGGTCGAGCAGCGCGCCCAGCTGCACCTCGCCGAGGATGCCGCGCGTCTTCACGTTGCCCAGCACGCGCTTCAGGTCGCCCACGCCGGTGGCGAGGCTCTGCATCTCGCCGAGGCCGCGCTGCACCTGCTCCAGCCGTTCGGAAACCAGCTGGAACGACTGCCCGAGGCGTGCCTCCAGCGTGCTCTGCAGCTTCTCGTCCACGGTGGCGCGCATCTTTTCCAGCTGCGCGGCGTTGTCCTCGCGCAGCGTCTTGAGCTGGCCTTCCAGCGTGCCGCGCACTTCGCCCATGCGCTGCTCGTGCTGGGCGCCCAGCGCGGTAAGGCGCTGCTGCTGCTGCTCGCCGAAGCGGTTCAGCGCCAGCGTGAGTTCCTCGCGGCTCTTGCGCGCGTCCTCGGCGAGATGCTGCGCCAGCGTCTGCAGGCCGGCATTCGTGCCGTCGGTGAGCGCGGCGAGGCGCTGGCCGAAGCCGTCGATGCGTTCGGCCTGCTGGCGCGACATGCCGCCGAGCTGCTCGTTGACGTGGCCGCGGAAGCGCTCGAAGCCCTGCTGCAGTTCCTCGCGGCCGCTGCGCTGTTCCTCGCGCAGCGCGCGCTGCAGGCGCTCGTTGTCGTCCTTCAGCGCGTCGAGCTTCGCGGCGAGGCCGGCGTCGCCGCGGCCGCGCAGCAGCAGGGCGACCTGCAGCGCCAGCAGCAGCAGCGCGAGCACGACGAGGACGGTGAGCAGGGTTTCGCTGGCGGGCATGGGCGGATCTTGCCGGAACGGTTCGCATCAGTGTACGTCCTGCCGCCGCAGGCCATGGAGCCCGTTCAATATTCCCACGCAGCCGGCGTTGCCTTGCCGTGGCTGTCAGGTGCAGTGCGTGGCGCAGCGCCTGACTGGTTGTCAGGCCAAGCCGCGCGCTGCCGCATGGCGGCCACGGCAAGGCAACCCGCAGGGCCGGGTCTGTTTGCCCACATGCCTGCGTCGTCAATCGGTCGTGGACGGACGTCCACTTCCTCGACCTTCCTTGGCCTGCACGCCAACAGCTCCCGGGGCGGACCACGCGGAGATATTGAACGGGCTCTTGCGACTTCACGCCACATTTGCTGCGGGAGCGCATGATGGCCGGATTCATCCAGCCACGGGGTGCGTCATGGAGCACGTGCACGATTACCTGGTCGTCGGCGCCGGCATGGCGGCCGACGCGGCGGCGAAGGCGATCCGAGAGGTCGACGCGGCGGCGGACATCGGCATGGTCGGCGAGGAAAGCTCGCCGCCGTACCAGCGCCCGCCCTTGTCCAAGGCGCTGTGGAAAGGCGACAAGACAGTGGCCGACATCGGCCTCGGCACCGCCGCCAGCGGCGCGAAGCTGTACCCGGGCCGGCGCGTCGTGACGCTGGACCGCGCAGCACACGTCGTGCACGACGGCCAGGGCGACAGCTACCGCTACCGGCGCCTGCTGCTGGCGACCGGCGCCACGCCGCGGCGGCTGGCGTTCGAGGGCGGCGAACGGCTGATCCATTTCCGCACGCTGGACGATTACCAGGCCTTGCGCCGTTTCGCCCAGCCCGGCGCGGTCGTCGCGGTGGTCGGCGGCGGCTTCATCGGCGCCGAGCTGGCCGCCTCGCTCAGCGGCGTCGGCTGCAAGGTGTGCATGCTGTTTCCGGATGCGCACATCGGCGCGGGCCGCTACCCCGATGGCCTCGCGCGTTTCCTCGACGATTACTATCGAGGCCACGGCGTGGACGTGCGCAGCGGCGTGCGCGTGACCGGCGGCCGGCCCACCGACGGCGGCGTGGAGCTCGCCCTGTCCGACGGCAGCCTGCTGCGGGTGGAGGCTGCCGTGGCCGGCCTCGGCGTGACGCCGAACGTCGCGCTGGCCGAACAGGCGGGCCTCGAGGTGGACAACGGCATCGTGGTCGACGCGCAGCTGCGCAGCAGCGATCCCGACATCTGGGCCGCCGGCGACGTGGCGAACTTCCACAACCCCGCGCTGGACCGGCGCCTGCGTGTGGAGCACGAGGATGCGGCCATCGGCATGGGGCGGCACGCCGGCCGCGCGATGGCGGGTGCCACCGACCGCTACGACACGCTGCCGTTCTTCTACTCCGACCTGTTCGATCTCGGCTACGAGGCGGTCGGCCTGCTCGATACGCGCCTCGACGTGGTCGAAGACTGGCGTGAGCCCAACCGCGAAGGCGTGGTGTATTACCTCGAGCGCGGCCGCGTGCGCGGCGTGCTGCTGTGGAACACCTGGGACCAGGTGCACGCGGCGCGCGCGCTGATCGCCGCTCCAGGCCCGTTCGACGCGGCGGCGCTGAAGGGACGTCTGCCAGGCAAGGCCTGATCGAGCGAGCCGACGCTCCATCCGCAGGGTGGGCGCCGCACGGCGGGTGCGACGCCGGCGACGTGTGCTGGACGGCTTCGCAACGGCGGGGCATGATCGGTCGCGAAGCCGCGCTTCAATCGTCTCGCAGGGATGCCCGACAGACGTCCGTGCGATCAACCAGGGGGAGAACACCATGATTGCCCGGAAAAGTGCCGGTTGGCTGGCCGTTTGCCTGTGCGCGTCGCTGGCGGGTTGCGCCACGTCGCGCAGCGAGATCAAGTTGCAGGGGCCGGTGGTTTCGCCATCGGGCACGGCGGCCGCGGGAAGCGCGCGCGTCGTTGTCGTCAAGTCGGTGACGGACGAACGCGTGTTCGAACAGGCACCATCGGATCCGAGCACGCCCTCGCTGGGCTTCGGCGGTTCGGACAACGCCACCGCCCAGGTGAAGTCCCAGGCGATCGGGCGCAAGCGCAACGGTTTCGGCAAGGCCCTGGGCGATGTCCTGCTGCAGCAGGGGCAGACGGTGCAGGATGTGGTGCGCGAGAACCTGGTTGCGGCGCTGCTGCAGAGCGGCTACCGGGTCAAATCGCTGGCGGATGCCGGTACGGATCCGGTGGTGCTCGACGTGCACATCAAGAAGTTCTGGTCGTGGTTCCAGCCCGGCTTCTGGGCGATCACCCTGCACTCGGATATCGCCACGGAATTGCAGGTCGAGGGCGGCGGTGCGCCGATCGAAATCCAGGTACATGCCGAGGACAAGCGCCAGGCGGCCACCGAACGTGCGTGGATGGAAATCACGCAAATGGGGCTGGAAAAATTCCGCGCCGAGGCCGCCAGGAGCGTAGCCGGCAAGCTCTGAAACCGGCGTTGCCCCGGCTGCTGCAGGGCCGGGGCGATCCTGCTCACTCCACCCGGCAGAACACCGCCTTGAGGTAGCGGCTCTCCGGCACGTCGGCGCGCACCGGATGGTCGGCGCCGGCGCCGCGCACTTCGAGGATCTGGATCTCGCGGCCGGCGTTGATCGCCACGCGGCGCAGCATCTCCAGGAAGTCCGCCTCGCTCACCAGGCCGGTGCAGGAGCAGGTGAGCAGCAGGCCGCCAGGCGGGATCACGTCCAGCGCGAGGCGGTTCATCGCGAAGTACTTCTTCAGCGCCTCGAACACCTTGCTGCGGTCGCGGGTGAGCTTGGCGGGGTCGAGGATCACCGCGTCGTACTGGTCGCCGCGCGCCACCGCGCCGCGCAGCCAGTCGAAGATGTCGGCCTGCTGGAAATCCACCGCGACGTTGTTCGCGGCGGCGTTGGCGCGGGCGATCCCCAGGATGCCGGCGTCCATGTCCACGCCCACCGCTTCGCGCGCGCCGCCGGCCATCGCATGCACCGCGAAGCCGCCGGCGTTGCAGCAGAGGTCGAGCACGCGGCGGCCGCGCGCGAGCCCGGCGAAGCGCCGGCGGTTGTCGCGCTGGTCGGCGAAGAAGCCGGTCTTGTGGCCGGCGCCGGGCGCGGCATGGAAGGCGAGGCCGTGCTCGTGCACCGCCACCGGCGCGGGCGGCTCGCTGGCGCGGCAGTCGAAGGACTCCTGCTTCTGCACGTGCGTTTCGGCGAAGCCGTAGAGGCGTGCGCCGGGGAAATGCGACAGCAGCGCGTCGCGGATCGCGTCGCGGAGCTTCCACATGCCGGCGGCGAAGTATTCGACGACGAGGATGTCGGCGTAGCGGTCCACGATCAGGCCAGAAAGCCCGTCGCCCTCGCTGTGCACCACGCGCCAGGCGTCGGTGTCCCTGTCCAGTTGCAGCAGCTCGCGGCGCAGCCGCACGGCGCGGTCGATGCGCGCGGCGATCCAGCCGGCGTCGACGGCCTCGGCGGGATCGCTGGTGAGCAGGCGCAGCGCGATGCGCGCGTGGCCGTTCCAGAAGCCGCGGCCGACGAAGCGGCCCTTCGCGTCCACCACGTCCACCACGCTGCCTGGCGGGATGCGTTCCCCGGGCTTGTGCACCTGCGCCGACCATACCCAGGGGTGGCCGGGCGCGCGGTCGGATTTCAGGCGGATGGCGGGGAGGGCGGAAATCGGTTCATTCATCCGCGAATGATAGCGGCTCGGGCTTCCGTTCCCCGGGGCGGCCGCCGTCGTCCCGGCAGCATGCTGTCGCGGGACGGCAGTCATCGTGGAAGGTGCGGCCGGGGATGGCCGCCCGTTTGGTTTTCGCGATCGGGGACGATCGCAAGGATGGCCTCAGACCGGCTCCAGCCAGCCCCACTGGTCGTTGGTCCTGCCGTCGAACAGACCGAAGAACAGCTCCTGGATGCGGCGGGTGACGCGGCCGGCCTTGCCGGCGCCGATCTGCTTGCCGTCGATCGCGCGGATCGGGGTGACTTCGGCGGCGGTGCCGCACATGAACACCTCGTCGGCGAGGTAGAGGTACTCGCGCGGGATGTCGCGCTCGATCACCTCGATGCCGTCCTCGCGCGCCAGCGTGATCAGCGAGTGACGGGTGATGCCGGTGAGGATGGAGGCGCTGGCCGGCGTGGTGTGCAGCGCGCCGTCGAACACCAGGAAGACGTTCTCGCCCGCGCCTTCGCTGAGCAGGCCGGTGGAGGCCAGCGCGATGCCCTCGCCGAAGCCGAGCCGGCGCGCCTCGCGCGCGATCAGCTGGCCGGAGAGGTAGTTGCCGCCCGCCTTGGCGCCGGCCGGGATGGTGTTGGGCGCGAAGCGCTGCCAGCTCGACACGCAGGCGGTGATGCCGTTCTCCAGCGCCTCCGGCCCGAGGTAGGGGCCCATCGGCCATGCGGCCACGGCCATGTCGATCGGCGTTTCGGCGGAGAGGCCGAAACCGCCCAGGCCGCGCCACGCCACCGGACGCAGGTAGGCGGCGGTGAGGCCGTTCTTCTGCACCACCTCGCGGCAGGCCGCGGCGAGCTCGTCGCGCGTGTACGGCAGCGCCATGTCGTAGATCTTCGCCGAGTGGTACAGGCGGTTGAGGTGGTCGGTGAGGCGGAAGATCGCCGCGCCGTCCGGCGTGGCGTAGCTGCGGATGCCTTCGAACACCGAGGAACCGTAGTGCAGCGCGTGCGACATCACGTGGGTGGTGGCCTCGGCCCACGGCTTGATCTTGCCGTTCTGCCAGATCCATTCGGGGTACTGCTGCGCCATGACGGTTCTCCGTGGGGGACTGCCCATGATAACCGGGCGGGCGACAGGGCAGTGTCAATCGCGCGTTCCGCAGGCTCCCGCTGCGGCCTTCAGCCGCCGTAGCGCAGCCACAGGCAGCCGGCCTGGTGGGCGATCGCGAAGCGCGCGCTGCGTTCGCCGTCGTCGCCGCCGGTGCGCAACTGCAGCTCGTCCGCCGGCGGGGCCACGGATGACGCGGCCGCGGGCCGGTCCGTGCCGCCCATCGCGGCCGGATCCTCGGTGCTGCCGTCCCCGAGGTGGATCTCCAGCAGCGGTTGCCGCACCAGCCGGCCCAGCGCGCGGATGTCGTCGACTGCCGAGACATGGCCGTAGCCATGCCACAGCATCAGTCCGGCCAGCCGGTTCGGATCGCGCGCGGCGAACGCGTCGATCACGCGCTGGCGCAGCGCCGCCGCAGTCCCGGCGCAGCGCTGCAGGGGGACCGGCGTGCCAGGCGGCGCGATGCTTGCGGCAGGTGCGGGCGCCTGTACCGGCGTGGCCTGCTGGGAGGTGCAGGGCTGGTCGGTGAACAGCGGGTTGCCGTGCGCGTCGACGCAGTGGTGGATCGGGTTCTGCGCCCGCGCCGGCAAGGCGAGGGCGAGCAGCGGAAGCAGCAGGAGCATGACGGTCGTGCGCATCGCGGCAGCATAACGATGGCGCCCCGCGTCAACCGTGAATCGATGCGGATTGCGAACCACGAGTGAATGATGCGGGCATCGCGGCCGCTGCCCGGAAACTGCCGGGCGGCGGCTTTCCCGGAAGAACTCAGTCCAGCTGCTCCAGCACGGCGCGCGTGGCCTTGGCGCGGTTAAGCGTATAGAAGTGCAGGCCCGGCGCGCCGCCGTCGAGCAGCCGGCGGCAAAGCTGCGCCACCACTTCCGCGCCCAGTGCGCGCACCGAGACGGCATCGTCGCCGTGCGCCTGCATGCGCTTGGCGATCCAGCGCGGGATCTCCGCGCCGCAGGCGTCGGAAAAGCGCTTCAGCTGGGTGTAGTTCGCGATCGGCATGATGCCCGGCACGATCGGCACCCGCACGCCGAGCTTGTGCGCATCGTCCACGAAACGGAAATACGCGTCCGGGTTGAAGAAGTACTGGGTGATCGCGCCGTTCGCGCCGGCGTCGATCTTGGCCTTGAAGTGGCGCAGGTCGGCGTGGGCATCGTCGGCCTGCGGGTGGATTTCCGGATACGCCGCCACCTCGATGTGGAAATGCTCGCCGGAGTGTTCGCGGATGAAGCGCACCAGTTCCGCCGCGTAGCGGAAATCGCCCGCGCTGGCCATGCCGGACGGCAGGTCGCCGCGCAGCGCCACGATGCGGCGGTAGCCGGCGGCCTTGTAGCCGTCGAGCAGGGTGCGGATCTCGCTGCGCGTGCCGCCCATGCACGACAGGTGCGGGGCCACGGCAAGGCCGTGCACCGCGTGCAGACGCGCCACGGTGTCGCCGGTGTAGCTCAGCGTGGAGCCGCCGGCGCCGAAGGTCACCGAGGCGTACTCCGGTCGCCAGGCCTTCAGCACCTGCGCGGCCTGATCCAGCTGGGCGCGCTGCTCGTCGGTCTTGGGCGGGAAGAATTCGAGGCTGATGGCGGGCATGGGCATCCTTCGGGGTGATCCGGGGTAATTCTATACATTCATCGCGATGAAAAGATAGACGTCCAAATGCAGAGTGTGCACCGGACGGCCACGAGGCCGGTTGGCGGCATGCGCTAGGCTGATGCGTTTTCCCCGCCGGCACTCGCGATGTCCATCGTCCTCACTCCCTTCGCGCGTGCGCGCCTGTTTCCGCGCGAACCCCGTGGCAACACCATCCAGGACTGCACGCCCGAGGCCTTCGAGCGCCGCCTGAACGATGAGTCGCCGCTGCGCGTGCTGGACGGCTACGCGCCGTTCTGCAAGCTGCACGTGCACCGCAACTGGACCTCCACGCGCTGCCTCACGGTGCCGGTCACCGACGCCAACCGGCACCTGCTGCGTTCGGGCTACGAGGCCCGCACCAAGGCCGAACTGCCGGTGCTGGTGCGCTGGTTCGAGGGCGTGGAATCGCCGGTGGCGAACTACCTGGTGGTCATCCTCTACAGCCGCGAGCAGCTCGCGAAGGAAGGCGAGAGCATCGACGCCGACTGGGGCATCGTGGGTTGCCTCTACACGATGGAGCCGGAGGAGATCCCGATGGCGCCGATCACCATGATGCGCAACGCGCTGGGTGTGGAGGAGGGCGGCTCCGGCGTGCCGCTGGACCGGGAGGCGTATCGCCGCGCGGTGGCGTTCTGGGAGAACAACGCGAACTGGCGGCCGTGAGGCGCCTGGCATCCTGCCACGCTGGTTTCCGTGCAACGAAAACGGGTGCCTCCCGGCACCCGTTCCGTTACAGCTTGCAATGACTGGTAGCCGGATCAGTAGCGGTAGTGCTCCGGCTTGTACGGCCCTTCCACCGGCACGCCCAGGTAGGCGGCCTGCTCGGCGGTGAGCGTGGTCAGCTTCACGCCGATCTTCTCCAGGTGCAGTCGCGCGACTTCCTCGTCGAGCTTCTTCGGCAGGATGTAGACCCTGGCCTCGTAGTTGTCCTTGTTCGCCCACAGGTCGATCTGCGCCAGCGTCTGGTTGGAGAACGAGTTGGACATCACGAAGCTGGGGTGGCCGGTGGCGCAGCCGAGGTTCACCAGGCGGCCTTCGGCGAGCAGGAAGATCGCGCGGCCATCCTTGAAGGTGTACTTGTCCACCTGCGGCTTGATGTTGAGGCGTGCGGCGCCGCTCGCGCTCAGCGCGTCGACCTGGATCTCGTTGTCGAAGTGGCCGATGTTGCAGACGATCGCCTGGTCCTTCATCGCCTGCATGTGCTCCAGGCGGATCACGTCCTTGTTGCCGGTGGTGGTGACGTAGATGTCGCCGCGGCCCAGGGTCGATTCGACCGTGTTGACCTCGAAGCCCTCCATCGCCGCCTGCAGCGCGTTGATCGGGTCGATCTCGGTGACCACCACGCGGGCGCCGTAGGCGCGCAGCGAGTGCGCGCAGCCCTTGCCCACGTCGCCGTAGCCGCAGACCACGGCCAGCTTGCCGGCCAGCATCACGTCCATCGCGCGCTTCAGGCCGTCGGCCAGCGACTCGCGGCAGCCGTACAGGTTGTCGAACTTGCTCTTGGTGACCGAGTCGTTGACGTTGATCGCGGGCACCAGCAGCTTGCCGGCCTCGGCGAGCTGGTACAGGCGGTGCACGCCGGTGGTGGTTTCCTCGGAGACGCCCTTCCAGTCGGCGACCACGCGGGTCCAGTAGCCGGGACGCTCCTTCGCCACGCGCTTCAGCAGGTTCTTGATCACCTGCTCCTCGTGGCTGCCGGAGGCGCTGTTGACCCAGCTCTCGTCGCCCTTTTCCAGCTCGTAGCCCTTGTGGATCAGCAGCGTCACGTCGCCGCCGTCGTCGACCACCAGCTGCGGCCCGAGGAAGCCGCCCTTGCCGTCGGGGAAGGACAGCGCGTCCAGCGTGCAGTCCCAGTATTCCTCCAGCGTCTCGCCCTTCCAGGCGAACACCGGCGTGCCGGTGGCGGCGATCGCGGCGGCGGCGTGGTCCTGCGTCGAGAAGATGTTGCACGAGGCCCAGCGCACGTCGGCGCCGATGTCCTTCAGCGTCTCGATCAGCACCGCGGTCTGGATCGTCATGTGCAGCGAGCCGGTGACGCGCACGCCCTGAAGCGGCTTGGCGGCGGCGTACTTGCGGCGGATCGACATCAGGCCCGGCATCTCGTGCTCGGCGATGTCCAGTTCCTTGCGGCCGAAATCGGCGAGGCCGAGGTCGCGGATCTTGTAGTCGTGGCTGTTTTCTTTGAGTGCGGCGTTCATGGGTTGCTCCGGTTTCGATGGGGACAAACCGGGCGCCGTTGCAGAGAAAGGCCGCCGAGCCTGGCCGTGAACTGGTCGCGGTCGCAGCGCCCCTCGGCGGGAAAGGGCGATTATAGCGGCGCGGACGTGGACCTGCCCGCGGCGAGGCCGGACGCTGGCCGACCGAAGGGTTTTGCGGCATTGCAGCAAAAGTGTCACGCATGCGCTAGGCTTGGGGTTCCGCCCCCTGCGAGCCGATGCCGTCGTGATGAACGCCACCCGCAGTCCCGAGCCTGCCTTGCCCGATGCGCCGCTGCGCGACGACGTGCGCCGGCTTGGCGCCCTGGTCGGCCGCATGCTGGCCGAGCAGGTGGCACCGGCCTTTCTCGACGAAGTGGAGCGCGTGCGCGTCGCCGCCATCGCGCGCCGGCAGGAGGACGCGCCGCTGGCCGGGCTGGCCGATCCGCTGGGCGGGCTCGACGCGGCGCATGCGGAAGCGCTGGCGCGCGCCTTCGCCACCTACTTCAACGCGGTGAACATCGCCGAGCGCGTGCACCGCATCCGCCGCCGCCGCGACTACCAGCGCGAAGGCGGCGCGCCACAGCCGGAATCGCTGCACGACGTGCTGGGGCGGCTGAAGGCGCGGGGCGTGACGGCACCCGAGCTGCTCGACTGGCTGCTGCGGCTCGAGGTGGAACCCGTGTTCACCGCGCATCCCACCGAGGCGGTGCGCGCGTCGCTGCTGGAGAAGGAACAGGCCATCGTGCGCGCCCTGGTCGACGGCTTCGACGCCGGCCGCACGCCGCAGGAGCGCGGCGAGGACGAGGAGCGCATCCACATGGCGCTGACCGCCGGCTGGCAGACCGCCGAGGCCTCGCCGGTGCGGCCCAGCGTGCAGGACGAGCGCGACCACGTGGGCTTCTACCTCGCCGACCCGATCTACCGCATCGTGCCCGCGCTGTACGAGTCGCTGGCGGACGCGCTGCAGGCGGTCTACGGCGTGGCGGTGCCGCTGCCGCGGCTGCTCTCCTTCGCCACCTGGGTAGGCGGCGACATGGACGGCAACCCCAACGTGGGCGCCGACACCATCGCCGCCAGCCTCGCCAGCCAGCGCGCGCAGGTGCTGGAGCGCTACATCGCCGACGTCGCCGTGCTGGCCCGCCTGCTCAGCCAGACCGACGGCCGCGTGCAGGTGGATCCGCGCCTGCGCCAGCGGCTGGACGACTACCGCGCGCGTTTCCCGCAGGCCGCGGCGCGCATCCGCCCGCGCCATGCCGACATGCCCTACCGCTGCCTGCTGACCCTGATCGGCGCGCGGCTGGAAGCCACCCACGAGGACGAGCACCCGGAGGCCTACGCCTCCGCCGACGAGCTGCGCGACGACCTCGAGCTGATCGCCGCCAGCCTGGTTGACCACCGCGGCCTGCACGCGGGCGCCTACGCGGTGCAGCGGCTGATCTGGCGCGTGCGCAGCTTCGGCTTCCACCTGGCGCGGCTCGACGCGCGCCAGGACTCGCGCGTGCACGACGACGCGCTGGCCGCGCTGCTCGGCGACGCCGACTGGGCCAGGCGCAACGTGGACGAACGGGTGGCCGCGCTGCACGCCTGCCTGCGCGGCGAGCGCGATTTCGTCGCCAGCGAGGACAGCGTGGCGACCTCGCTGCGCGCCGTGTTCACCGCCTTGCGCGACGCACGCCAGCGCTACGGCACGGCGGCCACCGGCCTCTACATCATCAGCATGGCGCGCTCCGCCGCCGACGTGCTGGCGGTGCTGGCGCTGGCGCGGCATGGCGGCCTGGTCGATGCGACGGAGCATGTCCCCCTCGACATTGCCCCGCTGTTCGAAACCATCGACGACCTCACCAACGCCCCGGCCACGCTGCGCGCGCTGCTGGCCGATCCGCTGTACCGCGCCCACCTCGCCGCGCGCGGCGACCGCCAGTGGGTGATGCTGGGCTATTCCGACAGCGGCAAGGACGGCGGCACGCTGGCCTCGCGCTGGGGCCTGCAGCGCGCCCAGGTGGAGCTGCTGGAGGTGGCGCGCGAGCACGGCATCGCGCTGGCGTTCTTCCATGGCCGCGGCGGCTCGGCCAGCCGCGGCGGCGCACGCATCACGCCCGCGCTGCTGTCCTCGCCGCGCGGCGCGGTGGCTGGCGTGCTGCGCGTCACCGAGCAGGGCGAGGTGATCCACCGCAAGTACGGCATCCGCGCACTGGCCCTGCGCAGCCTGGAGCAGACCGTGGGCGCGGTGCTGCGCGCCAGCCTGCGCCCACGCGACGAGGAGTCGCGCGAAACGCTGTGGCGCGAGCGCATGCATGCGCTGTCCGCACGCAGCCGCCAGGCCTACCGTGCGCTGGTCGAGCGCGCGGGCTTCGTGGACTACTTCCGCAGTGCCACGCCGATCGACGTGATCGAGCGCATGGCGCTGGGCTCGCGCCCCTCGCGCCGGCGCAGCATGCGCGGCGTGGAGGATCTGCGCGCCATTCCCTGGGTGTTCGCCTGGACGCAGTGCCGCTCCATCATCACCGGGTGGTACGGCCTGGGCAGCGCGCTGGAATGGGGCGCCGCCGAATACGGCGAGCACGCGCTGGCCGAGATGGCGCGCGACTGGCCGTTCTTCGCCAACGCGCTGGACGACGTGGACATGCTGCTGGCCAAGTGCGACCTCGCCATCGCCGAGGCGTTCTCGCGGCTGGCCGGCGAGCTGCACGAGCCGTTCTTCGCGCTGATCCGTGCCGAGTTCGAGCGCAGCCGCACCTGGGTGCTCAGACTCAAGGGCGCGGGCGAACTGCTGCAGGGCGACCCGCGCCTCGCCGCCTCGATCCGCCTGCGCAACCCCTACATCGACCCGATGAGCCTGCTGCAGGTGGACCTGCTCAAGCGCTGGCGTGCCGGCGACCGCCAGGACGACGCCCTGCTGCAGGCGCTGGTCGCCTGCGTCAACGGCGTGGCGCAGGGGCTGCAGAACACCGGCTGAGCAGGGTCGGCAGCGGTGCGGCGCGTTCGCGCCGCATGGTTGTCTTGCGCGCAGACGGTCCGCGTCCTGGCACAGGGCATTGCCTGGACCGGCCATCCGCGGCAGGCACGCGCACGAGCCCGAGCCGCGTCGAGGACTCTTCACGGGTGACGGCGTGGCGCCGGGCGTTGCCGTGCAATCGTCAGCGGAACGCGAGGCGGGCTGCTTCCTGCCGGCCCTGGGCGAAACCGGCACGGGCGGCGGGGATGCGCGTCGCCGGATCCATCTGGTTCGTGCCCATGGCGGCGCGGGAATCGGCGTCCGGCGTGATCACTTCGACGCGGCTGCCCTGCGTGCGCAGAACCTCGACCTGGCTTGCCAGGTCGTTGCCCCATTCCGGTGACCTGCGCAGGCCCTCGAACTGGCCAGGCGGCAGCGGCCCGCTTCGTTCGCCGAACGGCGTGAGCACCACGACGTTCGCATAGCCCGCGGCGAGGTCGGCGTTGTCGGCGGAGCGCACGCCACCGTTGATGTAATGGGTACCGTCGATGCGGTGCGTGGGAACCATGCCGGGCAACGCGGTGGCCGCGGTGACCGCATCCGCCAGCGTGACGCCGGAATCGCGGTCGAACGCGGCCAGCTCGCCGGTATGGGCGTCGACGGCGACCACAATCATCGGCTTGTCCGGCCATTCGGGACGAGGCAGCCGGGAGGCGACCAGTGCCCGCCGCTGTTCCGCCGCCACGGGTCCGAGCACGGAATCGCTCTCGAGTCCGAATGCGCCCATGGCACGCCGCAGCTCGGCAGCCGAGGTGGCGGCGGCGCCGATCGCCCGCATCCGCTCGAACACCGCGGCCATCGGCAGGGACGGGGTTGGTGGCCGTTCCCGCCGCGGTCCGGCGGCTCGCGCCGGTTCCTCGGACAGCACCGCAGCCAGCAGATCGGCTGGCGATATGCCGCTGCGCACGTGGGCGGCGGCGGTCGCGCCGGACGACGTGCCGATCACCAGATCGGCGGCTTCCGCCATGTCGAGACCGGCGTCGGCCAGGCCGGCGATGATGCCGATCATCCACGCGTTCCCGGCGGCTCCGCCGCCACCGAGGACCAGGGCAAGGTTTTTATGGGCCATCCGCCACTGTCGCAGCAGGTGGACATCGCTGTCCATCGAAATGTCGGGGCCGCGCCTTGCGGCCGGATCCGCGGTCCCCGACTCCGTCCGTGTCCGGCGCGACTCGCGCCAGAGGCGCGGCCGCGGCGTCCACATGCGGACGCCGCCATCCGCAAGCGGACAACGCTGGCCCCGTTCTTTCCCTGGCGTGCACCGCCTGGCCTTGATCCGCAAGGCATTTCACTGGCGCCGGCGCTTGGCACGCGGCTTGCCAAGCATGCGGCATGGATATCGCGAACCCGACGTATGGCATCCGCAGGCGCCGCCGCCTGCAGCTGATGGTGGGCGGCGCCGCGCTGGTTGCGGCCGCGCTGGCCGCGCTGGTGTGGCGGCTGGGCCCGGCCTTGCCGGCAGCGGATCGCGGCAGCCTGTGGATCGACGCCGTGCAGCAGGGCGACATGCTGCGCGAGGTGCGCGCCACCGGCACCCTGGTGCCGCGCGAGATCCGCTGGCTGGCCGCGTCCACGCCGGCCCAGGTGGAGAAGGTCCTGGTGTGGCCGGGCACGCCCGTGCAGCCGGATACCGTGCTGATCCGGCTCGCCGATCCCGCCGTGGAGGACGCGCTGCGCAACGCGCAGGCGCAGGTGGCGGCGGCGCGGGCCGAGGTGGCCGCCAGGCGCGCCGAACTCGAATCGCAGTTGCTCGACCAGCGTTCCGCGGAGGCGCAGGCGCAGTCCGACTACGCCTCGGCCAAGGTCAAGGCGGACGCCGACGCCATCGCCGCGAAGGAGCACCTGATCCCGCGCGTGCAGTTCGAGCAGGGCCAGATTGCGTTGAAGCAGCTGCACGGGCGCATGCAGATCGAGCGGCAGCGCGTGGCCGCGTTCGCCGCCAGCATGAAGGCGCAGATCGACGCGGCGCAGGCGGCGCTGATGCAGCAGCAGAGCAACCTGCAGCTGCGCCAGCGCCAGGCCGATGCGCTGCAGGTGAAGGCCGGCATCGCCGGCGTGCTGCAGGAAGTGGCCGTGCAGGAAGGTGCCCAGGTCGCCGCCGGTGCCAATCTCGCGCGGGTGGCCAGGCCCGACGTGCTGATCGCACGGCTGCAGGTGCCCGAGGTGCAGGCCAAGGACGTGGCGCTGGGCATGCCGGTGAGCGTGGACACCCACAACGGCCTCGTCGACGGCAAGGTGGAGCGCATCGACCCGGCCGTGCGCAACGGCAGCGTGCAGGTGGACGTGGCGCTCACCGGCAAGCTGCCGGCCGGCGCACGGCCCGATCTTTCCGTGGACGGCCGCATCCTGATCGCGCAACTGCACGACGTGCTTTCCGTGGGGCGCCCCGCGCTGGCCCGGGCCAATGCCGACCTCAGCCTGTTCCGCCTCGACCCCGACGGCGACACCGCCACGCGCGTGCCGGTGCGCATCGGCGTGGCCTCGGTGGACCGCGTGCAGATCCTGCGTGGCCTCAAGGCGGGCGACCGGGTGATCCTTTCCGACGCCAGCCAGTGGGACAAATACGACCGCATCCGCTTGAAATGAACACCGCGCAGCAGCGCACCCTGTGCGCGACTGCGCTCTTCGCCGAATGCCCCATCGCGCACAGGGTGCGCTCCTACAAATCCCATGGAGCTTTTATGACCGAACCCGCCAGCGTCATCACCCTCAAGGATCTCCGCAAGGTGTTCCAGACCGACGAAGTGGAGACCCATGCGCTCAGCGACGTGCACCTCGACGTCGCGCGCGGCGAGTACGTCTCCATCTCCGGCCCGTCCGGCTGCGGCAAGACCACGCTGCTGTCCATCCTCGGCCTGCTCGACACCGCGAGCTCCGGCAGCTACGTGCTGAACGGCCACGACGTCGCCGGGCTCAACGCCGCACAGCGCGCACGCATCCGCAACGCTGAGATCGGCTTCATCTTCCAGGCGTTCAACCTGATCGGCGACCTCACCGTGCAGGAGAACGTGGAGCTGCCGCTCACCTACCGCGGCGGCATCGACGCCGCCGAGCGCCGCGCGCGCGTGCAGGAAGCGCTGGAGCGCGTGGGCATGGCGCACCGCATGCGCCATTACCCTGCGCAGCTCTCCGGCGGCCAGCAGCAGCGCGTGGCGGTGGCACGCGCGCTGGTCGGCAAGCCGGCGATCCTGCTCGCCGACGAACCCACCGGCAACCTCGACTCGCGCAACGGCGAGGCGGTGATGGCCCTGCTCGACGAACTGCACAAGGGCGGCGCCACCATCTGCATGGTTACCCACGATGCGCGCTACGCCGAACTCGCCCAGCGCAAGGTGCGCCTGTTCGATGGCCGCGTGGTCGACGAGGAAACCTTCGACCGCCTGCGTCGCGAAGACGAATCGCGCCTCGACGCGCTTATCGGCCAGCGCATCGAGGCCAGCGCATGAACATCTGGCTCGCCGAGGTCTGGCAGGCCTGGCGGGCCAGCCTGCGCCGGCCCGGCTTCCTGCTGCTGGCGGCGGCCGTGCTGGCGCTGGGCGTCGGCTCGGCCAGCGCCGTATTCACCCTGATCGACGGCGTGCTGCTGCGGCCTTTGCCTTATCCGGAACCGCATCGGCTGGCGGCGATCGGGTCCGTGCAGGAGGGTGGCGTGCAGGCCGTGTCACCGCAGCAGTACCAGCATCTGGCGGGCCTGCCTGGGGTGGGCTCGCTGGGTCTTTTCAAGGACGGGCAAACCCCCGCCAACATTTCCGGTCACGGTGAACCGGTGCAGGTGCCGGCGCTGGAAATCGACCACGGCCTGCTGCCCACGCTGCGCGTGCAACCGGCGCTTGGGCGAAACTTCAGCGCGCAGGAAGATCAGCCGCATGCCGTGCCGGTGGTGATGCTGTACCACGGCTTCTGGCTGCGCCGCTTTGGCGGCGATCCCTCGGTGGTCGGACAGACCATGGAAGTGGAAGGCGTGGCGCATACCATCGTCGGGGTACTGCCGGCCGGTTTCGACCTGGGCCAGGCCGACATCGCGTTGCCCACCGCCTTCCCCGCACACACGCAGGACGACGGCACCAACTACACCGCGGTCGCGCGGCTAGCTCCCGGCATCACGACCCGGATGCTGGGCGTCCAGGTCGATACCCGCCTGCATGCGCTCTATGCCGCGAGCCACAACAAATACTGGCGGCATGAGCATTTCGGCGCACAGGACTTCGGCGCGCAGCAGCACGCCGACCAGCGCTCCACGGCCCTGATGTGGCTGGCCTGCGCCTCGCTGTTGCTGCTGATCGCGATGGTCAACCTCACCAACCTGATGATGCTGCGTGCGATGCGCCGCAGCCACGATGCCTCGGTACGCGGCGCGTTGGGCGCCTCGCCGTGGCGGGTGGCCTTGCCTTCGGTGGCCGAAGGCGTGCTGGTCGGCGCGGTTGGCCTGTTGCTGGGGCAGGGTCTGGCGGCGCTGGGGCTAGGGGCCGTGCGGAGCTGGATGCCCGGCGGGATGGTGGCGGAGTGGGGAAGCCGGAATGGTCTGGGCCTTGGCTGGCAGGCCTGGGGGCTGGCCGCCGCGGTAGGTGTGTTTGGCGCCCTGGTCGCCACCGCGTTGGGCCTGTGGCGCGGCCACGCTGCGTTGTCGATGGACAGCCTGCGTGAAGGAGGGCGCAGCGGACTGAGCCGTCGCAGCGGTCTTGTGGGTCGGATGCTGGTGATCGCGCAGGTGGCGTTGGCTTCGCTGCTGCTGTGCACTGCCGGCGTGTTCATGCATACCTTGCTGGACAACGCGAGCGTGGACCTGGGCTACGACGCGAACCACGTGCTCACGTTCGAGCTGGCGCCGATCAAGACCACCTATCCGGATGCCGCATCGGTACGGATCCTGTCGCAGCGACTGGTGGAGCGGCTGCGGCAGATTCCGGGCGTGCGCTATGCGGCGGCGGGCACCAACCTGCCTGCCGGCGACTTCAGCGGGCAGTGGAACATCGGCGGCCTGCACCTGCCGGGCGGCGAGGCGTTCAACGAGCAGTTCCGCAGCATCAACCCCGGCTATTTCGCCACGTTCGGCATCCGTCTGCGGCAAGGGCGGCTGTTCGCACGCAGCGACGTGCACGGCAGCGAGGCGGTGGCGATCGTCAACCAGGCGTTCGCCGATGCGCATTACGGCGGCCACGCGCTCGGACAGACGATCCAGCAGAACGCATTCGACGCGTCGCAGGCCGGCACGGAGATTGTCTCGGCGCGCATCGTGGGCGTAGTGGCCAACACCTACCAGTTCGGCCCGCAAAACCCCGCTTCCGTCCTGCCCATCCTGTACCTGCCGCTGGCGCAGACGCCCGCGGACGACATCGACATCTTCCGCAGCTACGAACCCATGCGCTACGCGATCCGGGTACAAGGCAACCCCGACGGCTACCGCGATGCGGTGAAGCGGGCGTTGGCCGAGGTCGCGCCAGGGCAGCCGATCAGCCACCTGCGCAGCATGGCGTGGGTCGTTCGCGACACCACCAGCGACACGCGGTTCAACCTCATGTTGATCGGCCTCCTCGGCGGCCTGGCCCTGCTGCTGGCCGGCGTGGGCATGTACGCCGTGATGGCGGTGGCGGTAGCTGCGCGCGAGCGCGAGTTCGGCGTGCGGGCCGCGCTGGGAGCGGCGCCGCTCAAGCTGCTGCTGGTAGTGCTGTGCGGCGGCCTGTTGCAGATCGGGCTGGGCCTGCTGGCCGGCGTGGTGCTGGGCGCGCTTGGATCAGGCGTGCTGCGCGCCGTGGTGGCGCAGCTCGGGCGCAGTGTCTTCGATCCATGGGCCATCCTCGCCGCCTGCGTGGTGCTGGCCTGCGCGGGCGTACTGGCTTGCCTGGTGCCGGCCGTGCGCGCAGGACGCACCGCGCCGATGCGTGCCTTGCGCGGGGAGTGAGGCGATGGAAGAGGGCGCTCGCGCATGAACATCTGGCTCGTCGAGATCTGGCGCGCATGGCGGGCGATGCTGCGCCGCCCCGGTTTCCTGCTGCTGGCGAGCGGGGTGCTGGCGCTGGGCATCGGCGCCAGCGTGGCGGTCGCCACGCTGATCGACCAGGTGCTGCTCCAGCCGCTGCCGCTTCCCGATGCGTCGCGGGTGATCGTGGTCGGGCCCGTGTTCGATGGGCAACGCGTGGAGTCACCCCTGCAGTACCAGCACCTGATGCCGCTCAAGGGCGTCGAGTCGACCGGGGCGACGTTGTTCTCCAGGCCCAACGTCAACATCACCGGCGGCAGTCGCCCCACGGTCGTGTCGGCCGCCTATATCGACCGGGGCATGTTGCCGACCCTGGGCCTGCATCCGTTGCTCGGGCGCAATTTCACGGCGCAGGAGGACGCGCCGCATGGGCCGCACGCAGTCATGCTTGGCTACGGGTTCTGGCAGCGCCGTTATGGCGGCAGTCCCCAGGTAGTGGGGCAGACGCTGGATGTCGAGGGCGTGGGCTACACCATCGTCGGCGTATTGCCCGAATCCTTCGACAGCCTGTCCTTCAGCGGCGACGTGGCGCTGCCGCTGGCGCTTCCGCCGCAGGATACGGTCGACGGCCTCAACGATATCGCGCTGGTGCGGCTCGCCGCAGGTGCACGCCCACAGGCCGTGGCGGCGGCGATGGATGCACATCTGCATGCCATGTATGCCGCGCTGGGCTCCAGGTACGTGGAGAACTGGAAAGGAGTGCGGTTCGGCGCGCAGCCGATCGCGGCATGGCAGCACGCGAATGCGCACGCCACGCTGATGCTGTTCATGGCCTGCGCACTGTTCGTGTTGCTGACCGCCCTGGTGAACCTGGTCAACCTCATGCTGCTGCGCGCGCTGTCGCGCTCGCATGACAGTGCGGTGCGCGACGCATTGGGGGCATCGCGGCTGCGCTTGGTGCTGCCGGCGCTGGCGGAAGGCTTGCTGGTCGGCGCCATCGGCGCGCTGGCTGGCATGATGCTGGCGTGGACGGGGCTGCACGGGTTGCAAGGCGCGGTGTCGGCGGATTGGCTGCCCGGTGCAGGTATCCGCATGCCGGTGTGGATTGGGCTGGCGGCAGCCGCTGTTGCGATGGTGGTTGCCGTCTCCGCTGCGGCGTTCGGCGTCTGGCGCAGCCAGGCGACCATGGCCGGCGAAGCATTGCGCGAGGGCGGACGCAGCGGACTCGACCCGCGCGGCGGCCGGCTTGGTCGCGTGCTGGTCGTGGCGCAGATGCTGCTGGCCACGGTGCTGTTGTGCGGCAGCGGGCTGCTTCTGCATGGCCTGTACAAGGCATCGGCTACGCCGCTTGGCTTTTCGAGCGCGAACATGCTCGCCTTCGATCTGGCGCCGGTGCGGGCGGACTACCCCGACGCGCCGTCGGTGAATGCGCTTGCCGAGAAGCTGGTGCGTCGCCTGGAGGCGATTCCCGGCGTGACCGTCGCAACGGTCGCCACCAACCTGCCGACGGGTTCCGGCCATGCGTTCAACACGAACGTGTTCAGGGTCGGCGGCGAGCGCGTGGACATGGATTACTTCGGCGTCGGCCCGGAGTATTTCGGGTTGTTCGACATTGCCGTGCTCCGTGGCCGTGCTTTCACGCGCGACGACGTGCGCGGCGGCGAGCAGGTGGCGATCGTCAATCGCACCCTGGCCAAGCGGATGTACGGCGGCCATGCGCTGGGCGAGCTCATCCGCGAGGATGACGGACGGTCGGCGCGCATCGTCGGGATTGCCGCCGATACGCGCCAGTCCGGCCCGCTGCAGCCGGCGCCAGGCATCGTCTACGTGCCGCTGGCGCAGATCCCGAACGACGACCTGGATTTCATCCGCTACTTCATGCCGATGCGCGTCGTCCTGCGCGGCCATGGCGACCCCGGGCAGTGGCGCGTCGCGGTGCGCGCGGCGGTGGCGCAGGTCGCGCCCGATCAGCCGATCTCCGGCTTCCGCAGCATGGAGCGGATCGTGCGCTCGACCATGGCCGACACGCACCGGACTCTCTTGCTGGTCGGCGTGTTCGCGGCGCTGGCGCTGCTGTTGGCGATGGCCGGGATGTATGCGGTGATGGCGGTGGCGGTGGCCGCGCGCGAGCGCGAGTTCGGCGTGCGGACGGCCCTGGGGGCCGTGCCGGCACGCCTGATGTGGCAGGTGTTGCGAAATGGAATCGCGCAGATCGCCGTCGGCCTGGTGGTCGGCATCGCCATCGTGCTCGGCATGTCGCGGCTGCTGGCGCAGCTTCTGGTGTCGCTGGCGGGGCGCGGCAACACCTTCGATCCGGTGGCGCTGGGCGGCGCCTGTGTGGTGCTCGCCGTCGCGGGCCTGCTCGCCTGCCTGCTGCCGGCCCTGCGCGCGTCGCGCGTGGCACCGATGCGCGCCTTGCGCGGGGAGTGAAGCGATGGAAGGGAGGGCTCGCGCATGAATATCTGGTTCGCCGAGATCTGGCGCGCATGGCGGGCCATGCTGCGCCGCCCCGGTTTCCTGCTGCTGGCGAGCGGCGTGCTGGCGCTGGGGATCGGCGCCAGCGTGGCGGTGGCTGCGCTGGTCCAGGACAGCCTGTGGCGGCCCTTGCCGGTACCGCGGGCGTCGCGGCTGGTGGTGATCGGCAACATGCGCGACAACGGCCAGGTCGACACCATTTCGCCGCACGAGTACCAGTCGCTCGGCAAACTGGAGAGCGTGGCTTCGCTGGCGCTGGAGCGGCCGGGCTCGACCGTGAACGTGGCAGGCGCGGGCGTGCCGGCGCAGGTGCCGGTGATCTACATGGATCGGCACCTGCTGCCGACGCTGGAGCTCAGGCCGGTGCTGGGGCGCAATTTCTCCGCGGCCGAGGACAGCCCGCACGGGCCGCCAGCGGTGCTCATCAGCCATGGTTTCTGGCAACGCCGCTACAACGGCACCCACGACGTCATCGGCATGCGACTCGACGTCGAGGGCATGCCGCATACCATCGTGGGCGTGCTGCCGGCGGCGCTGAATACCGTGCTCGGCCCCGGCGACGTGGTTTTGCCGATGGCGCTGCCGCTGGTCAGCTACGACGTCAACCGCAACGGCCACACGGCGATCGCGCGGATGGCACCCGGTGCGACGATCGCCACGGTGTCCGCCGAGGCCGATGCACACGAACGCACGATGTTCCGCGAGATGGGCATGGGCGGCAACTGGAAGAAGCCGCGTTACCGCGCCGAAAGCCTGGCCGCCGCCGTGCAGCAGGATGCCCGGCCGTTGCTGCTGCTGTTCCTGGCTGGCGCGCTGCTGGTGTTGCTGATCGCGCTGGTCAACCTGGTCAACCTGATGCTGGTGCGCTCGCTGTCGCGCCACCATGATCTCGCGGTGCGCAGCGCGCTGGGCGCCTGGCGGCTGCGGCTGCTGTTGCCGGCGCTGGGTGAAGGCCTGCTGGTCGGCGGCTGCGGCGCGCTGCTGGGCATGGCGCTGGCGACGACCGGCCTGGCCTTGCTGCGAGGCTATATTCCCGCCCGGTGGCTGTGGCATGGAGGCCTGCAGGTCGGCGCGATGGCGTGGGCGCTGGCCTTCGCGATGGGCTTGCTGGGCGCGCTGCTGGCGGCGGGCCTGGCCCTGTGGCGTAGCCGGCATGCGACGCCGGCGGACGAGTTGCGCGAAGGTGGGCGCAGCGGGATCGGCCTGCGTGGCGGCCGTCTGGGGCGCCTGTTGGTGGTGGCCCAGGTGGCGCTGGCGGCGATGCTGCTCAGCGCGGCCGGCGTGTTGGTGCATGTGCTGCACGGTGCGTCACAGCTGGAGCTGGGCTTTGCCGACGGCAACGTGCTGACCTTCGATCTGGCGCCGGTGCAGGCGGACTACCCGGATGCCGCTGCGGTGCAGGCGCTGGCGCAGCGCTTGATGCAACGACTGAAGACGATCCCCGGCGTCACCGACGCGGTGGCGACCACCACCCTGCCGATCAGCCACGGCATGCTCGAGCAGGGCCAGACCCAGGTGACCCTGCCGGGCGGTGAGACCTTCCTGACGCAATACCACGGCATCGAGCCCGGCTTTTTCAAGTTGTTCGGGATTCCGCTCATCCGGGGGCGAACCTTCACCCGCAACGACGCGCGCGGCAGCGAGGGCGTGGTGATCGTCAGTCAGGATCTGGCCGACAAGTATTACGGCGGCCACGCGTTGGGCAGGATGATCGACGTGCATGGCGTCGGCGATGCGATGCGGACGGCGCGCATCGTCGGCGTGGTGGGCGCGACCTACCAGATGGGGCCACTGCAGCAGAGGCAGCCGGTGCTGTACGCGCCGTTGGCGCAGGTTCCCGAGAGGATGATGGCGCTGTTCCGCAGCCTCGAGCCCCTGCGTTTCGCGCTGCGCGGCCACGGCAGCATGGCCGACTGGCGCGCCGGCGTGCGCGAAGCCCTGGCGGAGATCGCGCCTGGGCAGCCCATCGGCAACTTGCGCTCGCTGCACAGCATCGTGCGTGCGACCACCGCCACCGCGCGGCTCAGCCTGTGGCTGATCGGCCTGTTCGCCACGCTCGCGCTGCTGCTGGCAGCGGCGGGTTTGTACGCGGTGATGGCGGTGGCGGTGGCGGCGCGCGAACGCGAGTTCGGTGTGCGCATGGCGCTGGGTGCGGCGCCTTCGCGCCTGCTTGTGCTGGTGTTGCGCGGTGGCCTGTTGCAGGTCGCGGTTGGGCTGGCGCTGGGCATCGGAGCGGCGTGGCTGGTGGCGCATGCCGTGTCGCAGGTGCTGATGACGCTGGTCGGTCGCGGCGGCGCATTCGATCCGCTGGTGATGCTGGGCGTGGCCGTGGTGCTGGCCATCGCAGGGGGCGTCGCCTGCCTGTTGCCGGCCCTGCGTGCGGCGCGCGTGGCGCCGATGCGCGCCTTGCGGGGAGAGTGACGATGGTCGTGCGCGAATTAGGCGAAGCGTGGCGACGACTGGCACGGCGACCTGGCTACGCCTTGCTGTCGGTTGCGGTGCTCGGCGTTGGACTGGGCGTGGTGCTGTTCCTGTTCACCACCGTCAATTCGCTGATCCTGCAGCCATTGCCGTTTCCCGATGTCGAGCGGCTGGCGACGGTGGGCGAACCCCGATCCAACACCATCGGCGGGATGGACAGCGACCAGTATCTGGCGCTCAAGGACAAGCTGCGCAGTCTGGATGCGATGGGGGCGTTCGACACCGTCGGCGTCAATCTCGACGACGGCACCGGGGCAGCCCATTACCGTGGCGCACCCATGACGGCGCAACTGATGCACATGCTGGGCGTCCGGCCATTGCTTGGGCGCGGGCTGGCCGCCGGCGACGATGCATCCGGTGCGCCGCGCGTGGTGGTGTTGAGCGAACCGCTCTGGCGCCGCGCGTTTCATGCCGATCCGCACATCCTCGGGCGCAGCGTGCGCGTCAATGGCGAGTGGGCCAGCGTGGTCGGGGTGCTGCCTGCCAGGTTCAATTTCCCCGGTGGCATCCAGCTCTGGCTGCCGCTGCGTTTGCAGGCCGGGCAGCATCGCGAGATCGATGTCGTGGGTCGGCTCGCACCTGGCGTCCGGATGAGCGGCGCGCGTGCGGAACTGGATGCCTGGGCGGCACGACTCGGGCGCGACCTGCCGCTGGGCATGCATGCCGAACCACTGGTCATCGGTTCGCTGGCCGCGGGCTTCGTGCCCAGGGACATGGTGCGCTGGGTATGGCTGATGTTCGGCGCCGGTGTACTGGTATTGCTGCTGGCATGCATCAACGTGGGCAACCTGCGGTTGGTGCAGACACTGCAAAGACGCCATGAAATGGCCCTGCGCAGTGCCCTGGGCGGCTCGCGGGCGCGCCTGATGATGGGGGTGCTGGCCGAAAGCCTGTGGCTGGGGGCGGCCGCGCTGGCGTTGGCGTTTCCGATCACGCGCGCGTGCGGCGACTGGCTCCATGCCACATGGGTGAATGCACATCCTGAGCAGACGCTGTTCGTGCATGGCATCGATGGCCAGGTGGTGGTCTTCGGCATCGTGGTGGCACTGCTGGGCACGGCGCTCGCCGCCGGCATTCCCACTTGGCGCGTGTCGCGTGTCGACCTGCAGGATGCCCTGCGTGACGGCAGCAAAGGCTCCGGCGGCGGCTTCGTGCGCGTCACCCGGTTGATGGTGGTGGTCGAGGTGGCGCTGACGGTGGTGTTGCTGGTCGGCGCCGGCACCTTCGTGCGCGCCGTCGACACATTGCTGGCCACGCCGAATGTGGGCGCCGCGCACGCCTCGCACGTGCTCACGGCCAACGTGGCGTTGCCGCCCGCGCTGTATCAGAAGGATGCACAACGCATCCGCTTCTTCCACGATGTGGTGGAGCAGTTGCGCCATGATCCGGGCGTGGTGGACGCCACCGCATCCAATGCGGTGCCCAGTGCGGTACTGGGCAGCCATGAGGATGTGTCGCTGCCTGGCCACGCGCAACCGCAGGATGGCTGGCCGCGCGCGCAGATGGCCATCGCCGATCCGCATTTCCTCGATGCCTATGGGGTGCGCCTGCTCGAGGGCCGCTTCTTCGATGCGCGCGACCGCGCGGACAGCGCGCCGGTAGCCGTGGTGGACGCCAAGATGGCCGATGCGATGTGGCCGCACGATGACGCACTGGGCCGCAAGCTGGTGCTCTGGCCAGGCCGGCCGCAGGCACGCAGCCTGACGGTGGTAGGCGTGATCGAGCCTTTGCAGCTGGACGGCCTGCTGGAAAAATCCCTGCCGGGCCTGCTGCTGCCACTGGAGCAGTCCGCGGGCCAGCAGCCGCTGCACGGTGTAGGTCTGGCGGTACGCACTCATGCCCGGGCCGGGAGCTTCGTGCAACAGCTGGATCGAGCCGTGCACGGGGTTGATCCGCAGGCGGCCGTGTACGCGCAGGCGAGCCAGGCCCGCGACATGGCGCAATCGCGCCTGGGTCTGAGCGTGCTTGCGGATGTATTCGCGGCGCTGGGGTTCATGGCACTGCTGCTGGCGGCGGCCGGCCTGTACGGCGTGCTGGCGTTCTCGGTGGAACAGCGCACGCGCGAAATCGGCATCCGCCGCGCCATCGGCGCCGGCGGCGGGGCGATCGTGGTGCAGGTGGGGCGCCGGTTGTTCTGGCAACTCGGCTTTGGACTGGTGATCGGCCTGGTGCTGGCTTGGCCGTGGTCGGGAATGCTGGCCGATCCGGGGCTGCACACGCGCGCCCACGATCCGGTCGTATTCGTGCCGGTGCTGCTGGTGGTGGTCGGGGTATCCGCGCTGGCCGCGCTGGTGCCGCTGCTGCGCGCGCTGCGCGTGGACCCGGCCGTCGCGTTGCGCTACGAGTGATCGCTACACTGCACGGATGAGCGACGGCATGGCACGCGAACCGACACCCACCATCCTGATCGCCGACGACCAGGCCGACGTGCGCGAGGCGCTGCGCCTGCTGCTGAAGGCCGAGGGCATCGCCAGCGTGGGCGTGGCCGATCCGGCGGCCGTGCTGGAAGCGGTGCGCAGGCGCGAGTTCACCTGCGCGCTGATCGACTGCAACTACTCGCGCGACACCACTTCGGGCGAGGAGGGGCTGGACCTGCTGGAGCGCCTGCGCCAGCTGGCGCCCGAGGTGCCGGTGGTGGCGATGACCGCGTGGGGTAACGTGCCGCTCACCGTGGAGGCGATGCGCCGCGGCGCCGCCGACTTCATCGAGAAGCCGTGGGACAACGCGCGCCTGGTCAGCGTGCTGCGCGCACAGGTCGCGTTGGCCGAGGGCGCCCGCCGGCAGCGCCGGCTGGAGGCGGAGAACGCGCTGCTGCGTGGCGAGGCGGGCGAGGAATTCATCGCCGAGTCGCCGGCGATGCGCCGCGTGCTGGCGCTGGTCGAGCGTATCGCGCCCAGCGACGCCAACGTGCTGGTGCTGGGCGAGAACGGCACCGGCAAGGGGGTGATCGCGCAACTGCTGCACCGGCGCTCGCCGCGCGCGGCCCGCTCGCTGGTCAAGGTCAACATGGGCGGCATCGCCGAGAGCGTGTTCGAGTCCGAGATGTTCGGCCACGTGCGCGGCGCCTACACCGACGCGAAGAGCGAGCGCATCGGCCGCTTCGAGCTGGCCGACGGCGGCACGCTGTTCCTCGACGAGGTGGGCAACGTGCCGGCCGCACAACAGCCGAAGCTGCTGCGCGTGCTGGAGGAGGGCGAGTTCGAGCGGCTGGGCTCCTCGCGCACGCAGAAGGTGGACGTGCGGCTGGTTTCCGCCACCAACGCGGACCTGCAGGCCGAGGTGGCCGCGGGCCGCTTCCGCAAGGACCTGCTCTATCGCCTCAACACGCTGGAAGTGCGCCTGCCGCCGCTGCGCGAGCGCGCGGAGGACATCCTGCCGCTGGCGCGAGCCTTCCTGGCCCGTCACGCGCAGCGCTACGGCCGCGACGGCGTGCGGCTGGCGCCTTCGGCCGAACGGGCGCTCAGCGGCTGGCGCTGGCCCGGCAACGTGCGCGAATTGCAGCACCTGATGGAACGCGCCGTGCTGCTCGCCGAGCACGACGAGGTGGCGGCGGCCGCGCTGGCCTTCGGCGAGGCCGCCGCGCAACCCGCCGCCGATCTCGACGGCATGACGCTGGAGCAGGCCGAGGCGCACCTGGTGCAGCGCGCGCTGGAACGCTTCGAGGGCAACCTGCAACGCGCCGCCGACGCGCTGGGCATCACCCGGCAGTCGCTGTACCGGCGGCTGGAGAAGCACGATCTGCGCGACGCCGGCGGCGATGCCGGCTGAACCCGCCGCGCTGCGTGCCGGGCGCATGCCGCGTTTCGAGCGGCGCGTGCTGCTCGGCAGCCTGCTGGTGGCCACGCCGGGTTTGCTCGTCGCCCTCATGCTGGCCCAGGCCGCGTGGGACGCCTCGCTGCGCTGGATGTGCATCGCTGCCGCCGTCGTTGCCACGCTGCTGCTGGCGCGCTGGCAGTATCGGCGCGTGGTGTTTCCGCTGTACACGCTGTCCGGTTTGCTGGAGGCGCTGCGTCAGGGCGACTACAGCCTGCGCGGCGTGCAGGGCGGCGTGCTGGGCGACGCGATCTACGACATCAACGCGCTGGCCGAGCGGCTGCAGCGCGAGCGGCTGGAGTTCGAGGAATCCTCCTACCTGCTCGGCAAGACGCTGGCCGCGCTGGACAGCGCGGTGTTCGTGTTCGACGAAGGCCTGCGGTTGCGCCTGCTCAACCCGGCGGCGCAGCGCCTGCTGGATGCCGAGCGCCATCGGCTGTTCGGGCTGAGCGCCGCGGAGCTCGGTCTGGCCCCGCTGCTGGAGGGGCCGACCGCGCGCCTGCTCGCGCATGTGTTTCCGGGGCGCAGCGGGCGCTTCGAGATCCGCCACGCGGCGCTGCGCAGCGGTGGCCGTGGCGGGCAACTGCTGGTGGTCAACGACGTGGGCCGCGTGTTGCGCGAGGAGGAGCGCGCGGCGTGGCAGCGCCTGCTGCGCGTGCTGGGCCACGAGGTCAACAACTCGCTGGCGCCGATCCAGTCGATGGCCGGCACGCTGGCCACGCTGGCGGCGCGCGATCCGCTGCCGGATGACTGGCGCGAGGATTTCCGCGGCGGGCTGGAGCTGATCGGCCACCGCGCCGAGGCGCTGGGGCGCTTCCTTTCCAGCTACAGCAAGCTGGCGCGCCTGCCGCCGCCGCAGCCGCGCGCGGTGGAACTGGCCGGGCTGGTGGCCAAGCTCGCGAGGCTGGAGCAGCGGCTGGCGGTCGTGGTCGAGGCGGGCGAGCCGCTGACCCTGCAGGCCGACCCCGACCAGCTCGAACAGGCGCTGATCAATCTCCTGCGCAACGCGGTGGAAGCCGCATTGCCCGGTGGCGGAGTTCGGGTGCGCTGGCGACGCCGCGACGAACGCGCATGCATCGAGGTCGAGGACGATGGCCCCGGGCCGCCGTCCAGCGACAACCTGTTCGTGCCGTTCTTCACCACCAAGCCCGGCGGCTCCGGCATCGGCCTCGCGCTGGCGCGGCAGATCGCCGAGGCGCACGATGGTGGCGTCAGCCTGCTGCCGCGCGACGGCGCCCGCGGCGCGTTGGCCACCCTGTGGCTGCCGCTGCCGCCGTAGGAGTACGCCGGCGGCGATGCTTTTGCCCCGATGCGGCGAGGCCAGGGCAACACCCGCCGCCGGACTCCCGCGGGACCGGGTGTGCGTCGCTTGGGCCTACGCCCACTCCACCAGGCCTTCTTCCTCGCACATGCGCCGCCATGATGGCCGCTCCTTGAGCCGGCTGGCGAGGGCGGCGACGTGCGGCCATGCGGTGGCGGGCCGGGGCATGTTGCGCGCCCAGCGCATCAGCATCAGCGCGTACAGGTCCACCAGGCTGAAGCGCTCGCCCAGCATGTACGGGCCGCGCGCGCCGAGGTGCGCGTCGATGTAGTCCCAGCATTTGCCGATGCCGATGCGCGAGTGTTCCCTGATGGCATCGCCGCCCACGGCGACATGGTCGTTCGGGTAGAACCACTGGCGGAACAGCGGCTGCAGGGTGTTGGCGAGGTAGAGCATCCACTGCAGGTAGTCCGCGCGCTGCGCCGTGCCGGCTGGCGGCGCCAGCGGCGCTTCCGGGTGGCGCTCGGCCACCAGCAGCGCCAGCGCAGCGGCCTCCATGTACGGCCTGCCGTCGACCACGAGCGTGGGCACCACGCCGTGCGGATTGACGGCGAGGTAGGCCGGGCTGCGCTGCTCGCCGTTCTCGATGTCGATGCGCTTGAGTTCGTAGGGCGCGCCGGCCTCGATCAATGCAAGGTGCACGACGAGGTTGGCGGAGCCGGGGGCGTAGTAGAGCGTGTACACGGGCGATGTCCTTGCTTGGCAACCCGACGATGATACGCCTCGCTCAACCGTCCAGTTCCGCCCAGCGCGCGTAGGCGTTTTCCAGTTCCACCTGCAGTTTCGCCAGCGCTTCGTTCGCCTTGACGATGGCGGCGCTGTCCTGCTGGAAGAACGTGGGGTCGTTCATCGCCTCGCCGCTTGCGGCGATGTCCGCCTCGAGCTGCTCGATGCGCGTGGGCAGCTGCTCCAGTTCGCGCTGGTCCTTGTAGCTGAGCTTGCGCCTGGTTTCGGGCGCAGGTGCGGGCGGCGGCGCCGGAGCGGCGACCCTGGCGGCCGGTGCGGGGGTGGCGGCCACCGCCGCAGGCCGCTGCCGCAGCCAGTCGCTGTAGCCGCCCACGTATTCGCCGACCTGGCCGTCGCCCTCCAGCACCAGCGTGCTGGACACCACGTTGTCGAGGAAGGCGCGGTCGTGCGAGACCAGCAGCAGGGTGCCCTGGTAGTCGGTGAGAAGCTCTTCCAGCAGTTCCAGCGTTTCCACGTCGAGGTCGTTGGTGGGTTCGTCCATGACCAGCAGATTCGACGGCTGCGCGAACAGCTTGGCCAGCAGCAGGCGGTTGCGTTCGCCGCCGGAAAGCCGGGTGATCGGCGCGCGGGCGCGCTCGGGCGAGAACAGGAAATCCTGCAGGTAGCCGATGATGTGCTTGCGCTGGCCGCCCAGCTCGATGTACTCGCGGCCCTCGGCCACGTTGTCCAGCGCGTTCTGCGTGTCGTCGAGCTGCAGCCGGTGCTGGTCGAAGTAGGCGATCTGGATGCCGGTGCCCAGCGTGGCGCTGCCGCGCTCGGGCTTCAGTTCGCCCAGCATGATCTTGAGGAGGGTGCTCTTGCCGGTGCCGTTGGGGCCGATGATGCCGATGCGGTCGCCGCGCATCACCGTGGTGGTGAGGTCGTCGATCAGCACGCGCCCGCCGTAGCTCTGGTGCACGTGTTCCAGATCGATCACCTTCTTGCCGGAGGCCTGCGCGTTGGCCGCGGTCATTTTCACGTTGCCGCCCAGCTCGCGACGCTCCGCGCGTTCCACGCGCAGTGCCTTCAGTGCGCGCACGCGGCCTTCGTTGCGCGTGCGGCGGGCCTTGATGCCCTGGCGGATCCACACTTCTTCCTGCGCCAGCTTCTTGTCGAACAGCGCGTTGGCCTGCGCCTCGGCGTGCAGGCGTTCCTCGCGGCGGCGCAGGTAGTTGGCGTAGTCCCCGGGCCAGTCGGTGAGCGCGCCGCGGTCGATCTCCACGATGCGCGTGGCCAGCGCCTGCAGGAAGCTGCGGTCGTGGGTGACGAAGACCAGGCTGCCGTCGAAGGATTTCAGGAAGCCTTCCAGCCAGCCGATCGCCTCGATGTCGAGATGGTTGGTGGGCTCGTCCAGCAGCAGCACGTCGGGCTTGCGCACCAGCGCCTGCGCCAGCAGCACGCGGCGCTTCATGCCGCCGGAGAGCGCGACGAAGTCGGTATCGGCGGGGAGTTCCAGCCGGGTCAGCACCTCGGTGACGCGGCGGTCGAGGTCCCAGCCGTGGCGCGCTTCGATCTGCGCCTGCACCTCGCCCAGCGCATCGAGGTCACCTTCATGCAACAGGTGGTGGTAGCGCGCCAGCAACTGGCCGAGGTCGCCCAGGCCCTCGGCCACCACGTCGAACACGCTGCCGGCGGTACCCTGCGGCACTTCCTGCGCCATGCGTGCGATCACCGTACCGGTCTGCACGCGCACTTCGCCGTCATCGGGCTTCAGCTCGCCCGCGATCAGCTTCATCAGGGTGGATTTGCCTTCGCCGTTGCGGCCGACGATACAGATCCGCTCATGACGGTCGATGGAGAGATCGACGTGTTCGAGCAGGAGAGGGCCGCCGATCGAGAAGTCGACGTGTTGCAGCTGGATCAGGGACATCTGCGCATTCTAGTGGGTGCCGGGGCCTTGCGGCTTCCCCTAACCGGATTTGCTTCAAAACAATATCATTGCAGAACATCGACTTAACGAATTTATTTCAAGTCTTGCCTATGGAATTTGCCGTGGCCTTGCGTTAAGGTCGCGCCCACGTGGGGTAATGTTGCGGTCTGCTGTTTGCGAGGTAGTCGGGTGGCCATCGAATCCATGAGGCAGGGGGGAATCCTGGGTCGGCTGCGTGCGATGCTGCTGCTGGCGCTGCTGTGCGGCCTCGGCGCGTTCACCGCTGCGGCGCATGCCGGATACGCGGCCATCGTCGTCGACGGCACCGACGGCCAGATCCTGGAACAGGTCAACGCCGATCACCGCGACTACCCCGCCTCGCTGACCAAGATGATGACGCTCTACCTCACCTTCCAGGGGCTGAAGAGCGGCAAGCTGACACTCGACCAGCCGATGGCGGTGTCCGCCTGGGCGGCGGGCAAGTCGCCCACCAAGCTGGGCCTGCGCGCTGGCCAGACCATCTCGGTGCGGGACTGCATCCTCGGCATGGTCACCAAGTCGGCGAACGACGCCGCCACCGTGATGGCCGAGGGCATCGGCGGCAGCGAGAGCCACTTCGCCGAGATGATGAACGCGCAGGCTGCGCTGCTCGGCATGAGCGACACGCATTTCGCCAACGCCTCCGGCCTGCCCGATCCCGACAACACCTCCACCGCGCACGACCTGGTGAAGCTGGCGATGGCGCTGTATCGCGACTTTCCGCAGTACGCGCATTTCTTCGCCACCCAGGAGTTCGTGTTCCGCGGCCACATCGTGCGCGGCCACAACAACCTGATGTACCGCTATCCCGGCATGGACGGCCTGAAGACCGGCTTCACCGACGCTTCCGGCTTCAACCTCGCCTCCACCGCCGTGCGCGACGGCCACCGCCTGTTTGCCGTGGTGCTGGGCGGCCGCACCGCCGCGGGACGCGACAGGCTGATGGCACGCCTGCTGGATGACGGTTTCGAGGGACGCCAGACGCCGCCGTTGCTGGTGGCCGAAGCCGCCGGCGTGCGTCCCGGTAGCCGTGCCGCCCGCATCCTGGAGGCGATCTCGCCGATCCGGACAGCCGAGGCGGATACCGTGCCGGCCTCGGAACGCCGGCCCGGGCCGATCCGCAAGGAGGGCCACGGCAAGCCGGTGGCCGTGGCGAGCCGCCGCTGCGGCTCGCGCGGCAGCGCCTGCCGGCGTGGCCCTGCGCACCGCACACGCCGCACCGCGACCCGCCTCGCCGTCCACCATCCGCATGCCAGGAAGCAGCCGGTCGTGGTCGCCTCGCGCCGCGACACCGACGGCTAGGTTCCGCTCGCGGCGCATCCCTCCCGCTCTCCCGGCGCAGCCGGGCCGGCTTGGCCCGACATCGGTCCGATGGCTTATCCTGTGCCGCTGAAACGCGCGGCATGGCTGCTGCACCGCGTGCACCATGCGTGCAGCGCACACAGGGGGAACCATGACCGGTCAGCCGACCGACCGCTACCTGCGGGCCAAGTACATCGCCATGAGCGCGCTGGAAGTCGACGCGTCCGGGCGCGATGCCGCGATCGCGCGCGAATGCGGCGACGACGAGGCGTTGGCGCGCGAAGTGCGCTGGATGGTTGCCGCGATCGAGTGCAGCCATACCGCCACGTTGCCGCTGCTGCCGGGTGACACGGTCGACCTGAGCGGCCTCGACGCGCAGGCTGCCGCGCCGCTCCGCTACCGCCTGGTACGCCGCGTGGGCGAGGGTGGCATGGGCGTGGTCTACCTCGCCGAGCGCGTGGATGCGGGCTATGCGCAGCAGGTGGCGCTGAAGGTGCTGGGCGCCGCGGCGGTGAGGTCGCCGATGCTGCTGGAACGCTTCGCGCGCGAACGGCAGCTGCTGGCGCGGCTGGAGCACCCGGGCATCGCGCGCCTGCTCGACGGCGGCCTGTTCTCCGACGGCCAGCCTTTCCTGGCGATGGAATACGTCGAGGGCGAGCGCATCGACGAGTGGTGCGACCGGCGGGGGCTGGACCTGCGCGCCCGCATTGCACTGTTCCTCAAGGTCTGCGCCGCGGTCGAGTATGCGCACCGCAACCTGGTGATCCACCGCGACCTGAAGCCCGCCAACATCCTGGTCGATGCGCAGGGCCAGCCCAAGCTGCTGGACTTCGGCATCGCCCGCCTGATCGACGCCGAAGCCACCGAAGCCACGCTCACCGAAGCCGGCCAGCGTGCGCTGACCCTGGCCTACGCCAGCCCCGAGCAGATCGAGCAGCAGCCGCTGACCACCGCGGTGGACGTCTACGGCCTGGGCATGGTGCTGTACCAGCTGGTCGCGGGACGGCGACCCTGGCAGCACATCACCACGCCGCACCAGCTGAGCCACGCAATCGTCGCGGGCGAGATCGTGCCGCCCAGCCGCAGCGCGAGGCAGGCGGATGCGAACGGCGACGCCGCGCTGCGCTGCACGGTGCCGGCCGACATCGACGCGATCGCGCTGAAGGCGCTGCGTCGCCGGGCGGGCGAGCGCTACGCCACGGTGGGCGCGCTCGCCGCCGACCTGCGTAACTGGCTGGAGCAGCGGCCCGTGCAGGCGCGACGCGGACGCCGCCTGTACCGCCTGCGCCGCTTCCTGCAGCGCAACCGCTGGCCGTTGACCGCCGCCGCGGCGTTGGTGCTCAGCGTGCTCGCCGGCCTTGCGACCTCGCTGTATTCGCTGCACCAGGCGCGCGTGCAGCAGCGCCTGGCGGAGCAGCGCCAGCGGCAGCTGGAACGCATGGTGCAGTTCCAGCAGTCGATGTACGACAGCGTGGACATCGGCGCGATGGGGCATGCCGTGGTCGCAGCCACGCAGCGGCAGGTCGAGGCGGCACTGGCACCGGCCGCAAAGGGCGCCCCGGCAGCCGGCGGCGCACTCGACGACGCCTTCGCCAACGTGCAGGCCACCGACATCGCGCGTTCCGCGTTCGACACCTACGTGGTGACGCATACGCTGGACAGCCTGGATCGCGCCTTCCCCGATGCGCCGCAGCTTGCCACCGACCTGCGCCAGTCGCTGGCGCGCGTGCTGCTGGGCATCGGCAGCTATGCGCACGCGGCTGACGAGCTGCGCGAAGTGGTGGCCGCGCGCGGGCGCGAGCGAGGTGATTCGCGCGACCTGCTTTCCGCCCGCGTCGACCTGGCGCGCGCGCTGGAGGCGCAAGGACAGACCAACGAAGCGGCAGGCCTCTACGCCGGCACCGCCCGGCAGGCCGAAGCACTGGCGTCCACCGACGAGCTGCGCATCGCCGCCGAGGCCGGCAGCGCACGCATGCTGGTGGCTCAAGGGCATCAGCAACAGGCGTTGACGGAACAGCAGGCCCTGTACGCCGAATTGAAGCCGAAGCTGCCCGCCGCTGACCACGGCCTGATGCAGCTGCGGCGCGATCTGGTCGACACCCTGGTGCAGATGGGGCGCCGCCGCGAGGCGCGTGCGGAACTGGAGCCGCTGTTGGCGCTGGACACGCGCGTATTGGGAGCAGAGAACCCCGAAACGTTACGTGCCAAACTCACCTTGGCCAAGCTGCTGCGCTCGCAGGGCGAGTTCGAGCGGGCGCAGGACATGGCGACGCAGGTGGCGGCGGTACGCGCGCGACGGCTGGGGGCCGAGCATCCCGACACTCTGGACGCGCGCTACGAGGCGGCCATCAATGCCGTCAAACTGACCAACGACGAAGCAGGGCTGGCAAAGCTGCGCGCCACGCTGCAGCACATCGTGGACATGCGGCGAGTCAGCTACGGTGCCGACAATCCGCAGACGATCTCGGCGATGACAGGCGTGGTGGCGCTGGTCGCAAAGCAGGGCGACATTGCGCCCACCGACCGTGCGGCGCAGCGGTACTACGCGCAGGCCACTACGCTGGAGCATACGGTGCTGGATTCCCACCTGCGCCAGCTCGGTCCGGATCACCCTCATACCCTGCTTGCGCGCGGCAGCCTGGCCAGCCTGTTGGACAAGGCAGGCCAGTACAAGCAGGCGCTGGTGCAGGCCGAGCAGACCCTGGCTGGCCAGCGCCGTACACTTGCACCGGACGATCCGATCATGCTTGGCACCACGAACATGATCGGCGACATCAGAAGCGACATGGGTGATTGGCCAGGCGCCCGCGACGCCTATCGGCAGGTGCTGGAGGTCCGCGCCAAGCGCTTCGGCGATACCGCGCCGCACACCATCGAAAGCGCCTCGCGGCTGTATTACGCGTTGGCCGAGCTGCACGATGCCTCCGCTGCCGCCGCTGTGCGCAGGCGTTACCTCGACCCGGTGATCGCGATGGACCCGAAGACGCTCAACGCCGCCATGCGCAGCGTGCGCGACGAGGCGATCCGCATGCTGAAACCGTAGCACCCGTCAGTGCAGCGTCGTCGCAGGCGGACGGGACGCGATGCCCGGCAGGTGTCGGCGCAGCAAATCCGTGGCGTAGTGATAATCGCGGCCGAGGTCCTTGCGCGAAAACGGGGTTTCCAGCATGCGCTGGGCCACCTCGAACGCGGTGAGGTGGTTCCAGGCGAATTGGGCCCATGCCTCGTACTTGCGCTGGTTCATCGAGGCGACCAGGCTACGGTTCGTGTTGCGCGCGAAAGCCGGCGGCAATCGCCACGCGTCAAGCTCCGCCTCGGCAAAGGCGCCGCCGATGTCGCACGCGGCGAACAGGAAGCGGAGTTGCTTGGCTGCCATCTCGTGCAAGCGTTTCAGGTCAGCCACACGGGCCGGCAGCACCAGCACAACGCCGGTGGCCGCGTTCATCAGCAGCGCGAACGGCTGGCGGTCGATGAAGTCGATGTCCGCGCACCACTCGCCCAGCGGGTTGTCGGCGGGCGGTGGCTCCGGCGACGCGGATGGCAGACGCAGGCGCTTCAGGAGTTTCTGCGAGCAGCGGACGACGGTCACAAGTCGAGCCCGTGGGAGGCCGACTGCTTCGGCGCGCTGCGCCACTGTTCCGGTACTGGGCCGAGCATGGAGGCGTCAAGCAGCGGGCCGGCGAGGATGGCGTCGAGCAGCGTGGATTGGGTCGGCTGCAATTCGACCGTGCGCGTCAGCAGGTTAAGCAGGCGCAGGAACTCGCTGGTGTACTCGCCGCTCCATTCCTTGGGCGCGATCTCATCCAGTGGCGAAGATTTCTTGCCCTTGCGGTTCCTCATGCGATAGCCGAGCCAGGATTGCACCACCTTCAGGCCCGATACCTCGTAATCCCACACGGCCTTCGGCACCGGGCCGAATTCACCAGTGCCGACGGAGATGACCTGCCGCGCCTCGTCATAGGCGAACTTCTCCGGCAAGCCACCGGCAGGCACGGCTTTGATGCATTTTGCCGACGGTGCCGGCCAGCTTTGGCCGTTCGCGCAGCGCTCGCCGTAGCTGTGCAGGAACAGCAGCTCGCGCCCCAGTGCCACGGCGCGCGCGAACCGCGTTGCGTCGGCGGTGAGTGGTACGTGCAGTTCGCGGCTTTCCAGTTCCTTGTGGAAACGCGCGGTGAAGACTGGTTGTGCCAGCGCCGCGTACAGATAGGCGGCGACGTCTTCGGCGGTGATCGATGCCCCGAAGGTTTTCTGCAGCAGCGGAAGCAATTGCGGATGCAGGTTGGGCTGCGTGGCGGCGGCGTCGCGGTAGAGCGGAAAGATGTCTTTCGCGCCAAACGAGCCGCGGAAGTAGTGCAGGTCGGGCACGTTCGCACTGACTGTCAAGGCAGGGCCGATGTTGAGCGGCTGGGTGAAGACGCTAGCGAAGAAGAACTGCCTGGGTGAAAAACTCTGCCAGAGGGGCTGGCGAGGGCGAGACAAGAGCCGGCCATCCGCGATGATGAACTGGCGATCGAAACTTCGATAGCCGTAGGGCTGCGGTGCTGGGCAAGACATGTCTGTGGGAAGGCTTCCGATAGCCGTCGTATCCGGGCAGGCGGGATGAAATTGCGGATAGCTGGAAGCGATCAGGCGATCCGTGCTTTCTTTGAAGGCTTCCGAACGATCCTTGGATTCCAGCAAGATTTTCCAGCGCGTCTCCAGTACATCCGGACTAGAAGCGATGGGCCATACGCGCTTGCCTTGCACTCCCGAGTGCTGCCACGGCATCAAATCCGTCAGCAGCGGCCAGTCGAAGTAATCCCCCTGCCCGCGGGCCGGAACGGCGCCTGCCAATCGTCGGGGCAGTCGGCGAAAGCCAGCCCGTCCAGCGACTGCAGGGCTTCCAGCGCATGCAGCTTGGCTGCGCGCGCGCCCTCGATGCGCGCGTAATGCGTTTTCGCGGGTGTGGCCGGTTGCGGGCTGCCGTAGCGCACGGCAATGGTGATGGCCACCGGTGTCTGGATGGCGAACACGTTGTCGTCCTTGCGCGTGCCGCGGCCTTCGCCGCCCAGGTCGATGACCCAGATTTCGTCGCACACCGTGCGCATGTGCTGGCGCAGGCCGAGGAAGGCGTCGCCGTCGATGAACGAGCTGGCGGTGATGTAGGTGACGATGCCGGGGCCGGTGGCGAGGTCGTGCTCGAAGGTCTTCCACAGTGCCCAGCGCCAGAAGTAGACGTAGAGGTTGTAGAGGTTCTTGAGGTCGTTGCCGTGGCCGGCGGCCTTCACGGGCGCGATGAAGTCGTCGAGGATGGCGTCGCTGCCGTTCTTGCTTTCGCCCCAGCGTACCCAGCCGCCAGCCATCGCTTGGTTGTCGGCGGTGGCGGCGGCGTGGCGGTCGTAGGGCGGGTTGCCCAGGCAGACCAGGATCGGCACGGTCTCCTTCACGCGCTTGGCGCGCTTGTGCTCCAGTCCGATGGGTTGGTACAGCAGCGGCAGTTCCGGGATCTTCTCGTGTGGCGATTCCAGTGTATTGGTCAGCATCACCTGCACGCCGTCGCTGGGCACGTGGCCGCCGTACTGCTGCAGCATGCGCGTGAGTCGTAGCGCAGCTACCGCGTAAGGGCCGACCATGATCTCGAAACCGTACAGCGCGCCGCCCAGCACGTCGGCGCGCGCGGGTACCGCGCCGGGGCCTTCGATCTCCGATACGCGCGCGAGCGCATGTTCGACGATGCCGAGCAGGTAGGTGCCGGTGCCGACCGCCGGGTCGAGCACGTTGACGCCGCCGGTGGCGAAGCCCATCGGCTTGTGCATGCGCGTGCGTAGCAGGTCGTCGACGATGCGCACTTGCGCCTGCACCACTTCCACCGGCGTGTAGTAGGCGCCGGCGTCTTTGCGAAGGTTGGGGTCGTAGGCGGCGAGGAAGTCTTCGTAGAAGTGCAGCCATGGGTCGCGTCGGCCGCCGCTCATGGTGCCCGTGGGCACCGCGTGGATGACTCGCTGCAGCATGCCCAGCGAAGTGCTCAGGTGCTCCTTCACCAGTGGGTCGGTGAGCACGGACAGCGCGCGCGACAGCAGGGTATTGGCGTGGGTGAGCGAGGCGATCGCCTCGTCGAGGAACAGTGTGTCGCTGCCATTGGAGCGCGCCAGCAGCAGCGAGAAGGTGACGGTTTGCGCATAGGCGTCGGCGAAGCGGTCGTCGTCCGCGCCGGGGAACAAGTAGCGGCGCCAGTCTTCCGCGGCCGCGACTACGCCCGAGGCCTTGTTACGCAGGGCGTCGCGCACGTCGTCGCGCAGGATGCGGCACAGCGGTGCGAGGTATTCGGCGAGCTGGGCGGAACTGCGCGGCACCACCGGTTCCCAGCTCAGGAAATCGCGGATCAGCGCGTCGAATTGTTTGGCACTGTCGGCATCAACGGCGGTGGCGCCCAAGCTGCACGGGTCGTGCAGCAGACGGAACTGGCGCTCCTGCTTGCCTTGACGGTACAGCGCGAATTCGCGCCCGTCGCTGTAGACGATGTTAGGCAGGTTGCGGAAGCGTTCCCACTGAGCCTTGTCGTGGCCGGTGTAGCCGGCCGTGTTGGCGCCCTTGCCAGGCGCCTTGAGTTCCGCATAGCCGCACAGCAGCTTGTCGGCCGAGATACCGAAATCCGGGCGGCCGCCGCGGTTGTCGAGCAGGGTCTCGCCTATGGCCAGCACCGCGACGCCGGCGGCCTTGCCGGCTTCGACAAGTAGTTGTTCGAACGGTGCACGCAGTTGATCTTCCGATTCGCCTTTGACATGGGTCGAGAATTTCTGTTGCAGCGTCTGGGCGAACTGTTGCAAGGCTGTGTACATGGGGCGATCCGCGGCGGCGTGGGGCGATGATAGTCGAGGCCGTCGGCGCCGCTATCCATCAGTGTGTTATACCACTCAACCCGTTTCGAGTGGTATAACTGCGACAAGCCACGGGAGTGCCTGCATGCCCTTGTATCGCGAGTTACCTGCGTCCGCGCAAACCGCCTACGCCGAGCTGCAGGAGCTGGTGCAAGTGGCCGAAGCGGTGCGTTCGCCGGCTTCGCTGACCGGGACTATCGGCTGGAAGACGATCAAGGGGCGTCGCTACGCGTACTGGCAATTCAAGGAGATCGACGGCCGCAAGCGCGAATACTATCTGGGACCGGGCGGCCCGGCCATCGCGGCGCTGGAGGAGGCGCGCGAGCGGCCTGCTCCAGCCTTTGAGGCGGTGGCGCGGCAGGCGCGCGCAGCGGTGGCGCACGGCAACCTGCCGACGCCGGCCAAGCCATTTCGCATCGTCAAGCGCTTTGCCGACTACCAGTTCTTTCGCGCCGGCGGCCTGCTGGTGGGCACGCACGCGTTCCTCGCCATCGGCAACCAGTTGGGCGTGGCCTGGGGAGAGGGCACGCGCACGCTGGATCTGGATTTCGCGCATGCGGGGCCGGGCGGCGACGTGGCGGTGGCTCTGCCCGCCGACTTGAAAACGGACATGCCCGATGCGCTGGCCTCCCTACAGATGGGTTTTCTGCCGGCGCTTGGCGGCAGCCGCGGCTTCGCCAGCCAGTATGTCAGCGAGCGCGGGCCGGATTTGCGCGTCGATTTCCTTACCGTGCCACGGCGCAAGCGGGACATGGTGCATGCGCCCGACCTTGGCGTGGCACTGGTGCCGCTGAAGTTCCTCGACTACCTGCTGGAGCGGCCAGGGCAGGCGGTGCTGCTGGACGTGGCCGATGCTTGTCTGGTGAACCTGCCCGATCCGGCGCGCTACGGCCTGCACAAGTTGCTGGTGGCGGCTGAGCGCAGTGCGCGGCACCCGAAGTACAACAAGGACATCGGCCAGGCGCTGGCGCTGATCGACTGGCACCTGGAGCGCGCGCCGGCACTGTTGCTGGATGCGTGGCGCGACCTGGCCGGACGTGGTTCCGGCTGGACGAAGCGAGCCAGGCAGTCGCTGGCCGCGGCGCCACAAGGACAGCGCGAACTGGTGCGGCGCTTCGAGCGGGCCGCGGGCTTGAAGTGAGCGGCTCCAGACGAAAACGGGCCGCTTGCGCGGCCCGTTTCGATTCCGCCCCCCGACTGCACGCCCGTGGCGCTGCATCCGGAGCGAATGGCGGAACGGTTTACTTCAGCTTCGCGGCCTTGCGCAGCGCCTCGGCCTTGTCGGTCTTTTCCCACGAGAACGCGGTGTAGCCCTTGCCGTTCTTGTCCTTGACCTCGACCGGGCTGCGGCCGAAGTGGCCGTAGCTGGCGGTCTGCTGGTACATCGGGTGGATCAGGTCGAGCATCTGCAGGATGCCGTACGGGCGCAGGTCGAAGTGCGCGCGGATCAGCTTCTCGATCTTGTCGTCGCTGATCTTGCCGGTGCCGAACGTGGTGACCGAGATCGAGGTGGGATGCGCCACGCCGATCGCGTAGCTCACCTGCACCTCGCAGCGGTCGGCGATGCCGGCGGCCACGATGTTCTTCGCCACGTAGCGCGCGGCGTAGGCGGCCGAGCGATCCACCTTGGACGGGTCCTTGCCGGAGAACGCGCCGCCGCCGTGGCGGGCCCAGCCGCCGTAGGTGTCGACGATGATCTTGCGGCCGGTCAGGCCGCAGTCGCCTACCGGACCGCCGATCTCGAACTTGCCGGTCGGGTTGATGTGGAACTTGGTGCCCTTGTGCAGCAGCTTGGCCGGCAGCACGGGCTTGATGATGTGCTCGCGCACGGCCTCGATCAGGTCCTTCTGCTTGATGCCCGGATCGTGCTGGGTGCTGAGCACCACGGCATCGATCGCGGTGGCCACGCCGTTGTCGTAGCGCAGGGTGACCTGGCTCTTCGCGTCCGGGCGCAGCCACGGCAGCGGCGAGTTCTTCTTCTTGCGGATCTTGGCCTGCTGTTCGACGAGGCGATGCGAGTAGTAGATCGCCGCCGGCATGAAGTCCTTCGTCTCGCTGGTCGCGTAGCCGAACATCAGGCCCTGGTCGCCGGCGCCCTGTTCCTCCGGCTTCTTGCGGTCCACGCCCTGGTTGATGTCGGGCGACTGCTTGCCGATCAGGTTCAGCACGCCGCAGGTGGCGCCGTCGAAGCCGACGTCGCTGGAGTTGTAGCCGATGTCGAGGATCACCTTGCGGGTGATCGCCTCGAGGTCGATCCAGGCGCTGGTGGTGATCTCGCCGGCGACGATCGCCACGCCGGTCTTGACCATGGTTTCGCAGGCCACGCGGGCACGCGGATCCTGCGCGAGGATCGCGTCGAGCACGGCGTCGGAGATCTGGTCGGCGACCTTGTCCGGATGGCCTTCGGAGACCGATTCGGAGGTGAACAGATGGCTGGACATCGCGATTTATATCCTCGTGTACGGATAAAGAGATAAAAGAAGGCGGCATGATACAACGCCGCCCCCGGTTTTGCAGCCCGGCGGATTCTGGCGGGGCAGGGGTTAGGCACCTGTTCAGACGTCTGGATGGCCGCGACCCCGGCGCGCGGACGGGGGCGCGCCGGTTCAGGTGTCGGCCGTCGCGGCCAGCTCGGTGCGCAACCGGCGGGCACAATCCACCATGCCGCGCAGCGCCGGCTTCACCTCGGCCCAGCCGCGGGTCTTCAGGCCGCAGTCGGGGTTCACCCATAGCTGGCCGGCATCGAGCACCTTGAGCGCCTTGCGCAGCAGGTCCAGCATCTCGGCCTGTGTCGGCACGCGCGGCGAATGGATGTCGTACACGCCGGGGCCGATGCCGTTGGGGTAGCGGAAGCGCACGAAGGCGTCCAGCAGCTCCATCCGCGAGCGGCTGGTCTCGATCGAGATCACGTCGGCGTCCATCGCGGCCACCGCCTCGATGATGTCGTTGAATTCCGAGTAGCACATGTGGGTGTGGATCTGGGTGGTGTCGCGCACGCCGCCCGCCGTGATGCGGAAGCATTCCACCGCCCAGGCGAGGTAGGCCGGCCAGTCGGCGCGGCGCAGCGGCAGGCCTTCGCGCAGCGCCGGCTCGTCGATCTGGATCACCCGGATGCCGGCAGCCTCCAGGTCGTGCACCTCGTCGCGCAGCGCCAGCGCGATCTGGCGGCACACGGTCTCGCGCGGCAGGTCGTCGCGCACGAACGACCACTGCAGCATGGTGACCGGGCCGGTGAGCATGCCCTTCATCGGCCGCCCGGTGAGCGACTGCGCGTAGGTCGACCAGCGCACCGTCATCGGCACGGGCCGCGCCACGTCGCCCCAGATCACCGGCGGCTTCACGCAGCGCGAACCGTAGCTCTGCACCCAGCCGAGCCTGGTGAACAGGTAGCCGTCGAGCTGCTCGCCGAAATACTCCACCATGTCATTGCGCTCGGGTTCGCCATGCACCAGCACGTCCAGGCCGATCTCCTCCTGGAAGCGCACCACGCGCTCGATTTCCGCCTCCAGCAACGCCGTGTAGGCGTCGTCGGCCAGCTTGCCGGCGCGGTGCGCGGCGCGAGCCAGGCGCAGATCGTCGGTCTGCGGGAACGAGCCGATCGTGGTGGTAGGCAACGACGGCAACGCCAGCGCCGAGGCCTGTGCGGAACGACGTGTGGCGTAGGGGGAACGGCGCAGCGCGCCCTGCGGGCTGAGTTCGTGCAGGCGGGCGCGCACGGCCGGATTGCGCACGCCATGCTGTCGCGCCTGCTGATCGAGCAGGGCCTGCTGCGCGTCCAGCGCGGCGACCGCCTCGACCTGGCCGGCCAACGCATCGGCGTAGACGCGCAGTTCCTCCAGTTTCTGCCGGGCGAAGGCCATCGTGGCGCGGCGTGCAGGCTCCAGCGCAGTCTCGGCGGCGAGATCGATCGGCACGTGCAGCAGCGAGCAGGATGGCGCCAGCCACAGGTTGTCGTCGCCCAGCCGGGCCTGTGCTCTGCGCAGTGACGGCAGCACCAGGGCGGGGCGACTGCGCCACACGTTGCGGCCGTCCACCACGCCGGCGCTCAGCACGCGACCGGCGGGGAGTGCATCGAGCACGGCATCGAGCTGCTGCGGCGCACGCGCCAGATCCACATGCAGGCCGGCCACGGGCAGCTCGGAGGTGAGCGCGAGGTTGTCGCCGAGCGCCCCGAAATAGCTGGCCAACAGGATCTTCGGGCCGCCGGCCTCCGCGAGCGCCGCATAGGCGCGGCGGTACGCCGAGCGGGCGTCGCCGTCCTGGTCGAGCACGAGGCAGGGCTCGTCCATTTGCACCCAGTCCGCGCCGGCCGCGGCCAGCTGACGCAGCAGTACGACATACGCGGGCAACAGGGCGCCGAGCAGGGCGAGCCGGTCGCTGCCATCCACCGTCTTGGACAGCAGCAGGAAGGACACCGGTCCGAGCAGCACCGGCCGCGCGCGGTGTCCCAGCGCTTTCGCTTCGAGGAACTCGGCCAGCGGCTTGTCGCCGGTGAGGGTGAAGTGCTGGCCGGCATGCAGTTCGGGCACCAGGTAGTGGTAGTTGGTGTCGAACCACTTGGTCATTTCCAGCGCATGCAGGTCGTGGCCATCGCGCTTGTGGCCGCGCGCCATGGCGAAATAGCCGTCCAGACGGTTCTTCCCGAACACCGGCCGGTAGCGGTCCGGGATCGCGTCGAACAGCACGGCGGTGTCGAGCACGTGGTCGTACAGGCTGAAGTCGTTGCAAGGCACGACGTCGACGCGGGCATCGCGCGCCAGCTGCCAATGCCGCTCGCGCAGGATGCGGGTGGTGTCGGGCAGGGCGTCGGCGGGTGCCTCGCCGCGCCAGTGCGCTTCCAGTGCGCGCTTCAGTTCGCGCTTGAGGCCGATGCGCGGAAAGCCGAGGTGGGTAACGAGTGACATGGATGATTCCTCTTGCATGTTGGGCAAAGAGGAACGAAGGGAGCCTGGGCGTGATCGCTCAGCGCCGCTGACCTTCGCCCCCGCGGGCGAACCGGCGGCGCGGGCAGGCGAAGCCGGCGCGGGCCGCCGGGGCGACAGCGCGCGGGCTCCGGCCCTCCCCGCGGAGACGCCAGGTCGTACGGAAGCGTTGCCGCTTCCGGCCGAGGCTGGTATTCGGGCTCGTGGACGTCTTGCGCGGCCTACTGTCCGTCGCTTCCCGGGCGTGTCGCACCCAGTGCTGGTGACGGAGGTCGTTTCCACATACCGCTGCGGGGCAGCGCCGGATTCGCACCGGCTTCCCTTGAGTTATCTCTTCATTCGCATGAAAAGATAGCTACCTTCGGCGTCGCAGAAATTAGCCGTCTGGATGGCCGAAGTCAAACGCAAGGGCGTGGCTCAGGCGGCCTGCCGCGCGCCGATGGCCAGTGCGTCGAAGTAGTCGCGGGTGAGGCGCAGCTGCTCCTGCGCGCTTTCGGCGCGGTTCACCACGTGGCGGAAGGCGGCGTTCTCGGGCCGGTCCTTCGCGTACCAGCCCAGGTGCTTGCGCGCGATACGCACGCCGGCCTGTTCGCCGTAGAACGCGTAGAGGTGTTCGAGGTGGCCGAGCAGGATCGCGGCGACCTCGTCCGGTGTCGGCTCGGGCAGTTTCTCGCCGGTGGCGAGGTAGTGCGCGATCTCGCGGAAGATCCACGGCCGGCCCTGGGCGCCGCGGCCGATCATCAGCGCATCGGCGCCGGTGGCGTCCAGCACGCGGCGCGCATGTTCCGGCGTGGTGACGTCGCCGTTGGCGAACACCGGGATGCGCACGCTGGCCTTCACCGCGGCGATCGTCTCGTATTCCGCCTCGCCCTCGTACTTGTCGGCACGCGTGCGCCCGTGCACGGCGAGCGCGGCGATGCCGGCGTCCTCGGCGATGCGCGCGATGGCTAGCGCATTCCTGTTCTGGCGGTCCCAGCCGGTGCGGATCTTCAGCGTCACCGGCACGTCCACCGCGGCCACCACCGCCCTGCAGATACGTGCCACCAGCGGCTCGTCCTGCAGCAGGGCGGAACCGGACCACACGTTGCACACCTTTTTCGCCGGGCAGCCCATGTTGATGTCGACGATCTGCGCGCCGTTCGCCGCGTTGTAGCGCGCCGCCTCGGCCAGCATCGCCGGGTCGTAGCCGGCGATCTGCACGCTCACCGGTTCGGGTTCGCCGGCGTGGTCCATGCGGCGCAGCGACTTGGCGGTGCTCCACAGCCGCGGGTCGGCGGTGGTCATCTCCGACACGGCCAGGCCCGCCCCCAGCCGCTTGCACAGCAGGCGGAACGGCTTGTCGGTGACGCCGGCCATGGGGGCCAGCGCCAGCGGCGGGTCGAGACGATAGGGGCCGATCTGCATCCGCCCATTGTACGTGGCGAGTGTGGTGGCGGCCCGGAATGGCTATGATCGCCACGAGAAACGCTTGGCAGGGAATGGACTTCGGATGCTTCGGGGGGCGTGGCTGGGTCTGCTGTTGACGCTGATGGCGACGCCGGCCGTCGCCACGTCGATGAACGCGTTTCGCGAGCGCGCCGTGACCGATCCGCATGGCCTGATCGACGCGGTGCGCCAGCAGCTCGACCAGGCCGGCATCGAATTGCCGCCGGCGCGCGAGCGCGAGTTGCTGTGGGGCATGGGCACGGCCGCGATCAACAGCAACGACGATGCGGCACTGGCCGAGGCCACGCTGCGCCTGGACGGCCTCGCCACCGTGGCGAACGACCCGGTGGCCGCCGCGGCCGCGGGTTTCCTGCGCGCACGCCACGACATCGCCAACGGCGTCGGCGACGGGCTTGGCGAGGCCCTGAAGGCGGCGGACAAGGTGCTCGGGGAGTCCGATCCGGAGATCGTGGCCTGGGCGCGCTTCCAGTTGTGCGATGCCTATGCGCTCGACGAGAAGCCGGCCAAGGCCCTGCCGCTGTGCCGCCAGGCGGTGACGGCCTATCGTGCGCTGAATGACGACTACGGCATCGGCGATGCCGAGAACGACGTGGGCATCGCGCTGGCCACGATGGACCGGGTGGACGACGCCGCCGCGACCTACGAGCGCTCGCGCCAGTACTTCGCCAGGGCCAAGGCGGAGCAGCTGGTGGTGATGGTGGGCGACAACCTGGCGCAGATGTACCTGAAGCAGGGGCGCGCGCGCGAGGCGCTGGCGCTGTCCCGCGCCTCGCTGAAGCAGGAACTGGCCACCGGGCGGATCAGCGACGCGCTGAATTCCAGCGCCGACATCGCCAGGGCCGAGGCGGCGCTGGGCCGCCACCGCGAGGCGTACGAGCAGATGCGGAAAGTCGTGGCGCAGGCGCGCACGGCGGGCATCAACGGCCAGCTGGTCGACATGCTGAAGGTGGAGAGCCGGTTGGCCGAACAGGCGGGCGACCTGCGCCAGGCGCTGGCCGACGAGCGCGAGGCGGCACGGCTCGGCAGCGCGGTCGACACGCCGGCGCTGCGGGCGATCGAGGTCGAGCTGGAGCAGCGCTATGCCGCGCGCGAGAAGGAGCTGCGCATCAGCGAGCTGGAGCACGCCAACGAGCTGAAGGACCTGCAGCTCAAGGCGGCGGAGGCCGACGCGGCGCGCCGGCGCGAACAGCAGCAGCGCCAGCGCCTGGTCAACACGACGATCGCGCTGCTGGCGGCGGCCTTGCTGCTGATCGTCGGCCTGCTCGCGCTGCTGCTGCGCGCGCAGCGCCGGCATGCCGCCGAGCTGCAGGCGCAGACCTTGCGCGATCCGCTCACCGGCATGGCGAACCGGCGCGCGTTCCAGCAGCGCGCCACCGAGCTGCTGGGCAGCCCGCGCGAGGCGAACGCGGCGCCGCACGTGCTGCTGCTGATCGACATCGACCACTTCAAGTGCATCAACGACAGCATCGGCCACCTGCAGGGTGACCGCGTGCTGCGGCTGCTCACCGATTACCTGCGCACTGCGGTGTACGACTGCTGTTTCGTGGCGCGCATCGGCGGCGAGGAGTTCGCCGTGCTGTGTCCGCAGGCGGGCCTGGCGGCCGGCATGCGGCTGGCCGAGACGCTGCGCGCGGGAGTCGCCGCGCTGGTGTTGCCGCAGGACCTGCCGGTGGCCCGGCTGACGATCAGCATCGGCGTGGCGCAGTTCGACGGCACGCGCTGCCACGACCTGTCGAGCTGGATGCGCGCCGCCGACCTGGCGCTGTACTCGGCCAAGTCCGGCGGCCGCGACCGGGTGGAGGCGAGCAAGCTGGCGGGTTGAGCCCGGGGCGGCGGGCAGGCGCTCAGTGCGTGGGCACGGCGTGGGCGGCGACCACGTTGTGCCGGTGCCTGAACAGTGGCACGAACAGCACCGCCATCACCAGCGCGTAGCCGGCGAACGCCAGCCAGATGCCGTGCCAGTCCTTGCAGATCAGCACGGCGTCGTTGCAGGCGTGGTTGGTGAAGAAGTGGTCGATCACGAAGCCTGCGGCCAGGCTGCCCAGCACCGCACCCACGCCGTTGGTCATCAGCATGAACAGGCCCTGCGCGCTGGCACGGATCTTCGGGTCGGCCTGACTTTCGACGAACAGCTGACCGGAGATGTTGAAGAAGTCGAACGCCATGCCGTAGACGATGCACGACAGCACGACCATCCACAGCCCGCCCAGCGGGTCGGGGTTGCCGAATGCGAACAGGCCGAAGCGCAGCACCCAGGCCAGCATGCTCATCGTCATCACCGCCTTGATGCCGAAGCGCTTCATGAAGAACGGGATGGTGAGGATGAACGCGGTTTCGGAGAACTGCGAGATCGAGACGATGATGGTGGAGTACTTCACCGTCAGCAGGTTCGCGTAGGCCGGCACTTTCACGAAGTCGCTGAGGAAGGCGTCGCCGTAGGCGTTGGTCAGTTGCAGCGCCGCGCCCAGCAGCATGGTGAAGACGAAGAACACCGCCATGTTGCGGTCCCTGAACAGCGCGAACGAGGTGAGGCCGAGCCGGTCGACCAGGCTGCGGCTGTGCGCGGCATCGAGCTTGGGCGGGCACTTCGGCAGGGTGAAGGCATACAGGCCCAGCAGCAGTGAAGCGGCTGCGGCCACCTCGAACTGCGTGGCGGAAGCCTTGAAACCGAACAGGCTGGTGGTCCACGTGCCGGCAATGAAACCCACCGTGCCCCACACGCGGATCGGCGGATAGGTGCTCACCACGTCCATACCCTCCCGTTTCAGCGCGTTGAACGCCACCGCGATGGAGAGCGCGATCGTCGGCATGTAGAAACACATGTACAGCAGCACCACCCAGAACATCTGTTGCGGATCGCTTGCCCGCGGTATCGCCAGCAGCACCACCGCACCCAGGATGTGGAACAGGCCGTGCACGCGCTCCGCGTTGATCCACTTGTCCGCCACGATGCCGGCCAGCGAAGGCATGAACAGCGAGGCGATGCCCATGGTCGAGAAGATCGCGCCGAAGCTGGTGCCCGACCAGTGCAGGGTCTGGAACCACCACGTGCCGATGGTGAGCAGCCATGCTCCCCAGATGTAGTACTGCAGGAAGTTCAGGACGGTGAGGCGGAGCTTGAGGCTCATGGATGTCGGTATCCCCTGTGTGGCCGGGGACGGTCCCGTGGCCATGCTGCTCGGATCGGGGCAGGGTAGAGGAATCTCCGGGAACCCGGCAAGGCGCGCCGCACCGCCGCTGGAGGCTACACTTCGCCCTCCGCGACCTGTTGCGCAGCCTGCCCATGAGCCTGTTCCTCACCATCGCCGCGGTGCAGTTGATCGCCCTGATGAGCCCCGGCCCGGATTTCTTCTACGTCTCGCAGACCGCGGTGAGCCACTCGCGTCGCGAGGCGCTGGCCGGCGTGGTGGGCATCGCACTGGGCGTTGCGGTGTGGGCGGCATTCGCGTTGCTCGGCCTGCAACTGCTGCTGCACCGGTTGGCGTGGCTGGAGCGCGCGATCGCCGTGTGCGGCGGCGTCTATCTGTGCTGGATGGGCCTGAAGATGCTGCGAGGCGCACTGACCTCGCCCGCCGGCGATACCACGGTGCGCGTGGTACGCCTGGTCAACGGCCCCTGGCATGCGCTGCGCAACGGCCTGTTCACCAACCTGGCCAACCCCAAGGCGGTGGTGTACTTCGGCAGCATCTTCTCCGCCTTCGTGGGCGGCCGGCTCGGTGCCGGCGCGCGCTGGGGCCTGTGGCTGATGGTGGTGGCCGAAACCCTGCTGTGGTTCGCGCTGGTGGCCGGCGTGTTCGCGCTGCCGGCGATGCGCCGCGGCTACCTGCGCCTGAGTCGCTGGATCGACGGCTGCGCCGGTGCGGTGTTCATGCTGTTCGGGCTGCACCTGGTCTTTGGGCGTCGCGCAGCCTGAGGTCGGCCCCGAGTCGCCGTTGGCGTCATTCCGGCGGGACGTTTTTCAACAGCCGAACGGCAGGTCAAGCCGAAATCCGTTGAGGCGTACATGGGAAGGCCGAAACCAGCGTCGCGCTTTGCGTGACCCGCCCGTATGGATGGCTTGATGAGCTTCCAGACCGCACCCGAATGACGGTGCGCGCACCGACGAAGTGGATGAATCAAACCCGTCGATCCTGATCAGCGTGCGTCATTCTGACCGGCACGAGGCCAGCGGCCGGAGCCGGACGGTCAACGCCAAGTCAAACAGCGCCCGGAACACGCGTCCGCTCGGACGGGCAGTCGGTCCGCGAGGTTTTAGGATGTCTCGAACAACTGGTGTGGCCCGTCGTTCCGGCGACCAGGCGCCCGTATTCGCGGCGGGCACCTGAAGAGCTCCTTGCAACTTCACGCGCTGGCAGATCATTCAATTGACCATAATCAAATGGGGAGATACCGATTAGCCTTACATTTCCATACGATTTCTTAACAATCCGCCAAATGGAGCTGACTGCCATGTCTGTAATGATGAAGCGGCACCCTTCAGGGGAGGGGAAAGACATCTCCTGGTTGCAAAAGCTCGCCGCTGCGGCCTGCTTGCTGCTCGCGCCCACCCTGGTCCTGGCGGTGCCGACGTATGCGCGGCAGACGCACCAGCCCTGCGCTGCCTGCCATGTCGGTGGCTTCGGTCCCGAACTGACGCCGTTCGGGCGCGAGTTCAAGATCAACGGTTACACGATGAAGGTTGGCAACGAGGCCGATGTGCCGCTGTCGCTGATGCTGGTCGAATCGTTCACGCAGACGGCGAAGGCGCAGACGGCGCCACCGGCGAACGGATTCGGCACCAACAACAACCTCGAACTGCAGCAGGCATCGGTATTCCTGGCCGGCCGCCTGAACGATCACATGGGCACCTTTGTCCAGGCGACCTATTCGGAAAACGGCGGGCTACTCGGCTGGGACAACGCCGATGTGCGCTACGCCACCCCGTTCAGCCATGGTGACCACAACGGCACCTGGGGTATTTCGATCAACAACAATCCGACGGTCAGCGATGCCTTCAATTCGGCACCGGCGTGGATCTATCCCTACATGGCCGCCGACCTGGCCCCGGGTGCGCCGGCGGCACCCATGCTGTTCGGCGGTCTCGGTGGCCAGTCGATCGGCGCCACGGCGTATGTCCAGGTCGATGGCAAGCTCTACCTCGAAGCGGGCGGTTACCGGTCTCTCTCGGTAGCTTGGGCGCATCATGTCAACGGCCCGTATGACGGCAGGCTCTCCGGGGTGGCTCCGTATGCCCGCGCCGCTTATACATGGCAGGTTCCGCATGGCAACCTGACGTTCGGCGGGTTCCTGCTGAACATGAAGCGCGGCCCGTTGGGCACCGATCTGAACGGCAACGCCATTCCAGTGGCCGGCCCGACCGACAACTTCAACGACGTGGGACTCTCGGGCGACTACCAGTACTTCAAGGGCGACAACGTCGTCACGGTCGACGGCCTGTACGTCCACGAGAGGCAGACGCTGAACAACACCTACGGTGGCGGCGGTTCCTCGAATCTGCACGACAATCTGGACTCGTTCAATATCAAGGGCAGTTATTGGTTCCGCAACACGTACGGCTTCACCCTGGGCCAGTTCGTCAACAACGGAAGCAACGATCTGACGCTTTACGGCAACAACGGGTCGCCGAATACCCAAGGTGGCATTCTGGAGTTCGACTACAACCCATTCGGCAAGTCCACGTCCTGGATGGAACCGTACGCAAACGTCCGCTTCGGACTGCAATACACCTACTACACCAAGTTCAGCGGTCTCGTTCACAACGTGGATGGTGCCGGGCGCAAGGCCAGCGACAACAACACCTTGTATGCATATATCTGGCTTGCGATCTGAGAAACAAACTGGACGGGTGATTTCGGGGGCCGGTCGGAGACCGGCCCCCGTTTGCTTGTCGGGCATTTCATTCCAGGCATCCGGGCCAGGACGGAGCCGTCATGCCCTGGCCGTTTCCACGGCGTAGCACCGCGGTTGGTACATGCGGGCATCGCTGGGCGGTCGGAGTCGCCGGGTCCATCGAGGTGACGTGGCGGCAGCACCCCGGCCGCATGCAGCGTCCATGGCGCCCGCCGCTCCGATCGGACCGGAACCATGCTCCGTAGCTGGCGGCAGCGACGAAACCCGGAGGAGAGGGTGCCCGTCGACGCGGATTGCATGCGGTGGCCCGCTGGTCGCATCGCTGCATCGGCACGAGTGGCCCAGTCCGGCGAGTCTCCGCCGCCGGGGATCGTTGCCTGGCATGGCGGCGGTCGCCGGCCACGTTCCATCGGCCAGCGGCACGCTGGCGTTCGCCTGCCGGTTTATCGCCCCGGCCCGGTCGCCCTCGTTGCCGTCGCAACCGTTCCCGCAGCATGTGGGATCCACGGCTCAGTGGGTGACTGCGAGGCGGTCATCGCCAGCAGCTCGTTGGCTGGCGTGTGGTCCATGGATAGGGCAGGCATGCGTCATGCCGAAACGCCCGGAGAAATTGCCGGTGGGCCGGGTCGCGGCGCCACGCCTGCGGCTCCGGCCCAAGCGAATGTCCGCCTTGTCGGGTGAGGCTGGGGCCGGTCGGCGTGTGGATTTCAGAGGGTGGAAACGCAAGAGACGCCATCGCAGATGGCGTCTCTCGGTACCGGGTCCGCATGCCGTGCGGTATGCGGCGTGGCTGGCTGGTTGCTGCGGTTCTCCCTACTTCAGCTCGATCGCGCCGTTCATGAGCGATGCATGGCCAGGGCAGGTGCAGAAGAAGGCATAGGGAACGCCGGGCTTGAGCGCCGAGACCTTGAAGGTGGTGGAGGCTTCCTCGCCGCCGCCGATCAGCTTGGTGTAGGCCACCACGTCGGCATCGTTCGGTTTCACGTAGTCATGATCGATGCCGGCGGTGGCACCATCGTTGACGACGGCCTGCTCATCGGCAGTCGGAGCGATCACCACGTTGTGACCCATCACGGAGCGCGGCATGCTGCCCACGTTCTTCAATGTCACGGTGAACGTGGTGCAGGCCTTGGGGACAGTAATCGTCGATTTGTTGAAGCGCAGGGCGTCGTTGCCGGTGACGGTGGTCGAACAGGTGGCGGCCCACGTCGGGGCGGCAGCCAGGCCAAGCAGCAGCAGGGCGAAAATTCTCAGTTTCATGAGGCTTCTCCAGATCAGGTATCGGGCGACGATGCAAACGCTACGCCGCCGTCCGGACCGCCCTTTGATGTGAGTCAAGTTCGGGTTGCGCAAGGCCGGGCGCACTAGCCGACGAACCCTGCCACGAAATGCGTCACCACCGTCGGCGGCGTCGCGATCGGTGTCCGCAAAACCGAAAGAACATGCATTTCCGTCGGAGCGGAAAGCGTCGATGGTGGGCTCCGCGCGGCATGCGACGGTATTGAGGCGCGCCATTTCTTGCGTGAGCACGTGCTTGCCGCGGTGCCTTGACGGTGCCTCGGCGCGTCGGGCATCGGCCCGTGCAGCGACCACATGCGGCAATCCGCCGCAATCACCTGGCGGTGTGTCTCATCCGGTCGATGGCCCGCTGCGTTCGATGTGGGATGTGCAACGGCGGGCGTGCGGTTTCCCTAATGCAAAGCTTCGGCTGCGAGCCGGCGCAGTTCCGGCAGCAGCTCGGCCTCGAACCACGGGTTGTGCAGCACCCACGGCCGGTTGCGCGGACTGGGGTGCGGCAGCGGCAGCACGCCGCGGGCGAGGTGCGTGCGCCAGTTGCGCACGGTGTCGGTGAGCGTGGCATCGCGCGCGTCACCGAGCATGCCCACCTGTGCATACTGTCCGATGGCGAGGGTCAGTTGCACCCGGCCGAGCAACGGGAACAGGCGCGGATGCCAGATTGCCGCGCATGCCGGCCGTGGCGGCAGATCGCCGCTCTTGCCCTTGCCCGGGTAGCAGAAATCCATCGGCACGATCGCCACGCGATCGGCGTCGTAGAACGTGGCGCGGTCGATCCGCAGCCAGTCGCGCAGGCGCTCGCCGCTGACGTCGTCGAACGGGATGCCGCTCTCCTCCACCTTGCGCCCCGGTGCCTGGCTGACGATCAGCAGGCGCGAGCGCGTGGACGCCTGCAGTACCGGCCGCCGCCCCGGCGGCTGCTGCATCGCGCAGACATGGCCGCAGCGGATCTCCGCCAACAGGGCATCCAGGCTGTGCTGCTGCCCAGGCTCGTCTGTGCTTCTCTCGTTTGCCATCTGCAACCGCTCTCGCTATCGCTTTCGCGTGTCCCGCAACTCGACATCCCGCATCCCGCCGCTCACGGCAGCAGCTTGCCCGGGTTGAGGATGCCGTCCGGGTCGAACGCGGCCTTGACGCCGCGCATCAGCGCAAGCGTCGCGTCGGACACCGCCAGCGGCATGAATTCGCGCTTCACCGCGCCGATGCCGTGTTCGCCCGAGAGGGTGCCGCCCAGCGCGAGCACCCGCGCGAACAACTCGGGCAGCGCGGCGTAGGCGCGCTCGATCTCGTCCACGTCGCGCGGCAGCAGGTTCACGTGCAGGTTGCCGTTGCCGGCGTGGCCGAAGCTGACGATGGGCACGGCATGCTTCTCCGCCAGCGCATGCACGGCATCGATCAGCCCGGGCAGCCGGCTCACCGGCACCACCACGTCCTCGTTGATCTTGTGCTGGGTGACCGCGCGCTGCGCGAAGGAGAGCGCCTTGCGGGCGGCCCACAGCGCACGGGTGTGCGCCTCGTCGCGCGCCACCTCCAGTTGCACCAGGCCATCCACCCTCGCGGCGGCCTCGACGGCGGCAGTAGCGGCGTCCAGCGCATCCGGCGCGCCGTCCAGCTCGATCATCAGCAGCGCCTCCGCCTCGGGTACGCCGGCCTCGGGCGAGTGCTCACGGGCGAGCTTCAATGCCAGCGCGTCCATGAACTCCAGCGCGCAGGGCGTGGCCGGCTGCGCCATGATGCGCGCCACCGCCTTCGCGGCACTGCCGGCATCGCGGTAGGTCGCGCGTAGCGTGCGCAGGCCGGCGGGTTTCGGCGTGAGCTTGAGCGTGGCTTCGGTGATGATCGCGAGCGTGCCTTCCGAACCGACCAGCAGCCGGGTGAGGTCGTAGCCGATCGCGCTCTTGGTGGTCTGCGTGCCGCAGCGGAAGCTCTCGCCGGTGCCGGCCACGGCGGCGAGACCCAGCACGTTGTCGCGCGTCGAGCCGTATTTCACCGCGTGCGGACCGGAGGCGTTGCATGCGAGGTTGCCGCCCACCGTGCACCATGGCGCCGAACCCGGATCGGGAGCCCAGAAAAATCCGTGCGGCGCCAGCGCCTGCTGCAGCGCCTCGTTCGTCACGCCCGGCTCCACCACGGCGAGGCGGTCGTCCGGATCGATGCGCAGGATGCGGCTCATGCGCTGGAAGTTCGCCACCACGCCGCCCTGCAGCGGCACCGACGCGCCGGTGGAGCTGGTGCCTCCGCCGCGCGCAGTGAGCGGCACGCGGTGGCTACGGCAGGCCCGCACCAGTGCCTCGACCTGCGCATGTTCCGTGGGGAACACCACCGCGTCGGGCAGCGCGTTGAGTCGCGAATTGTCGTAGGCGTGGGCGCGGCGCTCGGCCTCGGCAGTGGAGAGCGCACCGGGCGGGAAGATCTCTTGCAGCAGGCTCAGCAAGGCGGCGGGGAGTGGCATCGGGCAAGTTTAGCGCCGACTGCGGATTCTCCCGCCAGAGAGCGATCAGAACGCCAGGCTGCCCGGTACCGGTCCTTGTTGCACCTGCGCCTGGCTCATGGCGGGGATCTGCTCCGTCACTTGCGCCTGCTGCAGGTCGCGCTGCTGGATGCGCTGGATGGACTGCTCCGGTGGCGGCGAGGGCTGGCTGAAGTTTACGCTGACGGGCTGAGCCCAGATGTCGTTGCCGCAGAAGTGCATGATCGCATTCGCTTCGTCCAGGCGAATGGTGCCGAGGTTGTGGGCGCCGATGCTATGCGCATGGCAGGCCGCCGTGAACTGCAGCAGACGGCGCTCGCCGGCATCGGGAACGCGCCGGTGCAGTTCGTTGTACAAGCCGTGCAGGGGGCTATCGGGATGACGAGGATCGTCTTGGTCCGGTGCGATGGCCTTCTTGTGCGTGTCTGCAGGCGGTCGGTGCAACAGGGCATCGGTCGCCGCGGACATGGCTTGGCCGCGCAGTGTCATGCTCTCGGCATAGGCTGTGCCCGCTTGCTCGGCGAGGTCGTGGAGCTTTTCTCCGGCGCGCCGGGCAGCGTGGCCGATGGCGACGGCGCTGTGCGACGCGGCTTGCCGGGTGTCGTCATAGGCTTGCGTGGCGGAGTGCATGGTGGCATCGATGCCGTGCGACACGGCCTGCCCTGCGCGATCGATGGCTTGCGCGGTGGCGTGCCCAATGCTTTCGACGGTCCGGTACGCGTCGACGGTGCCATTGACGAGGTGAATGGCAGCTGCTTGGACGCCAGGGCCATGGATGGCTGCGTTGAGAGTTTGCGCTGCATCGTGGGCGCCGCGTTCGATCGTCCGTCTGGCCGCGTGCAGGCTGTCCGCGGCAAAGCCGCCCAAGGCACTGGCCGCCTGCCCGTCGAGGTGTGCGGCTTCGCCGACGACCGCGCCGGCCAGAGCCGCGGCAGGGTTGGCCGGGCCCATGATCCGGTTTGCCGCATGGGCCGCCGCTGCCACGCGCTCGTACTGGGACTGCACGTACTGGCCGCCCGTGCGCAGGGTGTCGGCGCCCGTCTGCAGCCCGTGCTCGGCACCCAGCACGGCGCTGTTTTGCGTGACCTGTTTCCCGACGACGGGGTCCACGTTCACCGTCAGGTACTCGTCCAGCTGCGCCTGGATGTCTGGCGGCAGCTGCGCGCGCCTGTCGCTGCTTTGGGCCTGGCGCAGCGCTTTGGACAACTCCTCGCGCTCGCGGTAGACGTCGTTGCGGTAGGCGTCGATGGCGGCCTTGTTGTCCAGGTAGTTCTTCTCATATTGGGTGAGTATCTCGGGCTTCAGCACGCTGCCGGAGCCGACGAAGTGCTGGATGCTGTGGTCGCCCAGGCTCATGGCGAGGAACGGGTTGGGTGGCTGCGCTCCCATCGGAGCATCCAGATAGCGACCTGCCTGCATGTTGCTGAGGTCTTCCGGGCTGGCGAGCGTCACCACGCGGCCGTGGTGGCGGCTGGCGGCGCTGACCACGTCGCCGGCCATCACGTAATCAGTGACCTTGCCGCCGCCTTCCGGCACACCGTACCCCAGACTCGCCGCACCATAGGCGTTGAAAGTTGCTCCGCCCAACCCGTACTTCGACGCTTCGATCTCCGCCAAGGTGCCACCCAGTGAGTGGCCGGCTACGGTGATCTGGTCCTTGGAGATGCCGTTTCTTTTTGCCTTGTCGATCATCTCTTGGGTGAAAGCACTCGCCGCAGATTCCTGGGGGTTGATGTGGTCCCGCACCATCGCGGCATCGACAGCAATGTCCTGGATTGTGGTTAGGGTGTGGCCCGTGATGTCGGTTATGGCAGGGTCGGTGCCTCGATAGGCGATGATGATGCTATGAGGCGGGGCCACTTCTCTGTACGCCGTGGCATGGAAGCCTGTTACTGAGTCGACTTTGTAGCCGAACACCTGATACTTCCAGTCGCCAAGATGGACAGTTTTATAATCCACTTGGTCTTGTGAGCGATTGACATAGGAGTCGCTGGCGGCAGCTGCGGATACCTCGGTGCGGGAGTTCACGGCGTGACCTCCTTGACAGTTGCTGTGACCGGAAAGAAGGCATCCGGGTGCTTGGCGATTTCAGGGTCATTGAGCGTAGTTCCATACCCGTCGTCTTTTCCTGATTGATCCAGGAAGTCGCTTTTTTTGAAGTATTCGGTATATGGATTGACGTCTTCCATACTTGAGCTTAGAACAAAACTTTTCCCATGTATGGAGAAGACGGGAGATGCCTGAGTTACATGCCAATGGCAAGCACCCAGTCCGAAATAATCTTCATCCTGCAATAGGTCGCCGTAAAAATAGCCTTTCCATGTTTTTTCGTCCACGCGCGTCATTTTGAAATCGAAAGCGACATTCGGCACGTTCTGACTGCCGGTAAATGAGCCTCGTGGTACGCACCTACGATTGCTGACTTCGTAGGCAACGTACCCCTTCACCGAATCCCATGGTCCCGGCGCCTCAGCCGTAGCGATGACTTCATAGAGTTTGACGGGGTGCGGGTTCTTTCTGGGATGGTTGGGATCGCCGTGTGTCATTGAACATCCTGTGATCGAGGTCAGGGCGAGGAGCAGGGCGGTGCGGGTCTTCATGGTGAGGGCGCAAGCGTGGTGGGATATTGGGGGCCGTGGTGCATGTGATTCCTCGAAATTGGAATGATCCGTTGTCGGGTGCAAAGATCGGCTTCGCTGGAATCTTCAAGGGTCACCGGACAGCCGCAAATCGTGGCTCCCTATTGCGCCAACCACGCCGCGGTCTGTTCGTGTTGGGGGCGGATGACGCTCCTTCCGGTGGTCACTGTGGATGTGGAGTCCCGCGGCGTTGCCTTGATCCTTGCCGGCGCCACGCCGGCTCGCTCCTTGAGCAGTTTGTCCTTGAAGAACCAGTTCTTGCGCGCCCGGATGGGTTTGCAGCCCTCGTAAAAGATGATTTCCTCGTCCTGCGGAAGCTCCTTGATCTCCTGTGGCAGGAACAGGGCGCGTTTTTCTTCGCTGTAGCTGATCGATGTCTGGTTGGAGCCGCTACCGCGACTTTGGCTGCGTTGTTTCTTGCGCACAGTCTTGTAGCCGAGCATCTCGCTGTATTCGTTGGCGTCGGCCTGCTCGCGCGGAGCGAATACGATCTGCGCGCCATGGTTGGTGATGAAGTTCTGTGCGTCGTGGTCACCGTAGGCCGAGCGCAGCTGCGACCGGCTCTGCACGATGCACAGGTCGCGCACGCCGTAGCTGGCGGAAATCGAGATGCGCTTGGCCCACACATCCACCCGTCCCATGGCGGTGAACTCGTCCATCAGCATCAGCAGCTGATACTTGAGGTCGGGCTCCTCACCGAGCTGCTTGTCGAGGTTGGCGCCGATCACGGTGCTGAAGAAGATGTTCAGCAGCTTGCTGCTCTCGTCCAGCTTGCTGGTCGGGATGATGACGTAGAGGGTGGTGGGGCGCTTGCGCAGCGCGGTTACGTCGAAATCCGTGGCGTTGGTGGCGGCGGCAAGGATCGGGCTAAGGAACTGCTGCAACGGCGCCTGCATGGTGGCGATGACCGAAGAGAAGGTCTGTTCGGCCAACCCAAGTAGATTGCCGAATACTGTGCGGGTTTGCGGGCTGGCGCAGGCATAGGTGGGGTCGACGAGTATCTGCTGCAGCGTCTCCTTGATGCTCTTGCCGCCCGCGCCGCTGGAGAGACGCAGGACGCGCTCGAAGCTGGGGAACAGCGGCGACGTATCCGGGTCAAGTCGCATCGACGCCGGAGCGCCGGCAAGCTGCTGGGCCAGTACCTGCGCATCCCAGACTTCGAACATGAAGGAGACAAAGGCGGCGAAGGCAGCACGCGATTGGCTGGTCCAGAAGGGGTCCTTGCCAGTCTCGTCCGGATACAGGATGGCCGCCATGGTCTGGATCTCGCCGAGGCGCTTGCCGGGATCCATCCCGGCCATGAGGGACATCGGGTTGAAACGGTGGGTGTTACCTGCATCGTCGTAAGGTGCCCATACGCGGATGGTGTGTCCTTGTGCTTCACGCCAGCCGCTGGTGGCCTTGAACAACTCGCCCTTGAGGTCGAGCACCACCATCGACTGGGCATAGGAAAGCAGCACGGGGATCGCGATGCTGGTGGTTTTGCCGGAGCGGGTAGGGGAAATGGCGATGGCGTGCTGGGCGCCGTTCAGCCACAGGTAGCGTTCCTTGTACTTGCCCACGAGGATGCCTTGCGGACTCTGCGTCAGCAGGCCGGCCTTGCGCAGGTCGGACAGGCCGGCGAAACGGGCATCACCGTGCAGGGATTCGGCCTTGTGTCTGAATAGCGGGATCAACGCGATTAGCCCCGCGAGCAGAGGTAAGCCAAAGCCGAGCCAGCCGGCCAGGCTGATCTTGCCGGCATAAGGCACGTACTGCGGCAGGCTGGCGGCCTGGTGGTATTGCCACCAGGTGTTCCAGGTTGGGGACGAACCTTTCAGGCCGAGCAGCCAAGCCGTGAGCCATCCGGCGAAGTAGAGGCCACCTAGCAGGGCGGTCACGAGCAGCGTCACCGCAAAAATCAACTTTCCATGGCGCATTCTTCAATGCCTCGTTGAGCATTTGGGCAAATGGGAGCCCCTTCAGGGGATATAGCCCCACTGCGCGATGATGGCGTTGAGGATGGCGAGATTGGCACCAGCCTGAGCCCCCGGGCACGTCATGAGGAACTGCCTGCGTTCAGCCGCAGTGGCTCCACTGTCGAACTCCGGGTCCCACACCTGGATGGCGTGGAAGGCGGCGATGGGCGCAGCGCAGGCCGGCCCACCCGAGGTGCCGACGCCGGAGATGCCCGCCATGCAGGTGTAGACCGTGCAGGGATCGGCGCCTTGGGCATGTGCACCACCCATGGCCAGTCCGGTGGCGCTGATCGCGAGGGCGGTGAGTAGGGGGCGCGGCTTCATGGCTCGACTCCTTGTGCTGATGAAGGGGATGTGGAAAGGCGGATCAGGCAAGTGCAGGATTCGGTTCGGGTGCGCCGGATGCAATCGGCCACCGCGCCGGTCTCGGTAGCGGGGTTGCGGTCATGCGAGTGACGATGCATGAACGCATGGCAATTCGGGCTTAAATGGCGATGGTGTTCACTTGGCCGGGCTGGGATGGCTGCGTGACAGTGGGCGGGGCCCGGGGTGGTGCAGGCATGGACGCCGCCGTCGCGGAGCTCTGGCCCAGCGGCGTATGCAGAGCAGTCGCCGTGTCGACGGAACCGAACTTCGCCTGTTCCATCGGTGACGTCGGGTGCTGGGCGATGTAGACCCGGCTGCCATCGTTGCCGAAGGCGACCTGGTCGATGCGCGTCAAGCCTTCATGCTTGGCTTCGACGACCAGCGCGGCGGCCAGGTTGCGTTGCTGCTGCTCGGTGGCATGGCCGTGAGCATTGAGAGCGCGCACGCCGGCCAGTGCCTGCTCGAACAGGGCGTGGTCGGAATTTCTGGAGTTGCTCAGGGCATGGACGGTAGTGTGCTGCTGCAGAGCCGTATGCATGGCCTGCAGGGTCAGTGGGCCGACCTTGCCGTCTACGGTGAGGTGATGGTCGTGCTGGAAGTGTTCCACGGCACGGCGGGTACGGATGCCGAATTCGCCGTCGGCTTTGAGCGGGTGGTTGCGAACGTCGCTGTAGCCGAGCTTGGCGAGATCGGCTTGCAGGGAGGCGACGGCGGGGCCGTGGGTGCCTTCGGCAAGGCTTGCTTGTTGATGCGGATAAACGGCGTGCCGTGGATGGACGTTCGGAGCATGGTGACTGGATGTCTCCAGCGTTTGCGCCTCCTTGATGGCGTGCTGCATGGTCGCGCTGTTGAACACGCGCACCAAGCCCTCGGCGTAATGCGGGTCGGTGGCATAGCCCGCTCGCTGCAAAGCGACGGCTTCTTTTTCAAGATTGCCCTTGGTGCCTTCATCGAACAGATCTGCCTTGGCATAGCGCGGGCTGTCGCGCAGGAACTCGACTCGATCCCGCAAGGCTTCCTCGTAGGATCCATACACGCGGAAGGGCTGATCCTTCCAGACCTTCTGGCCGTTTTCGATCTCCCAGACACTGAACGTCTGGCTTGGGCCATGCCAACTGGAGTCGGCTTTGATGTTGAAGATGTTGTGGGTGCCCGGAAGCTGATGTTGCCCCCAGCCGGTTTCCTGCGCTGCTTGGGCCAGGATGGTTTGCCATGCCATGCCGGTTTCCTTGGAGACTTCGATGGCTGCCGGATATAACTCGGCGATGAAGCGTTCCTTCTCGTTCATGGTGCGACCCTCTTCAAGGCTTCAGGCTCTGCGGAACCTTCAGCGAAAAATCCTGTGGGTTGTCTCGGTTGGATAGCAGGGCGTATTTACCAGTGACGATCAAATCGTTGCCGTGTGCCGAAAAATGCCCGTTCCCAGCTTCGACCCATGTCGTGTGGGCACCACTGACGTTCGGTGGTTCGATGGCTTTGGTGGCTGCGACGACGCCCGTTACGCGGTTTAGGGCGACGACCTCAAGCAGAGTCTGCGACAAGGATTGTTCGGGCTGCGTGTCGCCCTGCACCAATACATAAAGTGTGGTGGGCGTGCCGACACAGTGCGTCGCTCGTGCCTGATAAGTGTGGGGGGGTAAGGGCAACGAAGCATGCCAGATCACGGAGGTGGATGATTTTTCGAGATAGGCGACGGGCTTTTCATTCATACCGTCGTCGTCTGTCTTGGCTCCGACCAGGCACAGTTGCCCATCGCCGATGCCAGGTTTGGCATAGAGGCTGATGTTGGATGGCAGCGAAGTGTCGGAGCTTTGCCCCCATGCATTGCTTGCGCAGAGGATGAAAAGCGTGAGGAGTGAGGCGAGTGGTGTTTTCATTTTTCGCCTATTGAATACGACTTGGTAGGCTGCAGGTGGAGTAGTAGACGTGACAACTGTCGCCCGCTTGGGCGCACATGGTCATTCCCTTCTGGACGGCCTCATCCAAAGTTGCCGCGGAATTGACATTGAACGCCTTGCTGCCAATGACCATGGCAGCACATCCATTTCTAAACGAAATTTGGAGTTCACACTGCACGCCACCCTTTGCACGGCAATCGGCCAAGGCGGCCTGTTCGGCGCCATTTTGACTGCTGGCATTGGTAGAAGAGCCCAAAATCCCTTGGGGAGTATCTGTATAAATTGCTCCCCAATGATTTTCCCAAATCTGAGGATGCGGTTGCGGAGCTTGTTGTTGATTATTTGGCATCGCTACATCAGGCGGAACGCATACACCGCCGGCGTTCACTCCGCCGCCAGCGCAGTCTTGGGCATGAACTGTGGTGATGACCAATAAAAGCGCAAGGAAAAATAGTCTTTTCATGGTTATCCCCCGGGAGTAAGGGTTTTGATAATGTCAGAGGATTGCGTATAGCCCGATCTGCCACCCAAGAGGGCGTTGTTGGAGGGAGCTGAACTTGGCAATGCGTTACTACTGAACCCACCTAAGCTTCGTTCGCCACTATGGGGCTGGTTACCTTGCTGATACGCCAACTGACCCTGCCAACCCCCATACCCCCCCATCCCCGGCTGCCCATTCGCTCCCGGTTGGCCCGCTCGGCTGAAGACGTTGTAGGGGCTGAAGTTACCCAGCGTGGCCGAGAAGAAATTGCCGGCCATGGGCGGCACGGTGATGACCAGCAAGGTCATCAGAAGGCCAAGCCCGCCCTGCTGCATGGCTTGGTTGGTGAAGCCCTCGGCACTCTGTCCGGTGATGCTGTTGACGACGCCGGAAGCCCACAAGGCCCCGGCCACCCGCAGGGTGAGCTGGAGCACCAGCGAACTGATGAAGGCGAGCATGCCCATGGAGAAGAGGGTGCCAATGCCGTACATCAGCCACTTCTGGAACAGTGGCTTGGTCTGCTCGAAGAGCAGGCACATGATGAACAACGGCCCGAGGCCGATGATGAGGGCGAGGGTGACGTCGTAGAGCAACAGCATGGCGGCGGCGGCCATGGGCGGGCTGGCGGTGCCGAAGATGACAAAGGTCTGGGCGCGGGCTTTGGCGGCGGTGTCTTCGGTGTCACCCGGGGGGATCTGCACGGTGTCGATGGCGGAGAGGGCCAGTTGGGTTTTGGCCAGGTTGGAATCGATGGTACTGGCGAGGGTGGAATCGTCGCCGGTGAAGAGTTGGTTGATGTCGGTGGAGAGGGTGGAGGTGACGAGGGTGTGGAGGTTGGGGGCGAAGACGCCGACGGTGGTGGCGACGGAGACGATGACGACGACGCGGGCCATATTGAGCACCATGCCCATCAGCGACTCGCGCATCTGGCCAGTGAGGACGCGGTAGCCCTGGAACATGATCCAGAGGGTTACCAGAACCAGGGCGATGGCGGCCATCCAGTGAGTCACAGCCCCCATCAGGTTGACACCGAAGGTGTCAATCCTGTCGTGCAGCCAGTTGTAGATGAGGACGAAGTAGACCATGACGCGCGTGATCCTTGGCGAAGCCGCGTGATGCTTTAGTTGGTGGGAGCCGGTGTCAGGCTTTTACTTGAATGCCGCCGCAAATGCCGTGGCCTGCACGGTGTTGCCGAGAAGGGTGCCGCCGCCGTTCAAGGCTTTTTTCGCCAGAATGCCCTGCGCCTGCTGCAGCGAATTGATGAGCGCGTCGTCGGCATTCATTTGCGCCTGCCAGTTGCTCATTTCGGTGTTCAACTGGGCGCTGAAACCTGATATCTGGGTCGTGGCGGAGCTGCTTGAGCCCATGTTGCTGAAGGTGCTAGCCAGATCACCGATTTTTTGCACTGCCGGTATGTTTGATTGAATCTGCTGCATCATCAACACCGTTTGGTTGTACTTGTCCACTTGGGCTGTGATGATCGCGGCGCAGATCTGCTGTTGGCTTTGGGTGAGGGACTGGCCCATCAACGAACTCATCCCATTGAGGACGCTGCTCGTGATGGAGCCGCCGCCACCGCAGTTGGCCTGAATCAATTGATTGGCATCGAGTTGTGACGGGGCGCTCGGGGTGATACTGAAGTTGGTGCCAAGGTTCATGACCTTGGTGAGCATCTGCTGGTACTGCTGAACCTGTGTTGCGTATGACTGAATCTGCTGCGCATATTGCTCGACAGTCTTGGCCAATTGCGCCGCAAAGCCTGCATTGTTGGCGGTGATCGATGCGCCATCGGTAACCAGAATCTGCGCAGCTACGGGCGATGCGAACAGGGTTGCGGTGGCCGACAGGCCGATGGCGAGGGCGGCGTTGAGCCCGGTGGAACGAGACATTGTCTTGCTCATGGCGTTTTCCTCACTCGGCGTTGGGTCAGGTTGATTGGATGGTGGTGCGCGCGGGTTGGGTGGGGCGCGTCGGCTGGATTGGTCTGGCCTTGCCGCTCCCCTTGCGGTTTTCATAGAAATCGCTGAGCCACTGTTCGGGGCGCAGCTCGTCCACGTTCACGCCCACGGCAGTGGCACGCTCGCGTAGCACCCGATGCATGATCTCGATGTTGTCGGTGGAGGCGGAGATCACGGAGAGCGCATCGTCCATGCCGCGCAGGTTGAGCTGGCAGACCGCGCTGGCATGGCCCTGCTTGACGAGGAAGCAGCGCGAGCGTTCGTCCAGGCTCACCACCACCTGGTATTCGGCTTCGGTGAGCTTGAGACCGTTGACGTAGTCCTCGCGACTGGCGTTGGGGTTGGGCAGCAGGATCATGGTGGCGGTCTGCTCGATCAGCGCCGCGGCGATGTCGCTGGCCAGCGCGTCCTCGGGGCTCTGGGTGGCGAAGATGCCGAGGCCGTTCTGCTTGCGGATGGTCTTCTGCTTGTTCTTGGCGAATTCCTTCAGGCCACCCTTGCCGTCGAGGATCTTCCAGAATTCGTCCATCACGTAGATCAGCGGGCGGCCGTCGATCAGCGCCTCCAGTCGGTGCAGCAGGTAGTTGATGACCGGCACGCGCACTTCGGGGTTGTCGATGATGTCGGTGTAGTCGAAGCCGATGATGCTGGCGCGGGTCAGGTCGATGGTGTCGACGGGGTTGTCGAACACCCAGCCCAGCGAGTTGCCGGCCGTCCATTTGCGCATGCGTACGTACAGGCCATCGTCGCCCATGTTGGGCAGGCTCTTCTGGAAGTTGGTCATGTTGCGCAGGCGCATGGGCGTGTCGAGCATGCTTTCGACGGCGCGGAAGATGTCTTCCTCCTCGCGCGAGCTGTAGACGCTCTTGCCGGCCAGCACCTTGACGAGCTCGGCAAGGAATTGCACGTTGGCCTCGGTGCGTTCGCAGTGGAACGGATTGAAGCCGGTGGGCTGGCCGTTCTCCAGCGCCAGGTAGTTGCCGCCACAGGCGCGCACGAAGATCTCGGCGCCGCGGTCCTTGTCGAAGAAGAAGATGGTGGGTGTGGGCGTGTACTTCTGCACCTGACTCAGCAGGAAGTTGATCAGCGCGGTCTTGCCGGTGCCGGACTTGCCAATGACCATGGTGTTGGCGATGGCCTTCTCGCCCAGCGAGTTCTCCGCCGGATGGGTGGCGTGGAAATTGAAGTAGTAGGGCTGGCCGTTGGTGGTCTGCAGCGTGGTGACGTAGTCGCCCCAGGGATTGTTCTCTTTCTTGCCGGTGGCGAAGTTGTGCAGGGGCGACAGGCCGAGGAAGTTCAGCGAGCTGACGTTGGCCAGCCGCGTGCGGTACTTCCAGTTGCCGGGCAGCTGCGAGTAGAACGATGCGGTGACGGCGAGATCCTCCTTCACCGAAACGAAGCCGGCGTTGGAGAGTTCCGCGCGCGTGGCGGCGATCTGCTGGGAGAGCGTTCCCTGGTTGGGCGCATAGACCGCAATGGTGAAGTGGTATTCGCCCAGCACGAAGTTGCCGGAGGCGAGCTGGTCCATCGCGTGATCCATCTCGGCGATCTGGCTGAAGGCCTTGTCGCCGGAGGAGATCATCATGCCCTTGGTGCGGTCCAGCGCCTTGAGCGCGTCGTGGCGGCCCATCGGACTGAAGGAGTGGGTGATGACGTATTCGAAGTCCAGGTACTTCAGTCCGTTGAGGATGCCGGGATAGGTGCCGTCGGTGTATTCCTTGATGTTGAGGATGGCGCCGAAGTGATTCGCTCCATCGGGCGTGGTGATGACGAAGTCGCCGGTCTTGGCCGAGAAGCGATGCTTGCTCACCGGCAGGTAGTCGAAGATGGGTGCAGGCAGCGCGGGCACCGGCTCGTCGATGCGGTTGAGCAGGTAGCCGTAGAGTTCCAGCGGCTCGGAGAACACCACGCCGTTGGCGGCCTCGTACATGCCGAGCCGGTAGGGCGCGTAATCCTTCAGCACCGCCTCGACGTTGCCGGCCAGTTCCAGCACGGTGCCGATGGCCTGTTGCTGCTCGGATTCCAGCCGAGCCAGGTCGGCGGACTTTTCCGCGAAGCGCTTGCCGCTGACGATGGGACGGTAGATCAGTGTGAGGTACAGCTCGTTCTGCATCAGCCTCTGTGCGGACAAGGTTTCGTAGTAGGCGTCCGACATGGTCTGGTTGAAGGCTTGCGCGAACCGGCTGCGGTCCTTCAGGCGGCGCCGGCGGCGTATGTCGTGCACCCAGAAGGCCACGTTCACGAAGTCAGGCGCGCGCAGGGTCTGCAGCATGCGGTTGAACGTGTTGTGGCGGTGCTCGATGTCCCATTCCTCGCGCCCCACGAAAGGCAGCCCGCCCAGGCGCCACACCATGAGGTAATCGCCGCCTGTGGTCTTGAGCACGGTGGGCGAGACATGGGTGGAGAGCGGGACGAATTCGCCGATGGCGGTGTCGGGAATGAAGCTGGGCTTGGGCATGGTTTCCTTCCGTGTGAGCGCCCCGGCGGGCCGGGGCACCCCGGTGGCTTACGGTTTGGCTTTCGACTGACCGCGGTAACTGTTGGGCGTGAATACCCACATCCCGTCGTGCTCCTGCAGGTTTCTCACCCGGGTGCGGAACTGCAGGCGCAGCCCCAGCAGCCGGAAGATCATCTCGTCGCGGCGCGCCATCTGGCGCATCACGAAGATCACCGGCGGCATCAGCAGCAGGAAGAACAGGTTGAAGTACATGGCCAGGAGCAGGCACCCGCCCGCGCCCATGAAGAAGGGCACGTAGGGCACGCCCATGAACATGGGCGGGCGGGTGCAGCCGCGGAACAGCGCGTTTTTATGCATAGTGGCTCAGTACATGCGAGACCAGGCTCGCCGTGCATTCGGTGGCGCCGGAGGCCGAGGTGCTGCCGGCAAGGAACATCTTGGCGATCTGGCCGGCTGCGCCGATCAGCACAGCACCGATCAGCACGGGAGCGACGTCGCCGATGCGCTTGTGCGCAAAGGCAATCTGGTAGCCGGAGAACACCACGGCGATGGTGACCACCACGATGGAGATCGCATTGAGGATCTTGTTGATGTTGGTGGCGAACTTGCATGTGGTGTCGATGGTCGCAGTGGCGTCCTGGCCGAACGCCAGGCTGGGCATGACCAGGGCGATGAGCACGGCCAGGTAGAGGAACATGCCCAGGCGTGCGCGGCCGGCGCGGATGAAGCTTTCGGTAACGATCTGGTTCGGTGTCATGTTGGATTTCCTTCGGGTGGATGGTGGATGTCGCGGCTGTCAGGCATGAGCCACTTCAGGGGAGGCTGCGTGGTGCACAGCCGGATTCATTGCGGGGAGCCTCGAGCACTTCGGGGCCGGTTTGCGGCTGTTCGGCCACCGACACGGACGACGGGTCCGCCAACCTGGAACGCGCGTGCGGCGGACTGCTCCACCGTTTCAGAACACGAAGGCGGCATCACGATGCTCCTGGCTGGGGATGGCGTAACCGTCTGCGGCACCGGAAGCCGCGGATGCCGTCTGCCCGGGCGCCACACGGTTGTCGGGCATCGGCTGGGACGGCGGATCGTTCGGTCCGGTCACCTGGGGCACGAAGACAGATGACGCCGCCACGGCACTTGATGTGCTGCGCGCCGACCGGGAAGCAGCCGATGCCGGCGCCGTCATCGCGGCCGGCGCCGCAGTGACCTTCGACGAGCCATGCGCCGCGGGAGGGGGCGACACCAGGTGCGAATCCGATGCTGCAGCGCTTGTGGGAACCGCGGATGTTGCGGTCGCGTAGAACGCGACGCTGCGGATCGCCACGCGGTAACCAGGGCTGTCCGGCGTCAGCCTTGCCGTCTTCGCGACGCCTCCTTCGGGTGTGTCCGGCGGCGTGGTTTCGAGCGGAATGGCGCGCGAGGCATCGGCCGCGGTTGAACGGCCTGAGTCGCGGTTGATGGAGTCGTACACCTTCTGCACGTACCCATCGCGGTAGCCGGCAGTGAAGTTGCCCGAGTAGTAGCAGCTGAAGGCCTTGCCCCAGTCGCCGCCCGAGCTGGCGTAGCAAGCGGCGAGTATCTGCGCACCGGCAGCGAGGTTGGGACAGGGCTCGAAGGCCTTTTCGTAGGAATCCAGGCCGTACTTGCCGAGGTTGGCACGGTTCACCTGGGCGATGCCCAGCGAGTAGTTGTAGCCCGCGGCGTCGAGCATGTGCACGGTGGCCAGCGCTTCGCCGAGGTTCTTCGGCTGGCGCACCAACTGGCCGCCGACCACGCCGATCGCATAGGGGTTCGCGCCCGATTCGACGTCGACGACATGGCGCATGACCTCGACCGGTACGGCAAGGTTGGGGCAAGCCATCATTCCGGTTGCGGCAAGCATGTCGTGGCCTCCTGTGTTCGTGCGAGCCAGGCGTGGTGGGATCAGGCTTGCGAAAAGCTGCGGCCTGGGTCGAAATCGATGCCGGTGATACAACGGCGTCCCGCGTGTGCCTTGATGTGCACCACGATGTCGATGGTCATCATCAGCAGGCGCTTGATGGTGGCGAACTCCAGCCCGGCCCCTTCCGCGGAAGCCTTCACCATCAGCGCGAGCTGGTCCCAGGTCTGCTCCGTACTGCCCGCATGGCAGCTGGTGATCGAGCCCGGATGGCCCGAGGCGCAGTTGCGGATGAAATAGAACGATTCGTCGCCGCGCAGCTCGGCCAGGATGATGCGATCGGGCTTCATGCGCAGGCAGGCCTCCATGCAGCTCTTGGCGGTGACGTTGCTCGTGCTCTGGCCGCCCTTGGAATAGAGCAGGTGCACGATATTGGGCTGCGCGATGAACAGTTCACGCGCGTCCTCGATCGTCACCAGCCTTTCGTTGTCGGGGATGTGGTGCACCAGCGACTTCATGAAGGTGGTCTTGCCGCTGCCGGTGGCCCCGGAGACCACAATGTTCTTCTTGTTGAGCACCGCCTTGCGGAAGAAGTCCGCATAGTTGCGGCTCGTACGCAGTTCGAGCAGTTCGCGATCGGCACCGCCGATGCCGCGGCCGACTTCCACGATCTCGTCGAAGAAGCCGTCTTCCTGATATTGGGCCAGCGTCTTCGTCTGCTTGGAGGGCAGGCGGATGGTGATGGATACCTTGCCAGCCTCGCAGGCCGGCGGTATCACGAACTGCGCACGCTCGCCGGTGGGAAAGGTCAGGGACACGACCGGATCGGTATCAGTGATGCGCTGGCCAGTGTTGCTCTCGTTGACGACTGCGGTGCAGAACTGGCGCGCCCGCTCGAACGTGAGGGCCGGCACTTCGACGCGGCGCCAGGCGCCGCGGCTCTCAAGGTACAGCTCACCCGGCCGGTTGATGCAGATCTCGGTGACGTCCGGCGAGTCCATGAACTCCCGCACCCCCAGCACGTCGTACTGGTAGGCGAGGAATTCGTTCGAGATCTGTGCGGCCAGTTCTTCCATGGGGCGTGCCGGGTGCGGTGTCAGAAGCGCGCAACGACGCCGCTGAAGTCCACGTCCTTGGCGACGTAGACATACAGGATCGTGCCCTGGTTGATGGTTACTGTCGGTGCGCGGTTGGCGGCGGCCTGGACCGCCTGGTTGGCGAGGTTCTGCACGGTCTGGGCGGTGTTGCTTTCGAATGGCTCCTGGGTCGCCACGCCGTAGCCGATGGTGGTGGTCTTCGGCCCATGTTCGGCCGCTTCGTACTTGAAGGCGTCGCTGAGCATGCTGATCAGCAGGGCCGAGCCGATGCGCTGGCCCCAGTGGGCGTCGTAGTAGCCAGGGACGCCGGCGCCGCCGAGGTTGTCGATGCCCGGGCTGGCCATGTTCACATCGATGCCGTTGGGCGTGATGATGCGGTCCCAGATCACGGCCATGCGGTCGCCCATCGGCCCCTTGTCGTAGGTGCCGAGCACTTTCGAACCCTTGGGCAACAGCAGGCGCTGCCCGTTGAACGAGTAGACCGGCTCGGTGACCAGGCAGGAGGTGTAGCCGGGGATGTCGGAGACGATGCGCGTTTCCAGCACGCAGCGGATGTAGGTGCCGCGTTGCATCAGGGTGTCTGGATGGCGCAACGGCTGGGCGCTGGTGACGGTCGAGTCCTTCAGGCTGCCCGGCTGCCCGAGACCCGTCGCTGCGGGTATTGCGGCAGCGGTCGGCTGGTCGGCGCCCGCACCGCCATTGGCGGCGTCTTCCGCACCTGCGATCCGGCGCTGCACGAGCGTCGGTTGCGGCGGCGCCTGGGGCGAAGACTGGCGTACCGGCAGCGACGGCGTGGCGGCCTGCTGCACCAGCGGAATGGGTGCGGCCTGGCGTGGCGCGGGCGTCGGCAGCGGCGGCAACGCCAGCGACTTGGGTGGTGCCGACACCGTGACCTTTTCCTCGCGTAATTTGGGTTGTTCGTTGCGGCTGCCGGTACCGGTGATCATCCAGTACGCGACGAACAGCAGAAGCAGCACGACCGCACCCAGCAAAAACAGCGCCCGCTGGTTCATGCGCCTGAGGTCGTGCGACTTCAGCTGGGGCGCGCCGGCATCCAGATCTGGCGCGGCCGACTGGTAACGGGTGGAATATGGGTTGCCGGCCAGCGCATCGGCTTGGCCGCCCGGCATTTCGTGCGACGAGGCGTGCTGGGACACCGTGTCGTCGCCAGGCTGGTTCGAAGTATTCGGGTTCACTTCGTGGTGTTCCTTCGCAGGCCCACGACGTCGTTGCCGTGGCGGATGACCAGGTAGGGGTACGTGCCGTGAACGACGATCGTGTTGCCCTCGACGGTGGTGTTCACCAGCGAGTCCTCGCCCTTTTCCCGTTCGCGCATGAACACTGCGGGGAAATCGCCGGTCGGGAACTGCTTCAGGTTGCTCATCCGGATGTAGGTGAAGCGGCCGTCGTCGTAGACGTTGACGGGCACCAGCCAGGGCGAGGCCTTGCTGCGTGTCGCGTAGTCGTAGTCGAAGTTGTAGCTGCGCCCCGGAACCAGGCTGGTGTTCAGCGCCGAGGCCTTGGCGTCCTTCTTCATCTCCTTGGCGAAGCTGGCGTCGGACGGATAGCTGAAGGTGATCTTGTATTCCACGCCGTCCCGCCGCGCTTGTTCGAGCGTCTTCCAGTCGGTGGCAACCACCTTCAGCTCGAAGATGTAGGAATGCGTCGCGGTGCGGATCATCATGTTGGTGTCCACGTCGACGTTCTTCGGCTTGAGGTAGAAGACGTTGTCGCGGCGCGTGAGCTCCCAGCCGGAGCTGAAGCCGGTGCTGTAGTCGAGGATTTTCTCCTGCGAGCTGAGCTCGATCTGCGTGGTGATGCCGAGGCCCGTGCGCACTGGATAGATGCGGTTGGGCTGGTATTCGTACTGTTCCACGACCTGCGCACTCGCCAGCACGGGCGCGCCGAAGAAGGCTGCGCACAGGGCGATGGTCAGGCCAGGGAGGTTGCGTCGGTTCATGGGCGGCCTGCTCCAGTGGCGGAATTTCCGGCTGCTGGTCCGGGCGCCTGCATGCGCTGGCTAGCGACGACGGAAGCAGTTGGCAGCGGTGCCGTGGATGCCTGTGGCGGAACTGCCGCCGCATCGGGCGTTGGCGCGACGGTCGCAGCGGTTTCCTGGGAGGTGGTCGCGCCGGAATCCGCACCCTGGGTTTCGGCCGGCGGCGCCGACGAGTAGTCGTCGTCGACACGATAATCGGTGACCCAGAATCCCAGCGGATTCTCGATGCGGCTCTGGTCGTCCATGTCCAGATTGGTCTTGTAGGTGAACGACAGCGTCGCGATCTTGTTGTCCAGTGGACGCGTGGCCCCCGACTGCTTGTCGTAGAGTTCCCGCTGGAAGCGCACGGTGGCCCCCTTGGGGGGCGTGCCCGGTGTACCGCCGTTGAGCACGATGCTCAGCAGCTTCACGCGGATGGCGGTGTCTTTGCCGTACTTCTTGAAGAGGCTGTCCGGATTGGTCGACGAATAGAGCCGGGTATATGCGGCGCGCACACCCGGAGAAGACATGGTCTGGACGGTGGCCCAGTCGCCCAGGTTGAGCATGGCCAGGTCGTACGATTCGCGCGCCAGCACGAAGTGTGCGACGTTGCTGCGATTGATCGCTTCGCTGGTGCTTATCCTGCGGTGGGTCAGGTCGTTTGTCAGGCGGGCGACTGTGCTGGTGCCGGTATAGGCATCGGCCATGACGAGATAGGGCACCTTCTGCTTGAGCGGCAGCATGTAGAAGTAGCCGCCAGCAAGGATGATCGCCATCGCGATGGCGCCGAACGCCACCAGCCAAGCACGGCGTTCGCTGCGCCTGGCGAGATCCGCGATGGTCAGTTCGAAATTGACCGATCGCGCGACCGTTTCGTCGATTCTGCGGCTGGATGAATTCTTCTTCAGCATCGGGGAATATCCGTTCCTTCCGTGATGTTTCCGACTCGCCAGTTCACTTTGCGCTGGCTGTCGTCGTGGACGGCGTGGCCGCGCGAGTGGCATTCCTGGTCGTGGCGCTGGCGCTGCCGGAAACGGGGGCCTGGACGTCGATTCGTCGCGCAGTGGCCGCCACGGAGACCCCCTGTGCCGCGTAGATCGAGTTGAGCCGCGCGACGGCATCGTCGATGTCCGTCGTCCGGATGGCGGCGACGGGTTGGTAGAGCGTCACGTCGAAGGGCAACTGGTAGGAGAGCTGCCTTCCCGAATCCCTGGCCCAGCGTGCGAGCATCGTCTTGAGCGTTTCGTCCATCGGCGATGCATAGAACACGTATGCCGGATTCAGCGGTATTTCGGTCGGCTTGTTCTGGAAATGGTTGACGGGCTTCCAGGGGCCTGCAAAGTTCCTGGCCGGAGGGGTGCCGCATCCGGCCAGTGCCGCGATGAGGAGCAGCGTGGCGCTTGTGCGGGTCAACTTCAGAAAGTCCTTGTCCACGTTTGGTCCGCTGGCTGAGGTGAAGAGTGGCCGTCCTTCCCGAAGCTTGGGCCGGGCCGTGCTCGTGACGCGCGGGCGCGGAGAAGCACCATCGATGACGGCGTCAGAGACGGGAACATGCGGCCGCTGCGGCGGCGGGCCGGGAAGCGGGGGACGATTCGCCGGATGCGTGCAAGCGCCGCGTCGCTGGCGCCTGGTGAACAGCCAATCCTGTTGTTCAATCGCTTCGATATCCATTCGTGCGTCCTGTCCGGAAGAGTCCGGAACCCATTCCGCGGGTGGGGGTTCGGCGCGACCGGAGATCGGTGCGCAATGCGCGCCGGGATCGACTGACCGGCACATCCCCTGTGTGGCGCGCACTGCACGCCACGGTCGCGAATGCTGTCATGCGGCACGCTCGAATTTCGTCTAGCGCATCGCAAAACCGCGCGGCATTTATGTTAGGACAGGCGTGGGCCGAGGCATGTAAGCGGAGGCGCCGAAGCAGTTGTGCGTTTGTGCTGACGGCGCGTAGTCCATCGCTTACATGCGGCGGCTTGGGCCAGCGGCGTGCAGTCCGCTGCACGGCATCCGGCTGGCTGCACGCATCTTGGTGCGTGCTTCGTGCAAGGCGATGGTGCTGGACGTGCCCAGGAACGACGGCGCCGCCAATAGCGTTTGCGTTCGCCGCGCGCGAATCAGCTCAGCCGGCCTGCAGCGCACTTCTGCCGTCCATGTTTCAGTACGCCTCGAACGCCCCGCGCAGCCATTGCATGCGTGCGTCGGCAGCGGGGCCGTCGTAGCTCACCACGTCGAAGCGGCAGGAACGCTGTGCGTGTTGCGGGTGGGCGGCCAGCCACAGTTGCGCGGTGCGGATCAGCTTGTCCTGCTTGCCGCGGGTGATCGAGGCCAGCGCATCGCCGTGTCCTGCGCGCACGCGATAGCGCACCTCGACGAATACCACCGTGTCGCCATCGAGCATGACCAGGTCGAGTTCGCCGTGGCGGGTGGTGTAGTTGCGCGCGAGTGGTTTCAGGCCGGCGCGCTCGAGTTCGATGCAGGCACGCTGCTCGAACGCGGCGCCGGCGCTGCGCATCAGTGGGTCGAGGAGGAGGCGGCCGGCTGCTCGCTGCTGCCGGCGGGTGCAGGTGCCGGTGCGCTGCTGGCGGGCGTGGGGAGGTCGTCGACCTGCAGGCTGCCGCTCAGCGGGCGGGCGAGTCCGTTCTGGAACTTCGCCCAGATCAGCACGCGGCGGATGCGGCCGAACTGGTCGGCGGTGAGCTGGCCGGTGGCACCGGGCAGATAGCTGCCGGGATGGTCGCGCAGCCAGTCGAGGTAGGGCACCAGGTTCCATGCGTCCATGCCGAACGCGAACAGCCGCGCGTTGCCGTCGCGCGCGCTGGGCAGCAGCGTGGCGATGTCGTCGTGGCGGGGCAGGCCGGGCTGGGCATCGAACAGCCAGGGCGCGTCGCAGAACTCCACGCCGTTGAGGTCGCCGTCGGCAGTGGGATTGTCGCTGCCGGCGTAGACGTGCGAGGTACCGAACACCGGCAGCGTGATCTTGGCGATCTGCAGCTGCGGCAGCAGCAGCCGGGCCTGGCCGGGACGCATGCTGATGAAGATGCCGGCATCGTTGCCGGAGACGCCGGCGGCGTCCGCAGCGGTGCTGGCGGCCGGGGCGGGTGTTGTCGCAGCTGGGGCGGCGCCTGCGGGCAGGTGCAGGCTGGCGATCAGGCTGGCGTAGTTGTTGGCGCCGGCGGGCAGGGTGGCCATGCCGGTCACGCTGCCGCCGCGGGCGAGCAGTTCGGCCTTGAACGCGTTGGCGGCGCGCTGGGCGAAGTCGTCGCCGGAGATCACCACGTAGGCCTGGTGCAGGCCGCGCTCGATCATGTGGTCGGCGGCCTGCGCACCTTCGGATTCCGGCAGCAGGCCGAACTCGCTGGCGTCGGTCGCGGGGAGCTGCCTGTTGTCCGGATGGTTCAGTGCCAGCACCGGCACCGGCAGTTTGGCCTGGGCGAACAGCGTCGCCACCGCGCCGCGGGTGAGCGGGCCGACCACCAGCTGTGCGCCGTCGCCGGCCGCCTGCTGGTAGGCCTTGAGCGCACCATCATCGCTGCTGCCGGTGTCGTAGATGCGCACGGAGGCGCGCGGCGCATGGGTACGGGCGTCCTCCGCGTAGGCGGCGAAGAAGCCTTCGCGAATCGCGTTGCCGGCAGCTGCGTAGACGCCGCTCTCGGGCAGCAGCAGCGCCACGTGGGCAGGCATCTTGTAGCCTTCGCGCACATCGGCCTGGGCGCCCGGCAGCAGGGTGCCCACCGGCTGCTGCAGCGCCGGCGTGGGCTGGGCCACGGCGATGCCGCGCTGGCTCAACGCTTCGTCGGTCCAGGGGAGCATGCGGTCGCCCGGTTTCATCGCGGCGGCGCGTTGCTTGAGCGCGGCCACGTCGAGCCGGGTCAGCTGGGCGATGATCTGTTTGCGATTCTCCGCGCGATCGAGGCCGTGCAGGTCGTCGTCCATCTGTACGCGGGTGCGGGCGGCACCCCAATGGTCGCCGGTTGCTGCCTGGGCGCGGGCGCGCAGTTCGAACAGGCGCAGCTGCAGCACGCCGGGCACGGCGACGGTGGGCTGCGTGGTCAGCCGCAGCGCGGTGGCGGCATCGTGGTGGCGAAGGGCGAGATCCGCGCGCAGCAGATCGAAGCGCACGGCGTCGTCGCCCTGCAGGTTTGCGCGCTTGATCTGCGCCAGTGTGGGTGCGGCCGCTTCGATGCGGCCTTCCTCGCGCCAGGCCTCGGCCGCGAGCACGCGGTAATGGTCGGCGTGGCCGCCATACTGCGAGGCCATGGCGAGATAGGCTTGTGCGGCCTGGTCGAACCGGCCCTGCTGCGCCAGGGCGGCGGCGCTGTCCGCCGCGTTGAGCTCGGCCGGCGAGGGTTTCGTGCTGCCGGGAACGCAACCGCTCAAGGCCAGCGCGCCGGCCAGCAACAGGATAGGGCCAAGGGCAGGCAGGGACGGCCGGATGACGGGGCGCAGGCGCATCGGGTATCTCTTGTCGGTAATCGCGGCGAGTGTGCGCGATGATAGCCGATCGTTTCCGTGACTCGGGTCCGCAGGAGCTTGCACATGCCATCCGTCCAGCCTGGTTGCCTGTGGGTGGTCGCCACGCCGATCGGCCATCGTGACGATTTCTCCGCGCGGGCGATCGCGACGCTGCGCGAGGTGGCGGTGATCGCCGCCGAGGACACCCGCCACAGCCGGCCGCTGCTGCTCCATCACAACATCGCCACGCCCCTGGTCGCGCTGCACGAGCACAACGAGCGCGAGGTGGTGGATGCCATCGTGCGGCGCCTGCAGGGCGGTGAATCGGTGGCGCTGATTTCCGACGCGGGTACGCCGCTGATCTCCGACCCGGGTTTCCGCCTGGTGCGGGCGGCGCGGGCGGCGGGCATCCGCTGCGCGCCGGTGCCGGGCGCCTGCGCGGCGATCGCCGCGCTGTCAGTGGCGGGCTTGCCCAGCGACCGCTTCGTGTTCGAGGGTTTCCTGCCGCCGAAATCCGCGGCGCGGCTTGCGCGTCTGCAGGAGCTGGCGGGCGAGCCGCGCACGGTGATCTTCTACGAGTCATCGCACCGCGTCGCCGAGAGCCTGGCCGACATGCGTGCGGCGTTCGGCGACGACCGCGAGGCGGTGCTGGCGCGCGAACTCACCAAGATGTTCGAGACGGTGATCGGCGAACCGCTGGCGCAGCTCGCCGAGCGCGTGGCGAACGATCCCGATCAGCAGCGCGGCGAATGCGTGATCCTGGTCGCCGGCCGCGGCGAGGAGGCTGACGCGAAGCTGGCCGAGGGGCGGCGCGTGTTCGCGATCCTGCGGGGGGAGCTGCCGCCGGCCAAGGCGGCCAAGATCGCTGCGGCGATTACCGGTGCGCCGCGCAAGGAGCTTTACAAGGAGTGAGTGGAGAGCCGCGTGGAGTGAGCGCAAAGCGGTTTGCTCTCGTTTCTCGCCCCGCTTCACTCTAGACTATGCGTCGGAGTCGGCCGGACAGTCGCGTCGCGCGCAAGCGCATCGAGGAAAGTCCGGGCTCCACAGGGCAGAGTGCCAGGTAACGCCTGGGCGGCGCGAGCCGACGGCCAGTGCAACAGAAAGCAAACCGCCGATGGCCCGCAAGGGCACAGGCAAGGGTGAAACGGTGCGGTAAGAGCGCACCGCGTACGGGGCCAACGCCGTACGGCACGGTAAACCCCACTCGGAGCAAGACCAAATAGGGGAACGATAACGCGGCCCGCGTTGTTCCCGGGTAGGTCGCTGGAGCCAGGCGGCGACGCCTGGCCGAGAGGAATGACTGTCGCGCCGCAAGGCGTACAGAACCCGGCTTACAGGCCGACTCCCCCTTTCCCACCCATGTCCCGGCCAGCGCGCCGGGACATGTCGGGTGTGCGCACGCAGCGGGCATGAACAGAGGTTCATGCCGCGGCGGGGCCGATCGGTGCGCCAGATGGGTCCAGCGGGGCAATTCATTCTGGGCTTGGCAAAAAAATTTCCCTGCATTCAAGCACCTTGGGAATGTTCCTGAGAAAGTGCTGGAAACGCGGTCATAACTTCGCCTTTCTCCTTGATTCACAAGCAAAAATGCCTTGACAGTCTCAAGGGGCGAGACTATCGTGGCTTTCAGTGTGAAATCGTGGGTTTTCGTGGAGTCTATTGCGTGTTCCAGGGCGAGACCGCCATCACCGTCGACGACAAGGGCCGGCTGGCCATACCGACCGCGTACCGCGAGTTGGTGGCCGGCGCCTGCGCGAACCGGCTGGTGGTCACCTACAACCCGTTCGAGCCGGGCTGCCTGTGGCTGTTTCCGCATGCCGAGTGGGAAAAGGTGCGCGACCAGGTCAACGCGCTCTCCAAGGTGGTCAAGGCGCATCGCGACATGCAGATGAAGATCGTCGGCGCCGCCGCGGTGGTGGAGCCGGACAGCGCTGCGCGCATCCTGCTGCCGGCCAGTCAGCGCGCCACCACGGGTATCGAGAAGAAGGCGGTGCTGCTGGGCATGGGCAACAAGTTCGAGCTGTGGAGCGAACAGGCCCACCTGGCCAAGATCCGCCAGACCATCGGCGAAGACGAGATCACCAACGACATGGCCGCGCTGCAGCTCTAGCGCGGTGCGCGGGTTTGCGGGCGGGTTACGGGACGGGAGGTGCGGCATGGCCGAGTTGCGGCACATCCCGGTGATGCTGGACGAAGCGGTGGAGGGCCTTGCCGTGAAGGCAGGCGGGCGTTATCTGGATGGCACGTTCGGACGCGGCGGTCACGCACGCGCCGTGCTGTCGCGCCTGGGCCCCGGCGGACGCCTGCTGCTGATGGACCGCGATCCGAACGCCATCGCCGCGGCGCAGGAGGCGTTCGCCGCCGAGCCGCGCGTGGCGATCCGCCATGCCAACTTCGCCAGCCTCGGCGAATGGGACGAGACTGCCGCCGGCCTCGACGGCGTGCTGCTGGACCTCGGCGTGTCCTCGCCACAGCTGGACGAGGCCGCGCGCGGCTTCAGCTTCATGGCCGACGCACCGCTGGACATGCGCATGGACACCACGCAGGGCGAGAGCGCGGCGGATTTCCTCGCCCATGCCAGCGAGCGCGAGATCGCCGACGTGCTGTGGCAGTTCGGCGAGGAGCGTTTCAGCCGCAAGATCGCCCGCGCCATCGTGGAGCGCCGCGCGGACAACCCGCTCACCCGCACCGGCGAGCTGGCCGCACTGATCGAGCGCGTGGTGGGCCGGCGCGAGCCGGGCAAGCACCCGGCCACGCGCAGCTTCCAGGCGCTGCGCATCCGCGTGAACGGCGAACTGGATTCGGTGCGGCGCGGGCTGGATGCTGCGCTGGCGCGGCTGAAGCCCGGCGGCCGGCTCGCGGTGATCAGCTTCCACTCGCTGGAAGATCGCATCGTCAAGCAGTTCATCCGCGACCATTCCGGTCGCGTGCAGGGCAGCCGCCGCGGCCCGCCGCAGGCGGCGGCGCCGGCGGAGCTGGTGGCAGTGGGCAAGGCGCGGTTTCCCTCCGAGGCCGAACTCGCCACGAACCCGCGCGCACGCTCGGCGGTGCTGCGGGTGGCCGAGAAGCTCCCCGGCCCGGTCCGGCCGCAGGCGGGGCACGCATGAAGGCGATCCAGGCCATTCTCATCCTCGCGCTGCTGGGCGCCGTGATCGCCAGCGCGATCAGCGTGGTGTGGGCGCGCCACGAGAGCCGCGTGCTGTTCGTCAGGCTCACCGCGCTGCAGAACCAGCGCGACGACATGAACATCGAATACGGCCGGCTCGAACTCGAGCAGGCCACCTTCGCCGAGCCGCGCCGCATCGACGAGGAGGCGCGCCAGCAGCTCGGCATGGTCGATCCGCGCCCGCAAGACATCCGGTTGTTGCGCCGATGAAATGGCGCGACCGTACCCGCCCCCAGCCGCATCGCGCCACGCCGTCGCCGGGCCGCCGCCGCGGCGCCGGCCCCAGCGCGCGCAAGCGCATGGTGTTGGTGGTGAGCGTGCTCGGCCTGGTTTCGCTGGGCCTGGTGGCGCGCGCATTCGACCTGCAGGTGGTGCGCAAGCAGTTCTACCAGAAGCAGGGCGACGCGCGCTTCCTTCGCGAGGTGCCGATCCCGGTGTCGCGCGGCACCATCTTCGACCGCAACGGCGAGCCGCTCGCCGTGTCCACGCCGGTCACCTCGATCTGGGCCAACCCGGCCGAGCTGCTGGCGAACGACGACCGTATCCCCGCGCTGGCGAAAGCGCTGGGCGGCAACACGGCCGACATCCGGCGCTACCTGGAGCAGCGTGCGAACCGCGAGTTCGTCTACCTGCGCCGGCAGATGGCGCCGGAAGCGGCGCAGGCCGTGCTCGACCTCGACATCCCCGGCGTCAACGGCCAGCGCGAGTTCAAGCGCTTTTACCCGTCGGGCGAGGTGACCGCGCATGTCCTGGGGTTCACCAACATCGACGACCACGGCCAGGAGGGGCTGGAACTGGCCTACGACGACTGGCTGGCCGGCAAGCCCGGCGCCAAGCGCGTGATCCGCGACGGCAAGGGCCACGTGGTGGAGGACCTGGAGCAGGTGCGTGCCCCCAAGCCGGGGCAGAACCTCACCCTCAGTATCGACCGCGGCATCCAGTTCCTCGCCTACAACGAACTGAAGAATACGCTGGAGAAATTCAACGCCGCCTCCGGGTCGATGGTGGTGATGGACGTGCATACCGGCGAGATCCTGGCGATGGCCAGCCTGCCCACCTACAACCCGAACGCGGTGACCGGCAGCAAGCCCGCGCAGCGGCGCAACCGCGCGGTCACCGATGTGGTGGAGCCGGGTTCCACGATGAAGGCGTTCACGCTGGCGGCGGCGCTGTCCAGCGGCAAGTACACGCCGACCAGCCCGGTCGTCGATACCGGCAACGGGCACTGGTACTTCTACGGCCACGACATCCGCGATGACGATCCGAACGGCCTGCTCACGCCGACCGGAGTCATCACCCGGTCCAGCAACGTCGGCGCGGCGAAGATCGCGATGACGCTGGATACCCCGCTGATGTACGACACCTTCCGCGCCTTCGGCTTCGGCAACAGCACCGGCAGCGGCTTCCCGGGCGAGGCGTCCGGATACCTGAAGATCGGCCGCGACTGGCGCCCGCTGGAAAAGGCGATCATGGCCTACGGTTACGGCCTCAACGTCACGCCGCTGCAGCTGGCCAACGCCTACGCCACCATCGCCGACGGCGGCGTGATGCACACGCCCACCTTCATCAAGGGCGACGACAGCCCGGGAAAACAGATCATCTCGCCGCAGGTGGCGCACGAGCTGGTCAGCATGCTGGAAACGGTGACCGGTCCGGGCAGTACCGGTTCGCGGGCGCGCATCGCGAACTACAGCGTGGCGGGAAAGACCGGCACCTCGCATCAGGCGATCGCCGGCGGCTATTCCAAGAACACCTACAACTCGCTGTTCGCCGGCATCGTGCCGGCGAGCAACCCGCGCCTGGTCGGCGTGGTGGTGATCAACGGCACCACCCAGGCCGGCTACTTCGGCGGTACCGTGTCGGCGCCGGTCTTCGCCGCGGTGATGGACGGCGCCCTGCGCCTGCTCGACATCCCGCCGGACAACATCGGCCGCTGGTACGTGGGCGGCCCGCTGCAAGGCAACGGCGGGCTGGTCGGCAGCCAGCAGCCGGCGAAGCCGGCAGCCAACGACGTGCCGATCAACGAGGCGCCGGTCGACGAGGCGCCGGCGGAGGGGCCCCCGCCATGAGCACCGGCCACCTCGACCAGCTGCTGCTGGGTCTCGCCGATGCGCCGCTGGCGGCCACGCCGGCGGCGGCGCGCATCGTGGTATCCGGACTGGCGCTGGATTCGCGCAAGGTGCGCCGCGGCGATGCCTTCCTTGCGCTGCGCGGCACGCAGAGCCATGGCATCCAGTTTGCCGCCGCCGCGGTGCAGCGCGGTGCGGAAGTGGTGCTGGCCGAGGCGCCGGCAGTGGAATGCGCGTCGCTGGACGTGCCGGTGCTGTGGATCGATGGCCTGCATGGACTGGTCGGCGAGATTGCCTCGCGCTTCTATGGGCGACCGTCCGAAGCGCTGCGCGTGGTCGGCGTCACCGGCACCAACGGCAAGACCTCCACCGTGCAGCTGCTGGCCCAGGCGCTGACCTTCCTCGGCCATCGCGCCGCGAGCATCGGTACCCTGGGCGCCGGCCTGCACGGCCGGCTGCGCGAAGGCGAGCGCACCACGCCGGACGCGGTCAGCGTGCACGGCCTGCTGGCGGAATTCCGCGACGCCGGCGCCACCCATGTAGCGATGGAGGTGTCCTCGCACGCACTGGAGCAGGGGCGGGTTGGCGCGGTGGATTTCGAGGTCGCCGCGTTCACCAACCTCACCCGCGACCATCTGGATTACCACGGCAGCATGGAGGCCTACGGCGCGGCCAAGGCGAAGCTGTTCGCCTGGCCTGGGCTGCGCGCCGCGGTGGTCAACGTCGACGACGCATTCGCCGCGCAGCTGCTGCGGCAATTGCCTGCCGGCGTGCGTGCGCTGCGCACAAGCGCGCGCGGCGATGCTGCGGCGGACGTGGCGGCCAGCGCCGTGGTCGGCACGGCGGAAGGCCTGGCCTTCGTGCTTCGTACACCCTGGGGCACGCATACACTGAAGAGCCACCTGCTGGGCCAGTTCAACGTGGCGAACCTGCTCGCGGTGGCGGCCTGCCTCGGCGCGCTGGACGAGCCGTTCGAACGCATCGTGGCCGCACTCGAAAGCCTGCAGCCGGTCAACGGCCGCATGAGCCGGCTCGGCGGCCGCCACGGCCAGCCGCTGGTGGTGGTGGACTACGCGCATACGCCCGACGCACTGGAGCAGGTGCTCACCGCGGTGCGCGCGCATTGCCGCGGCCGCCTGATCTGCGTGTTCGGTTGCGGCGGCGAGCGCGATGCGGGCAAGCGGCCGCTGATGGGCGCGATCGCGGCGCGGCTGGCGGACGTGGCGATCGTCACCGACGACAATCCGCGCGGCGAGAACGGCGACGCGATCGTGGCGCAGATCGTGGCCGGCATGGGTGCGGCGCGCGAGTACGGCGTGCAGCGCGACCGCGCCGCGGCGATCGGGCAGGCGCTCGAGATGGCCACGGCCAACGACGTGGTGGTGATCGCCGGCAAGGGCCACGAAACCTACCAGGAAGGCGCGACCGGCAAGCGCCCGTTCGACGACATGCTGGTCGCGCGCGCGGCCCTGGAGCGGCGCGCATGATGCGGCTCGGCGCCATCGCGATGTGGACCCACGGCCGCCTGCTTGGCGAGGATGCTGCGGTAGGCGGCGTTGCCATCGACACCCGCAAGCTGAAGCCCGGCGACCTGTTCGCTGCGTTCAAGGGCGAACGCGTGGACGGCCACGACTACCTCGCCCAGGCCGCTGCGGCGGGCGCCGCGGGGGCACTGGTGTCGCGCAAGGTGGACAGCCCGCTGCCGCAGGTGCTGGTGGACGACGTGGAAGCGGCACTGGGCGACCTTGCCAGCGCGGTGCGCGCACAGCGCCATGCGCGGGTGATCGGCATCACCGGCTCCAACGGCAAGACCACGGTGAAGATGCTGACCGCCTCGATCCTGTCGTTGCACGGGCGCACCCACGTCAACACCGGCAGCTTCAACAACGAGATCGGCCTGCCGCTCACCCTGCTCGCGATGCCGGAGGACGCCGAATACGCGGTGCTGGAGATGGGTGCGGGCAAGCCCGGCGACATCGCTTACCTCGCCGCCATCGCACGGCCCGAAATCGGCCTCGTCAACATCATCGCGCCGGCGCACCTTGAGCGCATGGGCAGCGTGGAAGGCGTGGCCGAGACCAAGGGCGCGTTGTACCAGGCCCTGCCCGCGGACGGCGTGGCGATCATCAATGCGGACGACACGTTCGCGGGCTTCTTTGCGGGTCTCGCCGGCACGCGCCGCGTGCTGCGCTTCGGGCTGGAGCATCGGGCCGACGTGGGCGCCGACATCGTGGAACAGCGCGCCGACGGTTCGCGCTTCCTGCTCCGCACGCCTGCGGGCGCCGCGGAGGTGAACCTTGCGCTGCCCGGCCGCCACAACGTGGCCAACGCGCTGGCGGCGGCGTCCATCGCGCTGGCGCTGGACGTGCCGCTGGCCACCATCGTGGCGGGGCTGGAGCGGGCGCGCGCGGTCGAGGGGCGCCTGCGCCGCGTGGCACTGCCGGGCGGCGTCACCCTGATCGACGACAGCTACAACGCCAACCCCAGTTCGATGGCCGCGGCGATCGACACGCTGGCGCTGGCGGCCGGCGAGCGCTGGCTGGTGCTGGGCGACATGGCCGAACTGGGCGCCGATGCCCGCGCGCTGCATGCCGGCGTCGGCGCGAAGGCGCGCGAACGCGGCATCGAGCGCCTGTTCGCCGTCGGCCCGCTGGGCGCGGCGGCGGTCGAGGCCTTCGGCGCCGGCGGCGAGCATTTCGCCGACAAGGCCGCGCTGATTGTTGCGCTGAAGGGCGGCCTGCATGCCGGCGTGACCTGCCTGGTCAAGGGTTCGCACTCGGCCGGCATGGACGAAGTGGTGAAGGCGCTGGAAGGCGTGACCGGAACGGAGGGCGCACCCGATGCTGCTTGAACTCGCGGACTGGATGGCGCGGCACTTCACCACGCTGCACCTGTTCCAGTACATCACCTTCCGCACCATCATGGCCGCGCTCACGGCCCTGGCGGTGTCGCTGCTGCTGGGCCCGGCGCTGATCCGCAAGCTGGCGGCGCTGAAGGCGGGCCAGGTGGTGCGCCGCGACGGTCCGCAGACGCACCTCTCCAAGGCCGGCACACCCACCATGGGCGGCGTGATGATCCTGCTCGCGGTGACCGTCGCCACGCTGCTGTGGGCCGACCTGCAGAACCGCTATGTCTGGGTGGTGCTGGCGGTCATGCTGGCGTTCGGCGTGATCGGCTTCTACGACGACTACCGCAAGCTGGTGCTGAAGGACAGCCGCGGTCTCGCCTCGCGCTGGAAATATTTCTGGCAATCGGTGTTCGGCCTGTGCGCGGCGCTGTTCCTGTACTTCACGGCGCCGCATGCGGTGGGTACCGCGCCGGTGGCGGAGACCGCGCTGTTCGTGCCGCTGTTCAAGCACGTGGCGGTTCCGCTGGGCGTGTTCTTCGTGGTGGTGACGTATTTCATCATCGTGGGCTTCTCCAACGCGGTGAACCTCACCGACGGCCTCGACGGCCTAGCGATCATGCCCACCGTGCTGGTCTCCGGAGCGCTGGGGCTGTTCGCCTACCTTGCCGGCAACCGGGTGTTCTCCGAGTACCTCGGCATCCCCTCGATTCCGGGGGCGGGCGAACTGGCGATCTACTGCGGCGCGCTGGCCGGCGCAGGGCTGGGTTTCCTGTGGTTCAACACCTATCCGGCGCAGGTGTTCATGGGCGATGTGGGCGCGCTGGCCATCGGCGCGGCGCTGGGCTGCATCGCGGTGATCGTGCGCCAGGAGATCGTGCTGCTGGTGATGGGCGGCGTGTTCGTGCTGGAAACCGCCTCGGTGATGATCCAGGTGGCCAGCTTCAAGCTCACCGGCAAGCGCGTGTTCCGCATGGCGCCGATCCACCATCACTTCGAGCTGAAAGGCTGGCCCGAACCGCGGGTGATCGTGCGTTTCTGGATCATCAGCGTCGTGCTGGTGCTGATCGGCCTCGCCACGCTGAAGGTGCGCTGAGATGTTCGGCTTCGGCACATCGCAGGCGGTCAAGCGGCAAGGCCCGCGCGGCAGCTTCGACGCGTGGCTGCTCGTCGCGCTGGTCGGGCTGGCCAGCGTGGGCGTGGTGATGGTGACCTCCAGTTCGATCGCGGTGGCCGACAGCAGCCACCAGGGCGCCTTCTATTACCTGAAGAAGGATCTGCTGTTCCTAGCGCTGGGCGTGGCGGCGGCCGCCATGGCGATGCGCACCGAGCTGAAGCTGCTGGAGAAATACGCGTTCCACCTGATGCTGCTCGCCTTCGTGCTGCTGCTGGCGGTGTTCGTGCCGCACCTGGGCATGCGCATCAACGGCGCGCACCGCTGGCTGAACCTGCTGGTGACCAGCTTCCAGCCGGTGGAGGCGGTGAAGCTGATCCTGGTGGTCTACCTCGCCAGCTACCTGGTGCGCCACCGCGACAGCATCGAGACGAAGTTCCTCGGCCTGATCAAGCCGATCGCGGTGGCCGGCGTGATCGTGCTGCTGCTGCTGGCGCAGCCCGACTTCGGCTCGGCCACGCTGGTGATCTCGGTGACCATTGCGATGGTCTGGCTAGGCGGCGCGCGGCCGATCTACCTGTTCGTGATGGGCCTGCCGCTGATGCCGCTGCTGGTGATCGCGGCGACCGGCGAAAGCTACCGCGTGAAACGCCTCACCTCGTTCATGAACCCCTGGGAGCATCCGTTCACCGACGGCTTCCAGCTCACCCAGTCGCTGATGGCGATCGGCCGTGGCGAGTGGACCGGCGTGGGCCTGGGTTCCAGCGTGCTGAAACTGTCCTACCTGCCCGAGGCGCACACCGACTTCATCTTCGCGGTGATCGGCGAGGAGTTGGGCCTGGCCGGGGTGGTGCTGGTGATGAGCCTGTTCGCGCTGGCGGTGGGGCGCGGCCTGTACCTCGGCCTCAAGGGCGTCGAGGTGGGCCAGCGTTTCGCCGGCTACGTCGCGTTCGGCATCTCGCTGATGCTGGCGATGCAGGCGATCGTCTCGGTGGGCGTGAACCTGGGCGCGCTGCCCACCAAGGGCCTTACCCTGCCGCTGATCAGCTACGGCGGCTCGTCGATGGTGCTGACCTGCGCGATGGCTGGCGCGCTGCTGCGCGCCACCTTCGAGATCAACCGTGCGCTGGATGCGCGGCAGATGGCCAAGCGCATGCCGGAAGCGGTGGCGGCGCCCGACGTGAACGACGCGGCACGTGCGCGCGAGGTGGCAGCGGCATGAGCGCCGATGCCCGTCCCGTGCTGATCATGGCCGGTGGCACCGGCGGCCACATCTTCCCCGGCCTCGCCGTGGCCGACGCGCTGCGCGCGCAGGGCGTGCCGGTGACGTGGCTGGGTGCGGTGGGCGGCATGGAAGGCAAGGTGGTGCCGGCGCACGGCATCGAGCTGCACGAGATCCGCGTCGGCGGCCTGCGCGGCAAGAGCTGGAAGACGCGCCTCGCGGCGCCGCTGATGCTGGTGCGTGCGCTGCTGTCCGCGTTCGCCGTGCTGCGCCGGGTCAAGCCGCGCAGCGTGCTGTCGATGGGCGGTTACGTGGCCGGCCCCGGCGGCCTGGCCGCGCGTCTGCTGCGTCGGCCGCTGCTGGTGCACGAGCAGAACCGCGTGGCCGGTTTCACCAACCGCAAGCTGGCTGCCCATGCGCAGCGCGTGCTGGCCGGTTTCGCCGATGCGCTGCCGGACGCGGAGTGGGTGGGCAATCCGGTGCGTGGCGCGATCGCCGCGCTCGCCTCGCCGGAACAGCGTTTCGCGGGCCGCACGGGCCGCACGCGCCTGCTGGTGCTGGGCGGCAGTCTCGGCGCGCGCGCGCTGAACCTCGCGCTGCCGCAGGCGCTGGCGCTGTTGCCGCCGGAGCGGCGTCCCGACGTGCTGCACCAGTGCGGCAACCGCGGCCTCGACGAAGCGCGCGAAGCCTATGCGAAAGCCGGTGTCGAGGCACAGGTCGTGCCCTTCATCGAGGACATGGCGGGCACCTATGGCTGGGCCGATCTCGCGGTCTGCCGCGCCGGCGCGCTCACCCTGGCCGAGCTCACCGCTGCCGGGCTGGGCGCGGTGCTGGTGCCGTTCCCCCACGCGGTGGACGACCACCAGACCCGCAACGCCGAGGCGCTGGTCGCCGCCGGTGCCGCCGAACTGATACAGGAAAGCGATTTGAACGTGGAACAACTTGCGCGGCGGCTCGACGCGCTGCTGGCCGACCGCGTGCGCCTGCTTGCCATGGCCGAGGCCGCGCGCACGCTGGCCAAGCCCGATGCGGCGGCGGCGATCGCGCGCGCCTGCCTGGAGGTGGCCGCATGACCCCCCGCCGGCTGCTCGCCCACGAAGACCTGATGACCACGTTCCGCCGCGTGCACTTCATCGGCATCGGCGGCGTGGGCATGAGCGGCATCGCCGAGGTGCTGCACAACCTGGGCTACGCGGTGTCGGGCTCGGACAAGGCGAACTCGCCCACCGCGCAACGCCTCGCCAAGCTGGGCCTGGTGGTGCAGGTAGGGCATGACGCCGCGAATGTCGGCGACGCCGACGTGGTGGTGACCTCCAGCGCGATCCGGCCGGACAATCCGGAGCTGCTTGCCGCGCGCGCCGCGCGCATCCCGGTGATCCCGCGCGCGGAGATGCTGGGCGAGCTGATGCGCTTCCGCCGCGGCATCGCGATCGCCGGCACGCACGGCAAGACCACCACGACCAGCCTGGTCGCCAGCGTGCTGGCCGAGGCGAACTACGATCCCACCTTCGTGATCGGCGGCCAGCTCAACGCGGCTGGCGCGAACGCGCGGCTGGGCACCGGCCAGTACCTGGTGGCGGAGGCTGACGAATCGGACGGTTCCTTCCTGCTGCTCTCGCCGGTGATCGCCGCGGTCACCAACATCGACGCGGACCATCTGGAGAACTACCACGGCGATTTCGCCGAGGTGAAGAAGGCCTTTGCCGACTTCCTGCATCGCCTGCCGTTCTACGGCCTGGCTGTGCTGTGCGTGGACGACGCCGAGGTGGCGGAGCTGGCGAGGGCCACCACACGCCGGGTGATGACCTACGGCATCGCCACCGCCGACGCCGACGTGCGCGCTTCGAACGTGTCGCAGCACGGCTTCGAGATGCATTTCGACCTGCACCTGCCCGGCCGTGCCGAGGCCTTGCCGGTGACGCTGAACCTGCCGGGCCGGCACAACGTGCTCAACGCGCTGGCCGCCGCCAGCATCGGCTGGCAGCTGGGCGTGGGCGCCGAGGCGATCGCGCACGCGCTGGCGAATTTCCAGGGCGTGGGGCGGCGTTTCCACCGCCGCGGCGAGCTGGCGCTGGACCATGGCAGCGTGCTGCTGGTGGACGATTACGGCCACCATCCCAGCGAACTGGCCGCGGTGTTCGCCGCGGCGCGCGGCGGTTGGCCCGACCGCCGCCTCGTCGTCGGTTTCCAGCCGCACCGCTACAGCCGCACGCGCGACCTGCTGGACGATTTCGCGAACGTGCTGGCCGAGGCCGACGTGCTGGTGCTGACCGAGGTGTACCCCGCCGGCGAGGCGCCGATCGCGGGCGCCGACGGCCGTGCGCTGGCCCGCGCGGTGCGCGCGCGCGGCAAGGTCGACCCGGTGCTGGTCGAGCATCCGCGCGAGCTCAAGGATGCCTTGCCGGCGCTGCTGCGCGACGGCGACCTGCTGCTCCTGCTCGGTGCCGGCGACATCGGCGCGGCGGCGGTGGAGCTGGCGCAGCTGGGCCAACTGAAAACGAAGGGAGCCGCCTGATGGCCGCGACGACGAACCCCGCTTCCCGTATCACGAATCCCGCCGACTTCGGCCGCGTCGCCGTGGTGATGGGCGGCAGCTCGGCCGAGCGCGAGGTGTCGCTGGACTCCGGCCGCAACGTGCTGGCGGCGCTGAAGGCGCGCGGTGTCGATGCGCATGCGATCGACGGCATCCCGGCGCTGCTCGACGCGCTGCGCGCCGGCCACTTCGCGCGGGTGTTCAACATCCTGCACGGCCAGCACGGCGGCGGCGAGGATGGCGTGCTGCAGGGGGCGCTGGAGTCGCTCAAGGTGCCGTACACCGGCTCGGGTGTGCTCGGTTCGGCGCTGTCGATGGACAAGCCGCGTTCCAAGCGCGTGTGGCAATCGCTGGGCCTGCCCACGCCGAAGTTCGTGGCGCTGGCGCGCGGCGCCGATGCCGCGGCGGTGCATGCGGCCGCGCGCACGATCGGTTTCCCGCTGATCGTGAAGCCGGCCTGCGAGGGCTCCAGCGTGGGCGTCACCCGCGTGTTCGAGGAAGCCCAGCTGGACAGCGCGGTCGAGCTGGCGGCGAAGTACCCCGGCGACCTGCTGATGGAAACGCTGATAGAGGGTGACGAGCTCACCGTCGGCATCCTCGGCCGCGAGGTGCTGCCTTCCATCCACATCGTGCCGAAGGGCGCGTTCTACGACTACAACGCGAAGTACGTCGCCGAAGACACCCAGTACCTGTGCCCGGGCCTGCAAGGCGCGGCGGAGGACGAGCTGCGCGCGCTGGCGCTGGCCGCGTTCGACGCGCTGGGCTGCAGCGGCTGGGGCCGCGTCGACGTGATGCGCGACCGCCAGGGCCGCAACTGGCTGCTGGAAGTGAACACCGCGCCGGGCATGACCTCGCACTCGCTGGTGCCGAAGGCCGCCCGCGTCGCCGGCATCGACTACGAGATGCTGTGCTGGCGCGTGCTCGAGACGAGCTTCCGGGAGGGTGCATGAGGGGAAGCGTTCGCCTCATTGCCTGGTGCCTCGCCATCGCCCTGGTGGCGTTGCCGGTCGTCGGCGTGCTGCACGGCTGGTTCGCCGCCGGCCGCTGGCCCGTGACCCGGCTCACGGTGCAGGCCGAGTTCCGGCACGTGCGCATGGAGGAGATCCGCGCCGCCGTGCTGCCGCGCCTGGGCAAGGGCTTCTTCGCGCTGAATCTCGACAGCGTGCAGCAGGCGGTGGCGGCGCTGCCATGGGTGGAATCGGTGGAGGCGCGCAAGCGCTGGCCGGACACCCTGCAGCTGCGCGTGATCGAGCGCCAGCCGTTTGCGCGCTGGAACGACAAGCAGCTCATCAGCCGGCAGGGCAAGCTGTTCGACGCACCGATCGGCAGTGCTGACGCCGCCGCGCTGCCGGATCTCGACGGCCCCGACGACCGCCTGGCCGAGGTGGTGAGCTTCTACGCCGACGTGCGCAAGGCGTTCGCCGGCACCCATCTCTCGATCAACGGCGTGGCGCTTACCGCGCGCGGCAGCTGGAGCGTCACCACGGCGAATGGTGCCCGCATCGTGATCGGTGACCGCGACCTCGCCGGCGCGCGGCTGCGCCGCTTCCTCGACGTCTATCCGCAACTGATGGCCGGCCACGACGAGGGTTTCGTCTACGCCGACCTGCGCTACACCAACGGGTTTGCCGTGCGCTGGCCGCAGCCGGCGCCCGCCGCTGCCAAGGCAGGAGTCACGCGCCGCTCATGAGGACGCCATGCATATGAAGACGCGCAACGACAAGCAGCTGGTGGTCGGCCTCGATATCGGCACCTCCAAGGTGACCGCGATCGTGGGCGAGTACGAGCCCGGCGAGCCGATCACCGTGATCGGCATCGGCACCCATGTGTCGCGCGGCATGCGCAAGGGCATGGTGGTGGACATCGAATCCACCGTGCACTCGATCCAGCGCGCGGTGGAGGAGGCCGAGCTGATGGCCGGCTGCGACATCCGCGCGGTCACGGCGTCGATCTCCGGCAGCCACCTGGAAACCCGCAACTCGCACGGCAACGCGGCGATCCGCGACCGCGAGGTGACGCCAGGCGACCTGGAGCAGGTGCTGGAGGCGGCCAGCGCGGTGGCAATCCCGGCCGACCACAAGGTGCTCTACAAGGAGCCGCAGGAATACCGCATCGACGGCCAGGACGGCATCCGCGCCCCGGTCGGCATGAGCGGCGTGCGGCTGGAGGCGAACGTGCACCTGGTCACCGGCGCGGCAGCGGCGGTGCAGAACATCACCAAGTCGATCCAGCGTTGCGGGCTGTCGGTGGACGAACTGGTGCCGTCGGCGCTGGCCAGCGCGAAGGCGGTGCTCACCGACGATGAGCGCGAGCTGGGAGTGTGCCTGGTCGACATCGGCGCCGGCACCACCGACATCGCGATCTACACCCAGGGCTCGATCCGCTACACCGCCTCGCTGCCGATCGGCGGCGACCAGGTCACCGGCGACATCGCCTATGGCGTGCACACGCCGACCGCGCACGCCGAGGAGATCAAGATCAAGTACGCCTGCGCGCAGACCGGCCTGGCGCACGCCGAGGAAACCATCCAGGTGCCCAGCGTGGGCGACCGTCCGCCGCGACGCCTGGCGCGGCAGGCGCTGGCGCAGAGCGTGCAGGCGCGCTACGAGGAAATCTTCGAGATGGTGCAGGACCGCCTGCGCAGCTCCGGCTACGACAGCCTGGTGGCGGCCGGCGTGGTGCTCACCGGCGGTGCCTCGAGGATGGAAGGCGCGCTGGAGCTGGCCGAGGAGATCTTCCACAAGATGGTGCGCCTGGGCGTGCCGCAGGACATCAGCGGTCTCGGCGAAGTGATCAGCAGCCCGCTGCACGCCACCGGCGTGGGCCTGCTGCTGCACGGCTCGCGCCACAACGCCCCGGTGCGCGGCGGCAGTCCGGCGCTGGGCAACGTCGGCGGCCTGCTCGGCAAGTGGCGCAACTGGCTCACGAAGAACTTCTAGCGGGTGCCTCGCGGAATGCGGGACGCCCGGCAAACCCATGGATGGGTTGCCCGCGACCAGGCATTCGAATGCCTGATCAAGGAGGCAGGTCCGGACATGTGCCGGACTGGCCGAGCCGAACGACTGCCGGGACGGCAGTCGTTCGGGCAACGGAATTCGGCGGCGCAGGAGGCGCAGCCACGGGCGGCGGGATGCCCGCCCACCACCCCGGAGCGACAGGAGTCGCCCCCCGCGGTTACAACGACAACAACTCTGGAGGACGGGAAATGTTCGAGCTGATCGAAAAACTTGCACCAAACGCAGTCATCAAGGTCATCGGCGTGGGCGGCGGCGGCGGCAATGCCGTGGCACACATGATCAACGCCAACATCGAGGGCGTGGAGTTCATCGTCGCCAACACCGACGCGCAGGCGATGACGAGCTGCAACTCGCGCACGCACCTGCAGCTGGGCGCCAATGTCACCAAGGGTCTCGGTGCCGGCGCCAATCCCGAAGTCGGCCGCCAGGCCGCGCTGGAGGACCGCGAGCGCATCGAGGCGATGCTGGAAGGCGCCGACATGGTGTTCATCACCGCCGGCATGGGCGGCGGCACCGGCACCGGCGCCGCACCGGTGGTGGCCCAGTTGGCCAAGGAAAAGGGCATCCTCACCGTGGCGGTGGTCACCAAGCCGTTCCCGTTCGAGGGCCGGCGCCGCATGCAGGTGGCGATGAAGGGCATCGAGGACCTCAGCCAGCACGTCGATTCGCTGATCACCGTGCCGAACGAGAAGCTGCTCAGCGTGCTGGGCCGCGAGGTCACCCTGATCAACGCGTTCAAGGCCGCCAACAACGTGCTGCAGGGCGCCGTGCAGGGCATCGCCGATCTGATCACCGCGCCGGGCCTGATCAACGTCGACTTTGCCGACGTGCGCACGGTGATGAGCGAGATGGGCCTGGCGATGATGGGCACCGGTACCGCCAGCGGCGACGACCGCGCCCAGGCCGCGGCCGAGGAGGCGATCAAGAACCCGCTGCTGGAGGACGTCAACCTCAACGGCGCCTGCGGCATCCTGGTCAATGTCACCGCCGGCCCGAACCTCACCATGCGCGAGTTCGACGAGATCGGCCGCATCATCCACGACTTCGCCAGCGAGGACGCCACCGTGGTGATCGGCACTTCGCTCGACGCCGAGCTGAAGGACGAGGTGCGTGTCACCGTGGTGGCCACCGGCCTCAACCGTGCCCCTGCCTCGCGGAACATGCGCATGGTGGAGCAGAAGCAGGTGGAGATGCGCCAGCGTCCGCGCCCGGTGGTGCTGCGCACCGGCACCGGCAACGAAGTGGTGGACTACGCCCAGCCGGAACCGGCGATCAGCGCCAACCCGCGCAGCGAGGCGCCAGCGCGGAGCCAGGACAACGGCCTGGAGTACCTGGACATTCCGGCCTTCCTGCGCCGCCAGGCCGACTGATCCGGCTCGCGTCTGAACCGGATGGCCCCGCTTGTTAAGAGGAGTTGAACAAAACGCCTGTCGAATGGGTCTTTGCAAAAACATGAAAGGTGGATTCGGGCTCGTCGCCGCGACTGGCTGCCGTGCTTGTCAGCGAACGGCCGACAGGCGCGTTCGGGCCTGAGATCCGCAAGACTGATGCGCAAGGGACGGCGCATGATCCGCCGCGCCGGGCGAGAGCCCGGTTTGGCCGATCCGATGCCCCGGTGCCGGAATCCCGTCCCGGCCCGGGGTATCGTGTCGCTCCGCTCCTTCGGCGAGCGCAGACATGTTCCAGCGTGCCTTCCGGGATGAAGGGCGCATGAAGGCTCGACCAGACTGTACGGTACGGTTTGCTATTGCAGCTGGTTAAAACTGTGTTAGCATCCGACCTCTGATTGGCTGCTACTTGGCAGGTACCAACGACAATGATCAAGCAGCGCACGCTCAAGAACATCATCCGCGCCACCGGCGTGGGCCTGCACACCGGCGACAAGGTGTACATGACCCTGCGTCCCGCGGCGCCCAATACCGGCATCGTGTTCCGCCGCACGGACCTCAATCCGCCGGTGGACATCCGTGCGCGCCAGGACAATGTCGGCGACACCCGCCTGTCCACCACGCTGACGAACGGGGACGTGCGCGTCGCCACCGTCGAGCATCTGCTGTCGGCGATGGCCGGCCTCGGCATCGACAATGCCTACGTGGACCTGTCGGCGCCGGAGGTCCCCATCATGGACGGCAGCGCCGGTCCGTTCGTGTTCCTGCTGCAGTCCGCGGGCATCGAGGAACAGAACGCGGCCAAGCGCTTCATCCGGATCAAGAAGCCGGTGAAGGTGCAGGAAGGCGACAAGTGGGCCAGCTTCGAGCCGTTCGAGGGCTTCAAGGTGGGCTTCTCGATCGAGTTCAACCACCCGATCATCTCCAAGCGCACCTCACGCGCCGAGATCGACTTCTCCACCACCTCGTTCGTGAAGGAAGTGAGCCGCGCGCGCACCTTCGGCTTCATGCGCGACATCGAGATGCTGCGCGAGCACAACCTGGCGCTGGGCGGTTCGATGGACAACGCCGTGGTGCTGGACGACTACCGCGTGCTGAACGAGGACGGCCTCCGCTACGAGGACGAGTTCGTCAAGCACAAGATCCTCGACGCCATCGGCGACCTTTACCTGCTTGGCCACAGCCTGATCGGCGCGTACCACGCGCACAAGTCGGGCCACGAGCTCAACAACAAGCTGCTGCGCACCCTGATGGCGGATGCCTCGGCCTGGGAAGAAGTCAGCTACCAGGACGATCCGGCCACCTCGCCGATCTCCTACGCCCATCCCGCCCAGGCAATCTGACCGCGCCGCGACCGGCGGCACGGACAAGTGAAGGCCGCCGCATCGACCGATGCGGCGGCCTTCTGGTTGGTGGGCGCAGATCCCTGCGCGACATTCCTGCGGTGCGCAAGACGGCAATCCTGCGGCCGGCGTGCTTCAGCGCGCGGGGGTGATGGGCTTGGCCAGTGCGGCCAGCTTGCCGAACAGCTCCTGCCACTCGGGGTCCCCGGCGGCCGCGGCCGCGGCGCGCAGGTGGCTTGCGGCCGCAGGCGAAAGCGTGCGCGTGCGTTCGGGTTCCAGCTCGATCCGCGGGAGCGGACTCACCTTCACCGCGAGGCTCTCGGCGCGGATGTCGAGGCTGCGTGCGGTCGCGAGAATCTGCGTCTGCAGCAGACGCAGCCGCGTGGCCCAGGCCGGCGTCGAGGCGAGGAACAGCAGCCGCCCGCCGCGCAGGTTCGCGAAACGCACCTCGTCGCGCAGCGGCGGCGCCAGGGTCTGGCGCAGCGCGCGGTCCAGCGCATCCAGCGCGGCGGCCCGACCGGCCAGCGTGGCGAAGGCCCCGCAGGCGCCGAGCGCTTGCGGGCCGCGGGAACGCGGGGCGGTGCGGGACATGGGCCGGCGGCTCCGGGTCGGATCGATGCGTTGATCATACCCGCCACGCGTCGCGCGGGCCGCACTTGAATCCGCGCGCCGGCGCCGCCATGCCGGAAGACCGTCGGGACCCTCGCCATGCGTGCCGTCCGGGTCCGTGTAGTAACATGCCCGTTTGGTTCGCGCCGAGGCGCGGCCTTTGCCCTCGTCATCCGGAAGATCGATGCTCAATCGTGCCCTCACCAGCATTTTCGGCAGTCGCAACGAGCGCGTGCTGCGCCAGTTGTCGCGGATCGTAGGGCGCGTCAATGCGCTGGAGCCCGAGTTCGAGAAGCTGAGCGACGAGGCGCTGCGCGGCAAGACCACGGAATTCAAGCAGCGCGTCGCCACGGGCGAAACGCTGGACAAGCTGCTGCCCGAGGCGTTCGCGGTGGTGCGCGAGGGCGCCAAGCGTGTGCTCGGCATGCGCCACTACGACGTGCAGCTGATCGGCGGCATGGTGCTGCACCAGGGCAAGATCGCCGAGATGCGCACCGGCGAGGGCAAGACCCTGGTGGCCACGCTGCCGGTGTACCTCAACGCGCTGGAAGGCAAGGGCGTGCACGTGGTCACCGTGAACGACTACCTCGCCCGCCGCGACGCGGCGCAGATGGGCAAGCTGTACAGTTTCCTCGGCCTCAGCACCGACGTGGTCTGGCCGGGCATGGACCATGCCGACAAGCACAAGGCCTACGCCGCCGACATCACCTACGGCACCAACAACGAGTTCGGCTTCGACTACCTGCGCGACAACATGGCGCTCAGCAAGGAGCAGCGCTACCAGCGCGGCCTCAACTACGCCATCGTCGACGAGGTGGACTCGATCCTGATCGACGAGGCGCGCACCCCGCTGATCATCTCCGGCCCGGCCGAGGATTCGCCGCAGCTCTACATCGCCGTGAACCGCATCGTGCCGCGCATGATCCGCCAGCCGGAGGAGGATGGCGCCGGAGACTTCTGGGTCGACGAGAAACAGAAGCAGGTGCACCTCTCCGAGGACGGCATGCAACACGCCGAGGAGCTGCTGCGCGAGGCCGGCGTGATCAGCGAGGACAGCAGCCTCTACGACGCCAAGAACCTCGCCGTGGTGCACCACCTCAATGCCGCCCTGCGTGCCAACGCGATCTACCAGCGCGACGTGGACTACATCGTGCGCGACGGCGAGGTGATCATCGTCGACGAGTTCACCGGCCGCACGCTGCCGGGGCGGCGCTGGTCCGACGGCCTGCACCAAGCGGTGGAGGCGAAGGAAGGCGTGCCGATCCAGCGCGAGAACCAGACGCTGGCCACGGTGACGTTCCAGAACCTGTTCCGCATGTACAAGAAGCTGGCCGGCATGACCGGCACGGCCGACACCGAGGCGTTCGAGTTCCAGAGCATCTACGGCCTGGAAGTGGTGGTGATCCCCACCCACAAGCCGATGATCCGCAAGGACAACGCCGACCTGGTCTTCCTCGGCCAGCAGGCCAAGTACAACTCGGTGATCGAGGACATCAAGGACTGCCACAAACGTGGCCAGCCGGTGCTGGTGGGTACCACCTCGATCGAGGTGTCCGAACTGCTGTCCAGCCAGCTGCGCGCGCAGAAGATTCCGCACGAGGTGCTCAACGCCAAGCAGCACGAGCGCGAGGCGCTGATCGTCGCCCAGGCCGGCCGCCCGGGCCAGGTCACCATCGCCACCAACATGGCCGGCCGCGGCACCGACATCGTGCTCGGCGGCAGCCTGGACGCCGAGCTGGCCGCGTTGCCCGCCGAGGCCACCGAGGTGGAGCGCGCCCGCGTCAAGGCCGAGTGGAAGAAGCGCCATGAGCAGGTGCTGGCCGCCGGCGGCCTGCATATCATCGGCACCGAGCGCCACGAGTCGCGCCGCATCGACAACCAGCTGCGTGGCCGCTCCGGCCGCCAGGGCGATCCGGGCTCCTCGCGCTTCTACCTGTCGCTGGAGGACAACCTGCTGCGCATCTTCGGCGGCGAGGGCCTGATCCGCTGGATGAAGCGCTTCGGCATGAAGGAAGACGACGCGCTCGAAGACAGGATGATCAGCCGCCAGATCGAGAAGGCGCAGCGCAAGGTCGAGCAGCACAACTTCGACATCCGCAAGCACCTGCTCGAGTTCGACGACGTCGCCAACGACCAGCGCAAGGTGATCTACCGCCAGCGCGACGAGCTGCTGGAAGGCGAGGACGTGTCCGCCACCGTGGCCGACATCCGTCACGACGTGGTCGAGAGCATCGTGCGCGACCACGTGCCGCCGGAGAGCATCGACGAGCAGTGGGACATCCCCGGCCTCGACCGCGAGCTGGAGGGCAAGTTCGGCCTGGCGCTGGATCTGCCGCACTGGCTGGAGCAGCAGTCGGAAGTCGACGCCGCGATGATCCTCGAACACGTGCGCGGCGGAGTGGACGAGCTGTTCCAGGCGAAGGAGGCGCAGGTCGGCGCCGAGACCATGCGCGCGCTGGAAAAGCACATCATGCTGACCGTGGTCGACAACGCCTGGAAGGAGCACCTGGCGAACATGGACTACCTGCGCCAGGGCATCTATCTGGTGGGCTACGCGCAACAGGACCCCAAGCAGGCGTTCAAGCGCGAGTCGTTCCGCCTGTTCTCCGACATGCTCGACCGCATCAAGGCCGAAGTGGTGCAGATGCTGGCGCGCATCCGCATCCGCAGCGAGGAGGAGGTCGCCGCGATGGAGGCCGAGCAGCAGCGTCTTGCCGAGCGGCTGCAGCGGCAGATGCTGGCCAGCGGCGGCGGCGCGCCCACCGGTGGCCTCGAAGCCGATCCGACCGGCGTGGCCGCCGCCCTGCACCTGCAGCAGCCGGACACGCCGCGCGTCGGCCGCAACGATCCCTGTCCATGCGGCTCGGGCAAGAAATACAAGCACTGCCACGGCCAGCTGGCCTGAGGACTTCTCCTTGCGATCGATCCCTGATCGCGAAAGTCAAATGGGCGGCTGTCCATGGCCGCACTCCTCAGAGAAAACCCCGCCGCGGCGGGGTTTTTCACGGGTGCCGGCCGGCCGCACGGCCACGGTTCAATCGTCGCCGCCAGGCGGCCGTTTGCGGTGTGGATCGGCGTTCACGGTGACGTAGCGCGGTTCCTCGGCGTCCAGCTGCAGCGCAGTGAGCTGGCCACCCCACACGCAGCCGGTGTCGATCGCGTACACGCCGAGGCCCGCGAAGCGGCCCAGCGCGGACCAGTGGCCGCAGACGATGCGCGTCTCGCGCCGGCGCATCCCGGGCACCTCGAACCACGGGTACAGCCCGGGCCGCTGGGTGCCCGGCACGCCCTTGCCCTCGAAGTCGATACGGCCGTTGACGTCGCAGTAGCGCATGCGGGTGAGCAGGTTGATCGTGGCGCGGTGGCGGTCCAGCCCCTGCAGGCGGTTCGACCAGCTGGCCGGCCGGTTGCCGAACAGGTTGCGCAGGATGCGCGGGTAGCGCGGGCTGGACAGCTCGCGCTCCACCTCCTGCGCGGCCTTCTGCGCCTGGCGCAGCGTCCATGAAGGCGCGAGGCCGGCGTGGATCATGGTCCAGCCGAGCTGTTCGTCGTGATGCAGCAGCTTCTGCGAACGCAGCCATTCGAACAGCACCGGTGCGTCGTCGGCGAACAGCACCTCGCGCAACTCGGGGTTCACCTTGGCCTGTGCCTCGGGCTTGCGCAGCGAGATCGCCAGCAGGCTGAGGTCGTGGTTGCCCAGAGTGACGACGCTCTGCTCGCGCAGGCCGTGGATCAACCGCAGCGTGGCGAGCGACTGGCCGCCGCGGTTCACCAGGTCGCCGCAGAACCACAGCCGGTCCGTCGCCGGGTCGAAGCGCAGCTTGTCCAGCAGGCGTTGCAGTTCCGGGTAGCAGCCCTGCACGTCGCCGATCGCGTAAGTAGCCATCCTGCGTTGCCGTCAGTGCAGCGTGCGCGGGATGGACAGGGTGAACGACGGGATCGGCGCCTCGAAGCGGGTGCCGTCGTCGGCCAGCATCTGGTAGCTGCCGCCCATGGTGCCCACCGGCGTCTCCAGCACCGCGCCGGAGGTGTATTCGTAGTCGTCGCCCGGGCGCATCCAGGGCTGTTCGCCCACCACGCCGTCGCCGCGCACTTCCTCCACCTTGCCGTTGGCGTCGGTGATCACCCAATGCCTGGCCAGCAGTTGCGCGGGCACGCTGCCCGCGTTGCGCAGCGTGATGGTGTAGGCGAACACGTAGCGGTTGTCGTCGGGGCGGGACTGGTCGGGGACGAAACGCGTCCGCACCTGCACGTCGATCGTGTAGGGATTGTTTTCGCTCATGCGACGATTGTAAGGCCTGTCGCCGGCGAACGGACGTCCGCGCGGCGGCTTGCGCGGACGCTCAGCGCGCGCCGAGCCGCTTGGCCAGTCGCACGAAATCCTCCGGTGCCAGCGTTTCTGCGCGCGCCTTCGGATCGACGTCGGCGCTGCGGATCGCCTCGGCATCGAGCAGCTGGCGCAACGCATTGCCCAGCGTCTTGCGGCGCTGGCCGAACGCGGCCTTCACCACCGCGTGCAGCAGTTCGGGGGCGGCGTCGTGGCGCTCGTGCGGCGCCAGCGGAATGACCCGCACCACCGCCGAGTCCACCTTCGGCGGCGGCCGGAATGCTGCAGGCGGGACTTCGAACAGCGGCACCACGCGGCAGGCCAGTTGCAGCATCACCGACAGCCGGCCGTACACCTTGCTGCCGGGCTCGGCCGCCATGCGGTCGACGACCTCCTTCTGCAGCATGAAGTGCATGTCCTCGATCGCCGCCGCGTGCTCGACGCAGTGGAACAGGATCGGACTGGAGATGTAATAGGGCAGGTTGCCGGCGATGCGCAGGCGCTGCACGCCGTGGCGGTGCGCCAGCGCGGCGAAGTCCACCTTGAGCACGTCGGCGTGGACCACCGTCAGCTCGCCGACCGCCGCGGCGCGTTCCTGCAACGCGGGAATCAGGTCGGTATCCAGCTCGATCGCGGTGAGGCTGCCAGCCGCGGCCAGCAGCGGCAGCGTGAGCGCGCCTTCGCCGGGGCCGATCTCAACGAGGAAGTCGCCCGAGCGCGGTGCGATCGCGCGCACGATGTCGTCGATGTAGCGACGGTCGTGCAGGAAGTGCTGGCCGAAGCTTTTCTTGGGGCGGGCGTTCATGGGGTTCTTCGCAAGATTGGCCCCTCATCTCGTTCCTCTCCTCGCTCCGCAGAGCTGGCGCCATCCATGGCGCCTCCCCGCGTGCCCCGCAGGGGAGAGGATGGATGAGTGGCGCGACGCTCCACGAGTTCCAATGCCATGTTCGCGGCGGCGACCAGGCTGGCGGGGTCGGCGCGACCGGTGCCGGCGAGGTCCAGCGCGGTGCCGTGGTCGACCGAGGTGCGGATGAAGGGCAGGCCGAGGGTGAGGTTGACGGTGCGGTCGAAGGCTTCGCTCTTCAGCACCGGCAGCGCCTGGTCGTGGTACATCGCCAGCACCGCGTCGTAACGCGCACGCTGCGCGGGCACGAAGGCGGTGTCGGCGGGCAGCGGGCCGAGCAGCCGCATGCCTTCGGCACACAGCTCTTCCAGCAGCGGAATGATGGTGTCCAGTTCCTCGCGGCCCAGGTGGCCGCCTTCGCCGGCGTGGGGATTCAGGCCCAGCACCGCGATGCGCGGCTGCGCGATGCCGAATTTCCCGCGCAGCTCCGCGTGCACGATGCGCAGTGACCGTTCCAGTGCGACGCGGGTGATCGCCGCCGGCACCGCGGCCAGCGGCAGGTGGGTGGTGGCCAGCGCCACGCGCAGTTCCGGGCTGGCCAGCATCATCACCACGTCGGCACCGGCGCGTTCGGCGAAGAACTCGGTGTGGCCGCTGAAGCGGATGCCGGCCTCGTTGATCGAGGCCTTCTGCAGCGGCGCGGTGACCACGGCCGCGTAGCGGCCGGCCATGCAACCGTCGGCGGCCTCGGCCAGGGTGGCCAGCACGTGGTGTGCGTTGCGTGGATCGGGCTGGCCGGGGGCTTCCACCGTGCCGAGCGGCACATGGTGCACGCGCAGGCTGCCGGGATCGCGTCGTTCGCGCGGCGCGCCATCGTCGTCGGTGAAGACGACGCCCAGGCCGCAGCGTGCGGCGGCACGTTCGAGCAGGCCACGGTCGCTGATCGCCACCAGGTCGGCCGCCAGCGGCGTGGCGGCCAGCCGCGCAATCAGCTCCGGGCCGACTCCGGCCGGCTCACCAGCAGTGACGGCGAGCCGCGGGAGCGCCATGCCGGTGGCTCTTAGGACGCTTTCCCGGCGCCGGCCGGCGTGTTGACCTCGTCGCGCAGCGCCGGCACCAGCACGTGGATGTAGGCGTTGGCGCGCAGGTCGCGCAGGAAGTCATCGTAGGCCTGTTCGGCCTTGCGGTTGCCGATCGCCTGGCGGGCCTGGTCGCGTTCCATCTGCGTGGTGAGGTCGCTCTGGCGGGTGCCGAGGAGCTGCAGGATGTCCCAGCCGCTACCGGTCTGGAACGGCTTGGATACCTCGTTCGGCTTGAGCTGCGCGAGCTGCTGCGCGATGGCGCTGCCCCACGCCTGCTGCGCGAACCAGCCCATGTCGCCACCGAGGTTGGCGGTGGTGTCGTCCTTGGAGTTTTCCTTGGCCAGCTTGGCGAAATCGGCGTGCTTGTCGACGATCTGGTCGTACAGCTCCTGTGCCTTCTGCTGGGCCTGGGCGGGAGACATCAGCTCGCTCGGCTTCAGCAGGATCTGGCGTGCGTGGTACTCGGTGACGATCTGCTTGGACGGCGCGCGCTGGCCGATCAGCTTGATGATGTGGAAGCCGGTGGGGCCGCGCAGCGCAGGGCTGACGTCACCGGGCTTCATGTTGGCCACGGTGTCGGCGAAGGCCGGCGGAATCTCGTCCATGCGGCGCCAGCCGAGGTCGCCGCCGTCCAGCGCGTCGGGCGCGTCGGAGTAGCGGATCGCCGCCGCGTTGAAGTCCATGCCGCCCTTGATCGCGTTGATCGCCTGCTCGGCCTTGGCCGCCGCAGCCTGGATCGCGGCGGCATCCGCGCCGCCCGGGATGCTGATCTGGATGTGCGCCAGGTGTACCTCGCCGGCCTTGTAGGCGGGGCTGGCGAGCAGGTTGTCGATCTCGCTGTCGGTGACCGAAACCTGGTCGTGCACCACGCTCTGGTGCAGGTGCTGCACGGTGAGCTGGTCGGCCAGCTGCTGGCGGAACGCGGTGAAGTCCTCGCCGCTGCGCTGCACTTCGGCGCGCAGCTGGTCAGGGTTCATCTTGTTCTGCTGCGCCACTTCGGCCACCGCCTGGTCGACGTCGGCATCGGAGACGTGGATGCCCTGGTCGTCGGCCTTCTGCAGCTGCAGCTTCATCAGGATCAGTCGGTCCAGCACCTGCTGCCGCAGCACGTTCATCGGGGGCAGCTGGCCGGGCTGGCTGGCGTATTGCTGCTGGATCGAGCGCACGGCGTTGTCGAGCTCGCTTTGCAGGATCACGTCCTCGTTCACCACCGCCACGATGCGGTCCAGCGGTTGGGCCTGGCCGGCGGGCGCGGCGCCGGGGCTGGCGCCGGGCAGCAGCTGCGCCTGCGCGGGCAGCGCGAGCACGAGGGCGGGCAGGAGCAGGGCGAGGAATCGCTTCATCAGGGAGCAGCCGAAGAGTGGGTACAGCGGTTTATTGATAGCCGAGAATATCACGGTGCAGCAGCGGGTCGATCTGGCCGCCGGTGGAGCCCAGGCCCTTGAAGACGACCTCGAACATCACCGCGTTGTCGCGCAGGTTGGTCTGGCCCGGCGTCCTCGGCGGCACGACGCCGTAATAACCCTGGTTCACGTAGCTGCGGTCGACCAGCCGCAGGGTGACGCAACAGCTGTCGTACTCCACGCCGGCCAGCGCCTCGATCGTGCCCTTCAGCGGGTTGACCACGCCCTTGACCGGCTTCGCATACGTCCATGCGCCGATCAGGCGCCAGCGCTCGGACAGCGGGTAGACCGCCGAGGCGCTGTATTGTTCCATCAGCCCGCGCCGGTAGCGGTAGGCGAAGTTGACCACGCCGTCCAGGCCCAGCCGCCCCTGCAGCTGCAGCATCGCCATGTCGGTGCGGCGGGTGTTCGGACTCCACTGGTAGGAGCTGCCGAGGCGCCAGCGGTCGCTGAGCTGGAGGTCCAGCTGGGCCACGTAGGACGAGCCGGACCAGTCGGTGACCTTGCCGCCCGGCATCTGCACCTTCTGCGGGGCGAAGTAGCGGATCTGGCCGAAGCTCGCGGACAGCCGCTCCACGCCGCCGTCGTCAAGCAGGCGGGTGGTGATGGCGGCGGTGAGGTTGTTCGCGTTCATCTGGCGGTCCGCGCCGGAGAACTGGTTGGTGGAGAACAGCTGCCAGTAGTCGAACGACATCAGGCTGGTGTCGAACAGCGGCAGGTTGTCCTGGTTGCGGTAGGGCACGTACAGGTAGTACAGCCGCGGTTCCAGCGTCTGCGTGTAGCTCTGGCCGAACAGCGAAGCATCGCGGTCGAACACCAGGCCGCTGTCCACGCTGACCACCGGCAGCGCACGGCTGGGCGACTTCTGCGTGAACGGGGTCGTCGTGCCGCTGCCCAGCAGGCCGTAGTAGCCGTAGTCCCGGTAGCCGTTGCTGAGCTGGTAGGAGGTGTAGCGGTACGCCAGGCGCGGGCGCACGAACCAGCCCGGCGTGCCGAAGTCGGCGCCGACCCAGGGCTGGATGTCCTCGCGGCTGCCTTCCACGAACCCCGGCTTGCGGAACGCCGTGAACTGGTTGGCCATGCCGAATTCCAGCCAGCGGTTCAGCGGCAGGTCCAGGTTGAAATTGGCGTACGGCAACTGCCGGTAAGGCAGTGATGCGTCGGTGAGGAACGGGTTCATGTTCTGGTAGGCGGTGCCGCCCAGCGAGGCGTTCCACCATTTGCCGCCACCGGATATCTGTGCGCCGGACGCCAGCGCGTACACCGGCGCGCCGCCCAGGTTGCTGCCGAAGTCATAGTAGAAGCTGTTGTCCGAGCTGCGGTTGATCGAGGTGTTGAAGTTCCAGCTCTGCCACAGGTGGGTGCTGTCGCTGAAGTGGACCAGGTAGCGCCGCGTGCCCTGGGTGTCGGTGGTGGCAAGCGGGTCGGTCTGGCCGTGGTCGTTCGGCAGGTACTGCACGTCCAGCATGCCGCTGGTGCCCGGCAGCAGGTAGCGGAACTCGGTGTCCAGCATGGCGCCGCGCAGGGTGTAGACGCGCGGATCCAGCGTGGCGTCGTAGTTCGGTGCGAGGTTCAGGTAGTACGGCGTGCTGAGCATGTAGCCCGAGCGGCTGGTGTGGCCGATCGTGGGATACAGGAAGCCGCTCATGCGGCGGTTGTCCACCGGGAAGCTGAACCACGGCAGGTAGATCAGCGGCACGCTGCCGACCCGGAAGGTGGCATTGCGCGCCACGCCGCGGCCGGTGTCCTTGTCGACGGTGATCGACTTGCCGCGGAACTCCCACAGGTGATGGCCCACATCGCAGGTGGAGTAGGTGGCCCGCGAGTAGCGGGTGTGGTCGGCGTCGAACATCTGCGCCTTGCTGGCGGTGCCGTTGCCGCGCGAATCCAGCATCTGGTAGCGCACGTCGTCGGCGGTACCGGTGCTGGCGTCGTTGTTGCCGCGGGCGCGGGTGGCGGCGAGCAGCTGGCCGGCATCCTGGTAGCGCACGTTGCCGCGCGCGTCGTAATCGGTGGTCTCGTCGTTGTAGTCGGCCGTGTCCGCCTGCAGCCGCTGGTCGGCGCGTTCCAGGCGCACGTCGCCGGAGAGGTGGTAGACGGTCCGGTCGGAACTGTCCACGTGCTGCGCGGTCACGTAGGTGTTGCTGCTGTCGCGCAGGCTGCTGTCGCGACTCAGCGTGGGGTCGTAGAACTCCAGCATCGCGTTCGGGCGGCACATCGCGTAGTTGTACGGCCGCGGCGGGCAGTGGAAGGAACCGAGCGGACAAACCTGCTCGCTGCCGTCCAGCGAACTCTTGCGTTGTTGTCCCGGGGTGCCGCCCATGGCTTCGACGGGGCCGCCGATCAGGGCAAGCGCGGCGGCAACCGCCAGCAGGCGTCGTGGAGGGAGCTTGCGCGTCACAATGGAAACCCGGCGGCCGTGAGGCCCGTAAAACTAGCAGAAACACCCCAGATCAGGCAGGCGCAGGGCCTGCGAGGGTGGCGAGGGTTCGGTGATGAACGAACCCGGGCTGGCCAGAAGCGAGGCGGAACGGCGTGCCGAGCTCAGTCCGGGGCGGCCACTGCGCTGCCGTCCAGCGGCAAGTGGTGCCACCATCATGCCGCCGGCGCCCATGTCTGCGTCGCCTGTCGCAGCGCCCTGTTCGGTTCGGACGGCAAATACGATTCCGGCTCGGGCCGGCCCGGCTTCCGGCAACCGCCGATCCCTGCCGCGGTGGCCAGCTTCGACGACGACAGCCATGGCATGCGCCGCATCGAGGTGCGCTGCGCGCATGGCGACTCGCACCTGTGGCACATGTTCCCCGACGGCCCGAAGCCCACGGGACTGCGCTACTGCATCAACTTGCTGGCGCTGGAGGTCGTGCCGGTGTAGGCGCGCACCCGGCACGCGGATGCCCGCGCGCTCGATCCAGGCCAACGCCGTCGCGCACCGGTTGCGTCGCTACTCCAGCAGCGCCCCGACGTGCGCCGCCGCGCTGGCTGCCAGCGCGGTGAGGTCGTAGCCACCCTCCAGCGTGGAGACGAGATGGCCGTCCGCGTGCCGGTTCGCCAGCTCGACCAGCTTCGCGGTGATCCAGGCGTAGTCCTCGCTGCCGAGGCACAGGTCGGCCAGCGGGTCGCGCTGGTGCGCGTCGAAGCCGGCCGAGACCAGCAGCAGCTGCGGCCGGAACGCATGCAGCCGCGGCAGCAGGTCGCCCTCCCACAATTCGCGGAACAGGTACGAGCCGTCGCCGGCCGACAGCGGGCGGTTGAGGATGTTGCCCGCGCCCCGTTCGTCCGGGCCGCCGCCGCCCGGATACAGCGGCATCTGGTGGCTGGAGGCGAACAGCACGCGCGGCTCGCGCCAGAAGATGTCCTGCGTGCCGTTGCCGTGGTGCACGTCGAAGTCGGCGATCGCCACGCGCTTCAGGCCATGCGCCGCCAGCGCGTGTGCCGCGGCCACCGCCACGTTGTTGAACAGGCAGAAGCCCATCGCCCGTTCGCGCGTGGCGTGGTGGCCGGGCGGGCGCACCGCGCAAAATGCGCGGCGCACGTGGCCGCCGCCGAGCACCGCGTCCACCGCGGCCACCGCGGCGCCGGCGGCGCGCAGCGCGGCCTCGGCGGAGCCGGGCGACAGCAGGGTGTCCTCGTCCAGCCGCAGGGCCTTGCCGGCCGGCACGGCGGCGAGGATACGTTCGACGTGGGCCGGCGTGTGCACGCGCAGCAACTGCTCGCGGCTGGCGCGCGGGGCCTCCACGCGGTCCAGCGCGGCATAGCGGTCGTGGTCCAGCGCGTGCAGCACGGCGGTGAGTCGCGCCGCCGATTCCGGGTGGCCGGGGCCGTTGTCGTGCTGCAGACAGGCCGGATGGGTGTACAGCCGCAGCATGCGGCGGCTTCAGCCGGCGGTGGGCTTGCGCCGCCGCTCGTGCTGCCACAGCACTTCGCCGTGGCCGCCGGCGCGCGCCAGCACGCGGCACAGCACGAAAAGCAGGTCGGAGAGGCGGTTGAGGTAGCGCTGCGTCTGCGGTCGTACTGCGGGTTCCGCGTGGCGCAGCGTGATCACTTCGCGCTCGGCGCGGCGGCACACGGTGCGCGCCAGGTGGCAGCAGGCCGCGGCCATGCCGCCGCCGGGCAGGATGAATTCCTTCAGTGGCGGCAGCGGCTCGTTGAAGGCGTCGAGCACGGTTTCCAGTCGCGCGATGTCGGCATCCGCGACCATCGCCATGCCGGGGATGCACAGCTCGCCGCCGAGGTCGAACAGTTCGTGCTGGATCTGGACCAGCGCCTCGCGCACCACCTCGTCCACGCCCTCGCAGGCCAGCACCATGCCGATCGTGCTGTTGAGTTCGTCCACGGTGCCGTAGGCGACGACGCGCGGCGAATCCTTCGACACGCGCGAGCCGTCGCCCAGGCCGGTGGAACCGTCGTCGCCGGTGCGCGTGTAGATCCTGGAGAGTCGGTTGCCCACGTCAGTGCTGGGTCTGGCCGCCATGCTGCGCGGCGCGCGACAGCTGGGTCGCCAGCGCGTGCAGCGCGGCGCCCAGCGCCACGTAGGCGGCGGTGCCGGCGAGGAACGGCAGGTACCAGTCGCCGAGGTTGGCGAACCACGCGGCGAGGTTGCGCGGCGCGGGCACGCTGGCGCTGATCCAGTAGAAGCTGCCGTTGGAGATCAGGTAGCACAGGCCCTCGGCGACCAGCAGCGCGGCGACGGCCAGGCCCAGCGTGCGCAGGTTCAGGCCCTGCTGGCGCTTCGCCAGCCAGCTGCCGCCCAGCCACAGCGCACCGTAGGAAGGCGCCAGGAACCAGTAGGCCGGCGACACGCAGTAATGGCTCCAGAAGTCGATGCCCTGGCCGGTGATGACCAGGTAGTCCGCCAGCACGGCTTCGGCCATCAGCAACGGAAAGGCCCAGCGGCCCTGGCCACGCAGCCAGAACCCGGCGAGGAAGAACACGCCCCACGAGGCATCCCACAACGCGTGGTGCAGCAGCGAGGGATGGATGCGGGTGACGCCCATCACCAGGGCCAGGCCCAGGAAGATGGCCAGGCGTCGGGTCGTTGAGGTTGCCATTGTGGACTCCGTGCAGCTCGGCGGGATTCAGACGCCCAAGTTTATCCCAATGCGGCCGGACTGATGCGGGAATGTCGTGCCCGTGCGCCGGTGCCGCGCCGCCGCGTATCATCCGGCGCATGAATCCCACCGCATCCCATGCCGCCGGCGGCGTGCTGATCGTCGGCGGCGGCCTGGTCGGCGCCAGCCTCGCCATCGCGCTGGACGCCGCCGGCGTCGCCGCCACCCTGGTCGAGGCCGCCGCGCCGCACACCGACGCCCAGCCCAGCTACGACGAGCGCAACCTCGCTCTGGCCCGCGCCACCGTCAACGGCCTCGCTGCGGTCGGCGTGTGGCCGCATGCGGCGGCGCAGGCCACGCCGATCCGGCACATCCACGTCAGCCGCGCCGGCGAGTTCGGCAGCGCGCGCATCGACGCGGAAAAGCACGGCGTGGATGCGCTGGGCTGGACCCTGCCCGCGCGCGAACTGGGCGTGGCCCTGCTGCGCCGGCTGGACGAATGCACCCGGCTGACCCGGCTTGCACCCGCAAAGCTCGAGTCGCTGGAACCGCTGGCCGCTGGCTGGCGCGCCCGCATCCGTACCGCCGGCGGCGAACGCACGGTCGATGCCGCACTGCTGGTGGGCGCCGACGGTACCGAGTCCTTCGTGCGCGGCCAGCTCGGCATCGGCGCCGAGCACCACGACTACGGACAGACCCTGTTCGTCGCCACCGTCACGCCGGAGCGCGCGCATGCCCATCGCGCGTTCGAGCGCTTTTCCGGCCATGGCCCGGTGGCGCTGCTGCCGCTGGCCGAGCAGCGCTGCGGGCTGGTGCTCACCGTGCCGGCGGAACAGGCCGGCGAGGTCGCTGCGCTGGACGATGACGGCTTCGTCGCGCTGGCGCAGCAGCGCTTCGGTTGGCGTCTGGGCCGGCTGTCGCGTCCGGGCAAGCGCCACCCCTACGCGATCCGTCGCGTCGCCGCGCAGCGCCTCGTCGGCCCGCGCGCGGTGCTGGTGGGCAACGCGGCACAGACCGTGCACCCGATCGGCGCGCAGGGCTTCAACCTCGGCCTGCGCGATGCGCTGACCCTCGCCGAGCTGGTGGCCGCGGCGGACGACCCGGGCGCGCCCGAACTGCTGGAGCGCTACGCCGCGCGCCGCACGCCCGACCGGGAGGGCACCATGGCGATGAGCCATGGCCTGGTGCGTCTCGCCTGCCTCGAACAACCGCTGCTGGCCCCGCTGCGCTCGCTGGCGCTGCTTGCCCACGACCGTTTCGCGCCGCTGCAACGCAGGCTGGCGCGCCATGGCATGGGCTTCCGTGGCGAGCCGCCGCGCGCGGTGCTGGAGCGCCTGCCATGAGCGTCTCGCACTACACCCATGCGCCGCGTCGCGGTCCCGCGCTGGATGTTGCCGTGGTCGGCGGCGGCATGGTGGGCGCCGCCGCGGCGCTGGCATTGGCCCGGGCCGGCTTCGCCACCGCGCTGCTGGAGGCGCGCGCGCCGCAGCCGTGGCATGCCGACGACGAGGTGGACCTGCGCGTGGTGGGGCTGGCGCCCTCGTCCATCGCGCTGCTGGAGGATCTGGGCGTCTGGACGTCCATACGGCAATCGCGTTGCGGTCCCTACGCGCACATGCACGTGTGGGACGCCGAGAACGGTGCGGCCATCGACTTCGATGCCGCGGACGAAGGGCGCGACCTGCTTGGCCACATCGTCGAGAACAACCTGGTGCAGTGGACGCTGTGGCAGGCGCTGGAGGCGGCGGGCGTGCGCCGGCTGTGCCCGGCCGAGGTGCTTGGACTGGATGCGCGCGAGGATCGCGTGGTGCTGGACCTGGCCGGTGGCGAAAGCCTGTCCGCGCGGCTCGTGGTGGCTGCCGACGGCGCGGCCTCGCCGCTGCGTGCGATGGCCGGCATCGGTGTCCGTGGCCACGACTACGCGCAGCGCGCGGTGGTGGCGCATGTGGCCACCGAACGGCCGCACGGACGGACGGCGTGGCAGCGCTTCCTGCCCACCGGTCCGCTGGCGCTGCTGCCGCTGGCCGATGGGCGCAGTTCCATCGTGTGGTCGCTGCCCGAGGCCGAGGCGCAGCGCGTGCTGGCGCTGGACGACGAAGCCTTCATGGGCGAACTGGGTGTCGCCAGCGATTTCCGGCTGGGGCGCATCGTGTCCACCACGAAACGTGCCGCGTTCCCGCTCCGGCTGCAGCTGGCCGAGGCCTACCAGGCGGAGCGCCTAGTGCTGCTGGGCGATGCCGCACATGCGGTGCACCCGCTGGCGGGGCAGGGCGTGAATCTCGGTTTGCGCGACGTGGCCGAGTTGCGCGACGTGCTGGTCGCCGCGCGCGAGGCGGGCCGCGACTTCGCCGCCGCCCATGTGCTGCGCCGCTATGCGCGCCGCCGCCGCAGTGCCGACACGCTGGACGCGCGCGGTTTCGACGCACTGGCGCGCATCTACGCCTGGCAGGCGCCGGCGTTGGTCGCCGTACGCGGTCTGGGCGTGCGCCTGCTCGACAGGCTGGCGCCGCTCAAGCGGCGCCTCGCGGAGCACGCAGCCGGGCTTTGATGCTTTGTTTTTGCGTTCGTCCGAGAACGCGAAAGTCGAACGGGCGGCCATCCATGGCCGCACTTTCAAGCAAATGCGATCATTCCCGATCGCGAAGATCAAATGGGCGGCCATCCATGGCCGCACTCCTCAAAAACGAAAGCCGCTTCTAGCTGATTCTCGCCGCTAATCAGGTTCCATTTGAAGGAGGGTTTCGCCATGCGCCACATCCGTTGTCTCGCCGCATTCCTGCTCGCCGGTTTCGCCTTCGCCGCGCAGGCGAAGATGGTGCATCGTCCGGTCGAATGGACGCTGGACGGCACCCGTTTCCACAGCGTGCTGGTCTACGACAACGCCACGAGCGCAAAGCGCCCGGGCCTGGTGATGGTGCCGAACTGGTTCGGCGTGAACGACGAGGCGATCAGGAAGGCCGAGACGATCGCGGGCAAGGACTACGTGATCCTGCTCACCGACATGTACGGCGCCGGCGTGCGTCCGCAGCTGGACAATGCCGACCAGGCACAGGCCGCGGTGAAACCGCTGTACGCGAACCGCGCCCTGATGCGCCAGCGCGTGAACGAGGCGCTGGCCCAGCTCAGGGCGCAGGCGAAGGACGCGCCGATCGACACGGCGAAGCTCGCCGCCATCGGCTTCTGCTTCGGTGGCGCGGCGGTGCTCGATCTCGCGCGCAGCGGCGCGGACGTGGCCGCGGTGGTTTCCTTCCACGGCGACCTTTCCACCGACGATGCATCGATGGCGAAGCACATCAAGGCCCGCGTGCTGGCGATGAACGGCGCCGACGACACCTGGACGATGAAGGACGCCGACAAGTTCATGGACGAGATGCGCCAGAGCCCCGCCGACTGGCAGTTCGTGGTGTTGGGCCATGCGGTGCACTGCTTCACCGAGGTGGGCGAGAACTCGCCGGGCTGCAAGTACGACGCGAAGATCGCGGCGCGCTCCTACGGGTTGATGCGTGCGTGGTTGCGGGAGGCGTTTGCGGGGCGCGATTGATCGCGCCGGTTGCGCGCCATGCGTTGGGTTCAAGGCGGTTTCGGTCGCCTGCCGGCGCCCGAGTCACTTTTCTCTGGGTGGCCAGAGAAAAGTAACCAAAAGAGAGGCCACCCCGGTTGGCGCTTGCCGGGCGTCCTGCCCGGCAAGTCCGCGAGGCGTGGCCGGGCTTTTCGAGCGGGCTCCTGCCCGCGCGAAAAGGCGAGTCCATCCGTGGACTCGCCCGCTGCGCGGCCTTGTCGTCCCCGCCTCACCGCCGCCCAGGGGCCCCACAAGAGCAGGCGCGCATCGTGCGCGCCAGAAACCAAAGCGCAGCGAGCTTGCAGCGCTTCGCTTTGCTCCGGCTGTTGCTTCTGCGCGCCGGGAGCGCGCTGTATTACCCGTAGCCCGCCCGCGCACCCGGAAGGCAGGATGCCTGGAGGGCGCGCCATCGGGGTGGCCTCTCTTTTGGTTACTTTTCTCTGGCCACCCAGAGAAAAGTAACTCGGGCGCCGACAGGCGCTCGAAACCGCTTTAAGGCTGCCTGAATATGCGGGTTGATTGCCGCAGACTAGCCATATGGCCGAGAAAGAGCTCAGCGGCCGGTGATGCGCTCCGCATCCAGTTCATCCGGCGGCACCACCGGCGCATCCGGATGCGCGGCGGCCTCCAGCTCGGCGGCTTCCACTGACGGCGTGCGCCAGCCCGACTTCACGCCCCACAGGTAGAACACGAAGCCGATCACCGCGACCACCACGAGGTCCCAGCCGTAGGGAAGGTAGCCCTGGCCGCCGAAGGTGGTGCTGCCGGCCCAGGAGACGACGGCGATCGTGGGCAGGTAGGCGACCAGCCACCAGGCGCCCTTCATCTGGCGGCCGAAGTCGTGCCAGCCGCTTTTCGCCTGGTAGTAGAAGTAGATCGGCAGCGCCACGACCATCAACAGGATGATCTCGCCGGTCAGCGGCCACTTCGCCCAGTACAGCAGTTCGGTGGACATCACGAAGGCGATGCCGGCGAGCACGGGCAAGCCGGCCAGGCGCAGCGGGCGGTGCAGGCCGGGCGCGGTGCGGCGCAGGGTCATCACGCTGACCGGGCCGGTCAGGTAGGAGATGATCGTGGCCACCGAGATCACCGCCGCCAGCGTGCCCCAGCCGCGGAAGAAGAACAGGAACAGGAAAGACACCACCAGGTTCACCCACATCGCCGGGCGCGGCACGCCCCACTTCGGATGGACGCGGCCGAGGATCTTCGGCAGCGTGCCGTTGCGCTCCATGCCGTAGAGCATGCGCGCGGTGGTGGCGGTATAGGTCATGCCGGTGCCGCTGGGGCTGATCACGGCATCGACGAACAGCAGCGTGGCCAGCCACTGCAGGCCGAGGATGATCGCGAGATCGGCGAACGGCGAGGAGAAGTTGATGCCGTGCCAGCCGATGTTTGCCAGCATCTCGCGCGGCACCGCACCGATGAAGGACACCTGCAGCAGCACGTAGATCACCGTCGCCAGCACAATCGAGCAGACGATCGCGAACGGGATGCTCTTGCCCGGGTTGTGCGCCTCGCCGGCAAGGTTCACCGGGCTCTGGAAGCCGTTGAAGCTGAACACGATGCCGGCGATCGCCACCGCGGTGAGCACGGAGGCAAAGTCGATCGAGTGCGCCTCGCCGTGGATGCCGACGCTGAAGTTCTCGGAATGGAAGCCGCTGGCGATCAGCAGCAGCGCGGTGAGCGCCGGGATCACCAGCTTGAACACGGTGATCGCCGCATTGGAACGCGCGAACAGCTTTACGCTCCAGAAATTCAGCAGGAAATAGCAGAACACCAGTACCGCCGCGATAGCGAGGCCGGGGTGGCTCAGCTCGCCATGGCCGCCGGGCGCCTGGTGGTAGAGGTTCTTCGCCCACTCCCACTTCCACGAGGACATGTATTGCGCCGAGGCCTCGGCCTCCACCGGGATCACCGAGACGATCGCGATCCAGTTCGCCCACGCCGCGATGAAGCCCACCAGCGAGCCGTGCGAGTAGTGGCCGTAGCGCACCATGCCGCCGGATTCGGGGAACATCGCCCCGAGTTCGGCATAGGTCAGCGCGATGAACAGGATGATCACCGCACCGATCACCCACGCCCAGATCGCGCCGGGGCCGGCGATCTGCGCCGCGCGCCAGGCGCCGAACAGCCAGCCGGAACCGATGATCGAGCCCAGGCCGGTGAGCATGAGGGCGAACGGGCCGACGTCGCGGCGGATCGAGCTGCTGGAAGACATGGAAACTCCTGAAGCGCGCGGCTGCGCATCCCCGAAAGGGGCCGATGGTTGCAGACCGGGGGGCGCCTGTCACCCCGCGAAGGTCATGTGCGCCGTACGCGGCGGTACGCGATGTGCGCGAAATCCGGCGTCGCAGGTGGCGCCGGGCAGGGCGGGATGCGCATTCCGCAGGCGCCGGGGGCGCGGGCCTCGGCACTGATCACGTTCACCGCGAGGCCGGCGCGCGAGGTCGAGGCTGGGTCAACATGCGTTGAAGCGCATGTGGGTCCGGGCGAGGGCGAGCCGTGAACCGGCGCGCGGGAAATGGCGGAGTCGACCTCGCGCCTAGCACTCGATCACGTTCACCGCGAGGCCGCCGCGGCTGGTTTCCTTGTACTTGTCCTTCATGTCACGGCCGGTGTCGCGCATGGTCTTGATGACCTTGTCGAGCGAGACGCGGTGCTTGCCGTCGCTCTTCAGCGCCATGCGGCTGGCGTTGATCGCCTTCACCGAGCCCATCGCGTTGCGCTCGATGCAGGGGATCTGCACCAGGCCGCCGATGGGGTCGCAGGTGAGGCCGAGGTTGTGTTCCATGCCGATCTCGGCGGCGTTCTCCACCTGGTGGATGCTGCCGCCCAGCGCGGCGGTGAGGCCGCCGGCGGCCATCGAGCAGGCCACGCCGACCTCGCCCTGGCAGCCGACTTCGGCGCCGGAGATGGAGGCGTTTTCCTTGTACAGGATGCCGATCGCGGCGGCGGTGAGCAGGTAGTCGAGGATGCCGTGCTCGTCCGCCTTCGGGCAGAAGCGCAGGTAGTAGTGGCCCACGGCGGGCACGATGCCGGCGGCGCCGTTGGTGGGTGCGGTGACCACGCGGCCGCCAGCGGCGTTCTCCTCGTTCACCGCCAGCGCGTACAGATTCACCCAGTCCAGGATGGTGAGCGGGTCCTTCAGCGCGGCCTCGGGCTGGTTGCGCAGTTCCTCGGCCATCGCCGGCGCGCGGCGCGCCACGTGCAGGCCGCCGGGCAGGGTGCCGGGCGAGCGCAGGCCGCGGCTCACGCAATCCTGCATCGCCTTCCAGATGGTCAGCAGGCCGGCGCGGGTCTCCGCCTCGGGGCGCCATACCGCCTCGTTGGCCAGCATGACCTGGGCGATGCTGAGGCCGTGCTTCTCGCACAATGCCAGCAGTTCGTCGCCGGTGGAGAACGGATAGGGCTGCTCGGTGGTGTCGGCGACGATGCGGTCCTCGGCCGCCTCGTCGTTGTTCACCACGAAGCCGCCGCCGACGGAGTAGTAGTCGCGCGTGGCCAGTTCGTTGCCGTCCGCGTCGTAGGCAGTGAAGCGCATGCCGTTGGTGTGGAACGGCAGCTTCTGGCGCTTGTTGAACACCAGGTCGGCCTTCTCGTCGAACGCGATCTCGCGCTTGCCGAGCAAGCGGATGCGGCCGGACTTGCGGATGCGCTCGAGGATGCCGGGGATCGCGTCGGCGTCGACCGTGTCCGGATGCTGGCCTTCGAAGCCAAGCAGCACCGCCTTGTCGGTGCCGTGGCCGCGGCCGGTCATCGCCAGCGAGCCGTACAGCTCGGCGCGCACGCGCGCGACGCGGTCCAGCACGCCCTTTTCCTCCAGCCAGCGCTCGGCGAAGCGTGCCGCGGCGCGCATCGGTCCCACCGTGTGCGAGGAGGACGGCCCGATGCCGATCTTGAACAGGTCGAATACGCTGACGGCCATGGTTGCGCGCGGACGGAGAAGGGAAACCGCTATTCTACGCGGGCGTTTTCCTCCCGTATCCATCCGCCGGCGCATGTCCGATCTCGTGCTCTACCAACGCGACTACTGCCACCTGTGCGACCTGGCGCTCGCCGTGATGGCCGAGGCGCAGGCGCCGGAGTTCGACAGCGTGTGGGTGGACGACAGCGCGGAGCTGGAGACGCGCTACGGCACCCGCGTGCCGGTGCTGCGCGATGCGCGCGACGGTCGCGAGCTGGACTGGCCGTTCGATGCGGCGGCGGTGCGCGGGTTTCTTGCCGCCGCCTTGTAGGAGCGCACCGCGGGCCCGACCGGCGGAGGCACAGCGCGAATCGCGCACGGGGTGCGCTCGGGCAGGCGCATCACTTCGCGGTCATCACCAGGTGCGCGTGCACCTTCACGTCGGCGCCGATCACCGAGGTGTCGGCGTAGTCGCCGCCACCCACGCCGAAGTCCAGCCGCTTGAGCGTGCCGGCCACGTCGAGCGTGGCATTCCTGCCCTGCGGCCTGAAGTCCACGGCGAGGCTCACCGGCCGGGTGACGCCGCGCAGGGTGAGCTGGCCGTCGGCGACCACCTTGCCGCCCACCTGGCGGAAGCCGGTGGTGACGAAGTGCGCATCGGGGTACTGCGCCACGTCGAAGAAATCCTTGCCCGGCAGCGCGGACTGCTGGTCCTTGTCGCTCACCGCGACGCTGGCCATGGTCACATCCACATCGAACTTCGACTGCGCCAGCTGCGCGGGGTCGTAGCTGATCGCGGCACGCCACCGCCTGAAGCTGCCCTCGAAGCTGGCGCCCTGGAAACTGCCGGTGAAGCCCAGCGTGCTGGCGGGCTGCACCGTGTAGTCGGCGGCCAGCGCCGCGCCGGACAGGGCGAGCGCAAGCAGTGCGCCGGCAGCGAGACGGGTCATCGTTTTCATCGGCATCACTCCTTCTCGTTCTCGTCGCGCAGCTCGCCGAACGGCAGCATGCGCCTCAGCACGTCGTCCCGGTCGAACACGTGGTGCTTCAGCGCGGCACCCGCGTGCGCCACCAGCACCAGCACCAGCAACCAGAACAGGTATTCGTGCGCCGCGTGCGAGAGGTGGCGCAGCGCGTCATCCTTCGCGGCGATGCCCGGCAGGTTGAACAGCTTGAACCACTGCAGCGGCTTGCCGGTCACCGAGTTGTACCACCAGCCGCTCACGGGCAGCGCCAGCGCCAGCAGGTAGAGCGCGGCATGCGTGGCGCGCGCGGCAAGCTGCTGCCAGCGCGGCGCGGGCTCTTCGCGCGGGCGGCCATCGGCCATGCGCCATGCCAGGCGCAGCAGCATCAGCGCCAGCACGGTGAGGCCGATCGACTTGTGCAGCGCCAGCCAGTTGATCTTCTGCATCGGGTTGCGCGCCAGGTCCATGCACAGGCCGAACACGCCGTTGCCGAGGATGGCCAGCGCCACGATCCAGTGGAAGGATTTCGCGATCGCGCCCCAGCGGCGGTCGTCGCTGCGCAACATCATCGGGTGTCCCTGGCGGCATGGGTGTCGGTGGAGGATTGATCGTCGCGGATCGCCTCGAGTTCCATCCACACGGATACGCGGTGGCCGATCGAGCCGGGGAAGGCCGTGATGCCGAAGTCGGTGCGGTCGAGGCTGGCGGTGGCCGAGAAGCCGGCGACGGTGTGCAGGCCGTACAGCGTGCGGGCCACACGGTTGAGGCGGAACGGTATGTCGAGCGGGCGGCTCGTGCCATGCAGGGTGAGCGTGCCGTGCAGCACGCCATGGCTGGCGTCGGTGCGTTCGACCGAACGGCTGACGAAATGCGCCTCGGGGTACTGTGCGCAATCCAGCAGCGCATGCCCGCAGACTGCCTTGCTCCAGCCGGCGTCGCCCATGTCCAGGCCCGCCAGGTCGATGTCGAGCTCGGTGCGCGCGTGGCTCCAGTCGTCCGTGTCCAGGCGCAGCCAGCCGCGGGCGATGTGCAGCCGCCCGAACGGCCGTGAATAGCCGTCGTGGTCGATGCTGAAGACGATCTGGCTGTGCACGGTGTCGTAGCGATACTCGTGCGTGGCGGCGAGCGCGGTCGTGGCCGTTGCAAGCAGCAACAGCGACAACCAGCGGGAGGGATGCGCGCGGGTCATGCGGCGAAGTCTGGACGATTGCCGACATCGGCGCCAGCGGCGGGGCGCGGAACGCAGCGTTCGCCGCGATGACCAATGTCGCCGACGCGGGGCGATACGCGCTCGCACGGGCATCGCGCTTTTGGCATGATGGGACGGAAGGGCAGGGGATACACCATGTTCGCATCGCTCGTGCTGGCTGCCGCCTTGTCCACCGCCGCGCCGGTGGCAGGCGCCGGCGCCGCGGGGCACGTGGCTGCCGCCCCCCCGGCCGCGGGCTTGCTGTCTACGCCGCAGTTCCGCCGCTATGGCCAGGCCGACGGCGTCCCTTCGGGCGCGGTGTATTGCATGGTGCAGGACCACAACGGCGTCATGTGGTTCGGTTCGGCCGAGGGACTGGTCCGTTACGACGGCGTCGCCTTCAAGGTGTTCAGCCACGCGCAGGACGACCCCGACTCGCTGCCGGCCAACCAGACCTACGCGTTGTACGTCGACCGCGACAACCGGATCTGGGCAGGCGGCGTGACCAGCGGCCTGATCCTCTACGACCAGCACACCCGGCGCTTCCGCGCGTGGTCGCACGATGCGAAGAAGCCGGCCAGCCTCGCCGGTGACGAGGTCTGGAGCATCGCGCAGACTGCCGACGGGAGCATCTGGGTGGCCACGCACGCCGGGCTGGATCGCCTGCGGCCCGGCTTCGACGGTTTCGACCACATCGTGCTGCCGGCGACAGCATCGGCAGCGGCGGCGCCGGCCACCGGGGAGGTGCGCGCGCTGTTCGTCGATGCCGACGGCCGGCTGTGGATCGGGGCAAGCCAGGGGCTGTTCGTGCGCGAGCGGGACGGGAGCATCCATGCCGTGCCGGTAGCGGCGGGCTTTCGCGGCGACCTGCACCGGATCTGGCGCATCCAGGGACGGCCCGGCGAGATCCGCGTGGCGACCTTCGACGGACTGCTGGTGATCGGCAAGGATGGCGTGGCGCGGCCGTTCGCCAGCCGGCGCCTGGCGGCGTTGAACGTCTCCATCACCGGCAGCGCGCGCGATGCGCAGGGACGGCTGTGGCTGGCCAGCACCGACGGCGTGCTGCTGGCCGATGGCGACGGCGGCCTGCAGCACATCGTCAGCCATCCGCTGCTGCCGGGCGGCCTGCCCGGCACGCATGTCTGGCAGGTGATGCGCGATCGCGAGGGCGCGTTGTGGTTCGGTTTCGACCAGGGCGGACTGGCCTACCTGCCGCCGGACTGGAGCGGCTTCACGCGTTTCACCCATGTCCCGGACGATCCGGGCAGCCTCGACGGCACGTCCGTGCTGACCGTGCTCGCGGGCCACGAAGGCCGTCTGCTGGCAGCCGGTTTCAGTGGCTGGATCGATGCGCTGGACGCGCGCACCGGCGAGGTGCGGCATCTTCCGCGCGTCCTGCACAGTGGCGTCTCCTCGATGGCGCAGGACGCCAAGGGCCGGCTGTGGATCACCATGGGCGGTGCGGTGGTCCGGCTGGAGCAGGGCAAGGCGACGGCGCTGGACATCGCCAAGGCGGGCATGACGCGGCCGGTGTTCATCAGCGCACCCGGCGACGGCCGGATCTACGTGGCCTCCTGGGGCGAGGGCATCTTCGCGATCGATCCCGGCAGCCTGGCGATCACGCCGGTGCCGCTGCCGAAGGGCGTGGACAACGTCGCGATCGCCGACCAGCTCAGGGCCCACGACGGCACGCTGTGGCTCGCCAGTGCCGGCGGCCTGCTGCGGCTGGACCCGCAGCGCGGCCGGATGGAGATGGTGCCCGGCGTGCCGCATGCCGAAGTGCTGGCGATCGACTTCGACGCGAACGGTTTCTGGCTGGTGTCGCAACAGGCGCTGTCGCATTACCGCTACGCGGGCGGTGCGGCGGTGCGCGACCGGTCCATCGACATGCGCCACCAGCCGTTCCTGCCCAACCTGATGTCGATCCGTGCCGACCGGCAGGGCAACGTGTGGTTCTTCGCCAACCCCGGTCTGTGGCGGATGGATGCGCGCACGCACCGCTTCCGCAGCTTCGGCGCCGCGCAGGGCTTGCTCAACACGGAGTTCACCAACGGTTCGACCGCGGTGTTTCCGGATGGCAGCATCTTTGCCGCCAGCAACGGCGGCGTGGTGGCGTTTCGTCCCGACGAATTGCCGAAGCAGGCGCCGGCGCCTGCCCCGCAGCTGACGCTCGGCAGCCTCAGCGTGAATCGCGGCGGACATGTCCAGGCGCTCGATGCCGCGCCGGGAAGCGGAGTGCGCATCGGCTGGCGCGACCGTGACCTGCGCGTGCAGGCCCGGCTGGCTTCGTACATCGATCCGGTGGCCAACCGCTACCGCTTCCGCTTGCTCGGTCTCGATCCCGACTGGGTGGACGTCGGCGACCGCGGCGAGCGCGAGTTCGCCGGCCTGCATGCGGGCGACTACACGCTGGACGTGATGGCGACGGGCGCGGAGGGGGTGTGGTCGCACCTGCCGCAGCCGCTGCACATCCATGTGGAGGCGCCGCCATGGCAGCGGTGGTGGGCGTGGCTGCTGTATGTGCTGGCGGTGGCGGCGGCGGTGGGCTGGGCGATGTGGGCGTGGCGGCGGCGGCTGGCGCAGCACCACCGGATCGAGCTGATCGAGCAGCGGCGTGCGCTGGCGGAGCAGGCGAGCGCGGCGAAGACGCAGTTCCTGGCGACACTGAGCCACGAGATCCGCACGCCGATGACGGGCGTGATGGGGATGGCGGAGCTGCTGCTGAACACGCCGCTGGACCGGAAGCAGCAGGACTACACGCGGGCGATGCAGCGCTCGGGCGGGATGCTGCTGAAGCTGCTGAACGACGCGCTGGACCTGGTGCGCATCGACGCGGGCCGGCTGGAGCTGGAGCCGGCGCCGTTCGATCCGCGCCAGCTGGTGGAGGACGTGGCGCAGCTGGAGCAGGGTCAGGCGTGGAGCAAGGGGCTGCGCTTCGAGGTGGAGCTGGGCGGGGAGCTGCCGGCGCGGGCGGTGGGCGACGCGGTGCGCATCAAGCAGGTGCTGCTGAACCTGGCGAACAACGCGCTGAAGTTCACCGAGCGCGGCAGCGTGACGCTGCGGGCCGCGCGCAGCGGCGACAGCCTGCTGTTCAGCGTGAGCGACACCGGTCCGGGCATCCCCGAGGGGAGCCAGGCGCGGCTGTTCCAGCGCTTCGAGCAGGAAGAGAGCCCGCAGCGCCGGGCGGGGAGCGGCCTGGGCCTGGCGATCTGCCGCGAGCTGGTGGAGATGATGGGCGGCAGCATCGAGCTGCAGTCGCGGCTGGGCCACGGCAGCACGTTCCTGGTGCGGCTGCCGCTGATCGAGGTGGGCCATGCGCCGCACGGGCACGCATCGCCGTCGCCGGCGGGCGGGCAGCCGCTGCGGCTGCTGCTGGTGGAGGACGATGCGATCGTGGCGGCGGTGATCACGGGGCTGCTGCAGCAGCAGGGCCATGCGGCGTGCCACGTGGCGAACGGGCTGCTGGCGCTGGCCGAGCTGGACCGCGTGGCCTACGACGCGGTGCTGCTGGACCTGGACCTGCCGGGCGTGGACGGCTTCCAGGTGGCGCGGCTGATCCGCCAGCGGGAGGCGGGGAAGCGCGTGCCGATCGTGGCGGTGACGGCGCGCTCGGGGGAGGCGGACGAGGCGCGGGCGCGCGAGGCGGGCATGGACGGCTTCCTGCGCAAGCCGCTCAGCGGCGACCAGCTGGCGGCGACGCTGGCGCGCGTGCTGCCTGGTGCGCACGCGGCTGAAAGCGCGACGAGCGCAACCGGACAGGCGGCGTCGACGGCCGCGCCCGCGCAATCGCGATGAAGCGGCGCCCCGGCCGCATTCGCTTCCCCGGTCCCGTTTTGGCATGATCCGCGGACAAGGCGGCGCGGGCCGCGCGGGATCGCCGCGCACGTCGGGGCGTCGCCACGCAGGGGGGGCAACGATGGGTCGCAGGCCGGTGGTGTCGGCGGGTTTGCTCGGCCTGTTCCTGCTCATCGCGGCGTCCGTGCCGGCGCAGCCGGTTGCCGCACCGATGCCTGCCACGGCGGCGATCCCCATCGTCACGCCCCAGTTTCGCCGCTACGGCGTGTCCGACGGCCTGCCGAGTTCCAATGTCTACGCCGTGGTGCAGGATCACGACGGGGCGATCTGGTTCGGCACCAAGGGCGGCATTGCGCGCTACGACGGCGTGCACTTCAAGGTGTTCCGGCATGTGGCGAACGATCCGGGATCGCTGTACGACAACGGCATCGCCACCTTGCTGGTGGACCGGCGCAACCGCCTGTGGGCGGCGGGGCTCAACGCGGGCCTGAACCGCTACGACGCGGCCACGGACAGGTTCGAGCACTGGGGGCACGATCCCGGCAACCCCTCCAGCCTGGCCAGCGACCGCGTCTGGTCGCTCGCGCAGACGCCGGACGGGACGCTGTGGGTGGGTACCGGCCGCGGTCTGGACCGCATGCGGCCGGACGGCCGCGGTTTCGACCACGTGGACTACCGGGCGCCCGGCGGCAAGGCCGAGAACCTCGGCGCGGTGGGGGCGCTCCATGTCGACGGCCACGGGCAGCTGTGGATCGGCAGCGACCTCGGAGTGTTCCGCCGCGACGCGCGGGGGCGGATGCACCCCGTGCCGGCCGCCGATCCCGGCCAGTCGATGTCGGCCTGGCGCATCAACGGCCATGGCGACGAGATACGCATCGCCACCGACCACAGCCTGATGGTGGTGGGGCCCGACGGTCTGGCGCGGCGCTTCGGTGGCGCCGCCATTCCCGATGCCAACGTGATGGTGAGCGTCCGCGACGACGCCGGCCGGCTGTGGATCGGCACGCAGCGCGGGCTGTTCATGCAGCCGCGCCCGGGCGCGGCGGTGATGGCGGTGACCAACCAGCCGGCGCTCGACGGCGGCCTGCCCGGCACCTGGGTGTGGCAGATGCTGGTCGACCGCGCCGGCGGGCTGTGGCTGGCGCTGTTCGACGGCGGTGTCGGCTACCTGGCCCCGGGATGGGACAGTTTCAGCCGCTTCACTCACATTCCGGACGACTCCGCCAGCCTGCGCGATTCGATCGCCACCACCATGGCGCGCGGCAAGGACGGCCGCCATGTCTGGGTGGGCGAACGCGCCGGCCGGGTGGACCGGCTCGACCCCGTCACCGGACAGGTGGAGCACAGCTTCTCCGATCTCGGCGGCGACGTGGTCGGCATGACCGAGGGTGCCGGCGGACGGCTGTGGGTGGTGTTGCAGGGGGCGATCGACGTGTGCGACGGCACGCGGCGGCGTTGCGTGCGCGTCGATCCGGGCGGCAGCGGCATGCGGCGTCCACTGGAGGTGGAGCCGGGCCCGGACGGCCAGATGTATGCGCGCACCTTCGGCGAGGGCATCTTCCGCATCGATCCCGGCACGCTGGCGGTGACGCCGGTGCCGATGGAGCAGCCTACCGAGAAGGTGCGCTGGGGCAGCCAGATGACGCTGCAGGATGGCGTGTTCTGGTATGCCAGCGACGGCGGCATGATGCGGCTCGACAGCACGCACGACCGCTTCGAGATGGTGCCGGGCGCACCGCAGGGACGGAGCGTGGATGCGTTCGCGTTCACCCCGCACGGCATCTGGATGGCCAACGCGAACGGCCTGATGCATTACCGCATCGAAGGCGGTGGCGTGGTGCGCGACCGCACGGTGGACGCTGCGCACGGCTGGCCGTCGATCAACGTGGTGGACCTGAAGGTCGACACCCGGAACCGCGTGTGGGTGTTCGGCCACGACGGCCTGTGGCGTTTCGATCCCGCGAGCGGGCGCTTCCGCTCCTTCGGCCTGCAGGACGGACTCGTCAACGGCGAGTTCTCGCGTGGCTACGCCAGCATGCCGGGCGGCTACCTGTACGCGCCCACGCTGGGCGGCGTGGTGGCCTTCGACCCGGACCGGATCGGCGAACGGAAGGTCGCGCCGCCGCTGGCGGTCACCGGCATCAGCGTGCGCCGGCACGGCGCGCGGCAAGCGCTGCCGGTCCACGCCGGGGTGGTGAAGGTAGGCTGGCGCGACCGCCAGCTGAACATCGTTGCGCGCGTGTTCTCCTACCTCGATCCCGAGGCCAACCACTACCGCTTCTTCCTGCACGGCTTCGACCCGGGCTGGGTCGACGTGGGCAACCAGGGTGAGCGCGATCTGTCCGGCCTGGGCAGCGGCGACTACACGCTGGACGTGATGGCGACGGGCGCGGAGGGGGTGTGGTCGCACCTGTCGCAGCCGTTGCGCATCCATGTGGAGGCGCCGCCATGGCAGCGGTGGTGGGCGTGGCTGCTGTATGTGCTGGCGGTGGCGGCGGCGGTGGGCTGGGCGATGTGGGCGTGGCGGCGGCGGCTGGCGCAGCACCACCGGATCGAGCTGATCGAGCAGCGGCGTGCGCTGGCGGAGCAGGCGAGCGCGGCGAAGACGCAGTTCCTGGCGACACTGAGCCACGAGATCCGCACGCCGATGACGGGCGTGATGGGGATGGCGGAGCTGCTGCTGAACACGCCGCTGGACCGGAAGCAGCAGGACTACACGCGGGCGATGCAGCGCTCGGGCGGGATGCTGCTGAAGCTGCTGAACGACGCGCTGGACCTGGTGCGCATCGACGCGGGCCGGCTGGAGCTGGAGCCGGCGCCGTTCGATCCGCGCCAGCTGGTGGAGGACGTGGCGCAGCTGGAGCAGGGTCAGGCGTGGAGCAAGGGGCTGCGCTTCGAGGTGGAGCTGGGCGGGGAGCTGCCGGCGCGGGCGGTGGGCGACGCGGTGCGCATCAAGCAGGTGCTGCTGAACCTGGCGAACAACGCGCTGAAGTTCACCGAGCGCGGCAGCGTGACGCTGCGGGCCGCGCGCAGCGGCGACAGCCTGCTGTTCAGCGTGAGCGACACCGGTCCGGGCATCCCCGAGGGGAGCCAGGCGCGGCTGTTCCAGCGCTTCGAGCAGGAAGAGAGCCCGCAGCGCCGGGCGGGGAGCGGCCTGGGCCTGGCGATCTGCCGCGAGCTGGTGGAGATGATGGGCGGCAGCATCGAGCTGCAGTCGCGGCTGGGCCACGGCAGCACGTTCCTGGTGCGGCTGCCGCTGATCGAGGTGGGCCATGCGCCGCACGGGCACGCATCGCCGTCGCCGGCGGGCGGGCAGCCGCTGCGGCTGCTGCTGGTGGAGGACGATGCGATCGTGGCGGCGGTGATCACGGGGCTGCTGCAGCAGCAGGGCCATGCGGCGTGCCACGTGGCGAACGGGCTGCTGGCGCTGGCCGAGCTGGACCGCGTGGCCTACGACGCGGTGCTGCTGGACCTGGACCTGCCGGGCGTGGACGGCTTCCAGGTGGCGCGGCTGATCCGCCAGCGGGAGGCGGGGAAGCGCGTGCCGATCGTGGCGGTGACGGCGCGCTCGGGGGAGGCGGACGAGGCGCGGGCGCGCGAGGCGGGCATGGACGGCCTCCTGCGCAAGCCGCTCAGCGGCGACCAGTTGGCGGCGACGCTGGCGCGCGTGCTGCGCGGTGCGGACGTGGACGAAGCGGTGGCCACCGCCGGTTGAGCCGGCTCACATGTCGTTCTTGTGCAACTCGAAGCCGCGCCGCTGGTACTCGCGCCAGCGCTCCCGCGAACCGTCGCGCTCGGCCGGGTCGGCGGCCACCACTTCCAGCACGCGCTGGCAGTTGCCGCCGGGGCAGCCCTCGCGCAGGTTGATCACGAGCGGCCGGTCAGGCGTGTCCACGCCGGGCGGCACGATCAGCACCGCGGTGTCCGCGTCGTCGTCGTCGCCGGCGAGCTGGTGCGGGATGAATGCATCCTCGTCGAACGCCCACAGCAGCTCGTCGATCGCCTCGGCCTGCGCGTGGTCGCGGGCGAGGATCAGCGTGGGCTGCTGCGCCGCGAACGCCCGCTTCGCCAGCTCGCAGACCAGGAGCAGCGGCTGTTCGCGGAAGCGCGGCTTGTCGATCAGGTAGAAGTCGGCGCGCATGGGACAGGAGTGAGTGGCGAGGAGGGAGGAGTGGGGGAACGGAAGGGCATGATGCCTCAAACCCTCATCCCTCACTTGTCACCCCCGCTTCACTCACTTTTCGCTCCGCTCCAGCAGCCACTGCGCCAGCAGCGCCACCGGGCGCCCGGTGGCGAGGCCCTTGCGGCCTTCGTCCCATGCGGTGCCGGCGATGTCCAGGTGCGCCCAGCGCTGGCCTTCGGTGAAGCGGGAGAGGAAGCAGGCGGCGGTGATCGCGCCGGCGCTCTTGCCGCCGATGTTGGCGACGTCGGCGAAGCCGGAATCGAGCTGCACCTGGTAGTCGTCCCACAGCGGCATGCGCCATGCGCGGTCGAGCGTGTGCTCGCCCGCGGCGAGGAGCTCGGCGGCGAGGTCGTCGTGCCTGCTGAACAGTCCGCTGGCGTGCTTGCCCAGCGCGATCACGCAGGCGCCGGTGAGCGTGGCGGCGTCGACCATCGCCTGCGGCTGGAAGGTGCGCGCGGTCCAGGTCAGCGCGTCGCACAGGATCAGGCGACCTTCGGCGTCGGTGTTGAGCACTTCGATGGTCTGGCCGGAGAGGCTGGTGAGCACGTCGCCGGGGCGGTAGCTGTCGCCGTCGGGCATGTTCTCGGCCGACGGCACCACGCAGACCAGGTTGAGCCTGGCGCCGATCGTCACCGCAGCGACGAACGCACCGAGCACGCCGGCCGCGCCGCCCATGTCGAACTTCATCTCCTCCATGCCGGGGCCGGGCTTCAGGCTGATGCCGCCGGTGTCGAAGGTGATGCCCTTGCCGACGAGGGCGTAGGGCGCCGTGCCCGCGGCGCCGCCGTGGTACTGCAGCGCGATCAGCTTGGGCTTGTTCGACGAACCGCGGCCCACCGCGAGCAGCGAGCCGAAGCCGAGGCGTTCCATCTCCTCGTGGTCGAGCACGCGGCACTCCACCTTGTCGTGCGCCTTCGCGAATGCCTCGGCCTGGCCGGCGATGTAGGCGGGGGTACAGATGTTCGGCGGCAGGTTGGCCAGTTCGCGCGCGAAGCGCACGCCCTCGGCGATGCCGCGCGCCTGCGTGAGTCCGGTTTCCGCCTCCGGGCCGGCGGCGAAGGCCAGCGCGGCGAGTTCCGGCTGCGCGCTCTTCTCGCGTGGCTTGAAGGTGGCGGTGTAGCGGTAGGCGGCGTGGTCGGCCGCGAGCGCGGCGGTGCGCACGCGCCACGCGACGTCGCGGCCGGGCACGTCCACCTCGGTGAGCCAGGACACCGCCTCGCCCAGCGGCAGCTTGCCCAGCGCGCGCGCCGCCTCGGTCGCCACCTTCTGGTAGCGCGCCGCGTCGAAACCCTTCTGCGTGCCAAGGCCCACCACCAGCACGCGCTTCGCCGCGATGCCGGCCGGCGCGTAGATCAGCGTGGTGCTGCCGGCCTTGCCACTGATGTCGCCGCTCTCCACCTGGCGCTTGATCGCGCCGCCGATGGCGCCGTCCACGCGCGCTGCGGCGCTGGTCAGCACGCCCTGTTCGTACACGCCCACCATCACGCAGGCGGTGGCGGCTGTTTCGGGGCTGGTGGCGGCGAGGCTGAACTGGAGGGTCATCGGGCGTTCCTGCGTGGGCGCGGCAAGCGGCGAACCGGCTAGACTGGCGGTCCGCCGGCGAGGTCGGCGTTGACGGAAGCCCACAAGTTTATCGCATGCTGAGCATTCTCGACCGCTATTTCCTGCGCGAGCTGGCGCAGACCGTCGCCGCCACCGTGGTGGTGCTGATGGTGATCGTCGCCGGCACCGCTTTCGCCACGGTGGTGCAGCAGGTGGCCAAGGGCAGCTTCCCCGCCAGCGTGATGTTCCAGGTGCTGGGCCTGCGCACGCTGCAAGGCCTCACCAACATGCTGCCGCTGGCCGGCATGATCGGCGTGCTGATGGCCTTGGGCCGGATGTACCGCGAAAGCGAGATGCACGTGCTGATGTCCTCTGGCATGGGGCCGAATGGCCTGTTGCGGCCGATGGCGATCCTTGCCGTGATCATGGTGCTCGCCACCGCGGTGGTGTCGCTGTGGCTGGGGCCGTGGGCGTCGCGCACCAGCGATGCAATGGTGGCCGCGGCGAACCGTTCGGTGATCGCCGCCGGCCTCGACGCCGGCCGCTTCACCGAGCTGCCGGGCAAGGGCGGCATCATCTTCGTCGACACGCTGAGTCAGGACGGCACCAGGTTGGGCCGCAGCTTCGTGGCCACCCAGCGCAGCAGCAAGGACGGACACCGGCATCTGAAGCTGGTCACCGCCGGCAGTGGCCAGCTGTACCAGGAGAGCAACGGCGGCAACCGCTTCATCTCCTTCCGCGACGGCTGGCAGTACGACATCCCGCTGGGTGCGGACAACTGGCGGCGCATGCAGTACCAGCGCAACGACACCGCGCTCTCCGCCGTAACCGGTGACGAGGGAGAGGACCCCGCCGAGAGCATGACCACCCTGCAGCTTCTGCAGGCTGCGAATCCGGACGCGCTTGCCGAGCTGGCCTGGCGCACCAATGCGCCGGCGCTGACCCTGGTGATGCTGATGCTGGCGCTGCCGCTGTCGCGGCAGAGCCCGCGCGAGGCCCGCTACGGCCGCCTGATGCTGGCGATGCTGAGCTTCTACCTCTATTACCTGTTGCTGGCGCTGGGGCGGGCGCAGATCGGCAAGGGCCACTGGCACCACCAGACGGGCTTGTGGCTGCTGCACACGGTGATGATGTTGATCGCCGGCTGGCTGTGGTGGAAGCAGTACGCTCCGCACAAGCCGCACAACGAGAAGGCGCTGTCCGCATGATCAAACGCGTCGACCGGCTGGTGGCGTTCAGCGTGTTCGGCTCGCTGGTCGCGGTGTGGCTGGTGCTGACCGGCTTCGATGCCGTGACGCACTTCCTGACCCAGCTTGGGCGGGTAGGCAAGAACGGCTACACGCTCACCAACGCGGCGGTCTTCGTGCTGGTGACCACGCCGCGCCGCGCCTACGAGATGTTCATCTTCGCCGCGGTGATCGGTGGCCTGATGGGTCTGGGCGGCCTGGCGGCAACGGGTGAACTCACCGCGCTGCGCGCCGCTGGGATGTCGCGGCTGCGCATCGCCGCTTCGGCTACCGGGGTGATCGCGGTGCTGGTGCTGGGTGTGGTGATCCTCGGCGAAACCGCCGCGCCCTGGGGTGACCAGATGGCGCAGGCCATGCAACTGCGCATGAAGGCCGGCGACATCGGCGCCACTGGCAGCGGGCTGTGGGCGCGCGACGGCGACCGCATCATCAACGCCCGCGGCACCATGGTGCGCCAGGTAGGTGACCACGACACGGTGCAGCTCGCCGACGTGCGCGTGTTCACCTTCACCGCCGACGGCCAGGTCAGCCGCTTCGACTGGGCCAAGACGGCCGACCACGACGGCCACGCATGGGTGCTGCACGACGTGCGCAGCACCGTGCTGGATGGCGCCGGCACGCATAGCAGCTCCACGCCCAGCGAGCAGTGGAATTCCAGCCTCAACCCGCAAGTGCTGGCGCAGTCGGTGATCCAGCCCCAGTACCTGTCGATGCGCGACCTGCGCCGCAACATGGACTACCTGGAGCGCAACGGCGAAAGCCCCGGCAGCTACGCGGTGGCGTTCTGGGCGCGTGCGCTGTACGCGCTCAACGTGTTGGTGCTGGTGCTGTGCGCGATGCCGTTCGCGTTCGGCGCGATGCGCTCGGGAGGCCTCGGCAAGCGCATCTTCGTCGGCATGCTGCTGGCGATCGGCTGGTACTTCCTGCAGAAGGCGATGGTGAACTTCGGCACCGTCTACGGCATGCCGCCGCTACCCGCCAACCTGCTGCCCGCCGCCCTGCTGGCACTGGTGGCATGGCTGTATTTCCGCAAACACGCCTGAGCGCCCCGGAGCCACGACGATGAACACGGTCGACCTGCGCAGCGACACCGTCACCCGCCCCACGCCGGCGATGCGCGCCGCGATGCTGGATGCCGAGGTAGGCGACGACGTCTACGGCGAAGACCCCACCGTCAACGCGCTGCAGAAGCGTCTGGCTGACGAGCTCGGCTTCGAGGCCGCGCTGTTCGTGCCCAGCGGCACGCAGAGCAACCTGCTGGCGCTGATGAGCCATTGCGAGCGCGGCGACGAATATCTGGTCGGCATGGACGCGCACACCTACAAGTTCGAGGGCGGTGGCGCGGCGGTACTGGGCTCCATCCAGCCGCAGCCCATCGTGCAGGCCGAGGACGGCACGCTGCCGCTGGAACGCGTGGCCGCGGCGATCAAGCCGGTCGATCCGCACTTCGCGCACACGCGCCTGCTGGCGCTGGAAAACACCTGGCATGGCCGCGTGTTGCCGCAGGACTATCTCCGCGCCGCACACGACTTCGCCCGCCAGCGCGGCCTTGCGCTGCACCTGGACGGTGCGCGCATCTACAACGCGGCCGTCGCGGGCGGCATCAGCGCGCGCGCCATCGCGCAGCATTTCGACAGCGTGTCAGTCTGCCTGTCCAAGGGCCTGGGCGCGCCGGTGGGTTCGGTGCTGGTGGGCTCCGCGCCGCTGATCGAGAAGGCACGGCGCTGGCGCAAGGTCGCCGGCGGCGGCTGGCGCCAGGCCGGCATGCTCGCCGCTGCGGGCCTGCACGCGCTCGACCATCACGTGGCGCGACTGGCCGATGACCATCGCCGCGCGGCGTATCTCGCCGGCTGCCTGCGCGAGATCGCCGAGGTGAGCCTGCTCGGCCAGCACACCAACATGGTGTTCGTGGACGTGCCCGCCGACCGCCTGGAGGCGCTGGACGCCCATCTGCGAGCCGCCGGCATCCGCATCAGCATCGGCTACCTGCCCACCTTGCGGCTGGTGACGCATCTGGACGTGGATGACGAGGGTGTCGAGCGCGTGGCGCAGGCGTTCCGCACGTTCTTCGCGCGGGGCTGAAGCGGGCTGCGCCCATCGGGTCCGAGTGCAAACCAGGGCGGTTTCGGCCGCCTGCCGCGAGGGACAGAGCGGTTTCGTGCCGCTGCCGCGGCCCGAAACCGCTTTGTTCCTAGCAACAGGTGCCTGAAGCCACCTTGTTACTTGTGGTGAGCGCCCGAACCCGCCTCGCGCCGGCGCCAGGCGCCTGAACCCGCTTTGCTACCTGCGGCAGGCGTCCAGAACCGCCTTGCTCCTTGCGGCAGGCGACCGAAACGACTACACAGTTCGGCGCGCCGCCGCCTTCATCCGGGTGTGCCCACACCAGCCGCGCCACCCCCATTTGCTAGCATTCCCCGAATGCGCCCCACGCCTCTCGACATTCTCCACAGCGTTTTCGGCTATCCCGGTTTCCGCGGTCAGCAGCAGGCCATCGTCGAGCACGTGGCCGACGGCGGTGATGCGCTGGTGCTGATGCCCACCGGCGGCGGCAAGTCGCTGTGTTACCAGATTCCCGCGCTGCTCAGGCAGGGCACGGGCATCGTGGTGTCGCCGCTGATCGCGCTGATGCAGGACCAGGTGGACGCGCTGCGTGCCGCCGGCGTGGCGGCGGCGTATCTCAACTCCAGCCTCGACGCGGCATCGCAGCGCGAGGTGGAACGGCAGCTGCTGGCGGGCGAGCTGAACCTGCTCTACGTGGCGCCAGAGCGCCTGCTCACCGGGCGTTTCCTCGGCCTGCTGGAACAGACCGAGGTGGCGCTGTTCGCGATCGACGAGGCGCACTGCGTCTCGCAATGGGGGCACGATTTCCGCCCCGAGTACCGCGAACTCACCGTGCTGCACGAGCGCTTCCCGCAAGTGCCGCGCATCGCGCTCACCGCCACCGCCGACCCGCGCACGCGCGAGGAAATCGTCGAGCGGCTGGCGCTGGCGGAGGCGCGCCAGTTCGTCTCCAGCTTCGACCGGCCCAACATCCGTTACCGCGTGATGTTGAAGCACAACCCGCGCACGCAGCTGATGCAGTTTCTCGACGGCTACCGCGGCGAGGCCGGCATCGTGTATGCGCTCAGCCGCAAGAAGGTGGACGACACCGCCGCGTGGCTGGCCGAGGCAGGCATCGAGGCGCTGCCGTACCACGCCGGCCTCGATGCCGCCACGCGCGCGAAGAACCAGCAGCGCTTCCTGCGCGAGGACGGCGTGGTGATGGTGGCCACGGTCGCGTTCGGCATGGGCATCGACAAGCCCGACGTGCGTTTCGTGGCGCACCTCGACCTGCCGCGCTCGATGGAAGGCTATTACCAGGAAACCGGCCGCGCGGGCCGCGACGGACTGCCGGCCGAGGCGTGGATGATCTACGGCCTGGCCGACGTGGTGACGATGAGCCAGATGATCGCGCAGTCCGAATCCGCCGACGAGCGCAAGCGCATCGAGCGGCAGAAGCTGGAATCGCTGCTGGCCTACGCCGAGGCCACGCGCTGCCGCCGCGAGCTGCTGCTGGGCGCGTTCGGCGAGGATTACCGCGGCCCCTGTGGCCGTTGCGACAACTGCGTGGAACCGCCGAAGACGTGGGACGCCACCGTGCCCGCGCAGAAGGCGCTGTCGGCGGTGTACCGCAGCGGCCAGCGCTTCGGCGCCGGCCATGTGATCGACATCCTGCGCGGCGTGGACAACGAGCGCGTGCGCCAGCTCGACCATCACAGGCTGAGCACGTTCGGCATCGGCGCCGACATCGACGAGAAGGGCTGGCGCTCGGTATTCCGCCAGTTGCTCGCCGCCGGCCTGCTCGCCACCGATGCGGAAGGCTACGGCACGTTGCGACTCACCGCGGCCAGTCGCGAGGTGCTGCTGGGCAAGCAGGCCGTGCGCCTGCGCGAAGACGCGAAGCCCGTGCGCTCCACGCGACGTCGGCGCGACAGCCAGCTGGTCACCGGTGCCAACCTCGGCATCGAGGCCTACGAGCAGCCGCTGTGGGACGCGCTGCGCGCGTTGCGCACGCAACTCGCGCGCCAGCAGGGCGTGCCGCCCTACGTGGTGTTCCACGACGCCACCCTGCTGGCGATGCTGCGCGCGATGCCCGCCAACGAGGGCGAACTGGCCCAGGTCAGCGGCGTGGGCGAGGCCAAGCTGCAGCGCTACGGGCGCGACTTCCTGGCCGTGATCAACGCGGCGGAGTGAGGCACCCGCGGCGGCGCGCCTGTGCCGGTCGCCGGATGTCCCTGCAACGGCGGCCGCGCAGGCAGGCGTTGCCCGCACGGACACCGTCCACCGAGGGCCCGCCATGCACGAAGCTCCGCTCATCGCCACCCTCGTCAGCGGCATCGTGCTGGCCTTCGTGTTCGCCGCGCTGGCGCACTGGCTGAGGCTGCCCGCGCTGGCCGGCTACCTGCTGGCCGGCGTGGTGGTGGGGCCGTTCACGCCCGGCTACGTGGCGGACGGCCACATCGCGCACGAGCTGGCCGAGGTCGGCGTGGTGCTGCTGATGTTCGGCGTGGGCCTGCACTTCTCGCTGAAGGACCTGCTGTCGGTGAAGTCCATCGCGATCCCCGGCGTGCTGGGTCAGATGGCGGTGGCCACCGCGCTGGGCCTGTTGCTGGGCTGGGCGCTGGGCTGGCCGTTCGTGCAGGGCTTCGTGTTCGGCCTCGCGCTGTCGGTGGCCAGCACCGTGGTGCTGCTGCGCGCGATGGAGGAGCGCGGGCTGATGGAGACCGAGCGAGGCCGCATCGCGGTGGGCTGGCTGATCGTCGAGGATCTGGCGCGGGGCATGCTCGACCGCCTGACGGCGGACGGCGCCGGCATGTTGCCGACGACGGCTGCCTGGGCGCGTTTCAGCCGGCCAGCAGCCAGCCGTCGTCGTTGACGGAGGCCTGTGCCAGCCGTGCGGGCGGTTCGGCCAGATAGCGCCATTGCTCCAGCGTCGCCGGCAAGCGGGCGCGCGGGCAACTCGCGTGCAGGTACGCCAGTGCCGCGGCCGAGTCGTCGTGCCGGGCCAGCTCGCAATCTTCCAGCAGGCTGCGCCAGCGCCGCCCGTGCCGTACGATGCGGAAAAGGCCGAACTTCGAGGGGGCAACGTACTGCGCCGGCATGACCGCGATCCGCGGGGGGAGGAAGCGCAGTCTGTCGCCCGTGCATGGCTCGCCGATGATCCGCGGGTGGCAGTGCCGTGACGGGAGGGCGTCGAGGGGCCTTCTACGTGCTGCGCCAGGATCGATACGGCATGTTCTTTGCTTCGTCAGTGACGATGTCCCGCTGTCTGCGCGGGTCCCGAATCGGAGGCCAGCCGTCCCGACGTCGAGGCAGCGCATGTCAGGGCACCGGCCAGGTCGCCTGGGTATCGGCGCCTGGTTCGACGCCGTGCCGGGGCTGTTCGGGGACTGGCACGGTCCACCATCCGGTTCTATGCTTCGCGGGGTGCTGACGTCTGATGACTGGGTTGCGCGACTTTTGCAGCAGGGGTGTGATCAGGTCTGGGGGCAGGGACTGAGTCAGGGGAGCGCCATGCGCGTTGGGTCACGGGTGGGGGCCATGTTGCGGCAGGTTTTGGTGGCCGGTGTCTACCTGGCCGCGCTGTTCCTGTTCCGCGCGGTGTCCATCCAGCACTGGTTCATCCTGACGGGCCTTCATCTTGCGGCGTTGATGCTTGTGCCGTATCGCTACTGGCCGGCGTTGTTCGTCGCGGACACCGCCCGCCAAGCCTACGTCAGCTATGTGTGTCTTGATCAGTACGGTCTTCTCTGGGCTTCGGTCAACACGATTCCCTCGCTAGCCTACGAAGCCCCCATGGTGTGGTGGCTCCGGGAGCGCTGGCAGCTGTTCCGGGCTCAAGGGGCAGTCAATATGCCGGTCTTCGTGCTGTGCGCGTTGATCGTTGCCGTGATTGCGACCACTGAGACCCTCGGGCAATTGCAGATCACGCCACTTCCGAACGGCTACATTGTCCACTACGCCGAAGTGACGGCGCGCATGGTGCTGGGCAATTTCATGGGCATCCTCACGGTGGTGCCAGTCACGCTGGTGGTTCACCAGAGCTTCGCGGCTGCCGACTTCCGGTGGCGGCGCTGGCTCACGGCCCTGCTCGAAAGCCGTTTCCTTGTGGAGGGTGCGCTGGGAGTCTTTCCGCTCGTTGCGTTCCTGGTCTGGCTGGGTGTGCACAATCCCGGGATTCGTCCCATGGTGCAGATGGCCATGTTCCTGCCGGTCATCTTCATGGCGTTCCGGCACGGTTGGCAGGGAGCGGCGGTGGCCGGGACCCTGGCCAGCCTGGGCATCGTGACGTTGATGCCCGCCACCGACGACCCCGCCACCATGCAGGCCGAAACCCTGGTGGCCATGGCCATTTCGACCATGCTGCTGGTGGGGGCCCGCATGGCGGCGTTGACGCAGCGGGCGGAGCGGGAACGCATCGATTCGCGCATGGCGATGGCCTTGGCGCATCGCAATGCAGCGATGGGCGAGGCCCAGCTGCGGGTTGCGGCGCAGGCACTGGATCAGCTCAGCCACTCGATCCATGGCACTTTCAAACTGATGCTGGGGCGCTTGCGCCATCTGCAGCCCGTGATGGACGACGCCGGCTACCGACGACATGCCGAGAGTGCCCAGGAGCAGCTTTTCCTGCTCACCGACAGCCTGTGTCCCGCCGTGCTGCGCGAGCGCGGCCTGCCCGGAGCCTTGAACCAGGGAGCACTGGCCCGGGCCCTCCACGAGGCCGGCATCAGGTACTGGTGCGATCTGCGCGGACCCGTGAGTGCTTTCCCGCGGGACATGAGCCTGGTCATCTATCGCGTGGTGTGCGAAGCGATCTCGGAGGCGTGCCTCACGCACGAACCCACGGACGTGCTGGTGAAAGTCCGTTGCGGCAAGCAGGATCGGGTATGGGCGGTCGTGATGATCGACATCCGCTGGGATCCGGAGCGGTCGCTGCACGTGGACTGGGTGACCTTGCGGCAGCGCCTGCGCATCAGCGCCACCGGCATGGGGCGGGATGCCATCGCGGACCGCGCCGCCACCTATGGCGGGCGGTTGCGGGAAAGGGCCATGCCCAATGGCAAACGGGTCATGGTCTCGTTCCAGGAACCCAACCACCCCCATATGTGACGCGGGGGTGGTTGGCTGCAAACCTCACTGGAGACCCTTCATGTTGCAGTCGACCGGGTCGCTACAGATGGTCTGGACAGCGGCGGCATTCAGCTGCAGCGTGCCGTCGCTCAGCGGCGTGGCCGTCACCGTCGTGGTGCCGTCGTTGTAGACCGTGGTGGCGGCGGCGACCGGGGCGGCAGTCGTGGAGGCGCTGGCCGGCTGACTGGGCGTGACGACCTGCTGGGCGAAGCGGCCGATCGGCAGCGTGATGAACTGGCCACCCGCAGTGCCGACGCTGCCGAGCACGTTGCCGTTCATGTCGTTCACCTGGATGTATTCGACGCCGCCCATGGCGAATACGTACACGTGGAAGTTCGGGTTGGTGCTGACGTCGCTTGCATTCGGCCATGACTGGCCAAGACCGGTGGCGGGCGTGGCTGCCAAGGCGGTTCCGGTGGCGGCAGCGATCGACGCTGCGAAAACTGCACGAGTCAAGAAGCGCATGATGATCCCCTGGGTTGGTGGTAGGGCAGGTTGCCCGGTTCCGAATCTACCACCGCCCGATGGGCACAATTGCTGCAAAGGTCAAGCATTCATCGCGGGGCAGTGCCTGCCACGCACTTTCGGTCAATCTCCCGGCCCTGGTGCAATCAGCGCATGGCCGGGCCGACGGTGCTGCCGCTGGCTGGCGAAGGGCGCTGCGGGTTTGCGCCGGAGCAGATCATGCAGGCGTTCCGGAAGTTGACCGACGAAGTTCGAGGCAAGCGCTCGGTTCGCTGATCCGTTGCTGGCGTGCCACCCGGCGGGGCACGCGATTCAACAGAATCAATGCAGGAACCCGTTCGATCAGCCATGACCAAAACGAAGACCCCGCACACGCAGGGCCTTCGTTCGAGCCGTTGCCCATGCAGGCCGCAGGGTTCGATGTCTGGGTGCTCGGTCCGATCCCTAATAGTCGCCCCCGCAGATCCCGCTTCCGGCAGGCACCTTGCCGAGCCCCGGCCAGGCACGCGGTTTGAGATGCGCGTCGAGCGGCGCGTGGAGGATCCAGTCCAGCGCGGGATCCTTGCCGGCCCGGTAGTCCTGCCAGGTGGTGGGGATCGCCACGTCCGGCCGGATCAGGTTCTCGGCGCCGGCCGTGAAGCGGTACAGGCGGGTGGAGTAGCGTGCCACCCATTTCGAGTTGGGCAGCACCATCTCGCGCGCTTCCTGGTAGCTGTTGGGCTTCTCGCCGATGGGCTCGCCCACCAGGATGGCGTGGGTGAGCTGGCGGAAGTGCACGGAGTTGGTCATCGCGGCGGAGAACGTGCGCGGCCCGATCAGCACGAACAGGTGGCCGTCCCGGTTGATCGCCGGCCGTGCGCGGATCGGGTCGACCAGGTATTTCAGCCCCAGGCAGAAATCGCCGCCGTCGTTGCGGCGGAAGTCGACGATCAGCCGCCGCGGGCGCGTCCGGTCGACCTGCGCGAGCATGCGCGGCGCATCCGTCGCCAGCGTCCGGTACGAGCGGAAGTTGCAGTACATCGCTTGCTGCGCCGGCAGTTCGGTGCAGGCCAGGGCGGCGTCGGGCTGCTGCTGCGACAGCGGCGGCGAAGCGGGCAGCTCGTGCCAGCGGGACGGCGCCGGCCCGGCGGGCACGCGGATCTCCCGCCGCGTACCGTCGTCGGCCTGCAGGGTGTAGCGGGCCACGGCGCGATCGCCGATGAGGCCCAGGCCGTGCAGGACCATCCCGTCGACCAGCAGGCTGGTCGCGCGGACCTCACGCAGCGGTTGCGTCTCGCCGGCGGGCGTCAGGCTCAGCAGCCGGCGTTGCGCCTCGGCGACCGGCGTGTCGCCCACCTCGACCAGCCGCGCGCCGAGCATCGCTTCGGCCGCGCTGCCGGGTGGCGAGGCGACCAGGCGGTAATCGTTGCCGAAGCGGACGAAGCGCAGCGGGAAGGTCGGCGCATCCTTGGGAATGCGGATGTAGGTATGGCCGTCGCCGATCGCGTTCTCGATGCGGTCCATGCCGACGAAAATCTGGTCCGGATCGAGCGCGGGCAGGCGCCGATCCAGCGCCGCCACCTCGCGCTCGAACTGCTGGCGCGTGAGGTGCCAGAAGGGAGCGACGTGGCGCTTGGGCAGCTCGGTGGCCAGGTAATGCAGATCCGCGCGCCACTGCGCGGTGCTCAGCGTCGGGCTGGCCGGTACGGCGTCGTGCGCAAGCAGCGGGCCGGCGGCGAGGAGCAGGGCGAGCAGGCTTGCCGTCGTCGCGCGGGTCCGGGGGACGCGCGCACGGGAACGGGTGCTCAGGGGATCGTTGCGGGTGGCCATGGTTGCCTCACGGTTGCATCGGTTGCGGCCTGTCGGGCCGGGCGTTCCGGCGTCGCTCTAGGTGCGCAGCGCCTGGTTGCGCAGGCTGCGCGGGCGCCACTTCAGGTTCACGCCGAGCGTACCGGCCACGATCAAGGCGACGCCCGCCAGCTGTATCGGCACCAGCCGGTGTCCGTATAGCCAATAATCCAGCAGCAGCGCCACCAGCGGGTACACGAACGCCACCACCACGATGGTCACCACCGGCAGGCGCGGGTAGGTGGAATAGAACAGCACGTAGACGATGCCGCTGTGGATCACGCCCAGGCCGATCAGCCACATCCACTGCAGGCCCCAATGGAACACGCTGGCGCTGCTGAAGCCGCCCAGCATCAGCACGCCTACCCAGCACTGGATCAGCACCAGCGCCAGCGGTCGCTGCTTGCCCACTTGGCGCGAGATCAGCAGCGACGCGCTCCAGAGCAAGGCCGCGAGCAGGGCCAGGCCCACGCCGATGAGCTGGGCGGTGTCGGCATGGCGATAGATGCCGGCGGGGTCGCTGGTGCAGATCACGCCGGCGAAGCCGAGCAGGGTCCAGGCGATGTCGGCCGGTTGCGTGCGCTCGCCCTGCGCCAGCGCCGCCAGGATCAGCGTGATGAACGGGAAGCAGTGATAGACCATCGTGGCCAGTCCGATGGACGAGCGCGCCATGCCCGCGAACAGCGCCACCCAGTTGAGCACCAGCAGCACGCCGCTGAGCACCGCGCCGCGCAGCAGCACGCGGTCCTGCAGCAGGCCGCGCAGGTGTCCCCGCGCCGCGGCCCAGCCGAGCAGGAACAGGCCGCCGAAGAGGCAGCGGTAGAACACGGCGGTCACGGCGTCCTGCCCGCTTTCGTGCACGAACACGCCCACCGAGCCGATCAGCACTTCGGCGAACAGCAACTGCAGCAGCGCACCGCGCGTGCCAGCGGTCGAGGGACTCATGCGGCTCTTCCCGAGGATGGGGAAGGCCAGCGTAGGCCGGTCGCGGGTAGAGGTACAGATTCAGATAGACTCGAACTCGACCTGTACAGATGGACCGGCCACATGCTGCTTTACGAACGCGTTGCCGCGGCCCTGCGTGCGCAGATCGCGCGGGGCACCTTGCGTGCCGGCGAGCGCCTCCCTTCGGTCCGGCAACTGGCGCAGGGGCATGGCGTGAGCACCGCCACGGCGGTGCAGACCTACCTGCAGCTGGAGCGCGAGGGGCTGGCGGTGGCGCGGCCGCGTTCGGGCTTCTTCGTGCGCGCCGCCACGGCCGCGGCACCGGCGGCGCGCCCGCCGCGACGCCGCGCGCCGGGCGAGGTCAACAACCCCGCCTTGCGCAGCGTGATGGATCTGCTCGCCCGCAGCGACCTGCTGCCGCTGCACAGCGCCACGCCCGCGCCCGGCCTGCTGCCGCGCGCGGCGCTGACGGCCTCGCTGTCGCGCTGCCTGCGCCGCACGCCCGCGGCGGCGCTCGACTACGCGCCGCCGCAGGGCCACTTCGCGCTGCGGCGCCTGCTCGCGCAACGCTATGCGCAGGTGGGCGCCGAGGTATCGGCGGAGGAGATCGTGCTCACCGGCGGCGCGATGGAGGCGATCAATCTTTCGCTGCGGGCCGTCACCTCGCCCGGCGACGTGGTGCTGGTGGAGACGCCGACCTATCACGGCATCCTGCAGGCGGTCGCCGCGATGCGCCTGAAGGTGCTGGAGGTGCCCACCCGCCCCGGCCTGGGCATCGACGTGGCGCGCATGGAACAGCTGCTGCAGCAGACCGCGGTGCGCGCGGCGGTCCTGGTGCCCAACTTCAACAACCCGCTGGGCAGCCTGACCCGCGACGCCGACAAGCAGGCCGTGGTGGAAAGCTGCGCCCGGCACGGCACCGTGATCATCGAGGATGACATCTACGGCGATCTGGCCTGGTCCGGCCAGCGCCCGTCGCCGCTGCGTCGCTGGGACGACGGCGGTACCGTGATCAGCTGCGGCTCGTTCTCCAAGGTGCTGGCGCCGGGCCTGCGCCTGGGCTGGGTCGCGGGCGGCCAGTGGAGCGAGGTGCTGGCGCGCGCCAAGTTCTTCGCTACCGTCGGCGGCAACAGCCTCACCCAGCTGGCGATCGCCGACTACCTGCAGCGGCACGACCTGGAGCGGCACCTGCGCCGGCTGCGCCGCACCCTGGCCGACAACGGTCAGCGCCTGCACGACGCCATCGCGCGCTATTGGCCCGCGGACACCCGGGTGAGCGAGCCGCAGGGCGGCCTCTCGCTGTGGGTGCAACTGCCCGAGGGCGCCGACAGCCGCCTGCTGTTCGAGCAGGCGCTGGGCAAGGGCATCGGCACCTCGCCGGGCGTGCTGTTCTCCAGCCGCGGCGACTATGTCGATTGCCTGCGGCTCAGCTGCGGCCTGGTATGGGACGAGCGCATGGACCGCGCGATGCGGACACTCGGGAAGATGGTGGCGGCGTGAGTCGTGACGCCGCGCGGCTGCGAGCGGGTCTGCCCGATTGACAAGGGCTGGACACGCGCGGCTCGCCGGGCCTGTTGTCCACGAGCAGTGCGTTGGGGTCCTGGCCATGCAGCCGCAATTCCGCCAGACCTTGCCTGCGCTCGGTATGCGGCAGTTCGGATCAGGAGCATCAGGAGCCGCACGCGAATTGATCCCGTGGAGTGATCCGCTTGCAAATCACCCGCCTCGCGCCTTACAGTGAACCACATGGTTCACTATCAAGCCCGCCTTGACGCGACCTTCGCCGCGCTCTCCGACGTCACCCGACGCGGCGTGCTGGAGCAGCTCGGCGGTTCGGACGCCTCGATCACCGACCTTGCCCAACGGTTCCGCATGACCCTCACGGGCATGAAGAAGCACGTCAGCGTCCTGGAGCAGGCCGGGCTCGTGACCACGCAGAAGGTCGGGCGCGTGCGAACCTGCAAGCTCGGACCGCGCCGGCTGGAAGAGGAGGCCGCCTGGATCGAGCGGCACCGCGAACTCTGGAGCGCACGCTTCGACGCGCTGGACGAGCTTGTCGAGCACCTGAAACGCAAGGAGAAGGCAGATGCCCAAAGAAAACCAAGGTAGTCCCGCCGCCACGAACCGCACCGTCGTGGAACGCAAGTCCGACCACGAGCTTGTCGTGACGCGAATGTTCAATGCCCCGGCACATATCGTTTTCGCGGCGTGGAGCAAACCCGACTTGTTCACGCGCTGGTGGGTGCCGAAGTCGGTAGGCATTTCGCTGGTCTCGTGCGACATGGATGTCCGCACCGGAGGCACGTATCGCCTCGTGTTCAGCCATCCGGACTTCGATCAGCCGATGGCGTTCTTCGGCACGTACCGCGAAGTGACGCCGAACGAGCGCATCGTCTGGATGAACGAGGAAAGCGACGAGGGCGCCGTGACCACGGTGACGTTCGAGGAGGTTGCCGACAAGACGCTGGTCACCTACCACGAGCGCTATCCCACGAAAGCGGCCCTCGAGGAAGCCCTCGCCGGTTCTGCTGAGGGCCTGCCCGAACAGTTCGCACAGCTGGATGCATTGCTCGCGGGCAACGACTGACGACGCCGCGGGCACTGGCATGTGCACGATGCGGCGGTGAAACACGACCATCGCCGAGCCGGCCCATTCGACGCCAAGTGAGGGTGACATGCTCAGACGCGATTTCCTGAAGGCTGCCATGGCGACGGCAGTACTGACTGCGGCGCTTCCCGTCCAGGCGAAGAAGACACCCGCCATTTCGAACGGGCATTTTGCCGACGTCAACGGCCAGCATGTCTTTTACAGCGTGCATGGCGCCGGCAAGCCGCTCGTTCTTCTCCACGGCGGCATCGATCCGGACAGCTTCGGTAGCAACCTGGCCCAACTGGCCAAGCACCGGCAGGTGATCGCCCCCCATCTCCAGGCACATGGGTATACGCCGGACACCGGCAGGTCACTGCGCAGCGAAACGATGGGCGACGACATCGCCGCCCTGATCGGCCACCTGAACCTCGGCAAGGCCGACGTCATGGGCTACTCGCTGGGCGCCAGCGTCGCGCTGCAGACCGCCATCCGCCATCCGGAGGTGGTCGACCGGCTCGTGCTCGTGTCCGCGGCGATGAGGCTGGACGGCTTCTATCCGGAGGTGGTGGAGGCCTTCAGACAATTGGAGGCCAACGCGGCCACCTTGGGCCCCGGCGTCAAGGCATCGCCGTTGGGGAAGGCCTATCCCGATGTCGATTGGGCCAACCTCTTCAGGAAGGTCGGCGACCTGACCAAACGCCCCTTCGACTGGAGCGCCGACGTCACCAGGCTTCAGGCGCACACGCTGCTGGTCTTTGCCGACGCCGACGCCGTCCGGCCCGAACACATGGTCGAGTTCTGGAAGGCGCTGGGCGGCGGCCAGCGGGATGCCGGGATCAATGGCTCTCTGCGGCCCGCCAACCAGCTTGCCATCGTGCCGAACACCACCCACTACACGCTTCCAGTCGAGCCGATGCTGCCGGAGATCGTCGAGCGCTTCCTCGGAGCTGCATTGACGGCAGCAGGTTAGGGGGCCGCGAAACCACCCAGGAGCCATCAGGGCGCGGGAGAGTTGCCTGTGTCCTTGTAGTTCGGCAATGTCCGTTTTCGACCGTGGATTCAACCTTTCGAGCGGCCGGCATGGCCTGCACCAACGACCGGACAGGTCGGCAAGGGGCCATAAAGACAAAGCCCGCCGGGAAAGGCGGGCCAGGTCTTCGTTGTTCGTGGTGGCCGGGGACGGAATCGAACCGCCGACACGGGGATTTTCAATCCCCTGCTCTACCAACTGAGCTACCCGGCCATGGCCTTGCCAGCAGGACGGGCGTTGCGCGCGTCGGCGTGGCGTGGAGCCGTGCATTAGACCCAATGCACGGCTTGCCGTCAAGACTCCGGCGGGGGCGGGACGAAGCCGGCGGCATGGTCGACCTCGCCGCCGAACAGGAATTTCTCCATCTGTTCGGCGAGGTACTTGCGCGCCTTCGGGTCGAGCGGGTTGAGCCGGTATTCGTTGATCAGCGTGGTCTGGTGGGCCAGCCACTGCTGCCATGCGGGCTTGGAGATCTCGGCGTAGATGCGCTGGCCCAGCGGGCCGGGCCACGGGGCGAAGTCGAGGCCTTCGGCGTCGACGCCGAGCTTGGTGCAGTGGATGGTGCGGCTCATGCCTTGGATCCTGCAATGGTTTCTTCGAGTTGCTCAAGCAGCTTGCGCACGGGAGCGGGCAGCCCGAGCGCGGCCAGTTCGCCGGTGTCGCACCAGCGCAGTCCGTGATTGTCGCCGATGCCGTGCGGTGCCGTCGCGCCATCGAACAGCAGCGGCTCGATGCACAGCTTGTAGTGGCTGAACACATGGGTGAACGGCGCCAGCGATCGTGCATCGTCGATGCGCGCGTGCTGCCGGGCGCGACGCCATGCCGCGTCGTGGTCGCCGGCTTCGGGCAGGCTCCACAGGCCGGACCACACGCCCTGCGGGCCGCGCCGCTCCAGCAGCACCCGGCCGCTCGCGTCGCGCAGGATCAGCATCACGGTGTGGCGCGTGGGAGTGGTTTTCGCGGGCTTCGCCGATGGCAGTTGCGCCACGAGTCCGTCACGCCAGGCAACGCAGCCACCGGCCAGCGGGCAGGCTTCGCAGCGCGGCCTGGCCCGGGTGCACACGGTGGCGCCCAGGTCCATGATCGCCTGGGTGTAGTCGGCCACGCGCGCAGTCGGCGTGTGCGCATCGGCATGTCGCCACAGCTGCTTTTCCACTGCACTCTCGCCGGGATGGCCGTGGATGCCGTGGTAACGGGCCAGCACGCGCTTGACGTTGCCGTCGAGGATGGGAAAGCGCAGGCCGTGCGCCTGGGCGAGGATCGCGCCCGCAGTGGAGCGGCCGATGCCGGGCAAGGCGGCCAGTGCGTCGAAGTCGCGCGGCAACTCGCCGCCGTGGCGCTCCAAGCAGAGTTGCGCGGCGCGATGCAGGAAGCGCGCACGGCGGTAGTAGCCGAGGCCCGACCACAGCGCCAGCACCTGGTCTTCGGTGGCGGCGGCGAGCGCGGGCAGGCCGGGCAGCGCGGCGACGAAGCGCTCGAAGTAGCCGACGACGGTGGCGACCTGGGTCTGCTGCAGCATGATCTCCGACAGCCACACGCGGTAGGCGTCGCGTGGGTGCTGCCATGGCAGGTCGTGGCGGCCGTGGTCGTCGAACCAGGCCAGCAGGGCGGCGGCGAACGGTTTCACTTCGCCTTGCCGCCGGCGCCGGGTTGGGCGGATGCCGCGGCAGGCTTCGCCGTGGTGCCGGCCGTGGCCGGCACGGCGTCGCCGGCGCGCACGCTCAGGCCTTCGATGGCCAGGCTGCCGACTTGCAGCCTGGCCATCTGCAACGTGCCGCTACCGGGCGGCATGCCGGGTTGCGTCCCGGCCTGCCGGTCGACCGGGGCGTTGAGCGAGCCCCACCAGCGCGCCAGCGCCAGCGGCGGCAGGCGCAGGTCGGCGTGGTCGTCCGGGCCGTCCAGCTTGAGGTGCAACAGTAGTGGATCGGTCTGGTTGGCCGGGGTGAGCGTCAGCGCGATGTCGTAGCTGCCGGTATCGGCATGGTCGAGCTTGCCGCCGAGTTGCGCCGCCGCGTCGGCCGCACCGTGCCAGCGGGCGCTGCCGCCCAGGGTGAGCGTGACGTCGCTGCCCTGCGACAGGTGCAGCTGGATGCGGTCGAGCTGCATCGCGTTGCCCTGCATGCGCGGGGTCGCGGTGAGCCGCAGCCGCAGTGCCGCACCGGCTGCGGTGGTGGCCGACATGGTGAGCGGGAATTCCTGGTCGGGTGCAAGCGTGCCGGCCGCCAGCGTCACGTTGTTGAGCAGCAGCTGGTCGCCGCGCACCACGCTGCCGTGCTCGATGCTGATGCCCGCGTCGATGCGGGGGATCGCCGGCGCGGCGTTGGCCGGCAGTGGCGGCAGGGTGGCCAGCCAGTCCCGCAGCGCATCCAGGTCCACCCGCGGCGCATCCACCTCCATCTGCGCGATGGCGGTGGGGCCGCCGAGCAGGGTGCGCCAGGGCAGCACCAGCCGGCCGCGCGAGGCGAGCAGGATCGGGCTGTCCGCCCCCCTGGCGTTGAGCGTGATGCCGCGCAGCTCCAGCGCCGGGCGCGGGAACAGGGTGGGGCTGGCGGGGCTGGCGAGATTCAGCACGAGGCCGGCATCGCGCGCCTGGCTCTGCAGCATCGCGGTGAAGCGGTCCGGCTGCAGCAGCAGGTGGACCGCGACGACCACGACCAGCAGCGCGGCGAGCGCCAGTGCGCCCGCGCCGATCAGCAGCCGTCGCAGTCCGCGCGTCACGTCAGCTCCGCAGGCGCTCAGTCATGGCCGGCCGCAGGCAGCAGGCCGTCGACGAAGGCCGCGGCATCGAACACGCGCAGGTCGGTGGCGGTCTCGCCCAGGCCCACGAAGCGGATCGGCAGGCCGAACTCGCGCGCCAGCGCGAACACCACGCCACCCTTGGCAGTGCCGTCGAGCTTGGTGACCGCGAGGCCGGTGACGCCCACGATCTGGCGGAACTGGCGCACCTGGTTCACCGCGTTCTGGCCGGTGGTGCCGTCGATCACCATCAGCACCTCGTGCGGCGCCTCGGGGTCGAGCTTCTTCAGCACGCGGGCGATCTTGCCCAGTTCGTCCATCAGGCCGCCCTGGGTGTGCAGGCGGCCGGCGGTGTCGGCCACCAGCACATCGGCCGCGCGCGAGCGCGCGGCCTGCAGCGCGTCGAAGATCACGCTGGCGGCGTCGGCGTCCTGGCCTTGCGAGATCACCGGCACGGCGTTGCGTTCGCCCCAGGTCTTCAGCTGTTCGACGGCGGCGGCGCGGAACGTGTCGCCGGCGGCCAGCAGCACGCTGCGGCCCTCGTCGCGCCAGCGGCGCGCGAGCTTGCCGATGGTGGTGGTCTTGCCCACGCCGTTGATGCCCACGGTGAGCACCACGAAAGGCTTGCGGCCGGAGGGATCCAGCGGCTGCTCCACCGGCTTCAGCAGGGCGACGAGCGACTCGCGCAGCGCATTGCGCAGTGCCGCGGCATCGGCGAACTCGCGCTTGTGCATGCGCCTGCGCAGGTCCTCCACCAGCTGGGTGCTGGCCTCCACGCCCACGTCGGCGGTGATCAGCGTCGTTTCCAGTTCGTCGAGCAGGTCGTCGTCGAGCTTGGGATTGCGCTGGAACAGCGCACCCAGGCCGCGGCCGAGCGTGCTGCCGGCGAGGCGCTCGCGCCAGCTGCGCCTGCCCGCGACCGCCTCGGCCGCTTCGGCAGCAGGCGAGGGAGCGGCGACCTCGACGGGCTGCTCGACCGACGCTGCGGCGGCAGACGTGCCCGCGTCACGCAGCGTGCCCGCAGCCGGCGCCTCGGCGGGGGCTGCGGGCGGGGTTTCGGCGGGCTTCTTCTTCCAGAACTTGAGCATTGCGGGGGCGATTCAAAGACAATGGGCGGCATGCTAACACTCCGTTCCTTACGCCTCGAAAAACCGCCGTCCTGGCGATTTTTCGAATCGGCGAGTCCGGTGCATGCCCGGATTCGCCGCCGGCGATCAATCGCTGGCGTGCTTGTCGCGGCGGGCCATCCGTGGCTTGCAGGGGCGCTCCGAGATCTTCCGGGGCGCCCCTCCGTACGGGTCGCCGGGCCCGGGCAGGCCACGTGAACGGCCGTCCCGGACGCATCCGCATCATCGGCGGCAGCCTGCGCAACTCGCGACTGGAGGTGCCCGAGCTGGCCGGCCTGCGGCCCACCTCCGAGCGGGTGCGCGAGACCCTGTTCAACTGGCTCGCGCCGATGATCGAGGGTGCCCGCGTGCTGGACCTGTGCGCCGGCACGGGCGCGCTGGGCATCGAGGCGCTGTCGCGTGGCGCGGCCGCCGCCTGCTTCGTCGAGCCCGACGCGCGGGCGGCGCGCACGCTGCGCGACAACCTGGTCCGGCTCAAGGTGGAGGGTGGCGAGGTGGTGGCTGCCGACGCCCAGGCGTTCCTCGGCGGTGCGCCCCGGGCGTTCGACCTGGTGTTCCTCGATCCGCCGTTCGCGCTGGGGCTGTGGAGCGTGCTGGCCGAGCGGCTGGAACAGGGCGGCTGGCTGGCCGGGCGGGCATGGGTCTACGTGGAGTCCCCGCGCGAGCCGGTCCCCGCCCTGCCGGCCCAGTGGGTGCTGCATCGGGAAGGGCGCGCCGGCGAAGTGCGCTTCGCGCTCTACCGGCGCGCGCTTCCGTGAAGAACCTGCCTCGTGCCTCCACATGGCCCGCGCCGGGAGCTGTTTGCGTGCAGGCCAAGGAAAAACGAAGGTACGCGGGGAGAGTCCATGGATGGACTCGGCGTTGAGGAGCGAGGAGTGGACGTCCGTCCACGACCGAGTGATGACGCGGGCATGCGGGCAAACAGACCCGGCCCTTCGGGTTGCGTTGCCGTGGCCGCCATGCGGCAGCGCGCGGCTTGGCCTGCCGTCCAGGCAGGCGCTGCGCCACGCGCCACCACACGGCGGCCACGGCAAGGCAACGCGAGCTATGCGGAGGCATGGGGCAGGCTCTAAGCTAGGCCCGGTATCCGCTGCCGCTCCGCACTTCGTGACCAGACCTTCCGGCAATCCCCGCCTGGCCGTGTACCCGGGCACCTTCGATCCGATCACCAACGGTCATGCGGACCTGGTGACGCGCGCCGCGCCGCTGTTCGACCGCGTGGTGGTGGCGGTGGCCGAGAGCTCCAGCAAGGGGCCGGGCTTCAGCCTCAACGAGCGCATCGCGCTGGCGCGTCTTGCGCTGGCCGACCTGCGCAACGTGGAAGTGCGCGGTTTCGACAGCCTGCTGGCCGACTTCGTGGCCGAGATCGGCGCGGGCGTGATCATCCGCGGGCTGCGCGCGGTGTCGGACTTCGAGTACGAATTCCAGCTGGCCAGCATGAACCGGCACCTGATTCCGCAGGCCGAGACGCTGTTTCTCACGCCGGCGGAGCAATACAGTTTCATTTCCTCTTCGCTGGTGCGCGAGATCGGCCGCCTGGGCGGCGACATCTCCAGCTTCGTGCATCCGGCGGTGCAACAGGCCATGCGTCAGCGCTGGCACAAGGGCCGCAGCGGCGGCCTCCCCAAGCAACCCGAAAAAGAAGGTGACCATCATGCGTAAGTTCGTTCTCATCGCCGCCATCGCGCTGACCGCCGGCCTCGTCCTGGGCGGCTGCTCGCAGGGCCAGGACCAGGATCAGCAGGCCGCGCAGCAGGCCAAGGCGATCACCAAGCCCACCAGCATCACGGACGCCAAGGGCTGGAACGCGTACCTCGGCCAGCTGGTGCAGAAGAACCTGCAGGGCATGGCCGCCCAGCAGCCATACGCGTACCTGGTGACGCCGGGCCAGACCGACGACGACAAGGCGCAGAACGACCGCCAGCTGCAGAACGTGCAGGACGCGGTGGCCCGCGGCGTGCTGCCGGGCAACCTGATGGCCTTCGCCGGCCCGGTGTCGGCGACCACCGCCGACCTGGTCGTGGCCGCGTTCAAGGATGCCAAGCCCGGCACCTTCAAGGGCGTGATCGTGGTGTTCATCGGCGACAAGGCCGACGAGCAGCGCGTCGCCGACGTGATCAACCCGTCGGGCGCCACGTTCCGCTTCGTGCAGATGTAAGAGCGGGAGTGAGTGGTGGGGAGTGGGGGGTGAGAGCATGCCGGATGCGGCAGGTTCCTGCTCTCCCGCTTCCCGCCATTCCCCACTCGCTTCCGGCTTGTTTTCATGTCCCTGAAGATCCTCGACACCTGCGTCAACTGCGACGTCTGCGAACCGGTCTGCCCGAACAAGGCGATCTCGCTGGGCGAGGAGTACTACGTGATCGACCCGGCGCTGTGCACCGAGTGCGTGGGTCACCACGACGAGCCGCAGTGCGTGGAGGTGTGCCCGGTCGAATGCATCATCGTCGACCCCGAGCACACCGAGTCGCGCGAAGCGCTCGAACTCAAGTACCGCCACCTGATGGGTTCAGGTGCCGCCACTGGATGAGCTGAAGGAGTCCGCCGCATGAAATTCCCACTGCACGGCCGCGTGCTGCTGTTGAGTCTGCTGTTGGCAGGCAGCGCGGCCTTCGCCGCCGACGGCACGCCCAGGACCGCACCGGCCGCCACGGCGGCCGTACCGTCGGCGCAGCGCCCCGGCCACGCCGGCATTGCCAGCGCGAACTTCCTCGCCACCAACGCCGGCTTCGAGGTGCTGGCCAAGGGCGGCAACGCGTTCGACGCGGCGGTGGCAGTGGCCTCCACGCTGTCGGTGGTGGAGCCGGAAAGCTCCGGCATCGGCGGCGGCTTCATGGCCACGCTGCACATCGCCAGGACCGGCAGGAACGTGTTCATCGACGCCCGCGAGACCGCGCCGATGGCGGTGAACCCGAAGGACTACCTCAATCCCGACGGCACGCCGAACCGCGACGCCGCGCTGAAGGGCCCGCTCTCCGCCGGTATCCCCGGCGAGCCGGCCGGGCTGGTGCTGCTGGCGAAGAAATTCGGCAAGCTGCCGCTCAGCGAGTCGCTGGCGCCGGCCATCCGCATCGCGCGGGACGGCTTCAAGCCCGATCCGCGCCTGCTGGCTTCGATCAAGGGGGAGCAGAAGAATCTCGAACGCTGGCCCGCCTCCGCCGCGAAGTTCCTGCCGGGCGGCAAGCCGCCGGCGGCGGGCGAGATCTGGCGGGACCCGGAGCAGGCGCGCACCTGGGAACTGATCGCCAGGCAGGGCGACGCCGGTTTCTATCGCGGCGAAGTGGCGCAGAAGCTGGTGGACGCGGTGCGCGCCGCCGGCGGCAACTGGACGCTCGAGGACCTGGCGAACTACCGCGCCAAGGAACGCACGCCGATCACCATCGACTACCAGGGCTACCAGATCGTCACCGCGCCGCCACCGTCTTCCGGCGGCGTGGCGATCGCCGAGATCCTCAACATCCTGCGCGGCTACGACCTCGCGAAGATGGACCAGGCGCATCGCGTGCACTACATCATCGAGGCGATGCGCCGCGCGTTCCGCGACCACAACGATTACCTCGGCGATCCCGATTTCGTGAAGATGCCGCTGGACATGCTGCTGTCGCCGTACTACGCCGACGGCCTGCGCCAGAGCATCCTGCCCGACCAGGCCACGCCCTCGTCCATGCTGCCGCACGGGCCGTCGCACGATCCGGGCATGCACACCACGCATTTCTCGATCATCGACAAGGACGGCAACATGGTGGGGATCACCTCCACCGTGAACTACATCCTCGGCTCCACCTTCGTCGCCAAGGGCACCGGCGTGCTGCTCAACGACGAGATGGACGACTTCGCGCTGGTGCCGAACAAACCCAACGTCTACGGCTTGCTCGGCAGCAAGGCGAACGCGCCGGTGGGCGGCAAGCGCATGCTATCCTCGATGTCGCCCAGCATCGTGATCGGCAAGGACCGCAGCGCGGTGATCGGCTCGCCCGGCGGCTCCACCATCATCACCCAGGTGCTGGAAGGCATCCTGCACTTCATCGACGGCCAGAGCGCGCAGCAGATCGTGGCCGACAAGCGCTACCACCACCAGTTCCTGCCCGACGAGGTGTTCGTGGAGGATGGCGTGTTCGACGCCGCCACCAGCGACACGCTCAGGAAAATGGGCTACACGCTGAAGCCACGCGAGGCCTGGGGCTTCATGAACGTGGTCACCTGGGATCATCGCGACAACCAGCTCGACGCCGCCAGCGATCCGCGCCGGCCGTCGGGGCTGGGCAAGGTGGAGTGAGTGCTGCAAGGCATCAGCCATGCGACCTTCGTGGTCGCTGATCTTGAGCGCATGGCCCGGTTCCTGTGCGAGGGACTGGGCGCGCGCGAGATCTACGACAGCCGCGCCACCGGCGAGTTTTCCCTTTCCCGCGAGAAATTCTTCGAGCTGGGCGGGGTCTGGATCGCGGCGATGCAGGGCGAGCCGCCCACCGCGCGTTCCTACCAGCACCTGGCGTTTGCCGTGAACGAAGACGACCTGCCGCGCTACGAGTGCAGGCTGCGGGCGCTTGGCGCGGAGTTCCGCGAGTCGCGGCCGCGTATCGATGGCGAGGGCGCATCCCTGTACTTCTACGATTTCGACAACCACCTGTTCGAGCTGCATGCGGGCACGCTGGAGCAACGCCTGGCCCGCTACGGGCGCGGCGCCGACCTCGCGCAACTGGTGGAGGCGTGACGGGCATGCAACTTTTTTCGCTACTCGGCAACTCGCAGCAGCTGGATGGCGGCGCGATGTTCGGCAACGCGCCGAAGGCGATGTGGTCGCGGTGGATCGCGCCCGACGAGCAGAACCGCATTCCGCTGGCCTGCCGCTGCCTGCTGGCGAAAGGCGTGACGGTGAACGGCGTGCCCGGCCGCAACGTGCTGTTCGAGACCGGCATCGGCGCGTTCTTCGAACCGTCGCTGCGCGAGCGCTACGGTGTGGTGGAGGATCGCCATGTGCTGCTGGATTCGCTGGCGGCGGCGGGACTCTCGCACGAGGACATCCACGCCGTGGTGCTGTCGCACCTGCACTTCGACCATGCCGGTGGCCTGCTCGCCGCGTGGCAGCACGGCCAGCCGCCGCGCCTGCTGTTTCCCAACGCCACTTTCGTGGTGGGCGCGGCGCACTGGCAGCGCGTGCTGAAGCCGCATCCGCGCGACCGCGCCTCGTTCATTCCCGAGCTGCCGCAACTGCTGATGGACAGCGGGCGGCTGGAGCTGGTCGAGGGCGAGCATTCGACGGCGCTGGGCGAGGCCGTGCGCTTCAGCTATTCGGACGGCCATACGCCGGGCCTGATGCTGGCCGAAATCGGCGGCGTGGTGTTCTGCGCCGACCTGATTCCCGGCCGCGCCTGGGTGCACGTGCCGATCACCATGGGCTACGACCGTTATCCGGAGAAGCTGATCGACGAGAAGCACGCCTTCCTTGACGACAAGCTGACGCGCGGCGTGCGACTGTTCTTCACCCACGACCACGCCTGCGCCGCGGCGCATGTGCAGCGCGACGAGCGCGGCCGCTACAGCTGCGTGGACGAGTTGCCTGAACTGCACGGGAGCCCCGGCTAGTGTCCGTCGGCCACACCATTGCCTGGCGCGGCCCGCTGGCCATCGCGGCCGGCGTGGCATCGCTGGCGCTGGGCATCGTGCTGGCGGCGCTGACCGAGCACAGCCTGGAGAATTACCGGCTGGCGCTGGAGCTGCATGGTGGCGGGGTAATCGACCTCGGCCACAGCGCGGAGCCGCAGGATGGCCTGCAGGGCCGGATGGTCCGCATCAGCGGCACGCCGCGGGTGGTGGAGGCGCCCTACGACCCCGACTTCAACCAGCAGGCGGCCACGCCGGTGCTGACGCGCCACGTGCGGATGTTCCAGTGGCGCGAACTCCGCCTGGGCGGCAACGTGACGTATGAACTGGACTGGGCGGACACGCCGCAGGATTCCAGCCATTTCGCGCAGCCGCAGGGGCACGCCAACCCGGGGTCGTTTCCGGTCGCCAGCAAGCGCTTCGATGCCGGCGACGTGGAACTGGGGGGCTACCGGCTGGATGCCGCCCTGGTGCATGCCCTGCCGGACAGCGAGCCCGTCGCGCCGGTCGTGAAGGCATTGCCGGCGAACCTTGCGGCCAGTTTTTCCCTGCAGGACGGCGCACTGGTGACCAGTGCCAACGCGGGCAATCCGCGCCTCGGTGACCTGCAGGTGAGCTGGAGCGCGGTGCCGCTGCAGGAAGTGACGGTGATTGCGCGTGTCGACGGCGACCGCCTCGTGGCGGTGCCGAACGCGGTCGACGGCGACGGTTACGAAGTCAACGTGGGCGACAGCACGCTGCTGGACATGCGGCCCGACATGGCGGCGCAGCCGGCGTGGGTCTGGCCGCGGCGCATCCTCGCCGTGCTGCTGGCGGTCCTGGGCGTGGGCCTGCTGCTGCGGCAGCAGGGGGCGACGCGCATCGACCCGCGGGGGGCGCTGGGTGGCGGCCTGCTCGTGGTGGGCGTGTTCGCCGCCATGCCGTGGCTGGGCAGCAGCACGGCGACCGCCTTCGCCTGGCTCGCCGTCGCATTGGTCGGCCTGGCGTTGCTGGTGTGGCGTCATCGCGCGTCACGCCCGCGCCCGCGCCACTGAATCGCTGATCCCCATCGGCAAAAAGTCAGGATCGCGCCCGCCGCGGACCTGCAGCGGCGGACATGCTGCGCATCCGCTTCCAAGGATGCCCTTCCCATGCACCTGCGTTCGCTATCCGGCGCCGTCCTGGCGCTGAGCCTGGCCTTGCCGGCCATCCACGCGGCGCCGTCCCCGTACGACGTCGACCGCATGCAGTGGAACGCGCCGCAAAAGCCGTTCCGCATCTACGGCAACACCTGGTACGTGGGGCCGCACGGCCTGTCGTCGATCCTGGTGGATACCGGACAGGGGCTGGCGCTGTTCGACGGCGACCTGCCCGAATCCGCGACGCAGATCGCGGCGCGCATACGCGAACTGGGTTTCCAGGTGCGCGACGTCAAATGGATTCTCAACTCGCACGCCCACGTCGATCATGCCGGCGGCATCGCCGCGCTGCGGGCCGCCAGCGGAGCGCAGGTGCTGGCAAGCGCCGCCGGGGCGCGCGAGCTGGAACTCGGCGGCGCCGACCGTGCCGATCCGCAGTACGGCTCGGCTCCCGAATACGCGCCCTTGTGGAACGTGCGCGTGGTGCGCGACGGCGAAACCCTGCAGCTTGGCCACGTGGCGATCACCGCCCACTACACCCCCGGCCATACGCCGGGCGGCACCTCATGGACCTGGGATTCCTGCTCGGGCCGGCGCTGCCTGCACATCGCCTATGCCGACAGCCTCAGCGCGATCAGCGCGCCGGCCTACCGCTTCATCGACCACCCGGCCTACGTGGCTGCCTTCCGCAAGACCATCGCCACCGTGGCCGCGCTGCCCTGCGACATCCTGCTGACGCCGCACCCCGACGCCAGCGGCTTCTGGGGGAAGGTGGCAGGACGCAAGTCGCCGACAGACGTCACGTCGCTGATCGACGCGAATGCCTGCCGAAACTACGCGGCCGAAGCCGGGAAGAATCTGGATGAGCGATTGGCGAACGAGCGCGCTGCGGTGAAGTGATCTGCAGGCGTCCTTGCCTCGGTTCCGGATGCGGCGCGGGCCGGCAAAGAGAAGGAACTCAGGCACCGGCAGGCGACCGAAGGTCCGCCGCAGGCGGGCCAGATTGCGGAAACATGGCATGGAACGATGGGGCGTCGCGAGCACCCACCCCTCGCCCCGACCCTCTCCCCGGCGGGGCGAGGGAGCAAACCGGAATGCTCAGCCGGCGGAAGCGTGCTCGAGCAACCACAGCCCGGCGAACAACTTGGGATCGACCGAGTACCCCTCGGCGGCCCGCGCGAACAGCCACGCGCCTGCCTCGCGGCGCGGCACCTCGTGCACCACGATGTTCTCGCTGGCGTCGCCGCCGCCCGCGCCCACCTTCACCAGGTCGAACGCGCGCACGTAGGCGATCATCTCGGTGCTCATGCCGGCGGAAGACGGTCCCTGGTGCAGGAGGGTCGCGTGTCCGCTGCGCCAGCCGGTTTCCTCCTCCAGTTCGCGCTGCGCGGCCAGCAGCAGGCTCTCGTCCTCCTGCCCGGCGAGGTCGCCGACGAGGCCGGCGGGCATCTCGATGGTGTGCGACTGGATCGCCACGCGGTACTGCTCCACGAACAGCACGCGGTCCTCCGGCGTCACCGCGATCACGATCGCCGCGCCGCCGGGGTTGTTGCGTTCGGCGTACTCCCAGCGTCCGCGCCTGCGCAGGCTCAGCCAGCGGCCCTGGTACAGGGTTTCCTCCGGGGCGCCGGCATCGGGGGGCAGGGCGTCGTCGCGTGGATTCATCAGAACGTGCGCTGCACCGAGTAGTCCGCCAGCGTGGCCAGCGCGTCGCGGTACGGCGAGGCAGGCAGCAGGGACAGCGCCTCGTGCGCGGCGGCAGCGTGCGCCTGCGCACGTTCGCGGGTGCGCTCCAGTGCGCCGGAGTCGCGGATGGCGGCGACGATGCGATCCAGCGAATCCAGCCCGCCGTGCTCGATCGCGTGGCGCAGCGAGGCGGCCTGTTCCGGCGTGGCGTTCTGCAGCGCGTAGATCAGCGGCAGGGTCGGCTTGCCCTCGGCGAGGTCGTCGCCGATGTTCTTGCCAAGGGTGTCGGCGTCGCTGGTGTAGTCCAGCAGGTCATCGGCGATCTGGAACGCGTAACCGAGCTCCATGCCGTAGCGGCGCAGCGCGGAAACCTGTTCCTCCGGCAGGCCGCCGAGCAGGCCGCCCAGCTCGGTGGCGGCGGCGAACAGCACCGCGGTCTTGCGCTCGATCACCGCGAGGTAGGCCGCTTCGTCCACGTCGGCGTTGCCGATGTTGAGCAACTGCAGCACCTCGCCCTCGGCGATCGTGTTGGTGGTGTCGGCGAGGATGCGCATCACGCGCATGTCGTCCAGCTCCACCATCAGCTGGAACGAGCGCGAGTAGAGGAAGTCGCCCACCAGCACGCTGGCGGCGTTGCCCCACAGCGCGTTCGCGGTCTGCCGGCCGCGGCGCAGGCCGGACTCGTCCACCACGTCGTCGTGCAGCAGGGTGGAGGTGTGGATGAACTCGATCACCGCGGCCAGCTTCACGTGCTGCTCGCCGCGGTAGCCCGCCGTGCGCGCGGCCAGCGCGTGCAGCATCGGCCGCAGCCGCTTGCCGCCGCCGGCGATGATGTGGTCGGCAATCTGGTTGATCAGCACCACGTCGGAAGCCAGCCGGTGGCGGATCAGCGCATCGATGCGGCGCATGTCGGCGTCGGCAAGCGCGCGCACGGCGGCAAAGTCGGCGGGGCGGGGGGCGTCGGCGGGAATCGAGTTCATGGGTTATCGCGGTCCGGATCGGGCGATTATAGAGGGCGGCCCGCGACGAACCAGCGCCCGGCCGATGATTGCAAGTCGCGCGGGCCGGCCCAATGATGGGGCGACGGCCTCCGTTGCCGCGAGGTTCCGGTCCGATGGCACACGAAATCATTGCGCTGATCGCCCAGTACGGCCTGCTGCTGGTGTTCCTGAATGTGCTGGCGGCACAGGCGGGCGTGCCGGTGCCGGCGGTACCCACCCTGGTCGTGGCCGGCGCGCTGGCGGCGGGCGATCGCCTGTCGCTGGCCGGCATCGTGGCGGCCGCGCTGGTCGGCAGCCTGCTCGGCGACCTGGCCTGGTATCTGGCGGGGCGGCGCTACGGCGCGGGGGTGATGCGCACGCTCTGCCGCATCTCGCTGTCGCCGGATTCCTGCGTGAAGCAGTCGGAACTGCGCTTCCAGCGCTGGCGGGGCCAGGTGCTGCTGGTCGCGAAATTCGTGCCGGGACTGTCGATGCTGGCGCCGCCGCTGGTCGGCGCGATGGGCCTGCCGCCGCGGCATTTCGTGTTGCTCGACGGACTGGGTGCGCTGCTCTGGGCGGGCGCGGCGATCGTGCTCGGCTACGTCTTCGCGGGCGAGGTCGACCGCGTGCTGGGCGCTGTCGCCAACGCCGGCACGGTGGCGATCGAGGTGGCGGCGGCCCTGCTCGCGGCCTACGTGCTCATCAAGTGGTGGCGGCGCGAACGCCTGCTGCGCTCGCTGCGGATGGCCCGCATCGGCGTCGAGGAGCTCGCCCGCGCCATCGCGGCGGGCCGCGCGCCGCTGGTGATCGACGTGCGTTCCGCGGTGGCCCGGCAGCTGGACGGCCGGATCATTCCCGATGCGCTGCTCACCGATGTCGAAGGTATCGTGCAGGCGGTCGCCGCGATACCGCTCGACCGCGAACTGGTGGTGTACTGCAACTGCCCGAACGAGGTCTCCGCCGCCCGTGCGGCGCAGGCACTGATGGCGCGCGGCTACCGCCGCGTGCGGCCGCTGCACGGCGGACTGGATGCCTGGGATGCGGCCGGCTACGCGGTGCAGCGGCTGGCATCTGCGAACGGCGGGACGCTTGCCGAGGCGACCGTCGACCCGGAAGCGACGGCCTGACGGACCGGCGTCGGCGGGGCCCGAAAATTTACGCGATCTATATGCCGCCAGGGCGATTCGCTACCCCGTTGTTATGCGCCGCGACCTACAGTTTCCGCCGACATTTCCAGTGGTCGGTGTGATGGACGTCATCCAACTTTCGTTCGCCTTCGCGCTCTCTGCGGCCAGCCTCGGCTTCCTGCTGATCTGCGACCGCCTGGGCCGCCATCGCTAGGCCGCTGCGCCGGCGACCCCATCCCGCATCCGAGTTTTGCCCCGAGGGGAATTCCAATGACCGTCGTCTACGTCGTGGCTGCCGCGATTGCGGTGGGCCTGGCTGTCTATCTGTGCGTGGCCCTGCTCAAGCCGGAGTGGTTCGAATGACCGCCAACGGTATCCTCCAGCTCGGCCTGTACCTGGCCGTGTTGCTGCTGCTGGTCAAGCCGCTGGGCGGCTACATGGCCAGGGTCTTCGCCGATGCACCCAACCGCGTCACCCGCTTCGGCGCGCCGGTGGAGCGCGTGCTCTACCGGCTGTGCGGCATCGACCCGGCCGAGGACATGGGATGGAAGCGCTATGCGCTGGCCGTGCTGGTGTTCAACGTGCTCGGCCTGCTGGCGGTGTACGCGCTGCAGCGGCTGCAGCCGTGGCTGCCGCTGAACCCGCAGCATCTCGGCGCGGTATCGCCGGATTCGGCGATGAACACCGCGATCAGCTTCGCCACCAACACCAACTGGCAGGGCTACGGCGGCGAGACGACGATGAGCTACCTGACCCAGATGCTGGGCCTGGCGGTGCAGAACTTCCTCTCGGCGGCGACCGGCATCGCGGTGCTGGTGGCGGTGATCCGCGGCTTCACCCGGCGCAGCGCGCAGGGACTGGGCAATTTCTGGGTGGACATGGTGCGCAGCACGCTGTACGTGCTGCTGCCGTTGTCGCTGCTGCTGTCGCTGCTGCTGGTGTCGCAGGGCGTGGTGCAGAGCTTCAAGTCCTATGTCGACGTGCCGGTGGTGCAGCCCTCCAGCTATGTCGAGACGCTGAAGGATGCCGCCGGCAAACCGCTCAAGGACGCCGCCGGCAAGGTGGAAACGCGCGAGGTGCCGGTGACCATGCAGACCTTGCCGATGGGCCCGGCAGCCTCGCAGATCGCGATCAAGCAGCTCGGCACCAACGGCGGCGGCTTCTTCAACGTCAACTCGGCGCATCCGTACGAGAACCCGACGCCACTGTCGAACTTCGCCGAGCTGCTGGCCATCCTGCTGATCCCCGCTGCGCTCTGCTACACCTTCGGCCGGATGGTCGGCGACCGGCGCCAGGGCTGGGCGCTGCTGCTGGTGATGCTGGTGATCTTCGTGCCGCTGCTGCTGACCTGTACCGCGGCCGAGCAGGCCGGCAATCCGGCGCTGCACGGCCTGGCGGTCGACCAGCACGCTTCGGCGCTGCAGGCGGGCGGCAACATGGAGGGCAAGGAGGTGCGCTTCGGCATCGTCGATTCCACGTTGTGGGCGACCGCCACCACCGCCGCCTCCAACGGCTCGGTCAACGCGATGCACGATTCCTTCACCCCGCTGGGCGGGCTGGTGCCGATGTGGTTGATGCAGCTGGGCGAGGTGATCTTCGGCGGTGTCGGCTGCGGCCTGTACGGCATGCTCGCCTTCGCCGTGGTGGCGGTGTTCATCGCCGGGCTGATGGTGGGCCGCACGCCGGAATACCTCGGCAAGAAGATCGAGGCGCACGAGATGAAGATGGCCAGCCTCGCCGTGCTGGTGCCCTGCGCGCTGGTGGTGGTGGGCACGGCGATAGCCGTGATGGTTGCGGCCGGCATTGCGGGCGTGGCCAACCCGGGCGCGCACGGTTTCAGCGAGATCCTGTACGCCCTCTCCTCCGCGTCCAACAACAACGGCAGCGCGTTCGCGGGGCTGTCGGCGAACACGCCGTTCTGGAACGCGATGCTGGGCGCGTGCATGTATTTCTCGCGCTACCTGCTGGTGATCGCGATGCTGGCGATGGCCGGTTCGCTGGCCGCCAAGCGCCACGTCCCGGCTTCCGCCGGCACCCTGCCGACGCACACGCCGCTGTTCGTCACCCTGTTGGCCTGCGTGGTGATCGTGGTCGGCGCGCTGACCTTCCTGCCGGCGCTGGCGCTGGGCCCCATCGCCGAATACCTGATGTCAGCGCACTGATCCGTCCGGGACTAGAGAATCCATGACTTCGCATACCCATGCTGTGCGCGGTTTCGACCGCGAGCTGGTCCTCAACGCGGTGGCCGATGCCTTCCGCAAGCTGTCGCCGCGGGTGCAGTTCAAGAACCCGGTGATGTTCGTGGTGTTCGTGTGCAGCGTGCTTACCACCCTGCTGTGGGTGCAGGCCTGCTTGAATGAGGCGCGAGCCGGACACGGCGAGGCGCCGGCAAGTTTCATCTTCTGGGTCAGCCTGTGGCTGTGGTTCACCCTGCTGTTCGCCAATTTCGCCGAGGCGCTGGCGGAAGGACGCGGCAAGGCGCAGGCCAACGCGCTGCGCAGTTCGCGCAAGGATGTGCTGGCCAAGAAGCTGGCCGAGCCTTCGCGCGAGGCGGCGATCACCTTCGTGTCGGCCAGTGATCTGCGCAGTGGCCAGCACGTGCTGGTGGAAGCGGGCGAGCAGATTCCCGGCGACGGCGAGGTGGTGATCGGCGCGGCCAGCGTGGACGAGAGTGCGATCACCGGCGAATCCGCGCCGGTGATCCGCGAGTCCGGCGGCGACCGCAGTGCGGTCACCGGCGGCACCCGCGTGCTGTCGGACTGGCTGGTGGTGCGCATTACCAGCAATCCGGGCGAGAGCTTCCTGGACCGCATGATCGCGATGGTGGAAGGCGCCGCGCGGCGCAAGACGCCGAACGAGATCGCGCTGACCATCATGCTGGCCAAGTTCACACTGATCTTCCTGCTCGCCTGCGCCACGCTGCTGCCGTATTCGATCTACAGCGTGCAGGCCACCGGCACCGGCCACCCGATCACCCTGACCGTGCTGACCGCGCTGCTGGTGTGCCTGATCCCCACCACGATCGGCGCACTGCTCTCGGCCATCGGCATCGCCGGCATGGACCGGATGATCCGCGCCAACGTGATCGCCACCTCCGGCCGCGCGGTCGAGGCCGCCGGCGACGTTGACGTGCTGCTGCTGGACAAGACCGGCACGATCACCCTGGGCAATCGCCAGGCGGTGGCGTTCCATCCCGCGCCCGGCGTGGACGAGCGCGCGCTGGCCGAGGCCGCCCAGCTCGCCTCGCTGGCCGACGAGACGCCGGAAGGCCGCAGCGTGGTGGTGCTGGCGAAGGAGCGCTTCAACCTGCGCGAGCATTCGCTGGAAGCGCTGCACGCGCATTTCGTGCCGTTCACCGCGCAGACCCGCATGAGCGGCGTAGACGTGGATGGCCGGCAGATCCGCAAGGGCGCGCTGGACGCGGTGGAGCGGCATCTCGTTGCCGTCGGCAGCCACCTGCCGCCGCTGGTCAAGGGCATGGCCGAGGACATCGCGCGCCGCGGCGCCACGCCGCTGCTGGTCGCCGAGGGCGACGCTGCGCTGGGCGTGATCGAGCTCAAGGACATCGTCAAGGGCGGCATCAAGGAGCGCTTCGCCGAGATGCGCAAGATGGGCATCAAGACCGTCATGATCACCGGCGACAACCCGCTGACGGCCGCGGCCATCGCGGCCGAGGCGGGCGTGGACGATTTCCTCGCCGAGGCCACGCCCGAGGCCAAGCTCAAGCTGATCCGCGACATCCAGGCCGAGAACCGCCTGGTGGCGATGTGCGGCGACGGCACCAACGACGCGCCGGCGCTGGCGCAGGCCGACGTGGCGGTGGCGATGAACACCGGCACGCAGGCGGCGAAGGAGGCCGGCAACATGGTCGACCTCGACTCCAACCCGACCAAGCTGATCGAGGTGGTGGAGATCGGCAAGCAGATGCTGATCACGCGCGGCTCGCTGACCACGTTCTCCATCGCCAACGACATCGCCAAGTACTTCGCGATCATCCCCGCCGCGTTCGCCACCACCTATCCGGCGCTGAACGCGCTCAACGTGATGCACCTCGCCACGCCGCAGAGCGCGATCCTCTCGGCGGTGATCTTCAACGCGCTGATCATCGTGTTCCTGATCCCGCTGGCGCTGAAGGGCGTGAAGTACCGCGCGCTCGGCGCCGGCGCGCTGCTGCGGCGCAACCTGCTGATCTACGGCCTCGGCGGCGTCGTGGTGCCGTTCATCGGCATCAAGCTGATCGACCTGCTGCTGGTGCTGCTGGGCCTGGCCTGAGCGTGCCGCATTCCCCATCCCATGCGCCGCGGCACTGAAGCCCGGCGCGGAGTCTTCCATGAACATCCGCATCGTCTTTCTTCCTCTCGCCGCGCTTGCCCTGGCCGCTTGCATGCCCGCGACGCGCGCCGCCGACGCGCCCGCCACCACGGTCACCGGCAACGTGGCGGTGGCCTCCGACTACATGTTCCGCGGCCTGACCCAGACCTGGGGACATCCGGCCGTGCAGGGCGGCGCCGACCTGGTGCTCGCGAACGGATTCGCCGCGGGCTTCTGGGGCTCGGCGATCAGCGAGAACAGCTATCCGGGCGGCTCGATGGAGCTGGATCTCTACGCCAGCTACGGCGCCTCCTTCAACGACGACTGGTCCTGGCGCGCCGGTCTCTACGGCTACGTTTACCCGGGCGCCAACCTGGACAAGGCAGGCCTGCCGTCGCGCTCGTTGAACACGGGCGAGGCCAACGCCGCGCTGAGCTGGAAGCAGTTCACGCTGAAGTACAACTACGCGCTGACCGACTACTTCGGCGCCGACGTGGAGCAGGGCTACCGCGGCGACTCCAGGGGCACGAGCTATGCGCAGCTCGACGCCAGCTTCCCGTTCGGCCCGGCCTGGAGCCTGGCGCTGCATGCCGGCTACACGCATTACACGACCGCGCTGGCCGCGCCGAACGCCTACGGCGCGTGCCATCCGGACTACGCCGACTTCGGTGCCACGCTGAAGGATCAGTTTTCCGCGCACTGGTCGGCCAGCTTGGGCGTGACGCACGCCACCAACGACCGTTTCTATCGCCGCACCAGCAGCTTCATGAACGCCGGCGACGTGCGCAATGTCGGCGGCACGCGCGGCTTCGTGATGCTGCAGGGAACGTTCTGAGGCGATCGGCTCCCGTTCGCGAAAACCCATCGGCGGCCCACCGCGGCCGCGCTTTCCAGACATCGAGTCCTTTATGAGCAAGCTATTGCGTCAATCCCTCCTGATGCTGGTGCTGCTGACCGTGCTCACCGGCGTGGCCTATCCGCTGCTGGTCACCGGCCTGGCGCAGGCGCTGTTTCCCGGGCAGGCCAACGGCAGCCTGATCGTGAAGGACGGCAAGGCGGTCGGCTCCACGCTGATCGGCCAGCAGTTCTCCGATCCCAAGTACTTCTGGGGGCGGCTCTCGGCGACCACGCCCAATCCGTACAACGGCGGTTCCTCGTCGGGCTCCAACCTCGGTCCGACCAACCCGGCGCTGACCGAGGCGGCGAAGCAGCGCATCGCCGCACTGCGCGCCGTGGACCGGGGCAACGCCGCGCCGGTGCCGGTGGACTTGGTGACTGCCTCCGCCAGCGGCCTCGACCCCGAGATCAGCCCGGCCGCCGCGCAGTACCAGGTGGCGCGGGTGGCGCGCCTGCGCGGGCTGCCCGTGGCGCAGGTGGCCGCACTGGTGGCGGCGCATACCCGCGGCCGGCAGCTCGGCGTGCTGGGCGAGCCGCGGGTGAACGTGCTGCAGCTCAACCTGGCGTTGGACGCCCTGCAGAAGCGCTAAGGTACGGCGGTGTCCATGCCGCGACAGCCCATGACCGACGACGATAACCGCCAGGCCCGCGCCGACGCCCTGCTGAGCACGATGCAGGAGGGGCAGCATCGCCGGCTCAAGGTGTTTCTGGGCGCCGCGCCGGGAGTGGGCAAGACCTACGCCATGCTGTCCGCCGCGCGCGAGCTGAGACGGCAGGGTGTGGACGTGGTGGTCGGGCTGGTCGAGACCCATGGCCGCGCCGAGACCGCGGCCTTGCTGGATGGCATCGAGGTGCTGCCGCGGCGCACCGTGCGCTACCGCGAACGCGATTTCACCGAGTTCGATCTCGACGCCGCGCTGGCGCGCAAGCCGGCGGTGCTGCTGGTCGACGAGCTGGCGCACCGCAACCTGCCCGGCAGCCGGCACGAGCGGCGCTGGCAGGACATCGCCGAGCTGCTCGACGCCGGCATCGAGGTGTACACCGCGCTCAACGTGCAGCACCTGGAAAGCCTCAACGACCAGATGCGCCGGATCACCGGCGTCACCGTGCGCGAGACGGTGCCGGACGCCTTCCTCGACCGCGCGCGCGACATCATGCTGATCGACCTGCCGCCGCGCGAGCTGATCGAGCGGCTCAAGCAGGGCAAGGTCTACGTGCCCGAGACCGCGGCCGCCGCGCTGGACGCGTTCTTCTCGCCCACCAACCTGGCCGCGCTGCGCGAGCTGGCGGTGGAGACGGTGGCCAGCCACGTCGAGAGCGATCTGCGCGAGCACATGCTGGCGCGCGGCGGCGCGATGCCGGTGCGCCGCCGCGTGCTGGCCGCCATCGACGGCCATGCGCAGAGCGAGTACCTGGTGCGGGTGGCGCGGCGCATCGCCGAGCGCCGCGGCGCGCCGTGGAGCGTGGCCTATGTCGACACCGGCGGCGCCGGCGACCCGGCGCGGCGCGAGCGGATCGACGCCGCGATGCGGCTGGCGCGCCGGCTCGGCGGCGAAGCCATCGTGTTGCGCGGCCACGCGGTGGCCGACGAACTGCTGGCGCACGCCGACCGCGAAGGCGTGGGCCAGATCATCCTCGGACGCACCCGCGAACGGCCGCTGGCGCGCATGCTCGGCCGCTCGCTCACCCAGCAACTGCTGCGCCGCGGCGCCCACCTGGAGCTGGCGATCATCGCCACCCCGGTCGAGCGGGCAAAGTCGCGGCGCCGGCTGCAGCGCTCCGCGGTGGGCGGCTCGCGCGACGAGTACGCCTACGCGGCCATGGCCACCCTGGCCGCGTTCGCGCTGGCCTTCGCCGTGGATCGCTACCTGTCGGTGGCCAACCTGTCGCTGATCTTTCTCACCGCCGTACTGGTAGTGGCGGTGCGCACGCGCATGTCAGTGGCGGTGTACACCGCGCTGCTGTGCTTCCTCGGCGACAATTTCTTCTTCACTCCGCCGCGCTACACGCTGATGATCAGCAACGCCGGCGACGTGCTCACGGTCGGGTTGTTCCTGCTGGCGGCGCTGGTCAGCAGCCGGCTGGCGACGCGGCTGTCCAGCCAGGTGGTATCGCTGCGCACCGCGCAGGTGCGTTCGCGCGCCTTGCTCGCGCTGGGGCAGCGGCTGGCCGCCAGTGCCGACGCCGAAGGCGTGCGCGACGTCGGCGCGCAGGCCATGGCCAAGGCGCTGGACGCCCAGGTGGCGATCCTGGCGCGCGACGCCTCGCAGCGGCTGCAGGCGATGGCCGCTTCGCCGCGCGGCATGACCCTGAGCATGCAGGACCTGGCCGCGGCGGACTGGAGCGAGCAGCACGCCGAGCCGGCCGGCCGCTATACCGACACCATCAATGCCGCGAGTTGCTGGACGCTGCCGCTGGGCAGCGAAGACAACCGCCTCGGCGTGGCCGCCCTGCGCTTCGCGGAGGGCGTTGCCGAACCCGACCCCGAGCGGCGCAGCCTCGCGCTGGCGATGGCGCAGGACATCGGTCAGGCGCTGGAGCGGGCGCGGCTGGCCGACGAGCTGGAGAGCGCGCGCGTGCAGGGCGAAACCGAGCGCCTGCGCAGCGCGCTGCTGTCCTCGGTCTCGCACGACTTGCGCTCGCCGCTGGCTTCGATGATCGGCGCCGCCGGCACGCTTTCCAGTTACGGGGACCAGTTGCCGCCCGAGGAACGCAGCCAACTGCTGGAAGCGATCCTGGGCGAGGGTCAGCGGCTGGACCGCTACATCCAGAACCTGCTCGACATGACCCGCCTTGGCCACGGCACGCTCAAGCTCAACCGCGACTGGGTGGATGTGGCCGAGATCGTCGCGGCCGCGGTGGCGCGCCTGCGCAAGCTGTTCCCGGACCTGCGCGTGGATACCGCGTTGCCGCCCGATACCGTGCTGCTGTACGTGCATCCGGCGCTGATCGAGCAGGCGCTGTTCAACATCCTGGAGAACGCCGCGCGCTTCTCGCCGCCCGGCGAGGCCGTGCGCATCGCCGTGCATGGCGCCGGCGAGCGCCTGTTGATCGACGTCGCCGACCGCGGCCCCGGCATCCCGGAGGAGGAGCGGGCGCGCATCTTCGACATGTTCTACTCGGTGGCGCGCGGCGATCGCGCGCCGCAGGGCACCGGCCTGGGCCTGGCGATCTGCCGAGGCATGATCGGCGCGCACGGCGGCAGCGTGGAGGCCTTGCCCGGCGACGGCGCGGGCACCACCATCCGCATCAACTTGCCGCTGCCGCCACCGCCCGATACGCAACCATGACCGCTTCCGCACCGCGCGTGCTGGTGATCGACGACGAAGCGCAGATCCGCCGCTTCCTCGACATCGGCCTGCGCGCCGAGGGCTATCAGGTGCTGCTCGCCGCCAATGCCGCCGAAGGCCTGGCGCAGGCCGCCACCGGCAGCCCGGACCTGGTGATCCTCGACCTGGGCCTGCCCGACCGCGACGGCCACGAGGTGCTGGCCGAGCTGCGCCAGTGGAGCCGGGTGCCGGTGCTGATGCTCTCGGTGCGCGACGCCGAAACCGAAAAGGTGCGCGCGCTGGACGCGGGCGCCAACGATTACGTGACCAAGCCCTTCGGCATCCAGGAACTGATGGCGCGGCTGCGCGCGCTGCTGCGTCAGCGCCCGGCCAGCGAGCCGGAAGTGCCGCCGCGCTGGGACGACGGCCGGCTGAGCGTGGACCTGCTGCGCCGCGAGGTGCGCCTGGATGGCGTAGAGCTGGCGCTGACCCGCAAGGAATACGCCGTGCTGGCACTGCTGCTGCGCCATGCCGGGCGCGTGGTCACCCAGCCGCAGCTGCTGCGCGAGGTGTGGGGGCCCACCCACACCCGCGACAGCCAGTACCTGCGCATCGTGATCGGCAAATTGCGCCAGAAACTGGGCGACGACCCGGCGCAGCCGCGCTGGCTGAAGACCGAGCCGGGTGTGGGCTACCGCTTCCTGGGCTGAGCGCAGTACGACACGCACGCGGCGAGGCGATTTCAGGCCTGCCTGCGCCGCGCCGCGGCTGACGGCTGGGCTGCGGCGGCGTCGACCGCGTCCAGGCATTCGCCGAACAGTTGCATCGCCTCCTGCAGCTGTGCCCTGGACAGGCCGCAGTAGCCGAGGGCGAGCCCCGGCACGTCCGGTGGTTTCCGGTAGTGCGGGGCGATGGAATACAGGCCCAGCCCGCGCTCGTGCGCGTCGGCGATCAGCGCGTCGACCTGCGCATGGTCGTAGTTGGGCAGCCATGCGGTGACGTGCATGCCGGCATGCGAATCCGCGATCTGCACGCGATCGCCGGCGTGCTGCTGCAGGCCGGCGATCAGCTCCCGCCGCCGCGCGCCCAATTCCCGGGTCACGTAGCGCAGATGGCGCTCGAAGCCGCCGTACTCCATGAAATGGGCGAGCGCGGCCTGCTCGATGGCGGGGCTGCCGCGATCGCACAGGTACTTGGCGTTGATGAAGTCGCCGCACAGCGCCTCCGGCAACACCATGTAGCCGAGGCGCAGCGCACCGAACATCACCCTGGAGAAGGTGCCGACGTAGATCACCCGGTCGTCGCCGTCGAGCGAGCGCAGGGCCGGCAGTGCCGAGGCGTCGTAACGCAGTTCGTTGTCGTAGTCGTCCTCCATGATCCAGCAGCCCGTCTCCCGCGCGTAGCTCAGCAGCTCCTGCCGTCGCGACAGCGACAGCGCCGGGCCGGCGGGAAACTGGTGGGATGGCGTGACCATCACCAGGCGCGGCGCCTGTTTCGGCAAGGCGCTGCAAACGAGACCCTCGTGATCCGTGGGGATGGCCAGCAGCGATGCCCCATGGGCACTGAACTGCTGACTGGCGCTGAAGTAATGGGGCTCCTCGAGAGCCACTTCGTCGCCCTCGTCCAGCAGCACGCGCGACGTCAGCGCAACGGCCTGCTGGGTGCCGCCGACGATCAGCACCTGGTCCGGGGAGGTCCTGATCCCGCGGCGCCGGGCCACGTAGTCGCAGATCTGCTCGCGCAGGGCGGGCAGGCCCTGGATGTTGGTGCAGTCGAGCTTGGTGTGGGTGGCGGCCCAGGCAAGCTCGCGCCCCCAGATCGCGCCCAGCGTGGGATTGACCTGCGGGCGCCCGTACTGCATGTCCAGACGCCGGTCGCGATGTTTCGCGGTGATCGACCAGTCCGCCAGCTGCCGTGCGCGCTTGGCATAGCGCGTGAGCGGGGCGATGGACCTGGGCGTGGTCCGCCGCGGCGGCATGGGGTCGGCCTGCGACGTACTCACGTAGCTGCCTGAGCCCACGCGGCCGACGATGTAGCCCTCGGCACGCAACTGCTCGTAGGCCGTCAGCACCGTGATGCGGGAAACCCCCAGATCCTCCGCCAGCACGCGGGTGGGAGGCAGGCGGGCGCCGGCGGCGAGCCGGCCGCTGAGGATGGCCGACTTCATGGCGCGCGTGAGCTGGCTGTAGTGCGGGCCATGGCCATCGAGTTCGAGAAACATCATGGCTCCTTAATTGGTTATGGACGCTTCCGTGAAATTGGTTATGTCGCGGCGTTACTCGACCTGAGCAGGACGATTACCTGCCCGGAAATTGAAATGACCCGGAATTGGCCGGGGGAGAGGGGATATCCGGCTAATTGTCAGGCATGGCTTGGCTGCATCGTCATGTGCCACAAGGCACGTCCGTGCCGTGAACGAGCGGTGGGTGGATCCGTGCACTGGCTAGCGCCATTGGTCATGTTCGCTCCCATTCGATTGGTTCTGTAATGGCCGTGAATGTTTATTTAATGTGACCGGATGATGGATTCAAAGAAATGCCGCTTTAGGCATGTCGAACCGGTTCCGGTTTGATTCGATCTGTTCGGGAATGGCCGATTGGAAAATTCTTGCGTCATGAAAAACACGCGTGACGAGATGACGGAGAGTGGAAGATGCGCATGAAGTTCTATCCGGATGAGCTGAAAGACGAGGCCATCCGGCTGGTGGTCAAGCACCGGCTTACCACGCGGGAGGCCGCACAGCAGCTGGGCCTGCGCGGCGAGATCGTGCGGGTCTGGGTGCGTCGCTTTCGTGGCCGGACGGCACGCCCCAATGACGCCGACCAATTGCGCGCCTGTGTGCAAAAGCTTGCGATCGAGCGCGACACGCTTGCCGGTATTGCCGCCCGTCTTCTCGAGAAAACGGGATGAGTCGCGCACTGCCGTCGTGCAGGCATCCAGGGTTCGCAATCATCCGCCGAAGAGGCGGTTTTCTGTTGTTTCTGCAGGTGTTCCAACCACGGTAAGAAACCTTGTGGGGTCGCGTGCCTGAAGGCCGGGACCTTTGTTCATGTCATATGCTGGGGAGTCGCTTGATGAATATCGCAAATTTCCGCAATGCCACGTCGCGTGCCGCGCGTTTGCGCCGCACGGCGCTGGCCCTGGCCATCGCCGCCGGTGCCGGCGTGACCGGCCAGGCGCTGGCACAGGCCACCACGAGCTCCATTTTCGGTACCGCGCCGGCGGCGACGGGCGAAACGGTCAGGGTCGTCAACAACCAGACCGGGCTTACCCGCGAGGTCGCGGTGGACAGCAGCGGCCGCTACAGCGTCAGCAACCTGCCGGTGGGCAACTACAGCGTGTCGCTGATGCAGGGCGGCAACGTGGTGGCCTCGCATGACAACGTGCCGGTGAGCGTGAATGGCGGCTCCCAGGTGCCGTTCGTCACGGCCGAGTCAGGCAAGAACGTCCAGAACCTCTCCAGCGTCACCGTCACGGCCAATTCGGTTCCCGCGATCGACGTGTCCTCCACCCGCCAGACTTCGGTGATCACCTCGCAGGACCTCAAGGTGCTGCCCGTGGCGCGCGATGCCGAGTCCATTGCGTTGCTGGCGCCCGGCACGGCGGGCGGCAACGCCGTCCTCGGCACGGGTCCGGCCGGCACCCCGCTGATCTCCTTCGGCGGCGACTCGGTCGTGGAGAACGCGTACTACATCAACGGCTTCAACACCACCGATCCGGTGGGCGGCGCGGGCGGTGTTGCCCTGCCGTATTTCGCCATTGCCGAGCAGCAGACCATCACCTCCGGCTACGGTGCCGAATACGGCCGCTCCACCGGCGGCGTGATCAGCCAGGTGGGCCAGCGCGGCGGCAACCAGTTCCACGCCGGCGTCTATGCCACGTGGATGCCGGACTGGGCGCAGGGCAGCTACGAGAACGAGCACTTCGCCAACCCGCTGGTCACCACGCCAGGCCAGCAGTACGGGGACATCTACCGGAACCGCCAGCACAACAGCAGCTGGACCACGATCTACGACGCCTACATCTCTGGTCCGCTGATCAAGGACACGCTGTTCTTCTATCTGACGGCCGAAGCCCAGCACGACAACACAAAAACCACCGGCTCGGTCCTCTCGCCGTACTACAACAGCTACGGCAGTACCTCGCCCAAGTTCTACGGCAAGCTGGACTGGAACATCAACGACAACAACACCCTCGAGCTGACCCACATCCAGAGCAAGGTGATGGATCAGTTCAACAACGCCTACAACTACAACTACGGCAACAACACCATCGGCGGCTTCAATTCCATCAACAACCCGCTGTACTCGAGCAAGTTCGACGTCAACATCCTGAAGTTCACCTCGTACATCACCGACAACCTCACGCTGAGCGTGCTGGGCGGCAAGATGAAGAGCACCTACTTCAGCCAGCAATTGGCCTACTCCGGCTTCAATCCGCAGACGCCGGGCCTCGTCACCACCAACTTCCAGAACCCTGCGGTGCCGGGCTTCGGCAACAGCAACAACTATCCCTCCACGCTGGCGTCGCCCGATCACAAGTCGACGGAAAACAACTTCCGCGTGGATCTGGACTGGAAGCTTGGCGACCACGACCTGAAGTTCGGCATCGACAACCAGCGCAGCACGGACATCAACGACGGCTCGATCTCCGGCGGTCCGGGCTACTACTGGCAATACGGCCAGGCGCCGGCCACGCTCATCGACGGCAAGTACATGGCGTGCAACAGCCTGGGCCAGTGCGCCTACAGCCCGACGTTCTATCCCAACGGCCAGACGGGTTATTACGCGGCGAAGGTGTACTACGGCGGCGTGGCCTCGTTCACGGTGATGCAGAAGGCGCAGTACGTCGAGGACAACTGGCAGGTCACGCCGAACCTGATGTTGAACCTTGGCCTGCGCAACGACCAGTTCACGAACTACAACGGCGACATGCAGCCCTACGTGCGCCAGACCAAGCCGCAGTGGGCGCCGCGCATCGGTTTCAGCTGGGACATCTTCGGCGACAGCAGCGCGAAGCTGTATGGCAACGTGGGTCGCTACTACCTCGCCCTGCCTTCCGGCCTGGGCACCCGCATGGCGGGTTCCAACAACTTCAGCTATCAGTACTACACCTATTCGTCCATCGACGCGAACGGCATTCCGCAGGGCCTGACCCAGGTTCCGACGACCTCGACGCCGTACTCCGCCGACGGCGAGTACGGCCAGCCGAAGGATCCCAAGGTGGTCGCCGCGGCCGACCTGAAGCCCATGTACCAGGACGAATACGTGCTGGGCTTCCAGAAGGCGTTCAATGCATTCGGCCAGTCGCTGGTGTGGACCTCGCAGGCCACCTACTCGAAGATGAACGACATCGTGGACGACACCGGTGCGTTCTACGACGCGTCCGGCAACCTGATCATCCCTGCGAATGCCGACCCGAACAACCTGAGTTCGGAAGTCGACGTGCTGGTCAACCCCGGACGCAGCAATACCCTGCGCTATCTGGCGAAGGACGGCACCTACAAGACCTACACGTGGAACCCGGGCGCGGCCGCAAGCCCTGCCGGCAAGGTGATCGGTTTCCCCGCGGCGTTCCGCAAGTACTACAGCCTGGAAGAGTCGCTGGAGCATCCGTGGGACGGCAAGTGGATGGGCAAGATCGACTACGTGTTCGCCAAGAGCTACGGCACCACGGAGGGCCCGACCCAGTCCGCCACGCACCAGATCAGCAACGCCTCGGGCTCCGCCGGCGGCCACTCGTCCGGCTCGATCACCACCGCCTGGGACTTCCCCGAGCTGATGCAGTACGCCAACGGCGAACTGCCGAACTCGCACCGCCATACCTTCAAGGCCTACGGTACCTACGCGATCACGCCGGAGTGGCTGGTCAGCGGCACCTACATCGTCCAGTCCGGTGCGCCGATCACCTGTCTCGGCTATTTCGGCACCGGCCAGACCGATCCGATCAGCTATGGCGAGAACTACCACTGGTGCGGCGGCGTGCCGTCGCGCCCGGGCGACGCCGGTCACACGCCGTGGACGCACCAGCTCAACCTGGCCGTGAACTACATCCCGGAATGGGCCGGCAAGCACCTGAGCTTCCAGCTGCAGGTCCACAACGTGTTCAACGAGCAGAAGGTCACCGCCTACAACGACTTCTACGGCGGCACCGGCAACGGCAACGTCCCCGATTCCACGTACAAGGTGCCGTGGGGCATCGAGGCACCGCGCTACGCCGCGTTCAGCGTCAAGTACGACTGGTAAGCATCGTCCCCGCGCCCCGTGTCGCCAGTGGATCGGCGACACGGGCCGGAACGACGCGAGCGGATCGACGAGGCCGCCGGGCAACCGGCGGCCTTGTCGTCTCGGCATGTACGGCAATCGCGCGACAGCCGCGGCGGGGCGACACACCGTGGGATGTCGGCCGCGCAAGCGGTTCGTGCAACCGGAAACCAGTGCCGCTGGCGCTGCCCTGCACCCCGGGCCTGCCTGGGACTACAAGGTCTGCGCGGCTCGCGGTGGACGCGTCCGGTCCACGGCAAGGTATGATGACCGCCACCTCAACCCCGGCCGCAATCCAACCTCAAGTGCGGCCGGCCAACCCAGGAAGCGCATCCATGGCACGCGGAGTCAACAAGGTCATCCTGGTCGGCAATCTCGGTGCCGATCCCGAAACCCGCTACACCGGCAGCGGCACCGCCATCACCAGCTTGCGCATCGCCACGTCGGAGCAGTGGACCGACAAGCAGAGCGGGGAAAAGCAGGAGCGCACCGAGTGGCATCGCGTGAAGCTGTTCGGCAAGCTCGCCGAGATCGCCGGCGAGTACCTGAAGAAGGGTCGCCAGGTCTACATCGAAGGCTCGCTGCGCACCGACAAGTACACCGACAAGGACGGCGTGGAGCGCTACTCCACCGACATCGTCGCCAGCGAAATGCAGATGCTCGGCGGTGGCGGCGAGGGCGGTGCTGGCGGCGGCGGCTTCCAGCGTGAACGCCCGCAAGGCGGCCAGCGCCAGCAGGGCGGCGCCAACTACGGCGGTGGCTACGGCAACCAGCAGCGCGGCGGCGGCGCACCGGCGCCGTCGGCACCGGCCAACACTGGCGGATTCGAGGACGACGACATTCCGTTCTAGGACGCACCTTAGACTATTGTTGTCCGGTTTGTGAGCCTAAACCCCCGATTCGTCGGGGGTTTTTCTTTTCCCAAACTGGACGTTTCTGAGTCAACTTCCATCCTATGTCCTCGCATAAGCTGCACCTTGAGAACTGTTGTGAGCCTTCAATCGGAGCTTGGAGATGCGACTTGGATATAGAACTCAAGGCCTCGTTCTGGGAGATGGCGAGAGGTATTGCCTGCTCGTCGATCCCGGCACTGGCATGCCTCTCTTCTATCCGAACCTGTTTGTGACGACGCAGGTCCGAAATCGATCACTGTCGGCAGCCAGCATGAATGCCGCCTCTGCGGCGATCAATGTGCTGCTTACCTACTGTTCCGAGCGAGGTGTCAATCTGGAGAGTCGAATCAGGGAGCGGCGTTTCTTCAGTCCGGCAGAGTTGGATACGATCAGGGATGAATGCCAGAAGCGACGCAGCAAGCATGGTGGCGCTGCGGTCGCGCCATTCCGAGGGCGTAAAGCAACGCAGAGGATTGGAGCTGGAAGCGAATACGCCCGTTTGACGCATGTCGCCAACTACGTTCGGTGGCTATCGCATACCCTACTTGGCTCTGCGATTGATACGGTGGCCGCGCGCCAGATTGATCAGGTTCATCGCGGGTTGATTGGTCGGCCGACGCCCCCCCGGTTTTGAGTAGCACGGTGGTTTGGAGTCCACCTCCATTTGGATGTTGCTTTTTCGAGTTGATCATCTCAGGCCCCGTGTGCACCAAGCTGCCTGAGATGCCGATGCGGGCGCTGTCTGGCGTAGGGCACCTCGAGCGCAATCGAACGCATCGTTTCAGGCGCAATCTCGACAATAGATCCATCCCGATCACACTTCGGGTGCCGTAAAATCTTGCTTGTTGACATCACCTGCTGCGACGTCGATAGACTTCAGCCCATTCGCATGCCTGCAAAGGGCGTGTTCGCCACTATAGGGGAGTGGGGGAATGAAATGGATGTCCATGCATGGCAGCGGATTGCTCTCTCGCGCGGCGCCATACCGAGTTGCGCCTCCCTCGGCTAGCTGATCACCGAATTTTTCTGCTGTAGCGCGGTAAGCACTACGCCGCAGCTGTGCGCGACGAACGTGCAGATTGATTCGAATTCTCGAAACGCCTTTCACACGGATACAAGGAGCTGTCATGGTGAAGTTGCCGCTGTCCCGCGCTGCCCGCTGCGCGTTATCCCGCCCTGCCGCCTTGCCGATGGCGCTGACCCTAGCGCTCGGAGCTTCCGTCGCCTCCCTGCCGATAGCGTCGTTGGCATGGCTGGGAGCGGTCGGCCTGATGGCGACGCCGCTGAGCGCCCAGGCGCAGTCCGAGCCGGCGTGCGATCCGGCGGACGTCGGTGCCTACGATGGCGACGGCGACGAGGTGTGCTCGCCGCAGACCAACCAGAAATCCCAGGGCAATCCCAAGAGCCCCGACCTCACGTGCAAGGCACCGGGAGCATCTTCGGGCGACCCGGTCGACAACGCCACGGGCAACCTCTACAGCCAGCATGTCGACTGGCAGGGCGCAGGAGCGTTCCCGCTGCAGATGGTGCGCTCGTACAACTCCTTTTTCTCGATCACGGCGGCGCAGAGCGGCAACGGCCTCGCGGCGTATGTCAGCCCGATGGGCGTGGACTGGACCTTCAGCTACGGCGCTGCGATCCTGCCCGATTCCGGCCAGCCGCTGACCAGCGTGAAAGTGTTGCGTCCGGACGGCCAAGTGCTGACCTATGCACTCAATGGCGGCGCCTGGAGCAGCGATGCCGACGTCAACGCCAAGCTGACGATGCAGACGGGCGCGAACGGCGCCACTACCGGCTGGACCCTGGTCACCAGCAACGATGCGACGGAACGCTACGACGCGGCCGGTCGGCTGCTGTCGATCACGAACCGGGCGGGCCTGATGCAGACCCTGGGCTACAGCACGGCATCCACGCCTGCGTCGGTGGCTCCTGTTCCGGGGCTGCTGGTTTCCGTTACCGACAGCGACGGCCGGGTGCTGCAGTTCGCCTACAACGCCCAGCGGCGCATCCAGACGGCCACCGATCCCGACGGAGGCGTCAGCGCCTATGCCTACGACGGCAACGGCAACCTGGTGTCGGTGACCCATCCTGACGGCAGCGTGCGCCGCTACCTTTACCAGTCGGGTATCAACACGGCCTTCCTCACCGGCATCGTGGACGAGAAGGGCGTCACCTACGCCACCTACAACTACGATCCCAGCTACGACAACATCACCTCGACCTCGCTGGCGGGCGGCGTCAACGCGCTGTCGATGAACTTCGGCGGCAGCGCCACCAGCGCTACGGATGCCCGCGGCGCCACCCGCGTCTATGACTTCCAGAGCCTGGTCAACCGTTTCCGCAATACTGAAATCCAGACGCCGTGCGCAGGGACGACCTGCACAAGCGCACAAAACACTGAGTCCATCGCCTACAACGCGAACGGCTACGTCACCGGGCTTACCGACGTGCCGGGCGACCGCAGCGCACCGCAGAACGCCACGTTCGCCTGGGACACCACGCGCAACCTGATGCTGTCGCGCACCGACGCCGCCGGCAGCCCGGTGGCGCGCACCACGGCGATGACCTGGGATAAGCGCTTCCGCCTGCCGGACAGCGTGACGTCCCCCGGCCTGACCACCGATTACACCTACGACGACCATGGCCATGTGCTGAGCCGCACCGAAACCGACACGGCCAACCACCTCAGCCGCACTTGGACCGTGGCCTACACCTATGCACCGAACGTCGCGGGCGCCGTGCTGCAGACCGTGGTCCGCGGTCCGCGCACCGATGTGGCTCAGGTGACCACCACCGACTACTACGCGCCGGATGCCAGCTGCCCCGGCAACGCACCCCTTGGCTGTCGCGGCCAGGTGCGCGACGTGGTCAACGCGCTGGGCCAGACCACCACGGTGGACAGCTACAACGCGGCCGGAAGGCCGCTGCAGATCACCGACCCGAACGGCCTGGTGATCACCCTGGGCTACGACGCCATGAACCGGCTGACATCGCTGACGGCAGGCGCCGAGACCACGCAGTACCGCTATGACGCGGTGGGCAAGCTCGTCGAGACGATCGCGCCGGATGGCCGTACCACGAGCTACGGCTACGATGCGGCGCACCGCCTCACGAGCATTGCCCGCGCTGACGGCAGCAAGCAGGTATTCACCCTGGATGCCGCCGGCGACGTCACCCAGGTACAGATTCTCGATGCCAGCGGGCAGGTTGTGTACAGCCATCATCGTGTCTACGACGCGCTCGGCCGGGTGGCGAAGGACGTAGGTGCCTACAACCAGACCACTACCGACACGCGCGATGCACACGACAACCTGGCCGTCCGCAACGGGCCGCGCACCGACATCGGCGATGTTACCCAGTACCAGTACGACGCACTCAACCGCCTGGTGCAGTGGACTCAGGCCGACGGCGGCGTGAACACCGCCAGCTATGATGCCCAGGGGCACCTCACGCAACTGGTTGACCCCAACCACCAGGCTACGCGCTATACCCCGGACGCCTGGGGCGATGCGCTGGTCACCGCCAGCGCCGACACCGGCACGACCACGCGCGTATTCGACGCGGCCGGCAACGTGGTGCGTTCCACCGACGCGAAGGGCCAGGTCACCACCTTCGCCTACGACGCGCTCAACCGGATCGTCTACGAGGCCAGCTCCGATCGCCGGACTCCAGCCTATCGTTTCGTCTACGACCATTGCCGCGACGGTGTGGGTCGCCTTTGCGCGGTGCGCGAGCAGGGCGAAACCGTCATGCGCTTCGCCTACGACGGACAGGAGCGCCTGACCGAGCGGTCGGACCGCGTTCGTGGCCGTTGGCTGCATACGGCCTATACCTATCGGCCCGGCGGTCAGCTCGCCGGCCTGACCTACCCCGACGGGCAGGTGGTACGGTACGACTATGACTCACTGGGTCAGGTCAGCCAGGTCAGTGTCCAGGCGCCACACGGTGGCCCGGTAACCGTGCTCGCCCGCAACTTCAGCTACCACCCGTTCGCCGGCCCGGCGGGCTTCAACTTCGGCAACGGCGCCAGCTACCTGCAGGAAGTGGACCAGGACTACCGCCCGCTGCTGGAACAGAGCGGCCCCTGGGCGAAGGGTGCCAGCTATGACCCTGCCGGCAATCCCACCACCCTGCTCGATGCCGACAAGAGCGAACAGGACAACCGCTACGACGCCATGAATCGGTTGACCCAGTCGACCGACACGGCGAAGGACGGCTACGGCACGCGTGGCTACACCTATGACCTCAACGGCAACCGCACCAGTCTCGTCCGCAACGGGGCGACCAGCGTCTACACCTACAATCCCGCCAACTGGCTGACCTCGGACGGGCAAGGAGGCGGCCAGCGGCAGCGTGACGCCGACGGCAACACGATCTACACGCCGGAGCAGGGGCACTTCGTTTATGACGGATACCAGCACCTGGTGGCGATCCGCGCCCGCGGCGACGAACATGGCGATCACGACGATGGCGACGGCCCGGATGCGCGCTATGCCTATAACGCCTTTGGCGAGCGCATCTGGAAGCAGGCGCAGGGCGAGGACACCCGCTTCGTCTACGGTCCAGGCAGCCGACTGCTGGCCGAACTGGATCGCCATGGCCACATCGAAGACTACGTGTGGTTGGGCAACATGCCGCTGGCTCGTCTCGATAGCCGAATGGACCACGATCAGGGCGAAGACGAAGAGCATCGCGGCGACCGCGATCATCGCGACCGCAATGACGGCGATCGCGATCGCGGTCCCGATGATCGCGGCCAGGCGCTCGTCTACTACTTCCACACGGACGTCCTCGGCACACCGCAGGCGATGACCGACGCGAAGGGCCAGGTGGTGTGGCAGGCGCGATACCTGCCGTTCGGCAAGGCGCAGCTGCAGGTGGCCCAGATCACCAATAACCTGCGCTTCCCGGGGCAGTACTTCGACGCCGAGAGCGGGCTCAACTACAACCTGCACCGCACCTACGACCCGAGCGTGGGCCGTTACGTGGAAGCCGATCCGATGGGGTGGGCGGCGGGGAGTAATCTGTATGCGTACGGTTATGCGAATCCGCTGAGATTTGAGGATCATGATGGCAGAGATCCAATTCTTGCTGGAGTTGGTGCTCTGGTTGGTGGTGTATGGGGCTTGGCAAATGGCTATTTGTCTGGCGATAGGGGCAGCGCACTATTCAACGATACGGTTGTCGGTGCCGCTACTGGTGGTCTTGCTGGACTAACGGATGGTCTCTCCCTGGTCGAGGGCGTTTCCCTGAGGGCTGGTATTAGCATGTCGATGGAGGCATACAGGGAAGGGGTTAATGGCATGGAAAAGGGATGTGTGGAATTGAGTGGCAAAGATATTGCCTTTGCGGGTGTGGCTAGTGCGTTTGGCGATATGGTTGGCGATTTGGATGCATCGAATGTTGCCAGTGATCTTGGTGATGGAATGCATTGGGATCCATCTCCATCAGACGTAAGGGCGACGATTGTGGGCGGAAGCACAGCTGGTGCAGTAACCGCTCCGGTCTCGGCGATGGAAGGGCAAGAGCAAAGGTAGAATATTTATGCATAAGATCGCGGAAGGGGATTCCGGGGCTGTGTTTCGATATCGCCCCGGCAGGTTGCGGCTCTTATTATTCTGTGCCCCGTGGCCGGTACTTTTCGTGATCTTGTTTTATATCTTTCTCACGCCCAAGCCGAGAGGGATCGATTTGTTGCCATACCTCTTGGTCGGCATACTTCCCGCCGTGCTTCTGCTTGCTTCATACGTTTCCATGAGGAAATTTTCCATCGAGGACAGAGATGATTGCCTCGTTGTGAATCGGCTTGGCGGATCCAGGTCCGTTGAATACCGTGACATTGAGAGAATCGTTTTCAACGAAGGTTTTGGCAGAAGCTCGAGCAATCTGTCGGCATACGCTAAGGGCGGCCGGCGAATATTTTCGGTTACAAATAGCTTTGACGATATTCTGAGCCTGGCTGGGCTTTTGAAGTCGCGCGCGGCGAAATATGGGGCTCTCTATCAGAGAAGGGACAAGTACGGAAATTATTCGTGATGTGGCCGCCTCCAGTGCCAATGGGTTCACATGGGTTTGGACGGCGTGCCAGCCAGGTCGGCCCTGGTGGGGAGCGTGTGCAGAATTTTGTGTATACGGGGTTCGGTCCGACGCTTGGATTGGCCGCCACTTAGGCAGGCTTGCTGTAGAGGCTCTTCGCGATCAGTCTAACTGTCTGTGGAAACGGGGGGCGTCGGTACTGCTCTGTGTCTATGAAACCGGCAGCAGTCCAGTATCGTTGCTGCCGCCGATCAGTTGCCGTGGCGAAGGTGAGCAGGTGGTTGGCGTTTGCAGCTGGTGAAGCGTCTTCGATCGCACTACTCAAATGGGCTGCTGGACTTCACGACGTATCGAGGACCACGGTCATGCCCTTTCGCAGTCGCGAATGCTTCAAGCTCCTCAAACGTGAGGCTCTCAAATGGAACGTTCACGGAGACGGATAGACCACCCGTCGCGGGCTGAGTTAGTTCTTTGGCGAGTATTTTGTACTGGATGTCTAAATGCGAGTGTTCGCCAAAGTAAAGGAGCAAGCCGTCGCTGAACCCGGCTGTTTCGCCAGGCCGCAGGTTTCTTGTCGATAGCTCCCTGGTTTTCCAGCCTCTTTTCGGACTCCTCTGAGAAGCGATGAAATGTGCATATTCCTTGAGCCACTGGTCCTGCTTACCATACGGCGTCGGCGCTTTTGGAACAGGGCTGTGAGCTGGCACAGGCCGACCGTTGGGTGCGGCCACGGTGAAGTGCGCCGTGCATTCGGTTAAGTAGGTGTTCGAGTCGTTGATGATTTCGAAGTCGAACCAGAAGCTGTTGAGCGAGATCAAGGCTACTTTTGCAAACTCTCGCCAATAGCCTAGATTCGATTTCTTGCGCAGCTTCCTCAAGAACGGCCAACGCGTGTCGGTGAAGTCGGGCAATGCCTCAATATTGGGGATACAGGCGCATTGATACGGGACTAGCAGCTTCTGAGTGGGATTGCGACTTTGATCAAGCAATTTGATCTGCGGAAGCGTATGCGTCACCGATGATACGTTCGGGCCGTTTGCAGGGTGAGGATTCGTTGGAAGGGAGGGGACATCGGTGAAATATTGAGGGAAGTGCTTTCTGGCTACCGTGAGGTTCTCGGCTAGGTCTTGAACGATCTCACCCCAGAATACGATCTCAACGCCGAATTTGCCTTGTCTCGTTCGTTCGTCTGATATGGTGCGCAGGCGCTCTTGTGTCTTCGCATCACTTGCCAGCGTGGTGGCGATGTACAACCTTTTGATCTCTGGCCTGAACCCTTCCGCGTCCCGGATCGCCGTATCGATGACTTCGGGGGCGATTGAACGAGTGGTTCGTTTGCATTGGATGCCGACCAAGTCTCCGCGACTGTCGGTTCCATAGATATCGATGCCTTCTTGAGCCTGCCTAAGCCGGCCGTGTCGATGAAAGTCGCGGGTGTTCCAACGCAGGCCAAACGAGTCCCTGCAGATGAGCTCAAATTCATCCCATGAGAGTGGGGGCGGGAGGTCGGAGCCCGGGATTGTTGGCATATCAGTAGCCCTCGTGGCTTTGAGTTCCTGTTGGCAAGAGAACGCCTGCCGCTAGAAGATGGCGGATCTACGTCCGCGTGACCTTCGGCGCGGCAAAGTGTGGCCGAGTGCCTTGCCATGCTTCAAGTTCATACGCCGGGTCAGCAAGGGAAGCCCTGCGTGTTTGGCGCTCTCGACGAATTGGCCATCGTGCTCGCTTTCGATTGACCACCTCCACTAACAGCGAACCCTCGCCGCGCGCCAGGTTGGACGATGCCGGCCCTGGTCAATCAATTTTCGGCTATCTGGTTAAGTCCCGGCGCGCGTCAACACCGGTGAGCGGGACGGTGCGCTGGATCTGCTCACTGCGGCTGGCGTCTTGCGAGGGGCCACGCTAGGTGCCGACAAACGCTACGACACGCAGGATTTCGTCGCCGCACTGTAGACACGGGAAATCGTGCTGCACATCGCTCGCACCACTTCCTCACGCCGAATCTGCTTTCGATTTACACTCGCTCGTGGGTTCCGGGAGAGCGCAGCCATGACTGGTCCGTACGAAGGCTGGACAATGCAGGAGAAGCTGCGTGAGCTGCAGCGATTGCGGGCCGAGCACCGCGCAATCGCGCCAGGGCGCGAATCCGTTGCAGTGCTCAGCGGCCCGTTGGTGTCACCTGCCCCTCTATTCAACGCGATCACAGATGGCCTACTTGAGGCGGGCCGCGGGAATGATGCCCGTCAGATAGGCCTGGACGGTTCCCGGGAGCGGGTCGCGAATCGCTTTCTGGACGCCGCCGAGACCGCGTCGGAGCGGATGCGTGTGGCCGACCTGTATTTCGCCAGCGATCGCGCCGCGATTGCCCAGGCCGGCCGGGATCGGGAAACGGATTCGTCGGCACTAACGACCGTGGCGCTGGTGGGCGGCGCCGTGGCGCTGGCAGGCTTGGGCTACCTGATCGCAAAGGTGTTGTCCTCCGACGAGGACCCCGCAAACATAGTCTCCTTCTCCGACCCCGTACAGCTCTAGTTGCAAGACTGGAATTGAAAACGCGCCCCTGCAGGCGCGTCGGCCGCCAGTGAGCGGCCTGCCCGCATCATGCAGGCCATCTGGCCTGCATCCGAAGTTGTTGCGTTTTATCTTGAGCGGCCCCGGAAACAAGACAGGATGCGCCCTTGCGTGTTCGGTTTGGGGTGCTACGTTGGCTCTACATCAGGCTTTGTGGCGGTTAGATATCATGCTCAGGTATCAAGAACCCGCGTGAGATGCTCCCGCGCTGCAAAGAAGATGATGGAGAAGCCCCGCAGTTGCGGGGCTTTCTCGTTTTTCAAAGCGGACACGCCAGGTGGCCTGAGACAATCGCCGTTGCCTGTCCACGGGGCATGCCGATGCCCTCGCCTCCGGCAGCACGAAGCGTCCGGGTCGATTGCCGACTTCCTGTCGGCGCGGACAGGCCTCACTGTCCCTGCGAACTCTGATCCTGTTGCTGCTGCTGTTCCTGTTGGCGGGTACGCTCCTGCTGCTGGATCTGCTGATCCATCTGCTGGTTGCGCTGCTGCTGTTCCGTGCGCTGCTGGACGTTCGCACCAGAGCCCGCCCGGTTCTGGTTCGGCTCGTCGGGCAGGGTGACGCCACGCTCCCGGGCACGCTGCTGCATTTCCTCGTGATGCTGCATGCGGAACGCCTCGCGCTCCTTGGCAGTCTTCAGGCTGCGCATCTTTTTCCGGTAGGCGGTGCGCTCCGCCGGCGTCATCAACTGCGAGCCGTAGATGGTGTCGCGGTCGCGCAGACGATCCCTGTCCTGGTCGTGGAGCCGATCCTGATCGTGGAGCCGATCCTGGTCGTGAAGCCGATCCTGGTCGAGCAGCCTGTCGTGCAGGCGATCCTGCTGGGTGACGCCCCGCGCGGCGCCTGCGGACGATTGCGCCTGGCCGCCCTGGCCGCCGCGCGACTGATAAGCCATCGCCGGCAGCGCGCCTGCCGCGGCGATGGCGATACCCAGAACGAGTACGTGTCGTGAATTCATGGTGGACTCCTGATCGAATGGCGGTGACAAGAACCGCACCGTGATCTTCGGTCGTGCCGACCGGGGGCCATGTTGATCACGATCAACTGTCCGTGTCGGTCCTCCGCGACGGGAACCTGAGGCAGGCGATCCGCCGACCGCTGCCCGACTGCATACCTACGAGCGCATGCCCACCGCAATCGGCTTCCGTTGACCAGGGTCAACTCGCCCCGCCCTCGAATCCCCAGCATGAAGCATCACGACACGGGGGCGTGCCGGCGAACCGGATGCAACGACATGGAAAGCAGGGGGCAAAGGAACAGGTCGATTCTGGCCAAGCGGACGCTCGGTGCCGCGCTTTCCGCCGTGCTCCTGCACGGCGCCTGCGAAGCCGCGTTCGCGCAGACGCTGCCGGCGACGGCGACGCGGCAGTCCGGCACGCCGGACACCTCGGACACCTCGGACAGCGCCGGCACGCCGTCCGGCTTCAAGGTCGTGCCCGGCCTGGCCACGGGCGTCACCTACGACAGCAATGTCTACGCGACGCCCGCCCAGCCGCAGAGCGACCTGCTGTTCACGGTGTCGCCGTCGCTGCAGGTGACCGGCCAGGGCAACGGCCACAGCCTGAGCCTGGGCCTGCAGGCGACGGAAACGCGCTACCGCAGCAACTCCAACGAGAACAGCACCGACTACCAGCTGGACGCGTCCGGCCGGCAACGCGTGAACGCCTACGGCGAGGTGTTCGGCGGCGTGGGCTACGCCCGGGCGCACGAGGACCGGACCTCGCCCGACGACGTGCAGGGCACGCGTCCCACTGTCTTCACCGATGCCAGCACCTATCTCGGACTGTCGCAACGCTGGTCCGCCGTCTCGCTGCGCGTCGGCGGCACGTTCGACCACCTGATTTTCCGCAACGTGCGCGATGCGGCCGGCGACGCGATCGACAACGCGGACCGCAACCGCAACGTGGTCGGCGTCGGCCTGCGCCTCGGCTACGCGCTGTCGCCCCACGTCGACCTGTTCACGCAGGGCACGTACGACGAGCGCACCTACGCGCGCCGGATCGACGACAACGGCCTGCGCCGCGGCTCGCAGGGCGACAGCTGGGTCGTGGGCGTGGCCAGCCACGACACGCGCGACCTGCGCGGCGAGTTCTACGCGGGCTGGCTCTCCCAGCATTACGCGGACCCGCGCCTGCCCGCCGTGGCCGTGCCGACGGCGGGCGCAAGCCTGTCCTGGCGGGTCACGCCGGGGACCACGCTGGATGCCAACCTCAGCCGCTCGGTGGAGGAGACCACGCTGCCCGGCACCTCGAGCTACGTCGACACCAGCGTCGGGCTGCAGGTACGGCGCGTGTTCGACGGCCGCCTCTCCGCCTATGCCGGAGTGGACGTGACGCGCAGCGATTTCCGCGGCATCGCGCGGCGCGACGACCTGTTCGGCGCGAGCGTCGGCGTGAGCTACCGGATACGGCGCCACCTGCAGTTGGATGCGAACTATCAGCTGCTGCAGCGCCATTCGAACGTGGCCGATGCCGAGTACGGCCGCAACGAGGTCTACGTCGGCGTGCGCATGGACGGCGGCGCGGGCGCCATCGCGGCACGCGAGCCCGCCATGACGCCATCGCCATGGGGCGCGGTCGCCGGCGGCTTCTACCTCGGTGCCGGCACCGGCTACGGCGCGATGGGCACGCGCGTCACCGGGCTGCGCGGCGAGCACGGCACGTACCGCGGCGACTTTGCGGGCAGCGGCGCCACCGAGGCACTGTTCGCCGGCTACGGCCTGGCGATCGACCGCTGGTACCTGGGCGCCGAGGCCGCCCTCGAGAGTTCGCGGATCGACTGGCTCCACGACAAGACGCCGTCGAGCCGGGTGTTCGGCACCGACGAGCGCCGCGCCCGCAGCGTGGCCATCCTCGGCGGCCCGCTGTTGCCGGGCGGCAACCTGCTGTTCGCGAGCGCCGAGCGCCTGCGCGCCGGGTTCGACAGCAGCTACGCCGAGAAGGGCGGCACACCGCACGGCCAATCCAACGCGCGCTGGGCCAACGCCTACGGGCTCGGCATCGACGCGCCGCTGGGCCGTCACCTGTTCGCCCGCGCGCGCTACGAGGTAGCGCACTTCGAGGGTTACGACGTCCGCTATGAAGGCGGCGAGGACCGCTTCACCGGCAGCGTCGGCCGGTTCCTGCTGGGGGTGGGTTGGCGGTTCGGCGGGGTGCCTGAGGCCACGCGCCAGGATGTCGACCCCGGCGGCTTCTACGTCGGCGCACAGGGCGGCGACAACCGCTTCGGCAGCCGGCTGGATGCGATCCAGCGCCAGGCGGAGATCCCCGAGGTCACCCATTTCCTGACGGATTTCGGCGGCCGCGGCACCCAGTTCGGCGCCTTCGCCGGCTACGGCCACCGTTTCGGCGCGATCTACGCCGGCGTCGAGGTCGAGAGCGATGCCGACAACATGGCCTGGTACCACCAGAAGGAGCCGGGCGGCCGGGTGTTCTCCATCGAATGGCGCGGAAGCTACGGCGCATCGCTGCGGCTGGGCTACGCCACGCGCTACGGCGCCCTGCTCTACCTGCGGGGCGGCCGCGTCAAGGGACGCTTCGCCACCACCTACATCAAGGGCGAGAACGCCAAGGCATGGGTGGACCGCAACGACACCCGCACCGGAAACCGCTTCGGCGTCGGCATGGACGTGCCGCTGACGAAGGCCGTGTTCGTGCGCCTGGACTACTCCGTCACGCATTTCGGCGCGATCGCCTTCACCACCACCCAGGCGCGCGCCGACCAGCTGCACTTCGCCAACTGGCAGTACCTCATGCGCATCGGCGCGGGAGTGCGCTTCTAGAACCACGTATCGAGCCTGCGCCCGCTCTCCCAGACGTTTCGCCGCGGCCCGGGCGCAGGCCGGGGCTTTCACACAGCAGGAGATGGACATGAACACGCATCGCACATCACGGCGAACGCCGCTCTACCTCGGCCTGGCCGGACTGGCCGCGGCGCTGGCGCTCGGCGGCAGCCATGCCGCCTGGTCGCCGATCGCCACGGCGGCCGCGCAGGACAGCCATGGCGGCTCGCACGGTTCCGGCAGCCACGGCAGCCAGGACAAGGGCAGCAAGGGCGGCAAGGGCAAGGGTTCCATGGGCGGTGCCGCCGGTTCGAGCACGCATGGCTCCAGCGGCAGCCAATCGGTGGAGTCGAAGGTGCTGCACGGCCATCAGGATGCCGCCTCCGCCGCTGCCGCCGAGGAGGAAAGCTCGGATCGGCGCGGGCCGCAATACGGCGGCGGCCGTTCGAGCACCGGAAAACCCGCGGGCGCCGGTACCAAGAAGGGCGACGTGCTCGGCGACCTGAACGTGATCCTGCGCGACGCCAATGGCGTGCCGATTCTGGACCAGTACGGCCACGTGCAGCCGCTGGACGCGGACGGCAACCCGATCCCGCTGACGCCGGAAGGCGACATTGTCGCGGGCTACGAGGACCTGGTCGTGCCGGTGGAGTTCAGCCGCCTCAGCGTCTCCCGTTCGCCGGACAAGGTGCTGGACAAGTCCTACAACGAGGCGATCACGGCGCTGAACAGCGCCACCGCGATCGCCACGGACGCGTCGGGCCGGCTGGTGGTGACCGTCGACGGCACGACCTCGACCATCGACTCGCCGCTGGAAAACCTCGCGCTGTACCAGGCCCTGTTGAACAACGGCTACCTGCCGGGATTCGTGCCCAAGGACGGCGTCTCGCTGGGCAATCTCTCCAGCCTGGTCGACAAGACGACCACCAAGGGCGACCTGCTGCAGGCGGCCTCGTTCCTGGCCGCGGCGTCGGACAAGGCCGGCTCGATCAGTGACGATACCGTCGTCTATACCGACGCCATCCTCGGCATCACCGGCGCCACGCCGATCGTCGGCACGGACGGCAAGAGCTACTACGACTTCAGCAGCGCCACCTACGACCGCAGTGCGACCTACAGCGGCACGGTGACGTACCTGAAGAGCAACGGCGACGGCACCTACACCAGCGTCACCGCGCCGATCCTCGACGCCGTCTTCGGCGGCACCAACTACACCGGCACCCAGCTCGATGCGTTTACCCAGGCAGCCGATGACGCCCGCGCGGTGATCGAGTTCGTGCACGACAACCCGGTGCCGAGCCAGTAACGGGCGTGGCGAACCCGGGCAAGACGCCCCGCCACGGCCGGCGCCACCGCGGCATGTGCGTCGTCCCGCATGACGCGGGTCGATGCCATGCCGCGGCGCGCACATCGCTTGATCCTGATCAACACCGCCGGCGGGCGGGTAGCGTCGAATCGACCCGGGACAAAGCCAACGATTGGATTTGCCGCTCGCATTCGAGCGACGTGAAGGAGAAGCAACTCATGAACAACAAGCGTCTCTTGGCCCTGGCCGGCTCGCTGGCGTTCGGGCTCGCCACCGCCCACGCGGCGACACCGGAGCAGGGCTCGTGGAACCTTTCGGCCGGCTTCGACTACAGCAGCGGCAAATACGGCCTGGATACCACCACCGAGATCTGGTCGGTGCCGCTGACGCTGGGCTACACGGGCGACCGCTGGACGTTCCGGCTGAGCGTGCCGTACATCGACGTCAGCGGTTCCAGCGACGTGATCCCCGGCGTCGGCCGGGTCGACAACCGGAACCCCGTCAGTCGCGGGCGTTCGGCCGGACGCGGCGGCTCGGGCGCCACGGTCGTCAATGGCACGGTGGTCACCACCGGGTCGGCCTCCGGCATCGGCGACGTCACCGCGTCGGCGGGATACGAATTCGTGCAGAGCGCCGACCGTTCGTTCGGCATGGGGCTGACCGGCCTGGTGAAGTTCGGCACGGCCGACGCTGACAAGGGGCTGGGCACGGGCAAGAACGACTACGGCGTCGCGCTGGACATCCGCAAGTCCTACGACAGCTGGATGACCTACGGCTCGGTCGGCTGGACGGAGTACGGCAACTCGTCCTACATCCAGCTGAAGAACGGCTTTGGCGCGACCGTCGGCGCCGGCTACCACGTCACTTCGGACGACACCCTTGGGGCGTATTACCTGTATCACGAGAAGATCGCCGCGGGCGGCGGGCCGCAAAGCGAATTGACGGCCTACTGGAGCCACCAGTTGGGCGATTCCGCCCGCCTGCAGATGTACGTGCTCGGCGGCTTCGCCGACGGCAGCCCGGATTACGGCGCCGGCGCCAGCGTCAGGTATTCCTTCTGACATGTCCATTCCCGCGGGGAATGCACGGAAAGCCCTCGTTTCGGGGGCTTTTCCGTGCCCTGCCGTGTCGCCCGGCGTCCGCGCTGCGCGGGCGCCGATGATCCGCTCTTCGACAACGCGCCCCGTCGCGTCCAGGCACCGCCGGTGACGGAGCGGGCTCCGCTTCGCGGCGCCACGCGAAACCCCGGGGCGTCGTTCCCGGTCAGGCCCGGGTTGCCGGCGGGTGTTTCGGCGGGGTGCGCGCGCGGCGGTATTCCCCCGGCGTCGCGCCGAAGCGGTGAAGGAACAGCTCGCCGAAGTGCGAGGGCGTGGCGAAACCCAGGTCCGCGGCAATGGCGGCGATGCTCTGTTCCGTGTCGAGCAGGCGACGGCTGGCCAACTGCAGGCGATGCGTGCGCACGTAGTCGCTCCAGCTCATGCCGACCTGCTGCTTGAAGCGGCGGCTGAAATAGGCGGCCGACATCGCGCACAGCGCCGCAGCCTGTTCCGCGCCGGGGGCATCCGCGGGACGGCGGCGCAGACGGTCGATGGCGGGGCGCAGGCGCTGCAGGCCGCGCGCGTGGGCGGCCAGCTTCTCGCCCGCGACCACCGGGGCCTGCGCGGCCGCACGCAGCAGCAATTCGACCATCGGCGGGGCCAGCGGATCGCGCGGATCGAGTCCGGCCAGCCAGTCGGCGAGTTGCTGCAGGCGCTGGCCGAGACGCCGGCCGGGCCGGGCGCAGAACGGTTCGCGCAGGCGCTCCAGGCCGGGACGCCGTGCGAGGGTTTCGCCGGCCGCCGCCTCGACCTGCAGCAGCACCCAGTCGCGCGGCCCGGCCTCCAGCGAGAAGTCGTGCTGGTGCATGGAGGGAATGAACGCGATGCAGCCGGGCGCCAGCGGGTAGCGACGGTCCTCGGCGTCGAAGTGCCCGGCCACGCGGCCGAACAGCACCAGTTCGTGCACGTCGTGGAAATGCACGAACGGTTCGCTGCGCGTCGCGTTGCGGCCCTGCCGGACGCGCTCGACCCGCATCGGCGCACCCGGCGGCAATTCCACCGGCTCGCAGATGGGACGATCGAGATGGGGCAGGGTCATCACCATGGCCTGTATCGCCGCGACCCGTGGGATTGTCCCCGATTTTGCGGGACCGGAAGCTTCAGAGCGGCGACGACGTGCCCAGGATGCGTACCTGCATCGGCTGCAACGTTCCGTCCGCCGCGCCCGGTTCGCCGTCGTCGAGCAGGTCGGTCCATGCCGTGCCTGCCGCAAGCTTCGCATCCAGCCGCGGCCGTGCCGCGGTCTTGCCGAGGTTGACCAGCAGCAGGGTGCGCCGCTCGCCCTGTTCGCGCAGGATGCACAGCACCGCGCTGTCGTCGTCACAGAGGATGCGCTGCCTGCCGCCATCGATTTCCGGCCGCGCATGGCGCAACGCGAGCAGCCTGGCGTACCAGTGATAGAGCGAGTCGGGCCGGGCCGTTTCTTCCTGCAGCGAGACGCCGTCGTGCGAGCGATTGTAGCGATCCTTCCAGAACCACTGCCCGCCGCGGTACCAGGTCGCCGAGCCGGCAGCCTCCAGGTCCGCCCGCCAGCGGAACGCCTCGCGCACGGGAATGCCGACGGCGTCGGTGAGCGGGATGCCGCCGGACTTGCCGACGTTCTTCGGCTGCACGCCGCGCATGCCGAGTTCCTGCCCGTAGTAGATCAGCGGATCGCCCTTGAGCATCAGCTCGATCGCGGCGCCCGCACGCGCCTTCGCGGGGTCGTCGTGGACTTCCGACATGTAGCGGTCAACGTCGTGGTTTTCCAGCAGGATCACCTGGGTCTTGCCCGGCGGCGTGGCGGCAGCGGTGGCGCGGAGGGTGTCGACGATCTGCCGCTTGTCCAGTGAAACCAGCGCACCGCGCAGCGGGAAGGCGAACACCATGTCGACGTGGCCGGCGCTCAGCCACTTTCTGCCGTAACCCCAGCCGGCCTGCTCGGCGAGGATGCGCAGGGCGGGGCGGCGCGCCTTGAGTGCGCGGAAGAGCGGCGCCCAGAAACCCTGGAACAGGTTCTTGTCCAGCCCCTTGTGGTCCAGGTCGTCCATCATGTGGTCGATGCGGAAGCCGTCCACGCCGTCGCGGCCGCTGCCGTCGCCGTGCGGGTCCGCCCAGTACAGCAGCAGGTCCCGGAAGTAGGCGCGCACCGCCGGGTTTTCCAGGTTCACCATCGCGATGCCGATGTCGCGGCCGTCGTAGCCCAGCCACTTCGGCTTGTCGAGGAAGGGCTCGGCCACGCAGTGCTGCTTGTCTTTCCACAAGAGGTAACCGGCGTACTTCGCATGCGGCTTGCAGATCGAGTCGCGCCACCACGGATGGCCTTCGGCGACGTACTGGAACTCCTCGTCCAGGTAGACCTTGAGGCCTTGCGCGTGCGCGGCGCGGATGAAGGCGAAGTAGTCGTCCAGCGTGCCGTAGGCGGGATCGATCGCCTTGAACGCGTTGGCGAAGTAGTTGTGGTAGTACGGCGAGGGCTGCAGCGGCGTGAGCAGGATCGTGGTGGCGCCGAGCTGGCGGATGTAGTCGAGCCTGGACGTGAGTCCCTTGAGGTCGCCGATGCGGTCGCCGTTGGAGTCGCGGAAGCTGCGGAAGAAGATCTGGTAGAACACCTGGCTGGTGGCCGGCGGCGCGGGCGGCGGCGTGGCCGCCCGCGCGGACAGGGTGGCCAGCGCGAACAGCGTGGCGAGGGCGGCAAGCAGCCTCGTGGGTTTCATGCGTCGTCCTCCGTTGCGTGCAGCACCCTGCCGAAAAAGCGCAGCGTGTGTTCCAGCGTGGCCGACCAGTAGCCCCAGTCGTGGCCGCCGGGGCCTTCGGCATAGTGGTGCGCGATGCCGGCGCGCTGCAGTTTCTGGTGCAGCTCGCGGTTGGCTTCGAGGTAGGGGTCGTCGAGGCCGCAGTCGATGCGCAGCGCCGGCCGCGGGCCACTGCCGCCGGCGAGCGCGGCCAGCACGCTGCGGTCGGCGGGCGCCGTGCTCCAGCCGGCGCGGCTTTCCTCGATCAGCGCGTCGAACTGCGAGGCATCGGTCACCGCCGACAGCGCCGCGGCCGCTGCGATGCGGTCGGGGTACTTGCCGGCCAGGCGCAGCGCGCCGAAGCCGCCCATGCTGAGGCCGGCCACCAGCAGCGGCGAGCGCGCACTGCAGCCCGCGACGATGTCCTGCGCCAGCGCCGGCATCTCGCCGACGATCCAGCGCTCGACATCGTGGTCGGCGTGCACCACGTAGCCGGAGCCGTCGCCCCACAGGCCGTCCGACGGCATCACCAGCGCCACCGGCGGCAGCGCGCCCTGCGCGATCAGACGCGCGGCGGTGAGGTGCGCGCGGCCCTTCAGCGCCCACGCCCAGTGCGAGCCGTACACGCCGTGCAGCAGCACCACGATCGGCAGGTCCGCCATGCCCTGCGCCTCGCGCGGCACGTAGAAGGTGACGTCGGCGCGCCGGCGCAGCGCGCGGCTTTTCACGGTGACGAAGGTGAGCCCGTCCGCCGCGATGGCGGGGTCGGAGGCCTCGATGGTGCGAAAGAGCCTGTTCAACATCTCCACGTAGCCCGCGTTGCCTGGCTGTGGTCGCCAGGTGGTAGTGCGTGGCGCAGCGCCTGACTGGCTGTCAGGCCAAGCCGCGCGCTGCCGCATGGCGGCCACAGCCAGGCAACCCGAAGGGCCGGGTCTGTTTGCCCGCATCCCTGCGTCATCACTCGGTCGTGGACGGACGTCCACTTCCTCCTTCTTTCTTGGCCTGCGTGCAAACAGTTCCCGGCGCGGACCACGCGGAGATGTTGAACAGGCTCTAAGGTCCCGTCGTTCATGCGATGCGCAGCACGCCCTTGCTGCTGCGTCCGGCCAGCATGTCGTCGAAGGCGTGGTCCAGCGCCTCCATCGGGTAGCGGTGGCTGACCAGTGCGGCGAGCTCCAGCCGGCCCTGCGCGATCCACTCGAACAGGCGCGGAAAGTCGCGCGACGGCACGCAGCCGCCGTACAGCGGCGCGAGGTAGCGCTTGTTCCAGAACAGCTCGGTGAGTTCCAGCGGGGCCGGGCCATGCGCTCCGCTCACCTGCAGCGCGTTGCCGCCGTTGCGGGCGAGCTTCAGCGGCAGCAAGGCCAGTGCGGGCACGCCGGTGGCCTCGAAGGCGTGGTCGACGCCGCGGCCGTCGGTGAGCGCGCGCACCTCGGCGACGAGTTGCGCGTGGCCGGCGTCATCCCCGTGCGGCGCCAGCGTGTGCGTGGCGCCGAGCGCGCGGGCACGTTCCAGCCGCGCCGGCACGCGGTCGATGGCGATGATGCTGTGCGCGCCGGCGATGCGCGCGCCCTGGATCACGTTGAGGCCCACGCCGCCGCAGCCCAGCACCGCCACGGTGTCGCCGGGCGCCACGGCGGCCACGTTCACCGCCGAACCCACGCCGGTCATCACCGCGCAGCCGAGGATGCAGGCCGCGTCGGGCGTCAGCGCGGGCGGCAGCGGCGTCACCGCTTCCGCGCGCACCAGCGTGTACTGCGCGAAGGTGCCGAGGTGGAAGGCGCGCTCGATCGCCTGCCCGCGCCGGCGCGTGGCGCCGGCATGGGCGCGGCTGCTGCCGAGGCGCGGCACGTCGAGTTCGTGGGTGCGTTCGCACAGCGCCGCGGCGGCGTGCGCGCACTGCCAGCAGTGGCCGCAGGGGATCGCCCAGTTCAGCAGCACGGGCTGGCCGATTTCCAGGCCTTCCACGTCTTCGCCGACGGCCTCGACATGGCCCGCGCCCTCGTGGCCCATCACCAGCGGACCCGGCCAGCGCAGCGAGGCGTGGTCGGTGTGGCAGACGCCGGCCGCGGCGATCGCCACGCGCACCTCGCCCGCGGCGGGCGGATCGACCTCGATGGTGTCCAGGCCGAAGCGGCCGGCGCCGTCGGCGATGATCGCCTTGCCGCGGACGACGCCGGCCGTCATGCGGCGACCGTGTCCTCGGACAGCCGGCCTTCGAACAACACCGGGTTCTTCGGCGTATCGATCACCGCGCCGACCGCGGCACCGGGGCACCAGCGTTCCCGGTCGGCCTGCCGCATGTGGTTGTCCGGCGCCTTCAGGCGCATGTCGCGATCCATGTAGATCACCGTCATCACCGAGCGCGGCTGCGTGGAGCGGTTGGGGCCGGCGCGATGGAAGGTCCAGCCGGAATGGAAACTCACCTCGCCGAGCTCGAACGGCTCGTCCACCACGCGGAACCCGCGCGCCTGCATGTTCGCGGTGATCGCGCGCTCGCTCTCGTCGGAGATCTGCAGGTCGCGGCCGAATTCCACGTGCTGGCTGCCGGCGAAAAAGGCCAGCGGCCCCATGTCCTGCGGCACCGCCTGCAGCGGCACCCAGGCGGTGATGGTGCGGTCGCTCGCCAGCGGCCAGTAGTACTGGTCGGCGTGCGCGGGCGTGATGCCGCCGCCCGGCTCCTTGTACAGCGACTGGTCGTGGTAGAGCCGCACGCCGTCCACTTCCATCAGCGCGGCGGCGATGGCGGCGAGGCGCTTGCCGAACACGAATTCGCGCACGACGCCGCTTTCCTCCCACAGGTTCATCACCTGCAGGAAGGCGCGGTCGTAGGTGCTGCGTTCTTCCAGCGGCGTGGTTTGCGTGTTCAGCGCGATGGTGAGGCGGGCGATCTCCGCGCCGTAATGGGCCAGCTCGTCGCCGTCGAACACCTGCCTGAGCTTGATGAAGCCGTCGCGGCGGTAGTTCGCGATCTGCTGCGCGGTGAGCGGGTAGGGGCGGTCGAGGTCGATGGCCATCCAGGTTCCTGTGCGTTTCCGGCGCGCCCGTGCCGGGGCGGCGTGGGCGGATGACCTCATGGTAGGAACGGCAGCCGGGTCCGGCATCGCCGGTGCTTGTCCAATGCGCGGCGGCGACTGTCGGATTCATGACCTGTCGCGCGCATCCTCCGGGCGCACGCGCCGCGTGCACCATCCAGCCACGATCAGGCTGGCGCCGTCCGGCACCGGTACCCGCGCCGGCAGGCCGCGCGGCAGCGCTTCGGCAGTTCGCCCGGCTGCTGCCGCGTCGCAGCGCGACGGGGGCGCATCGATGGCGACGAATCTGGCCTGCGCCATCGGTGCCGCGGCGTAAACCCGGGGGGCTGTCGTGCGACGCGGGCGCGATGTCAGCGCAAGAGGCATCGAGGGCGTGATCCTGCGTGCGGCGGCTCCGCGAGGTTGGGCGGCACCCCATTGCAGCATCCAGCGATTCACATGCGGTCCGTTCGATGGGGCTGGCGGCCGGCAGCACGCGCAAGATGCGAGCGCGGTCGCGATTCCAGTGCACGGTCGTGTGCTGTTGGGTGGATTTCACGAACGGCGTGGTTTGATGGACGGCGTTGCTTCCGCCATCGCCACGGATACCTTCATGAGCCGCCCGCTGCACCTGCTGCTGTGTGTGCTGCTGTCGATGCTGGCGACGGCGGCGACGGCGCAGATCGAGATTCGCCCGCTGGCGGAACACGCGCCGCCCAAGCCGTTGCCGCTGGGCGCCCGCGAGATGACTGCACAGGATGCGGGGGCCTGGCTGGACAGCCTGATACCGCAAGCGCTGACGCAGAACGATCTTGCCGGCGCGGTGGTGGTGATCGTGAAGGACGGCCAGGTGCTGCTGGCCAGGGGCTACGGCCACGCCGATGTGGCGGCGGGCACGGCGGTGGATCCGGCCACCACGCTGTTCCGGGTGGGCCCGATCTCCGGGCTGTTCACCTGGACGGCGGTGATGCAGCTGGTGGAGCAGGGCAAGCTCGATCTCGATGCGGACGTGAACCGCTACCTCGATTTCCGGATACCGCCGCGCGACGGCCAGCCGGTGACGCTGCGCGAGCTGATGACGCACACGGCCGGCTTCGAGGAAGCGATCAGGAATGTGTATGCCGATGAACCGCAGCACTTCCTCGGCAACGCCGCGTGGGTGAGGGAGTGGGTGCCCGAGCGTGTCTATCCGCCGGGCCAAGTGCCGGCGTATTCCAACTACGGCACGGCGCTGGCGGGCTACATCGTGCAGCGCGTGTCCGGCGAGCCTTTCGATGCTTACATGGAGGCGCACATCCTGCGGCCGCTGGGGATGCGTTACGCGAGCTTCCGCCAGCCGCTGCCGGCTGCGTTGGCGCCGCACATGGCGCAGGGCTACGGGCGGGCCGATGCGGCACCGAAGCCCTTCGAACTGGTGAACGCGGAGGCGGCCGGGGCGCTGTCGGCCAGCGGCGGGGCGATGGCGCGCTTCATGCTCGCCGGCTTGCAGGGCGGCAGCGTCGATGGCGCGCAGATCCTCGCGCCCGCCACCGTGCGCGAGATGCTGGGCTACCGTAGCGCCCTGCCCGGCCCGGGCGCGATGGCGCTGGGCTTCCAGCACCTCGACCGCAACGGCCAGGACATCCTCGGCCACGCCGGCGACACCCGGTGGTTCCACGGCGAGTTGGCGCTGTTGCCGCAGCAGGGCGTGGGCGTGTTCGTGGCCATCGACGGACGCGACGGCGGCGGCCTGCGCAAGCGACTGCTCGACGGCTTCGTCGACCGCTACTTCCCGGCACCTCCGGAGGTGCCGAAGCCCGCGCCGGCGAGCGCACGCAGTGACGGCGCCCTGCTGGCGGGGCGCTATGCCAGCAGTCGCGCCTCGGTGTCCAATTTCCTGGCAATGGCCGGCCTGTTCTCGCAGGTGCGCATCGGGCAGGCGGCCAACGGCGAGCTGCTGACGCCGGATTTTCGCAACCCCGCGGGCCCGCCGCGGCATTGGCGCGAGATGGCGCCGTTCCTGTGGCGCGCGGTGGATGGCCGGGAGCGACTCGGCGCACGGATCGAGCACGGCCGGGTGCGCTGGGTCTCGATCGGCACGGCGTCGCCGACGAGGGTGTTCCTGCCGGTATCGCCCTGGCGTTCGGCGGCGTGGAACCTGCCGCTGCTGGGGCTGCTCGTGCTGGCGTTCGCAGTGACGGCACTGCTGTGGCCGGTGGCCGCGCTGGTACGTCGCGCCTGCGGCAGGCCGCTTGCGCTGACGGGGCGGGCGCGGCTCTGGTACCGGTTGAGCCGTGTGGCGGCGATCCTGCAGCTGCTGTTCTACGCCGGCTGGGGCGGGGTACTGCTGCGGCTGCAGACGGGCATTGCCAGTCCGGGCGGCGGCCTCGACGGCACCGTGCGAGCGATCCAGCTGATCGGCGTGCTGGCGGTGCTCGGCATCGTCGCGGCGGCGATGAACGCCTGGCACGCATGGCGCGTGCCGGGTGGCTGGTGGCGCAGGCTCAACAGCCTCGTCCTGCTGCTGGCCTGCCTCGCCAGTCTGTGGTTCGTCGGCAGCCTGCATCTGCTCGGTCTGCATCTGGACTACTGACCGGGCCGCCGCTCGACAGGGCAGGGCTTGGAGCCAGGCTTTGGATCGGTTGAAGCCTCGGACCGCCGCGACTTCGGTCTACTTCCCTCCGGATTTTTGCATTGCGGCATGCGTCGCGCACCGGGTCGGTGCTAGCGTCCACATGGATCGATCTAAATCCATGGTGACGACGACAGCGATGGGCGTCGCCTCCGCGCCGCGGCAGAACCATCTCCCGGCACATGGACCAGACACAGGAGGGGGCGATGGCAGACCGGGCGGTGCAGTGCACGAGGGATGTATCCACGCAAGGCCGCGTGCGCCGGCTCATGGGCGCGCTGCTGGCGCTGGTGCTGGCGGCGCCGTTGCCGGTCATGGCGGCGTCGCTGGTGACGCAGGCGCTGGACGCCAACTGGCAGTTCCGACTCGCGCCCGGCGACAGCCATGCCGCGGCCCATCCGCGCGCCGCGCGGTGGCTTCCGGCCAGCGTGCCCGGCACGGTGCAGACCGACCTGATGGCCGCGAAGCTGTTGCCCGATCCCTACCGGCGCGACAACGAGGCGAAGATCCAGTGGGCGGGCCTGGCCGACTGGCAGTACCGCACGCAGTTCGAGGTGGACGCCGCCACGCTGGCGCGCCGGCAGGTGGACCTGGTGTTCGACGGGCTGGACACCTTCGCCGATGTCTCGCTCAACGGCCACCGGCTGCTGGCCGCCGACAACATGTTCCGCCGCTGGCGGGTGCCGGCGAAGGCATGGCTGCACGCCGGCACCAACACGCTGGAAGTCACCCTGCATTCGCCGATCGCGCGCCTGCAGCCCTGGCTGCTGAAGCAGCCGTATGCCCTGCCGGGCGAGTTCGACTCGGCCTTCGGCGACGAGCCCGAAGGCAAGCAGACGGCCAACTACGTGCGCAAGGCCGCCTACCAGTACGGCTGGGACTGGGGTCCGCGCATCGTCACCGAGGGCATCTGGAAGGGCGTGCGGCTGGAAAGCTGGGACGCGCTGCGCCTCGCCGATTTCCACATCGCGCAGCCGAAGGTCGATGCCGACGTGGCGCGGCTGCAGGCGCAGCTGCGCCTCGCCGCCGATGCGGCAGGCCAGGTGCGGGTGACGCTGCGCTGGCGCGCGCCGGACGGCGGCGCGCAGTCGCTGATGCGCGAGGTGGCGCTCAAGGCCGGCGACAACGAAGTGTCCCTGCCGTTCCAGATCGCCCATCCCGAGCGCTGGTGGCCGGTGGGCTACGGCAAGCCGAACCTGTACGACTTCCATGTCGACGTAGCGCTGCACGGCGAGGTCATGGCCAGCGCGGATCGCGAGACCGGCTTGCGCAGCGTCGAACTGCGCCGGCAGAAGGACCCGTGGGGCAAGAGCTTCGCCTTCGTGGTGAACGGCGTGCCGATCTTCGCCAAGGGCGCGAACGTGATCCCGCTGGACAGCTTCCCGAACCGCGTCACCACGGCGCGCATCGATGCGATGCTGCAGTCCGCGCGCGACGCCAACATGAACATGCTGCGCGTCTGGGGCGGCGGCTATTACCTCGAGGACGCGTTCTACGCCGAGGCCGACAAGCTCGGCCTGATGGTGTGGCAGGACTTCATGTTTGGCGGCGCGATAACGCCCTACGACCAGGCTTTCCGCGACAACGTGCGCGCCGAGGCGGTGCAGCAGGTGGACCGCCTGCGCGACCATCCGTCCATCGTGGTGTGGGTCGGCAACAACGAGGTCGAGACCGCGTGGGAGTCCTGGGACACCAGCCTGGATTTCCAGGCCAGGCAGGGCAAGGCCGAGAGTGCACGTGTGGAGCAGGGCATGCGCGAGCTGTTCGACCACACGCTGCGCGACGTGGTGGCGACGCAGTCGCCCGGGGTGCCGTACTGGCCCAGCACGCCCAGCAGCGACTACGACGGCAAGGCCAACGTGCTGGACGACGGCGACTACCACTACTGGAACGTCTGGTCGGGCAAGGCGCTGCCGCCGACCGCCTACCTCGACGTCACCCCGCGCTTCCAGTCCGAATACGGCCTGCAGTCCTTCCCGTCGCTGGCGACGCTGCACAGCGTGCTGGCTCCCGCGGATCTGGACATCGACTCGCCCGTGCTGCGCGCGCACCAGAAGTTCGACAAGGGCAGGGGCAGCCGGCGCCTGCTGATGTACGTGGAGCGCGAGTACGGCAAGCCGAAGGACTTCGCGTCATTGGTATACCTCAGCCAGGTGATGCAGGCCGAGGGCATCCAGCTCGCCGCCGAGCACCTGCGCGCCTCGCGCCCACGGAGCATGGGCTCGCTCTACTGGCAGCTCGACGACGTGTGGCCCGGCGTCACCTGGTCGAGCATCGACTACTACGGCCGCTGGAAGGCGTTGCAGTACCACGCGAAGCGTTTCTATGCGCCATTGCGCGTGGTGGCGATCCGCAAGGATGGCAAGACGCAGGTGTCGCTGGTTTCCGATCGCACCGTGCCGCTCGATGCCGAGCTGCGCGTACGCGTGCTGGACATGGACGGCAAGCCGCGGTGGGAGCGCACGCAGGACGTGCGCGTGGCGGCGCTGGCCAGCACGCCCGCCGGCAGCTATGCCGACGCGCAGTTGTTGCATGGCGCCGACCCGCGCCGCACGGCGGCGGTGTTCGAATGGCTGGAGCACGGCAAGCCGGTGTCGCGCCACCTGGTCTATTTCGACGACGCGAAAAAACTCGCGTTGCCCGACCCCGGCCTGAAGGCGGTGCTTTCCGCCGATGGCCGCAGCGTCACGGTGAGCGCACGGCAGCTCGCGCGCGAGGTGTGGGTGGACTTCGGCGACGTCGATCCCGACGCGCGCCTGTCCGACAACGCCTTCGACCTGCTGCCCGGCGAGTCGGTGACGCTGCACGTCGACAGCACCGCCGACCCGGCCGCGTTGCGTCGCGCGTTGACCGTGCGCAGCCTGCACGGCGCCACGGTGGCCACGCCGTGACGAGGCGCGCGATCGGCACTGCGCTTGTTGCGCTGCTGCTGGCGGCGGGCTCCGTTGCTGCGCAAACGCGGGGCGCCGAGGCGCGCGCGAAGGCGCTGGTGGCGAAGATGACGCTGGCGGAAAAGGTCTCGCAGCTGCAGAACGACGCGCCGGCGATCCCGCGCCTGGGCGTGCCTGCGTACGAGTGGTGGAACGAAGGCCTGCACGGCCACGCGCGCGACGGCTACGCCACCGTGTTCCCGCAGGCCATCGGGCTGGCCGCGAGCTGGGATGCGCCGCTGTTGCAGGCGGTGGGCACGGCGGTATCGGTCGAGGCGCGCGCCCGCTTCAACGCGGTCGGCGCGGGCCATGCGCATGCGCGCTACCAGGGCCTGACCATCTGGTCGCCCAACATCAACATCGACCGCGATCCGCGCTGGGGCCGCGGCCAGGAAACCTACGGCGAAGATCCGTTCCTCACCGGCCGCCTCGCCGTAGCCTTCGTGCGCGGCCTGCAGGGCGACGACCCGCGGCATCCGCGCGCGATCGCCACGCCCAAGCACTTCGTGGCGCACAGCGGGCCAGAGATCGGCCGCGACAGTTTCAATGCCGTGGTCTCGCCGCACGACCTGGAGGACACCTACCTGCCGGCCTTCCGCGCGGCGGTCACCCGGGGCGGTGCGGGCTCGGTGATGTGTTCCTACAACGCATTGAACGGGGTGCCGACCTGCGCCGACGCGACGCTGCTGGACACGTGGCTGCGCAAGGACTGGGGCTTCAAGGGCTACGTGGTGTCCGACTGCGACGCGGTGGGTGACATCTCGGCCTTCCATCACTACAAGCCTGACGACGGGCAGGCGGCGATGGCCGCGCTGCACGCCGGCACCGACCTCGACTGCGGCCACACCTACGCCAGCCTGGCCGCCGAGGTGAGCAAGGGCGCGCTGCCCGAATCCGCGCTGGACGCGTCGCTGGTGCGCCTGTTCGCGGCGCGCTACCGCCTCGGCGAGCTCGGCGGCGACGATCCGTATGCGTCTATCGGCGCGAACGAGATCGACAGCGCGGCACACCGCAAGCTGGCGCTGCGGGCCGCGCAGGAGTCGCTGGTGCTGCTGAAGAACGCGCACGGCACGCTGCCCCTGCATGGCATGCCGCGTCTTGCCGTCATCGGCCCCGACGCCGACACGCTGGAGACGCTGGAGGCGAACTACCACGGCACCGCGCGTGCGCCGGCCACCCCGCTCGAAGGCCTGCGCACGCGTTTCGGCGCCGCCAACGTGAGCTATGCGCAGGGCGCGCCGGTGGCCGCCGGCGTGCCGGTTCCCGTGCCGGAGACGGCGCTGCGCACACCGGACGGCGCCGTCGGCCTCCGTGGCGCGTACCACGCGAAAGCCGATTTCAGCGGCGTCGCGGCGCAGGTGCGCACCGACCGCCGGATCGACTTCGACTGGGACCGTGCGGCGCCCGCCGCGGGGCTCGACGCCGGCCATTACGCTGTGCGCTGGCGCGGCGAGCTGCTGCCGCCGGGGCCGGGCGACTACCTGCTGGCCGTGCACGTGGACCGCTGTTTCGACTGCAAGGCGCACGATGCGGTGCACCTGTTCGTGGACGGCAAGCCGGTGATCGCCGACGGCGGCAGCGACAAGAGCCAGCTCGAGGCGCGCCTGCATTTCGCCGACCGCAGGCCGCACGCGCTGCGCCTGGAACTGGTGCATGCGAGTCGGGACCAGGGCGTGCGCCTGCAATGGCTGGCACCGCCCGCGGCGCAACTCGCCGAGGCCGAACGCGCGATCCATGCGGCGGATGCGGTGGTCGCCTTCGTCGGCCTGTCGCCCGACGTCGAAGGCGAGGCGCTGCAGGTCGATGTGCCGGGCTTCGCCGGTGGCGACCGTACTTCGCTGGCGTTGCCGGCGACGCAGCGCGCTCTGCTGGAACGCGCGGCGGCCTCCGGCAAGCCGCTGGTCGTGGTGCTGATGTCCGGCGGTGCGGTGGCGCTGGACTGGGCGAAGCAGCACGCCGACGCGATCCTCGCCGCGTGGTATCCGGGGCAGTCCGGCGGCACCGCCATCGCGCAGGCGCTGGCCGGCGACACCAATCCCGGCGGCCGCCTGCCGGTGACGTTCTACCGCTCGGTGCACGACCTGCCGCCATTCACCAGCTACGCGATGCAGGGGCGCACCTACCGCTATTTCCACGGCACCCCGCTGTATCCGTTCGGCTACGGGCTGAGCTACACCCGTTTCGCCTATGCCGAGCCCCGCTTGTCGACGGACGCGCTGCAGGCGGGCGGCACGCTGCAGGTGGGCACGGAGCTGCGCAACATCGGCCCGCGCGCAGGCGACGAGGTGGTGCAGGTGTATCTCGACGTGCCGCCGTCGCCGCTGGCGCCGCGGCATGCGCTGGTGGGTTTCCGGCGCGTGCATCTCGCGCCGGGCGAAAGCCGGCGCGTGGCGTTCACCCTGTCGCCGCGTCAACTGGGCAGCGTGGACGCGGCAGGCGTGCGCGCTGTCGTGCCCGGCCACTACCGGGTCTTCATCGGCGGCGGCCAGCCCGGCGATGCCGCGGGCGTCACCGCCACTTTCACCATCGAAGGCCAGCAGGTGATCGCGCCATGACTGATCGCATCGGAACCACGCTCAACCGCCGCGACATGCTCAAGCTGATGGGGGCCGGCGCCGCTGCCCTGGCCTTGCCGGGTTTTGCCGCGGCCGGTGCTGCAAAAACGTTCCCCAGCCATCGTCCCCCGCCCGCCAGGCGCAAGTTCACGAGTGCAGCGGTGGAGGCGGAGATCGTGCGCGTGCAGGCCAGGATCGGCGATCCCGAGCTGGCCTGGATGTTCGGCAACTGCTACCCGAACACGCTGGATACCACGGTGCAGATGGACACGCTGCACGGCAAGCCGGATACCTTCGTCATCACCGGCGACATCGACGCGATGTGGCTGCGCGATTCCTCCGCCCAGGTGTGGCCGTACCTGCCGCTGGCGGCGAAGGACGAGAGCCTGCGCCGGCTGTATCGCGGGCTGATCCATCGCCATGTGGCGTGCATCGCCATCGATCCCTATGCGAACGCCTTCCTGCCCGATCCGCGGGGCAAGACAACGTTGAGCTGGGCGCAGCACGACCTCACCGACATGAGGCCCGGCGTGGCCGAGCGGAAGTGGGAGATCGATTCGCTGTGCTGGACGATTCGCATCGCCCACGGCTACTGGAAAGCCACCGGCGACCGCGCGCCGTTCGACGACGACTGGCGCGCCGCGATGCACCTGGTGCTGGCGACGTTCCGTGCCCAGCAGCGCAAGCACGGGCCGGGGCCGTACCGCTTCCAGCGCGCGTCGGCGGTGCCCACGGACACGGTGCCGCTGGACGGCTACGGCAACCCGGCGAAGCCGGTGGGGATGATCTTCTCGATGTTCCGGCCCTCGGACGACGCCTGCATCTACCCGCTGTTCGTGCCGGCGAATGCCTTCGCCGTGGTGTCGCTGCGCCAGCTCGCGGAGATGTCGCGCGCGCTGCACGGCGATGCCGCATTCGCCGCCGATTGCGAGGCGCTGGCCGCCGAAGTACAGGCGGCGCTCGGGAAGCATGCCGTCATGACCGAAGCCGGCGCAGACTTCTGGGCCTACGAGGTGGACGGTTACGGCAACCAGCTGTTCATGGACGACGCCAACGTGCCCAGCCTGCTGTCGCTGCCGTACCTCGGCTTCTGCGCGCGCGACGACGCGCGCTACCGGCGTACCCGCGCCCGCGCGTGGGGCGAACGCAACCCGTATTTCTTCCGCGGCAGGGCGGCGGAAGGCATCGGCGGCCCGCACGAGGGCCTGCGCATGGTCTGGCCGATGTCGCTGATGATGCGTGCGCTCACCACGGACGATGCCGGCGAGATCCGCCAGTGCCTGCACTGGCTGAAGACCACCCACGCCGGCACCGGCTTCATGCACGAGGCCTTCGATCAGGACGATCCCGCGAAATTCACGCGGCCCTGGTTCGCCTGGGCCAACAGCCTGTTCGGCGAGCTGATCGTCGACCTGGCCGACCGTCATCCCGAGATGCTGCGCTAAGCGCCACACCCCACATACCCCGAAGGAGCCACGATCATGGTGACCCGCAGACGATTCCTGCAAGGCGCAGCGGCGCTGACGCTGCTTGGCGGCATTGATCCGCGCGGCACGCTGGCCGCGCCGCGCGGGCAAGGCAGCGCGGCGGCGCTGACCGGCCTGGCGAAGAACGGCGTGTCGCGCTGGGTGGACGTGTTCGTCGGTACCGGCGGCCATGGCCACACCTATCCCGGCGCGTCGATGCCGTGGGGCATGGTGCAGCTCTCGCCCGACACCAACGACTTCGGCTGGGACGCCTGCTCGGGCTACCACCAGGCCGACGGCTCGATCATGGGCTTCTCGCACACCCACTTGAGCGGCACCGGTGCCAGCGACATGCTCGACGTGCTGGTGATGCCCGCACAGGGCGAGGTGCTGCTCGACCCGGGCGCGCGCGGCCTGCCGGAAGAGAACTACTACTCCCGGTTCGACGGCGCGGCGCACGGGCCGCACCTCACCGCGAACTCGGAGGCGCACCCGGGCAAGGGCTACCGCTCGCGCTACGACAAGGCTTCCGAGCAGGGCGTGCCCGGCTACTACCGCGTGCGCCTCACCGACCACGACATCCTCGCGGAGCTGACCGCCACGCTGCGCGCCGGCCTGCATCGCTACACCTTCGCCAGGGGCGGCAAGGCGCACCTGCTGGTCGACCTCGCGCACGGCTACCACGACGATCCCAAGGTGCCGTGCAAGGTGTCGGATGCCACGCTGAAGCTGGTGGGCAAGGACACCCTGGTCGGCGGCCGCCGCGTGCACCAGTGGGCGAACGGGCGCCACATCTACTTCGCGATGAAGCTGTCGCGGCCGTTCGCGCAGGCCACGCTGTACAGCGAGAACCAGCCGCTGCCCAGCGGCACGGGCGAGGCCAGCGGCACGCATCTCAAGGCCGCATTGCACCTGGACGATGCCGGCAAGGCGCCGCTGCTGGTCAAGGTGGGCATCTCCGGCGTGGACATCGACGGCGCACTGCGCAACCTGGAGTCGGAGCTACCCGGCTGGGATTTCGAGCACGTGCGGGAGGCCGCGGCGGAGCGCTGGGAAGCCGAGCTGTCGCGCATCCGCATCGACACGTCGTCGGAGACGGCGAAGCGCTCGTTCTACAGCTCGCTCTACCACACCATGCTCGCGCCCACGCTGTTCAGCGACGTGGATGGCCGCTATCGGGGCATGGACCTGGCCGTGCACCAGTTGCCGCAGGGCCAGCACAACTACAGCACGTACTCGCTGTGGGATACCTACCGCGCACTGCATCCGCTCTACACGCTGTACCAGCCGGACAAGGTGCCCGACCTGGTCAACGGCCTGGTGCGCATGGCCGCGGAAAGCCCGGACGGCCCGCCGGTGTGGCCGCTGCAGGGCGTGGAGACCGGCTGCATGATCGGCTACCACTCCGCGGTGGTGATCGCCGAGGCGCAGGCCAAGGGCTTCACCGGCATCGACTACGCCAAGGCGTGGCCGATCTACCGCAAGCGCGCCTTCGACGACGACTACCGCGGGCTGCCGCTGTACCGCAAGCTCGGCTACATCCCGGCCGACCAGGAATGGGAGTCGGTGAGCAAGACGCTGGAGTACTCCTACGACGACTGGGCGCTGTCGCACCTGGCCGAACGCCTGGGCGAGAAGGACGATGCGAACCGCCTGCGCGAGCGTTCGCGCAACTACCGCAACGTGTTCGACAGGAAGCTCACCTTCATGCGCCCGCGCGACAGCAGGGGCCGGTGGATCGAGCCGTTCGATCCGCGCGAGATGGGCCACTTCGACAAGTGGCGCGACTTCACCGAGTCGAACCCGTGGGTGGCCACCTTCCTCAACCAGCATGACCTCTACGGCTACATGCCGATGTTCGGCGGAGTGGCCGCGTTCGAGCGCAAGCTGGACGAGCTGTTCACCACCAGCTCCAAGCTTCCCCCCGGTGCGCCGCCGGACATCGCCGGCATGGTCGGCCAGTACGCGCACGGCAACGAGCCCAGCCACCACGTGGCCTACCTCTACGCCTATACCGGCAGCCACTGGAAGACGCAGTCGCGGGTGCGCATGCTGCTGGAGACCATGTACCCGCCGCTGCCCGACGGCATCGCCGGCAACGACGACTGCGGCCAGATGGCGGCCTGGTACGTGCTGGGCGCGCTGGGCCTGTACGCGGTCGATCCGGTGAGCACGAATTACGTGTTCGGCAGCCCGCTGCTCGATCGCGCGGAGGTGGCGCTGGGCGAAGGCCGGAAGCTCGTCGTCGAGACGCGCGGCAACGGCCCGGGCAAGGCCTTCATCCAGTCGGTGACGTGGAACGGCAAGCCGTGGACCCGGAGCTGGATCAGCCACGCGGAACTCGCCGCCGGCGGCACGCTGACGTTCGTGATGGGCGACACGCCGAACAGGAAGTTCGGCGCCGCGCCGGAGGATCGTCCGCCGTCGTTCGGCGCGATGCCCGAGAAGGGCGAGGCCTGAGCGATGCGTTTGAAGCCGCATCGCCTTGGCCTGCTGCTGGCCTGTGCCTGTGCCAGTCTCGCGACGCATGCTGCGACGCCAGCCGTCGCAGCGGCAGCTGCGGAAACCGCGCCCACCGAGGCGCAGCGCATGCAGTGGTTCGCCGATGCGAAATTCGGCATCTTCATCCACTACGGCATCTACGCGGTGGACGGCATCGACGAGTCCTGGTCGTTCTACGACGGCTACGTCAGCTACGACCACTACATGCAGCAGCTCAAGGGCTTCACCGCGGCGAACTACCACCCGCAAGCCTGGGCCGACCTGATCCGGGAGAGCGGCGCGCGCTACGCGGTGCTCACCGCCAAGCACCACGACGGCGTGGCGCTGTGGGACACTGCGCAGGGCCTCAACGTGGTTAAGGACACGCCGGCGAAGCGCGACCTGGTTGGGCCGTTCGTGCAGGCGCTGCGCAGGGACGGCCTCAAGGTGGGGCTGTACTTCTCGCTGATCGACTGGTCCTACAAGGACTATCCGGGTTTCACCAAGACCGAGTCGCGCTACGACGCCAAGGCCGATCCCGCGCGCTGGAACCGCTTCGTGCGCTACTACCAGGGCCAGCTGAAGGACCTGTCGCAGCGCTACAACCCCGACCTGTACTGGTTCGACGGCGACTGGGAACACAGCGCCGTGGAGTGGCATGCGAAGCAGGTGCGCACGATGCTGCTGGCGCGCAACCCCATGGCCATCATCAACTCGCGCCTCGCCGGCTACGGCGACTACGCCACGCCGGAACAGGGCGTGCCGATCACGCCGCCTCCCCGGAAGTACTGGGAGCTGTGCATGACCATGAACAACTCCTGGGGCTGGCAGCCGAACGACCAGCACTTCAAGAGCGCCAACCAGCTGATCCGCATCCTCGCCGACACCATCAGCATGGGCGGCAACCTGCTGCTCGACATCGGCCCGCGTGCTGACGGCACCATCCCGCAGCAGGAGGCCGACACGCTGAAGGCGATCGGCCGCTGGACGCACAAGCACGCCGAGGCGATCTACGGCACGCAGGCCGGCATACCGAAGGACTACTACGCCGGCTCCAGCACGCTGTCGAAGGACGGCAGCACGCTGTACCTGTTCGTGGATGGACGTCCAAACGGCCCGGTGCTGGTGAAGGGGCTGATGAACCGCGTGCTGCACGCGCGCGTGGTCGGCAACGGCACGACGCTGGATACGCAGGTGGTGGGCAAGCCGTACTGGAGCAAGGTGCCGGGCCTGCTCTACATCACCGTGCCGCCCGCCACGCTGGACGCCGAGGTCACCGTGCTGGCGCTCACCCTGGACGGACCGGTGCGCCTGTTCCACGACGAAGTGAAGCCGATCGAGAGCAACTGAGCCGCGGCGGATTGCGCATGGCGTTGCCGTGGTGCCATCCGGTGACGGCCTGCCCGATGGAGGTGACCGCCATATTGCAATGCCGCTTGCATCGTTCATGGGTGAGTGATAGTTTCAAATATGAATCGATCTAAACCTGGCAGGGGTTGCCCGGTCCAGGCAGCAGGGCAAGAGAAAAGAGGGTATTGCGTGGCGTTTCGCGGGCCATGGCGCGCGCTATGCCGCAATTGATTGACACGATCCAAATGTGTTCCTTGGTCGCCAGACCTGATTGACGAAAGGCCGGGAAGCAGGGGCTCTCCCGGCCACGCAACAACACAGACAACAAACATGCTTGAGGGAGGGGTTTCCATGCGTCACGCCATCGCATTGCGTCACACAGCACTCGTGAGTGCACTTTCCATCGCCTTGCTGTCGCCGTTCGTCGCACAGGCGCAGGAGGCATCGCCAGGCACTGCCCCATCCGCGCAGCCGGGCTCGCCGCAGGCGAATTCGTCCAGCACGCAGCCTGACCAGGCCAAGGCGAAGCAGCTGCAGGCTGTCACCGTCACCGGCTCGATGATCCCGCGCGTGGAGATCGAGGGTCCGACGCCCGTGGTCAGCATCAGCGGCGCGCAGATCAAGGCCCAGGGCTTCACCACCATGTGGGAGTTCCTTGATTCGCTGCCGCAGGCGGGGCCGCAGGTGCAGGATCCGGCTTCCTGGGGTGCCACTGCGGTCAATGCGCGCCCGCTAAATCTGCGTAACCTGGGCCCCGGCTTCAGCCTGCTGATGATCGATGGCCACCGCGTGGTGGACTACCCGCAGCCGCTCTACGCGCGCAGCAATTTCCAGAACTACAGCAATATCCCTACCGGCATGATCGACCATGTCGAGATCCTGGCGTCCGGCGCCTCGTCGATCTATGGCTCGGATGCGGTGGCGGGCGTGGTCAACGTGATCCTGAAGAAGAACTACCAGGGTGACGAGCTGCAGGTGACCGGTGGCGGCGCCCAGCGTGGCGGCCGCGCCTACGGCGACATCAACTTCTTCGGCGGCAAGTCCGGCGACAACTGGCACATCCTCTACAACCTGGAGAAATCCAACCGCACGGCATTGTGGGGCATGGATCGTCCGTATCAGGACTCGGTGTCTTCCGCAGGCTACGGCGCCTGGGGGCCGGCCTCACGCATGTTCGGCTACCAGTACGATGCGTCCGGCGCCATCGCGCTCTCCGCGATGAACGGCAACGGTCAGTACATCACGCCGCCGGCGGGTACTTGCGGGAAGTTCTCGAACTCGCAGTTGAGCCAGTCGCACACGGTCACCACCAACGGCACCCAGATCACCGGTACGACCGACAGGGGTTATTACTGCTCGCAGCCTGCCCTGTTCCAGAACTGGGTGTTGACGCCGGGCAGCCGCAGCACAAACGGCTACCTGGCTGGCGAATACGACTTCAGCAACGGCCTGCAGCTCTACGGCTCGGCGGCCCTTTACCACACTGTTGGCATTTCCAACACCCAGCTGTGGGGCGAGGGTACGGGCGAGTTCTACGACCAGTCTACGGGACAGGTCATCAGCAATGCCATCCGCCAGTTCACCGCGCAGGAAATCGGCACTTCGGGCAATACCCATGACCGCGAACAGAACTGGAACATCACGAGCGGCCTGCGCGGCACCATGTTCGACGGCAACTTCAACTGGGACCTGAGCCTCAACACCCAGAAGTACATCGTGCGCGAGGATTACACGGCCTTCAACCAGACGGCCACGAACAACTTCTTCCTCGGCAAGCAACTGGGTACCACCACCGACAGTAGCGGCAACACCATCCCGATCTATGCCATGAACTGGCAGCAGTGGTGGAACCCCATCACGCCGCAGCAGTACAGCCAGTTTGCGGTCAATGGCCAGGACACCGCATCGTCGTGGCTGGACCAGGCGCAGTTCCGCATCAACGGCGACCTGTTCAAGTTCCCGTGGGTGGATGAGTCGGTGGGTTGGGCGGCGGTGCTGGAAGCAGCGCACAACGGCTTCCGGCTTTCGCCCGACGCACGGGCGGCGGATTCGGCGACGTTCGTGAACCCGTTCTATTCGGACAACACCGGTGCCGGCACTCGCCAGCGCTACTCGCTTGGCACGGAGTTCCGCGTGCCGGTGCTCAATTCGCTGACCTGGACCATCTCCGGGCGCGTGGACAAATACCACGACGCCAGCAGCGCCGACATCGCGCGCACCTGGGGTACCGGCATCGAATGGCGCCCGTACGACGGCCTGTTGCTGCGCGGCAGCTACGGCACCAACTTCAAGGCGCCGGACATGCAGGCCATCTACATGACCGGTGCTACCTCGCCGGTGGGCGATTACACCGATCCCCTGCAATGTATCAACGCCATCAAGGCGGGCGTGAGCGACAGCACGTGGTGTTCCACCGTGCAGCGCCCGCAATCGCAGTACTACACCTTGTACACGAGCGGCAGCCGCTTGTTGAAGCCGCAAACCGGCCACTCCTGGACCTACGGTTTCGTGTGGCAGATCCCGGGCGTACAGGGTCTTTCGGTGTCGGCCGACTACTGGCACATGGGCGTGGACAACGCCATCCAGTACCTCGGCAAGGAAACCGTGTTGCAAGACGAGGCCGGTTGCCTTACCGGCGTTCAGGCGAACGGTTCAACCGGCTTGTCGCCGTATACGGCGCACGTGCCAGGCTCGGCGTATTGCCAGATGGTGCTCCAGATGGTTCAGCGCAATGCGGCCGGTCAGATCGTTTCGGAGGAATCCGGTCCGATCAACGAGGCATCGTTGTACGTGAGCGGCGTGGATGCCTCGCTGGACTACAAGTGGCGCAGCGACGATTACGGCGACTTCACCACCAGCATCAACTACACCGACAACCTTGAGTACAAGCAGCGCGTGCTGGCCTCCGACCCGCTGTTGAACACCCGCTACAACAACGCGGCGAGCAGGATTTCGTGGATCGGCACCTGGCACAAGGGTGATTGGAACGTGTCGATTTCCGGCGTGCGCGTCGGCAGCGTGCGAGCCAACAACTATGGCGGTTGCGATGTGCTGCCCAATGGCATCCAGCCGGGCATGGTCACGGCCACAGCGGCCAATGGCACCGTGTACAGCACCGGGGTTTGCACGGTGACACAGGACGGCAACACAGTGCCCGTTGCAGACACCATGTACAAGGGTCGCATCCCGCCGTGGATCACTTGGAACGGCGCGATCGGCTGGCAGATCAACCCGGAGACCAAGCTGACCTTCACGGTGTCCAACATCTTCGACAAGGTCGCTTCGATCCCGTATTACGCCGGTGGCTTCGAGTTCGTCCCGACGAACCAGACCGCCGACGAATACGTCGGCCGCGAGATGTTCCTCACGTTCGATTACAAGTTCAACTGATCCCTCTCAGGTTGAACTTCCCCCGCGCCCCGGCATTTGCCGGGGCGTTTTTTTGGCCGCGTGGCGGTATCCGCGCGTGACCCGTGCCCGCGCAGGCGCATATGCGCGGCAGCAGAAAGACACATGCCCGCTTGCGCGGGCATGACGTCGGAAAGAACGTAAGGAGGGCGGTATCAGCGTCGGTACAGCTGCAACAGCTCGTGGCACGCGCCCATGGTGTGGTAGTCCACCTTGCCGGCGGGACTCTTCTCGTCGCTGTACTTGCGGTTGTCAACCGTGAGGATGCGGTACCAGGCGCCATATTCGTGGTCGACGAGATGCGTCCACGAGTACGACCACAGCTTGTCGTACCACGCGGCGTAGCTGCCGTCGCCGGTGCGCGCATGCAGCAGGGCGGCAGCGACGAGCGATTCGGCCTGCACCCAGAAATACTTGTCGTCGTCGCATACGCTGCCGTCGGGCGCGAAGCCGTAGCACAGGCCGCCGTGCGCCTGATCCCAGGCGTGCTTCACCGCGGTATCGAACAGGTGACGCGCGGTGGGCACGATCCAGCGTTCCTCGCGGTTGCGCTCCAGCAGCAGCGGCTCGAGGATCATCAGCAGCTTGGCCCACTCGGTCTGGTGGCCGGGCTGGAAGCCCCACGGGCGGAACAGGTGCTTGGGATCGTCCTTGTGGTACTCCCAGTCGATGCGCCATTGCGCGTCGTAGTGTTCCCACACCAGGCCGTCGGCCAGCGCGGCCTGGCGGCGCGTCATGTGGTCGGCGAGCGTGAGTGCGCGATCGAGGTAGCGCACCTCGTCGCTGGCCTGGTAGGCGGCCAGCATCGCCTCGCACATGTGCATGTTGGCGTTCTGGCCGCGGTAGCCGCTGAAATTCCACTCCGCGTCGGCCTCGTCGCGGTACAGGCCCGCGCCGGCGTCCCAGTAGCGGCGTTCCAGCAAGTCCCAGGTTTCGTCCATCCACGCGGCGGCCTCGGCGACGCCGGCCTTGCGCGCGCTGGCGTAGGCCAGCAGCACGAAGGCGACGCCGTAGGCGTGGTTGGTGCGGTCCTCCGGCGCGCCGTCGCGGATCGTCCAGGCGTAGCCGCCGGTCTGCGCGTTGCGGTGCACCTCGCGCAGGTAGCGCAGGCCGTGGCGCACGGCGTCGCGGTACCCGGCGGCGAGCCCGGCGTCGTCGCCGAACTCGATCGCCGCCATCGCGTAGTTGAAGACGAAGCGCGTGCTGCTCACCAGGTGGCGGTGGCTGCGGTCGTAGATCGTGCCGTCGTCCTTGAAGTAGTGGAAGAAGCCGCCGGCCGGGTCGATCGCGCGCGGGTGGTAGAACGCCATGGTGTCGGCGATGTGCCGGCGCAGGAAGGCAGGCGAACGGAAGTCGGGCAGCGGCGCGAGGGGGAGGACGGTGCTCATGCGTATCGGACTCAGGCGTGGGATGCCATGAAGGCGTGGACTTCGTCGGCGGTCGGCAGCGAGGCGAACGAGCCCTGCCGCGTAACGGCCAGCGCACCGGCGGCGGCGGCATGGCGCAGGGTGGCGTGCAGGCGGGGCAGCGTGGCAACGAGGGTGTCGAGTCCGGCGGCGCCGATCTCCTGCCCGGCGAGCTGCAGCAGCAGGCCGCCGACGAACGCGTCGCCCGCCGCGGTGCTGTCCACCGCGGGAACGTGGTAGGCGGGCAGTTCGCCCTCGGCGTCGGGATGGAACCAGCGCAGTGGATTCGGGCCGTCGGTGACCACCAGCAGACGCGTGCGGCCCCGCCACAGGCGTTCGAGCGCGGAGGCTTCGCCGTCCGCCGCCAGCCAGGCGAATTCCTCGGCGCTCAGCTTCACCAGGTCGGCCAGTTCGAGCGCCGGCCAGGCTTGCGCGTGGATGTCCGCGTCGCGCGGCCACAGCGCGGGACGCAGGTTGAGATCGAAGCTGACCAGGGCGCCGGCGGCGCGGGCGCGGCGCATGCCTTCGCGGGTGGTCTCCGCAGCGGCCGGCTCGGTCATGCTGTTGGAGCAGACGTGGAACACCGCGGTGTCGGCGAATGCGTCGGCACGGAAATGCTGCGGGCGGAACAGCAGGTCGGCCGAAGGCGGACGGTAGAAGCTGAAGCTGCGTTCGCCGTGCGCGTCCAGCGCCACGAAGGCCAGCGCCGTGTTCGCCTCGCCGGTACGCACCACGTCGCGGGTGTCCACGCCGGCATGGTGCAGGCTGTCCAGCAGCAGGTCGCCGAACAGGTCGGTGCCCAGCATGCCGGCGAAACGCGCGACGCCGCCGAGCTTGGCCACCGCCACCGCCACGTTGGCGGGCGCGCCGCCGGCGAACGGCACGAAGGCGCGCGGATAGCCGTGCGGGTCGCGGCCCTCGGCATGGAAATCGATCAGTGCTTCACCGAAGCAGAGTATGGAATGCATGAACGGGATTACCTGGAGCTTGCGGCGGCGACGTCGCGGACCTTCGACCCGCGACGGCCGTAGAAGACGATGTAGGCGTAGCACAGGAGCGGCAGCACGAAGGCGTGCTGGATGCCGATGGCGTCGGCCAGCGCGCCTTGCGCCACCGGCACCAGCGCGCCGCCCACGATGGCCATGATCAGCAGGCTGGACGCCTTGTCGGTGAGCGGCCCCAGCCGCTCGATGCCGAGCGCGAAGATGGTGGGGAACATGATCGAGTTGAACAGGCCCACCGCGATGATGCTGTACATCGCCACGTCGCCGTGGGTGAGCACGCTGGTCAGCACCAGCGCACCGGCGATCACGGCGAACATGGCGAGCAGCTTGCGCGGATCGAGCCAGGCCAGCAGCGCCGAGCCGGCCAGCCGGCCGACCATCGCGCCGCCCCAGTACAGCGATACGTAGTGCGACGCCTGCTGCTCGCTGATGTGGCCGATCTCCGGCAGCGCCAGGTAGTTCACCATGAAGCTGCCGATCGACACCTCGGCGCCCACGTAGAAGAAGATCGCCAGCACGCCGAACGCCACATGCGGGTGGCGCAGCGCATCGAGCAGGGTGTGCTTCTCGCGGTCGGCCTGTTCGGTGGCTTCGGCCAGCACAGGCAGCCGGAACAGGCCCACGATCACTGCGAGCAGCACCAGCACCAGCGCCAGGCCGAGATACGGCCCCTGCACCGACTGCGCCTCGTGGCTGCGGTAGGCCAGTTGCTCGGCCGCCGGCAGCGCGGCCACTTGGGTGCTGCCCAGCACCGTGCCGGAGAGGATCAGCCAGCCGCCGAACAGCGGTGCCAGCGTGGTGCCCAGCGAGTTCAGCGCCTGCGCCAGGGTGAGCCGGCTGGAACCGGTGCGCGACGGGCCGAGCAGCGCCACGTAGGGGTTGGCCGCCACCTGCAGCACGGTGATGCCGGTGGCCAGCACGAACAGCGCGCCGAGGAACAGCGGATAGCTGCGCCACTGCGCGGCAGGCCAGAACGCCGCCGCGCCCGCGCCGGCGATGGCCAGTCCCGCCACCATGCCGCGCTTGAAGCCGAGGTGCGCCACCAGCCGGCCCGACGGCAGCGACATCAGGAAGTAGGCGCCGAAGAAGGTGAACTGCACCAGCATCGCGCGGGTGTAGTCCAGTTCGAACACCGCCTTGAGGTGGGGGATCAGGCTGTCGTTCAGCGCGGTGAGGAAGCCCCACATGAAGAACACTGTGGTAGTGATCGTCAGCGCGCCGGGATAGTCGGTGTAGCGGCCGCTGTCGTTGCCCGTGCGGGCAGCAGTGGCGGACGGCGGTGTGGCAAAGGCCATGGGGTCCCCTATTCGATGTGGGTCAGGCGCTGGGCGGAGGGCAGCTGCTGCCGCGCACCACCAGCTGCACCGGCGCGACGGTGCGCCGCGGTTGCGCCTGCGGGTCGCGCAGCCGCTGCAGCAGCAGTTCGGCGGCCTGGCGTCCGCGTGCGCGCGGCGTGGAGGCGAGCGTGGTGAGCGGCGGAGCGCTCAGCGCGGCCTCGGCGATGTCGTCGAAGCCGGTGACCGCGAAGTCGCGGCCGGGCTTGATGCCGCGCTGGTACAGGCCCAGCATCAGGCCCAGCGCCACCGCGTCGTTGTAGCAGACCGCCGCGGTGGGCGCGGGGGTATCGAAGAACAGTGCGCCGCATTGCGCCGCGGCGTCCACGCGGTTCGGCGCGCATTCGATGCGCCAGTGCGGTTCGATCGGCAGGCCGGCCGCCTGCATCGCCTCGACGTAGCCGGCATGGCGCTGCTGGCAGGAGCTGGAGCTCTGGTGGCCGCCGAAGAACGCGATGCGTTTCTGGCCCAGCGCGATCAGGTGCTCGGTGGCGAGCCGCGCGCCGCGCTGGTTGTCCAGCATCAGCCGGTCCCATGGCGCATCCGGCGAAGCCGCGCCGGCCAGCTCGCGGTTGAACAGCAGCAGCGGCGTGCGTGTGCCGATCGTCTTCAGCACCTGGCCGGCGTCGCTGCCCTCGGCGGGCGACAGGATGATGCCCGCCGGGTCGTGTTCGAGCAGCGAGCCGAGCACGGCCTGCTCGCGCGCGATGGATTCGCCGGTGCTGCCGAGCAGGGTGACGTAGCCGGCGGCGCCCAGCGCCTCGTCCACGCCGGTGGCGAACTCCGCGAAGAACGGGTTGGCGAGGTCGTTCAGCACCAGGGCGATGCTGGACGAGGTGCGCCGGCGCAGGTTGGCGGCCGCGCGGTTGTAGACATAGCCCTGGCGGCGCAGCTCCTCCTCCACGCGGGCGCGGGTGAGCTTGTTCACCAGCGGGCTGCCGCGCAGCACCAGCGATACCGTGGCGCGCGACACGTCGCAGCCTGCGGCGATGTCGGCGAGGGTAATCTTGCGATTGGCGTGAGGCGTGCTGTCCGTGGCCATGCGTGTCGTCGTGGTCGATTGGAACGATCAAAATGTACCGGAAGCGCGCCGCAGATGGTTCCGCGATGCAACATGCGCCGGTGCGCAACCCGGTGTTAGCGTCTGCAGCTTGGAACGATCCAAATTGCGATGCAAGGGGAGAGTCGATGAAACAGCACGCAACGCACGCCTGGCTGGTACCCGCGCTGGCGGCGGGCCTCGCCCTCTGGTCCAGCGGCGCCGTGGCGTCGGGCGGCCATGCGGCGGCGGTCGATCCGCGCATCGGCACGGGCGGCGACGGCCACACCTTCCCCGGCGCCACGGTGCCGTTCGGCGAGATCCAGCTGTCGCCCGACACCGCGATGCCGGACTTCAAGCATGCGTACAGGTGGGCCGCGGGCTACCAGTACGGCGATCCCACCATCATGGGCTTCTCGCACACGCATTTCTCCGGCTCGGGCCATTCGGATCTGGGCGATGTGCTGGTGATGCCGATCGCCGGCGACGTGAAGCTCGACCCGGGCGACGCGGACCGGCCGGGCAGCGGCTACCGCTCGCGCTTCAGCCGCGCCAGCGAAGTGGAGCAGGCGGGCTATTACGCGGTGACCCTGAGCGACTACGGCATCCGCGCCGAGCTGACCGCGGGGCGGCGCATCGGCTGGCACCGTTACACCTTCCCGAAGGACCGGCCGGCGCACCTGCTGCTCGACCTGCGCCCCAGCATCTACGACTACCCCGGCAAGGTGCTGTGGTCGCGCCTGCGCGTGCGCAAGGACGGCACCGTCACCGGCTGCCGCACCACGCGCGGCTGGGCACCGGGGCGCGAGCTCTGCTTCGCGATGCGCTTCTCGCAGCCGATGGTCTCGCGCACGCTGTACGACCGCGAGACGGACGTCACCTACAAGGGCTTCAAGGGCCCGGGCAACCAGCCCGAGGACCATGACGCCGAGAACGGCCGTGCGCTGGAAGGCGTGTTCGACTTCGGCCGGCTCGACAAGCCGCTGCTGGTGAAGGTGGCGATCTCGCCGGTGAGCGAGGCGAACGCCGTCGCCAACCTCGACCGGGACGGCCGGGGCTGGGACTTCGACGCCCGCCGCGCCGAGGCCACGGCGATGTGGGACAAGGCGCTGTCGGCCATCGACGTGTCCGGCACGAAAACCCAGCGCACGCAGTTCTACACCGCGCTGTACCACGCGATGCTGTCGCCCACGCTGAGCATGGACGTCAACGGCGAGTACCGCGGACCCGACCACGCGGTGCACAAGGCGGACGGCTTCGACTTCTATTCGAGCTGGTCGCTGTGGGACGTCTATCGCGCCCAGCAGCCGCTGATGGTGCTGCTGCGGCCCGACCTCAGCTCGCAGTTCGTGCGCTCGCTGGTCGCCGCGCAGCAGGCCAGCCCGTTCGGCATCCTGCCGGTGTGGGCGTACCAGGGGCTGGAGACGTGGTGCATGATCGGCTACCACGCGGTGCCGGTGATCGCCGACGCCTACATCAAGGGCGTGCGCGGCTTCGATGCGGGGCAGGCGCTGAAGGCGATGGTGGCCAGCGCCAGCTACGGTCCCTACGGCGACCTGGCCGACTACATGAAGCTCGGCTACGTACCGATCGACAAGGAGCCGGAAGCCGCTTCCAAGACGCTGGAGTACGCCTACGACGACTGGTCGCTGGCGCAGATGGCCAAGGCGATGGGCAAGGCAAGGATTGCCGGCGAGTTCGACAAGCGCGCCGCGAACTGGCGCAACGCGTGGGACCCGCAGAGCGGCTTCATGCGCGCGAAGCTGAGCAACGGCCAGTTCCGCACTCCGTTCGATCCCACCTTCGCCGGTTACGGCAGCGACTACACCGAAGGCAACGCCTGGCAGTACTCCTGGTACGTGCCGCAGGACGTGGCCGGGCTGATCGCCGCGATGGGCGGCGATGCGAGGTTCGTCGCCAAACTCGACGAACTCTTCGACGCCAGGGTCGACCCTGCGCACTTCAAGAACGTGGAGGACATCACCGGCCTGATCGGCTGGTACGCGCACGGCAACGAGCCCAGCCACCACATCGCCTATCTCTACGACTACGCCGGCGCGCCGTGGAAGACGCAGCAGCGCCTGAAACAGATCATGGACAGCCAGTACGCCGCGCGCCCCGATGGCCTGGCCGGCAACGACGACCTCGGCCAGATGTCGGCCTGGTACGTGTTCACCGCGCTGGGCTTCTATCCGGTGACGCCGGCCAGCGACGAGTACGCGATCGGCCGGCCGTTCGTGCCGAAGGCGGTGCTGCACCTGACCAACGGCCATGCCTTCACCGTGGTGGCCGAACACCTGGACGCGGCGCATCCCTACGTGGGCCGGGTCACGCTCAACGGCAAACCGCTGGAGCGCGTCTACCTGCGCCATGGCGAGATCCTCGCCGGCGGCGAGCTGCGCTTCGTGATGCAGGCCAGCCCGAACCGGCAATGGGGCACGGCGGCGGCGGCGCGGCCAGCCGCGATGAGCCCCTATCCGCGATGACCCCCATCCCGCCACTGCGCCGGGCTGGTGGCGGGAGGCAAACCTGCGCAGAATAGCCCGGTGCCCGGAACGGCCTGGTGCCGCCGAGCGGGAGCCGCCAGTGACGACTGTCCAATGAAAGTCAGGGGTCTGCTGCGCTGGCGCGTCGCCGGCCTGCTGCTCGCGATGGTCGCCATCGTGGCGCTGCCGTACCTCGTCACCCGCGTGATGGCGGACGAGACGCAGCAGGCCAACCTCTGGCTCAACCACGCCAGCACGGTCAAGGCGCTCACCTACCGCATCGCCTACCTGGTCCGCGACAGCGAGGCGGCGAGCTACCGCATCCTCGCCGGCGACGGCGATGCGCCGACCGAGCAGCGCGCCAGCGGCGCCAAGGCCCAGGTGCCGGCGTTGCTGGAGCAGCTGCGCAACCTCACCCGTGACAACCCCGACCAGCAGGCGCGCATCGGCGCGCTGGAAAGCGTCACCAGCGGCCGCATCACGCTGGTCGACCAGGCGCTGGCGCGGCTGCATGCCGGCGACGCCGCCGGTGCGCGGCAGTCGTTGCGCGACACCGGCGACCTGTTCCACATGCACGTGCTGATCGACGGCATCGCGGATACCGAGGACCGCCTGCTGGCCGAACGCACCCGCGACGTCGCGCAGCAGGTCGAGCGCAGCCAGTTCGTGCTCGGCCTCACCGCGCTGGCGCAGCTGCTGCTGCTGATCGTGGTGGTGATCTCGTCCGAGCGGCAGATCGGCAGGCGCCAGCTGGCGGAAACCCGCGAGGGCCGAGCGGTGCTGCGTTCGCAGATGATCGTGCAGGCGGTGCGCGAGCCGATCGCGCTGTTCGACGAGCAGCTGCGCAGCCTGCTGGTGAATGCCGCCTTCAGCGAGCTGTACGGACTGGATCCGAAGCATCACCGCGCGTTGCCGCTGCCGCAGATCGGTGACGGCGCCTGGAGCGACGGCGCGCTGCTGCAGCGGCTCAACGACGTGCTGCTGCGCAACCGCGAGCTGTGGGACTACGAGCTGGTGCAGCGCACCGCCGACGGCGTGGAGCGCCACGTGGTGATCAACGCGCGGCGCATCCAGCAGCAGGACAGCGACGCGCAGGCGCTGCTGCTGACGGTGAGCGATGTCACCGCGCGCGCGCTGGCCGAGCAGAAGGTCAACGAGCTGAATCACCAGCTGGAAGGCAAGGTGGCGCAGGTCTCCGACGTCAACCGCGAGCTGGAGGCGTTCAGCTATTCCGTCTCGCACGACCTGCGCGCGCCGCTGCGCCACATCGCCGGCTTCGCGCGCAAGCTGCGCCAGCACCTGGGCGAGCGGGTGGACGAGACCGGCAGCCACTACCTCGACGTGATCGGCAACTCGGCGCAGCGCATGGCGCAGCTGATCGACGACCTGCTGGTGTTCTCGCGCCTCGGCCGCGGCGCATTGCGGCTGCAGCCGGTGGACATGCAGTCGCTGGCCGAGGAGGCGCGCGCGCTGTGCGAGTCGGAGGCGCCCGGGCGGCGCATCGTGTGGTCGATCGCGCCGCTGCCGATCGTGGTGGGCGACGAGAACATGCTGCGCACGGTGTGGCAGAACCTGATCGGCAACGCGGTGAAGTACACCGGGCGGCGCGAGGTGGCGCACATCGCGGTGGACATGCAGCGCGGCCGCAACGGCGACTACGAGTTCATCGTGAGCGACGACGGCGCCGGCTTCGACATGCAGTACGCCGACAAGCTGTTCGGCGTGTTCCAGCGCCTGCACCGCGCCTCGGACTTCCCCGGCAACGGCATCGGCCTGGCCAACGTGCGGCGCATCCTCGCCCGCCACGGTGGCCGGGTATGGGCCGAGGCCGAACCGGACCGCGGCGCGCGCTTCCATTTCACCCTGCCGGCACGGGATCTGTCCGGCACATCCATCGAGAGGCCTTCATGATCAATCGCCACATCCGCAGCATCCTGCTGGTCGAGGACAGCATGGCCGACGCCGAAATGTCGCTGGACGCGCTGCGCGAGGCCAATCTCGCCAACCCGGTGGTGCACCTGCAGGACGGCGTGGAGTGCATGGACTGGCTGCAGTGCCGCGGCGACTGGGCCACGCGCGAGCCGGGCGACCCGGCGGTGGTGCTGCTTGACATCAAGATGCCGCGCATGGACGGTCTCGAGGTGCTCACGCGCATGCGCGCCGACGAGAGGCTGCGGCGCATCCCGGTGGTGATCCTGTCCTCCTCGCGCGAGGAAAGCGACCTTGCGCGCAGCTGGGACCTCGGCGTCAACGCCTACGTGATCAAGCCGGTGGACGTGGACCAGTTCTTCACCGCGGTGCGCACGTTGGGGCAATTCTGGGCGGTGCTGAACCAGGCGCCGGAGCAGGACTGAGGCGGCCCGATCGCGGCAGGAGGAGTTCGGCACATGCTTGGTTCGCACGGCAGCGACACGCGCCCGATCCGGGTGCTGCTGGTGGAGGACAACCGCAACGACGCCGAGCTGGCGCTGGCCGAGCTCGACGACGACGGGCTCGTCCACGACGCACAGGTGGTCGACGACGAGGAGGCCTACATCGTCGCGCTGCGCGAGTTCCGGCCCGACATCGTGCTGTCCGACCTCAGCCTGCCGGGCTTCTCCGGCCAGCGCGCGCTGGAGCTGCTGCGCCAGCGCGACACGGAGCTGCCCTTCATCTTCGTTTCCGCCACGCTGGGCGAGGAGGCGGCGATCGAGGCGCTGCGCAACGGCGCCACCGACTACATCCTCAAGCAGAACCCCGCCCGCCTCGCCAGCGCGGTGCGCCGCGCACTGGCCGAGGCCGCCGAGCGGCGCGCCAGCCAGCGCGCACAGGCCGAGCTGATCCGTGCCCAGCGTTTCGAGAGCCTGGCTATGCTCGCCGGTGGCCTCAGCCATGATCTGCGCAACCTGCTGCAGCCGCTGCTGCTGGCGGGCGAGAGCCTGCGCGGCCGCGCCGACGATCCGCAGGTGGCGCGCCTGGGCGAGCTGGTGCGCGACTGCGGCAAGCGCGGGCTGGAGATGGTGCAGTCCATGCTGTCCTTCGCGCGCGGCGCGCGCCGCGCCGAACAGGTGCGGCTCGGCGCGTTGATGGACGCGCTGGGCCTGCTGCTGAAGGGCAGCGTGCCGCGCACGATCCGCATGGAGATGGCGGTCGACGCGCCCGAGCTCGTGTTCGCCGGCAATCACACCGAGCTGCAGCAATGCCTGCTCAACCTCTGCCTCAACGCGATCCAGGCAATGCCGGAAGGCGGTGAGCTGCGCATCGAGACCGCGCAGCAGCGACTGGCCGCGGACTTCTTCCTTCCCGGCGAGGAGCCGCATATCTGCCGCCACCTGTGCCTCAGCGTGATCGACAACGGCCCCGGCATGAGCCACGAGGTGCTGGCGCGCCTGTTCGAGCCGTTCTTCACCACCAAGGAGAACGGCACCGGGCTGGGCCTGGTGTCCTGCCGGCGCATCGTGGCCAGCCACGGCGGCGTGATGCGAGTGGACAGCGAGCCGGGCCGCGGCACCCGTTTCGATCTCTACATTCCGCTGCAGGAGCCGTCGGCTGACGCCGCCGAGGCGAACGGCGACGACAGCGACAGCCTCGAAGGCGCCGCCGAGCGGGTGCTGGTGGTGGCTGAGGCGGCCAGCGAGTTGTCCCTGCTCAGCGACACGCTGGATGCCTGGGGCTACCAGGCCAGCGCCAGCCAGAGCGGCACCGCCGCTTTGCAGTGGATCGGCGCGCACGGCCTGCCCGACCTGGTGTTGATGGACGCCGACATGAACCTGTTCACCAGCGTGCGCACGCTGGCCGCCTTGATCGAACAGGGCTACGACGGCGCGGTGGTGATGCTGGTGCGCCCCGACGCCCCTCCGCAGCTCGACGAACTGCCGCCGCTGCCGCGCCTGCACGTGCTCGACAAGCCGGTCACCACGCGCAAGCTGCTGCGCACGTTGCGCCTGGCACTGGCGAGCACTATGGACTGACATCGCACAAGCCCTCTCCCCGCTGGGGAGAGGGTTGGGTGAGGGGCGGGTGCTCGCGATTCGCTGCACTTCCCTTTCTCACGTGCGGGAGGTGGGTTTTGCCCGAGGGTCATCACCAGCGACGGGGCGGTTTCGTCCGCCTGGCCGCAAGGGACAAGGCGGTTTCGGACGCCTGCCGGCGCCCGAGTCCCTTCTCTTTGCTGGCCCACGCCGCCGCAGGAGCGGCGGCGAACGGCGAAGCCGGCCCGAAGGGCGGAGGGCACAGGATGCCCGGAGTCAAGAGAGGTAACCCAGAGAAATGGCCTGGTTCGATCCACCGGGAATACAAGCCCGGCGTGTCGATGGCTTTGGAGCTACTCCCGCCTATGCGATAGACGTGGCGGCCACATTGCGACGTATCTGGGGACTGAGGGGGCGAAGCCTCGCGGCGCGTAGGCCGCCTTGGCTTGGCTCTCGCTTTGCTCTGGCCTTGCTGTCGCTTCGTTCTGGCGGTTGCTGTTGCATCTGCGCGCCGGGAGCGCGCTGCTTCTCCGGGGCCCCTGGGCGGCGGTGAGGCAGGGACGAACAGGCCGCGCAGCGGGCGAGGCCACGGATGGACTCGCCTTTTCGCGCGGGCAGGAGCCCGCTCGAAAAGCCCGGCGTCGCCTCACGCACTCGCAGGGCAGGAGGCCCGGAGAGCGCCGCCCCGGGGTGGCCTTCTCTTTGGGTTACTTTTCTCTTGGCCACGCAAGAGAAAAGTAACTCGGGCGCCGGCAGGCGCACGAAACCGCTTTGAAACTTTCGAGAGAAGAGCATAGAGCCTCTCTCCCCCGACCCACTATCCCACAGGTGGGCGAGGGGAGGCTCGCGCGTGGCGGCGTGTGGTGAAGGACGACCCCTTACCCAACTTCCTCTCCGGCAAGGAGAGGGTTGCAAGCGGCATCAGTCGATGCCGAGTTTCTTGAGCTTGTAGCGCAGCGCCCGGAACGTGATGCCGAGCTTCTTCGCGGCGGCGGTCTTGTTGTAGCGCGATTCCTCCAGCGCCTTCATGATCGCGCCGCGCTCGAGGTTGCTGATGTAGTCGTCCAGCCCGCCGTCGCCGGTGGCGCTCGGCGGGGGCGGTGCGGCCGGGGCGGGCTGGCCTGGGACGGCGTGCGTGGCCTCCGTGCGCGGCATGCGCTGCGGCAGCATCAGGTCGTCGGCGTCGACGCGTTCGCCGTCGCACATCGCGGTGGCGCGCTCGAGGATGTTCTCCAGCTCGCGCACGTTGCCGGGAAAATCGTAGGCTTCCAGCGCCTGGCGAGCCTCGGGCAGCAGCTGGCGCGGGTTGCCGCCGTCCTTGCGTGCCAGGCCCTGCAGTATGAAGTTGGCCAGCAGCGGCACGTCGCCGCGGCGTTCGCGCAGCGGCGGCACGCGCAGCTCGATCACGTTGATGCGGTAGAACAGGTCCTGGCGGAACTGGCCCTGCTCGACCAGCGCGGCGAGGTTCTTGTGCGTGGCGGAGAGGATACGCACGTCCACCGGCACTTCCTCGCGCGCGCCGATCGGGCGCACCGCCTTCTCCTGGATCGCGCGCAGCAGCTTCACCTGCATGTGCAGCGGCAGTTCGGCCACCTCGTCCAGGAACAGCGTGCCGCCGTGGGCGGCCTGGAACAGGCCTTCCTTGTCGGTGTGCGCGCCGGTGAAGCTGCCCTTCCTGTGGCCGAAGAACTCGCTCTCCATCAGCTCGGACGGGATCGCGCCGCAGTTCACCGGCACGAACGGGCCGCCGGCGCGCGGGCCCTGCTCGTGGATCAGCCGCGCCACCAGTTCCTTGCCCACGCCGGATTCGCCGGCGATGTACACCGGCGCCTGGTTGCGCGCGAGCTTGGCGATGGTGGCGCGCACCTGCTGCATCGCCGGCGAGTCGCCGATCAGCCGTTCGCCCGCGTTGCCGGCCTTCGCCGCGGCCTTGCCGGTGCGCCGCTCCTCGGCCAGCCGCAGTGCGGTGCGCACCAGCTGGCGCAGCATCTGGATGTCCACCGGCTTGGAGACGAAGTCGAACGCGCCGGCCTTCAGCGCGTTCACCGCCGCGTCCACGTTGCCGTAGGCGGTGATCATCGCCACCGGCATGTCCGGGTGGTTGGCCGCGATGTGCTCGACGATCTCGTGGCCGTTGCCGTCGGGCAGGCGCATGTCGGTGAAGCACAGGTCGTAGGTCTTGCCGGCCAGCGCCTGGCGCGCCTCGGCGACGGTGCCCACGGCGTCGACCTGCAGGTCCATCCGCCCCAGCGTGATGGTGAGCAGTTCGCGGATGTCGCGCTCGTCGTCGATGACCAGGACGGTCTGCTGGCTCATGGCTTGTGGGGTGGTGGCGGCGTTGCCGGTGAGGATACCCGCCGCGCCGACAGGGGGCAAAGCGCGGGAGCCCGCGCCCGGCAGGCCGGCCAGTGCCGGTGGAGGACGGCGATGGCGACGGAGCCGTCGTGCCGCGCATCTGCTCGACCGCTGCCTGTGGCGAGCGGGGGCCGACCGGCGGCGGGGCGGGGCGCGGGAGGCGCCGATGGCGCAGGGGATCTCCCCGCGCCGCGCCGATGGAATTCACCGGGTCGCAGCCGGCTGGCTGACGGGCTTGCCGCTGCCGCCGCCGAGCAACTGGTGCAGCTTCAGGTACACGCCGTTGGTCCAGCCGAAGCCGACCACGTTCTGCGTGTAGCCGGCGGTGATCCGCACGTCGGCGTCGCCGCGCGCCATGTTGTATTTCTCGCGGATCGTGCCGTCGCTGGCGTAGCTGCGGTCCACGGTGGCCATGAACTTGCCGGCGAGGCGGTGTGCGTCGTCGTGGAAGCCGTAGGCGTCGAGGCCCGCGATGGCCAGCCAGTTCGTGGGCGCCCAGCCATAGGGTGCGTCCCACTGCGCACCGGTGGCGCGCGTGCTCATGGCGAGGCCGCCGCGCCGCTCGAACAGCGCCAGCTTGCCACGCAGCGCCTGCGCCTGCGCGGTGGAAGCGGCGCCGGCCCACAGCGGATAGAACGCGGTGAGGTAGGGATCGTCCGAGGGTTTGCCCGCCACGAAGTCGTAGTCCATGTACATGCCCTGCGCGGGCTGCCACAGGTATTTGTCCATGGCTGCCTTGCGCGCCGCGGCGATCCGCGCCCAGCGTGCGGCGTCGGCGGTCCTGCCGAGTTCGACGGCGAAATCGTGCAGGTCGCGTTCGTAGCGGTAGAGCAGGCTGTTCAGTCCCACCGGCGCGTAGTGGTGGGTGAGGCCGGCGTACGGGCCGAAGTGGAAGTTCACGTCGAAGCCGGACTCGCGCATCGCGCGGTCCCCGAGGTAGTAGTCGGCCGTCAGGCGGTAGCCGTCCACCCAGGCGTCGGCGCACACCTGCGACGCGGCGACGTTGCAGCTCGCGGTCTCCAGCCGTGCCGCCTCGGCGTCGTCGGGATGCTGCGGCGCCTTGACCAGGTAGCCGGGGTCCTGCGCGCGATGCGCCAGCAGCCAGCGGATCACGCCCTGGTAGTAGGTGGCGTCGCGCGCTTCCAGCACCGGGCCGTGGCCGTAGTCGAAGTAGCGCGCGAGGCCGGTGTCGCCGGCGCGGTGTCCGGGGCGCATCCACACGTCGTGGTTGCGCACGGCGAGCGGGTAGGCCTGCGCCAGCCAGGCGCGCCTCGCGGCGTCGTCATGGAAGCCGGCCGGGTCGTCGAGCAGGGCGCGCATCATCGCGCCGAGGAACGGCGGCTGCGAGCGGCTCAGGTAGTAGCTGCGGTTGGCGTTGAGCACGCCGCCGTAGTGCGCCGCCTCGAACAGCGCGTTGTCCACCATGTCGCGCGCGAGCGCTTCGCGGTGGTCGGCGATGAGGCCCAGTTCGATGAAATAGCTGTCCCAGCCGTACATCTCGTTGAAGAAGCCGCCGGGCACCACGTAGGGGTGCGGCAGGTAGAGCAGGCCCTGCACCGGCAGCTTCGCGGCGTCCACGTCGCCGATCTGCCGGATCACGCGCGGCAGCCGCCGCACTTCCACGTGACAGGCCTTCGCCATGCGCGGCAGATCGGCGGGCATCGGCAGCCGCTGCGGCAGATAGACCGCCAGTTGCCTGTCGCCCGGTCCCTTGCCGAAGGCGGAGCAGTCGTCCATCCGGCGCGTGAGCGTGGGCCACGCGCGGTGGATGTAGTCCAGCGTTTTCGCGGCATCGGGCGTGGCGGCGGCCGCGGGTGTGGACAGCAATGCGAGCAGGGCGGTGGCGAGGCACGAACGGAGTTTCATGGGTGTGCTCCCGGCGGGACGTGACGGGGAATGCGCGATACGGCGCGTGGAGGCGTGCGCGCCGGCTTCATGCCTGTGGCACCGCATCGAAGGCCACGGTGAGCCGCGCCTGCGCGCTGCGGAACGGCACCGTGCCGTGCCAGAGGTAGGAGGGGAACAGCACCAGTTCGCCGGGCGCGGGGCGCACCGCGTGCTGCGCGTGCAACGGCGGCACGGTGACGATGCCGGGCTCGCCGAAGGCGAGGCAGCCGTCCGGCGTGGCGGCCCCGGCGATGCCGTCGGGCAGGTCGATGTAGCAGGCCGAGGAGATCCAGCCGCGCGGATGCACGTGGCTGGTGTGGTAGCCCGCGCTGCGTAGCCGCACCGACCAGCTGCCGTTGTAGCGGTAGTCGCCGCGGTTGCGCCGGCGCAGCGGATCGTCGCCGTGGCCGATGTGTGCGAGGTAGTCGCGGATCGGCGCGTCGAACGCCTTGAACAGCGCCTGGATCACCGGGTCGGCGTAACGCGCCAGGTCCCCGGTGGTCTCGGTGCCGTGGCGCAGCGACTGGAACAGCAGCGGATGGCCCTGCGGGTCGTGCAGGCGTTCCAGGCTGCGCTTGAGGTCGGCGAGGAAGCCGGCGAGATCGGCCCAGCCCGGCGGCGCCTGCAGGCGGAACCGCCGCACCAGGTGCGCGTAGTCGCAATACGCGTCGTGGCGCGCGTCGCCGAGCAGCCGCCATGCGGTGGTCTGCAGCGCGATCAGGTACTGGTCGTCGGGTGCGCCGGCGAGCAGGACATCGCAGTGCGCGAGCGCGCCGCGGGCGTCGCCGGTGCCGAGCAGGGCCGCGGCCAGCAGGCTGCGCGCGGCCGTGCTGGCGGGCGAAAGACGCAGCGCACGTCCTGCCAGCGTGAGCGCAGTGGCCGGATCGAACTCGAGGGCGGAGAGCCCCGCGCGCACCAGCAGCGCCGGCGCGACATGTGTGCGAGCGGCGGCTTCGGCAAGGCAGGCGTAGGCGCCGCGCGCGTCGCCCGCGCCCTGCAGGATGGCGGCCCTGGCGGCGAGCAGCGCGGTGTCGCCGGGGAACTGGCGCAGCGCGGCGTCGAGCGTGGCTGTGGTCTCGGCGAGGTCGCCGCTGCGCATCCAGACCAGCCGGGCAAGATGGTCGTGCGCCTCGGCATGGCGGGGCTCCAGCCGCAGGCCGTCGCGCAGGTCCGCCTCGGCGCGCGCGAACTCGCCCAGCGCGACCAGGCTGCGCGCGCGGGTGAAACGAGCAGCGGCGTCCGGAGTGCCGAGCGCGATGGCTCGCGCGGCGGTGCTTTCGGCTTCGGCGTGCCGGCCGGCCGCGCCGAGCGCGATCGCCAGTGCCTGCGCGGCGGCCGGATCGTCCGGTGCGGCTTCCGCCGCGCGGCGGTAGCGCGCGACGGCCTCGTCGTGACGGCCCAGCGCTGCCAGCGCCGCCACGTGCTGCGTGGCCAGCTCGGCGCTGACGGCATTGCCGGCGGCGCACAACGGTGCGAGCAGGACGAGCGCGTCGGCCGGACGCTGGTTGTCGTTGCAGTGGCGCGCCAGGCGCAGGGCGGCCTGCGGCAGTTTCGTGGCCGCCCGCCGCAGCAGCGGCTCGGCTTCCGCATCGCGGCCGGCGTTGAGCAGCAGCTCGCCCAGCGTGGCGAGGGTAGGCGCCCAGCCCGGGTCGAGCGCCAGCGCCCGGCGCAGCAATGCCTCCGCACCTTCGGCATCGCCGAAGTGCTGGCGCAGGCCGCCGAGCAGGCGCAGCGCCTCGGCGCAATCCGGGTGTTCCGCCACGGCGGCCTGCAGCAGCTCGTGGGCGTGGCGCAGGTCGCCGGCCTGCAGCAGTGCGCCGGCCCGGCGCATGGATTCAAGCAGCGCAGCTGAAGGCGTGGCCATGGGATGCTTTCCGGCCCGTCAGTCCTGCGCGGGCATCTGCCCGTCGTTCCGGCACAGGGACATGCGCATTATCCGGAACTCCTCACAGCGCTCGTTGCACCAGCTTCGCCTTGCCCGCGGCGTCGCGTTCGATGCTGATGTCGTAGCGCTTGCCGCGGAAGCTCACGCCCTTGAGCGTAAGCGACTTCCACGCAGGCGGCAGCACCGGCGCGTAGGCGGGGTCGAGACCCTTGCCGTCGATGCGCAGGCCGGTGAGACCGTAGACCAGGCTCTGGATGTAGCCGGCCGAGGTGGCGAGGATGTAGCCGGCGTTGTTGGCCACGGTCTCGGTGCGCACGTTGAACGGCGGCTTGAGGAAGCCCACCAGGTTGCGCTGCAGCCAGTCGCCGGCGGCCTTGCCGTCGCCGAGCTCCGCCTCGCCCACGGCGAGCATCACCATCATCATCTCGTTCGGATCGTCGCCGTGCGTCTTCAGTTCGTGCAGCTGGAAGTCGAAGTCGTTGCGGCGCACCTGCGGCGACATCGACAGGTCCAGGTTGGGATACATCAGCCAGGCCAGCGAGGAGCCCATCCAGGTGATCTTGTCGTGCGGCACCGAGGGATCGAAGTCGTAGTGGCGTTGCGCGGCGGCGTCGAACGGGATGTACATCCTGTCGGCGATGCGCGACCACTGCGGGTCGGGTGCGGTGCCGATCTGCCTGGCCGCCTTGACGGCGATGCGCAGCGCCTTCTGCGCGGCGGCGTTGGTGAACGCGTCGTTGGGCACGTCGTCGTAGGCCTCGTCGGGCGAAGTGACGTGCAGGATCTCGTAGCGGTCGTGCGCCTTGTCGTACGTGACGCGGCTCGTCCAGAACTCGGCCACGCCCTTGATCACCGGCCAGCCGTACCGCTTCAGCCAGTCCCGGTCGCCGCTGGCGAGCCAGTACTGCCACTGCGCGATGGCGACGTCGGCGTTGACGTGGATCTCGCGGTACACGCCGTAGGCGAAATGCGGCGTGTTGTCCACGCCGGTCTGCGGATCGGACTCCCACGGATACATCAGGCCCTTCGCGCCGTACTGCCTGGCCCGCTCCCGCGCGGGCTGCATGGTGCGGTGACGGAACATCACGATGGGCTTGGCGCGTTCGGGATGCAGCAGCAGCAGCGCGGGGAACACCCACGAGTCGCTGTCCCAGAACGCGTGGCCGGCGTAGTTCGGGGTGAGCGCGCAGGCGCCCATCGGCCAGGCGGTGCCCACGGTGGTGTTCGACAGCAGGTAGTACAGGTCTGAGTGCACGGCCTTCTGCACCGCGGGATCGCCGTCGACCACGATGTCGGATTGCCACAGCGCGTGCCAGGCGTCGCGATGGCGCGCGAGCAGCCTGTCGAAGCCGTCGATGCGCGCCTGCGTGGCGAGCGCGAGGTCGGCCTTGGCGTCGCCGCCCCAGCCTTCGCGCGAGACGGCGACGTACTTGGTGAACGCGTAGCGCCTGCCTTGTTCGACGTGCACCACGAGGTCGAGCGACAGCTTGTACGGGCCTTTCGTCACCGTCGCGCTCTTCACCGCGATGCCGGCCGGCAACTGCAGCGCGGCGGCTTCGGCCATCGCCAGGCCCTGTTCGGCGCGGCCGTCCAGCCACAGCGTCAGCGTCTTCGCGTCGCCGTCGTCCGACAGCACCCGGGTGTAGCCGGGGTACCACACCGCCGCACGGTCCGGCGTGGGCACGGGCTTGTTGTCCAGGTTCTGCCCGCTGGCGATCACCGCGGCGATCATCTGGTCGCCGCTCATGCTGCCGATCGGGAAGCGCGGCTGGTGTTCCGACCACAGCCGGATCGGGAAGCTGAGCGCGACGTCGCCGCTGAACTTCGGGGTGATGGTGAAGCGGATCGCGGCGAGGTGCGGATCGGCCTGGCTGACGAAGCTCTGCACCTCCACGCCGGTGGACTTGTTCGCGTAGTCGAAGCGGTAGCGCGTGGTGAGCGTGGCATCGTGCATGTCCAGCGTCTGCGCGTAGCCCGCGAAGATCTTCGCGTCCAGACGCGTCGAATTGAGCCAGCCGCCGCCCGGGTTGTAGTCGACCTCGTTCCAGCCGGGGATCGCCGCGGGGCGCGAGATGTCGCCCTTGGCGTAGTCCATGAACGCGACCATGTAGCTGCGGTCGGGCTCGGTGCCGCGCGGCGAGGTCATCACCGAGAAATGGCCGTTCGCCAGGTAGCCGGGGAAATAGCTGCCGAAGTTTTCGCTGGTGCCGGTCAGCAGGAAGCTGGGGTCGGTGGCGGCCACGGCGGGGATCGCGAACAGCGCCGCGGCGGCAAGGCAGGCGAGGCGGACGAGACGGGCTTTCATGCGTGCTCCGGCAGGGGCGTGGATCGGCGGGCGTGCGGTGGTGGAGCGGTTCATTTGGCGACCAGGCCGATGGCGACCCGGCCGGCCGGGTTCGTGCGGTCCGTCTGGCGCTTGAAGAAGAACAGCGCCAGCAGCACCAGGCTCATCGGCAGCAGCGAAAAGTAGAACGCGTCGATGCCGTTGTAGCGGGCGAACACGATCGCGGTGATGCGCGAGCCAAGCGTGCCGCCCAGCGCGGAGAAGATCACGATCAGCCCGGTCATCGCCGCGTGCGCGGGCTTGGGCAGGGAGCTCAGCACCACGGAGTTGATCACCGGATAGATCGGCGCCATCAGCAGGCCCACCAGCGGGAACAGGTAGGCCGCGACGGGGGCGTCGCCCCAGCTGATGTGCGCGCTCGGCACGATGTCGCGCGCCAGCGGCAGGCTCACGGCCACGATCGCCGCCATGCCGACCACGCAGATGTTGAGCAGGGTGTACCAGTGCAGCCGCCGCAGCGCCTGGCCGGCGGCGAGGCGCCCCAGCGCGATCGCGCCGGGCAGGATGCTGGCCAGCTGGATGCTCATCGCGTTCGGCAGCTTGAGGATCTCGTTGTTGAAGGTCGGCAGCCAGGTGGAGAAGCTCTGCTCGATCAGCACGTAGAGGAAGGCCGAGATCAGGAACACGTAGACCAGCGGCCGCACGAACAGCTGCAGCATCTCGACCAGCGAGCCGGCCATCGTCGAGGTGTGCACGTTGCGCGCCGCCGACTCGTCCATGCGCGAGCTGGCGAGCAGCGCGATCACTGCCACGCACAGCGCGGCCAGCAGCCAGTACACGTCGAGCCACACCAGGTCGGCGGGCGCGGCGTGGTTGATGAAGGCGCTGAACAGCCAGTTGCCGGCCAGCACGCCGAGCATGAAGGTGCCTTCGATCGTCGAGGTCAGGCGGCCGTGCGCCGCGCGGTCGCTGGTGAGCAGGCCGATCGACGAATACACGCCGACCTTGGCCAGCGCGAAGGAGATGCCGACGCAGGTGAAAAGCACTTCGGTGGTGCGGAAGCCGGGGAACAGCGGCATCAGCACGCAGGCGCCGCCGAGCAGCGCCAGCGCCAGGATCATCGCGCGCCGGTAGCCGATCAGCGGCAGGAAGGAGGCCACGCCGAAGGAGACCACGGCGATGGTGAGGTCCTTGAACAGTTCGAGCAGGCTGGCCTCGGTCTTGCCGACGCCGAAGCTGGCCATGGATTGCAGGATCACGGTGCCCACGCTGTTGAGCAGGATCGCGAAGACCACGTAGGTCAGCGCGAGCGCGGCGATCATGCGGAAACGGTTCATGCGCACCTCGGGCGGGTGGGCCAGGCGGAAAAAGGCGGCCCGAACCGCCATCGCGCGATCCGGGCCGCTACGCGGGGCAACAGTCTAGGGCCTGGGCGGCGGAGGCATTCGGGGCAGGACGCTACGCGACGGCGAAGCCGGTCGGTGGTCGTCGCGCAGCCCGCATTTTCCGCCGCCCAGGGCGCCTGGTTCAGAACTGGTACTTCACCTGCAGGTTGTACTCGTGGCCCTCCAGCGGACGTGCCAGGATCACCCCCGATGCGCCGGCCGCCGAACCCGCGATGCGCGAGTTCGATTCGGTCAGCCCCAGCGTGTCGGTCACGTTGGAGCCGACCAGGGTGAACAGCCAGTGCGGGCCGTAGTTGTACTGCGCGCCCACGCTGAAGTCGGTGTAGGTGCCGAGTTGCTGCAGCGCGAGCTGGTCCTGGGTGTGGTTGCCCACGTACTCCATGGTCACCCACAGGCGCAGGTCGCCGTAGGCGGTGGGCAGGCGCAGGGCCGGCGTCAGGCGCATCTGGAACTTCGGCTGGCGCTGCAGCTGCTTGCCCTGGTAGGTGCCGACAAACTGGCCGGTGGGGTTGCCCGGCGTCGGCAGGCCGTAGAACACCGCGTCGCCCTTGAAGTGCGAGTAGTGGCCCTCCAGCCAGTTGCCGACCGCGGTCACCGAGAAGATCTGGTCCGGCGTGTTCGCCCTCAGGATGAAGTTGACGCCCTTGGAGTCCGAACCGTAGGTGGACTTGCTGCCGAACGGCACGCCCAGCAGCGAGGGCTGGTAGCTCAGGCCGTCGAACTGGCGGTGGTAGTACGAGATGTCGGCGCTGAACACCGGGAGCTGGTACTTCCAGCCCACCTCGAAGTTCTGCACCTTCAGCACCGGCAAGGTATCGCCGGTGACGCTGCCGCGCAGGTCGTCGAAGCTGTTGAAGTGCACGCCCTTGTTGGCACGGGCGTAGACGGCCATGTCGTCCTGGATCTTGTAGGTGGCGCCGGCCGTCCACGAGGTGTGGGTCTTGTCGTAGCTGGTGCGTGCGTAGGTGCCGTTGCACATCGCCACGGCATTGTCGTACAGCGTGTTCGGGTTGCCGTCGATGTTGACGTTCGACAGGTTGCACACGGTGTTGCGGGCGTTCTCGTTCTCCAGCCGCGCCGAAGCGTCGAACAGCCACTGGCCGAGCTTCCACGAGTCGGACAGGTAGAACGCCTTGTTGGTGGCCGAGCCGTTCTCGGTGATGTTGTAGCCGCCGTTGTAGATCAGGCCCTGGCCGTTGGTGACGTAGTAGGTCTGGCCGTTCTGCACGTAGCTCACCGCGATCGGCGTGGCGTTCGGCGTGTTGCCCATCAGCATCGGGTTGCCGAGCGACCAGCGGTCGTTGTCGGTGTAGTGCGCCAGGTACAGGCCGGCGGTCAGCGTGTTGCCCTCGAACAGCTCCTTGCTGATGCGGAAGTCGTTGACCGCGCTCTTCAGGTTCTTGTGGATATGCCACCAGCCCTGGCTGATCACGTCCGTGTTCGGGTCGGTGACGATGCCGGAACCGTTGGTGTAGCTGGCGGTATAGACGGCGCCGGCAGGAACGTTGCCGTCCGGATAGGTGCCGCCGGAGTTCTCCCAGCTGCTCAGCGTCTGCGGGTTGGAGCCGGAGAACAGCGCGTTGGTGTCCATGTTGCCGCCGTCGACCAGGAACTTGTCGCTGACGGTCCAGCCGTTGCCGAAGTCCCAGTCGAAGTTCGCGCCGAAGAAGCCGAGCTGGGCGCCGCGGCCGTCGGCGAGGTTCGCGCTGGTGCCGCCGCCCGGATAGCTCTCCAGGTAGACGTGCTGCATCGCGCGGCTGTAGTAGGTGTCGGTCTGCGGGTCGAAGCCCGGGTAGGCGGTGAACTGGCCGGAGCCGGTCTGGATCAGCGGGATCGGCGTGATGAACTGGTTCTTGTCGTCCAGCCCTCGCGCCCAGAACACCAGCGAGCCGTTGTCCCAGTCCTTGGTCAGCGTGGCGGTGAGCTGGCCGCCCTTGTCGGAGGGGAACTGCGGATTGCGCACGCCGTCGGAGTCGCGATAGAAGCCGCCCACGCTGCCGTACCAGCCGCCCTTGCCGATCGGGAAGCCGTAGAAGCCGTCGACGCGACGGAGGTTCTCGGTGCCGTAGGTGACGCCGATGCTGCCCGACGGCGTGTCGGTGCCCTGCTTGAGGATGTAGTTGGAGGTGAGTCCGATCTGGCCGTCGCCGAACACCACCGACGGGCCGCCCTGCAGGATTTCCACGTGGTCGATGGTGTCGTCGAGGCGGAACATCGAGCTCTGCTCGAAGAACGACAGCGAGGGCATGCCGTACAGCGGCGTGCCCATGATCTGGTTGGTGTAGAACGGCGCGTCGCCGCCGCCCGGGAAGCCGGCGATCTCGATGTTCGCGCCGGTCTGGCCGCCGGTGGACTCGGGCCACACGCCGGGCGAGATCTTCAGCAGGTCGGCCGCGCTGCGCGGGTTGTCCTGCTGGATCTGCGCGGCGGAGGCGGTGGTGATCGAGTAGCTGGCGTCGATCTTGCGCACGCCCACGGTGCTGGCCGAACCGGTGACGACGACGGTTTCCAGCGACTGGACCTTCTTCGTCTGGTCGCCGGTTTTCTTCGCGGTGGTGGTTGCCGGCGTGCCGGCGGTGGCCTGGCCGTTGTCCTGCGCCAGTGCGGCGCCGGAGGCCAGGGCGGCCGCGATCGCCGCGGACAGTGTCAAGCTTGTGAATAGCCGAGCGCTCATCTTCTGACTCCCCATCAGTTCTGGTTTCATGGTGATCCGGCGTCGGCGCGAGGCCGAGCCGATGTGCCGCTTGTCGTTGTGATCCGGCCGATGTCGAACGCGGCGATGTCCGACAACAGTACGTCTGCCTCGGCCAGGGCCTCCGCCCGGCCGATGCCTATCGCCGCCATCCCCGCGGCGTGAATGCTGGCGATGCCTGCCGCGGCGTCCTCCACGCCGATGCAGTCCGCCGGCGCCAAGCCGAGGCCGGCGGCGGCGGCGAGAAAGATTTCCGGGTCGGGCTTGGAGCGCCCGATGCGGCTGGCGTCGACCACGTGGTCGAACAACTCCACGATGCCCAGTCGTTCGAGCAGCTGCGGCGCGTTGCGGCTGGCCGAGGCCAGCGCGGTCTTCAGCCCCGCGCGGCGCACCGATTCCACCGCGGCGCGCGCGCCGGGCAACAGGTGGCGCGGGTCGAGGCGGCCGATCAGCTCCACGTAGCGGGCGTTCTTGCGCGCGGCCAGTTCGGCCTTTTCCTCGTCGCTGTAGCGGCGCGGCGCGCGCTCCAGCAGGATCTCCAGCGAACCCGTGCGGTCCACTCCCTTCATGCGCTCGGCGATCGCTTCGTCGAACGGCGCATCGATCTCGGCCGCCAACTGCTGCCAGGCCATGCGATGCAGCACCGCGGTGTCGGCGAGCACGCCGTCGAGGTCGAAGATCACCGCCTTCACCGCGTGCGCCGGCGCGGCGGGATGCGGCAGGTGCAGCGATTCGCCACGACGCAGGCGCTGCGGCTGGCCGCGGTGCAGGAAATCGAGACTCTCGCCTGCGGCCAGCGTGTAGCGCACGCCGCCGGCGTCCACCGCGATGCGCAGTTGCGCGTCGCGCCAGCGCAGGCCGAAGCGGTAGCCGCGCCAGGCGCGCGGCAGTTGCGGCGCCAGCGCAGGCCGTCCGTCCCGCACGCGCAGGCCGCCGAAGCCCCAGCTCAGCGCCAGCCAGCTGCCGGCCATCGCCGCCATGTGCAGGCCGTGTCCCGCGTTGCCGTGCGAGTCGTCCAGGTCCACCCGCAGGGTGTCGAGGAAATGGCGGTACGCCTCCGCCGCGCGGCCCGTCTCGGCGGCCAGCACTGCGAAGGTGGAGGCGGACAGCGTGGAGTCGTGCACGGTGACGCCTTCGTAGTAGTCGAAGTTGCGCCGCTTGGCGGCCACGTCCACGTCCTCGCCGGCCAGCACCAGCGCCAGCAGGGTGTCGGCCTGCTTGCACACCTGGTGGCGGTAGATGGTGAGCGGATGCCAGTGCAGCAGCAGCGGACGCAGCGCGGGATCGCGCATCTGCGCGGGCGTGAGGCGGGGCTTGTCAAGGAAGCCGTCGTCCTGCGGGAAGATGCCCAGTTCGGCATCCATCGGCAGGTACATCGCGTCGGCGGCGTGCCGCCACTGCGCCGCCTCGTCCGCGGCGAGGCCGATGCGCCGCGCCAGCTCGGCGTGCTCGGCCGGATGCTTCTCGGCCAGCCACGCGATGGTGGCGGCGGCATCGCGCAGGTGTCGCTGCGCCATGCGGTTGGTGTAGTGGTTGTTGTCGACCAGGGCGGAGTATTCGTCCGGCCCGGTCACCTCGTGGATGCAGAAGGCGCCGCCGCGGCGCGGGTTGTAGTGGCCCGCCTGCAGCCAGATGCGCGCGGTTTCGCACAGCATCTCCGCGCCCATCTCGCGCAGGAACGCCTCGTCGCCCGAGGCGTCCACGTACAGCCGGATCGCCCAGGCGATGTCGGCGTTGATGTGGTACTGGGCCGAGCCGCCGGGAAAGTAGGCCGAGCATTCGTCGCCACTGATCGTGCGCCACGGGTACAGCGCGCCGTGCGTGTGGTTAAGTTCGCGGGCATGGGCGCGGGCCCGGTCCAGCGTGGCGTGGCGCCACGCCAGCATGTGCCGCGCCAGTTGCGGCGCGGTCGTGGCCAGCACCGGCAGCATGAAGGCCTCGGCATCCCAGAAGCAGTGGCCCTCGTAGCCCTCGCCGGTGAGGCCCTTGGCGGCGACGCTGCCGTGGTCGTCGCGGCTGCCGCACTGGAACAGCTGGAACAGGTTGAAGCGCAGCGCCTGTTCCACCTCCGGCGCGCCGTCAACGGCTAGGTCGGCCGTTCGCCACAGCGCATCGAGTTGTCCCGCCTGGCCGGCCAGCAGGGAGGGGAAGCCTGCGTGGCCGGCCGACTCCAGCGCGGCGGCGGCGCTGGACAGCAGGACGGGGTCGACGCCGGCCGTGGCGCCCGGCGGGGACCAGGCCCAGGCCGCGTATTTCTCCAGCGTCAGTTCGCCGCCGGGGGCGAGCGTGCCGGCGTAGGTCTGCGCCACTCCGTGCGGCGTGCGCGTGGCACCGCGGAAGGCCAGTGCGGGGTCGGCGAGGCGGTGCGCCTGCGCGCAGACCAGCCGGATGCCGCTGTGCGTGGTGTGCTGCGCCACCCAGGCCTGCATTTCGCCGGCCTGCGCGTCGTGCAGCTGCAGGCCGCCGTCCAGGTGTGCGCCGATGCGCGGGTCGTCGCCCTGGCCCGTGGCCGTGCGCGCGGTGTCGATCGCCGATTCCAGCGTGACCGGGCCCTGGTAGTCGACCGAACGCACCCGGTAGCGGATCGCCAGCAGGCCGGGCCGGTCCAGCGGCACGAGGCGCTCGGCGGTGATTTCCAGCGTGCCGCCGCCCGGCGCGCGCCAGCGCAGCGTGCGCCGGTAGCAGCCGTCGCGCAGGTCGAGCCGGCGTTCCAGTGCCAGCCACTCGCCTTCGTCCAGCCGCACCGGCACCTCGCCGAGCCACAGCCGGATGCGGCTGGCGTCGGCCACCGGCACGCGCGTGTCGGTGTGGCGGGCGAAGCCAGTGAAGCGTTCGTGGTAGGCGATCGGTGAACGCTCCCACACGCCGGCGAGGAAGCAGCCCTGGCTGGGGCTGTCGTCCTCCTCCAGGCCGCCGCGCACACCCAGCGAACCGTTGGCGAGCGCGAACAGGCTCTCGTCGGTGGCGAAGCCGCCACGCGCGTGGCCGCGGCGGACGAGCTGCCACGGGTCGAGGGCGGACGAGGCATGCGGCGCCGCGCCCGCATCGGCGGGTCGGGCAGGCGGAGCCGCATCATGGATCTGCACGTGATGTTTCCCCTCGCATGGCCGCAGTGGGCGCCGGAGTGGGCCCGGCGCGTGTCCGGGCGCAGCATACGGGCGAATGATATCGATATCAAGATATCGATATCATTCGCCGTGGACAGGTCAGGAATGGCCCCCGGAGCGAGCCGCGACGCGTCGCATTGAACGCATCGCCACCACGGGAGACACTTGCCGTTGCCAAGGCCGGCCGTCTGCCGCCCGCATTCACTGCCCGGAGGGCTGTCGCGTGAGTTCCGCCAAGAAGAAGCAGCCCGCCGCGGCCCAGTCCGGCCTGACCATGGCGGACCTGGCGAAGCTGGCCGGGGTGTCCAAGATCACCGTGTCGCGGGCGCTGGGCGAAAGCCCGCTGGTGACGACGGAAACACGCGAGCGCGTCCAGGCGCTGGCACGCAAGCACGGCTACAAGCTCAATGTCAGTGCGCGCAACCTGCGCCTCAGGCGCAGCCACACGGTCGCGGTGATCGTGGAGATGAAGCCCTCTGCCGGTCGCACCATGTGGGACCCGTACCCGCTGTCGCTGCTGGGCGGCATCTCGCAGGAGCTGACCTCGGCCGGCTACAGCGTGCTGCTCACCACGCGCCACGACGCGGCGAACGCCGCGGTGCAGGCCGCCGACGGCCTGATCCTGCTGGGTCAGGGCGTGCATCAGGACGCGGTGCGTCTGTACGACCGCATGGGCCTGCCGATGGTGGTGTGGGGCGCCGAGTCGGCGCGGGACAGCCACATCGTGGTGGGCAGCGACAACCGCCAGAGCGGCATCAGCGTGGCCGAGCGCTTCCTCTCGATCGGACGGCGCCACCCGGTGTTCATCGGCAACTCCGACCATCCGGAAATGGCCCAGCGCCTGCACGGCTTCGTCGACGAGCTGGCCGGCCACGGCATCAAGCCGCTGCTGCTGCAGCGGGTGGACTGGACGCTGGAGTCGGGCGTCGACGCGGTGCGCTCGCTGGCCGCCCGCAAGGTGCGCTTCGATGCGATCTTCGCCTGCAGCGACCTGCTGGCGATGGGGGCGATCCGCGCGCTGGTGGAACAGGGCCTGTCGGTGCCGAACGACGTCTCGGTGGTGGGCTACGACGACACCCCGCACGGCGCCAGCTTCCTGCCGCCGCTGTCCACGGTGCGGCAGAACTGGCAGGAGGGCGGCGTGCTGCTGGCGCGCAAGGTGCTGGCGCTGATCGACGGCCAGCCGGTGACCTCGCAGATGCTGCCGACCACGCTGGTGGTGCGGGCGACCTGAACCGGGAGCGGGGCGCTCAGCCCGCGGCCGCCTCGCCCGCCAGGCGGTTCATCTGCGGCGGCGTGAGCACCAGCCGGAAGCAGCTGCCGCCGCCGGCCACGCGCACGTATTCCAGCGAGGCCTGGTTCGCCTCGGCCATCTGCCGCGCCAGGTACAGGCCGAGGCCGGTGCCGTATTCGTGGGTGGTGTAGAACGGCTCGAAGATCTGCGCGGCCACCTTCGGCGCGATGCCGGGGCCGCGGTCGGTCACTTCCAGGATCGGCTCGCCGTGCTCGCCGTTGCGCACGATCACTATCACCCGCGCCGGCTCGCCGGGCAGGCGGCCGTAGCGCAGCGCGTTCTGCACCAGGTTCCACATCACCTGCTGCAGCTGCTGCGGATCGGCCATCGCGGCCACCGCGGTGGCGCCGCCCACCACCACGCGCAGCGTGTCGTTGCCGAGGTCGTTGCCGAGCTTGTATTCGTCCACGAAACCCTGCGCCCAGCGGCCGAGGTCCAGCGTCTCCGGCCGCGAGCGTTCGCGGCGCGACAGCTGCAGGATATTCTCGATGATCTCGTTGAGCCGCACGCAGTGGTTGTTGATGATCTCGACCATGCGCTGGTCGGCGGCGTCCATCTTTTCCGACTCGGCGAGCAGCTGCGCGGAATAGCGGATCGCCGCCAGCGGGTTGCGGATCTCGTGCGCGATCGAGGCGGACAGCCGGCCCAGCGAGCTGAGCGTGAGCTCCTCGGCGCGGCGCGACAGCAGCGAGGTGTCGTCGAGGAAGATCAGCACCAGCGAATCGTCGTTCGGCGCGAGGCGGGAGAAGCGCGGCACCACCTCGGGCACGCCGTCGGCGAGCTGGGTGGCGGTCTCGTCCAGCTTGCCCGAGGTCATCCAGTGGTAAAGCCGGCGCGACAGCTCCGGTGCGAGGCGGCCCAGGTCGCGCTGTTCGGCGCTGGGGTTGCCCAGCAGCATCCAGGCCGACTCGTTGATCTGGTGGATGCGGTTGGCGTCGTCCACCAGCAGCACGCCGGTCTTCATGCGGCGGATGATCAGCTCATTGACCTGTGAGAGGTTGGCCAGGTCGGTGCTGCGCTGCTCGGCCAGTGCCTCGCTGGCGCGCAACTGCCGGCCCAGCACGTGGCACAGCGTGGTGATCGCGAAGTAGGCCAGGCCGAACAGCGCCGACTCCAGCAGGTTGCGGTCGCCATGGGCACCGCCGGGCTCGGCCAGCAGGGCGTGCGCGAGCAGGCCCAGCGTGGCCAGCGCGGCGAAGAAGCTGGACAGCCGCAGCGACAGGATCAGCGCGCCCACGCCCAGGTTCACCGCCAGCATCATCGCGATGCCGATGCGGGCGTAGTCGATCGCGCTGAGTGCCAGCACGGCGGCGGCGATGTCCACCACCAGCCAGATCGACACGGTCACCTTCGCGTAGGGCACGCAGCGCCCGGTCAGCGCCAGCGCCGCGACGGCAAACAGCAGGTAGGGCAGCGTGACCAGCAGGGCGAGCTGCGGCGAGCTCGGCAGCACGCCGCCGACCTGCATCGGCGCGAACGCCAGGCCGATGTAGACCAGCGCCTGGACCAGCCGGAACGCGTTGAGGAACAGCATCTCGTGGCGGATCGCCGCCGGAACGGCTCGCTGGGCGTTGAGCTGCGGCAGGACGGTGCTGGACACGGTGCATGGCACTCCGGGGCGATCGTGGACGAGTATAGGGTTGCCTCCGCGGAAACTTCGAGCCGCGGGGCGGCCGCGCCGATCCGTTCGGCACGAATGGCCGACGGTCCGGCGGCGTTCCGGGCGGGTTCCGGGGCCACCTCTTTCCATCGGGAGGCGCTTCCGCGAAAATAGGCGGCCGTGTTGCGCGGTTTTGCCCTGTCGGGCTGGCGGCGCGCACCGCCCCGCCGGCAGCGCCGCAACGCCGTCCGACCCCCGCAAGCCCGCGCCGCGTCCCTTCCGCGCGAGGCTGTTCTCCCGTTCGCTCGAGGCTATCGAATGAATTTCCACGAATACCAGGCCAAAGAACTGTTCGCGCAGTACGGCATTGCCGTGCCGCCGGGCAAGGTTGCCAACTCCCCCGATGCCGCCGTCGACGCCGCCAAGGCGCTGGGCGGCTCGCAGTGGATGGTCAAGGCGCAGATCCATGCAGGCGGCCGCGGCAAGGCCGGCGGCGTCAAGTTCTGCAGGAGCCTCGACGACGTGCGCGCTGCCGCCAAGGGCATGCTGGGCACGAACATGGCGACCTACCAGTCCGCCGGCCGCGCGCTGCCGGTCAACCTGGTGCTGGTGACCGACGCGACGAACATCGCCAAGGAGCTCTACCTGTCGGTGCTGGTCGATCGTGACTCCAAGGCGGTCTCCTTCATCGCCTCCAAGCACGGCGGCGTGGACATCGAACAGGTCGCCCGCGACACGCCCGAGGACATCCACACCATCGTGGTGGACTTCGTCGAAGGCCTGCAGCCCTACCAGTGCCGCAACCTCGGCTTCGCGATGGACCTGAACGCCAAGCAGGTCAACCAGCTGACCAAGATCATGCTGGGCCTGTACAGGCTGTTCAACGAGAAGGACCTGTCGCTGGTCGAGCTCAACCCGCTGGCGATCCTCGAGGACGGCAACCTCGCCGCGCTCGACGGCAAGGTCAACTCCGACGACAACGCCGACTTCCGCCATCCCGAGCTGGTCGCCATGCGCGACCTGACCCAGGAAGACCAGGCCGAAGCGGCCGCCGTGCAGCACAACCTCAACTACGTGACCATGGACGGCACCATCGGCTGCATGGTCAACGGCGCGGGCCTGGCCATGGCCACCATGGATGTGATCAAGCTGGCGGGCGGCGAGCCGGCCAACTTCCTCGACGTCGGCGGCGGCGCCACCAAGGAGCGCGTGACCGAGGCGTTCAAGCTGATCCTCTCCTCCGACAAGGTGAAGGCCATCCTGGTCAACATCTTCGGCGGCATCGTGCGCTGCGACCTGATCGCCGAGGGCATCATCGCCGCGGTGAAGGAAGTGGGCCTGAAGATTCCGGTGGTGGTGCGCCTGCAGGGCACCAACGTGGAGCTGGGCCGCGAGCTGCTGGCCAATTCCGGCCTGGCGATCACGCCGGCCGACGATCTCAACGACGCGGCGCAGAAAGCCGTGGCCGCCGCGAAGTGAGGAGCAATTAAGACATGAGCGTTCTCGTCAACAAGAACACCAAGGTGATCGTGCAGGGCTTCACCGGCCAGCAGGGCACCTTCCACGCGCAGCAGGCGCTGGACTACGGCACCCAGGTCGTCGGCGGCGTCACCCCGGGCAAGGGCGGCAGCGAGCACATCGGCCTGCCGGTGTTCAACTCGGTCGACGAAGCCGTCGCCGAGACCGGCGCCGATGCGTCGGTGATCTTCGTGCCGCCGCCGTTTGCGGCCGATTCGATCCTCGAAGCCGTCGACGCGGGCATCCGCGTGATCGTGGCGATCACCGAGGGCATCCCGGTGCTGGACATGCTGCGCGTGAAGAACGTGCTGGCGCAGCATCCGGAAACCGTGCTGATCGGGCCGAATTGCCCCGGCATCATCACCCCGGGCGAGTGCAAGATCGGCATCATGCCGGGCCACATCCACCAGCCGGGCAAGGTCGGCATCGTGTCGCGTTCGGGCACGCTGACCTATGAAGCGGTGTTCCAGACCACCAACGAGGGCCTGGGCCAGTCCACCTGCATCGGCATCGGCGGCGACCCGATCAACGGCCTGAGCTTCATCGACTGCCTGAAGCTGTTCCAGGACGATCCGCAGACCGAGGGCATCATCATGGTCGGCGAGATCGGCGGCAGCGCCGAGGAAGACGCCGCCGAGTTCATCGGCGAGTACGTCAAGAAGCCGGTGGTGTCCTTCATCGCCGGCGCGTCGGCCCCGGCCGGCAAGCGCATGGGCCACGCCGGCGCGATCATCTCCGGCGGCAAGGGTACGGCGGCCGCGAAGTTCGCCGCGCTGGAGAAGGCGGGCGTGACCACGGTGAAGTCGCCGGCCGATCTCGGCAAGACGCTCGCCCAGCTGATGAAGAAGTAATCGGTTCCGTCCGATCGACGCCAGAAGGGCCGCCATAGTGCGGCCCTTTCTTTGGAGAGTGCGGCCATGGATGGCCGCCCGTTTGATTCTCGCTCAGGGATGATCGCAAGGCTTAGAAGAGTGTGGGCATGGATGGCCGCCCGTTTGATTCTCGATCAGGGATGATCGCAAGGCTTAGAAGAGTGTGGCCATGGATGGCCGCCCGTTTGATTCTCGCGATCAGGGATGATCGCAAGGCTTATTGCGCGGGGCGCAGACCATGCCGCGCCGCACGCAGCAGGGCGTCGGTGACCTTGGCCAGGGCAGCCGAGCGGATCGACCAGTGCTGCCAGTACAGCGGCACGTCCAGCCAGCGCCCGGGCGCGATCGGCTGCAGCGTGCCCTGGGCGAAGGGCTGTTCCAGCATCGTCTCCGGCGCCATCGCCCAACCCAGGCCCAGCGCCGCGCCCTCCACGAAGGCGGTGGAGGAAGGCAGATAGTGCATGGGCGGGGCCAGCCGGGCATGAGTCACGCTGCGCACGAAACGCCACTGCAGGGCGTCCTTGCGGTTGAACACCAGCATCGGTGCCGTGCCCAGCGCGGCGGCATCGAGGCCGCGGGCGAAATGGCGGGCGACGAAGTCCGGCGAGGCGATCGGCAGATAGCGCATCACGCCCAGCTTCTTCACCGTGCAACCCTGCACCGGGCGGGCATCGGCGGTGATCGCGCCGAGCACCGAGCCGTCGCGCAGCAGGTCGGCGGAGTGGTCCTGGTCCTCCACCCGCACGTCGAACAGCAATCCGTCGCGCCGGTGCGGCTCGACCAGGGCGCCGAGCACCCAGGTGGCGAGCGAGTCGGCGTTCACGGCGATAGCCACCGTGACCGGCGTGGCGGGCGTGGTCTCGACGGCGAAGTCGCCCAGGATCTCGGCTTCCAGCAGGCGCATCTGCTGCACGCCCCGCAGCAGCCGCTCCCCCGCGGGCGTGGCCCGGCTGGGCGACTGACGCAGCACCAGCACCTGGCCCAGGCGATCTTCCAGCGCCTTGATGCGCTGGGAGATGGCCGAAGGGGTCAACGCGAGCCGCCGCGCGGCAGCGTCGAAGCCGCCTTCCTCCAGTACGGCGACGAAGGCGGCCAGCTGGGGATTGAGCATGCGCACGGGTACTCTCCCGAAGTTAGCGAAACTGAATCAAGTTAAGCAAATATAGTTTTACTGATGCGGACGGCCATACGAAAGTAGGCCTCCTTCCGCGAGGTTTCCATGCTTCCATCCGCCTATTTCGCCGGGCTCGGCACCGGCGCCGGCCTGATCGTCGCCATCGGCGCGCAGAACGCCTTCGTGCTGCGCCAGGGGCTGCAGCGCCGGCACGTCGGCGCGGTGGTGCTGGTCTGTGCGCTGGCCGACCTCGTGCTGATCGCGCTGGGCGTGGCCGGCATGGGGCTGGCGGTCAGGCAGCAGCCCGGGCTGCTGCAGGTCTTGCGCTTCATCGGGGCGGCCTTTCTCGCCACCTACGGCCTGCTGGCCGCGCGGCGCGCCTGGCGCGGCGAAAGCGGGCTGCGCCCCGCCGATGCGGCGGCGGACGGGCGCGGACGCACGCTGCTCGCCTGCCTCGGATTCACGCTGCTCAACCCCCACGTGTACCTGGATACCGTGGTGTTGCTCGGCAGCCTGTCCACCCATTACGCCGGCACCGGGCGGTGGTCGTTCGCCGCCGGCGCGGGCAGCGCCAGCGTGCTGTGGTTCAGCGCGCTCGGCTACGGCGCGCGGCTGCTGCTGCCGGTGTTCCGCAGCCCGGCCGCGTGGCGCGCGTTCGACGTGCTGGTGGCGGCGCTGATGTGGGGGCTGGCCAGCGTGCTGCTGTTGCAGCCGATGACCTGAGGCCGGGGGCATTCGGGGCTCTTGTCCGGGTGGTGATGCACTACCATTTCGTCCCCGATCCCATCCCCCGAAGAGCTTGATCCATGGCCGTCCTCAGATTGGCGCTGGCCCAGCACGATTTCCCGGTCGGCGCGGTCGCGGCGAATGCCGCGAAGGTGGGCGACCTGACGGCGCAGGCTCGCAGCGGCGGCGCCGATCTCGTGGTGTTTCCCGAGCTGACCCTCTCGGGCTACCCGCCGGAAGACCTGCTGCTGCGCCCGAGTTTCCTCGCCGCCTGCCAGCAGGAGCTGGAGGCGCTGGCGGCCGGCACGGACGGCCTGGCCGCGCTGGTGGGTTTCCCGCACAGCGAGGGCGAGGTGTTCAACGCGGCCGCGCTGCTGCGCGATGGGCGCATTGCGCAAATCGCGCACAAGCAGGCCTTGCCCAACTACGGCGTGTTCGACGACAAGCGCTATTTCCGCCCCGGCCATGCCAGTGCGGTGACCACGCTGGCCGGCGTGCGCGTAGGCCTGCTGATCTGCGAGGACGTGTGGCGGCCCGAGCCGGCCGCCGCCGCGGCCCGCGCCGGCGCCGAACTGGTCGTGGTGACCAACGCCTCGCCTTGGGACGACGCGAAGCAGGCCGAGCGCGAGGCGGTGCTGGTCGCGCGCGCACGGGAAACCGGCTGCGCCTTTGTCTACCTCAACCTGGTCGGCGGCCAGGACGAGGTGGTCTACGACGGCGGCGCGCTGCTGGTGAACGGCGACGGCAGCATCGCGGCGCGCGCGCCGGCCTTCGTCGACGCGCTGCTGTGGGCCGAGTTCGACTCCGCCACGCGCACGCTGCGCGCCGAAAGCTGGCCGGAAGCCGGCGACGCCTGCAGCGAGGCGGTGCTGTACGCCGCGCTGGTGCGCGGCATCCGCGACTACATCGACAAGAACGGCTTTCCCGGCGTGCTGCTGGGCCTGTCCGGCGGCATCGATTCGGCGCTGACCCTGGCGCTGGCGGTGGACGCGCTGGGCGCCGACCGCGTCACCGCGGTGATGATGCCCAGCCGCCACACCTCGCAGCTGTCGCTGGACGGCGCCCGCGCCCAGGCCGGGCGGCTGGGCGTGGACTACCACGTGATCGACATCGAGCCGACTTACCGTTCCTTCCTCGGCGCGCTGGCGCCCGCGTTCGCCGGCAAGGGCGCCGACACCACCGAGGAGAACCTGCAGTCGCGCACCCGCGGCGTGATGCTGATGGCGCTGTCCAACAAGCACGGCCGGCTGCTGCTCGCCACCGGTAACAAGAGCGAGATGGCGGTGGGCTACTGCACGCTGTACGGCGACATGTGCGGCGCCTATGCGCCGCTGAAGGACGTCTACAAGACCGTGGTGTACCGCCTCGCGCGCTGGCGCAACGCGCAGGCCGGCGGCGAGGAGGCGATCCCGGTGGCGGTGATCGACCGCCCGCCCTCGGCCGAGCTGCGCGACAACCAGACCGACCAGGACTCGCTGCCGCCCTACGAGGTGCTGGACGCGATCCTCGCGCGCTTCATCGAGGGCGAGCAGTCGCAGGCCGAGATCGCCGCGGCCGGCTTCGCCGCCGACGTGGTGCACCGCGTGGTGCGGCTGGTGCTGGCCAACGAGTTCAAGCGCCGCCAGTCGGCGCCCGGGCCGCGCGTCACCACCCGCGCGTTCGGCCGCGAGCGGCGCTACCCGATCACCTCGGGCTGGCGCTGAGCAGCGATCCCGCGCCGGATACGAAAAAGCACCGGGCCTTCGCCCGGTGCCTTCGTTGCAGCGTCGCCGCGCTCAGTGGTGCCGCACGAACGGCACCATCCTGCGCCAGATGGATACCTCGTGCGGCCACTTCGGGTCCTTCAGATAAGGGTGGTCCGGGTAGTTGAGCGCCAGCACCTGGCGGGTCTGCGCGGCCAGCTTGTCCTGCTTCAGCGCGAGGTAGCTGCGGGTGAGGATGGCCAGCGCGTCGCCGGTCTGCGGCGCCTGCTGGTAGTGCTCGATCACGTACTGCGCGCGGTCGGCGGCGCCGATGTAGACACGGTTGAACAGGTAGAACTCGGCCACGTTGATCTCGTACTGCGCCAGCACGTTGCGCAGGTAGATCATGCGCTGGCGGGCGTCGGCGGCGTACGCGCTGTTCGGGAAGCGGCGCGACAGCTCGGCGAAGTCGTCGAAGGACTGCAGGTTGTAGGCCTGGTCGCGGCGCGACTGCGCCTGCTTGTCGTGCGAAACGCGGTCCATGAAGCCGGTGGTGCGGTCGAAGTTGATCAGGCCGCGCAGGTAATAGGCATAATCCACATGCTTGTTGGCCGGGTAGGTCTTGATGAAGCGGTTGATCGTCGAGTACGCGTCGTCCGACTGGCTGTCCTTGTACTGTGCGTAGGCCAGTTCCAGCTGGGCCTGCTCGTTGTAGTCGCCGGACGGGAAGCGGGCGATCAGGCGCTGATAGGCCTTGATGGCCGCGGAGTAGTCGGCGTTCTCCAGCGAGGTGTGCGCGTTGTTGTACAGGGCGTCCACCGGCATGGTATCGATGTTGTCGCGCTTGTGGCCGAACAGCGAGCAGGCGCTCATCGTCAGCGCCAGCGCAAGCACGGCGAGCGTCCTGAGGCAGAACCGGGTGGTCATCGGCAGCTTGAGCGAGTCGATAGTTGGACGCATGGAAAAGGATTCAGATGTTTGATCGAAAAGGCATGATAGCCGAAACCGCTGCCGCTCCGCGGCAGGCCGCCGCCTGCCGCGCGGAGGACCGCGCATGACCGCGATACGCCATGAAGCCCGGGTGCCGCTGGCGGCGGCCGGACGCAGGTTCGACCAGGCGCTGGCCGAGTTGTTCCCGGACTATTCGCGCTCGCGCCTCGCCGCCTGGATCAAGTCCGGTGCGGCCACGCTGGACGGCGCCGTGGTGCCGCCCCGCCAGTTGCTGCGCGGCGGCGAGCAGGTGCGGCTGGAAGCCGAGCTGGAAGCCGAGGTGGAAAGCGCGCCGGAGGCCATCGCGCTTGCCGTCGTGCACGAGGACGAGCACCTGCTGGTGCTGGACAAGCCCGCCGGCCTGGTGGTGCATCCGGGCGCAGGCAATCCCTCCGGCACCCTGCTCAACGCGCTGCTGCACCACGACGCGAAACTGGCCGAGCTGCCGCGCGCCGGCATCGTGCATCGGCTGGACAAGGACACCTCCGGCCTGATGGTGGTGGCGAAGACCCTGCCCGCGATGACCGCGCTGGTGGAGATGCTGTCGCACCACGACGTCGAACGACAGTACGAGGCGGTGGTGCTGGGCAGCCTCGTTTCCGGCGGCACGGTCGACGCGCCGATCGGCCGCAGCATGGGCGACCGCCTGCGCCAGGCCGTGCGCGACGAGGAAGGCGGCAAGCATGCCGTCACCCATTACCGCCTGCGCGAACGCTTCCGCGCCCACAGCCTGATCCAGTGCAACCTGGAGACCGGGCGCACCCACCAGATCCGCGTGCATCTCGCCCACGTCGGCCACCCGCTGGTGGGCGATCCGCTGTACGGCGGCGGCCTCAAGCTGCCCAGGCGCGCCACCCCGGAGCTGGTCGCCGCGCTGCGCGGCTTCCGCCGCCAGGCGCTGCACGCCGAGCGGTTGGCGTTCGCGCATCCCGTCACCGGCGAACCGCTGGCCTTCGCCGCCGAGCGGCCGGCCGACATGACCGCGCTGATCGAGGCCCTGCGTGCCGATCTCGCGGCGCACGGTCACGACGACGACTGATCCGCGCGGCTCCCCGCGGTGCGGCGGGGCTTCGGCTCCCGGGCCGGCCGTCGCCGCGCGCCGGCGGCGTGCCTGTGCGATGCTTGCCGTTTCCCCGCCCCACCCGCGTCGAAGGACATGACCGACACCTGGATCTTCCCCGACTGGCCGGCGCCCGCGTGCGTGCGCGCGGCGGTGAGCACCCGCGAAGGCCCCGGCGTCTCGGCGCCCCCGTTCGGCCGCTTCAACCTCGGCCTGCGCAGCGGCGAATCGGCTGAGGTGGTGGCCAGCAACCGCGGCGTGCTGCAGCAGGCGCTGGACTTGCCGAGCGCGCCGCGCTGGCTGCACCAGGTGCACGGCTGCACCGTGGCCGAACTCGGCCCGCTGTCCGTCGCCGCCGAACCGCAGGCCGACGCCGCGGTCTCGCACATCCCCGGCACCGCGCTCGCCATCCTCACCGCCGACTGCCTGCCGGTGCTGTTCTGCGCGGACGACGGCAGCGCCATCGGCGCCGCCCATGCCGGCTGGCGCGGCCTCGCCGCGGGCGTGCTGGAGGCCACCATCGAGCAGCTGCAGCTGGCGCCGTCGCGCCTGCTGGCGTGGCTGGGCCCGTGCATCGGCGGACCTTCCTACGAGGTGGGCGAGGAGGTGCGCGCCGCGTTCGTGGATCACGCGGCTGCCGCGGCTGCCGGCTTCGCGCCGACGCGACCGGGGCACTGGCATTGCGATCTGGAACGGCTGGCGCGGCAGCGGCTGGCGGCGGCCGGCGTTGTGCGTGTGCACGGTGGCGGCTTCGATACCTTTGCCGATGCACGGTTCTACTCGTACCGGCGGGAAGGGGCGCGCAGCGGCCGGTTTGCTAGCCTGGTCTGGCTGGCGGGCGGCTGACCGTCCATCCGTCGCCGTGTTGCGGGCCTTGCCGTCCCGTGAAAGCGGGAGTCCGGCGAATCGTCAGGGCCGGGCCAGCCCCGCCATCGGAATTCCCAGCGGCCGCGCGTCCAGCCGTTCCGGCAATCCCATGCCCATGCGCAGGCTGCGGCCGATGCGGTCGGCGTAGTCCTGCATCTGCGCGGCGTCGTCCGCGTCCAGCATTTCGGCCGTGGTCTCGCGCCACAGCTCCAGCCAGCGTACGAAGTGCTCGGCGCGTATCGCGGGCTGGGCGCGGTGTGCCGCCATCGGATTGCCGCGGTAGCTGGCGGCACGCAGCGCCACCGAACACCAGAACGAGGTGAGCAGGCGCTTGTGTCCGGGCCAGTCGTGCACGACGGCGTTGAAGATCGGACCGATCGCCGGGTCGGCGCGCACCTTGTCGTAGAAGCGGTCGACCAGGGCGGCGATGCGGGTTTCGTCGAGCGTGCTCATGGCTTGCCTGCGGAGTCTTCGGCTGGTGCGGATGGCGTGTCCGCGGCGGGTTCGTCCAGCAGTGGCAGGATGCCCGGCGTGTCGAGGTCGTCGAACTGCTGGTGGTTCACCGCCCAGAAGAACAGCGCCACGCCCGCGATCACCACCAGGGCGGTCACCGGGATCAGCACCAGCAGGATGTTCATGCGCGCAGCTCCTCTCGAGGCTCGCCACCGTCGCGGCCGGCGCGCAAGGCGTTCAGCACCACCGCCAGCGAGCTGAGCGACATGCCGATGCCTGCCAGCCAAGGCGGCACGAAACCGAATGCGGCAAACGGTACCGCGCACAGATTGTAGGCCAGCGACCAGCGTCGGCCCTGCGCCACGATCCGTTGCACCTGGCCCGCGACGCCGCGCGCGAAGGCGAGGCCGGCGAGGCGGTCGTCCATCAGCAGCAGGTCGGCGTGTGCCTGGGCGAGGCCGGTTCCGCTGGCCAGCGCGGCAGAGACGTCTGCGCCGGCGAGGATGGGCGCGTCGTTGCTGCCGTCGCCCACCGCGAGCACCACGTGGCCGTCGGCGCGCAGCTGGCGCAGCAGGGCCAGCTTGTCGTCCGGGGTCTGCCGGGCGCGCCAGTCCGCGATGCCCAGCACGGCGGCCAGCGCGGCTACGCGCCCGGGCGCGTCGCCGCTGGCAACGAGAGGCGCGACGCCGTCGGTGCGCAGCGCATCCAGCGTGGCCTGCGCATCGTGGCGCGGGCACTCGTCGAGGCGGAATGCGGCGATGGCGCCATCCGCGTCGGCCAGCAGCAGGGCGTCGTGCTGGCTTTCGATGGGCGGCGCATGGCCCAGCGCGAAGTCGGCGCGGCCCAGGCGCAGTTCGCGTCCGGCCAGCGTGCCGCGCAGGCCGGCGCCGGCCACGGCTTCGACCCGCTCGGCCTGTTGCGCGGGGGCGGTCTGGCCGGCGGCATCGGCGAGCGCGCGGGCCAGCGGATGCGAGCTTTCGCGGGCGAGCGTGGCGGCCAGCGCGAGTGCCTCCTCGCGGGAACCGCTGCGCAGCGGCTCGATCGCGGCGAGGTCCAGCCGCGGCACGCCCAGCGTGCCGGTCTTGTCGAACAGCGCGATGTCCACGCGCGCGAGCCGGCTCAACGCGGCACTGTCGGTGACCAGCACGCCACGGCGCGCCAGCGCCGCCAGCGCGCGGATGGACGCGGCCGGTGCGGTGAGCGCGAACGCGCAGGGGCAGGCCACCACCAGCACGGCGAGCGCGGCGTCGAAGGCGCGCGCGGGGTCGACCAGCAGCCAGCCGATGGCGGTGAGCGCGGTCAGCGCCAATACGCGGGCCACGAAGCGGGCGATGTCGCGGTCGCTGGCGGTGGCGAAGCTGCGCGACTGGCGCGCGCGCGCGGCCAGCGCGCCGATACGCGCCACCGTGGTGGCCTTGCCGCTGCGCTCCACCCGCAGCGTCGCCGGGCCGTCCAGCAGCACGCTGCCGGCCACCAGCGCGTCGCCACGGCGCCGCAGCACGGGACGCGACTCGCCGGTGAGCAGTGCCTCGTCCAGCCGTGCCGAAGCAGTTTCCAGCACGCCATCGGCGGGCACGGTGTCGCCTTCGGCGACATGCACGCGGTCGCCCGTGCGCAGCGCCAGCGCGGGCACGGTTTCCAGGGTGCCGTCGCCGCGGCGGCGCTGGGCCAGCAGCGGGGCCGCATCGATCGCGGCGTCGCCCTGCGCGGTGCCGTGGTGGCGTGCGCGCAGTTCCACGTAGCGCGCGGCCAGCAGCAGGAACACGAACATGCTCACCGAGTCGAAGTAGACCTCGCCGCTGCCGCGCAGCGTGTTGACCGCGCTGGCGAGGAACACCAGCGCCACCGCCAGCGCCACCGGCAGGTGGATGCCGAGCCGGCATTCGCGCAGCTCGCCGACCGCGCCGGCGAAGAACGGCTGCGCGGAATAGGCCACCAGCGGGATGGTGGTGAGGAAGCCCAGCCAGCGGAACAGGCCGCGCGTGGTGAAGTCCACGAAGTCCACCGCGCCGATGTAGATCACCAGGGCGTAGGCCATCACCTGCATCATGCACATGCCGGCGACCAGCAGGCGCTTCAGCGCGTCGTGCAGTTCCGCCGCGCGCGCGTCGTCGGCGTCGTCGTGGGGCAGCGGCGTGGCCGGGCAGCGCAGCGCGGCGCAGCGTTCCACCAGCGCATCCAGCGTGAGCCGTTGCGCGTCCCACACCACGCGCAGGCGGCGGGCGGCGGGAAGGATCGCCACGCGCTGCACGCCGGGCAGGGCGCGGATCGCCTGCTCCAGCGCGAGCGCCTGGCGCGGGTTGCCCAGCGCATCCACGCGCAGCGCCACCTCGCTGCGGCCGTCGCGGCGAGGCCGCAGCACCTGGGCGAGCAACAGCGGATGGGCCCAGACGGCGTGCGCGTTCATCGCGGCTTGGTGCGGCTGCCGTGCGCGCTGGCGGGTACACCGAACACCGTCTCGGTGTGGGAGGTGTCCAGCGGCGTGTCGGCGTGGCGCGCACTCACCACGATGATCCACACGCAGCCGGCCATCGAGGCGATGAACACGGCGATGCCCAGCCACAGGACCGGCTGGCGGTACCAGCGGCCGCCAGGCTTAGTCGGGGGCGCCGGCATCGGGGTGCGACAGATGGTAGACATAGGCCGCCAGCACGTGGATCTGTTCGTTGTCGAGGCGCTTGTCCCAGTTCGGCATGTGACCCTGGCGGCCGTCGTGGATGGTCTTGGTGATGTCCGCGAGGGTGCCGCCGTGCAGCCAGATGTGGTCGGTGAGGTTGGGCGCGCCCAGCGCCGGGTTGCCCTTGCCGCCGGGGCCGTGGCAGGCCGCGCAGGTGGACTTGAAGATCGGCTCGGCGGCAGCCGCCATCTTCGCGTCGTGCGGCGCACCGGACAGGCTCAGCACGTACTGGGCGAGGTTCTGCACGCTCTGCTCGCCAAGGCTGGCCCAGGGTGGCATCACGCCGTTGCGGCCGTCATGGATCGAGGTGGTGATGTCCTTGCCGCTGCCGCCGTACAGCCAGTCCTGGTCGGTGAGGTTGGGTGCGCCGAGGCGCTGGTTGCCCTTGCCGCTGCGCTGGTGGCAGGCGGCGCAATTGTCCTCGAACAGCACCTTGCCCAGCTGCTCCGCGGCAGGGTCGCCGGCCAGCTGCTCCGGCGTGTACAGCATGAAGCGCTGCATCAGCGGCTCCAGCTTCGCCTGGTTGGCGGCCTGTTCGCGGGCCAGCTGGCCGTGCGCGGTCCAGCCCAGCGTGCCCTTGTGGCTGCCGAAGCCCGGGTACAGCACGAGGTAGGCGAAGGCGGCGACGAACATCGCGCCGGAGAACACGATCCACCAGACCGGCAGGCGGCGCACGCCCTCGCGCAGCGCGCCGTGCGCCCACACGTGGCCGCTGGTGCCGTCGGGCTCGGTGGGGATCTTCGCGTGCGGGCCCCACAGGAACAGGAAGAACGTGATGCCGAGGTTCAGCACCACCAGGAACATCACCCACAACGACCAGCCGGTGCTCATCGCGCCTTCTCCTGCTTTGCGCCGGCGGCGGGCGGATCCTCGTCCTGCATCGGCAGTTGCGCCATCCGGTCGAACACCGGCTTGTGGTATTTGCGCCAGGCCCAGATCCAGATGCCGATGAAGCTCGCCATCATCAGCACGATCAGCACGCCGGCCAGGTGGCCCCAGAACGGGTTCATGGCGCGCCTCCGTCGCTGGCCGGCGCGGCGCCCGGCTTGAGTGGTTCGTTGTCGATGCCCAAGCCCTGCAGGTAGGCGATCAGCGCGTCCAGTTCGGTCTTGCCCTTGACGGCCTCGGGCGCGGCGGCGATGTCGGCCTCGCTGTACGGGTCGCCCAGCCTGCGCAACACGCGCATGCGCGCCTGGATGTCGGCGCCGTCGATGCCGGCCTTCGCCAGCCACGGGTAGCCGGGCATGTTGGACTGCGGCACCACGCTGCGCGGGTTCATCAGGTGCATGCGCTGCCAGTCGTCGGAATACTTGCCGCCCACGCGGGCGAGGTCGGGGCCGGTGCGCTTGGAACCCCACTGGAACGGCCGGTCGTAGACCGATTCCTCGGCGGTGGAGTAGTGGCCGTAGCGCTGGGTCTCGAAGCGCAGCGCGCGGATCATCTGCGAGTGGCAGAGGTAGCAACCCTCGCGTACGTAGACGTCCCTTCCGGCCAGCCGCAGCGGATCGTAGGGCTTCACGCCCGGCGGCGCCTTCACCGCATGCGCCTGCATGAACAGGGGCGTGATCTCGGCGAGCCCGCCGAGCGAAACCATGATCGCGATGCCGATGCCGAGCAGGCCGGCGTGCTTCTCGATCGCTTCGAAATGCCTGTAGGCCATGGTGTCAGCTCTACTTGAAATGTGCGGCCATGCACGGCCGCGGTTGGACTTGCGGGATCGAATCGCCGTTCCGCAGCGGGAACCTCGCCGAAGCAGCGATCACGGACGGGCGCATCGGGCGAACCGCTGCGGCCACGGATGGCCGCAGCTGGACTGGCGGGACCGGGCAGCCTTCCCGTGGCGGGAATCCGGTCGAAGCGGCGCCCACGGCTGGGTGCATCAGGCGACGGCCGGCAGCGGGGCCGGGATCTGGTGAGGCTCCGGCTCCGGGATCGGCACCGGGATCGGCTTGATGATGCGGGCGCGGGCATCGGCGGCGGTGTGCCACAGGTTCCACGCCATCACCCACATGCCCGAAAGGATCAGCACGCCGCCCAGCCAGCGGATCAGGTACATCGGCTTGATCGCAATCAGGCTGTCGAGGAAGCCGTACTTCAGCGAACCGTCGGGCAGGGTGGCGCGCCACATCTCGCCCTCGGTGACGCCGGCGGTCCACATCGCGCCCACGTAGAACAGCGTGCCCAGCATGTGCAGCCAGAAATGCAGGTTCATGCCGCGCGTCGAGTGCATCGCCGGGCGGCCCAGCGCGCGCGGCGCCATCGCGTACAGCGAGCCGATGGTGATCATCGCCACCCAGCCCAGCGAGCCGGAGTGCACGTGGGCGATCGTCCAGTCGGTGTAGTGCGACAGCGAGTTCACCGTCTTGATCGCCATCATCGAGCCTTCGAAGGTGGCGGCGGCGTAGAACACCAGCGCCATCACCATGAACTTCACCGCCGGGTCGCTCTTCACCTTGTGCCAGGAGCCGTTGAAGGTGAGCAGGCCGTTCGCCGCCGAGCCCCAGCTGGGCATCAGCAGCACCAGCGAGAACGCCATGCCCACCGACTGCACCCAGTCCGGCAGGGCGGTGTACATCAGGTGGTGCGACCCGGCCCACATGTAGACCGAGATCAGCGCCCAGAAATTGACGATGGAGAAGCGGTAGCTCCACAGCGGCTGCTGCGCCTGGCGCGGCACGAAGTAGTACATCATCCCCAGGAAGCCGGCGGTGAGGAAGAACGCCACCGCGTTGTGGCCGTACCACCACTGCACCATCGCGTCGACCACGCCCGAGTAGATCGGGTAGGACTTCCACATCGACACCGGAATGGCCAGGTTGTTGACGATGTGCAGCAGGCCCACCGCGATGATGAAGGCGCCGTAGTACCAGTTCGCCACGTAGATGTGCTTGATGCGACGGCGCGCCAGCGAGCCGAAGAACACCACGCCGAAGCTCACCCACACCACGGCGATCAGGATGTCGATCCACCATTCCGGCTCGGCGTATTCCTTGCTCTGGGTGAGGCCCAGCGGCATCGACACCATCGACAGCACGCAGACCAGCTGCCAGCCCCAGAACGTGAACCCGGCCAGCCGGTCGAATGCCAGCCGCGCGTGGCCGGTACGCTGCACCACGTAGTAGCAGGTGCCGATCAGCGCGGAACCGCCGAACGCGAAGATCACCCCGAAGGTGTGGTCGGGACGCAGCCGGCTGAAGGTGATCCACGGCAGGTCGAAGTTGAGCGCGGGCCACATCAGCTCGGCGGCGATGTACACGCCCACCGACATGCCGACGATGCCCCAGACCGCAGCGGCCAGCAGGAACTGGCGGACGACCCGGTCGTTGTAGTACTCGGTGTTGGGCATGAGGTTCCCCAAGTCTGGACCACCCATTTTCGCAGGCGCGCGCGTGTGTCGCGATGACCGGCGTCAGGTGGGTGCGGCATTCTGCCCGATGGCGCGGCACCCTGATCCAGGTCATGGCGCGCCGTCCGGGCGGTGGGCGATGCTGTGTCGGCGCGAACCGAGCGGCACCGGCATCATCCCATGGCACACGTCGTCACCGAGAACTGCATCAACTGCAAGCACACCGACTGCGTCGAGGTGTGTCCCGTGGACTGCTTCCACGAGGGGCCGAACTTCCTGGTGATCGACCCCGACGAGTGCATCGATTGCACGCTGTGCGTGGAGGAGTGCCCGGTGGGCGCGATCTTTCCGGAACTCGACGTGCCGGCGGGACAGGAGGGTTTTCTCGCGCTGAACGCCGAACTGGCCAGGCAATGGCCGGTCATCACCGAAAAGATCCCTTCCATGGAGGACGCCGACAAGTGGGACGGCGTGCCGGACAAGCTGCCGCTGCTGAAACGCTAGGGGGAAGGGGACGGGGGACAAGAAAGCCCGCTCGCGCGGGCTTTCTTGTTTGAAGGGGGCGGCCATGGATGGCCGCCCATCGGATTCCCGCGATCAGGGACGATCGCGAGGATTCAGCCTCACTTCGCCACCACGCGCACCATTTCCAGGCACTTGTTGGAGTAGCCCCACTCGTTGTCGTACCAGCTCACCAGCTTCACGAAGGTGGAGTCCAGCGCGATGCCGGCGTCGGCGTCGAACACCGAGGTGCAGGTCTCGCCGCGGAAGTCGGTGGCAACCACCTTGTCCTCGGTGTAGCCGAGCACGCCCTTCAGCGCACCCTGGCTCTGCGCCTTCATCTCCGCGCAGATCTCGGCGTAGCTGGCGGGTTTCTCCAGTTCGCAGGTGAGGTCGACCACGGAGACGTCGGAGGTGGGCACGCGGAAGCTCATGCCGGTGAGCTTCTTGTTGAGCTCGGGGATCACCACGCCCACCGCCTTCGCCGCGCCGGTGGAGGAGGGGATGATGTTCTCCAGGATGCCGCGGCCGCCGCGCCAGTCCTTGTTCGACGGGCCGTCCACGGTCTTCTGCGTGGCGGTGGCGGCGTGCACGGTGGTCATCAGGCCACGCTTGATGCCCCACTTGTCGTTCAGCACCTTGGCCACCGGCGCGAGGCAGTTGGTGGTGCAGCTGGCGTTGGAAATGATCGCCTCGCCCTTGTAGCCCTTGTCGTTGACGCCATAGACGAACATCGGCGTGTCGTCCTTGGACGGCGCGGACATGATCACCTTCTTCGCGCCGGCGTCGAGATGCTTCTGCGCCGCTTCCTTGGTGAGGAACAGGCCGGTGGATTCGATCACCACGTCGGCGCCGACCTCGCTCCACTTCAGGTTGGCCGGATCGCGTTCCTGGGTGAGGCGGATCCGGTTGCCGTTGACCACCAGCTGGCCGTTCTCGATCGACACCTCGCCCTTGAAGCGGCCGTGCACCGAGTCGTAGCGCAGCATGTAGGCAAGGTAGTCCGGCTCCAGCAGGTCGTTGATCCCCACGATCTGGATGTCCTTGCCGAAGTTCTGCACCGCCGCGCGCAGCACGTTGCGACCGATGCGGCCAAAGCCGTTGATGCCGACCCTGATGGTCATGGGGACACTTCCTCCGATTCGATGACGGGCACGTGGCGGTCGGGAGTGGCCGCCGAAACCGGCATTCTAGCCGAAGCGTCCGGTACGGGTCCGGCGACACCCGATGCTGCGGCCGCAGGGACAGCGCTCCCGTTGCAGCCGGGCCGGGATGGTCGAGCCGACGGCAGCCGGCATTTCCCGGTGCCGCAGCAGTCGAACCGGCGGCTCGCGGCGACGGCCGCTTCGTTCCCTCGTCGGCCCCTGCCGCCGGATGCGGGCCGATCGCGCGGCCGCCGGAGTCGGGCGGCAAAGTCGGCGGGCCGGGCCTGGTCGGACGGGCCGCCGCCGAACGGCCGGTTTCCGGACGGAGCTGGTCGGCGATGCGTGCGTCATGAAGGCCGGATCGGATTGACATATAAATTAGAGATATCTAATGTAATGGCCAAGCCCTCCGCCGGAGCCTTCCGCCATGCAAGCGATCGTCATCCCGTTCCGCCATGAGGACACCGCGACCTGGACTTACCTGGTGCATGCGCCGGGCGACGGGGCGGCGGTGGTGATCGACCCGGTGCTGGATTTCGACGCCGCTTCCGGCGAGGTGCACACGGAGAGCGCGGCAACGGTGCTGGCCGCAGCAGAGGCCGCGCAGCTGCGCATCGAGTGGATACTCGAGACCCATGCGCACGCCGACCACCTGTCGGCCGCGGCCTGGCTGCGCGGACACACCGGAGCGCGGGTGGCGATCGGCGCCGGCATCGTCCGCGTGCAGCGGACCTTCAAGGAGCGCCTGAACCTGGACGATGGCGCGCTGGTCGCCGACGGCAGCCAGTTCGACCACCTGCTGGCCGATGGCGAGGTGCTACGCGCGGGGTCGTTGACGGTGCAGGCGCTGGCCACGCCGGGCCACACCCCCGACAGCATGAGTTACCTGATCGGCGATGCGGTGTTCGTGGGAGACACGCTGTTCTCGCCGGCCAGCGGTTCGGCGCGCTGCGACTTCCCGGGCGGCGACGCGCACGCGCTCTATCGCTCGGTGCAGCGGCTCTACGGCCTGCCAGCGACACGCATGTTCCTGTGCCACGACTATCCGCCGGCCGGCATCGCGGCGCGCGCGGAAATCCCGATGAGCGAGCAGCGCGCGCGGAACATCCACCTGCGCGAAGACACCGACGAAGCGGGTTTCGTGGCGATGCGCACCGCGCGTGACGCCACCCTGGCCGTGCCGCGGCTGCTGTGGCCCGCGCTGCAGGTCAACATCCGCGCCGGTCGGTTGCCGCCGGCGGAACCCAACGGCACGAGCTACTTGCGGCTGCCGGTGCGCTTGCGCGGCGGCGGCGCGCACAGCGGCGCCTGATCGGGAGCGCAATAGATGCCGTAGAGCGTGGCGATGATCTGCTCGGTCGGGCCGTGCGCAAGGGTGTACCAGATCGTCTGCGATTCGCGCCGGGTGCGCACCAGCCCTTCGTCGCGCAGCTTGGCCAGGTGCTGCGACAGCGCCGACTGGCTCAGGTCCGGCAACTGCTCGTTGATCTGCCCGACCGACATTTCCTGGTCCGCCAGCAGGCACAGCACGCGCAGGCGTTGCGGATTGCCCAACGCCTTCAGCAGCTGCGACGCCTCCTCGGCGCGTTCGCGCATGGCGGTCAGGTCGTGCTTGGCGGGTGTCGGCATGGCGCCCTCGAGGGGAATGATCCGGCGGCTTCGATGCTTGACTTTAGCACAACCATCTAATTAAGATAAATCTAATTTAGATAGACCTTTCAAAGTCATTCGGTTGACCTGCGTCAGACACCACCACGGGCGACAGCCCATCCTGACAACGGCGAGGAGGGATGCGTCATGGCAAAGATCGTGATCCTGGGCGCGGGGCTTGGCGGCACGGCAGCCGCCTACGAAATCAAGGCGGCCCTGGGGGCGGCGCACGAGGTGACGCTGGTCGGCGACGGTCCGTACTTCCAGTTCACCCCGTCCAACCCGTGGGTCGCGGTCGGCTGGCGCAAGCCGGAGGCGATCCGCGTCGCGCTGGAGGAGCCGATGCGGCGTCACGGCATCCGCTTCGTCGGCGTCCCGGCGCAACGCGTGCTGCCGGCGGAGAACCGCCTGCGCCTGAGCGACGGCCAGGAGCTGGCCTACGACTACCTGGTGATCGCTACCGGCCCGCGGCTGGCCTTCGACGAGGTGCCGGGGCTGGGGCCGGGCGGCGGCCACACCCATTCGATCTGCACCGGCGCACACGCAGAGGAAACCTGGCTGGCCTACCAGGCCCTGCTGGAACGGCCTGGCCCGGTGGTGATCGGCGCTGCGCCCGGTGCCAGTTGCTTCGGTCCGGCCTACGAGTTCGCGATGATCGTCGACGCCGACCTGCGTCGGCGCAGGCTGCGCGACCGCGTGCCGCTCACCTACGTCACCCCCGAGCCCTACATCGGCCACATGGGGCTGGGCGGGGTGGGCGATTCGAAAGGCCTGCTGGAATCGGCGCTGCGCGAGCGCGACATCCGCTGGGTCGCCAATGCGCGCGTCACCGCGGCGGAACCCGGCAAGCTGCTGCTGGAGGAGCTGGACGCCGCCGGCGCCGCGAAGGCCCGCGAGCTGCCGTTCGCCCTCGCGATGCTGCTGCCGGCCTTCACCGGCATCCCCGCGGTGCGCGGCATCGAGGGGCTGGTCAATCCGCGCGGCTTCGTGCTGATCGACGAGCACCAGCGCAACCCCGCTTGGCGCAACGTGTTCGCCGCCGGCGTGTGCGTGGCGATCCCGCCGGTGGAGGCCACCCCGGTGCCCACCGGCGCGCCCAAGACCGGCTTCATGATCGAGTCGATGGTGAGCGCGATCGCCGCGAACCTGCGCGACGAGTTGGCCGGCCGGCCGGCGCTGGCCCGCGCCACCTGGAACGCGGTGTGCCTGGCCGACATGGGCGATACCGGCGCGGCCTTCGTGGCGCTGCCGCAGATCCCGCCGCGCAACGTGACCTGGGCGCGCATCGGCAAGTGGGTGCATCTGGCCAAGCTGGCCTTCGAGCGCTACCACCTGCGCAAGGTGCGCACCGGCAACACCCATCCGATCTACGAGCGCGCGGTGCTGAAGTTCCTGCGCATCGCCGCGTTGAAACAGGACGCGGGAACCCGCTGACCCCGCGACATCACCCACCGGAGAAACACCATGAACATCGACCGCGCCGTCCTCGCCTTTGCCGGCACCATGATCCTTGCCAGCGTGGCGCTGGCGTATTTCGTCTCGCCGTACTGGCTGTGGCTGGCCGTCTTCGTGGGCGCCAACCTGCTGCAGTCTTCCTTCACCGGCTTCTGCCCGCTGGCGCGCATCCTCGCCAGGTTCGGCCTGCAACCGGGCTGTGCCTTTCCGGGCCGCTCCTGAATGCATCGGAACCACACCGTGAAATATCCTCCGTCGCGCCTTGTCCCGATCCTGCTCGCCGCCGCGCTGGCCGCGTGCGGCGGCAAGCCGGCCACGTCCGCGGCCGGCCGCGCCGTACCGCCGCTGGCCACGCTGACGGTGGCCGCGGGCGCCGTGCCCGGCCAGCAGCGCTGGGACGGCACGGTGGAGGCGGTCGACGCGGCGGTGCTCACCGCGCAGACCAACGCCCGCGTGCTGGCGCTGCCGCATGACGTCGGCGACACGGTGAAGCAGGGCGACGTCCTGGTGCGCTTCACCGACGTGGAGCAGGCGTCCGCCGCGCGCGCGGCGCAGGCGCAGATCGCCGCAGCCAGGGCGGCCTGGGTGGAGGCCGAGGCGAATTACCGGCGCTACGCGGCGATCTATCCGCAGGGCTATGTCTCCAAGGCGGCGTATGACCAGGCGCTGGCGCAGCGCAATGCCGCCAAGGCGCAGCTCGACGCTGCACAGGAGCAATGGCGCGGGGTGGGCGCCCAGCAGGACTACACCGTGGTGCGCGCGCCGTTCGACGGCGTGGTGACGAAGCGCTACGTGCAGGTGGGCGAGGCGGTGGCCGGACCGCCGTTCCCGCAGCAGCTGATCGCGATCGCCTCGCTCGCGCAACTGCGCGTGGAGGCGAAGCTGCCGCAGGCGGTGGCCGAGGCGTTGCGCAACGCGGGCCAGGCCGAGGTGCTGGTCGACGGCGGTCGCCGCATCGCGGCATCCAGGCTCACCGTGTTCCCGGTGGCCGACCCGGCTACCCACACGGTGGCGGTGCGACTGGAGCTGCCGGCCGGCACCGGCGGCCTGTATCCGGGCATGACGGTGAAGCTCGCCTTCGCCGGCGCCGGCGCGATGACCGGCGGCGGGCCGCCGTCGGTACCCGCGAATGCGCTGGTGCGGCGTGGCGAATTGACCGGCGTGTACGTGGTCGACGCCAGCGGCGTGTCGCTGCGCCAGCTGCGCATCGGCGACGTGCAGGGCGACCGCGCGACGGTGCTGGCGGGGCTCGTGCCGGGCGAGCGCATCGCCGCCGATCCCGACGCCGCCGCACGCTGGCTGATCGCCCAGCGTGGCAAGGGGACGCCGTGAGCGCGCCGGCCCTGTCCTTCGCGGGACGCATCGCGCGCATCTTCCAGTCCTCGCCGCTGACCCCGGTGCTGGCGCTGGCGGCACTGCTGCTCGGCCTGGCCGCGATGGCGATCACGCCGCGCGAGGAGGAGCCGCAGATCGACGTCACCATGGCCAACGTCACCGTGCCGTTTCCCGGCGCCTCCGCGCGCGATGTCGAGAACCTGGTGACGTTTCCGCTGGAACAGAAGCTCTCCGAGCTGCAGGGCGTGAAGCACGTCTATTCGGCGAGTCGGCCGGGCGTGGCCGTGCTCACGGTGGAGTACGAGGTGGGCGTGCCGCGGCAGACCGCGATCGTGCGGCTGTACAACCAGATCTACCAGAACCGCGACTTCGTGCCGACCGGCCTCGGCGTGGGCCAGCCGCTGGTGCGGCCGATGGGCATCGACGACGTGCCGGTGATGGCGCTGACGCTGTGGAGCGACCGCCCCGACACCGGCCCGGTGCAACTCGCCGAGGTGGCGCGCACGCTGGAGACGGAGCTCAAGCGTGTGCCCGGCACACGCGACGTATACGCGCTCGGCGCGCCCGAGCGCGCCGTGATGGTGGAGCTCGACCCAGGCAAGCTCGCTGCCTACGGCATGGGCGTGGGCGACCTGGTGAACGCGCTCAAGGCCGCCAACGTGGTGGCGCAGGCCGGCGACCAGGTGGCGGGCAACCGCGATGTCCCGGTCACGGCAGGCAGCTTCCTCGCCAGCGCCGGCGACGTGGCGAACCTGGTGATCGGGCTCAAGGACGGCGCGCCCGTGCATCTTTCCGACGTGGCCACCATCCATCGCGGCGCCGACCTGCCGGCCAGCTATGCCTGGTTCGGCACTCCGGCGGGCAAGGCGGGCCCGGCCACCGGCAACGCGCCGGCCGTGACCATCGCCGTCGCCAAGAAGGCCGGCAGCAACGCCGCCGACATCACCCGTGCGATCCGCACGCGGCTCGACGCGCTGCGCAACGTGGACATCCCCGCCGGCGTGCACGTGGCGGTGACCCGCGACTACGGCCAGACCGCCACCGCCAAGGCCGACAGCCTGCTGCTGCACCTCCTGCTGGCCACGCTGTCGGTGGTGCTGCTGGTGGTGTTCGCGCTGGGCTGGCGCGAGGGCGTGGTGGTGGGCAGCGCGGTGATCATCACGCTGGCGCTCACCCTGTTCGCCTCGTGGGCGATGGGTTTCACCATCAACCGCGTGTCGCTGTTCGCGCTGATCTTCTCCATCGGCATCCTGGTCGACGACGCGATCGTGGTGGTGGAGAACATCCACCGGCACATGGCGCTGGGCGGGAGCAGCCTGCGCGAGGCGATTCCCGAGGCGGTGAGCGAGGTGGGCGGGCCCACCATCCTGGCCACCTTCACGGTGATCGCGGCGCTGCTGCCGATGGCCTTCGTGTCGGGGCTGATGGGGCCGTACATGCGGCCGATCCCGATCAACGCCTCGGCCGGCATGCTGCTGTCGCTGGCGGTGGCGCTGGTGGTGACGCCGTGGCTGGCACTGCGCCTGCTGCGCCACCACGCGCACGGCGGCACCGGCGGTACCGCCCACGAGGCGGCGGGCGGGCGCACGCTGCGCCTGTTCCAGCGCCTGATGCGACCTTTCCTCGAAGGCGCACGCGCATCGCGTCGCCGGCGCCTGCTGTTCGCCGGCATGGGGGCGCTGGTGCTGGCTTCGGTGGGACTGGTGGTGGCCAAGGCAGTGATCCTGAAGATGCTGCCGTTCGACAACAAGAGCGAATTCGAGCTGGTGGTGGACATGCCCGCGGGCAGCACGCTGGAACGCACCAACCAGCTGCTGCACGAACTGGCCGCGCAGGTGGCGACGATTCCCGAGGTCAAGGACTGGCAGGGCTACGCCGGCACGGCGGCGCCGATCACCTTCAACGGCCTGGTGCGCCAGTACTACCTGCGCCAGGGCCCGCTGGTGGGCGACCTGCAGGTGAACCTGGTGGACAAGGACGCGCGCCATCGCCAGAGCCACGAGATCGCGCTGGCCGCGCGCCCTGCGCTGGCGAGGATCGCGGCGCGCTACGGCGCCTCGCTGAAGGTGGTGGAGGTGCCGCCCGGCCCGCCGGTGATGGCGCCCATCGTGGCCGAGGTCTACGGCCCGGATGCGCGCAGCATCCGCCAGGCGGCGCTGCAGCTGGAAACGATATTCCGGGCCAATCCCGACATCGTGGACGTGGACACCAGCGAGGAAGCCGATGCGCCGCGCGCAGTGGTGACCATCGACCGCGAGCGCGCCGCACGGCTGGGGCTCAGCCAGGCGGCCGTGGTGCAGGCCTTGCGCACCGCGCTCGCCGGCGACGACGCCACGTACCTCATGGACGGCCACTCGCGCCGTGCCGTGCCGGTGCGCCTGCGCCTCGCTGCCGGCGACCAGGCCAGCATGGATCGCCTGCTGGCGCTGCGCGTGCGTGCGCAGGGCGGAGCGCTGGTGCCGCTCTCGGCGGTGGCCAGCGTGCACGAAGCGGGCTGGGAGGATGCGATCTACCACAAGGATCTGCTGCCCTATGCGACCGTCACGGGCGACGACGCCGGCCACACCGACAGCCCGCTCTACGGCATGTTCGCGCTGGTGGGCAAGCTTGCGCACGCCCGGCTCGACGGCCAGGCGGTGACCCAGGACTTCATCCGCCAGCCGGCAGACACCGCGGGCATCGCGGTGAAGTGGGACGGCGAGTGGCAGATCACCTACGAAACCTTCCGTGACATGGGGCTGGCCTACCTCGGCGGGCTGGTGCTGATCTACCTGCTGGTGGTCGGCCAGTTCAGGAGCTACCTCGTGCCGCTCATCATCATGGCGCCGATCCCGCTCACCGTGATCGGCGTGATGCCCGGCCACGCCCTGTTCGGCGCACAGTTCACCGCCACCTCGATGATCGGCATGATCGCCCTGGCCGGCATCATCGTGCGCAATTCGATCCTGCTGATCGACTTCGTCAACCACGCGCTGGCCGCGGGCCGGCCGCTGGCAGACGCGGTGATCGACGCGGCGGCGGTGCGCGCGAAGCCGATCGCGCTGACCGCTGCCGCGGCGATGCTGGGCGGCTTCTTCATCCTCGACGATCCGATCTTCCAGGGCCTGGCGGTGTCGCTGATCTTCGGCATCCTGGTGTCGACCGTGCTCACGCTGGCGGTGATCCCGCTGCTGTACTACGCGTGGCTGTCACGCCGCGGTCAGGAGGAACTTCCGGGCGATGCGTGAGCCCTCGGACGGGCTCATCGCGCGGGACGGTGGCAGGATAGGCGGTTCCCCATCCGTCGAGGTGCCTCCGTGCCGTTCCGCCGCCGCCTGCTTGCCGCCATCCTCTGCGGCATCCTCCTGGCTCCCGCCGCCCGGGCCTGGGGGCCACTGGGCCACAGCATCGTCGCCGCGCTGGCGCAGCGCCACCTGAGTCCTGCCGCCGGGCTCGAGGTGGAACGCCTGCTGGCGGCGGACCACACCACGCGACTGGCCGACGTCGCCAACTGGCCCGACCAGCTTCAGGACGACCCCGCGCAGGCCACGCTGTGGCAGCGCACGCGCAAGCTGCACTACATCAACTTCCGCGGCGGCCCGGCCTGCGGCTACGTGCCGCCGCGCGACTGCCGTGACGGCGAGTGCGTGGTGGCGGGTGTGGCGCATTACGTGGCGATCCTCGGAGACAGGTCGCGGTCCGATGCCGCACGCCTGGCAGCCCTGAAGTTCGTGGTGCACTTCGTGGGCGACATGCACCAACCGCTGCACGCCGGCCATCGCGACGACCTTGGCGGCAACAGATACCAGGTGCAGTTCGAGGGCGAGGGCAGCAACCTGCATCGGGTGTGGGACTCCGGCCTGCTGGCGACGCGCGGCCTGGACTGGCGGGCGTACGCACGCAAGCTTGATGCGGAAGGCCCGGTGACGCGGCCTCCGCCGATCGCGCCGCTGGACAATCCGTATGCGCAGTGGGCGGAGGAATCCTGCCGCCTCACCGCCGCGCCGGGCTTCTATCCGGACGGCCACAAGATCGGCCGGGCCTACGTCGATGCCGAGCTGCCGGTGGCCGAGAACCGGTTGCGCATCGCCGGGCGCCGGCTGGCCGAGGTGCTCAACCTCGCCTTGGCGAACTGAGACATTCCATAACGCATTACATACGAATGCAGGCTGGCATGGCGTCCGGCATCTGTTAGCCTCCACGACAGTCGACCGCATTCAGACGTCCATAGCCAATCAGGCCCCCGCATGACCCATACGCCGCTCCGCCGCACCAAGATCGTCGCCACCCTCGGCCCCGCTACCGACGCGCCGGGCATGCTCGAAAGCATCATCGCCAACGGCGTCGATGTGGTCCGGCTCAACCTCTCGCACGGCCAGCCGGACGACCACCGCGCGCGCGCGGCCGCGGTGAAGGCCGCCGCTGCCGCCGCTGGCCGCGAGGTGGGCGTGCTGGCCGACCTGCAGGGTCCGAAGATCCGCGTCGAGAAGTTCGCGAACGGCCCGGTCCAGCTCGAGGTCGGCCAGCCCTTCGTGCTGGATTGCCGCGCCGATGCGCCGCCCGGCGACGTCACCCGCGTGGGCGTGAGCTACCTCGACCTGCCGCGCGACGTGCGCCCCGGCGACGTGCTGCTGCTGGACGACGGCCTGGTGGCGCTCACCGTGGACGAAGTGGCCGGCACCGAGGTGCGCTGCACCGTGCTGGTCGGCGGCAAGCTCTCCGACCGCAAGGGCCTCAACCGCCAGGGCGGCGGGCTGTCCGTCTCCGCGCTGTCGGACAAGGACAAGGCCGACATCAGGCTCGCTGCCGAGATCGGCGCGGACTTCCTCGCCGTTTCCTTCGTCCGCTCGGCCGACGACATGCATCAGGCCCGCCGCCTGCTGCAGGAGGCCGGCGGCAGTGCCGCGCTGGTGTCCAAGATCGAGCGCGCCGACGCGATCCCGGTGCTGGGCGAGATCATCGACGCCTCGGACGTGGTGATGGTGGCGCGCGGCGACCTCGGCGTGGAGATCGGCGACGCCGAGCTGCCGGGCCTGCAGAAGAAGATCATCCGCGAGACGGTGCAGCGCAACCGCGCGGTGATCACCGCGACCCAGATGCTGCAGTCGATGGTGCGTTCGCCGATCCCCACCCGCGCGGAAGTCCTCGACGTGGCGAACGCGGTGATCGACGGCACCGACGCGGTGATGCTGTCGGAAGAAACCGCCGCCGGTTCGCACCCGGACAAGGCGGTGGCGGCGATGGCGCGCATCTGCCTCGGTGCCGAGCGGCAGTTCGAGCCCAAGGAAGACCTGGCCAGCGCCGGCCACCATCTCAGCCGCACCGATCAGGCGATCGCACTCGCCGCGATGGTGCTTGCCGCCCAGCTCGGTGTGCGCGCGATCGTGGCGCTCACCGAATCCGGCGCCACCGCCCAGTGGCTGTCGCGCTACCGCAGCGCGGTGCCGATCTACGGCCTGTCGCCGTTTGCCGCCTCGCGCCGGCGCATGCAGGTGCTGCGGGACGTGCGGGCCGTGGAGTTCAGCCACGGCGAGAACCAGAGCATGGCCGCCTCCACCCGTGCCGCGGTGCGCCTGCTGTTCGAGCAGGGCAAGCTGGACGAGGGCGACAGCGTGGTGATCACCTACGGCGACCGCGTGGGCCACGTCGGCGGCACCAACACCCTGAAACTGCTGGCGGTGGGTGCGGGCGGTGCGGTGGACAGCCTGCGCGATCTCTGAGCCGGACCGTTGTGCCGGCAAGCCGGCAAGCACGCCGACGGAGCGCCACGCGGCTAGACTGGCGCCGTCGTTCCCCTGCCACCGGAGGTTTCCCATGAACTCGCGCACCCGCCGTCTGCTTCGCCCGCTGTTGCTGGTTTCGGCGCTGGCCTGTGCCACGCCGGTGCTGGCGCAGGCGAACAGGGTCGATCCGCAGGACCTGTACCACTACTGGATCCTGCTCAACACCAAGGTGAACACCGACCTGCCCAATTCCGGGCTCAATCTCACCAAGCCCGGTTGCGCGGCGGTGACCTACACGATCGGCTCCGACGGCGTGCCGATGCAGGTGCAACTGGCGAAGCTGGTGCCCAAGAGCGACCTCGGTCCCACCGCGGTGACCGCGGTGAAGAACTTCCGCTACGGCCCCTCGCTGAGCAACAAGATCGGCCAGCCGATCGCCACCTACTACATCGTGCCGTTCAACGCGCCGGACGACGCGGCGGGCCGGCAGAAGCTGATGGACGCCTGCAAGCTGCCGGGCTACGGCGGCTGAGCCAGGGCGGGGTCGGCTCCGGTCCTGCGGGGTGGCGCGGTTCCGTTATAATCTGCGGCTTTAACCATGCCGTCCCCGGTCCGGGGCGGCGCCCACCCCGCGCGGGCCGGTATCGCCTCGCTGTACGGAGCCGTCATGAGTATTGAAGATCTCGAAAGCGTCGCCCTGGCCATGGTGGCCCCCGGCAAGGGCATCATCGCCATCGACGAGTCGACCAACACCATCAGGAAGCGTTTCGAGGCCGTCGGCATCGAGAACACCGAGGAGAACCGCCGCGCCTACCGCGAGCTGCTGCTCACCACGCCGGGCCTGAACGAGCACATCTCCGGCGCGATCCTGTACGACGAGACGATCCGCCAGTCCACCAAGGACGGTGTGCCGTTCACCCAGGTGATGAAGAAGGCCGGCATCATCCCCGGCATCAAGGTGGACAAGGGCCCGGTGCCACTGGCCGGCTTCCCCGGCGACGTCGTCACCGAGGGCCTGGACGGCCTGCGCGAACGCCTCGCCGAGTACGTGAAGCTGGGCGCGCAGTTCGCCAAGTGGCGCGCGGTGATCAACATCTCCGAGGACAACCCCAGCTCCACCGCCATCGAGGCGAACTGCCACGCGCTGGCCCGCTACGCCGCGCTGTGCCAGGAAGCCGGCCTGGTGCCGATGGTCGAGCCGGAAGTGATCATGGACGGCGACCACAGCATCGAGGTGAGCTACGAGGTGCACGAGGCCGTGCTGCGCAGCCTGTTCAACGCGCTCTACGAGCAGAACGTGATGCTGGAAGGCACCATCCTGAAGGTCAGCATGGTGATCCCGGGCAAGGACTCGGCCGAGCAGGCCGATGTCGAGGAAGTGGCCGAGGCCACCGTGCGCGTGCTGAAGACCTGCGTGCCGGCCTCGCTGCCGGGCATCGTGTTCCTGTCCGGTGGCCAGACCGACGAGCAGTCGACCGCACACCTCAACGCGATGAACCGCATCGGCCCGCACCCCTGGCCGCTGTCGTTCTCCTATGGCCGCGCCATGCAGCAGGCCGCGCTGAAGCTGTGGGCCAAGGACATGAAGGGCAACTACGCCGAGGCGCAGAAGACCGTGCACGCGCGTGCGAAGGACAACGGCCTGGCCGCGCTGGGCCGCTGGAACGGGTGACTTTTCGCGATTGTTCAAGATCGCGAGAGCCAGGCAGGCAGCCATCCAAGGCTGCACCGCCTAAAGAAACGGGCGCCGCAAGGCGCCCGTTTCGTTTTCCGCGTCGATCGGCGATCCGCTCAGAAACGGTATTCCGCGCTGGCCGAGACCATGTCGGTGCTGAGGTCTACGCTGCTCTTCTTCGCGTCGAAGTAGTCGTAGTTCAGGCCGACACTGAGGTTCGGGGTGATGTTGTAGCCCACGCCCGCGCCAGCGTACCAGCTGGTCTTGTCCAGGCTCTTGCGCACCGGGTTCACGTCGTTGCTCAGGCCGTGACCGGTCCAGCTGTAGAGGCCGGCGCGGCCGCTCAGGTACCAGTTCGGGCTGAGGTCGAGGTGGGCGTTCGCGCCAGCAGTCCAGCCGTGCAGCTGCGACTTGCCGGGGGCGATTACCGGCGAGCTGTTGAAGATGTTCTTGGCGCGGATGTTGCCCAGGTCGTTGTAACCCACCTCGGCGCCCAGCGCGAAGTTCGGCGCCAGCGACCAGCGGTAGCCGCCATTCAGCGCGTAACCGGTGTCGTGGCCGTCGTACGGCCCCTTGTTGATGGAGGTGCGGCCCACGTTGCCGTTGATGAACCAGCCGCCGTTGTCGGTCGGCGCGTTTTGCGCGAAGGCGGCGGGGACGGCCAGCATGCCGGCGGAGGCGAGAGCAAGGGCGAAAAGAGTCTTTTTCATGGAGAGTCTCCTGTTATGGGAAGGCGGCTGCCGCCCATGGGGAATGGGGCGGTACCGCATGCCTGGCGCTGGGGAAATCGCCGGGCACATCACTTGGATGGTTGCAGGGCCGGAAAGATTCAATACTTGTTAGTACATTATTAAGTGGCGATTAATTTTCACGGCAAGTGCTTGACCGGAAAAGGAGCGGGCACCGGAGGCGCCCGTTCCCGGTCACGCGACGCAATCGCGCGATGCAATCGTCGAAACGACTCAGAAGCGGTATTCGGCGCTCAACGAGTACTTGCTGGTGGCCAGCTGCACGCGCTGCTCGCCGTTGTCGGAACCGGCGTAGTAGTCGTAGTTCACGCCCAGGCTCCAGTTCTGGCTGAGGTTGTAGCCCACGCCCGCACCGGCGTAGTACTTGGTGCGGTTGTACTGGCGGAACTCCGGGTTCGACCCGTTGGTGATGCCCTCGCCCTGGGCGTAGAACAGGCCGCCGCGCAGCTCGCCGTACCAGTTGGGGCTGAAGCTGTAGCGCAGATCCACGCCGGCGGTGCTGCCGCGCAGCTTGGACTTGCTGTTGCCGGCGATCCGGTCGGCGTACTGGCTCCGGGCGGACAGGCGGCCCAGCCACTGGTAGCCCACTTCCACGCCCAGCGAGGTCTCTGGATTGATCGCGAAGCGATAGCCACCCTTGATGCCGCCGGCGAACTTGCCGTCGTCATAGGGGCCCTTGCTGACGTTCGCGTAGCCGGCGTCCGCACTGACGTACCAGCCCTGCTGGGCGTTGGCGGCGACGGATGCCTGGTCCTGGGCAAAGGCGGCCGGCACGGCGACGAAGCCGGCGGCAGCCAGGGAGAGGGCGAGCAGATTCTTTTTCATTGGGGGATTCCTTTTGTTCTGGTCAGTCCGCGGCGCCTCGGGGAAAGGCGATGTCGCGGCTCGGCATCCGCTCTTGGGCGGTGCCGGGCCATTGGACGGCGGGCCAGCTGAAGGAATTCGATACCGATTGGTTCAGAATTAAGTGCGAGTTAATGTCAAGCCGCGGACCGAAGCCCGGCGCAACGATGGCGCGACAGCATCGGGCGGATCGGCGACAATGCGGGTTTTTCGCCGACGCCCACCCCGGAGAACACCCATGACCACCCGCCGCCAACTTGCCAACGCCGTGCGCGCCCTTGCCATGGACGCCGTGGAGAAGGCCAAGTCCGGCCATCCGGGCATGCCGATGGGCATGGCCGACATCGCCGAGGTGCTGTGGAACGACTTTCACCGCCACAACCCGGCCAATCCGCACTGGTTCAACCGCGACCGCTTCCTGCTCTCCAACGGCCATGGCTCGATGCTGCAGTACGCACTGCTGCACCTGAGCGGCTACGACCTGCCGATGGCCGAGCTGGAGCGCTTCCGCCAGCTGCACTCGAAGACCCCGGGGCATCCCGAGGCGCACGAGACGGTGGGTGTGGAAACCACCACCGGCCCGTTGGGCCAGGGCATCGCCAACGGCGTGGGCTTCGCGCTGGCCGAGAAGGTGCTGGCCGAGCGCTTCAACCGTCCCGGCTTCGACGTGGTCGACCATCACACCTGGGTGTTCTGCGGCGACGGCTGCCTGATGGAAGGCATCTCGCAGGAGGCGATCTCGCTGGCCGGCACCTGGAAGCTGGGCAAGCTCACCCTGATCTACGACCACAACAACATCTCCATCGACGGCGAGGTGCCGGGCTGGTTCACCGACGACACCGCCGCCCGCTTCGAGGCCTGCGGCTGGCACGTGGTGCGCGACGTGGACGGCCACGACGCCGGGCAGATCAAGGCCGCGCTGGCCGCCGCCAAGGCCGAGACCGGCAAGCCGAGCCTGGTGATCTGCAAGACCATCATCGGCTTCGGCGCGCCGAACAAGGAAGGCAAGGAATCCAGCCACGGCGCGGCGCTGGGCAAGGACGAGGTCGCCGCCGCGCGCGACATGCTGGATTGGCGCTATGCGCCGTTCGAGATCCCCGCCGAGATCTATGCCGGCTGGGACGCGAGGCCGGCCGGCGCCAGGTACGAGGCTGAGTGGAACGCGTTGTTCGCCGGCTATGCCAAGGCGCATCCGGAGCTGGCCGCCGAGCTGCAGCGCCGTCTCGCCGCGAAGCTGCCGGAGAACTGGGCGGCCGAGTCGCAGGCATGGGTCGAGAAGCTGCAGGCCGAGGGTCCGGACGTGGCCAGCCGCAAGGCCTCGCAGATGGCGCTGAACGCGTTCGGCCCGCTGTTGCCGGAGCTGATCGGCGGCTCGGCGGACCTCGCCGGTTCCAACCTCACCCTGTGGAAGGGTTCGGTCAGCGTCACCGAGGCTGGCCCGAACGCCAACTACATCCATTCCGGCGTGCGCGAGTTCGGCATGACCGCGATCGGCACGGGCCTGGCGCTGCATGGCGGCTTCATTCCGTACGACGCCACCTTCCTGGTGTTCTCCGACTACGCGCGCAACGCGGTGCGCATGAGCGCGCTGATCCCGGCGCACTCCATCCACGTCTACACCCACGACTCGATCGGCCTGGGCGAGGACGGCCCCACCCACCAGCCGGTGGAGCACCTGGCCAGCCTGCGCTACATCCCGAACAACCGCGTGTGGCGTCCCTGCGACGCGGTGGAATCGGCAGTGGCGTGGAAGGCGGCGATCGAGCGCCGGGACGGCCCGTCCTGCCTGGTGTTCTCGCGCCAGACGCTGAAGCACCAGCAGCGCAACGCGCAGCAGGTGGCCGACATCACGCGCGGCGCCTATGTGCTGTCCGAGCCGGCCGACACCAAGTTCAAGGCCATCCTGATCGCCACCGGCTCCGAGGTGGAGCTGGCGATGGAGGCGATGCGCACGCTGGCCCAGCAGGGCGTGCCGGTACGCGTGGTGTCGATGCCGTGCACCGAGGCCTTCGATGCACAGCCGGTGGAGTACCGCGAAGGCGTGCTGCCCGGCTGGTGCCGCGCGCGCGTGGCGGTGGAGGCCGGCATCGCCGACTTCTGGCGCAAGTACGTGGGCCTGGACGGCGAGGTGGTCGGCATGACCACCTTCGGCGCCTCGGCACCGGCCGAGCAGTTGTTCGACTACTTCGGTTTCACCGTGGCGAACGTGGTCGATGCGGTGAAGCGCGTCGCCGGCTGAGGGACGGGCTTTCTTCCCGGACGAAGACGCGGCGGGAATCCCGCGGCGTCTTCGTCTGGCGCAGCAGCGCATCCGCTGCGCGATCGCCTCTCGCCCCGATTGGCACGCAGAACCATGGCGCGCAGGATGCGCTCCTGCGGAGCAGGTGGCTGCGCCTGGCTACGCCGACAGCAGGTCGGCGAGATGCGCCGGGTCCTGCGCCAGGGCCTCTGCACCGGCCTGCTGCAGTTCCTCGCGGCTGCCGAAGCCCCACAGCACGCCGATGCCGGCGATGCCGTTGGCCACCGCGCCCTCGATGTCGTAGCGGCGATCACCGATCATCGCGGCCTTGCGCGGCGCGGCGCCGAAATCGGCCAGCGCGGTGGCGATCATCGTGGCCTTCTCGCAATGCGCACTGGCCGGGTCGGGACCGTAGAGCCTGTCGAAGGCAGCGCCGAACGGCAGCGCCTCGAGGATCGGTGCGGCATGCCGCACCGGCTTGCTGGTGACCACGGCGAGTGTGTGGCCGGCCTGCCGTAGGCGTTCGATCGCCGCGGCGATGCCGGGGTAGACCGCGTGCTCGCGCCAGCCCAGCACGGCGAAGCGCTGGTGGTAGTAATCCACCGCCGCCTCGACGCGCGCGGCGTCGTGATCGAGCAGCGGCGCGAAGCTGTGCCGCAGCGGCGGCCCGATCCACGGCCGCAGGTCGGCGGGCGCGGGCACGTCCAGCTTCGCCAGCGCGTGGCGGATGCAGGCGGTGATGCCGGGTTCGGAATCGATCAGCGTGCCGTCGAGGTCGAACAGGCAGAGCATCACCTCGCGGCTCGCGCCTTGAGCGCAGCCACCGCGGGCAGCTCCTTGCCTTCGAGGAATTCGAGGAAGGCGCCGCCGCCGGTGGAGATGTAGGACACCTTGTCGGCGATGCCGTACTTGTCCACCGCGGCCAGCGTGTCGCCACCGCCGGCAATCGAAAACGCGGGTGACGCGGCGATCGCGCGGGCCAGCGTCTCGGTGCCCTTGCCGAACCCATCGAACTCGAACACGCCGACCGGGCCGTTCCACACCACGGTGCCGGCCTTGGCGATCAGCGCGGCGTAGCGCTGCGCGGTCTCGGGGCCGATGTCGAGGATCATTTCGCCGTCGCGCACCTGATCCACCGGCTTCACCGTGGCCGGGGCGTTGGCGGAGAACTCCGGCGCCACCACCACGTCGACCGGCAGTGGCACCTCGGCGCCGCGGCGCTTGGCGTCGGCGAGCACCTTCTTCGCGGCGTCGACCAGGTCGGGTTCCACCAGCGAGTTGCCCACCGAGTGGCCGATGGCGGCGATGAAGGTGTTGGCGATGCCACCACCGACGATCAGCTGGTCGACCTTGCCGATCAGGTTTTCCAGCAGGGTGAGCTTGGTGGAGACCTTCGAGCCGGCCACGATGGCCAGCAACGGGTGCGCCGGGTTTTCCAGCGCCTTGCCCAGCGCATCCAGCTCGGCCGAGAGCAGCGGGCCGGCGGCGGCGACAGGGGCAAACTTGATCACGCCATGGGTGGAGGCCTGCGCCCGGTGCGCGGTGCCGAAGGCATCCATCACGAAGATGTCGCAAAGCGCGGCGTACTTCTTCGCCAGCGCGTCGTCGTCCTTGCCTTCGCCCACGTTCATGCGGCAGTTCTCCAGCACCACCACCTCGCCCTCGGCGACGTCCACGCCGTCGAGATAGTCGCGCACCAGCCGCACCGGCTTGCCCAGCCTGTCACCCAGCCAGGCGGCCACCGGCGCCAGCGAGGAGGCCTCGTCGAACTGGCCCTCCTTCGGCCGGCCCAGATGGGAGAGCACCATCACCCTGGCGCCGGCGTCGCGCGCGGCCTTGATCGTGGGCAGGGCGGCGTCGAGACGCTGGGCGGAGGTGATCCGGCCGTGGTCGTCGATCGGCACGTTCAGGTCTTCGCGGATCAGCACGCGCTTGCCGCGCAGGTCGAGGTCGCTCATGCGGGTGACGGACACGTGGGAACTCCCGTGGTTCGTAAAGGGCTGCCCAGGAACCCGGGCGGCAGAAACCCCGTATTGTCCGGCCCGTCCCGGGGCGATGCAAATTAAACTGCAGGCCTTCCATCGCAAGGAGTGGACGCATGCCTTCCGGTCTCGTGCTGTACGGCTACTGGCGCTCCAGTGCCGCCTATCGCGTGCGCATCGCGCTGGCGCTGAAGGGTCTGGCCTGGGAAAGCCGTCCCGTGCACCTAGTGAAGGACGGTGGCGAGCAGCATGCGGCGGGCTATGCGGCGATGAATCCGCAGCAGATGGTGCCCACCCTGCGCGACGGCGAGCGAGTGCTGATGCAGTCGCTGGCGATCATGGAATACCTGGAGGAAACCCGTCCCGAGCCGCCGCTGCTGCCGGCCGATGCGCGCGGCCGGGCGCGGGTGCGGGCGCTGGCGCAACTGGTCGCCTGCGACATCCACCCGCTGGGCAACCTGCGCGTGCTGCAGTATCTGGAGCGCGAGCTAGGCGCCGGCGAGGCACAGCGCGGCGCGTGGTCGCGGCACTGGATCGCCAGCGGCTTCGCCGCGATGGAGGCGATGCTGGCCGGCAACGCGGCCACCGGCCGCTACTGCCACGGCGACACGCCGGGGCTTGCCGATGCCTGCCTGGTGCCGCAGGTGTACAACGCGCGGCGCTGGAAATTGCCCCTGGACGACTATCCGACGATCCGCCGCATCGATGCGGCATGCGGCGAGCTGGAGGCGTTTCGTGGCGCCGCACCGGAGGCGCAGCCGGATGCGCCGGCACCGTAGCGGCTGCGGCTCGAGGAGCAAAGGCGGTTGTTTGAGGTCGGGCGCGCCATCCGTGGCCCGCGTGACAGGCTCTGCGGCAGCCTGTCAGAACCCCATCCCGTAAGGGTCGTTGCTGCCGCCCATCAGCGCGTTGCCGTCCGAGCTGTTGCCGCCACCTTCGGCGAGGCGGATCTTCAGCGCCAGGCCGTCGCGGGAGTCGGCCTTGTTGAGCGCCTCCTCCAGCTCGATGCGACCCTCCTTGTAGAGCCGGTACAGCGACTGGTCGAAGGTCTGCATGCCGTCCTGCAGGCTGCGGTCCATCGCCTCCTTCACCTCGTGGATCTGGCCGCGGCGGATCATGTCGCGGATCAGCGGCGTGTTCAGCAGCACTTCCACCGCGGGCAGGCGGCGGCCGTCCTTGCCCACCACAAGGCGCTGGCTGATCACTGCGCGCAGGTTCAGCGCGAGGTTCATCAGCACGTTCTTGTGCGCCGACTCGGGGAAGAAGTTGAGGATGCGCTCCAGCGTCTGGTCGGCGTTGTTGGAATGCAGGGTGGCCAGGCACAGGTGGCCGGTTTCGGAGAACGAGATCGCCGCCTCCATGGTGTCGGTGTCGCGGATCTCGCCGATCATGATGACGTCCGGCGCCTCGCGCATCGCGTTCTTCAGCGCCTCGTGGTAGGTGTGCGTATCCAGGCCCACCTCGCGCTGGTTGACGATGGAACGCTTGTGCCGGTGCAGGTACTCGATCGGGTCCTCGATGGTGAGGATGTGGCCCGCGGAGTTGGTGTTGCGGTGGTCGATCATCGAGGCCAGCGTGGTCGACTTGCCCGAGCCCGTGGCACCCACCACCAGGATCAGGCCGCGCGGTTCCATGATCAGGTCGCGGAAGATCGACGGCAGCTGCAGCTGTTCGACGTTGGGGATCTCGCTCTTGATCGCGCGGATCACCATGCCCACTTCGCCGCGCTGCTTGAACACATTGATGCGGAAGCGCCCGGCCTCCTTCACCGCCAGCGCCATGTTCAGCTCGAGGTCGCGCTCGAACTGCGGCACCTGACCCTCGTCCATCAGGGAGTAGGCGATCTTCTTCACCATGCCGCCGGGCAGTCCGGTGTTGCCGAGCGGGTAGAGCTTGCCCTCGACCTTGATGTTCACCGGGGCGCCCGTGGACAGGAACATGTCCGAGGCGCCCTTGTCGACCATCAGTTTGAGGAAGTAACCGATATCCACGCCAAATCCCCTGGTTGTGCTCGTTGCAATGAGCGATTGTGCACGCCCACAATACGCGTAGAAGCTTAATCAGGAATGCGTGATGGTGCACATCTCCCCTTCACCGACCCGGCGCCCGGCGCGCCCGTACAGGCCGGCGCGACGGCTCGCGCAGGCCGGCCTGCTGGCCGGCCTGTTGTTCCTGGCCGGTTGCGCCAGCGTGCCCCCGCCGAACGAGTCGATGAACCTGGCGCAATCGCAGCTGCAGGCCGCGCGCGACGCCGGGGCGGCCGACTACGACCCGGTGGATCTCGGCTTTGCCCAGGACAAGTTCCAGCAGGCGCAGGGTGCGATGGCCGACCGCAAATACGCGCTGGCGGCCGACCTGGCGGAGGAGTCGCGCGCCGACTCCGAACTGGCGCGGGTCAAGGCCAACCTCGGTGCGGCCCGGGCCAAGATCCAGTCCAAGATGAACGCCAATGCCGAGCTGCGCGAGCAGGGAGCCCAGGCCGCCGCCGCGGCCGCGGCGGAGTTCGCCAAGCCGCTGCCGATGCCGGCCACCGCCGGTTCGGTTCCTGCGCCGGCGGGCTCGGTGGCGCTGCCGCCTGCCGCGCCGCTGGAGGACATGCCTGCACCCTCCGCCTCGGTGCTGTCGGCGCCGCCGTCGGGGCAGGGTTTCCAGACGGTGCCAACGCAGAATCCGCAGTCGGATGGCCAGAATCCGAACGCAACACAGGGCTTCCAGCCTGCAGGAGGCCAGCCATGAAGCGTGCCGCCACCCTGTTTGCCGCCGCCGCGATGGCACTGGGCATTGTCGGCACCGCCCAGGCGAGGCGCGACGACATCGACGTCAGCCGGTTGACCAGCAACCTCGACCAGTTGGCCAGCGATCCGGTGCTGGGCAATTACGCCCAGGCCGAGCAGGCGCTCGCCCGCAATGCGATCGCCCAGCTGGCAGAGGCCAGTTCGCACGATCGACCGCACGCGCTGTACATGGCCGAGCGGCGCGTGGACCTGGCCAGGGCGTCCGCCCAGTTGCAGGACGCCCAGACCAAGCTGGCCCAGCTCGACCGCGAGCACGACCAGATCCAGCTGGAAAATACCCGCCGCGAGGCCGAGACGGCCCGCCGTGAACTGGAGCGCCAGCGCCTGCAGTACCAGATGGCCCAGGAAGAGGCGCAGCGCCTGCAGGCGCAGGGCGAGGCCTATTCGCAGGCTGCGGAGCAGGCCCAGGCCGAAGCGGCCAAGGCCAAGCGGCTGGCCGCGGCGCAGAGCCGGGTGGCGCGCGCCGCCAAGCGCGAGGCCGAGCTGGCCGCGAAGGCCGCCAAGGCGATGCGCGCGCAGATGCAGCAGGACAGCGGTGGCAAGCCGTAGGTTTGACTTTTGCGATCGTCCATGATCACGGAGGTCAAATGGGCAGCCAGTGGTCTTTGCAATCGTCCCTGATTGCGGGAATCAAACGGGGCGCCATCCCTGGCTGCACTGTTCAATGAAGGCCGCTACCGATGCACCTCGAACACGGCGCCGCGAGAGCGGCGCCGTGTCATTTCCGGGTAGCTGCAACAAGCTGTTCCGACAGCTTTTTATGGGGATTTCACAAGGTCTCGGCAGTGCGTCGTCGATCACCGCCGCGAAGGCTTGCGGCACTTTTCCGGGCGGAGTAGGGTCAACCCCAGTGGAGCCGTTCCGCTCCATGACCGTCGGCCCGAACCATGCACCATTCCCCCGCCAGTTTCCCGCCCGCCAGCCGGCTTGCCGGCGCGGGCGGGCGGGAGCGTGCGCGTGATCAGGGGCGGCGGACGGGCGCCCGTGCGCCCGCATGCTCACTCACGAGGAGGTTGGACCATGTTCGAAAACCAGCAGCGTGATGACGTCGAAGCATTGATGAAGGCGGATGCGGAATTCCGCCGCCTCTATCAGCACCATCGGGAACTCGACAGCAAGGTGCACGACGCCGAGATCGGCGTGCTGCCACTCGACGACATCACCCTCGCCTGCATGAAGAAGGAAAAGCTGCATGCCAGGACGCGCCTGGAGCGCATGTGGGAAGGGCGCCGCCAGCTTTCCAGTTGAGCGCCTTCTGAATCCAGTGGCCACGACGGCCCCGGCAGCTTCCGCCCAGGAAGATGGCCGGGGCCGCGGCATTTTCGCCCGGTCCGTTCGCCACGCTCGGCTATCATGGGGTCTCTCTCCGGTGCCGCCGACGCGCACCGGCCAGCCACGCGACGGAGCCTCCATGACGGTGCAGCAAAGCGTTCTCGAACTGATCGGCCACACCCCGATGCTGCGCGCGCAGCGCCTCGATACCGGGCCGTGCGGGCTGTTCCTGAAACTGGAGAGCGCGAACCCCGGCGGTTCGATCAAGGACCGCATCGGCCTGTCGATGATCGAAGGCGCGGAGAAGGCCGGCAAGATCAAGCCCGGCGCCATCCTGGTCGAGGGCACCGCCGGCAACACCGGCCTCGGCCTCGCGCTGGTGGCGCAGGCCAAGGGCTACCGACTGATTCTCGTGGTGCCGGACAAGATGAGCCGCGAGAAGATCTTCAACCTCAAGGCGATGGGTGCCGAGGTGGTGCTCACCCGTTCCGACGTGGCCAAGGGCCACCCCGAGTACTACCAGGACATGGCCGAGCGCATCGCGCGCGAGACTCCCGGTGCCTACTTCATCAACCAGTTCGGCAATCCCGACAATCCGCGCGCGCACATCGAGAGCACCGGGCCGGAGATCCTCGAGCAGATGGACGGCCGCGTCGACGCCATCGTGGTGGGCTGCGGCTCGTCCGGCACCCTGACCGGGCTGTCGCAGTACTTCGCCAAGACCTCGCCGCACACCGAAATCGTGCTGGCCGACCCGGTGGGTTCCATCCTCGCCCAGTACATCAACGAGGGCACGCTCTCCGCCAAGTCGTCGAGCTGGCTGGTGGAAGGTATCGGCGAGGACTTCCTGCCGCCGATCAGCGACTTCTCGCGGGTGAAGAAGGCCTACGCGATTTCCGACAAGGAGAGCTTCCTCGCCGCGCGCGAACTGCTCGCGAAGGAGGGTGTGCTGGGCGGTTCCTCCACCGGCACGCTGCTGGCCGCCGCCCTGAAGTACTGCCGCGAGCAGACCGCGCCGAAGCGCGTGGTGACCCTGGTCTGCGACACCGGCAACAAGTACCTCTCCAAGCTCTACAACGACTACTGGATGCTGGACAACGGCTTCCTCGAACGCGAGCAGCACGGCGACCTGCGCGACCTGCTGCTGCGTCCGTTCGCCAAGCGCGACACCGTGGTGATCGGCCCGCACGAGCTGCTGATCACCGCCTACACCCGGATGAAGCTGTACGACGTCTCGCAGCTGCCAGTGATGGACGGCAACCGGCTGGTAGGCATCGTCGACGAGTCGGACGTGCTGATGCACGTGCACGCCGACGAGACGCGCTTCCGCGACCCGGTGTCGGTGGCGATGATCACGGACCTGCAGATGCTCGACGTGCGTTCGCCGATCGAATCGCTGCTGCCGGTGTTCGAGCGCGGCCACGTGGCGATCGTGATGGATGGCGAGCAGTTCATGGGCCTGATCACCCGCATCGACCTGCTGAACTGGCTGCGCCGCAAGGTGAACTGACTGTCCGGCAAGGGTGTCGAAAGTTGGCTGAAACGCGCAGGCGGCACAGTCGCTGCCTGCGTCGGCCGGGCCGACAACCGCCAACCGTCAAGGAGTTCCCGCCATGTGTGGAATCGTTGCCGCCGCCGCCCAGCGTGACGTGGCGCCGCTGCTGATCGCCGGGCTGAAGGCGCTGGAATACCGCGGCTACGACTCGGCCGGCCTGGCCGTGCTGCAAGGCGGCGAGATCCACCGCGTGCGCGCCAAGGGCAAGGTGCGCGAGATGGAGGCGCAGTACCTGGCAGCGCCGTTTCCCGGCGGCACCGGCATCGCGCACACGCGCTGGGCCACCCACGGCGTGCCGAACGAGGCCAACGCGCACCCGCACATCGCCGGCCGTGTCGCCATCGTGCACAACGGCATCATCGAGAACTACGCCAGCCTGCGCGAGGAGCTCAAGTCGCGCGGCCACGTGTTCACTTCCGAGACCGACACCGAGGTGATCGCGGCACTGATCGACGAGCGCCTCGCCGGAGGCCTGGGCCTGCGCGAGGCGGTACTGGCCGTGGTGCGCGAGCTGGAAGGCGCCTACGCGATCGCCGTGATCAGCCGCGACGAGCCCGGCCGCGTGGTCGGCGCCCGCCGCGGCGCGCCGCTGCTGGTGGGCGTGGGCATCGGCGAGAACTTCCTGGGTTCCGACGCACAGGCGCTGGTCCAGGTCACCAACAAGATGATCTACCTCGACGAGGACGACGTCGTGGAGATCACCCGCGACCGCGTGCAGGTGTTCGGCCTCGACGGTCGGCCGGTCGAGCGCGCACTGCACGAGAGCGAGCTGTCCGCCGATGCAGTGGAGCGCGGCGAATACCGCCACTACATGCAGAAGGAGATCTTCGAGCAGCCGCGCGCGGTGGCCGACACGCTGGAGTCGCGCCTGGGCGCGAACGGCGTGCTGCCGAACGTCTTCGGCGTGGGCGGCGACGCGCTGCTGGCGAAGGTACGCGGCGTGCACATCGTCGCCTGCGGCACCAGTTACCACGCCGGCCTGGTGGCGAAATACTGGATCGAGGAATACGCGCGCCTGCCGGTGGCCGTCGAGGTGGCCAGCGAATACCGCTACCGCGAGGCGGTGGTGCCCGAGGGCACGCTGTTCGTGGCGATCTCGCAGTCCGGCGAAACCGCCGACACGCTGGCCGCGATGCGCGAGTCGAAGCGGCGCGGCTATCTCGGCACGCTGGCGATCTGCAACGTGCCCGAATCCTCGGTGGTGCGTGAGGCGGACCTCAAGCTGATGACCCGCGCCGGCCCCGAGATCGGCGTGGCCTCCACCAAGGCTTTCACCACCCAGCTCGCGGCGCTGGCGCTGCTCTCCCTGCAGCTGGCGCGGCAGCGCGGGCTGGACGACGCGCGCTACGCGGACCTCTGCGCGCAACTGCAGGCGCTGCCCCGCGCGATCGAGCGTGCACTGGCGCTGGAGCCGCAGATCGTGGAGCTGGCCGCACATTTCATCCCGCGTCACCACGCGCTGTTCCTGGGGCGCGGTGCGCAGTTCCCGGTGGCGCTGGAAGGTTCGCTCAAGCTCAAGGAAATCTCCTACATCCACGCCGAGGCCTATCCCGCGGGCGAGCTCAAGCACGGACCGCTGGCGCTGGTGGACGAGGACATGCCGGTGGTGGCGGTGGCGCCCAGCGGTCCGCTGCTGGACAAGCTGAAGTCCAACCTGCAGGAAGTGCGCGCGCGCGGCGGCGAGCTGATCGTGTTCGCCGACAACGCGGCGCCGATGGACGGCAATGCCGCGCGCGGCCACCTGCTGCGCATCGACGCCGGCGGCGACTTCATCGCTCCGGCGGTGTTCACCGTGCCGCTGCAGCTCCTGGCCTACCACGTGGCCGTGCTGCGTGGCACCGACGTGGACCAGCCGCGCAATCTCGCGAAGTCGGTGACGGTGGAGTAGGTGCGGAATCCTCGCAGTGATCCCTGACCGCGAGGACCAAGCGGGCGGCCGTCCATGGCCGTGCCTCTCGGGCAAAAAAGCCGGCATCCGCCGGCTTTTCGTTTCGCGACGCGCCCGCTGCCTATCACCCCGCCGTCTGGTGCCGGTACTGCGACGACATCGGCATCATCAGCGAGTTCTCGTTGTACATCACCCAGATCGATGCGCCCAGCACGATCACCACCAGCACGATGGTGAAGACGAAGGACAGCATGTTCCAGCCGCCTTCCGAGCGCGTGTCCAGGTGCAGGAAGTAGATGACGTGCACGAGGATCTGCACGATGGCCAGCAGCAGCACGATGGTGATGGTCAGCCAGTGGTTCTGGAATACGCGCCCCATCACCAGCCAGAACGGGATGACGGTGAGGATCGCCGCCAGCACGAAGCCTGTCAGGTAGCCGCGCAGGCTGCCCTGGTGCACGTGCATGGTGTCGTCGCCGTGGGCTGAGGAAGACGGATGGCTCATCGCAGCACTCCCGCCAGATAGACGAAGCTGAAGACGCCGACCCACACCAGGTCCAGGAAGTGCCAGAACATGCTGAGGCACTGCAGGCGCCGGATGTTCGCCTCGGTCAGGCCGAACTTGCCCAGCTGCACCATCAGCACGAGCAGCCACAGGATGCCCATGGACACGTGCAGCCCGTGCGTGCCGACCAGGGTGAAGAACGAGGACAGGAACGCGCTGCGGTCCGGGCCGGCACCTTCGGCGATCATGCCGGCGAACTCGTGGATCTCCAGCGTCACGAAGCCGGCGGCCAGCAGGCCGGACACCGCAAGCCAGGCCAGCATGGCGCGCTGTCTCTTCCGGGCCATCTCCAGCATCGCGAAGCCGAAGGTCACCGACGACACCAGCAGCAGGGCAGTGTTCACCGCCAGGCCTGGCAGGTCGAGCACCTCGGCGGCGGAGGGGCCGCCGGCGGTGCTGGTGCCGAGCACGGCGTAGCAGGCGAACAGCGACGCGAAGATGAAGCAGTCGCTCATCAGGTAGAGCCAGAACCCGAGCAGGGTTCCGCTGTGCGCATGCGGCTCTTCGTGGCAGAGGAAGCGCGAGGGCGCGGTATCGGCAACCGTGGTGTTCATGCGCCTGCCCCCTGCGCTTCAGGCTGCCAGTTGCCGGTGTGTTCGAACCGACGCACCTCGTCCGCGGGGATGTGGTAGTCGCGGTGGTAGTTGAAGGTGTGGACGACGGATGCGACGACGACGCCCGCGAACGACGCCGCGGCCAGCCACCAGATGTACCAGACCAGGCCGAAGCAGCACGCGAAGGACAGCGCGCCGATGATCGCGCCGGCGGCCGTGTTCTTCGGCATGTGGATGGGGCGGAAGCCTTCCAGCGGGCGCTGGAAGCCGTGCTTCTTCATGTCCGTCCAGGCGTCGCGTGCATGCACGTTCGGGACGAACGCGAAGTTGTAGGCCGGCGGCGGCGACGAGGTGGACCATTCCAGCGTACGGCCGTTCCACGGGTCGCCGCCCACCGCGTAGGCCTTGCGCCGCAGGATGCTGACGGCGATCTGGACCACGAACGCGAGAATGCCCAGCGCGATCAGCAAGGCGCCGAACGCGGCGACGATGAAATACGGCTGCAGCGCCGGGTTGTCGAAGTGGCTGAGGCGCCGGGTCACGCCCATCAGGCCCATGATGTACAGCGGCGTGAACGCCACCCAGAAGCCGACCAGCCAGAACCAGAAGCTGGCCTTGCCCCAGGACTCGTCGAGCCTGAAGCCGAACGCCTTGGGGAACCAGTAGTTGATCGCCGCGAACGCGCCGAACACCACGCCGCCGATGATCACGTTGTGGAAGTGCGCAATCAGGAACAGGCTGTTGTGCAGCAGGAAGTCGGCCGGCGCCACCGACAGCATCACGCCGGTCATGCCGCCGATGGTGAAGGTGAACAGGAAGCCCATCGTCCAAAGCATCGGCACGGTGAAGCGCACGCGTCCGCGGTACATGGTGAACAGCCAGTTGAAGATCTTCACTCCAGTGGGAATGGAGATGATCATCGTGGTCAGCGAGAAGAACGAATTGACGTCGGCGCCCGAGCCCATCGTGAAGAAGTGGTGCAACCACACCAGGTACGACAGGATCATGATCGCCACGGTGGCGTAGACCATCGAGGAATAGCCGAACAGCGGCTTGCCCGAGAACGTGGGCACGATCTCCGAATACACGCCGAAGATCGGCAGGATCAGGATGTACACCTCCGGGTGGCCCCACACCCAGATCAGGTTGATGTACATCATCACGTTGCCGCCGAAGCCGGTGGTGAAGAAGTGGGTGCCGAGATAGCGGTCCAGCGAGAGCAGCAGCAGGGTGGCGGTGAGCACCGGGAATGTCGCCAGGATCAGGCCGCTGGTGCACAACGTGGTCCAGCTGAACACCGGCATCTTCATCATCGACATGCCGGGCGCGCGCATCTTCAGGATGGTGGTGACGAAGTTGACGCCGGTGAGCAGCGTGCCCACGCCGGACAACTGCAGGCCCCAGATGTAGTAGTCGACGCCGGGGCCCTGCTGCAGCTCCGACACCGGCGGGTAGCCCAGCCAGCCGGCGGTCGAGAAGTCGCCGACGAACAGAGACACCATGAACAGGATGGCGCCCCAGAACGTGAACCAGAAGCTCAGGTTGTTGAGGAACGGGAACGCCACGTCGCGTGCGCCGATCTGCAGCGGCATCACGTAGTTCATCAGCCCCACGATGTAGGCCATCGCCACGAAGAAGATCATGATCGCGCCGTGCGCGGTGAAGATCTGGTCGTAGTGCTCGGGCGGCAGGTAGCCCATCTGCGGGCCGAAGGCGTAGGCCTGCTGCGCGCGCATCATGATCGCGTCGGAGAAGCCGCGCAGCAGCATCACCGTGCCGAGGATCATGTACATGATGCCGAGCTTCTTGTGGTCCACGCTGGTGAACCACTCGTGCCACAGGTAGCCCCACAGCCGTTTCCTGGTGACCAGGCCGAGGATGGCCAGGCCGCCAAGCGCCACCACGATCAAGGTCGCCAGGACGATGCGGCCCTCGAGGTCGGGCTTCAGGAAGGGCAGCGAATCGAGCGTCAGCCGCCCGAACAGGAAATTCCAGACGGTGGCACGGTGGGGCATGGCTTCGGGCATGGCGTGAATCTCCGCAAGCAGGTCAGTGCGCCTCCGCAGCCTGCGCGGGGAGCGTCTTCCCGGCATCCGCCAGCGAGGCGGCACCGGCGTGCGTGGGGCGGTCGCGCATGCCTTGCATGGCGTCGCCGGCGGGATCACCGGCCGACATCATGTGGTCCATGCATTGCTGGCCGGGACCAGCGCAGCGATCGAGGATGCGGGTGTAGAGGTCGGGCTCGAAGCGGGCGTAATACTGCACCGGCGCATCGCGCTGGGGCCGGCGCAGCACCGCGTAGGCTGCGCGATCGAGGTCGGTGCCGCCTGCGCGGACCCTGGCGATCCATGCGTCGAAATCCTGCGGGCTCATGCCCTCGAAGCCGAAGCGCATGTCGGTGAAGCCCGCGCCGCTGTAATTGGCCGAGAAGCCCGGGTACCGTCCCGGCTCGTTGACGACGGCATGCAACATCGTCTGCATGCCGGGCATGGTGTAGACCATGCCGGCCAGGTCCGGCACCGAGAACGCATCCATCATGGCGTCGGAGGTGAGCCGGAACCGGATCGGCACGTCTACCGGCGCCGCCAGCTCGTTCACCGTGGCGATGCCGTACTGCGGATAGAAGAACAGCCACTTCCAGCGCAGCGACACGACATCCACTTCCAGTGGCCTGGTGCCGGCTGCCACGGGTTGCCCTTTGGCCACACGGTCGAGCGGACGATAGGGATCGAGCTGGTGGGTGCCGATCCAGCTGATCGCGCCGACGGCGATGATGATCAGCAACGGAGCGGCCCACACCACCAGCTCCAGCTGCGGCGAGTGATCCCAATCCGGGTCATAGAGGGCCTTCGGATTGGAGGCCCGGTAACGCCAAGCGATGATGCCGATCGCGACGAGCACCGGCACGATGATCAGCGCGATGATGACCGTGGTGACGATCATGACGTCGCTCTGCTGGCGGGCCACGTCGCCGGACGGATCCAGCAGCGCCAGGCGGCAGCCGCCGAGCAGCGCAAGCGGAGACAACAGCAGGCCGCGAAGACGTTTCACTGTCATGGGCGCGTGTGCATCGGCAACGAAGTGTTGCCTACACTACTCTCGAAAGGCAGGTCTATACTACCCTCGTCGAACGCGTTGACCGACCGATCCGGCATGCCGGAAATGGTCGGAGCCGCAAAGGGATGTCGTGGCGGCCAGATGCAGCAGGTCGCCGCGTTGCGCGATGTCGCAGCCGGTCTGTCCAGCAATTTCTTGCACGATCGTCGCCAGGGAATCGCCATGCCAACCAGCAGCACCCAGTCGGTTCCCGGTTTGGCCGTCCATGCGCATGGCGGCAACACCCATGCGGAGCAGATGACGCCGGGAGATCTCGCTGTCGGCGTGCTGGTGGGACGCGCCTGCCAATCCTTCGACTTTTTCGTGTTCGGCATCGCCTGCGTGCTGGCGTTCCCGGCCGTGTTCTTTCCCTTCGCCAGCCAGATCGATGGGGTCTTCTACTCGTTTGCGATATTCGCGCTGGCCTTCATCGCGCGGCCGCTGGGTTCGATGTTCTTCCTGGTGCTGCAGCGTCATTTCGGGCTGCCCACCAAGCTCACCATCGCGCTGTTCCTGCTCGGCATGGCGACCGCGGGTACGGCGTTCCTGCCCGGCTACGCGACATTCGGCTGGGCCGCCATCCTGGCGCTGGCGGTGCTGCGCTTCGGGCAGGGCTTTGCGCTGGGCGGTAGCTGGAACGGACTGGCTTCGCTGATGGCGCTCAAGGCGCCGAAGAATCGGCGCGGCTGGTACGCCATGCTGCCCCAGTTGAGCGATCCGGTCGGTTTCATCATGGCGGCAGCGCTGTTTGCCTATATCTGGGCCAGCCTTTCGCACCAGGAGTTCATCGACTGGGGCTGGCGCTATCCGTTCTTCGCGGCGTTCGCCATCAACGTGGTGTCCCTGTTTGCCAGCCTGCGCATGGTGGTCGCGCCCCGCTATGTGGAACAGCTCAAGGAGCGTGATCTCGAGCCTTCGCCGATGCGCGAGCTGGTGCGTTCGCAGGGCGACAACATCGCCCTCGGTGCCTTCGCCCCGCTGGCCAGCTACGCGATGTTCCACCTGGTGACCATCTTCGCGCTGTCGTGGGCGCTGCTGTTCACGCAGCAATCGGTGGTCGGATTCCTCGTGGTGCAGATCATCGGTGCCTTCGTCGCCCTGCCGTGCATGTTCCTGTCCGGCCGGGTGGCGAACCGGTTCGGCCGGCGCACCACCCTGGCGGCCGGTGGCGTGCTGATCGCGGTCTACAGCGGGTGGACCGCGCTGCTGCTCTCCGGCGGCACGGTGAACAGCTACCTGTTCATCGTCCTCGGTTATGCGTTGCTCGGCTTCACGCACGCACAGGCCGCCGGTGCGGTGAGCTCGAACTTCCTGCCGGAGTTCCGCTACTGCGGCGCGATGATCACCTCGGACCTTGGCTGGCTGATCGGCGCCGGCTTTGCGCCGCTGGTGGCGCTTGCGCTGGCCCGGTATGCCGGGGTTCCCTACGTGGGGTTGTACCTGCTTTCCGGGGCAGTCGGCACGCTGGCCGCCCTGTGGATCAGCCGGCGTTCCGGCGGGCTTCCCAACGATTGACCGGTGCGCCCGGTGCAGGAGCGGCAAGGCCGCCCGGTGCGGGCCTTTGCCGTCGCCGGTGGTGATGGCCGGGGCTTGGTGCGATCATGCGCGGCCATGCCAGATGCAGACACCTCGTTGGACGAAACCACGCGCAACGTGCGGGGGCCGCTCGCGCTGACGTTGCTGGCGCTGCTCGGACTGCTGCTGTTCGCCAGTTTCGTGGCGCTGGGCACCTGGCAGGTGCACCGGCTGGCCTGGAAGACGGCGCTGATCGCCCGCGTCAACGAACGCGTGCATGCGCCGCCGGTGCCGGCGCCTGCCAGGGCGGATTGGGCCGGCATCACGGCAGCCAACGCCGAATATCGCCACGTGCGGCTCTCCGGTACCTGGCTCGGCGGCCGCCAGACGCGGGTGTGGACGGCGACCGATGCCGGCAGCGGCTACTGGATACTCACGCCACTGCGCCGCGACGATGGCAGCATCGTGCTGGTGAACCGCGGCTTCGCTCCCGACGGCTGGTGCGATCTCGAGGGGCGTTGCCCGCCTGCGCCGGGTGGCCAGGTCACGATCACCGGCCTGCTGCGGATCAGCGAACCCTCCGGCCTGTTCCGTCGCAACGACCCCGCCGCCGACACCTGGTACACCCGCGACGTGGCGGCGATCGCCAAGGCCCGCGGCCTCGCCGACGTGGCGCCGTACTTCGTGGATGCCGATGCCGCGCCGGGCGCGGCAGCGTCCGCCTGGCCGCGCGGTGGCATGACGGTGATCCATTTCCCGAACCACCACCTCAACTACCTGATCACCTGGTACCTGCTGGCGCTGATGGTGCTGGGCGCGGCGGGCTACGTGGCGCGGGACGAATGGCGGTTGCGGCGCAAGCAGGCTTCCACGGATTCCGCGTAGTGGAATAATGCAGCCGATTGATGGACTTCTCCGGCGGAGACCTCAATCGCCGGATAGCGATGTTGCAACACCGCGTCGTCGTAAGCCCATCACATTGCATTGACCAGCGGACAAGAAGCTCCTATTTCTGCAAACTCTTATGGATGATTCTCGCGACAAGGTGCCTCAAACTGGTTGGACGGATTACGACATAGGCTCCGGTGCAGATCACGGATGTGATGAGCCAAAGTAGTTTGTCAGTAGTGGGAAGAGTCTGCCTTGATGTGACTACGGCCAGATTCACGGCGATCGCCAGCAGCAGCTGAGCAGCCAGCATCACCCCGCACCAGTTCAATTTCATCAACAATCGCGAAATGACTGCGGCAAGCCTGCCTATTTCATGGTTTGCCAATCCGTACTGCGTATCAAGCCCTGCCGCGTAGGCTACGCGTTGGCTGAAAGCTGCCACGAATTCATGCATGGCGTAAGAGGACGGCGGATGATCCACAGGGGGCTGCTGCAATTGCTCGCTCAATTGTTGGGCTTGCCCGACTAGGTTTGTATCGGTTTGCGGATCCGATGCGCGAAAATTCTCGGGAACCTTCGAGCTGTTGATCTGGGTGACCAGCGGCTCGATGCACGCGGACATGAAGGGCTCGCCCAAGAACTCAAGCACTCTGCGAATGGCCCATTCGGGGCGTTGTACCAAATCGTCGTAACGCAGCCTGTGGACGACTTGCGAGCCAAGCGCCTGCTCTGCCTGTACGCAAGCCTGCACGGTGCGTAGCCAATATTCGTAAGCCTGCTGCTCGGTTTCCACAAATGCAAGATGGCCGTCCGGTCTGAAATTCAGTAGCGAATTGACCGCGGCTTTCACGTCGCGCACGATGTGCACGAATTTCGCATCCGGAAAAAGTTTCCTGAGCCCGCAGATATACAGGGAATATTCTGGTGTGCCGTCAACCCAGCGCAACTTCGGTTCAAGACTTGAGCGCGATACGCTAAAGGCGGAGTGAACCTGCAGTGGGTCTTGTTCGGCGCTGAGCAGACTATTTTGTTCCAGACTACTACGATGACGAAGAATCAAGTCATTGATGGCGTCACCGAAGGTGCTGAAAAAGACGTCCCTATCGACACCTATAGCGCTCAGTTGTGAGCGTTCGCCACGTTTATGCCCGACCTGGAATTGCACGCCGAGACTCACCGCTAATTCGCCCATCCACACCGACTCTTCCTGTGGAAGGATGTTTGCGTGTTGTCCGAGGCACCAAGTGAGTATGCTCGTGCCGGATCGAGGTGAGCCGACAACGAAGATTGGTCCCTTGCCGCCCCTTGTCTGGAAATTTGCCATGTTGATCGCTCCCTCGCCGATCAAACTTCATGGGAAACTTCTCACACTTTGAGGCCCTTTGCGAGATCCGTGTGTTGATCCGCAGAGCCTGAATGGTACTTATCCATGCTCCTATCGTGTTCACGCGCGGCCATACACGTCGTCGTAGCGCACGATGTCGTCCTCGCCGAGGTAGCTGCCCGACTGCACCTCGATCAGTTCCAGCGCCACCTTGCCGGGATTGCGCAGGCGGTGCTTGCTGCCGAGCGGAATGTAGGTGCTCTGGTTCTCGCCGAGCAGGAACACCTGGTCGTCGCAGGTGACCTCGGCGGTGCCGGAGACCACGATCCAGTGTTCGGCGCGGTGGTGGTGCTTCTGCAGGCTGAGCGCGGCGCCGGGCTTCACCACGATGCGCTTCACCTGGAAGCGCTCGCCGGCTTCCAGCGAGTCGTAGCTGCCCCAGGGGCGGTGCACCACGCGATGGAAGGAGTGTTCGCTGCGGCCCGCAGCCTTCAGCTGCTCGACGACCTTCTTCACGTCCTGCGCCGCGTCGCGGCGGGCGACCAGCGTGGCGTCCGGCGTGGTCACCACCACCAGGTCGTCCACGCCCACGGTGGCGATGAGGTGGCGGTCGTGCGAGCGCAGCAGCGAGTTGTGCGTGTCGACAGTGAGCGTGTCGCCCTCGCGCAGGTTGCCGTCCGCGTCGCGCTCGCCGGCCAGCCACAGCGCCGACCAGGAGCCGATGTCGCTCCAGCCGCAGCTTACCGGGATCACGGCGGCGCGCGCAGTCTTTTCCATCACCGCGTAGTCGATGGAATCCTCCGGCACCTTGGCGAAGAGTTCCCGGTCCACGCGCACGAAGTCGAGGTCGGCGTGGGCGGCGGCATGCGCGGCGCGCACGGCCGCCAGCATCGCTGGTGCGTGGGCGCCGAGCTCTTCCAGGTAGCGGTCGGCGCGGAACAGGAACATGCCGGAGTTCCAGTCGTAGCCGCCGTCGGCAAGATAACCCTCGGCGGTGGCGAGGTCGGGCTTCTCCACGAAGCGCTCGACGCGGAACGCACCGTCGCCGATGGCCTCGCCGCGGCGGATATAGCCAAAGCCGGTCTCGGCCCGGTCCGGGCGGATGCCGAAAGTGACCAGCCAGCCCTGCCGGGCCGCCGGCAGCGAGTGCTGCACGGCGTCGACGAAGCCGGCAGTGTCGCCGATCAGGTGGTCGGCCGGCAGCACCAGCAGCAGTGCATCGGCATCGCGCTTCAGCGCCTCCAGCGCGCCCAGCGCGATCGCCGGTGCGGTGTTGCGCGCCAGCGGCTCCAGCACCACGGCGCCGCCCTCGACGCCGGCGTCGCGCAGCTGCTCGGCGGCGAGGAAACGGTGATCCTCGCTGGCCACCACGATGGGGGCGGCCACGCCGGGCAACCGGCGCGTGCGCGCCACAGTCTGCTGGAACAGCGTGCCGTGGCCAGCCAGCGAGAGGAACTGCTTGGGCAGGTTCCTGCGCGATACGGGCCACAGTCGCGTGCCGCTGCCGCCGCTGAGGATCAGGGGAATGAGCATGGTGGATCGACCTGCAAGAGTGTGTTGGTCCAAGGCGTCATGGCTTGGCGTGTAGGGCGCACCTTGTGTGCGATTAAGCCCTTCGCGCACAGGGGGTGCCCTACAGGTGTCATGTGCGCTGGTGCGACAGCGCGTCCAGCACGTCGTGCAAGCCGTCTTGCCAATCGGGCAAAGCATAGCCGAAGCGTTGGGCGAAGCCGGTATTGTCCAGCACCGACCATGCCGGGCGTTTGGCCGGCGTGGGGTAATCCGCCGTGGCGATGGCCGCCACGCGCGGCAGACGCGGCAGCAGGCCGCGGGCGTGCGCGCCGTCGAAGATGGCCGTGGCGAAGCCGTGCCAGTTGGTGTGGCCGCTGGCGACCAGATGGTGGATGCCTTCCAGCGCGCCGCGCCGCGTGGCATCGCCGGCCTGCCACGCATCGAGCGCGGCCAGCGTGCCGGCCACGATCAGCGCGGTGCTGGTGGGGGCGCCAATCTGGTCGGCCACCACGCGCAGTTCGTCGCGCTCGGCGCCCACGCGCAGCATGGTGCGCAGGAAGTTGTGGCCGTGCGGCGCATAGACCCAGGCGGTGCGGAAGATGAAGTGCGCCGCGCCGCTGTCGCGCAGCGCCAGCTCGCCGGCCAGCTTGCTGCGGCCGTAGGCGCCCAGCGGTGCGGTGGACGCGTCGACGGGGTAGGGGGCGCTAGCCGTACCATCGAAGACGTAGTCGGTCGAGTAGTGCACCACCAATGCGCCGTGCGCAGCGGCCCAGCGGCCCAGCACGCCCGCCGCCTCGCCGTTGACGCGGGTGGCCAGCGACTCTTCCTGTTCGGCGCGATCCACCGCGGTGTAGGCGGCGGCGTTGATGATCACGTCGGGATGCAGGCGGTCTAGCAGGGCAGGCAGGGTATCGGGTGCGGCGAGGTCGGCGGTCTCGATGGTGGCGCCATCGTAGCGTTGGCCATCACGGCTGGCAGTTATCAGTTCGCCGCGCGCGACCAGGCCGCCGTCCTCGACGAAGTTGCGGCCGAGCTGACCGTTCGCGCCCAGCAGCAGGATCCTCATGCCGCGTACACCGGCAGGCGTTCGGCCGGCACCTCGGCCAGCAGCGGCGCCTTGCCGTCCTTGTCCGACAACAGTGGTTCGGCCACCGGCCAGTCGATGCCCAGTGCCGCGTCGTTCCAGCGGATGCCGGCATCGGCCTTGGGGTCGTACAGCGCGGTGCACTGGTAGCTGAAGGTGGCGAACTCGGAGACCACGCAGAAGCCGTGCGCGAAGCCCTCAGGTATCCAGAAGTGGCGATGGTTGTCGGCAGTGAGCATCACGCCTGCCCACTGGCCGAAGGTGGGCGAGCCCTGGCGGATGTCCACCGCCACGTCATACACATCGCCCTCCAGCACGCTGACCAGCTTGCCCTGCGGGTTCGGCCACTGGTAGTGCAGGCCGCGCAGCACGCCGCGCGCCGAGCGCGACACGTTGGACTGCACGAAGCGGCGATCGATGCCCGCTTCGCGATACTTGGCCTCGTTGTAGCTTTCGTAGAAGAAGCCGCGGGCATCGCCGAACACCTGCGGCTCGATCACCACGGCGCCGGGCAGGCGCGTCTCGATCACCTTCATCGCGCCTGCCCCTGCCGGACCAGCTGCTGCAGGTACTGGCCGTAACCGGTCTTGGCCAGCGGCGCGGCCAGCGCAAGCAGCTGTTCGGCGCCGATCCAGCCGTTGACGTAGGCGATCTCCTCCGGGCAGCACACCTTGAGGCCCTGGCGGTTCTCGATCGTCTCGATGTAGTTGCCGGCCTCCATCAGCGACTCGTGGGTGCCGGTGTCCAGCCACGCGAAGCCGCGGCCCAGCTGTTCGAGGTGCAGGGAACCATCGTCGAGGTAGCAGCGGTTGAGATCGGTGATCTCGAGCTCGCCGCGCGGCGAGGGCTGCAGCGAGGCGGCGTAGTCGCACACCCGGCCGTCGTAGAAGTACAGGCCTGTGACGGCGTAGTGCGACTTCGGTTGTGCCGGCTTCTCCTCCAGGCCGACCACCCTGCCCGCGGCGTCGAATTCGGCCACGCCGTAGCGCTCGGGATCCTTCACCCAGTAGCCGAATACGGTGGCGCCGCGCGCGCGCGCGGCGGCGCGCTTGAGGCGCTCGGTGAAACCGTGGCCATAGAAGATGTTGTCGCCCAGCACCAGGCAGCTGGGCTGGCCGGCGACGAAGTCGCGGCCGATGGTGAACGCCTGCGCCAGACCGTCGGGCGAAGGCTGCACGGCATAACGGATGTCCAGGCCCCATTGCGAGCCGTCGCCCAGCAGGCGCTGGAACATGTCCTGTTCGTGCGGCGTGTTGATCACCAGCACTTCGCGGATGCCGGCCAGCATCAGCGTGGCCAGCGGGTAGTAGATCATCGGCTTGTCGTACACCGGCAGCAGCTGCTTGCTCACCGCGCGGGTGATCGGGTGCAGGCGGGTGCCGGAGCCGCCGGCGAGGATGATGCCCTTGGTCGTCATGCGCCCAGCCTCTCCATGCGGTAGCTGCCGTCCAGCACGCGCTGCACCCACGGCTGGTTCGCGAGGTACCAGTCCACCGTGGCGGCGATGCCGCTCTCGAAGGTCTGCGAAGGCTTCCAGCCCAGTTCGCTCTGCAGCTTGGAGGAGTCGATCGCGTAGCGGCGGTCGTGACCGGGGCGATCCTTCACGTAGGTGATCAGCGATTCGCGCTTGCGGCCGTCGGCGAGCGGACGGCGCTGGTCCAGCAGGGCGCAGATCGTCTTCACCACGGTGATGTTGGTGCGCTCGGCGTTGCCGCCCACGTTGTAGGTCTCGCCCACGCGGCCGGCCTCCAGCACGCGGCGGATCGCGCCGCAGTGGTCACCCACGAACAGCCAGTCGCGGATGTTGAGGCCGTCGCCATACACCGGCAGCGCCTCGCCGGCCAGCGCCTTGGCGGTCACCAGCGGGATCAGCTTCTCGGGGAACTGGAACGGCCCGTAGTTGTTCGAGCAGTTGGTGGTGAGCGTGGGCAGACCGTAGGTGTGGTGGAACGCGCGCACCAGGTGGTCGGAAGCGGCCTTCGAGGCGGAATACGGCGAGTTCGGCGCGTACGGCGTGGTCTCGCTGAAACTGCCGGTCTCGCCCAGCGAGCCGTACACCTCGTCGGTGGATACATGCAGGAAGCGGAAGCCGTTGCGCGCGCCGCCTTCGAGGCCGCGCCAGTAGTCGCGGGCGCACTCCAGCAGGCCCAGCGTGCCCACCACGTTGGTCTGCACGAACTCGGCGGGGCCGTCGATCGAGCGGTCGACATGCGATTCGGCGGCGAAATTCACGATCGCGTCGGGCCGATACTCGGCCAGCAGCTTCGCCACCAGGGCGCGGTCGCCGATGTCGCCCTGCACGAACACGTGGCGGGGGTTGCCGTCCAGCGAGGCGAGGGTGTCGAGGTTGCCGGCATAGGTGAGCTTGTCGAGGTTCACCACGGTAAGGCCGTCGGCCACCGCCTGCAGCACGAAGTTCGCGCCGATGAAGCCGGCGCCGCCGGTGACCAGAAGGGTTTCCATGGGTGGCAGTTGATCCGTTGGGCGACAAAACCCGATTCTCGCATGGCCTATTCGCCCATCAAATACGTGGGTAGGCCACGGGCAGCCTTGGCACCACTGATTGTTAAGGCAAACGCGCGTCGCGAAGGTACAATGCGCGATCCATCGATCGTGGCGGCCTGTTCCAGGGCTGCTGCCCAGTACGGTTGCCTGCCATGCCCAAGAAAATCCCCGCCGCCAGCCACGGACTCGGAACGCGCGCGATCCACGCTGGCCAGCACCCCGATCCCTCGACCGGCGCGATCATGACGCCGATCTACGCCACCTCCACCTACGTGCAGGAAAGCCCCGGCAAGCACAAGGGCTACGAATATTCGCGCACGCAGAATCCTACGCGCATGGCCTACGAGCGCTGCGTGGCGGATCTGGAGGGGGGCGTGGCCGGGTTTGCCTTTGCCTCCGGCCTCGCGGCGGCAGCCACCGTGCTGGACCTGCTCGACTCGGGCAGCCACGTGATCGCGATGGACGACCTCTACGGCGGCAGCTACCGCCTGTTCGAGCGCGTGCGCCGGCGCTCGGCGGGGCTGGATTTCAGCTTCGTCGACCTGAACGACACGGCGGCGTTGAAGGCGGCGCTGAAGCCGAACACCCGGATGATCTGGGCCGAGACGCCCACCAACCCGACGCTGAAGCTGGTCGACCTGGCCAAGGTTGCCGCGTTCGCCAAGAAGCATGGCTTGATCATGGTGGTGGACAACACCTTCTGTTCGCCGATGGTGCAGCGCCCGCTGGAGTTCGGCGCCGACCTGGTGCTGCACTCGGCCACCAAGTACATCAATGGCCATTCGGACATGGTCGGCGGCATCGTGGCGGCAGGCAGCAAGGGACTGGCCGAACGCATGGCCTTCCTGCAGAACTCGGTGGGCGCGGTGGCCGGTCCGTTCGATGCCTTCCTGGCGATGCGCGGGCTGAAGACCCTGCACCTGCGCATGCGCCAGCACTGCGCCAGCGCGCTGGAACTGGCAGGCTGGCTGCAGAAGCATCCGGCGGTCGAACGGGTGATCTACCCGGGCCTGAAAAGCCATCCGCAGCACGCGCTGGCGAAGCGCCAGATGCACGGTTTCGGCGGCATCGTCACGATCGAGGTCAAGGGTGGCCTGAAGAAGGCGCGCCGCATGCTGGAGCGCTGCGAGCTGTTCGCGCTGGCCGAGTCGCTGGGTGGTGTGGAGAGCCTCATCGAACACCCGGCGATCATGACGCATGCTTCGGTGCCTGCGGCCAACCGCAAGCGGCTGGGGATCAGTGATGGATTAATCCGTCTGTCGGTAGGGGTCGAGGACGTAGCGGATCTACGAAGCGAGTTGGAGGTTGCCCTAGGGTAATTTTGACACCCACGATCAGTAACAAGCGGCGCTATGGAATGCCTGGCTTATTTGGTCCGCAATGCAACACTGTATTGTTGCATCTACAGATTGGATCTCAGGCCTCGGTAGATTCCGGCCTCACGGCCTCCAAGCAATTCTGTGTCGCCGGACTGTAACCACAGGCCCGTATTGCCTCAGGTGGGCTGATTCCATGTTTTTTTAGGGGTGACAGATTCAAATGATTTCAGCTTATCACCTTTCGGACCCAACTGCGCCTTATCGGGCGCTACGCCGTCATTTCGCGCTCGTATTACAAATGGCTAAGCGCGACGTGATCGGTCGTTATCGAGGGTCATTCATAGGCTTGCTGTGGTCCTTCTTCAACCCTCTGCTGATGCTGGCGATCTACGGATTCGTGTTCGGTTACATCTTCAAGTCCCGTTGGAATGGGCAGACCGGCGGTCATGTTGAATTTGTGGTGATTCTTTTTGCCGGGCTTAACATCAACGCATTGTTCGCAGACTGCGCAAATCGCGCGCCGATGTTAATTGTGGAAAACACCAACTTCGTCAAAAAGGTCGTCTTTCCACTAGAGACCTTGCCGTGGAGCACACTAGGATCCGCGCTGTTTCATTTGGCTGTGTCGACTCTGGTTCTGCTGATCATCTCCCTGCTGGCGGATGGTTCCATACCGGGGACCGTCGTGCTGTTCCCGATTGTACTAGCATGCTTCGTGCCGTTTCTCGTGGGTACGATGTGGTTATTTGCATCGCTGGGTGTCTTCTTGCGCGACCTGAAGCAGGCGGTTGGCATTATGACAATGGCGCTCATGTTTACGGCTCCGATTATGTATCCGCGCACCATGGTCCCTGTGCAATACCAAGATTTGATGCTGCTTAATCCGCTGACTGTGATCGTGGAATCGTCACAGGACGTATTGGTATGGGGCCAACAGCCATCATGGCTACTGCTCGGAGGCTATGCGATCTGTTCGTGCCTATTCGCATGGCTTGCATTTGTGTGGTTCGAACGCACGCGCAAGGGATTCGCCGATGTCCTCTGACGACCTGAGCATTTGTATCCAGGGTCTCGGGAAGCGCTATGAGATCTACGCGCAACCCACGGACCGACTCAAACAGATGATGTTGCCGCGTCTGTGGAAGGCTGCGGGTCGGGGAGAGCGCAAGTATTTCGAGGAATTCTGGGCGTTGCGCGAGGTGAGCTTCAGTGTGCGGCGGGGCGAGACCGTTGGTATCATCGGTCGCAACGGGTCTGGCAAGTCCACGCTGTTGCAGATGATCTGTGGAACTCTGCATCCGACCGAGGGAACAGTGCATGTGTCCGGTCGGATCGCGGCCTTGCTTGAACTGGGAGCGGGCTTCAACCCCGAATTCACGGGCAAGGAAAACGTCTTCCTGAGTGGCTTGCTCTATGGCATTGCGGAGGATGAGTTGCGCCGGCGCTTCAAAGAGATTGTGGATTTTGCCGACATCGGTGGCTTCATTGATCAGCCGGTCAAAACCTATTCCAGTGGTATGTATGTGCGCTTGGCTTTCGCGATTGCAGCTCACGTAGATGCCGAGACACTGATCATCGACGAAGCACTTAGCGTAGGAGATGTCCGGTTCACACAAAAGTGCATGCGATACCTGCGCGATTTTCAGCAGCGCGGGACGCTGCTTTTCGTCAGCCACGACACAAGCGCTGTGCTCAATCTGTGCGACAGGGCAGTGTGGTTGGAATCCGGGCGCATGGTGATGGACGGGACTGCGCGGGATGTGGTTGAGCAGTACCTGGCTGAGCAGCATGCGAACGATCGAAATTCCACGGGTCAGAAGGTCGCGCTGCGTGTCTCTGCCGCGAAGGGATCTGAGGTGGACGCCATTGGTAGGGGAAGAGCGGCAACCGACATCGTTGATTCACGGATCGACATTCTGAATGGCAAAGCACAACGTAATCTGATCGAGATATTCGAGTTCGACGAAAGCCGGATAAACTCCGAGTTCGGCGCTGGAGCGCTACGCATCAGGGATGTGCGCTTGTGTGGTGAAGACGGCCAGCTGTGTCAGTTGACTTGTGGCGGTGAGTTGGTTGACTTGCTGATCGAAGCGGATGTGCTCTGGCCGATAGACGGGCCCGTGTTCGGGTTCTATATCAAAGATCGTCTGGGGCAGCGCTTATTCGGTGACAACACCTACATCACTTATCAGGATGCCCTGATTCAAGCTGTGGCCGGCGAACGGCTACAGGCTCGTTTCCGCTTTCGCATGCCGATATTGCGGAGCGGCGACTATTCGATCGATGTGGCGGTGGCTACCGGTACACAACAGGAGCACACCCAACAACATTGGATTCACGATGCTCTAGCTTTCAGGGCCAGTGAAAGCACCATGCGTCATGGATTGGTTGGCATTCCCATGCAGGCCATCGAAATTGAGCGGGCGGGGGCGAACGCATGAAGTTCACGGGTGAGCGGTACGTGCCAACTGAGGCAGGTGAGATCAGGCACGAACATCTACATCGCTACGCTTGGTGTGCGCCGCTGGTCGACGGAAAAGATGTGCTGGACATCGCATGTGGCGAAGGTTACGGCAGCGCCATGTTGGCACGCGCCGCCCGCAAGGTTATCGGCGTGGATATTTCGGAAGAGGCTGTGCGCCACGCCAGGGCCACATATAGGGATGTTCCTTGCCTTGATTACATGCAAGGCAATGCGGCACGGATTCCGTTGCCCGATGGCAGTATCGACGTCGTCATCTCGTTTGAGACCATCGAGCATCACGATCGGCATGACGAAATGGTTGCCGAGATTCGCCGGGTCTTGCGACCTGATGGCGTACTGGTCATGTCTTCGCCCAACCGCACAGTTTATTCCGAGTTGGCTGGACATCACAACGAATATCACGTCAAGGAGCTTGATTTCAACGAATTTGATGAAACGTTGAGGAGACGTTTTGATCGGATCGTCTATTTCGGACAGCGGCTTGCCGTAGGTTCGTCGATCTTTACCCTTGCGCCCGATGAGGAGGCTCGCTATCTCGTAGCAATGACCGACACTGGTTCGGAAGTCGTCGAGCGCGCAGCATCGTTGGCCGACCCGGTCTATTTCATCGCAATCGCCGGTGCAGTGAATGAGGCTGTCTTCCAACGGCTGAAACCTTCCGTATTGTTCTCCGAGGCCGAAGATCTTTACACCCATCATCGCGAAGTGGCTCATTGGGCGAAGAAGCTGGACGGCGAGTTGGCTGTCGCCGGCGAGCATATTCGTCGATTGGAAAATGAAAAGAACGAGGCGGTCAGATGGGCACAAGGAGTCGATAGGGAGTTGGCCTTGGCGCGTGCTACGCATGCTGATCTTCAATTGGATGTGCGTCGGCAGATGGCTGAGCTAAGAGGGGCGGCTACAGAAGAAGCTCGTGGCCTGCGTGAAGAGATATGGCAGCTTAGAGAGCAGCTCCAAGCGTTGCAGCGCTCCCGGTCATGGCGCATGACAAGGCCGTTGCGTTTCGCTGGCCGGCTGTTGCGTGGGGATTGGGCTGGCGTTGTTGCATCATTGCACGGAAGCGGGCTGGCCGGCGCGAGGCTGCTTCGGCCATTCAAGGGTGCGGCCAAGAGGTGGCTTATCCGCAAGACTATGGAGGCGCAGACGGTGATTCGGCCGCCCGAACTTCTAGGCGTGTCTGAAGCAAAGCGCGTACTCGAAGGCCTTGTTATTCCAGCGACCGAGCGGCCGGTCGTCAGCATTATTATTCCTGCCTATGGGCGTTTGGACTATACCGTTGCTTGCCTGCGGTCGATCATGCAGCACCTGCCGGCTAATGCGTGCGAGGTGATTGTTGTCGAGGATGCTTCGGGGGATACAGATATCCATGCGTTGGCGGCAGTTCCCGGGCTGCGTTACGAAGTGAACGTGGAGAATCTAGGCTTCATCCGCTCGTGTAACCGGGCGGCTTCACTGGCTCGCGGTCGCTATCTCTATTTCCTCAACAATGATACCGTGGTCACGGAAGGTTGGCTCGACGCGCTTGTAACCACGATGCAACATTGGCCACGCTGCGGTCTTGTGGGTTCTAAATTGGTCTACCCAGATGGCCGGCAGCAGGAGGCGGGGGGCATAGTCTGGAAGGACGCCAGCGCGTGGAATTACGGGCGCCTCGATGATCCGACGCGCAGTATTTACAACTATACGCGCGAGACGGATTACGTCTCCGGCGCCTCGATTTTGGTTGAGCGCGATTTGTTCGAATCCTTTGGAGGTTTCGACGAGCTATTCCTCCCGGCATATTTCGAAGATACGGACCTTGCTTTCAAAGTACGGGCTGCGGGCTTGCAGGTAGTGTTCGAACCGAAATCGGTCGTTGTTCATTACGAGGGAATATCGCATGGCACCGACACCGGTGCCGGTGTCAAGGCCTACCAGGTCGCGAACCAGAAGAAGTTTCGCGAGCGCTGGCGAGAAGTGCTTGATCGCGAAAATCTTGCCAATGCGGACCGGCCGTTCCTGGCTCGCGATCGTAGTCAACTCCGCAAGGTTGTGCTCGTTATTGACCACTACATTCCGCAGCCGGATTGCGATGCGGGTTCGCGTGCCATGTACCAGCTACTGATGCTGCTCGTGTCACGCGGTTACTCGGTGAAATTCTGGCCGGAGAACATGTGGTATGACGCAGCGTACGCGCAACCGTTGCAGGACGCAGGGGTGGAGGTGCTTTACGGCAGGGAGTATGTCGGCTCTTTCGACCGCTGGATTGAAGAGAACGGTCAGAGCATCGACGCAGTCATCTTCAGCCGGCCGCATATCAGCGTGAATTTCATCGATGCCGTGATGGCCAAGAGCTCGGCTCGGCGGTTGTACTATGGTCACGATATCCATCATCTTCGGCTCAGCGAAGAAATTAAGGTGCAGCCGTCGGCAGAGGCCCAAGACGAGCTGGAGCGATTCAGAGTGATGGAAGAAGAGCTCTGGAAAAAAGCTGATGTGATTTACTATCCGTCAAGTCATGAAACGGTATTCGTAGAACAATGGGGCGAGACCAATCGTGTGTCGGTAAATGCGCGCACGATTCCGCTCTACGCCTATGACGGGATACCTGCAGGCGTCCGTGATAACTTGGCCGAGCGCAGGGGCATCTTGTTTGTGGCCGGTTTCGGCCATCCGCCGAACATCGATGCCGCCAAGTGGTTCGTCCAGGAAGTGCTTCCGCATGTCAGGAAGGCTCGCCCGGATATCGAAGTGACGCTCGCTGGCTCGAAGCCCACGGACGCTGTCAAGGCCCTTGCCGGAGACAAAGTCCATGTTACAGGCTTTGTAAGCGATAACGTGCTCGCATCTCTTTACAAGCGGGCAAGGGTTATCGTCGTACCGCTCCGATTTGGCGGTGGCATGAAAGGCAAGGTTCTGGAAGCAATGTGGAGCGGCGTGCCGATAGTGACCACCCCTACCGGACTGCAAGGCCTAGCGGATGCGAAAGAGTTTGTTTACGTCGAGGAGGACGCGGAGCGCTTCGCGGCGAGTGTCCTTGGCCTGCTCGATGACGATACCGAGTGGCTGCGTCGATCGGAACACTCGCAGAAATTCATTCTGGAAAGATTTTCGACCGAAGCCGTCTATAACGTGATTGGCGACCAGCTTGGATGAGCCGTTTTGTGGCTCAGTTTTTCATGATTTTCAGCGGGTTTATGTCCGCCCGTTACACCTAGCTAACGGCGTCGCGCCATCGACCGTCGACCTCGGGAGGCCTTGGCTGGGCCGTCACCCGAATCTCCACGATCCCATCCGGGAAACCTACTTGCAGGTACTGGAAGCATGAAGATTGTCAAAGGAAAGAACGCCATCGGATATCTCGTTGCCTTGGTGATCGTGGTTTGTTTTTCCGTAGCTCATCAAGCGTATGTGACGCGTGCGCATCCAGATGCCCCATTCATGGACACTTTGAGGCTGGTGTATCAGCTGGAGCAATGGCTTTCTGGGCGCATGCCGTTCCTCGAAATCTGGGGGAAAGGCGGCCAGCATCAGGGCTTCATCAACCAGCTTTTCTTGCTCGCGAATATCAAGCTTTTCTCGATGAATGTCCTCCTAGCCAACAGGATGACGGGTATAGCCATAGCATTGCTGACGGCGGTCTTGCTGTTCAATTTTGTTTCGGCGACCAAGCGGACTGATATTAATCACTCCGTTGCTAGTCTGGTGCTTCAAGCGGCCGTTTCGGTGCTGATCGCCACGGTCTGTTTCGGTCGGGCTGGCTGGGAGCTCTTCACCCTGGATCTGGGGCTGCCGCTCTGGACTAAAAACCTGTCGTTCGTGATCTATTTCTCCATCCATGCCTGGTACCTGCGCGCAGCACCTGGGCGGCGGGTCACGCGGATTGCCAGTCTTGGCTTGACCATGGCCGGGCCTGTTGTGGTTCTGATCATTGGGATGGGCTGGTCCTATGCCTTTGTGGCGGCTGTCGCGGCCGCGAGCGCGGCTGCAATGATCGCGTCGTTCAAGCAGAAGAGCCTGCGGGAGCAAATTGCCAAATCCATTCCACTGGTTACCTTGCTGATTGCCCAGTTGGTGTATGTGGTGGCGAGCATGTGGGGGACTCCCCCCAACGCAAAATCTTCGGCATTGATCCATGTTCCTGATCTCGTACTCTATGCACTTGGTTCAAGCGTAATCGACCAAGAGGCGATGCAGGGTTACGTTATCTCCCTGCATGCTCCCGAATTGATCGGTGCATGCATGCTCGTGGCGGCTGCCGGTCTGGTGCTCTCACGGTTCTGGCGGAGCACTTCTGGCACTGGTTCGCTGCTCCCGATCTATCTGCTTGCTTACGGCTTCTTCACTGCGGTATCGGTCAGCGTGGCAAGGGGTCATGACGGTCCTGCTGCTGTCATGGCCTCCCGCTATTACATGGACATCATGCTTTTCTGCGTGGGTCTGATATGGCTTTGGTATGAAAGCCTGATCCGTGGTGAGGCTAAGAAGTCCGTTTTTTCGATGATAGGCTTCCTGGCGCTCTGTCTCGTCGTCGGCGAAGGACAAAGGCTTGACTACAAGCAGGAATGGATCATCGCGCCGTATCGGGCTCAGGTATTCAAGGCTATGAACGATGCTCTGAGAGCCGGGGTGCCTGATCTGGCGGCTGCCAATCTGTTGCAGTCCCCGCTTGATAATGCCCGATTGGGGGATCAGGTTTTGCGCGAACACCATTTCGCGCTGTTTTCAAATCGACCCGTGAGCGAATGCGAAGCTAGTGGTGTGCAATTCATGAGTGGCTGGTATGCGCAGGAAGCGCATGGCACGTGGATGGGCAAGGATGCCAGCATGCAGGTTCCGGATTGCGGCTGCGACCTCGTGGTCGGGATTTATCTTCCGGCAGACTTTTCCGCACGCACGTTAACTATCTTGGACGGCGCTTCCAGGAGGCAGGTCAACTTGGTGCCTGGACAGCACGTACAGGTTTCTCTTGGGAGTTCCAAGGTGGCAAGGGCCATCGATCTTTCAGTGTCGGCAACGACGACACCGGCGAACATGTCGAATGCATCCTCTGACACGCGAAGTCTGGGGGCCTACCTGGCCAGTTACGCATTTGCCTGTGGGACAGGCGCTACCGACCTGCCGGCACAGCGTTAGTTGTGCCACGTAGTCAATAACCTTGTCGCGGGAAGGTGGGCTGACGTCATCCGAGTGCTTACACCTGTTCCGCAGTCATCACGAGACTTTAAAAGTGAAAACATGTTGCGCAAGCTGCTGACAGACCAACGCTTCCTTTTCCTGCTGGTCGGTGGGATCAACACGCTGTTCAGCACGGCGTTGTTTGTAGGATTGGTGCTGCTCCTTGGACGAAGTGTACCGTCTTCGTTGTGCCTTGGGATTTCATGGAGCGTGTCGCTGATCCTCGCATTCTTTGCCTATCGGTTGTTCGTCTTTCGTGTCAAAGGGCATCTCTGGCTTGATTTCGTAAGGTTTGCCGGGACGAACCTGACATCCCTGCTCATCAACCTGGTGGCCTTGACGGTGCTAGCTGATGTGCTCGGCTGGCCGGCAATCCCGGTACAGATCGGCGTGACCTGTTTCATCGTGATTTTTAACTATCTCGGGCACAAGCATGTCTCATTCCGACGGGGCTAATGGCAACGCGGTGGCGGGCGACGGCAAGCCCCCCAGGGTTTCTGTCGTAGTCCCGGCCTATAACAATGCTGGGTTTCTGGCGCAGACCATCGAATCGATCCTGGCCCAGGACTATCGTGATTTCGAGTTGATCCTTGCAGATCACTCCTCCACGGATGGAACGAGTGAAATCATCAGCACATATGCGACGGCCCCCCGTGTAAGGGCCCTCCCGCCGACACCTGCCGGAGGTGGTGCGTTAGCGAATTGGAATCGAGTTTCAGAGCATGCGCGCGGTGAGCTAATAAAGCTCGTATGTGGTGACGACCTGCTCGCACCAACAGCGCTGAGCGAACAAGTCGCTGCGCTGGATGCCAACCCATCTGCGGTGTTAGTCGCTTCACCTCGCTCGCTGGTCGATTCGACCGGCAAATTGATTCTGCAACGGCGGGGCTTGTCCGGTTTGAGTGGTTTGATATCGGGCAGGGTTGCCGCAAGAGTGGCTGTGCGAGCCGGAACAAATATCTTTGGCGAACCCGCATGCGTGCTTTTCAGGCGAGATATCCTGCTGAAGGAAGGGGGGTGGGATAACCGGTTTCCATACTTGATAGACCAAGCGACCTATACGCGGATCATGTTGCACGGGGATCTGGTTGCCTTGCCACGGGTTCTAGCTAGTTTCAGGATCAGTGCGGGGCAATGGAGTGTACAGCTGGTGAAAGAGCAGGCGCGGCAAGCCAGAGAGTTCCATGCGGCCCTATATTCCGAGTACGAAAACCTGCTGTCATGGACAGATGTGATGTACGGCGACGCAAAGGCCACGGCAATGGCTTATGTTCGGAGGTTTGTGTACATGCTTCTGCGTGCTCGCATGTGACCTGCGTCGGAAAAATGTAATCAATCAGGTGGTGAATCCGGTGAGAACAGTAGCCTGGCCACGTTGAATCACTTCAGCGCGCCAAGGTCTTCCCTCCAGTTCGGACTACAGTCAAGTAACGGTGATCACTTGCGTTCCGAGGGGGCTGGGAGTCCAGCGCGAATAAGGTCATCCCTGTGTGTTTCCACAATCCTGTCACCCATGTATTGGGCAAAGCCCATGGAAAGATGATCTTGGTCGTAGAATGCTGGTTCACCGTTGGCAAAAACAGTACAGGTGGATAGTACGCCATTCTTGCAGAACAGTTCATACTTGCTTATGTAGATGTAATCGAGGGACTTCACCTGTGGAATGGGTGATGCTGCGCGTTCGTTAGGGCCGAAATGGTTAACAAATTTGCTGCTCTTGCAGGCATCGTATGTCTTGTACTTGTTGTAGAGGGTCGAGCAGTCAATTGTCGTCTGCAGATATGAGCCGATTGCTATGATATGAATAGACGGATTCTTCCGCTTCATCATCGCCAAGACACGCCATAGATCCTTTGCGACCAGATCGAAGCCCATGTGGGTGTTGTAGACCACGACAGAAATGTGTTTCAGGAAATTTTTGTCGCTCAATGTTGCGAAGCGTTTGTCACAACCAAGCTCATGTCGCGGTGAATATGCGGTGTCGCCGTGGAGAACCATGTCGCAATCGTTTACGGTACCAAAGTTGATCAAATTGACGCGCTGATCCTTGCCGTAGATGTGGTTGAAAGCATTAAAGGCATCGGGCTCGTGTGAGTTACCAAAGAAAAGAACCTGGACAGGACGATTCATGAAGCACCGGTTTGGATCGCTAAGCACCTCGATATTGCACGCCATCGCAAGGTCTCTGAAGCGACGCCCCTTGCCGGCATCGATGTCCGCCGAGCTGAGCGGATGGAACGATGGCGTCGTGTTTGCGGCGTGATGCTTCGAGGAGTCCGCTTGGTCCTTGATCAAGGCGGTCTTGTCGTCAGACAGGGAACCGGGAGTGAAGTAGCTGTAGCGCCACAACATCCCATTGGAGGCGAGCACCACCACGCCAAGCAGGCTCATGGCTACGGAGATGGCAAGAATCTTGGGGACGAGCTTCAGGCGTCCTGTCGATGGCCCTTTGTAACGGAAGCGAGTTTCGATAAAGCGGTGTAAGGCGGTGGCGGTCACAAAAGACAGCGCCGCCATCAAGGTGAACTGAGTCGCCCAAGGTGCTGTTGGCAGGTACTGCCCAACGAAAACGACGATGGGCCAATGGGTTAGATATAGCGAATAGCTGATCGTGCCGATCCACACTGCTAGCCGGTTTGTGAACAGCGTGCCGATTGTCTTTGCCTCCGATCCCGCGATGATCAGCAAGGCACCTAGGCACGGAGCAATACCTTTGACATAAGGGAACACCATGCCGTCCCGAAGCCAGGCAATCGAATACGCGATCAATACAAGCCCGAGGCCCATTATGAATTCGTGCAGGCTGCGTGATCGCGGCAGCTTTTTCATAAGAAGGCTGCCGACGCCACCAATGGCAAATTCGAAGACGCGGTATTGGGGCAGAAAGAACAGGTCGGACTTGAAGCCGACGCCGTGAGTAGCGACGGTTAGGTAGTTGGCTATGAAGCTCACAATGCCAGCGATGGCTATACTCCAGACAAGTCCCCTCCGACCAAAGAAGCGGTGGCTCAGATATATAAAAGCTGGCCAGAGCAAGTAGAACTGCTCTTCCACACTGAGCGACCAAGTATGAAGTAACGGCTTGGTCTTGGATGCGGCATCGAAGTAGCCACTTTCAGACCAGAACAGGACGTTCGATAACGAGAGTGCCGACGCAGCAAGGGATTTGCCGTAAGCGACTAGATCTGCCGGAGTGAGGCTGGCGATCGCCAATATTGTGGTGACGACAGATGTGCCAATTAGTGCCGGAAGAATGCGACGCACGCGACGCGCGTAGAAGTTGCGGAAGTTGAATTTACCTGTGTCGACTACCTCGCTGGTGATGATTCTGGTGATCAGGTAGCCGCTGATAACAAAAAAGATGTCGACACCGACGTAGCCGCCTCTCCATCCTGGCACGCCGAAGTGGAACAGCAGCACGGACATAACCGCAAGGCAGCGGAGTCCATCCAAGTGAGGCATGTAGGTTTGGCTGCGTGTGTTCATTGAGTCGGTGAGGATGAAATGAAGCCGCACAAGTTCACTCCGTATGGACGTTACGCGCCGCGGCATCGATGACTATAGGAGCGATGTACCCACATCAGCACAGTTTGTCGAAACTGTGGGTTTCGCGCGACTGGTACGGCCCCAGGCTTTGTCGAAGGCCAGGATTTAGTCCTGAGTCAATCTCGTCGATTATCTTTGATCCGAGATTTCACGGTGATTCTGCCGACACCAAAAGCGACAACGCCCGTCCCAATCGATTTTTTCGACTCAGGGTTGGGGTGCTTTCTGACTGCCGGTGTCGCCGTCCACGACATATACCGGGCGGCGGAAGGTTGCCCCCATCAATCGTCCGACATATTCACCGACCACGCCTAATATCAGTAACTGGATGCCGCATGCGAATAGTACGACCGACATCAGTGAGGCATAGCCGGGGTTGGTGATCTGGCCACTCAGCTTTCCGTACACTACATAAAGTAGATATAGGAAGCTGATACCAGCCAGCCCAGCCCCGGCAAAAGTTGCGATGCGCAATGGCAAATAGGAGAACGTGACGAAGATGTTCGTGGCATGTGAGAGCAGCTTACGCATGGTGTAGGTGCTTTCACCATGCTGACGCTGTTCATGAGGTACTTCGACACTGCGCGTGGATGAGGTCAGCCAAGAAAGCATGCCGTCGATGTAGGGCCGGTTCAGGCCGAAACGATCGAGCTGTTTTGCCAACGGAGATCGGATGGCACGGAAGGAGCAGTAATCTTCGTTGAGATCTGGGAATGCGCGCTTCAGTGTGCGACGCATCAGCTCAGAACTGATGTTTCGGTAGGCGGCATGGGTGCGCTTCTTGAAAACGCCGTACACCAAGGGATGATCCTCGTCCCCGGCAGCGAGCAGCTTTGGCACTGATTCTGGTGGATGCTCCAAGTCGTCATCCATCGTGACGATCCATTTGCCGCGAGCATGCGCGATGCCGCATATGGTCGCCGCATGCTGCCCGAAATTCCGCCCTAGACGCAGGCCGCGTACTTGCGGCTTTTGCGCTGCGATCGCACAGATGATGCCCCAGGCCTCAGCTTGGCCACGGTCGTCAACAAGGATCGCTTCGTATTCGAGGCCGGCGGCCCGCATGGTGGCGTCCAGTCTGCCGCACAGCTCGGCCAGGGCCGAGCTTCCGCCATACACCGGAACCACGACGGAGACATCCAGGGGCGCGTTAGTCTGATGGCTTGCGAGGTCGTCGATGTTCACGATGAGGTCGTCCGTGTGCTGTCTTGCGTAGTATTGATGGACTTGTCTGAGGCGAAGACTGAATCTGTAGCGTAATACTTGTTGATGATCCGTTCGGCATAGCCATTGCCGAGCTCGATGCCGAGCTCGAGGCTGATTTCCCTGGCCACTGTGGTGTCGATGCTCAGGGGAGCGCCTGCATCCTGGTAGGTGCAATTTGCGCTGCGCCCGAGCACGCGCTCGAAGATCTGGATGATTTCCGGCATGAGCAACGATCGTAGCGATGCGACAGAAACGGCGGTTGCCTCCTGGGGGAGGCACCGGATCAAGTGGACGGCGATGTCGACAATGTCATCGATATCGATGAGGTTACGCTCGGCGCGGCTCCAGACGGTGAAATGCTCCCCAGTTACGATGCGGTCGCGCAAGAAGTTGGTGAGCGTGTGAGGATTCGCCGCCCTGCTTACTACCTGGGGAAGGCGAAGCACCAACCCATGTGGAACGGAAAGCACTAAGGATTCCATAGCCAGCTTGTGGCGCATGTATGCCGTGAGCTCTGACTCGTCAGCCTTTGCGCCGCAACTGCCGAAATACACGAAGCGACCGATGCTGGGGTCGAGCAATTCGCGCAGCAGTAGCTCTTCACGAGCGAATTCACTCAGGCGAGTTTCAAGCGAGTTGGACACGCCGGATGCAAAAATCACTACGTCGCGATTGTCTCCGAAGTGTTGCTCGAAGGCTTTGGCCAGAAGTCCCTTGCCGACGATCATGGGGGGCAGGTTGTCATAGTGGTGTATGTAGGTATCACGATAGATCTATTCCGGTAGGGGCTGCGTTCCGCTCACGCGTAGCTCGAAGGATCGACGACATCGGTGATTCCGCTGGCTCTAGGCGAGAAACGGCCAGATCCTGTCTAGGATGAATGACATCGCTACAACCCGTGCGGATTCAAGTATTGAAAGATAGCAGTTCAGCAGATCGGTTTCTCGGGAGCAGCTTCGCCCGGCTTGGTCGTGCGGAGCTCGGCCGGATTGCATCGTTGCTAAAAGGTGCATCCTCACCGCTGTTCAGGAAAACTTGGTCGAGCAATGATTGAAACCACTGCTCCCTCGTATGGACTCGCAAGCTGTAGGGCTTTGGTGGGTATCTACATTGTGGATGGCGCAGCTATAGAATCCGCTTCGCTGTGCAGTAACGCTTGGGCATGTGCATGCAGGTCTAAGTCAAGACTGTTGGCCTCCATGAAGTCACCATATAGGCCGTCCCCGAGCATTTGCCTTAGCTGGTCCAAACGATCAGACAAGGAGGCGGTCTCGCGTGAGGTAGCATTATCCCATTTAGGGAGAAATTCGAGCTCGGGTAGGTACTTGCTGTACTTTGATTGGAAAACAGCTGTGGACAGCTCGAACTCTTCGACAATGCCTGCCATCCCCCAGTTCGACAGCAGGTCGCGTGCTTGCTCCAGATCGGCCTGCGTGGCCACGGCTTTGAGGATGTCGCCTCCTCGCCATGACGCATCTGATAGGTGTACCACTTGGTAGTCACGGATAACGATGCTGCCGCTCTCTTTTCTGAGGGCCCATCTGATGTAGTCGGAAAACGACAGTGTCAGAGCGACATCGGAAAAGGGTTGCGAGCTATCCATCCGGGTGTACTGATAGACGGAGTAGGCTCGCAACAGTGGATGGCGCAGGAAGACTACTGGTAGGCAATAAGGAGTGGGAAGCGGGGGGCGCGCAAGATGGCTGGATATTGCAGACAGATGCGTGTTGACGGCCATGAATGCAGCCAACTGATCGCTTGACAGGATGGCATGAGCATGTCGGCCTTCGAAGGTACCCCAGCGGTCACCGAATGAGTGCCGCAGGCTTGCATCCACGCTGCTGCCGGCATTCTTGAAGATGTGGTAGTGAATCAGGACGTGGTTGCTGTTCATCACGGAAAATTATGGTGATGACACATTCAGTTGGCAGTGATCAACGCGGTAATCTCGGAAACCTGATGCTGCACCAGTCTGGCATCGCCACGAGCCTCCACGTTGAGGCGGAGAAGAGGTTCCGTGTTGGAGCAGCGCAGGTTGAATCGCCATTGCCCGAAATCTGCGCTGACACCGTCGGCGTGATCCAAGATAGGGTCGAGTGGCGCATACCGACTCAGAACCCGATCCATTGCCGCTTTGGCGTCTTTCACCTTGAAGTTGATCTCGCCACTGCATGGATATGCCTGTATTCGGTCTTCGATCATGGCCGCAAGCGGTTGACCTGTGCCTGAAACCAGGCTTGCAACCAAGAGCCATGGAATCATGCCCGAATCGCAATAGGCGAAATCTCGAAAGTAGTGATGAGCACTCATCTCGCCGCCATAGACGGCGTTCTCGGTGCGCATACGGTCTTTGATGAAGGCATGGCCCGTCTTACTTTGAACGTGCTCACCGCCGGCCTGTTCGACCATGGCGATGGTGTTCCAAGTCAGGCGTGGATCATGGATGATCTTGGCTCCTGGATGCGAAGCCAGCAAAGATTTGGCCAGCAGGCCAACTAGGTAATAGCCTTCGATGAAGCGCCCTTGTGCGTCGAAGAAGAAGCAGCGGTCGAAGTCACCGTCCCATGCAATTCCAAAGTCGGCTCCATGGTTGCGCACCGCTTGTGCTGTCGCCTCGCGGTTTTCTGGCAGGAGCGGATTGGGAATGCCATGCGGGAAGCGGCCATCCGGTTCGTGTTGGATGCGCACGAACTCGAAGGGCAGGTGGGGCGCTAGCGCATCGATCACCAGCCCGGCGCCGCCATTGCCCGGGTTTGCCACGATCTTGAGTGGCTTGAGCGAAGCACGATCGACATAGCCAAGCAGGTGATCGATATAGGCACGCTTGTCGGTGTCCTGGACGATCTTGCCGCGTCCTCCCGCTTCCACAAACGTGCCGGCTGCAACAGCATCGCGGATGGTACACAGGCCCGAATCGCCACTGATGGGCCTCGATTGTTCGCGGACCAGCTTAAATCCATTGTAATCTATCGGGTTGTGGCTGGCGGTCACCATGATGCCGCCCGCCGCGCCCTGGTTTGTCGTCTGGAAGTAAACCTCTTCGGTGCCACACAGGCCGATATCGATGACGTCGCGCCCGCTTGCGATGATGCCGTCCGCCAGTGCTTCCTGCAGGGCGGTGCTGCTGAGGCGTACGTCGCGCCCGAGCACGATCGGGCCACGCCCTAGCAGCTGCGCTGTGGCGTTGCCGATGCGGCGCGCGAGATTCTCGTTCAATTCATCCGGAACTCGGCCGCGGATGTCGTATGCCTTGAAACTATTGAGATTCATGCTGGCGGCTTTTGCTTACAGTGCTTGCTCCAACTCCGGAATGATCTTGAACAGGTCCCCCACCAGGCCGAAGTCGGCCACTTCGAAGATCGGCGCCTCGCCATCCTTGTTGATCGCCACGATAGTGCCGGCGTCCTTGATGCCGGTGAGGTGCTGGATGGCGCCGGAGATGCCGATGGCCATGTACAGTTCCGGTGCGATGATCTTGCCGGTCTGCCCCACCTGCAGGTCGCTGGGTACGTAGCCGGCGTCCACGGCAGCGCGCGAGGCGCCCACGGCGGCGCCGATCTTGTCGGCCAGCTTGAAGATGATGTCGAAGTTCTCCTTGGAGCCCACGCCGCGGCCGCCGGAGACAACCTTGTTCGCGCTCTGCAGGTCGGGGCGGTCGCTCTTGCCCGATTGCAGACCGACGTAGCGGGTGTGGCTGGGCAGCGCCACATCGAGAGAAAGCGCCTCGACTGGGGCGCTGTTCGCGCCGGTCGCGGCGGCTGGCCACGACGCGGTGCGGATGGTAGCGACCACGCTGTGCGAAGGCTCGGCTTCGACGGTGACGATGGCGTTGCCGGCATAGATCGGCCGCTTGAAGCTGTGCGGGCCTTCCACGCTCATCACGTCGCTGACCTGGGCCACGCCGAGCAGCGCGGCCACGCGCGGCATGACGTCCTTGCCGAACGTTGTCGAGGGCGCGAACACGTGGCTGTAGCCGGCGGCGGCCTTGGCGATCTGCGGCGCCAGCACGGCGGCCAGCGGATGCGCGTTCTCGGCCCGCTCCACGGTGAGCACGCGGCTCACGCCGTCGATCTTCGCAGCTTCGGCGGCAATGCTGCCGACGTTGTGGGCCAGCACCAGCACGTCGATGGCTTCGGGCTTCACCGCGGCGGCTGCGCTCACGGCGCGCGCGGTGGAAGGGTTCAGCTTGCCGTCCAGGTGTTCGGCGATGACGAGGATCTTGCTCATGGAACGACTCTCCTGATGCCTGTGTTGGAGCACGCCTTGTGCGCGAGCTGTGCCTCCCGCCGGAGGACGGCGATCGCGCACGGAGGGCGCTCCTGTGGCGATACGTGGGTTACAGCAGGCCCTTCTGCTTCAGCGCCGCGACCAGCTCGGCCGCGTCCTTCACCATCACGCCCTTGCTGCGCTTGGGCGGCGCGGCGTAGTGGGTGGTCTTGAGGTGGTCGCCGCTGTCGACGCCCAGCGAGGCCAGCTCGACCACGTCGATCGGCTTGCTCTTGGCTTTCATGATGTCGGGCAGCTTGATGAAGCGCGGCTCGTTGAGGCGCAGGTCGCTGGTGACGACGGCGGGCAGCTCCACCTCAATGGTTTCGAGGCCGGCGTCCACTTCGCGAGTCACCGTGGCCTTGCCGTCGGCGATCTCGACCTTGCTGGCGAAGGTGGCCTGCGGGCGGTCCCACAGCGCGGCCAGCATCTGGCCGGTCTGGTTGGCGTCGTCGTCGATGGCCTGCTTGCCCAGGATCACCAGGCTCGGCTGTTCCTTCTCGACCAGCCTGAGGAAGGCGCGCGCGGCAGTCAGAGGCTGCACCGCGTCGGCAGTGGTGACATGGATGGCGCGGTTCGCGCCCATCGCCAGGCCGTTGCGCAGGTGCGCGGTAAGGTCGGCCGGGCCGATGCCCACCACCACCACTTCCTCGGCCAGACCCTTCTCGCGCAGGCGCAGGGCTTCTTCCAGGGCGATGTCGTCGAACGGGTTGGCGGAGAGCTTCACGCCGTCGGTCACCACGCCGGTACCGTCGGGTTTGACCTGGATGCGTACGTTGTAGTCCACGACACGCTTGTAGCCGACCAGTATCTTCATCAGCGGTTCCTTCGAGTTGCCAGGCGCCGGCAGGCGCAGCGAAACTCCGATTCTAACCTGAGTCGTCGTTCCGTGCGGGCGCGTATGGGCGAGCCTTTTCGCTTGAGGGTCAGGCGCGATGGCGTCCTCAATTGCTGGTTGCGGTTGCTCCAGGCGGCAGTACGCGAAGTAAGGCTGCTCGCGCGGCCTCGAAGGAAAAGTGTCGCCGCACATTATCCAGGCTTGCCTCGGAAAGTTGCAGCCAGAGTGCCTCGTTGTGATGGAGCCTAAGCACGGCGTCCGCGAAACGACGGCTATCGTCGGCGAGCAGTACGTCATGCCCGTGATCCAGCTGCATGCCTTCCACGGCGAGCGTGGTGGCCACCACGGGCAGGCCGTAGCTCATCGCCATATTGATCTTGCCCTTCACGCCTGCGCCAAAGCGCAGTGGCGCAAGTGCGACGCGGCAGCCGTCCATCCATGGCGCGAGTTCGGGTACCCGGCCATGGACGTGCACGCCGGGTCTGGCGAGGGCGGCACGCTGCGCTTCGGGAATATCGCCGATCAGGTGCAACGGGATGTCCGCCCGTTGTGCCCGGATCAGTGGGTAGATTTCTTCTACCAGCCAGTGCACGGCATCGATGTTGGGCGGATGGCCGAACCCCCCGACGAAAACTAGGCCGGAACGCGAAGCGAAGTCTGCCCGCCTGCCGAAGACCTCATGCACGTTCGAGAGCAGTTCGATCCGGGCATCCGGAACCTCCGCGGCCAGCAGCGAGCATTCGGCCGGACTGACCACGAAGCTGGTATCGCAGGAACGTATCAGTGCCAGTTCGCGCCGCTTCGATGCTTCGGCTTGGCGCAACAGGGCGGCGTTGCCTGCATGCTCGCCGGCGCGTCGTTCGCGCAGGAAATGCAGATCTACCGTGTCGAACAGAATCCTGGCCCGTGGCGCCAGCCGCCGCACCAGTTCCAGATGCGGGTGGGCCACGTAGTGGCGGCACAGCATGACCGCGTCGAGCGAGGAGCCTTCACGCTTCAGCCAGGTCGCCAGGGGCGGTGTCCAGGGTTTGCACAACACCCGCACGCCGAGGGTGCCAAGCAGGGCGATCTCGTGTGCGTCGGCACGGCGGTTGTCGGCCATAAAGGTGACGTGCCAGCCCAGTTCGCGCAGTAGCCGCATTATGTTGATCAGGCGCAGCGAGCCGGAATCGCGCGCCGGATCCGGAGCCAGCGCGTCGACGATCAGAATATGGCGGCGGCCGTTGTGGTGGATGGCTTGCGTCACCGGCGTGCGCGGCGTCGGCTGCTGCTGCAGGGCCCCCCGCCACTTCTCGGCAAACTTGGTCCGGTTGATGGCTTGGTATTGCTTGACGCCGGCAAACGGGTCCAGGCCTGAGCTGACGCCCTCGCAGTGCACCACCAGGCTGGCGGGTTGGTAGATCACACGCCGGCCGGCGGCGCGCACGGCGAACGCGAGGTCCATGTCCTCGCAATACGCCGGCGCGTAACGCGTATCGAAGCCGCCGACCTGCCGGAACAACCCGGCATCGATCATCAGCGAGGCGCCGGAGACATAGTCCACGTCGCGCCGATAGAGGAACAGTGGATCGTTGCGGTCCTCGAAGCGGCCGTAATTCCAGGCGCTGCCGTCTGCGTAGACGATACCGCCGGCTTCTTGCAGGCGGCCGTCCGGGTAGGCCAGCCGGCTGCCCGCCAGGCCGCAGCCGGCCTCTTCGGCGAAGCAATCGAGCAGGCGGTCCAGCCAACCTGGCATCACCTGGGTGTCGTTGTTGAGGAACAGCAGGAAGTCCCCACGGGCAGCTGCAGCCCCTGCGTTGCAACTGCCGATGAAGCCGAGGTTACGTTCGTTGCGCAGCAGGCGCAGTCCATCGACCTGCGCTAGGGTGGCGGCGCTGTCGTCCGGCGAGGCGTCGTCCACCACTATCACCTCGAACGGTGCCCGTGCGCCATAGCGTGCGATCGAGCGCAGGCAGGCGAGCGTATAGGGCAGCTTGCCATGGACGGGGACGATTACCGATACCCGCGGCCGTCCGGTGCAAGGCAAGGCGAGCGGCGCGAACTGGGCGTCCAGCGGCTCCAGTTGCCACGCGGAATCCACGAGCGGGCGCTGCCGGAATTCCTGTGTGATTCTCGAAGCCGTGCCGCGCAAGCCGCGTTGGGCCACGCTGCCGGAAAGCCGCTGCAGCAGGAAGTGCAGGCGTTTCAGGTGCCAACGCATCGTCACGGGGAAAGGGCTTCGACTGCAGGGGCGATGGACGAATCGGGCCTCACAGGTTCTGGTAATTCGGCCCCGAGCCGCCTTCCGGCGTGACCCAGGTGATGATCTGGTACGGGTCCTTGATGTCGCAGGTCTTGCAGTGCACGCAGTTGGCGGCGTTGATCTGCAGGCGCTTGCCGTGGGGGGCGGAGGCGTCTTCGACCATTTCGTAGACGTTGGCGGGGCAGAAGCGGGTGCAGGGGTTGTCGTATTCCTCGACGCAGCGGGTGGCGCAGATGTCGGTGTCGGCCACCTTGAGGTGGACGGGCTGGTCCTCGTCGTGCTCGGTGGCGGCGAAATAGACGCCGGCCAGGCGGTCGCGCGGCGGCAGGGTGCGCTGCACGTAGTCGCGCTTCGGTTCCTCGCATTCGCCGAGCTTGTGCAGGCTGGACCAGTCGGGTTTGTTCTTCAGCGTCCACGGCGAGCGGCCGCCGAGCGCGGTTTCCCAGGCGGCGTTGAACATGCCGAACCACAGGCCCTTCTTGAAGCCGGGCTTGATGTTGCGCACCTTCTTCAGTTCGGCCATCGCCGCGGAGCTGCGCAGCTTCGCGTCGAAGCCGGCGGCATCCAGGCCGCTGCCGGCGAGGTGCTCGGCGGCGAGCATGCCGCTGCGGATCGCCTGGTGCGTGCCCTTGATCTTGGGCACGTTGAGCAGGCCGGCGGTGTCGCCGATCAGGATCGCGCCGGGCATCTCGCACTTCGGCAGCGACTGCCAGCCGCCGGTGACGATGGCGCGCGCGCCGGCGGAAAGGATGCTGCCGCCTTCCAGCAGCCCCTTCACGTGCGGGTGGCTCTTCCACTGCTGGAAGGCTTCCCACGGCTGGTAGCACGGGTCGCTGTAGTCCAGCCCGCTGACGTAGCCCAGGGCGACGCGGTCCTTGTCCAGGTGATAGAGGAAGCTGCCGCCGTAGGTGCGGTTGTCGGCGGGCCAGCCGACGCTGTGCACGATCTTGCCGGGCACCACGCGGCCGGCGGGCACCTGCCACAGCTCCTTGATGCCGATCGAGTAGCCCTGCGGGTCGCTGTCCCTGTCGAGCTGGAAGCGCTTGATCAGCTGCTTGGTGAGGCTGCCGCGTGCGCCCTCGGCGAGCACGGTGACCCTGGCCTTGATGTCGATGCCCTGGGTGTAGCCGCTCTTGTGCGAGCCGTCCTTCGCCACGCCCATGTCGCCGATGCGCACGCCGGCGACGGAGCCGTCCTCGTTGTAGATGTTGTCGGCGGCGGCGAAGCCGGGGAACACGTCCACGCCCAGCGCCTCGGCCTGCGGCGCCAGCCACGCGCACATGGCGCCCAGCGAGACGATGAAGTTGCCGTGGTTCCGCATGCCCGGCGGCACCGGGAGCCTGCGGCCGCCGGTCTTGCTCAGCAGCCAGAATTCGTCCTCGGCGGCAGGCACGCAGACCGGCGGCGGGTTGTCGCGCCAGCCAGGGAGCAGCGCGTCGAGCGGCTGGGGCTCGATCACCGCGCCGGAAAGGATCTGCGCGCCGATGGTGGACGCCTTCTCGATCACGCACACCGTGGTGTCAGGCAGGAGTTGCTTCAGGCGGATCGCGAACGACAGCCCGGCCGGGCCGGCGCCGACCACGACGACGTCGTATTCCATGGTTTCGCGTTCGCTCATCGCGGACTCCGGCAGGCTGATGTGGACCGTCGCGGCGTTGGCCGGCGCGGCACGTCGAATGCGCTATTGTCCGATTTCGCGTCCTGCGCGGCAAACCCGGGGCGGGCTTGCGCAAGCGTCACGTGTGATGGCGATAATCCGCCCACGCCATTGAAGAGTGCGGCCAAGGATGGCCGCTTCTCGATCTTCGCGTTCATGGACGAGCGCATCTGAGAGCCTGTTTATGATCTCCACATGGTCCGCGTTGCCTTGCCGTGGTCGTCAGGTGGTGGTGCGTGGCGCAGCGCCTGTCTGGCTGGCAGGTCAAGCCGCGCGCTGCCGCATGGCGGCCACGGCAAGGCAACCCGAAGGGCCGGGTCTGTTTGCCCGCATACCTGCGTCATCACTCAGTCGTGGACGGACATCCACTCCTTCGTTCTTCCTTGGCCTGCGCGCAAACAGCTCCCGGCGCGGACCATGTGGAGGTCATAAACAGGCTCTTAAGGAATGCCGATGAGCTCGCTGCCGCCGATCACCGACCTGGACCTGCGCCGCGCCACCGTGTGCCAGCTGCTGCACTGGATGGCCACCGGACGCACCAATCCGCAGGCGCTGGCCGAGGCGATCCAGGAGGCGATCGAGCGCATCAATCCGCAACTGAACGCCTACGTCGGCCTGAGCCCCGTCTTGCTGCAGGAGCAGGCACGCACGGCCGGGCACCGCCGCCGCGACGGCGTGATCGGCCGGCTCGACGGCATCCCGGTGGCGATCAAGGACAACCTCGACATCGCCGGCTGGCCCACCCGCGCCGGCCTGCCGGGGCGCGAACAGCCGGCGGTGGACGACGCACACGTGGTGGCGCGGCTGCGCGCCTCGGGCGCAGTGCTGGTCGGCAAGACCAACATGGACGAGGGCGCGCTGGGGGCGGCCACCGACAACCCGCACTACGGCCCCACCCACAATCCGTGGAAGCACGGTCATAGCGCGGGCGGTTCCTCCGGCGGCTCCGCGGCCGCGGTGGCCGCGGGCCTGGCCGCGGCCGCGGTGGGCTCGGACAGCCTCGGTTCGATCCGCATTCCCGCGAGCTATTGCGGCGTGTACGCGCTCAAGCCCACCCACGGCGAGATCTCCGCGCGTGGCCTGGTGCCGGCGGCGCGGCGGCTCGATGCGGTGGGCCTGCTCGCGCGCAGCGTGGCCGACCTCACCGTGCTGCTGCAGGTGCTGGCGGGCTACGACGCCGACGACGCCCGCTCGCGCCGGCGCCGGGTCGCGTTCGCGTTGCCGGACTGGGAGCCGGGCAAGCTCCGCAGCGGCCTGCTGCCGGACCTGGCCGCGGTGGGCGTGGAGCCCGAGGTGGCGACGCTGTTCGGGGCGGCGGTGGCGAAGCTCGCCCACGCGCTCGGCGAGCGCCGCACGGTGGACTTCGCCGACTGGGATTTCGCGCGCACGCGCCGCGCCGGCCTGCTGCTGATGGAAGCCGAGATGCTGGGCACCTTCGCCGCGGACCTGGCCGATACCGCGCACCCGGTGTCGCCGCGCTTCCGCGAACTGCTGGCCTATGCCGAGCACAAGAGCGCGGCCGACTACGCGAAGGCCGACCGCGTGCTCGACGCGGCGACGCTGAAGATGCGCCGGCTGTTCGCGCAGATCGACGTGCTGGTGCTGCCCACCACGCCGCAGGGCGCGTTCCCGCTGGGCGGCCCGGTGCCGGACAGCCAGGCCGACCTCACCAGCTTCGCCAGCCTCGCCGGCTGCCCCGCGGTGAGCATCCCGATGGGCACGCTGTCGAGCGGCCTGCCGGTGGGCCTGCAGCTGGTGGGCGCCCGCGGCTCGGACCTGCGCCTGCTGGAACTGGCCGCGGCGTGTTCGGCCACGCTGGATGCCGACCCGGCCTACCCGTCGATCGTCTGAGGGGCGGCCAACAGCCGCATATGCTGGGCGTGGACTGAACGCCGTTGCCCGGTTATTTCGGGCACGGACCGGGGATCGCGTAACATCGGCGGTCCAGCACCGCGCTTGCGCGGACGCACCAGGTCGGTCACGGTTCCGGGCATGAGCAAAGACATCGCGCAGGCGGCTTCCCACCTCGACGAACTCGAGGCGGAGAGCATCCACATCTTCCGCGAGGTGGCGGCCAGCTTCCGCCGGCCGGTGATGCTGTATTCGATCGGCAAGGATTCCTCGGTGCTGCTGCACCTGCTGCGCAAGGCCTTCCATCCCGCCAGGCCGCCGTTTCCGCTGCTGCACGTGGACACCACCTGGAAGTTCCGCGAGATGATCGCGTTCCGCGACCGGGTGGCCGCCGCGGGCGACGTCGAGGTGCTGGTGCACGTCAACCAGGACGGCGTGCGCCAGGGCATCTCGCCGCTCATCCACGGCGCCACCGTGCACACCGACGTGATGAAGACCCAGGCGCTGAAGCAGGCGCTGGACCGGCACGGCTTCGACGCGGCGATCGGCGGCGCGCGCCGCGACGAGGAGAAGTCGCGCGCCAAGGAGCGCGTATTCTCGTTCCGCAACGCGCAGCACCGCTGGGACCCCAGGCACCAGCGCCCCGAGTTCTGGCACACGTACAACACGCAGATCCGCAAGGGCGAGAGCGTGCGCGTGTTCCCGCTCTCCAACTGGACCGAGATGGACGTGTGGCAGTACATCCGCCGCGAGGCGATCCCGGTGGTGCCGCTGTACTTCGCCAGGCCGCGCCCGGTGGTGGCGCGCGACGGCGCGCTGATCATGGTGGACGACGAGCGCTTCGTGCTGCGCGACGGCGAGCGGGTCGAGACGCGCATGGTGCGTTTCCGCACGCTGGGCTGCTACCCGCTCACCGGGGCGGTCGAATCCACGGCGACCACGCTGGACGAGATCATCGACGAGATGGCCGATTCGCGCAGTTCCGAGCGCCAGGGCCGGGTGATCGACCACGACCCGACTGCCTCGATGGAGCGCAAGAAGCAGGAGGGTTACTTCTGATGGACGCCGCAACCACCGGCCAGGGCCTGCTGCGCTTCATCACCTGCGGCAGCGTGGACGACGGCAAGAGCACGCTGCTCGGCCGCCTGCTGTACGACGCCGGCATGGTGCCGGACGACCAGCTCGCCGCGCTCCGGCGCGACAGCCAGCGCCTGCACGCCGACGCCGGCGACGCGCTGGACTTCGCGCTGCTCACCGACGGCCTCGACGCCGAGCGCGCGCAGGGCATCACCATCGACGTGGCCTACCGCTACTTCCATACCGCGCGCCGCCATTTCATCGTGGCCGACTGCCCGGGCCACGAGCAGTACACACGCAACATGGCCACCGGCGCCTCCAACGCCGAGCTGGCGGTGGTGCTGGTGGACGCACGCAAGGGCCTGCTGCCGCAGACCCGCCGGCACTCCTACATCTGCAGCCTGCTGGGCATCCGCCAGGTGGTGCTGGCGGTCAACAAGATGGACCTGGTGGGCTGCGACGAGCGCGTCTACCGCGAGATCACCGAGGCCTACCAGGCGCTCGCGCAGACGCTGGGCATCGCCAGGGTCGACTGCCTGCCGGTGATCGCGCCGGGCGGCGACAACGTGGGCGCGCGCTCCGCGCGCCTGCCGTGGTACCAGGGGCCGACCCTGCTGGAACTGCTGGAGGCGGCCGACGCCACGCCCGCCCGCGCCGCCGACTTCCGCATGCCGGTGCAGTGGGTGAACCGGCCCGACCATACCTTCCGCGGTTACGCCGGCACGATCTGCGGCGGCCGCGTGGCCAGGGGCGACGAGGTGGTGGTGCAGCCGGGCGTGCAGCGCGCACGCATCACGCGCATCGTCACCGCCGACGGCGACCTCAACAGCGCCGGCGAAGGGCAGGCGGTGACGCTGTGCCTGGACCGCGAGCTGGACGCCAGCCGCGGCGACGTGATCGCCGACGCGCTGCGCCCCGCGCCGGTGGCCGACCAGTTCGCCTGCCACCTGGTGTGGCTGGGCGACAACGCGCTGCTGCCCAATCGCACCTACTGGCTGAAGATCGGCATGCGCACGGTCAATGCGCGCGTGATGTCGATCAAGCACAAGGTGGACGTGAACACCCAGGCCAGGCTCGCCGCGCGCCACCTCTCGCTCAACGAGGTGGGCTACTGCACGGTAGGCCTGGACGAGGCGATCGCGTTCGAGCCCTACGCCACCAACCGCACGCTGGGCGGCTTCATCCTGATCGATCGCCAGAGCAACGCCACCGTGGCCTGCGGCATGATCGACTTCGCGCTGACGCGCTCCGCCAACGTGCACTGGCAGCACGTGGACGTGGACAAGGCGGTGCGCGGCGCCGGCATGGGGCAGAGGCCGCTGTGCCTGTGGTTCACCGGCCTGTCCGGCGCCGGCAAGTCCACCATCGCGAACCTGGTGGAGAAGCGCCTGCACGCGCTGGGCCACCACACCTACCTGCTGGACGGCGACAACGTGCGCCACGGCATCAACAAGGACCTGGGCTTCACCCCCGAGGACCGCGTGGAAAACATCCGCCGCATCGGCGAGGTGGCGCACCTGATGGTGGACGCGGGCCTGATCGTGCTGGTCAGCGCGATCTCGCCCTACCGCAGCGAGCGGCGCTCGGTGCGCGAGCTGTTCGACGACGGCGAGTTCATCGAGGTGTTCGTGGATACGCCGCTGGCCGAATGCGAGCAGCGCGATCCCAAGGGCCTGTACCGCAAGGCGCGCGCCGGCGAGATCCGCAACTTCACCGGCATCGACGCACCGTACGAGCAACCCGAATCGCCCGAGGTGCACCTGCAGACCGCCGGCCTGCGCGCCGAGCAGTTGGCCGAACAGCTGACCGCGCAACTGCTGGAGCGCATCGGCCTGCCGGCCCACGACGATGGCCGCGGCGACTGACGCGTCGGGCGGCTGGCAGCGCCTCGCGCTGCCGGGTGCCGACGTGGCGCTGTGGCCGCAGTGGCTGGCGCCGGGCGAAGCCGACCCTCTGTTTGCCGAACTTGCGTCGGCCATCGCCTGGGAAAACCATCGCATCCGCCTGTTCGGCCGCGAAGTCGCTTCACCCCGTCTGAGCTGCTGGATCGGCGATCCCGGCGCGATCTACACCTACTCGCGCAGCCGCTTCGAGCCGCGGCCCTGGCCCGCCGTGCTGCAGTTGCTGCGCGGGCGCGTCGAGCAGACCTGCGGCGCGCGCTTCAACAGCGTGCTGGCCAACCTCTACCGCGACGGCAACGATGCGATGGGCTGGCACAGCGACGACGAACCGGAGCTGGGCGAGCGGCCGGTGATCGCCTCGCTGAGCCTGGGCGCCGCGCGGCGCTTCCGCTTGCGTCGCCGCCGAGCGCGCGGCGAATCGCCGCAGCCGGGCGACCGGCTCGATCTGGTGCTGCCGCACGGCAGCCTGCTGCGCATGGCCGGCGATACCCAGCGGTTGTGCCAACACGAATTGCCGCGCGTGCGGCAACTGGCCCAGGCGCGGATCAACCTCACCTTCCGCCTGGTCGATACGCCGCCGGCTTGACGCCCTGCAGCGTGGCCAGCCGCTGGCGGGCAGGGGATAATGGGCGTCCATTCCGTCCCCAAGGCTGCCCTGCGATGACCGAGAAGACCGTACTCAACGCCACCCACCGCGCGCTGGGCGCGCGCATGGTCGATTTCGGCGGCTGGGACATGCCGATCAACTACGGTTCGCAGATCGAGGAGCACCACGCGGTACGCCGTGATGCCGGCATGTTCGACGTCTCGCACATGACCGTGATCGACCTGCATGGCGCGCGGGTGAAGGATTTCCTGCGCCACCTGCTGGCGAACAGCGTCGACAAGCTCAAGGTGCACGGCAAGGCGCTGTACTCGTGCATGCTGAACGAGCAGGGCGGCGTGATTGACGACCTGATCGTGTACTTCCTCGGCGAGGAGTTCTACCGCCTGGTGGTGAACGCCGCCACCCGCGCCAAGGACCTGGCCTGGATCGGGCAGCAGGCGCAGGCCTTCGGCGTCGAGGTGAAGGAGCGTCCCGAGTTCGCGATGATCGCGGTGCAGGGACCGAGCGCCCGCGCCCGGGTGATCGGCCTGTTGCACGAGGTGGACCGTGCGCGCATCGAGAAGCTCGGCAAGTTCGCCGCCGCCGCGGCGCAGGGGCCGCACGGCATGCCGCTGTTCGTGGCGCGCACCGGGTACACCGGCGAGGACGGCTTCGAGATCATCGTGCCGGCCGAGCATGCCGTGGCACTGTGGGAGGCCTTGGCCGCCGCGGGCGTGAAGCCCTGCGGCCTGGGCGCGCGCGACACGCTGCGTCTGGAAGCCGGCATGAACCTCTACGGCCAGGACATGGACGAGACCGTTTCGCCCTGGGAGGCCAACCTCGGCTGGACCATCGCGCTGGACGAAGGCCGCGACTTCATCGGCCGCAAGGTGCTGGAGGCGCAGAAGGCCGCCGGCGTGCCGCGCGTGATGGTCGGTCTGGTGCTGGACGAGAAGGGCGTGCTGCGCCATGGCCAGAAGGTGCGCACCGCGAACGGCGAGGGCGAGATCCTCTCCGGCAGCTTCGCGCCCACGCTGGAGAAGGCGGTGGCGTTCGCGCGCATCCCGGCCGGCGAACCGGGTGCGGTGCGCGTCGACATCCGTGGCCGCGAACTGCCGGTGCGCCTGGTGAAGTACCCGTTCGTGCGCGACGGCAAGGCCTGCGAAGGCATCTGAGCCTGATGCCGGGAGGGCGCCCCCTGCGCTTTCCCGGCTCTGCCCCCGGTGCCTGCCCACCGGGGCGGGTGATCCAGGCATGGATCACGTCGATTCCATCAGGCATCCCTGCGGCTAGAATGACCCCCTGTTCACCCACCCGACACTGGACCCGACCATGAGCGAGATTCCCGGCGACCTGAAGTTCAACAAATCCCACGAATGGGCCCGCGTCGAGGACGGCGGCCTGGTGCGCGTGGGTATCTCCGATCACGCCCAGGAGCAACTGGGCGACCTGGTGTACGTGGAGCTGCCGGAAATCGGATCCAGCGTCACCGCCGGCAATGCTGCCGCGGTGGTGGAGTCGGTGAAGGCCGCCTCGGACATCTACTCGCCGGTGTCCGGCGAAGTGGTGGAAGTCAACGAGCTGCTCAACGACAAGCCCGAGACGATCAACGAGGACGCCTACGGCGACGGCTGGATCTTCGCCGTGCGCATCAGCGACCGCGCCGAGCTGGATCAGCTGCTCGACGCCAGCGCCTACGAGGAGCTGGTGGAGAACGAGGACCACTGACCGTCCCCGTCTCCCGACGTGTCGAAGAACGGCCGCCTCGCGCGGCCGTTTTCGTTTCCGGCACGTGTCTTGCCGGTGCCGCAAATGGACGGCTGTTTGCTTCGTCGATGCGCGGCGGCAACGCGCTCGCCTTTCCCGCGATGGTGGTCACCGGGCATCGGGCGGCATCGTCGGGCCGGATGGATTCCCACCGCCGTCACCGGTCGCGGCGAGCTGCCGGAGGCGCGCGTTAGGCGCCCGTGCCGGGTGCCGAACGCCCGGGTGGAGGTCGTCCCGCGAAGAATCCGGTCGCGCCCCGTTCATCTCCGGGAAGCGCTGCCCTGAGGCAGGCGGATCGTTATCCCGTGCGCGGTGATCGCGTCGCGCGCCACTTGTCGCGGCGCGGTTGCTGCGAGTGGAAAACCCCTTTTTTCAGGCGCTTTTCATTGGCATCGCGGAAATTGGATGGAATGCACGTTTGGATGTCTATACATCCAAACGAAAACAGGCGGCGCATCCGGTTTCCGGCGTCGGCCGCGGGGACGGAACTCGTCCCCTGGCGAAACGGATTGATTTGTCGACCAAAATCCATTGACAGCTGAAATCTTACGGAATAGCTTTCGCCCAAGTTCACGGGGAACGGCAACATGGCGACACTGAAATACATCACGCCTTACATTGAGCACGGTGAGAAAGCGAATGCGGTACGCAAGATCACCGTTTCGATTCCGCTCCATGTATTGCGTATGCTGTCCGACCTGCGCACCGAACGTCAGGTGAAGAATCTGAGGCACGCCACCAACAGCGATTTGCTGGTCGAGGCGTTCCTCCATGCTTTTACTGGGCAACCACTGCCAACCGATGAGGAGCTGAGACGAACCATGGCCACTGCCAAGAAATCCGCTGCAAAGAAACCGGCTGCCAAGAAGGCCGCCAAGAAGACCACTGCCAAGAAGACCGCCGCCAAGAAGCCGGCCGTCAAGAAGGCTGCCGCGAAGAAGGCCGTCCGCAAGCCGGCGGCGAAGAAGGCTGCCGCCAAGAAGCCGGCGGCCGCGAAGAAGACCACCGCGAAGAAGGTCGCCAAGAAGCCGGCGGCGAAGAAGGCCGCTGCCAAGAAGCCTGCCGCCGCCAAGGTGGTGAAGGCCACCAAGACCAGCAAGACCGCCAAGAAGTAAGCACCACAACAACAAGCATCATCGACTTGTCTCCCCGCGGTGCCCAGCGCGGGGAGATCGATTCGGAAACTTCGTCCCGGCCCTGCCGGGACGTTTCGTTTTGAGAAGTGCGGCCATGGATGGCCGCCCGTTTGATCTTCGCGATCATGGACGATCGCATGAAATTTTGTGCGCCGGCCATGCCCTGGCGCGTTGCCCCGGGATCACGGCGCCCGCCCCGTTGCCGCGGAGCGCATCACAGCTTGCGACGAAGGTCCGCCCGATTTGCCCCCCCGGCGCAATGCGGTTACCTTTCGCACATCCGCGCCGCGGCGTAGTCCGGGGACTCGCCGCTCCTGGATGCACAGGGGGAAAAAGCGCGGGTATCTGTCGACACTCGGTGAGAGACCATGGATACCCGATATACACACATCGCGCGCCGTCGCGTGCGCGGGGCCGTCCGGCCCGTTGCCGTTGCCATCGTCGCCATCGTCGCTGCCCTTGCCGCCGCGGCTTGGCTGCTGATCATCCGCCCCTACCAGCAACAGATGCGCCTGGATTCCGGCGGCGTGCCCGCGGTGTCGGCGGCGGCGAAGGCACCCGCCGAGGCCGCGCCGGCCAACGTGCAGGCGATGGACGTCAACCAGTTGCTGGCCGAGGCCAGCAAGGCCCTGAAGGATCAGCGCCTGCTGGCGCCTGCGGGCAATAACGCGTTCGAGTTCTACCTGCGCGTGCTTGCCAAGCAGCCGGGCAACCCGGTGGCGACCAGCGCCCTGCGCGAGACCTTCCCGTATGCCGCCACGGATGCCGAGCAGGCGGTGAATTCGCGCGACTTCAACGAGGCGCAGCGCGAGATCGACCTGCTGGCCAAAGCCGATCCGGCGAACTACACGCTGACCATCCTGCGCTCCAAGCTCGATGCCCAGCGCAAGCTGGCCAACCAGCAGCAACAGCAGGCGGAGGACCAGCAGAAGGCCGCGCAGCTCGCCGCGCAAAAGGCCGCCGCCGAGAAGGAGCAGGCCGCGAAACAGGCCGAACAGCAGCAGGCGCAGCTGGCGGCCGAGCAGGCAAAGGCCAAACAGCAGGTCCAGCAGCAAGCCGCGGCGGCGGAGAAGACGCCGTCCGCTCCGACCGCGGTCGCCAGCGTCCCGACCAGCGACGCCGTGCTGCTCAATTCGGTGAGGGCGAACTATCCCACCGCTGCCCTGCGTGCGGGCCAGAGCGGCTGGGTGGTGGTCGGTTTCACGGTCACGCCGGAAGGCCGCACCAGGGACGTGCACGTGGTCGATGCGCAGCCGCGTCACCTGTTCGATCGCGCCGCCATGGAGGCGGTGAGCCGCTACCGCTTCAAGCCGGCGATGCGCGACGGTGTCGCGGTGGCGAGCACCAAGCAGCAGAAGATCGAGTTCAGCACCGGGCGCTGACCGGTCATCGGACCGCAGCTCACGCAGACGAAGACGGCGCATGCATCGCATGCGCCGTCTTCGTCTGGCCGGGTCGCCAACGGTGCGCTTCGGGGCCGGTGAAGAATCCGCACTCCACGGAGTTTTCGGTCGGGCCGAGAGGCCGGAAACCTGCCTCTCAGTGGCGGCGATGCGGGCGCGCCTTGCGTGCGGGCCGGAACCTGGCCGCCGCCTTCGCCGGTTCCGGGCTTTCCACGCCGGCCCAGTCCACGTGGGGCAGGCCGAGCAGGCTGTCGAACACCATCGGCATCAGACCGCTGGGCATCGCCCCGGCGGAATTCCACAGGGTGACCACGCCGGCGCGGTACTTCGGGAAGAAGCCGATCATGGTGCGGTAACCGGCCACTGCGCCGGCATGGTAGATCAGCGTTTCGCCGGCGTAGGTGTAGACGCGCCAGCCCAGCGCGTAATAGGCGGCCGAGAGCCGCGCGCGCCGCCACGGCGTGGCGCGCAATTCGGTCGGCGTGCTGACCGCGGGTGCGTGCAGCACGTCGAGCAGCGAGGCGGGCAGCACGTCCTGGCGGCCGTCCATCTGCGCAATCAGCCACTGTTCCATGTCGCGGATGCTGGCGTTCACACCGGCCGCCGGCGCGACGCGGTAATAGATCTCGTTGGGTTCGAACGGGATCCAGCTGTGGTTCGGACCGGGGCGGTGCGGGCGCGCCCAGCTCGGGCTGGATTCCAGTCCGGAGCGTCCGTAGCTGGCGGTCTGCATGTCCAGCGGATGGAACAGGCGCTGGTCGACGAGGCGGGCGAAGAAGTTGCCGGTGCGCGCGAACAGCACGTCGCCGATCATGCTGAACGCCACGTTCTGGTAGCCGTAGCACTGGCCCGGGGCACAGGTGTTGTCGACCTCGTCCAGCTTGCGCACCAGCTCCTGGTAGGGCTCGTCGTCTTCGAGCAGGTTGTCGTAGGTGTTGTGCGGCAGGCCCAGCCGCTGGCCGAGGATGTCGGCCACGGTGGCCTGGTCGGCGGACTGCATGTCCTTGAGCTTGAAGTAGGGCAGCACATCGACCAGCTTCATGTCCCAGCGCAGCTTGCCGCCATCCACCAGCAGGCCGGTGACCGCGGTGGCGAACGCCTTGGAGAGCGAGGCCAGCCGGAACACGGTGGTGGGCGTCACCGGCGCCCGGGTGGCGGCATCGGCGTAACCCTGGGTGTGCTCGAACACCACCTTGTCGTCGACCACCACCGCCGTGGCCAGACCGGCGGCGCCGTGGCGCGCGTCGAGTTCGTCCAGCCAGCGCCGGTAGTCGGCGAGCGTGGCCTCGATGCGCGCTTCCGGCAGTTCCGCCGAGGCGGCGTGCGTGCCGGCGGGCGGCAGGGAGCCGGTCCGGTCCGCCGCTGCGGCGGGCAGGCTGGTGCAGGTCAGGCCGAGGGTGCACGCCAGGGCGATGGGCAGGTGTCGGAACCGCATGTTCTTCGAAAGGCTGGTCGACGCATTGAACGCCGGGGACGGAGCGCGCCGCAGGCACATGCCTGGCCGCGCGCACGCGCCGATTCTCCGGCACTTTGCGCGACGGGACAACGCGGCCGCGCGTGCGCGGATCCGCCGGCGATGCCGTGGCTGCGGATCGCCGGTGAGGGAGCGACTGCACGGGGCGTGCTAGCCTTGCAGCCCCCCGGGCCCTGCCCGTGCTGGATGTCCCCGTGAATCCGACCCGTGCCGCCGCGACCCGAGAGGGCGCCGAACCCGCGCTGTCCGCGCTGGCGTTCTTCTTCGTGCTCACGTCGTATTACATCGTGCGGCCGGTGCGCGACCAGTTGAGCGGCGCGGTGGGGTCGTCGCAGCTGCCGCTGTTCTACGCCGCCACCTTCGTGGCGATGCTGCTGCTGACCCCGGTGTTCGGCGCGATGGTGGCGCGCTTCCCGCGCCGCCGCCTGCTGGGCTGGAGCTACAGTTTCTTCATCGCCTGCCTGCTTGCTTTCGTGCCGGCGTTCCTGGCCCAGGCGCAGATAGGCGCGCGTCTGCTCGGGGTGGTGTTCTTCGTCTGGGTCAGCGTGTTCAACCTGTTCGTGGTGTCGCTGTTCTGGAGTTTCATGGCCGACATCTTCGACAGCGCGAGGGCGCGGCACATATTCCCGCTCATCGCGCTGGGCGGCATGGCCGGCGCGGTGTTCGGGCCGGCGGTGACCAGCCTGCTGGTGGGGCTGCTGGGCGTGGCGCCGCTGCTGGTGGTGTCTGCGCTGATGCTGGGCATGGCGTTGGTGTTGCTGCTGCGGCTGTCGGTGCGCAACAGCGCCGGCGGCACGCATGGCGAAGATGCCATCGGCGGTTCGCTGTGGGCGGGTGTGCGTGAGCTGTGGTCGCGGCCGTTCCTGCGCTACATGGCGATCCTGATGGTGCTGGGCGACGGTATCGGCACGCTGGCCTACGCCCTGGTGGCCGACTATGCCAAGGCCCACTTCGTCACCAGTGCGGCGCGCACCGCGTTCTACGCCCACATGGACCTGGCGGTGAACATCCTCGGCGCAATGCTGCAGCTCACCCTGACCCGTTGGCTGCTGATCCGCCGCGGCGCCGGCTGGGGGCTGGTGCTGCCGGCGCTGGTGAACGTGGCGCTGCTGCTGATGGTGATGCTGGGTGGCCACGCCACGCTGTCGATGCTGGGCGCGGCGGTTACCCCGCTGGTGGCGGTGATGATGGTGATGTCGCGCGGCTTCGCCTACGGCATGACCAAGCCGGCGGTGGACGCGCTGTACACCCGCGTGCCGCGCGAGACGCGCTACAAGGGCAAGAATTTCGTCGAGACCGCGGTGTGGCGCTTCGGCGACCTGCTGGTGACCAGTGGCGTCAGTGGATTGGGCAAGCTCGGCGTCGGCGTGGCCGGCATGGCCCTGATCGGCGCCATGGTGTCCAGCGCGTCGGTGTGGGTGGCGCAGCGGGCCGGGCATTCGCCGGACCTGCTGCCGGAGGATCGTCCGCTCCCGCCCGGGCCTGCCGCCGCGTCGCGCACGACCTGAGGCTTCATCCGGTGATGTAGCGCTCCAGGTGCTCGATCTGTTCGGCCTGGGCATCGATCACCGCCTTCACCAGGTCGCCGATCGAGATGATGCCGATCACCTTGCCGTCCTCGATCACCGGCAGGTGGCGCACGCGGCTGTCGGTGCACAGGCGCATGCAGTCGAGCACGTCGGTCTGCGGCCCCACTGTGAGCGGGTCGCCGCGCATGATGTCGGCCACCGCGGTCTGCGCCGAGGAGCGGCCCTGCAGGATCACCTTGCGCGCGTAGTCGCGCTCGGACACCACGCCCAGCAGTTGCTCGCCGCGCATCACCAGCAGCGCACCGATGCGGTGTTCGGCCATCAGCTTGATCGCTTCCAGCACGGGCGCGTCCGGCGCGATGGTGTAGATGGGGCCACCCTTGCCTTCCAGCAGATGCCTGACCTGACGCATGCCGAGGACCTCCGGTTGAGCCCGCGGACGGGGCGGAATCAGTCTAGCGCCGGCGTTCGCGGCGGGTGTAGCGGGATCGTGAAGCGCCATCTCGAAAAGGGCGGCCGGGGATGGCTTCCCGTTCGACTCTCGCGATCGCGGACGGTCGCAAAGGCCAAGCGGAAGTGCGGCCAGCGATGGCCGCCCGCCTGACTTCCGCGGTCACGGGCGACCGCAACGCTCAACGCTTCCCGATGTAGGACGGCCCGCCGAGCTGGCGCATCTGGCGCTCGATCCAGTCCGCGCGGCGCAGTACGTAGGCGCTCGGGCGATCGGCATGCATGCGCCGCGGACTGGGCAGCACCGCGGCCAGCCGCGCCGCCTGCGCGGGCGTGAGGCGCGAGGGCGGTTCATGGAAATAGATCTCGCTGGCCGCGCCCACGCCATAGATGCCGTCGCCCAGCTCGGCGATGTTCATGTACACCTCGAGGATGCGCCGCTTCGGCCAGGTCAGTTCGAGCAGCACCGTGAAATACGCCTCCAGCCCCTTGCGCACGAAGCTGCGGCCGTTCCACAGGAACAGGTTCTTCGCGGTCTGCTGGCTGATCGTGCTGGCGCCGCGCAGGCGTGCGCCGTCGTCGGCCGCGTCGATCGCCTCGTGGATGGAGTCGAAGTCGAAGCCGTGGTGGTACGGGAACTTCTGGTCCTCGCCGGCCACCATCGCCAACGGAGCCCAGGGCGACACCTGCGACCATGGCACCCAGTGCTGGCGCAGGCGGAAGCCGCGCTCGCCGTGCACCCATGCGCCGACGTGCCGCTCCAGCATCACCGCCGAAGTGACGGGCGGCACGAAGCGCAGCATCAGCACCGCCAGCCAGGTGAGTGCCAGCCAGGCCAGCGCGGCGAATGCGACCCAGCGAGACAGGCGGCGGAAGAACGGACGACGGGACATGGCAGGCGGATGGCGGCAATCCGCGGCAGTATAGGCGCCGACCATTGCACAGGGGCCAACCGTCCCCATCTGGCCGGGATTGGCTTGCGAGGTGATTGCGTGGAAACCGTACTGGTCGAAGATGTGCTGCACCGCTTCCTGCTCGAACGCGCCGGCGTGCGCGGCGCGCTGGTGCGGCTGGGGCCGGCATGGCGCGAGGTGGCCGGCCGCGCCGATTACCCGGTCGACGTGCGCGGGCTGCTGGGCGAGGCGCTGGCGGCGAGCGCGCTGCTGACCGCCAACATCAAGCTCGACGGCGAGCTGTCGGTGCAGCTGAAGAGCGCTGGCGCCTTGCGCCTGCTGTTCGCCGAATGCACCGACCAGGGCCGCCTGCGCGGCCTGGCGCGCTGGGAGCCGCCGCTGCCGCAGCCGTTGTCGCTCGATGCGCTGCCGCAGGCGGTGATGGCCATCACCATCGGCAACGTGGAGCGCGGACGGCGCTACCAGGGGCTGGTGGAGCTGCGCGCCGCAAGCCTGGCGGGTGTGCTGGAGAACTACTTCGCCCAGTCCGAGCAGCTGCCTGCGCGCCTGGTGCTGGCCGCCGACGGCGAGCACGCGGTGGGCCTGATGTTGCAGAAGCTGCCCGACGAGGGCGGCCACGGCGCGGCCCAGGACGAGGACGCGTGGACGCGGGTGATGCACCTCACCGCCACGCTGGGTGCGGCAGAGATGCTGGCCACCACGCCGGAACAGTTGCTTTACCGGCTGTACCACGAGGAATCCGTGCGCCTGTTCGGGCCGCGGCCGCTGGCGTTCGGCTGCAGCTGTTCGCGCGAGCGGGTGGCGGCGATGCTGCGCTCGCTGGGCCGCGACGAGGTCGAGGCGACGCTGGACGCGCAGGACGGCCGGATCGAGGTGAGCTGCGAATTCTGCGCGCAGCGCTATGCGTTCGACCGGGTCGACGCGGAGCTCCTGCTGCGGGATGCGGGCGGCGCGAGCGGCCCCGGCACGACGCAGTAGCGCCGGGCTTCGGCGGCCGGCACCAGGGGCCTGTTCCGGACCTCCGCGTGGCGGCCGCGGCAATGCAACGCGGGCTGCGTGGAGACATGGAACCGGGCCGTTACCACGGCAGGCGGTGTTCCGGGCGCAGCCAGTACTCGGCGGTCTGCGGCTGGGCGAACAGGAAACCCTGGCCGTAGCGGCAACCCACGTCGAGCAGCGCCTGCCGCTGCGGGGCCTGCTCGATGCCTTCGGCGATCACCTGCATGCCCAGCGAATCGGCCAGTACCTGGATCGCGCGGATCACCGCCATGCCCTGGCCCTGGCGGTCGTCGCCGAGTTCGGTGACGAAGGAGCGATCGATCTTCAGCGTGTCGAAGGGGTACTGGTGCAGGTAGCTCAGCGACGAGTAGCCGGTGCCGAAATCGTCGAGCGCGATGCCCACGCCCTGGTGGCGCAGGTTCTGCAGCATCTGCTGCACCTGGTTGGGGTTGTCCAGCAGGGTGCGTTCGATCACCTCGATGCGGATGCTGGACGGCGGCACGCGATGCTTTTCCAGCAGCGCCAGCAGGCGGGCGTCGAAGTCGGCGTAGCGGAAATGCAGGCCGGAAACGTTGATGCTGATGGTGCCCTTGCCGCCGACCAGCTGCGTGGCCTGGGCGCAGGCCTGCTCGAAGATCAGCCAGTCGATCGCCTCGGCGCAGCCGGTTTCCTCGGCGATCAGCAGGAAATCCTGGGGCAGCAACAGGCCCCGCTCGGGGTGGTTCCAGCGCAGCAGCGCCTCGTAGCCGGCGATGCGACCGTCGGCCAGCGACACGATCGGCTGGTAGAACGGCACGAACTCGCGACGGGTCAACGCGTGGCGCAGGTCGCTTTCCATGCGCAGCAGCGACAGCGCCTCGCGGCGCAGGCGGTCGTCGAACAGCGAGGCGCGGTGGCGGCCGCCGTCCTTGGCGTGGTACATCGCCGAGTCGGCGTCGCGCAGCAGCTCCTCGGGCTGGCGGTAGTGCGGGGCCGCCATCGTGATGCCGATCGAGGCGGAGGTGAAGATTTCGCGCGCGCCCAGCCGGAACGGTGTCTGCAGTTCGTTCAGCACATGCTCGGCGATGCGCTGCGCAGCGGCGGCGTCGGGCACGTGCTCCAGCAGCACGGCGAACTCGTCGCCGCCCAGCCGGGCCACCACGTCGCGGGTCTTCAGGCAGGCGCGGATACGGCCGCCGACCTGGAACAGCAGGTCGTCGCCGACCAGGTGGCCGACCGAATCGTTGATCACCTTGAAGCGGTCGAGATCGATGAACAGCACGGCGAACGGCTCGTGCGGGTGCGCCTGATAGCGCTGCATCGACTGCTCCAGCCGCTGCAGCAGCAGGGTGCGGTTGGGCAGGCCGGTGAGCGAGTCGTGCAGGGTCTCGTACTTCAGCCGGCGCTCGATGCGCTCGCGCTCGGCGATCTGCTCGCGCAGGTCGCGATTGGCCAGGCCCAGCGCACGGGTGCGCTCCACCACGCGGCGTTCGAGGCTGGCGTAGGCCTGCTTGAGTGTGGCGTCGGCGTGCTTGCGCTGCAGCGCGTTGGCGACGTGGTAGCTGACGAAAGTGAGCAGTTCCTGGTCGCGTTCGGTGTAAGTGTGCTCGGGCGAGTAACTCTGCACGGCGAGCACGCCGCGTACCTTGTCGCCCCAGATCAGCGGCACGCCGAGCCAGCACACCGAACGCGTGCCGAAGCGGGTGATCTCGCCGCTGGCGAACAGGCGGTCGATCGTCGCCGCATCGGCCAGCAGCGGCCGGCCGGTGCGCTGCACGTATTCGGTGGCGCCGCTGCCGTGGCTGCGCGGCGGGCGCTCGCTGTCCACCTCGTCCACCGAATAGGGGAACGTGATCAGCTCGTTCTCCTCGTCGCTGAGCGCGATGTAGAAGTTGCGCGCGTACAGCAGGCCGCCGATCACGCGGTGCACGGCGGGGTAGAAGTCCTCGAGGCTGTCGGTGGTGCTGGCCAGCTCGGCGATGCGGAACAGCGCCGCCTGCAGCCGCTCGCCGCGCTGGCGCTGCAGCACCTGCTGGCGCAGCACCCGGTTGGCCTCGCGCAGCGCGGTGGTGCGGTCGGCGACGCGGCGCTCCAGCTCCACGTGGGCGCTGCGCCGCTCGATCGCCGTCTGCACGTGCTGCGCCACGTAGCTCAGCAGGTCGAGGTCATGCCGGGTATAGCGCACGTTGGCGCGGTAGCTCTGCACCACGATGCAGCCGACGATCTGCCCCGCACGGAACAGCGGCACGCCTATGCAATGTTCGCAGCGTGGACCGTGCAGCCGGAATTGCCCGCCAAGCTCCTGCGCCAGTTCGTCGGCGGCGCCGAACAGCGGCCGGCCGTGGCGCAACAGGTTCCAGGTGATGCCGTGCAGCAGTTCGTGCAGCGGCACGCTGCTCTGGGGGGAAGGCGGATCGGTATCGAGGGTGTCGACGTAGTAAGGGAAGCGCACGCTGTCGCTGGCGGGTTCGTACAGCGCGATGTAGAAGTTCTCCGCGTACATCAGGCTGCTGACGATGGTGTGCAGCGAGCGCATCAGCGCGGGCATGTCGTGTTCGGCGCTGGCCTGCTCCGCGATCGCATAGAGCGCGCGCTGCAGGCGTTCGGCCAGTGCCAGCCGCGAGATCGCCTCATAGAGGCGGCTGGATTCGGCCAACTGGCGCAGGCGGGTATCGGCAAGCCGGCCCAGCCAGGCAAGCCTGTCGCGGGCGGCCTCGTCCACCGGTTCGTCGCGGCTCAGCGTGAGCACATGCTGGCGCTGGTTGTCTTCCGCCAGGTCGAGGTGCCAGCCGGCGGGCTCGGGGGGCGCAGCTTCCTGCGGGCGCCAGTGCAAGCGGCCGGCGATCCCGAATTCCTCCAGGATGCGTTCGCAGATTTCCAGCACGCTTGCGCTGTCGTGGGCCTTGAGCAGCTGCTCGATCGCCGCCGGCAGGCCCGCCTGGTCGCCTGCCGATGGCGGCAAAGGCGTGGGGCGCGGGGTGGAAGCTGCATTCATGGGGGAAGAGTCTGCCCGGCGGTCGGGAGGCGGCGTGACGCCCCTTATATCCTGCGGATGCTGGCGCCGCCAGCAGGAACCCGGCGGGGCGCGGGCCGGTCTGTCGAGAAGCCGGTCACAGGACGGCATCGATGGCTGTACCGAAGCCTTGTACCGGTGTTAGGTAAATGTAAAATGAGCTATACTTCAATCGCCAATACCGGCTGACATCCACCGAATCGGACCTGTCCACCCATGCGTCGCCTGCTTGCGCCATTGCTGCTGTGCCTGCTGCCGTTCGCGGCGGCCGGGCAGAGTGTGGGCAACGCCAGCGGCGAGCAGGCCGTGCAGCTGCTGAAGCAGCCGTCGGCGCAGGCTGCCGGGATGCAGCCGGGGCTGGAGGTGCCGTTGTGGCGTGGCACGGACGGCCGCCTGTTCGTGCTCAAGGCGGACAACCGCAGCGGCGTTCTGGCGCAGCGCGACACGCCGTTGTCCTTCCAGGCTGTCGACGCTTCCGGCGTGATGAGTGCGGGCCTGCAATATGGCCTGTCGCCGAACTGGCAGGCGCACGCCGATGTCAACCAGCATTCCTGGGTCAACAGCCCGATGCGCGTGGTCGGCAGCGAAGTGGGCGCCACCTATAACGACGGGCGCTACAGCCTCGGGGTGAGTGTCGGTACCAACAGCACGCCGAACAATCCCAGCTTGCCGCGTGTGTTGCCGGGCGTCGTCCCGGGCGTCGACGGCCTTTCCGCTTTCGACAGCAGCTCCCAGCTCAATGCGCGCGGGCGCCTGGCGCTGGGCAGCAAGAGTGGCATCGACGTCGGTGCCAGCGTCGGCCGCATCCATCTGCTGCCGGGCAACCTGCTGGGCATCAGCACGCTGGACCAGAAGGCGGTCAGCTTCGGCGTCGACCATGGCCCGGTCAGCGGCACCATCATCGGTCGCACCATGCAGCCGCTGGCTGGCGTGCCGGGTAACGGCTACGCCCCCGATCGACGCTGGAACAGCATCGACCTCGGCGTGACCTGGCGCTTGCCGTGGCAGGGCTCGCTGAGCGTCGGCGCGCAGAACCTGTGGTCCTCGGGCGCGCCGGCGAACACGCCGATGGGGCCCGAGCCGGACCAGTCGCGCACGCCCTACGTGCAATACCACCAGGATCTCTGATCCGCGACTTGCTCGTGCAGGGCAGGGTGGCTCGGGGCGCCTACTGTGCCTCCAGCGCCAGGCGGAGCGGTTCCAGCTGCCGCGCGTAATTGCGCCACTGGCCAAGTCCTCTCGTGTGGATCGATTCGCGCACCTGTGCGCTGCTGGGCGTGGCGACCGGGGCGGTATTGCGCTCGGGCTTGAAGCAGACTTCTTCGACGGCCAGCCCGCAGTGGGCCAGGACGCGGCGCACCGTGGCTTCGGTGTCCTGCACCAGTCCATCGTACGGCACGTCGAGCATCGATCCCGGCAACGCGGTGTGCCAGTGCCGCGCCAGCCGAGCGTATTGCCCGTGGTAGTGGGCGAGCGCCTCGAGGTCGTAGCTGTACGGGGAAATGTTGCCGAACATCGCCTTGTAGTTGGAGAAGCACGTATCCATCGGATCGCGCACCAGGTGCAGGATGGGCGCATGCGGCAGCGCACGTCGGATGAAGGCGACCATCTGGATGTTCGCGGGTAGCTTGTCGAGGTAATAGGCCTTGCCCTGCGCCCGCCACTGGGTCTGCCTCAGGTAGCGTTCGCCAAGTTCGCGGTAATCGATGCGATCGCTGCGCCGGACGATTTGCAGCAAGCCGCTGGACCGGGCGGGCACGACGTCCGCGACCCAGTGGAGTTGGCGCCAGAAGTCGATGATTTCCCCTGCCGAAGCGACTTGCGAGTGGCAGGAGAGGATCCGGTCCAGCAGTGTCGTGCCCGAGCGGGGCATGCCCACGATGAAGATGGGCACGGGGCCCGACGGCCGGCCGGCGGACGGGGCGCGCGCCGGGAGAGTCGGCAAGCCGGTCAGGGCCGAGGTGACCGCTTCCTCGGCCTCGGCGTCGTAGGGGTTCAGCGCATGCATGGTCGCATTGCAGCGCGACAGCGCGTTCCATGCTTCTTCATGGCGCCCCAGGTCGTCGAGTGTCTTGAAGCGTGCGTATTCGAATTCCGCCCTCACGAATTCGCGGTCGGTGTCCGCAGGTTCGCGCGGAAGCTGCCGCAATTGTTCCTCGATCCAGTCCAGTCGGTGGGATTCGGGACGCTGCCTGCGCAGGTTGACCAGCACCGTGACGGCATCGCCGAACCGTGGCCACCGCATCAGGCAGCGCTCCAGCAGCTCCTGGGCCTGGTCGATCCGGCCGCTGAACTGCTGCAGCAGGGCGCACATGTGCAGTTCGCCGGGCGAATCAGCGCCGGCGCGCAGGGCCCGTTCCATCAGTTCGCGTGCCTTGGCGATATCGCCGATCGTGAAGCGGAGATGGGCCTGGGTAGCCAGCAGCTCGGCGGGCGGCTCGGGAGCCTGTTCCAGGAGGTCGAGGCACGCGCGCGCGGCGACGATCTCGCCGCTGGCGACGAGCCGTTGCGTCAGGGACACGATCAGCGGCGCGTTGCGCGGAAGCCGGCTTGCGGCCTGCAGGAGCGGTCGGCTGGAGGCGCGGATGCGGCCGCGCCGGAACAGCACCTCTGCCAGCTCGATCAGCGCCGCGGTGTCGTGGGGCGCCTGAGTCAGCCGCGACTCCAGGGCCTGCTGGGTAATGGCCAGCCGGGCGTCGTCGTCCGCTTGACCCTGGAAGTGAGGCTTGGCCGTGGTGGCCATGGGTGCTGTGGAGTTCATCGCCGGATGGTAGTTCCGCCCCCGGATCAGCTCAATCCGTCGTCCATGGCGGCGGGCCGGCTTGCCTTGCGGCGCGCGAAGGCGCGGTGGACATCGGGCGCCGGGCCTCCCCGGGATCATGCGGACCGGTGCGCAGATATTTTCCTGCAGGAACATGCGCTTACAAATTCTTGCGAAAATGTTCGCCTGCAAACATGAAATTTTTGTTGACCGGGCTGTTCCAGCGACATACTTTTACGACGGGACGGGTCGTCCATCGCAGGAATTGATGTAGTTCCGCAGCATCATGCTTGCGAAGCCAAGGGGGCTGCCGCGATCCGCCAGTTCGATGTACCTGAAATGCATCAAGCGTCCGTTTTGGACATCCATTTGGGGAGAAACACGATGAGTATTCGCAACCGAACCCATGCTGGCGCCATGCGTTGGCGTCCGACCGCCTTGGCGATCGCCATGGGCCTGAGCTTCAGCGGGGTGGCGATCGCGCAAAGCACCGTCGGCAGCATCTTCGGTCAGGCGCCGGCTGCGGCGGGCGAGACCGTGACGGTCAGCAACGCGTCCGGTTTCACGCGTGAGGTGCCGGTCGACAGCTCGGGCCGCTACCGCGTCGACCACCTGCCAGTGGGCACCTACACGGTCACCCTGAAGCAGAACGGTACGGTCGTCAGCACGCACGAGAACGCCTATGTCTCGAGCGGCGGTGCCGCAGGCGTCGATTTCGCCACGGCCGCCAGCAATGCCACCCAGCTGTCCTCGGTGACGGTCACGGCCAACGCGCTGCCCGCCATCGACGTCACCAACGTCAACTCCAGCACGGTCATCACCGCGGCCGACCTGAAGCGTCTGCCGGTGGCGCACAGCGCCGAGGCCATCGCCCTGCTGGCACCCAACACCACTTCGGGCAGCGGCTTCTTCACGGGCCCGGCCGGCCAGTCGCTGGTGTCGTTCGGCGGCTCCAGCGTGACCGAGAACGCCTACTACGTTAACGGCTACAACGTCGGCGAGCCCTACAAGAACCTGGGTGGCTTCCAGTTGCCCTACGGCGCCATCGAGCAGCAGGAAACCCTGACGGGCGGCTACGACGCCAAGTACGGTCGTTCCGACGGCGGCGTGATCAACCAGGTCGGCAAGCGCGGCAGCAACGAGTGGCACTTCGGTGGCCAGGTGTCCTGGCAGCCGCGCTCGCTCGAAGGCACGCCGACCAACTATCGTTACGGCAATACCCCGGTGCCGGCCTCCACCAGCCTGGTCGCCAATGCGGCCGATCCGAATGCACCCGGCTCGCTGCGCCAGTACCGCAAGAACAACACCCATTGGGAAACGATCTACTCCGCCTACGTGGGCGGTCCGCTGATCAAGGACAAGCTGTACCTGTTCCTGGCCGGCGAAACCACCAAGGACAAGGGCACGAACGTCCAGAACAACGACTTCGGCAAGGTGCAGGACTACACCGACAAGGACACCAAGTTCTACGGCAAGCTGGACTGGAACATCACCGACAGCAACATCCTGGAACTGACCGCACTGAGGGACAACAACAGCCGTGGTGCAGGCTCCACCTATGCCTTTGACTACGACACGCTGCAGCGCGGCGCGTTCGTCTCCCCGAGCGACGTCACCAAGGACAATGCCCAGATCTACGTCGGGCACTTCACCAGCTACATCACCGACGCGGCCACGCTGAGCATCGTGGCGGGCAAGGCGCACTTCCAGGATCCGGTCGTGTACGGCAACACCAGCCCGCTGCCGTTCATCTCCAGGGGCAGCCTCGGCGTGCAGCCGGATGGCTACCAGCCGCACAACGACCAGACCAACACCACCTGGACCTCGCCGGGCGCCAAGAACTCCACCCGTGGCCTGCGCGTGGACTTCGACTACAAGCTGGGTGACCACGACCTGCTGGCCGGTATGGACAACATGTACTACCGCGCCACCGACCAGGGTCCGAGCTTCACGAACCCGTTCAGCGGGCAGGACTATTACTGGCGCTACATCAACGCCACCACGGCACAGAAGCGCCAGATCGGCTGGGCCACCAGCATGACCATGTCGCAGAAGGCCTGGTACCTGCAGGACAACTGGCAGGTGTCCCAGAACGTCTACCTGAGCATCGGCCTGCGCAACGACCGCTTCACCAACTACAACGATCTCGGCAAGGCGTTCGTCGACGAAAAGAACCAGTGGGAACCGCGTATCGGCGCCAGCTGGGACGTGTTCGGCGACTCCTCGTTCAAGGTCTACGGCAACGCTGGCCGCTACTACCTGGCGCTGCCGAACAACGCGGCGGAGCGTGCGGCGAACCGTTCGACCTACCTGACATCGAACTGCACCTTCAGCGCGGTGAACGAAACCACCGGTGTCCCGCTGGATCCGCATGACTGCACGGCATGGCACTCGCCTGACGGCGAAAACGGTGCGGCCAAGGATCCGATGCAGGTCGCCGCGCGCAACCTGAAGCCGGAGTACGTGGACGAGTTCATCGTCGGCTTCGACAAGAAGCTGGGTGACAACTGGGTATACGGTGCCAAGGCCATGTGGCGCGACCTGAAGGCTGCGATCGACGACGAGTGCTCGCCGGGCCAGATTGCAACCAAGATGACCAAGATGGGCCTCGATCCGGGCCTCTACAGCAATTCGCTGTATGGCGCCTCGTATTGCCGCCTGTTCAACCCCGGCAAGACCAACAACATGCTGGTGATCTCCGACGACGGCAGCAGCAAGGTCATCGTGCCGATGACCCTGCAGGACTGGGGCTTCAGCCGCGGTGCCGTGCGCAAGTACGGCTCGCTGAATCTGTACCTGGAGCATCCGTTCGACGGCAAGTGGTATGGTCGCGTGGATTACACCTTCACCCGCGGCTTCGGCAACACGGAAGGCCAGGTGCGTTCCGATTTCGGCCAGGACGACGTTTCCAAGACGGAAGACTGGGACAGCTGGCAGCTGATGGACGGCCAGTACGGCGAGTTCTCCAACGTCCGCAAGCACCAGATCCGCTTCCGCGGCGACTACCAGATCGCGCCGGAATGGCTGCTGTCGGCCACCCTGCTGGTGCAGTCCGGCATGCCGAAGGAGTGCCTGGGCTACTACGGTCCGTACACCCAGGGTCCCGACGGGTATGAGCCAGGCGGCGCCAACGACCCGACCGGCTACAACAACTCCGGCACCGGCAACTACCACTGGTGCAATGGCAAGCGCGTGACGCCGGGTTCGATCGGCCACACGCCGTGGACGGAGTTGCTGAACCTGGGCGTGCATTACCGTCCGGCGTTTGCGGACAACAAGCTGGGCTTCAACCTGGATGTCTTCAACGCGTTGAACCAGCAGCACGTCCAGCAGGTCGACCCGTCGTATCAGTCGGGGTTCGACAAGAACGCCGGCCCAGCCGGTACGCTGTACACCAACAACTACTACGGGCAGCCGCTGTACACCACGCCGCCGCGCACCGTGCGCCTGTCGGTGACCTACGACTACTGATAGGCCGCGTCATTGATGCAACCCAGCCACCGGTCGCAAGACCGGTGGCTTTTTTTCGGGTGCGTGCGGATGAGGTTCGAGGTTGTCGCGCGACTCGATCATCGGCGACCCTTGCAGGTTTTCCATGCAGAGCCGTGCACGGCCGCCGCAGGTCCGGCAAGCCGATCAGATTCCAGGCGCAGCAGGCCGCAGGGAGGCTCTGGACATCGCCGGGGGGCGGCTTCGCGCGAATCGGGAAAACGGCTGGTCATGCCGCTCCTGCGGCAACCGCCGAACCTCGTCCCGGGGCTCAGTTCGACGTGCGGATACGCAGGTCGCCGCTGAAGGTTTCGACGTTGATCGAGCCCTTGCCGGTACCCAGCGTCGCATCGAGCTTGCTGCCGGGGCCGTGCTCGGACTTCTGCGCGGTGCCGAAGTCGCTGCGCAGGTCGCCGCTGAAGCTGCTCGCGTGCACGGCGGCGGAAGTGCCGGGGGGGAGCTGCAGCTGCACGTTGCCGCTCATGCTGTCGACGCTCAGCTTGCCGCCCGGCGCGAGGCCGCCGGCGAGCTGCACGTCGCCCGACACCGTGCTCAGCGTGAACTGGCGCCACGGGCCGCCGCTGGCCTGGATATGGCCGGAGATGGTCTGCAGCTTGGCGCGGTCGCCCAGCACCGGAGCGAGGATGTCGCCGCTCACGGTCTGCAGGTTGGCCTGCGCGGCATGCCCGGCCAGCTCGATGTTGCCGCTGACGCTGTCGACGCTGAGCGAGGGCGTGCGCGCGTTGATGCGTGCGCGGCCGCTCACCGTGTTGACGGTGATGTCGCCGCCGTCCAGGCCGTCGATCACCAGCGGCGCGCTGACCACGTGCACGTCCAGCGTGGCGCCGCGCGGCACGTGCAGATCCAGCATGGTCGGCCCCATGCGGGTGTCGCTGCCCCAGTCGAACCAGCCGCCGCCGCCCCGGGCCTGCACCTTGATCGAGAGGTCGCCGTCGCTGCCGGTGATCGCCAGCGGCTTCGCGCCGTCGCCGAGCTGTCCGCCCACCTGCACCGCCGGGCGATCCCAGGCGGTGACGCGCACCTCGCCCGCGACATTGCTGATGCTGATGTGCGCAGTCGGCGTGGCGGCGTGCTGCAGGTCGATCGGCGTGTCGGCCAGGGCCCGGCCGACGCACAGGCACAGCAACAGTGGGGCATAGCGTGGGATCTTCATGGTCGTTCCTGGCGTCGGTCAGCCGGCCTCGTGGTCGAGATGGCGCAGTTGGGTCTGTTGCTGCACGGTGTGCGCCAGCAGTCGCTGCAGCGAGGACGAATGGGGCGACTGCAGCATCGCCTGCTGCAGTTCGAGCTGTGCCGCATCGAGTTCGATCGCCGCGCCACTGAGGCGCGGGTCGGACGGATTCCAGGGAGCAGCGTTCGCCGATGCCGGCGCAACGGCGGTGCTGCGGTGCAGGCGCAGGCCGACGCCGCCGGCCAGCAGGAATGCGCCGGCCAGCGCGGCAGCGGCCAGCCACGGCTGCCGTGTTGCCCGGCGCGCGGACTGCGCCGCCGTCGCGCTGTCGTCGCGCTCCACCAGCGCCGCGTCGATCGCGCTCCACAGGTCACGCCCCGGCGCGATCGGCCGGCGCAGGTCGCGCATCTGCCGGCGCCATTCGAATTCGTTCATGAGCTTTCTCCCAAGGCCCGGCGCAGCAGTCGCCGCGCGCGGTGCAATTGCGCTTTGGAGGTGCCGACGGCCATGTCGAGTTCGTCGCCGATTTCCTCGTGCCGCCAGCCTTCGACGTCGTGCAGCACCAGCACCGCACGCGCCCGCGGCGGCAGCTTGCCGATCGCGCGCTCGAGTTCCTCGCGTTCGGCGGCGCAGAACGGCGTCTCGCCGGGCTCCGGCAGCTGTTCCTCGTCGACGAAGCCGACCGGGTCGGCGCGACGGGCACGGATCTCCATCAGTGCCAGGTTGATCGCCAGCCGGTACAGCCAGGTGCCGAACGCGCTTTCGTGGCGGAAGCCCGGCAGCTTCTGCCAGGCGCGCACGAAGGCTTCCTGGGTGAGGTCCTCGGCGCGCGCATGATCGTAGCCGGCCAGCCTGCATACCGCACCATGGATGCGCTCGACATGCCGGCGGTACAGCCGCTGGAACGCCTGGCGATCGCCGATCGCCGCGGCGCGGGCGTCGTCGGCGTCGTTGTCGGCGGCAGCGGGAGCTGGCGGCATCGTGCGGTCGGTGGCTGGACAGGCGGCGATCATCTTGCCAGCTTCGATGCCGCGCGGAGCGCTAGGGTTTGCATCGTCGCGGGGTGTCGATCCGCGACGATGCGATGCGCTCAGGCCGTTGCCATCTTGCGCGGCGCTGCCTCGAGTGCGTCGGCCACGCGCTGCTGTTCCGCGCGCAGGGCCGCGGGCAGGCGCGGGGAGAAGCCGCCGAGGTAGTCGCCGATGGCGGCAAGCTCGGCCCGCCACGCGGCGTGGTCGACGGCCAGCAGCTCGTCAAGCGTGGCGGGGTCGACGGCGAGGCCGTCGAGCCGCAGTTCGCCGGCGGCGGGCAGGGTGCCGACCGGCGTCACTGCGCCACGAACCTTGCGTTCCACGCGGGCAATCATCCATTCCAGCACGCGCAGGTTCTCGCCGTAGCCCGGCCACAGGAACTTGCCGTCCTTGCCCTTGCGGAACCAGTTGACGTGGAAGATCTTCGGCAGCTTTGCGCCGGGCCGGTCGAACGACAGCCAGTGCGCGAAGTAGTCGCCGTAGTGATAACCGGCGAACGGCTTCATCGCCATCGGGTCGCGGCGCAGCACGCCGACCGCGCCGGCGGCGGCGGCGGTGGTTTCCGAGCCCATCGCGGCACCCATCAGCACGCCGTGTGCCCAGTCGCGCGCCTCCATCACCAGTGGCAGCAGCGAAGGGCGGCGGCCGCCGAAGACGATCGCGCTGATCGGCACGCCTTGCGCGTCTTCCGACATCGGGGACCAGGTCGGGCATTGTTTCGCACTCACCGTGAAGCGCGAGTTCGGGTGTGCGGCGGGGCCGTTGGCCGGGTTGTACGGACGGCCCTGCCAGTCGGTGACCGGCGTGCCGGACAGGCCTTCCCACCACGGCTGGTTGTCGGCGGTGACCGCGACGTTGGTAAAGATGGTGTCGCGCGCGATGGTCTTCAGCGCGTTCGGGTTGCTGCTGTCGCTGGTGCCCGGCGCCACGCCGAAGAAGCCCGCCTCGGGATTGATCGCGTACAGGCGGCCGTCCGCGCCGGGACGCATCCAGCAGATGTCGTCGCCTACCGTCCACACCCTCCAGCCGTCCTGGCGGTAGCCCTCCGGCGGGATCAGCATGGCGAGGTTGGTCTTGCCACAGGCCGAGGGGAAGGCGGCGGCGATGTAGTGCGTCTCGCCCGCGGGGTTTTCGATGCCCACGATCAGCATGTGCTCGGCCAGCCAGCCCTCGTCGCGGGCCTGGTTGGAGGCGATGCGCAGCGCGTGGCACTTCTTGCCGAGCAGCGCGTTGCCGCCGTAGCCGGAGCCGTAGGACTTGATCGTGCGCTCGGCCGGGAAGTGCATGATGAAGCGGCGTTCGGGATCGAGCTCGCCGGTGGAGTGCAGGCCTTTCACGAACTTGCCTTCGCGCTCGATGCGCTCCTGCGCGGCCCGGCCCATGCGGGTCATGATGCGCATGTTGGCGACCACGTACGGGCTGTCGGTGATCTCCACGCCGCAGCGCGACAGCGGCGAATCGATCGGGCCCATGCAGTACGGGATCACGTACATGGTGCGGCCTTCCATGCAGCCGTCGAACAGCGCGTCCATCTTCGCGTGCGCCTCGGCGGGATCCATCCAGTGGTTGTTCGGACCGGTGTCCTCGCGATCCGGATGGCAGACCAGGGTGAGGTGTTCCACGCGCGCCACATCGGAGGGATGCGAACGGTGCAGGTAGCAGCCGGGATGGGTCCGCTGGTTCAGCTCGATCAGGGTGCCGTCGGCCAGCATCTGCTGCACCAGGGCGCGGTATTCGGCTTCCGAGCCGTCGCACCAGTGGATCTTCGCAGGGCGGGTCAGCGCCGCCACCTCGCTGACCCAGCGTTCGAGCGCTTCCAACGTGCTTGCCATCGTGTCCTCACTGGTCTTGAGAAAAAAAAGTGAAGGAACCGTAGTTTGCGGATACTGGCATTGCAAGGACGCATGCAGCAAAAATCGCCGGGAGCGACGCATGACATCGCGCCGACGATGGCGATGGCGATGGCGATGGAAGGCTGTCGAGGGAGGGCGGCTGCGGAAACGGCGCCGCGGCACCGTTCCGCAGGCTCTTGCGGAAGCGGGTCAGGCCGGGATCAGGGTGGCGATCATGTGTTCCACGTAGGCGTCGAATTCCTCGTGGTTGATGCGCGGCAGGCCCAGGGTGAAGTTCAGTTGCAGGAAGCCGACGTAGGCGGCGTAGGTGAGCCGCGCGCGGTTCAGCGCCTCGCGTGGCGGCAGGCCGGCCTCGCGGTAGGCGGTATTGAGGAACTCGGTGCGCCGCTGCGACACGCGGGCCATCACCGGCACCACCAGCGGATGATCCAGTGCCTTCAGCAGCGCAGCGTAGACGCGGTGCGGCTGCAACTCGTGCGCCACGCGGCGGAACAGTTCGGGCAGGCGCTGGCGCGGATCGGCGATCTGCTCGATCTGGCCCAGCACCTCGCGTTCGCCGTACTGCTCCCAGCGCTCCAGCGCGGCCTGCAGCAGCGCCTCGCGGGTGCGGAAGTGCCAGTAGAAGCTGCCCTTGGTGACGCCCAGCTGGCGGGCCAGCGCCTCGACGGCCAGCGCGCCCACGCCCTGGTCGGCGATCAGCTGCAGCGCGGCAACTTCCCAATCTTCCGCGGTGAGGCGGGTGCGTTCCGGTTTGGGGCTGGAATCCATGACCGTATGGTAGCGGTTGCGTCCGGCTTTGTAATCCACGGCGGTGCCGGCCTGGCCGGGTTGACGACGCTGGATCGGGCAATCCATACTCACCCGTATGGATGACCTTGCGCCATCGATGCCCGCCAGCCGAACCGAGTCCGTCATGACCGGCGACGGCCTGCGCCTGGCCGTGGAGACGCGCGGCGTTTCCGGTACGTCGACCCTGCTGTTCGCCCACGGGTTCGGCCAGACCCGCGGCGCCTGGGGAGGCACGGTGGCCGCGCTGGCGGCGCAGGGTTGCCGTTGCGTCAGTTACGACGCGCGCGGCCACGGCGAGAGCGGGCGCCTGCCGGGCGGCGACTACCACATGCAGCAATTTGCCGACGATCTGCTCGACCTGGCCCGCAGCCTACCCAAGCCGCCAGTCCTGGTAGGCGCCTCGATGGGCGGTCTGCTCGGTCTGGCGGCAGCGGGCGAGACGCGGCCGCCGCCGTTCCGCGCGCTGGTGCTGGTGGACATCACGCCGCGCTGGGAGACCCGTGGCGTGGAGCGCATCCTTGCCTTCATGCAGGCGCATCCGGACGGCTTCGGCGGTTACGCCGAGGCCGCCGAGCAGATCGCCGCCTACCTGCCGCATCGTTCCGGCCGCAAGAGCGAGGAACAGCTGCGACCGCTGCTGCGCGAAGGCGCCGACGGCCGCCTGCGCTGGCACTGGGATCCGGCGCTGCTGGCCGGCGACCTGGTCGCCGAGAGCGAGCGCTATCAGCCGCGCCTGTTCGCCGCCGCCGTGCAGGTGGACGTGCCGGTGCTGCTGCTCTCGGGCGAACACAGCGACGTGGTCTCGCACGCCACCGTCGCCGAATTCCTGCAACTGGTGCCGCACGCACGGCACGTGGCCGTGGCCGGGGCCACGCACATGGTCGCCGGCGACGCCAACGACGCGTTCACCCGCGAGATCGCAAGTTTCATCCAGTCACTGGACGGTGCGCCCGCTTCGGGCGCGCGCACCGCCCGATCGCAACAGGCATGACCGCAACGAGGATGTCGAGATGGCCGTGATACTGACCCTGCTGGCGGCGCTCATCGCGAGCGGCGCCTGCGCCTACCACCGCAGCAGCCTGCGCAGCTTCGCGATCGCCGCGCCCGCGGCCACGCTGGTCGTGGGCCTGCTCGCCGGCGCGTACTGGACGACGATCATCCTGCTGATCGTCGAACTGGGTATCGCGGTGCCGCTGCTGATGGACGGCTTCCGTCGCAGGCAGATCACCGCGCCGCTGCTGAAGATGTTCGCCAGGGTTACGCCAAAGCTGTCGGAAACCGAGCAGACCGCGCTGGAGGCCGGCACGGTGGGCTTCGAGGGCGAACTGTTCTCCGGCAAGCCGGACTGGCACGAGCTGCTGAAGCAACCCAGGCCCGAGCTGAGCGTGGAGGAGCAGGCCTTCCTCGACGGCCCGGTGGAGGAGCTCTGCGCGATGATCGACGACTGGCAGATCACCCACGAGCTGGCCGACCTGCCGCCGGAGATCTGGGACTTCATCAAGAGGAACCGCTTCTTCGGCATGATCATCCCGAAGCAGTACGGCGGCCTGCAGTTCTCCGCGCTGGCGCATTCGGCGGTGCTGCAGAAACTGTCGACGATGTCGGCCACGGTGGCGTCCACGGTGGCGGTGCCGAACTCGCTTGGCCCGGCAGAGCTGCTGCTGCACTACGGCTCGGACGAGCAGAAGAATCATTACCTGCCGCGCCTGGCGGTGGGCGAGGAGATTCCCTGCTTCGCGCTCACCGGCCCCTATGCCGGCTCCGACGCCACCTCGATTCCCGATTACGGCATCGTCTGCAAGCAGATGGTGGATGGCGTCGAGACGCTGGGCGTGAAGCTCACCTTCGACAAGCGCTACATCACGCTGGCGCCGATCGCCACCGTGGTCGGCCTGGCCTTTCGCATGTACGACCCCGAGCACCTGCTGGGCGACAAGGACGATCTCGGCATCACGCTGGCGCTGCTGCCGCGCTCCACGCCGGGGCTCGAGATCGGTCGCCGCCATCTGCCGCTGAACATCCCGTTCCAGAACGGACCGATCCGCGGCAAGGACGTGTTCGCACCGCTCAGCACGCTGATCGGCGGTCCGCACATGGCCGGCCACGGCTGGCGCATGCTGGTGGAATGCCTGTCGGTGGGCCGCGCGATCTCGCTGCCCTCCAACGCCACCGGCGCGATGCGCGGTTCGGCCGCGGCCACTGGCGCATACGCGCGCATGCGCAAGCAGTTCGGCCTGGCCATCGCCCGCTTCGAAGGCGTGGAAGAGGCACTGGGCCGCATCGGCGGCCTCACTTACGCCACCACCGCACTGGCGCGTGCCACCGCAGCGGCGGTGGATCGCGGCGAGAAGCCGGCGGTGCCCTCGGCGATCGCCAAGTACCACGCCACCGAATGGGCACGCGTGGTGGCCGGCGACACCATGGATGTACACGGCGGCAAGGCGGTGCAGCTGGGCCCGAAGAACTATGCCGGGCGCGGCTGGTCCAGCGTGCCGATCGCGATCACGGTGGAAGGCGCGAACATCATGACGCGCAGCCTGATGATCTTCGGCCAGGGCGCGATCCGCTGCCACCCCTACGTGCTGAAGGAAATGCAGGCGCTGTCCATCGCCGACTACGGCGAGCGCCTGCGCAGCTTCGACGACGCGCTGTTCGGCCACCTCGGCTTCGGCCTCTCCAACGCGGTGCGCAGCTTCGCGATGGGCCTGTCCGGCGGCCGCATGGGCGAGGCCGCGGGCGATGCCTACACGCGCCGCTACTACCGCAAGCTCAACCGCTACTCCGCCGCGCTGGCGCTGTGCGCGGACACCTTCATGGGCGTGCTGGGCGGCAAGCTGAAGTTCAAGGAGAAGCTCTCCGCCCGCCTCGGCGACGTGCTGAGCTACCTCTACATCGCCAGCAGCATGCTCAAGCGCTACGAGGACACCGGCCGGCCGGAGGCCGACCGCCCGTTCCTGGCCTGGGGCTTCCACGAGTGCATGTGGCTGACCCAGAACGCGCTGGACGGCGCGATCCGCAACTTCCCGGTGCGCCCGGTGGCCTGGCTGCTGCGCGCGCTGGTGTTTCCGCTGGGCCGCCGCGAGGTGCCGCCGTCCGATCGCCTGGGCCGTCGCGTGGCTGCGCTGCTCACCGCGCCGAACGAGGCGCGCGCACGCCTCACCGAATGGGTTTACCTCACCCCCACGGCCAACAACACGGTGGGCCGCATGAACGCGCTGCTGCCCGACGTGATCGCCGCCGAGCCGGTGGAGCGGAAGTTCCTGAAGGGGCTGAAGGCCGGCCAGTTCAAGGCGCACGACTACGATGGCCAGCTGGCCGAGGCGCTCGCGGCCGGCGTGATCAGCCAGGCCGAGCACGACCTGCTCAGGCGCGTGCACGAAGCGGCGTTCGAGTTCATCTCGGTGGACGATTTCGATCCGGCCGAGCTGCGTGCGGCGGTGACGCGCGCGGACGAGCGCCGCAAGCAGCTTGCGGACGCGGCGTAAGCCGCGCCCACGGCCACGGGCCATGAGTGAACGGGGTGCCTGTCGCCTCGTTCGCCTGTCGGGGAGCGCAACATGAGCAACGCGCTGAAACTGTGGCATCGCCTTTCCGGGTCGACCGCCGGGCGCTGGCTCTACGGCCGGCTGATCTGCCTCAGGGCACCGTATTTCGCCACCATCGCGCCACGCTTCGTGGCGCTGGAACCAGGGCGCTGCGAGATCGCGATCCGCGACCGCCGCCGCGTGCACAACCACATCGGCACGGTGCACGCGATCGCGCTGTGCAACCTCGCGGAACTCTGCGCGGGCATGATGACCGACGCCACGATTCCCGCCGGCATGCGCTGGATCCCGAAGGGCATGGCGGTCGAATACCTCGCCAAGGCGAAGGGCCGCATGCATGCGCGGGCCACGCCGGAGCGCGCCGCGACCGGGTCCGCGGACGGCTATGCTTGGCCGGTGACGGTCGATGTGCGCGACGACAACGGCACCGAGGTGTTCCGCGCGCGCATCGAGATGTGGCTGTCGCCGCTGCGCAAGTCGTGAGCGCTCACGCCGCGGCCGCCATCTCCAGCATGCAGCGGTTCTTGCCGGCCCGCTTGGCCTGGTAGAGGGCGCGGTCAGCGGCCTGGATCAGCGCCTCGTCCGATGCGGTGTCCGGTCGCCACACTGCGATGCCGATGCTGGCGCTGACCTGGGCCACCACCTCGCCGGACGGGCCGGACAACGGGTAGGGTAGTGCCAGCGTGTCGCACAGCTGCTGGCAGCGTTCGAGCAGCAGCGGCAGCTCCGTGGCGTCCTCCAGGAGCAGTGCGAATTCATCGCCGCCCAGCCGCGCCACCGTGTCGCCGGCGCGCACGCGCCCGCGCAGCCGGTCGGCGATGGCCTTGAGCAGGGTGTCGCCGACGGGGTGGCCGTGGGTGTCGTTGACCGCCTTGAAGCCGTCGATGTCGAGCATGGCCAGCGCAAAGCCATGGCCATGTGCCGCGGGTTGGGCGATGGCGTCGCGCAGACGCTCGTGGAACAGCGCGCGGTTCGGCAGGCCGGTCAGCATGTCGTGGGTGGCCTGGTGGCGCACCTGGGCCTCGACGCGCTGGCGCACCGCGATCTCCTCCTGCAGCTGGCGGTTGCGCTCGGAGAGGTCGCCCAGCGCCTGCTGCAACTGCATGCGCGCGTTGTAGAGGTCGAGGAACACGCGCACCTTCGAGCGCAGGATGACGTCGTTGACCGGCTTGGCGATGTAGTCCACCGCACCGGAGCGGTAGCCCTTCAGGCGGTTCAGGTCGTCGGCATAGGCGGCGGTGACGAAGATGATCGGCGTGTCGCGCAGATGCTCGCTCTCGCCGAGCAGGGTGGCCACCTCGAAGCCGTCCATGTCGGGCATGTTCACGTCGAGCAGGATCAGCGCGAACGCGTGTTCCAGGCACAGCGCCAGCGCGTCGTTGCCGCTGGTCGCCTCGACCAGTTCGGCGCCGCAGTCGCCGAGCAGGCGGCGCATCGCGACGAGGTTCGCGCGGGTGTCGTCGACGATCAGGAGCTTCGGACGCGTGTCGTTCATGGCAGGCACAGCTGGTTGAGCAGGGGGGCGATCGCATCCAGCGGTACGCAGTGGTCGGCGCCGGCGCGGTCGATCGCCGCCTGCGGCATCGCAGGCGCCAGCGCGCTGTCCGGCGACTGCACGATGGCGCAGCCGCCCAGCCGGCGCAACTCGCGCAGGCCCTCGGCGCCGTCGGCGTTCGCGCCGCTGAGCACCACGCCGACCAGGGCCTGGCGCCATGCTGCGGCTGCGGACGCGAACAGCACGTCAATCGAGGGGCGCGACATGTTGACGCGCGGGTCTACCGACAGCGTGAAGCGCAGGTCGCGCTCCACCAGCAGGTGGTAACCGGCGGGAGCCACCTGCACCACGCCGCCGCGTGCCGGTTCGCGCTCGGCCGCCTCGATCACCGGCAGTCGCGAGGCGCGCGCCAGCAGCTCGCACAGCAGCTCCGCCGTCTCGGAGCCGGTGTGGCAGCACGCCAGTACCACCTGCGGCAGGCGTGGATCGAGGCCGCCCAGCACCACCTTCAACGCCTCGGGGCCGCCGGCCGAACAGCCCAGCACGATCGCGGCCGGGCGTTTCATGGCCGCAGCACCGTCGCCGCCGCACCGATGCGCCGGTAGATCCGCAGGTTGGCGTCGACGGGCGCGAAGTCGGCCGCCGCCTCGCCGGCATCCGGGCGCTCGCGCAGTCCCAGGCAGAGGAAGCCGCCGCGCACCAGCGAGTCGCGGAACAGCGCGAGGCAGTGCTGTTGCAGCGGGTTGGCGAAATAGATCAGCACGTTGCGGCACAGCACCAGCTGTGCCTCGCAGAACACTCCGTCGGCCGCCAGGTTGTGCTGGGCGAAGGTGACGTTGCGGCGCAGTCGCCGGTCGAGCTTGAGCAGGCCGTAGCGCGCGCTGCAGTAGCCGGCCAGCGAGTGGCTGCCGCCGGCCGCCAGGTAGTTGCGCGACCATTGCTGCGCCGAACGCAGGGGGTAGATGCCTTCGCGCGCCTGCTCCAGCGCGCGCGTGCTGAGGTCGGTGGCGAAGATCTGGCTGCGCTCGTACAACCCGGCCTCCTCCAGCAGGATCGCCAGCGAGTACACCTCCTCGCCGTGTGCGCAGCCCGCCTGCCAGATGGTGATTTGCGGGTACGAGGCGAGCAGCGGCAGCACCTGTTCGCGCAGCGCGCGGAATACGGACGGGTCGCGGAACATGTCCGAGGCCGGCACCGACAGCCCTTCCAGCAGTTGCGGCAGCAGCTCCGGCTCGTGCAGCAGGCGATGGGTGAGCGCGCTGATCGCGCCGCCGCCGAGGTCCGCCGCCAGCTGGCGCACGCGGCGCAGCAGCGAGGCCGGCGCGTAGCGGCCGAAGTCGTAGCCGTGGCGTCGCCGCATCGCCTCGACGAACAGGTCCAGTTCGATGCCTTCCAGTTCGATGTCGTCGGGCGCCCGCTCCATGGCCGCCTCAGCGTCGCAGCCAGACGCGGATCATCGAGTTGAGCTTGTCGAGGTCGACCGGCTTGGAAAGGTAGTCGTTCGCGCCGGCGGCGAGGCACTGCTCGCGGTCGCCGCGCATCGCCTTGGCGGTGAGCGCGATGATCGGCAGCTGCGCGAAGCGCGGCTGGGCGCGGATCTGCCGGATCGCCTCGTAGCCGTCCATGCCCGGCATCATGATGTCCATCAGCACCAGTTCCAGCGCGGCGTCCTCGTCCAGCATGCGCAGCGCCCTCGGCGCATCCTGCGCCATGCTGACCTTGAGGCCCCAGCCGCGCATCACCTTCGACAGCGCGAACAGGTTGCGCATGTCGTCGTCCACCAGCAGCAGCTGGTGGCCCTGCAGCCCGTCGGCGACGTCGGCCGCGCTGGCGGACGGCTGCTGGTGGATGCGGTGCAGGAACAGGCTTACCTCGTCCAGCAGCCGGTCCGGCGAGCGTGCGCCCTTGATCACGATGCTGTCGGTGTACTGGCGGATGCGCAGGCTTTCCTCGCGGCTGAGGTCGCGGCCGGAGTAGATCACCACCGGCGGCACGCTGCCGCCGGCGGCGAGGCGCTCCAGCAGCTCCATGCCAGACAGGCCGGGCAGGCCGAGGTCCAGCACGATGCAGTCGTAGGCGTCCTGTGCGATCCGTTCCAGCGCCTGCTCGGCGGAGTCCGCCTCGTCGATCTCGACGCGGTCCTGGCGCAGCAGGCTGCGCAGCGCACTGCGCTCGGCGGCATCGTCGTCCACCACCAGCAGGCGGCGGGTGCGGCCACGGGCCGCGTGCAGCAGGCGATCCACCGCCGCGTTGATCTGCTCGCGGCTGACCGGCTTGGTGAGGAACCCCACCGCGCCGAGTTCGCGACCGTGCGCCACATCGTCGGCGGCGGAGAGGAAATGCACCGGGATGGCGCGCGTGGCCGGATCGGCCTGCAGCCGTTCGGCTACGGTCCAGCCGTCGATGCCCGGCAGCATCACGTCGAGCAGGATGCCCAGCGGGCGGTAGCGGCGCGCCAGCTCCAGCCCGCTTTCGCCGTCGGTAGCGAGCAGCATGGGATGACCCTTCTGGCGCACCATGTCGGCGAGGATGCGCGCGAACGCGGGGTCGTCCTCGACGACCAGGATCGGCGCGTCGCCGGGGGCGATGCGGTCGCGGTCGTCGGGCAGGCTGCCCGGCAGCAGCGCCGGGTTCGGCAGCGGCCGCGCGGATGTTGCCGGCGAGGTTTCCGGAGCGACCGCCGGCGCGGCGGCCACGCTGCGCTCGGGCAGCAGCAGGGTGAACTCGCTGCCGCGGCCGCTTTCGCTGCGCAGCACGATGTCGCCGCCGAGCAGCCCGGCCATGCGCCGCGAGATGCTGAGACCCAGGCCGGTGCCGCCGTAGTGCCGGCTGGTGCTGGAGTCGACCTGTTCGAACGCGGCGAACACCTTTTCCTGCTTGTCGGTGGGGATGCCGATGCCGGTGTCGGCCACGCTGATCGCCACGAGCGGCTGACCCGCCAGCGACGCGCGCATCGGCAGGTCGGCGGCCGGGCGGTCGATGCGCACCTGCACGGAGCCGGAGGCGGTGAACTTGAACGCGTTCGCCAGCAGGTTGTTGACGATCTGTTCGAGCTTGCCGGGGTCGGTGTGGATGCGCGCAGGCAGTCCCTCGGCCAGCTGCACGGCGAAGTCCAGCCGCTTGTCGCGGGCCACGTGGTCGAAGTTGCGGCGCAGGCTGCGGGCGAGGTCCGCCAGCGCGTAGTCGTCCAGCGCCAGCTCCATCTTGCCGGCCTCGATCTTGGACAGGTCGAGGATGTCGTTGATCAGCCGCAGCAGGCTGCTGCCCGCGTCGTGGATGATCTTCGCCGACTCGACTTCCTCGGTGTCCAGGCGGCCGCCCGCATTCTCGGCCAGGCTGCGCGAGAGGATCAGCAGGCTGTTCAGCGGCGTGCGCAGCTCGTGCGACATGTTGGCGAGGAACTCGCTCTTGTACTGGCTGGCGCGCGCCAGTTCGCGCGCCTTCTCCGCGGTTTCCGCCTGCAGCGCCTCGAGCGCCTGCTTCTGCTCGTGCAGGGTCTCGCTCTGCAGGCGCAGCTCCTCGTTCGAGGACTGCAGCTCCTCCGCCTGCACGCGCAGCTCCTCCTCGGAAACCAGCAGGCGCTGCGACTGTTCCTCCAGCTCCAGGGTCTTCGCCTGCAGCTTGTCGTGCGACTCGCGCAGGGCTTCCTGCTGCTGGCGCATGGTGATGCTGCTGACGCGCAGCTGGTCGGCCTGCTCCTGGGTCTGTTCGAGCAGGTCCTGGGTGCGCACGGCGCGGCTGAGGTTGTCCAGCGACAGGGCCACCTTCGGCAGCAGCTGGTCCAGCAGTTCCCGGTGCAGCGCCGTCGGGGCCTCGAAGCCGGCGACCTCCAGCACGCCGATCAGGCGGTCGCGCAGCAGCAGGGGCAGGACCAGCAGGTGGCGCGGCAGCGCACTGCCGCTGCCGGAGTCGATGCGCAGGTAGTCGTCCGGCAGCTGGTCCAGCTCGATCGGTTGGCGGCTCAGCGCGCACTGGCCGACCAGGCCTTCGCCCGGCAGGTAGTGCACGGCGGGATCGGCGCCCAGTCGCAGGCCGTAGCTGCCGATCAGGTCGAGCCGCCCGCTGGGTTCGTCGTACAGGTAAAGCATGCCGACGCCGGCCTTGAGCAAGGGCATCAGCTCGCCGGTCAGGCGCTCGCCGAACGCGCGATGGGTGGTGGCTTCCTGCAGCTGCCGCGAGATCGCCGCGACCTGGCCCTTCAGGCGGGCGTTGTCGTGCGCCTCGATCGCCATCTCCTTGAACACCTGCAGCGCGCGGGCGATCTCGCCGATCTCGTCGCGACGCTCCACTTGGCGGATCTCGACGTCGTGGTCGTGTGCCGCAAGCCGGTTCATCTGGTCGGTGATGCGCCGCAGTGGCCGGGTAACCAGGCGGTAGCACAGCGAAATCACCAGGAAGCCCAGCAGCAGCATGAGCAGTGCGAATGCCGCATCGACCACGCGGATGCGCGTCATCAGGCTGTCCATGCGCGAGGTCCGGTCGGACAGCAGCTCCTGCTCGGTGGCGCTCATCCGGTCGAGCAGGGCGAGGATGTCGGCGGCGCGGACGGAACGGCGTTCCATGTAGCTGGACTGGATGCGACGCCGTTCCGCCTCCTGCTGCGACGGGTCCAGTGTGCCCAGATGCGCGGATGGCGCCACCACTTCCGCATCCACTTCCTGGCGCCATTGCGCCACCAGGTTGCCGAGCTGGTCGATGCGCACCTGCTGCAGCGGGTTGTCGGCGGTCAGCGCGCGCAGCCGGCGCGCGTGTTCATCGAGCTCCTGCGCGCTGGCGGTGTACGTCGCCAGCTGATCGCCGTGCTGGTTCAGCAGGTAGCCGCGGATGCCGACCTGGGCGGCCCTGGCCGCATGGCGTACTTCGTCGACCTGCTGCAGTACCGCGTAGGTATGCATGTACCAGTGCCTGGCCGCCTCCTGCTGCCGCAGCGAGTACAGCATGAGCAGATTGGCGGTCAGCGACATGCCGAGCAGCAGCGCGATCGCCAGCAGGATCTTGCGCTGGATCGGCTGGTTCGCCAGCCAGGGGTACTTGCGTGGCATCGTGCGGATCGTCGCGGACATGGTCGTGTCGCCGGGCGTGTCGAAGGACCGGTCGCCGCACGTCCCTGTCGTGTGCGGGGCCGCTGATGCGCAACAGGGTAACCGCTGCGCGCGCCCGGCCATAGCCGGGCGCCGCGGGCGTCAGCGTCGCCGCCAGCCCGGGGGCACCAGCGAGCGCCGCCGCACGGCCAGCGCCAGCAGGGCCGCCGAGCACAGCGTGCACAGCGCCAGCGCCACCACCGAGGCCTCGGCGCCGAACGTACCGCCGCTGAGCCAGTCCGGGCCGGTGCGGGTGGACACCAGCCAGCCATCGGCCTTCAGACCCGAGACCGGGATGCCGTAGACCGTGCCCTGGCAGAAGTTCCAGGCCGCGTGCAGGCCCATGCAGACCGGCAGCGAACGGGTGACGTGGAAGAGCAGGCCGAACAGCAGCCCGGCCTCGATCGCGATAGCCGACGAACTCCACGCGGTGGCGCCGGGATTCTTGGCATGGGCGAAGCCGAAGAACAGCGCCGAGAGCAGCAGCGCCGCCCAGGTGCCCAGGCCTTCCTCGGCAACGCGGAACAGCACGCCGCGGAACACGATTTCCTCGGCGATGCCGGCGCCGATGCCGGCGACGAGCAGGGCCGGGAGCCAGTCGGCGTGGGGATTGAAGCCGGTGACGTGATAGCTGCCCAGCAGCCAGAGCACGCCCACCACGATGCTGAACAGCAGGCTGCCCGCCAGCACGCCGCCAAGCGCATCGCGCCAGCGTCGCGGCGCCAGTTCTTCCGGCTTGCGGCCTTCGACGACGCGAACCAGGAACAGGTAGGTGACGATCGCCGGCAGCAGCACGGCCACGAGGTAGGCCAGCGACGAGCCCAGCGGCGTCTTGGCCATGCCGTGCATGAGCAGGTGGACGAGCGCCGAGCTCGACCGGTTCAACGCCATGAACAGCACGATGAAGATCGCGATGCGCGCCAGCGGCGAGCACACCAGCCAACGTTTCCATGGCGGTGCCGTGGCCGGCGTGGCGTAGGCGAGCGACAGCGTGCCATTCATGCGTGCAATCCCCTGGTGAAGTGCCGCCAAGCCTAGCGGGCGCGCGGCATCGCGTCTGCGTGACTTCCGCCACGCGCCGCCGGCTTACACCTCCACGGACGTCGCATGCTCGCGCGTGGCGGAGAAGCGCACCGCCGGCGAGCGCTCCTGCGCCAGCTGCAGGTTGACCCGCGACGGCGCCAAGTAGACCAGCTCGCCGGCGGCGTCGATGGCGAGGTTCATCGCGTTCTTCTCGCGGAACTCGGCGAGCTTCTTCTCGTCGTCGCAGTGCACCCAGCGCGCGGTGGCCACGGTCACCGGCTCGAACGCGGCGTCCACGCCGTATTCGTCCTTGAGGCGGTAGGCCACCACGTCGAACTGCAGCACGCCCACCGCGCCCAGGATCAGGTCGTTCGACATCAGCGGGCGGAAGAACTGCGTGGCGCCCTCCTCGGACAACTGCGCCAGGCCCTTCTGCAGCGCCTTCATCTTCAGCGGATCGCGCAGGCGCGCGCGACGGAACAGCTCCGGCGCGAAGTTCGGGATGCCGGTGAAGTGGATCGGTTCGCCTTCGCTGAAGGTGTCGCCGATGGAGATCGTGCCGTGGTTGTGCAGGCCGATCACGTCGCCGGGGTAGGCGGTCTCCACGATCTCGCGGTCGGAGGCCATGAAGGTGAGCGCGTTGGCGATGCGCACCTCCTTGCCGGTGCGCGTCTGCAGCATCTTCATGCCAGCGGTATAGGTGCCCGAGCAGACGCGCATGAAGGCCACGCGGTCGCGATGGGCCGGGTCCATGTTCGCCTGGATCTTGAACACGAAGCCGGTGAGCTTCTCCTCCTCCGGCTGCACTTCGCGCGTGGTGGTGGCGCGCGGGCGCGGCGAGGGCGCATGCTCGACGAAGAAGTCCAAGAGCAGCTGCACGCCGAAGTTGTTCACCGCCGAGCCGAAGAACACCGGCGTCAGCTTGCCGGCCAGGTACTGCTCCAGGTCGAACGGGTTGGAGGCGCCCTGCACCAGCTCCAGTTCCTCGCGCAGCTCGGCGAGCATCTCTGCGCCCACCGCCGCCTCGAGTCCGGGTGCGTCCAGTCCCTTGAAGATGGTCGAGTCCTGGCGGGTGAAGTTCTTGCCCGGCTCAAAGACGTGCACCTCGTCCAGCAGCAGGTGATACACGCCCTTGAGGCGCTTGCCCATGCCGATCGGCCAGGTCACCGGCGTGCAGGCGATGCCCAGCACCGATTCGACCTCGTCCAGCAGTTCGATCGGCGAGCGGCCTTCGCGGTCGAGCTTGTTGATGAAGGTCATGATTGGCGTGTCGCGCAGGCGGCACACCTCCATCAGCTTGATCGTGCGCTCCTCCACGCCCTTGGCGCAGTCGATCACCATCAGCGCCGAGTCCACCGCGGTCAGCACGCGGTAGGTGTCCTCGGAGAAGTCCGCGTGGCCCGGGGTGTCGAGCAGGTTGACGATCTTGCCCTCGTACGGGAACTGCATCACCGAGGACGTCACCGAGATGCCGCGCTCCTTTTCCAGCGCCATCCAGTCGGAGGTCGCGTGGCGCGCGGCCTTGCGGCCCTTCACGCTGCCGGCCATCTGGATCGCGCCGCCGAACAGCAGCAGCTTTTCCGTCAGCGTGGTCTTGCCCGCGTCGGGGTGGCTGACGATGGCAAAGGTGCGGCGGCGGCTGGTTTCGGCGAGGTGGGTGGACATGGACGTATGCAGGAGTAATCGATGATCGAACCCGTCATTGTAGCCCGGGTTGCTCGGGTCGCCGGCGGGTCAGGCCGCATCATCCCGGCTGCCGCCGGGGCAACGGGGAGGGGGCGGAAGGTCTGGGCCCGGAGCACCGCGGCCGGTCTGGGACCGTTCCACATGCCGTTTCAGCACATCCAGGGTGCCGTTCCAGTAGAAATGCAGGTGCCGGAAAACCGATTCGGTCGGGAAACCGCTTGCCCACAGGACGAGCGATGTCCACCCGCCCGCGCTTTGCAGGCTGAAACGGAGCGTGGTGTAGCTGTCCGGGTGGTCAGGCAATCGCGACAGCGAGCTCCGGTGCGTGTAGGCAAGCCGCTCCGGTGGAACAAATTCCAGTACCTCCCCGGTGTTCTCGAACGGCGCGTGGTGGAAGCCGCTGACCGTGAACGAGCTGCCTGGCACCCAGGAAGTTTCGATCTCTACGCTGAAATCGTCCCCGCCCATCCATGCCCTCATGGCATCGATCCGGGTCAGGATTTCCCAGGTATCGGCGACGCCTGCACGGATAAGCACGCGTTGTTCGAACGTCCGGGACATGACGCGGCTTTGTCGGAGCGGGGCGGTCAGCGCATGATGCCGGTATGGCCCAGCGAATAGCGGCCCGGCTGCGGCCACACCGCCAGGCCGTGCGGCTCGGCGCCGACCCTGATCTTGCGCACCTTGCCGGTGGCGGTGTCGATGGCGTAGACCACGTCGTCGAAGCGGCCGGAGAGCCACAGCGTCCTGCCGTCCGCGCTGACGTTGCCCATGTCCGGGCTGCCGCCGCCGGGGATCGGCCAGTTGGCCACCACCTTGCGGGTGGCGAAGTCGATCACCGACACGCTGCCCTTGCCGTGGCGCGGGCCGTGGATCTTGTTCGAGCCGCGGTTGGCGACGTAGAGCTTCGTGGCGTCGCGGCTCGGGTACAGGCCGTGGGTGCCGACGCCGGTCCGGATGAAGCCGACCCTGGCGAAGCTGGCGCCGTCGACCAGGAACACGCCGTCGGCCATCATGTCGGCGACGTAGAACACCTTGCCGTCGGGCGAGACGCGGATGTCCTGCGGCATGCCGTGCCTGTCCAGCTGCAGGTAGCCCAGCACCTTGCGGTGGACCATGTCGATCTTCGCCAGCCGGCCGTCGAACTCGCAGGTGAAGATCGCGTAGCGGCCGTCGATGGAGAAGTCGGCGTGGTTGATGCCCTTGCAGCCGGGTACCTGGAGGCTGGATTCCAGCGCCATCGTGTGCGGGTCGCGGAAATCCAGCCGCGCATGCGTCTCCGCCACCACGATGGCCTGCCTGCCGTCGGGGGTGAAATACATGTTGTACGGATCGTCCACCGCGATCGCGGCCCCCGGCTTGCCGGTCCTCGGGTCGATCGGGGTGAGACTGCCGTCGGTGTGGCCTTCGGCGTTGTTGGTGACCCACAGGGTCCTCAGGTCCCACGAGGGCACGACGTGCTGCGGGCTTTGCCCCACCTTGAACGTGTCGACCACCTTGTAGGTGGCCGGGTCGATCACGGAGACGCTGTCGCCGCGCAGGTTCGGCACGTAGATGCGCGCCGGGTCGCCGGCTACGGCGGCGGCGAGATGGCCGGCGCCGGCCTCGCTGTACAGGTTGGCGGGATTCACCACCGGCGGCATGCCGGGGACGGTGCGGACCGACGACGCGGCGGCGAGCGGGGCGGCGCAGAGGCCGGCCAGGGCGGCGCCTGCGAGCAGGGCCAGGCGCGGCAGGCGGAGGGATGCTGGGGACATGACGGTTCGCTGGATGTGGGGGGATGTACGGAAACGCGGGCGGCGCATTATCGCCCAGCCGTGTCGCGGCGGATCGCCGCGACGGTGCGCGACACGATCGCATCGACGCCGAGCTGGCCCAGCGCCGCGCTGGAACGGCGCGGGTCGCCGCCGTACACGCCGTCCGCCGCGCCGGGCTTCGGGGCCTGGCGCAGGCGCTCCAGCCGCACCATCTGCGGCGCCACGGCCAGCTGCAGCGAGGTGTCGGCCAGCCCGGCGTGGGTGCCGATCTCGTCGTCGCGGATGCCGTGCGCGTGCAGGATCTTCGCGTAGCCGGCGGAACTCGCCTCGTAGTATTCGGCCGGCGCGAAGGCGCGCGCCGGCCCGCCGGCCCATTGCCGGTTGAGCCGGGCCACCACGCGCTGCAGGTCCTTCTGGTAGCCGCCGTGGTCACCGAGGAAGACGATGTTGCGGAAGCCGTGCACGGCGAAGCTGTTCGCGGCCGACGCCAGCAGCTGCTCGAACGTGGCGTCGGGGATGGTGATGGTGCCCGGGAAGCGCATGTGCGAGGTCGGCGGCGCGTAGCCGCCTTCGGGAACGTAGGCGACGGTTGGCGCGACCAGCGCGTTGCCCAGCTTCTCGGCGATGCGTTCGGCCAGCACCGTGGCACGCCGGTTGTGCTTGCCCACCGCGATGTACGGGCCGCTCTGCTCGGTGCCGCCGATGGGGATGATCACGGTGGTCCTGCCTGCGTGGAGCTGCGCGCGCAGCTCGGTCCAGGTGAGGTCCTGCAGCTGCACGGTGGCGGGTGTCTGCGCGAGGCCGGCCGGTGCGGCGGCAAGCAGCGCGGCGAGCGCGAAGGCGGGTTTCAGCAGCCGGGAGGGCATGGGGATTCCTTGGAGGCAGGGAGGACGGCGGGCGGCTTCAGGCCGCCTTGAACGTCACCACCAGCACGTCGCGGTGCGCGGGCCGCGACGGCTCCTTCGGCACCACCGGGGTGACGCCGTGGAACACGCGACGGTCGTCGACCAGGGCGGCGTCGAACGCGCGCGCGAGCGTGAAGTGACCCAGCTCGCGGCCGTCGGGTGCGTGGATGGTGGTGGTGCCGCGCTCGATGTTCTCGCGTTCGACCAGCAGCACCAGCACGTAGTCCACGCCGTCGCGGTGCACGCCTTCGGGCGTGGGTTCGCCGGCTTCGCCGGCGCGCGCCTCGATGCGGAACTGGTGCACCTCGATGCGCCATTGCCGCACCTGCGGCGCCAGTGCGCCGAAGCTCTCGCGGCAGAACGCGAGGATGCGTCGCAGGCTGGCGCCTTCGGCAATCGCCGGCTCGACCGGCTCGAACCAGCGCTCGATGCCGCCCTGCAGGGCGTTGTAGGCCACGCTCTGGTAATGCGGCTGGTGCGGTTCGCGGCGGATCGTGCCGGTGGCGTCGGCGGCGAACACCGCATGCCGCCGCCGGCGACGACGGCCGCGCGCGGCGAGGTAGGCGTCGTCGCCGAGTTCGTTCCAGCTCGCGGCGAACGCGGGCCAGTCGGCCAGCGTGGCGGCGTCGAGCAGGCCGCGCATGGCCTCGGCGGTGACGAAGGCGAAGCCGTCGCGACGCAGGGCGTCGCGCAGTTCGAGGGAGGTGGGGACGTTCATGCGCGCACGCTAGCAGGAAGCGCATGAAGCGGCACTGGCCTGCCGAGGGCGGCGCGCGGGCGGGTCAGAGCGCCTTGGCGAACGCGCGATGTGCGATGCCCGCCTGCAGCCTTGCGGGGCTTTCGGGCGGAAACGCCTGCTCCAGCCATGCAGGCACGGGGATCCGCTTCTCACGCAGGAAGGCGGGATTGAACAGTTTGGCCTGGTAGCGCGTGCCAGCGTCGGCGAGCACGGTGACGATGGTGCGGCCGGGACCGAGCGCGCGGGCGAGGCGGATCGCGCCGGCGATGTTCACGCCGCTGGAGCCGCCCACGCACCAGCCTTCCTCGCGCAGCAGGCGGTGCAGCAACGGCACGGACTCCTCGTCGGGGATCGACCAGGCGAGGTCGATCGGCGCGCCGTCGAAGTTTGCGGTGACGCGGCTGGAGCCGATGCCCTCGCTGATCGAGTTGCCGCTGGCGGCCAGCTCGCCGGTGCGCACGTAGCTGGCCAGCGCGGAGCCCGCCGGATCGGCCAGCGCGATGCGCACCTGCGGCTTGCGCGCCTTCAGCGCGTGGCCCACGCCGGCGAGCGTGCCGCCGGTGCCGGCGGCGCAGACGAAGCCGTCCACCTGGCCGCCGGTCTGCTCCCAGATCTCCACCCCGGTGGTGGCGGCGTGCCAGTCGCGGTTCGCGGTGTTGTCGAACTGGTCGGCGAACCACGCGCTGCCCGGGTGCGCGGCATTCAGCGCCTCGGCGTGGCGGCGCGCGTGGTGGGCGTAGTGGTTGGGGTCCTTGTAGGGCACGACGGGCACCAGCCGCACCTCGGCGCCGGTGACGCGCAGCGCGGCGATCTTCTCCGCGCTCTGCGTCTCCGGCATGAAGATCACCGTGCGGTAGCCGCGGCTGGCGCCGACCAGCGCGAGGCCGATGCCGGTGTTGCCCGCCGTGCCTTCCACAATGGTGGCGCCCGGCGGGAGTCCGCCGCGCCGTTCCGCGTCCAGCACCAGGCCCAGTGCGGTGCGGTCCTTGATCGAGCCGCCGGGGTTGAGCAGTTCCGCCTTGGCCAGGATCTCGCAGCCGGTGAGCTCGCTGGCGTGGCGCAGGCGGATCAGCGGGGTGCGGCCCACGCTGGCGGAAAGATCGGCTCGGATGCTCATGGTCGGGAACTCATTCGCGGATCGGGACATGCCGGCCGCAGGAGCGCATCCGGTACGCGATGCCTTGGGGTTCGGCCGAGGCCGATGGCATTCGCGTCCAGGTGCGCTCCCGCGGAGTGGGCGTTCACGCCGCCGGCGCAGGCACGAAGCGCAGGTAGGGCTTCAGCGTGCGCCAGCCGTCGGGATACAGCTTGCGCGCATCCTCGTCGGACACCGACGGCGCGATGATCACGTCGTCGCCGGGCTGCCAGTCCACCGGTGTGGTGAGTTTGCGGCCGTCGGTGAGCTGCAGCGAGTCCAGCACGCGCAGCACCTCGTCGACGTTGCGGCCGGCGCTCGGCGGATAGGTGAGGATCAGCCGCACCTTCTTCTGCGGGTCGATCACGAATACCGAGCGCACGGTGACCTTGGGGTCGGCCTTGGGGTGGAACATGCCGTAGAGCTTCGCCACCTCGAGGTCCGGGTCGGCCAGCAGCGGATAGTTGATCTCCGCCCCGCCCACGTCGGCCACGTCCTTCGCCCAGCCCCGATGATCGGCCACCGAATCCACCGACAGGCCGATCAGCTTCGTGTTGCGCGCATCGAACTCCGCCTTGCGGCTGGCGAACGCGCCCAGCTCGGTGGTGCACACCGGGGTGTAGTCCTTCGGATGCGAGAAGAACACCACCCAGTGCGAACCGGCGTAGTCGTGGAAGCGCACCGCGCCGGCGGTGGAGTCGAGGGTGAAATCGGGGGCGGTGTCGCCAAGCTGCAGGCTCATCGGGTGCTCCTTTGCGAACGGTTCGCCCAGCCTGCGCCGGGCCCTGCAGGGGCGGCAAATACATATCACGAATATGCATATGCACGTCCAGACGTTTAGACGTCTATTGACAGGCTGGCGGGGCACCGGCAATATTTCCCGCACTCATCGAGACCGGCTGAGGGACAGGCCCTTTGAAGCCGGGGCAACCTGCGGAATGTTCCGCGACGGTGCCAACTCCTGCGGCGGCGCCTCGGCGCCCCGGCAGATGGGCGGCTTGCGCAGGCGGCACTCGTGCCGTAGTGCGCGGGGCTCCTCTCCGGCATCCGCAGGCGATGCCGAACGGAGAGACGCATGAGCCAGCTGCCCGAAACCCGCGCCGTCTGTACCGCCGAGGTGGTCGATTTTCCGACCGCGCTGCGCACGCGCGTCGGGCTCGGCGAGCAGCGCAGCGCGCGGCGGCTCACCCTCATCCCGAAGTACGGCAGCAGCCCGCGCGAGGTCGACGTGCGCTACCTGTGGCGCGGCGCGCCGGACGCACCCACCGTGATCGTGCAGGGCGGCATCTCGGCGAACCGCGACGTCACCGCGCCGGCCGATGCGGAGCCGGGCTGGTGGCAGGAACTGGTGGCCGAGGGTGCGGCGATCGACCTCGGCGGTTTCCGCGTGCTGGCGATCGACTGGCTCACCCCGGCCGAACTCGGCGCCACCACCATTTCCAGCGAAGACCAGGCCGATGCGCTGGCCGCGCTGCTGGATGCGTTGGGCATCGCCCGGGCGCATGCCTTCGTGGGTTCTTCCTACGGCGCGATGGTGGCGCTGGCCTTCGCCGCGCGGCATCCGCAACGGGCGGAGCGGCTGGTGCTGCTGTGCGGGGCGCACCGCGCGCATCCGCTGTCCACCGCGCAGCGCAGCGTGCAGCGCGGCATCGTGCGGCTGGGCCGGCAGAGCGGGCAGCTGGACGAGGCGCTGGCGCTGGCCCGCCAGCTGGCGATGACCACCTACCGCGGCAGCGCCGAGTTCGGCCGCCGCTTCGCCGGCGAACCGGAGTGGCGCGGCGACCGCTTCCACTTTCCGGTCGAGGACTATCTGGAACACCAGGGCCGCCGCTTCGTGGAGCGCTTCGACGCCGAGCGCTTCCTCGCGCTGTCCGAATCCATCGACCTGCACGACGTGGCGCCCGAACAGGTGCCGTTGCCGACCACCCTGATCGGTTTTCCCTCGGATCGCCTGGTGCCTCTGGCCGACCTCTGCGAGCTGCAGCGCCGCCTGCGCGGCCCGGCCACGCTGGAGGTGGTGGAGTCGCCCTACGGCCACGACGCCTTCCTCAAGGAACCGGAACAGCTCGCGCCGCTGCTGCGCGAAGCCCTGCGCTGAGCATCACCACAACGACATTCACCGCGACACATCGGATTTCGGGAGAACCCCATGAGCGAGAACACGGCCCCCTGGACCCGCGCGGTGCGCGCTGGCATCGAGAGCGACACCCAGCATGGCGCGGTGGTGCCGCCGCTGCATCTCTCGACCAACTACAGCTTCGAGGGTTTCGGCAGGAAGCGCCCCTACGACTACTCGCGCAGCGGCAACCCCACGCGCGACCTGCTCGCCGACGCGCTGGCCGAGCTGGAGCAGGGCGCCGGTGCGGTGGTCACCGCCAGCGGCATGGCGGCGGTGGCGCTGGCACTGGAACTGGTGCCGGCCGGCGCCACGGTGCTCGCGGCGCACGACTGTTACGGCGGCACCTGGCGCCTGCTCGACGCCTGGGCGAAGAAGGGCCGTTTCGCGGTGCAGTTCGCCGACCTCACCGACCCGGCAGCGCTGGCCGCAGGCCTCGCCGCCAGGCCCGCGCTGGTGTGGGTGGAGACGCCGTCCAATCCGCTGCTGCGCATCACCGACATCCGCCACGTGGCGCAGGCGGCGCATGCCGTCGGCGCACTGGTGGTGGTCGACAACACCTTCCTCTCGCCCGCGCTGCAGCAGCCGTTGGCGCTGGGCGCCGACGTGGTGGTGCACTCCACCACCAAGTACATCAACGGCCACAGCGACGTGGTTGGCGGCGCCGTGGTGGCGCATACGCCGGAGCTGGCCGAACAGCTCAAGTGGTGGGGCAACTGCAACGGCCTCACCGGCGCGCCGTTCGACAGCTACCTCACCCTGCGTGGCCTGCGCACGCTGGGCGTGCGCCTGCGCCAGCACCAGGAGAACGCCGAACGCATCGCCGCGCACCTGGACGGCCATGCCGCCGTGCGCAAGGTGTACTACCCGGGCCTCGCGTCCAACCCGTACCACACGCTGGCCGCGCGCCAGCAGCAGGGCTTCGGCGCGATGCTCAGCTTCGAGCTGGAGGGCGACGAGGCGCAGATCGCCGCCTTCGTCGAAGGCCTGGAATACTTCTCGCTGGCCGAGTCGCTGGGCGGCGTGGAGAGCCTGGTCGCGCATCCGGCCAGCATGACCCACGCCGCGATGGCGCCGGAGGCACGCCGCAAGGCGGGCATCGCCGACACCCTGCTGCGCGTGTCGGTAGGCATCGAGGACGGCGGCGACCTGCTGCGCGACCTCGACGCCGCGCTGGCGCGCGCCGTGGCTGCAGGCAAATCCAAACGCGCGGTGGGCGCATGAGTGCGGTGCTGGCCGAAGCGGCGCCCGCGGCAAGGCGCGAAGCGACCCCAGCCGTCGCCGTGGTGTTGCTCGGTACCGGCGTCGTCGGCGGGGCCTTCCTCAAGCTGCTGAACACGCCGGCCGCCGCCGCGCTGCGGCTGGTGGGCGCGGCCAATTCGCGCCGCCAGCAGACCGACCCCGCCAGGCTTGCCGAGCGCAACCTGCGCGAGCAGCTCAAGGCCAACGGTACACCGCGCGACGATGCGGCCCTGCTCGCCGCGCTGGACGCCAGCGAGGCGGCGGTCCGGGTGATCGTGGACGCCACCGCCAGCGTTGCGCTCGCCGCGCGCCATGCCGAGTGGCTGGCCCGCGGTTACCACGTGGTCACCGCCAACAAGGCGCTGGCCGGCGGCGAACTGCCGGGCTGGCGCGCCTTGCAGTCCGCGCTCGCCCACGGCGCGCGCTACGGCGATTCCGCCACGGTGGGCGCCGGCCTGCCGGTGCTCTCCACGCTGCGCCGCCTGCGCCACTGCGGCGACGCGCTGCTCACGCTGGAAGGCGTGTTCTCCGGCTCGCTGTCGTACCTCTTCAACAGCTACGACGGCAGCCGCCCTTTCTCCGCGCTGCTGCGCGAGGCGCGCGAACGTGGCTACACCGAGCCCGATCCGCGCGCCGACCTCTCGGGCGAGGACGTCGCGCGCAAGTTGCTGATCCTCGCCCGCAATGCCGGCTTCGCGCTGGGCTCGGACGAGGTGCAGGTGGAAGGCCTGGTGCCCGAACCGCTGCGCGCGCTGGATACCGGACAGTTCCTCGACCGGCTGGAAGAACTCGACGAGCCGCTCGCCACCCGCCACGCCGAGGCCAGGGCGCGCGGCAACGTGCTGCGCTTCCTCGCCCGCCTCAACCAGCGCGGCCGTGCCCGCGTGGGCCTGGCCGAGGTGCCGGCGAACCATCCCGCCGCGCGCCTCTACGGCACCGACAATCAGTTCGCGCTGACCACCACCCGCTATCACACCCAGCCGCTGGTGATCCAGGGGCCGGGCGCGGGACCGGAAGTCACCGCGCAGGCCCTGCTGGGCGACGTGCTGGCGCTGGGTTGATCCTTCGGGTTGCCCAGAAATCTTTGCGCAACCGTGCGGATGACGGGCTGGAAACCCCTCGGTTTACAGATACGGCGCGGTGCGGCCACACCGCGCCGCATCCGGAAACTGAGGGATCTTCCGCTCGCACAGGTGCAGCTACGCAGGGATTTTGAACAGGCCCTAGGCTTTCGGCACGAACTGCAGGTACGGCTCCGCCTCGCGCAACGCGCGGGCGAAGGAGGGCCGTTCCATCAGTCGTTGCCGGTAGGCAGCGAGGTGCGGGAAGCCGTCCAGCGGCTCGGCCCAGTCGGCGTAGAACAGCGGCGGCGCCGCCGCGCAGTCGGCCATGGTGAACGTCTCGCCCGTCGCCCAGGTGCGCCCGGCCATGGACTGCTCGAGCAGGGCATAGGCGGTGCGCAGTTGTACGCGCGCCTGCGCCACGCCGACCGCGTCGTGGCCATCTTCGGGGCGCAGGCGGTCGGTGATGACCTTCTGCGTGGGCACGTGCAGGTACAGGTCGAAGAAGCGGTCGCGCTCGCGCACCTCCAGCGCGGCCTGCGGGTCGGCGGGGACCAGCGCCGTGCGGCCGGGGTAGTGCAGCGCCAGGTACTCGATGATGATCGTGGACTCCGGCACGGTGCGGCCGCGCGCCTCGTCGCGCAGCACCGGGAAGCGCAGGATCGGCCAGACCTTGCGGAAATCCTCGCGCGAGGCCTCGTCGTCCAGCCGCACCACGCGCGGCTCGAACGGCGTGTCGTTCTCGTACAGCGCGATCAGCACCTTGTGGCAGAACGAGGACAGGGGATGCATGTAGAGCAGCAGGTTCATGGGTAGCTCGCTGATGGATGCGGATTTCGGGCGGATCGGGGCACGGTTGCCGCCCCTTGTCCGGGCGACGAACAGGCCAGGGGATTTTCGACAATGGAGGCGGTTGCCGGCGTGCTGTCCGGCGCCGGAGCGGGCGCGGCTGCAGGCTCCCCGGGAGTGCCGCAGCCGGCTCGGCGGGAGCATGCGTCGCGCCGCACGCCTCGGGCAGGCTCAGCCCCGCGGCTCGCGCCGGCGGCGTCTCCTGCGTGGCATGGCCTGACCGCCGTCCGCCCCGGCGATCGGCAGCGGCACCGGTTTCACGCGCACGGCCAGCACCACGCCGGCCACCAGCAGCGCGATGCCGAACAGGGCCGATGGTGCAGGCACGCGATGGCGCAGTACGAAGGCGTAGGTCAGCGCGGCGAGCGTCTCGAACACGATCAGCTGGCCGGCCAGCGCGGTGGGCAGGCGCTGGCTGGCCTCGTTCCAGCACAGCGTGCCCAGCCACGAGGCGAACAGGCCGATCGCCGCCATCAGGCCGGCGAACAACGCGGGATGCGGCCCCAGCGGCATCGGGAACGTGCTGCCGCCGGCCTTCATCGTGCCCCACACCGCGGCATAGCCGAGCGCGGCCAGGGGCAGCATCGCCACGCCCTGCGCCGTGGCCCAGGCGCGCGGGTTGCGGTCGGGGTGATGGCGCAGCCAGTCGGCGTTGCGCAACGGATACCAGGTCCAGCAGGCCACGGCGCCGCAGGCGAACAGCGCGCCCGAGGCGTAGCGCGCCAGGCCGCCGTGCGCGTGGCGCAGCGCGGCCAGCTCGGCGTGGTTCACGCTGGCGATGCCGGCGACGATCAGCAGCAGCGGCGGCGCCAGCCGTGGCCAGGGCAGCTGGCCATCGCGCCGGCCGTTGCGCAGGTTGGCCGCGATGGCGATGACCACCGGCAGGGTACCGACGATCATCGTGGGCAGCGGCGCGCCGGCGCGCTGGATCGCGCTGGCCAGGCACAGGTAGTACAGCAGGTTGCCCACCGCGACGAGCTTCAGCGCCTCGACCCAGTCGGCACGGCCAAGGCCACGCAGCGCATCGCGGTGCAGCCACGCGAGCGGCAGTGCGATCAGGCCGAAGGCGAGATAGCGCGCCGTCGACTGCAGTGCGGGCGGGTACTCCGGCAGCAGCACGGGGGCGACGAACACCATGCCCCACATCAGGCCGGCCGCGAGTGCGTAGAGGGTTCCCTTCAACATGCGCGCAGCATGGCGCGCCGCAGGGCGGCCGTCTTGAAGCAGATTGCGGTGGACGGACCCGGGCTCCGGGCCCGGGAGGAAATCACGGCTGCCCGGCACCCACCTGTCGCTGGTAGCGCGCCGGCGTCACGCCGTAACGCCGTGCGAAGGCGCGGGTGAGGTGGGCCTGGTCGCTGAGGCCGGTGGCCGCGGCCACCCGGGCCGGCGGCTCGCCCGCATCGAGCAGGCGCTTGGCGCGGGCCAGCCGCAGTGCCATCAGCATCTGCTGCGGAGTGGCGTGATGCTGGGCGCGGAACTGGCGCAGGAAATGGAACGGGCTTAGCCCGGCAACGGCCGCGAGCTGGTCAAGATTGGGGCGATCGGCCAGGTGCGCATGCAGGTAGTCGATCACCGGCGCGAAGCGCATCGCCGCCTGCGCCGGAGCCGGGCGCGGCACGCGCGCATGCGCGCGGAAGCGGTCGAGCAGCGTGGCGAGCAGGCTGTCGAAGGCCAGCGGTTCGTCGGCCTGCCAGAGCGCGTCGAGCAGGGCGGTGACCTTGCGCGTGCCAATCCCGTCCATGCACACCGCCTCATCGAACCACCAGCCGGGTTCGCCGCTGATGTGCGCCACCAGCGCCGGATCGATGTAGATCATGCGGTAGCGCCAGCCGCCGGCGGTCTCGGCGCTGCCGGTGTGCAGCTCGGCGGCGTTCATCGTCACCAGCGAACCGGGTGGCGCCAGATGCTCGGCGCCACGGTAGCGGAACCGTTCCACGCCGGACTCGATCGCGCCCAGGCCGAAGCCGTCATGGCAATGCAGCTCGAAGGCGTGCCGCACGATGTGCGCGCGATAGAGCTCGATACCGGCGCGGTGCGGCGGATGCCGGAACTGCGCCGTGTCGGCGGGGTGCTCGAACTGGCCGGGTACGCCTTGCATGCCGGGATGATGGCACGCCATGGCCGTCAGTCGCCCGCACCGCCGTCGGCCAGCGCGTTCAGTCGGTTGCGCGTGAGCGGGCCGAAGCGCAGGCGTTCGCACAGGTCCCGCAGCGCGCTGTCGTCGCCGCGCCCACGCCGCAGCGCATCGGCACCGTCCGGCACCGGCGCATCCAGCGCGATGCGGGTGAGGCGGCGGTAGAGCCGCGCCTGCTCGCCGTGCTCGCGCAGTTTCGCGGCGCAGCTGGCGGCGCCGCGGAGGCGCAGGAAAGCCACCTCGTCCACGCGCTCGAGCAGGGCGTCGAGGTTGCCGAAGTGGCCGAGCAGGGCGGCAGCGGTCTTGGCGCCGATGCCCGGCACGCCGGGGATGTTGTCCACCGCGTCGCCGCACAGCGCGAGGTAGTCGGCCACCTGGTGCGGGTGCACGCCGAGTTTCTCGTGCACGCCGGCGGGGCCCCAGCGCAGGTTGCGGGCGTAGTCCCACTGCTCGTCGTGCTCGCCGAGCAGCTGGCCGAAGTCCTTGTCGGCGGAGACGATCACGCCGGGCACGCCGTGCGCGCGCAGGTTCCACAGCGCGCTGCCGATCAGGTCGTCGGCCTCGTAGCTGTGGTCGATCAGCACCGCGACGCCAAGCGCCGCGGTGATCTCGCGGCACAGCACGAACTGGCGTTCGAGGTCGGGCGGCGGCAGTTCGCGGTTGGCCTTGTAGGGCGGGTAGATCGCGTTGCGGAACGAGCTGGTGAGCGAGGCGTCGAAGGCCACCGCCAGGCGATCCGGGCGCACCTTCTCCAGCAGTTCGCACAGGAAGCGGGTGAAGCCGTGCACCGCGTTGACGGGGTGGCCGTCGGCGTCGTGGAACTCGTCCGGCATCGAGTGCCAGGCACGGAACACGTAGAGGCTGCCGTCGACCAGATGGGCGGCAGCGCGGCGGTGCGCGTTCACGGCGTCCACGTGGTCAGCAGTCCGTCCAGCGCGGGGCGCTCGCGGTCGGGCACCTCGATCTGCGGCGTGCCCAGGTGCACGAAGGCGACCACGTGCTCGTTCGCGGCGAGGCCGAGCAGGCCTGCCGCATCGGGGTCGTAGGCAGCCCAGCCGGTGAGCCATTGCGCGCCGTAGCCCAGCGCGCAGGCGCCGAGCAGGAGGTTGTAGGCCACGTTGCCGGCGCACAGGCGCTGCTCGATCTCCGGTACCGTGCTGGCGCCGTCGATCCGCGCGACCACCGCGATCACCAGCGGCGCGAAGGTGTAGCGCAGGCGCTCCTTCTCGCGCTTGGCCTCGGAGAGTTCGGGCTGCTTGCGGATCGCCAGTTCGGCCAACTGCTCGCCGAAGCGCAGCTTGGCTTCGCCCTGCAGGCGGATCAGCCGGAACGGCACCAGCTTGCCATGATCGGGCACGCGGATCGCGGCGGTGAGCAGTTCGCGCAACGTGGCCTCGTCGGGCGCGGGTTCGCCGAGCTGGCGCGAGGGGACGGAGTGACGCTGCTGCAGCAGCTCGAGCGGGGCGGCCATGGCGGGATCGCGATGCGGAAAGCCGCATGGTAACCCGCATGGCAGGCGCCATCAGCGCGGCGGCAGCGTGAACGCGCCCGGCAAGAGCGCCGCCACGCTGGTCTGCGCGGTGTCGCCGCGCATGTTGCCGAGCAGCACCGGCATGTCGCCGTCGCACAGCTCGCTCAGCACCTGGCGACAGGCGCCACAGGGGCTCACCGGCGCCGCGGTGTCGGCGATCACCGCGATCGCCGCGAAGTCGCCCGGCCTGCAGCCGGCCGCGACGGCCGCGAACAGCGCGGTGCGTTCGGCGCAGTTGCACAGGCCGTAGGCGGCGTTCTCCACGTTGCAGCCGGCGAAGCGGCGGCCGTCGCGGGCGAGCAGGGCGGCGCCCACCGCGAAGCCGGAATACGGCGCGTGGGCCTGCTCGCGCGCGGCGCGCGCCAGCGCCAGCAGTTCGTGATGCGGGATGGATGCGGGCATCGAGTTCTCCGTGCTGCCCCGGGTGGGGCAGGTTAGCGCGCGTGGCCCGCACCTCCAAGCATGCGCATTCATGGCAAGATGCCACGATCTTCCACGAGGGGATGCGCCATGCCGATCACCGTAGCCGCCTTGCGCGAAACCGCCGCCGGCGAACGCCGCGTCGCGATCACGCCCGAGATGGCGAAGAAGCTCGGCAGCAAGGGCCTGCGCGTGCTGCTGGAACATGACGCCGGAGCGGCGGCGGGCTTCCCCGACGGCAGCTATGCGAATGCGGATTTCGCCGATGCCGCGAGCGTGCTGGCGCAGGCCGACCTGCTGGCCTGCGTGCTGCCGCCGGACGACGCGGTGTTCGCGGGCCTGCGCGAAGGCGCCGTGGTGGTGGGCCAGCTGCGTCCCTACGGCGCGCCGTCGCGCATCGCGGCGCTGGCCGCGCGCAGGCTCAGCGCGTTCGCGCTGGAATTGCTGCCGCGGACCACCCGCGCGCAGGCGATGGACGTGTTGAGCTCGCAGGCGGCGGTAGCCGGCTATCGGGCGATGCTGATCGCCGCCGAGGCCTGCCCGAAGTTCTTCCCGATGCTGACCACCGCCGCCGGCACCATCCGGCCCTCGAGGGTGCTGGTGATCGGCGCTGGCGTGGCCGGCCTGCAGGCGATCGCCACGGCGCGCCGGCTGGGCGCGCAGACCGAGGGCTACGACGTGCGCCCGGAGACGCGCGAGCAGGTGGAGTCGCTGGGCGCGAAGTTCCTCGACCTTGGCGTCAGCGCCGCCGGCAGCGGTGGCTATGCGCGCGAGCTGTCGGCCGAGGAGCGCGCGGCGCAGCAGCAGGCGCTGGCCGAACACCTGAAGGCCTTCGATGTGGTGGTCTCCACCGCCGCGGTGCCGGGCCGTGCCGCGCCGAAGATCCTCACCGCCGCGATGGTCGCGGGCATGAAGCCGGGCGCGTTGATCGTCGACCTCGCGGCCGAAGGTGGCGGCAACTGCGAGCTGACCCGGCCGGGCGAGCGCGTGGAGCACGGCGGCGTCGCCATCCTGGGGCCGCTCAACCTGCCGGCCGGGGCACCGCTGCATGCCTCGGAGATGTATGCGCGCAACGTGGTGAACTTCGCCGAGCTGCTGCTGAAGGACGGCGCCCTGCAGCCGGATTTCGACGACGAGCTGGTGGCGAAGAGCTGCCTGGTGCGCGCCGGCGAGGTGCTGTTCAAGGGCTGAGCGAGGACGCAGCCCCGGCTCCGGTGGTTCAGTGCCCGGAGCCTTGGTGCAGCCAGCGCAACCGCTGCGCGGGCGGCATCGCGTGCCACTGCTGCATCAGCTGTGCGCGGCGTTCCGGCGGCAACTGCTGGAAGCGCTGGTAGGCCGCGTGCAGCTGTTTGCGCTGTTCGGGCGGCAGCTGGCGGAACAGGCGCTGGTTCTCGCGCGCCTGCGCACGCTCGGCCGGCGTCATCTGCTGCCAGTGCGCGATGCGCTCGCGGATCTCCTCGCGCTTGGCGGGCGGCAGCGTCACCCAGTGCTCGCTCTTCTCCAGCAGGCGCTGCTGCCGGTGCGGCGGCATGGTGTTCCATTCCTGCCGCAGCGGCGCCAGTACGTCGCGCTGGTCGGGCGTGAGGCTGTTCCAGGCGGTCGGCGGCGGCGCGCTCTGCGCGCGCAGCGCAGGCGCGGCAAGGGCGCCGAGCAGGATGGCGAGGACGAGTGGCAGCAGCGGGCGGGCGGGCGCGGTCATGGTTCAGTGGGTGGCGGGCCGGCTGTCGTTGGCAGCCAGCCAGCCGTAGAAGTCGAGGTTCTGGTAGAGGTTGGGATCGGCCTGCTCGGGGTCGGGCGGCAGCGTGTTGTCGGCTTCGCCCGCGGTCGCGACCGCGGCGGTGTTCGGGGCCGTGGTGGCGTGGCGCGGCGCGGACGGCCACGCCAGCAGTGCGGCCAGCGCGATCATCGCGCAGGCGCCGGACGGCACCAGCCAGCGCGCCAGGTGGTGCGGCCGCTGCGCGTGGTGCGCGCCGGCCAGCGCGTCGCGGCGCGCGGCGCGCAGGCGCCCGGCGGTGGCGGGGTCGAGGCAGCGCGCGGCCTCGTGGTAGAGCGCGCGGGCGCGCTGTTCCAGCGGTTTCGCCGGCCGGCTCTGATCGGGCCTGCTCTGTACGGGCGTGTTCATCGCCAGTCCTCCAGTTGCTTGCGCAGCCGTTGCATGGCGCGCGACAGATGCGTTTTCACGCTGCCTTCGGAGCAGCCCATGGCCTGCGCGGTCTCGGCCACGTCCAGGCCCTCCAGCATGCGCAGCATGAACGCTTCGCGCTGGCGCCGCGGCAGGTCGCGCAGCGCGGTGCTGAGGTCGCCCCAGGACTGCGCGTCCTGCAGCCGGTCCAGCGGGCCCGGGCCGTGGTCGGCCGGCTCCCAGCCGGGCAACTCGCCGCCTTCGTCGTCGCGGCCGCCGCCCAGCCAACCCACCACGATCGACCGCACCTTGCGGCGACGCTGCAGATCGACGATGCGCCGGCGCAGGATGCCCCAGAACAGCGGCGCCCATTCGCCGGCCGGCTTGTCGCGGTAGTGCTTGACCAGCCGCAGCATGGCGTCCTGCACCGCGTCCATCGCGTCCTCGTGCTGGCGCAGGTTGAGTTCGGCCATGCGGAAGGCGCGCCGTTCCACCTGCGCCAGGAAGGCGTCGAGGGTGGCCGGAACCTCCTGCGCGGTTTCGGCCAGCAGTTCGGCATCGAGCGTGCCGGCGAGGCTGTTCATGGCCGCCTCGTCCGCGTCGTCGGCAGATGCATGCCTGGGCTCCATCGGTTCGACACGCGTGCTCAACGCCGCAGGCCCGTGCGGGTTGACCGGCCGGGTGCCGCGCCGCCTGCGCGGGGGTGAATCAGGGCACGCCTTGTACCGTATGATGCGGCGGACACGGCTGCGAGGCGGGGGAAGCACATGATCGACGGGTTCCTGGCGCTGTACATCTTCATGCTGGCCGCGTTCACCGGCCACGAGATCATCGCGAGGGTGCCGGTGATCCTGCATACCCCGCTGATGTCCGGTTCCAACTTCGTTCACGGAATCGTGCTGGTGGGCGCCATGATAGCGCTGGGCCATGCCAGCACGCCGTTCGAGACCGGCCTGGGTTTCCTCGCCGTCCTGCTGGGCGCCGGCAATGCGGCCGGCGGCTACGTGGTCACCGAGCGGATGCTGGAGATGTTCAAGCCCAGCGCCGGCAAGCCGGGAGACAAGGCATGAGCTGGCTGCCTACCCTGGTCAAGGCCTGCTATTTCCTCGCCGCGCTGCTGTTCATCCTCGGCCTGAAACGCATGAGTTCGCCGCGCACCGCGCGCGGCGGCATCGTGTGGGCGGGCGTGGGCATGCTGCTGGCGGTGCTGGCCACGTTCGCGCTGCCGGACATGCACCATCGCGGCTTGATCCTCGCCGCGGTGTTGATCGGCGTGGCGGCGGCGTGGTGGAGCGGCCGCCGCGTGGCGATGACGGCGATGCCGCAGATGGTGGCGCTGTACAACGGCATGGGCGGCGGCGCGGCGGCCGGCATCGGCGCGGTGGAGCTGGTGGCCCACGCGCGGCGCGCGCTGCCGGCGGTCCCGGACACTGCGCCGTTGCGGCCGGAGAGCTGGACGATCGATGCACTGCATCAGGTTCCCGCGGTGGCGCCGCTGTCGACGGTGGCGCTGCTGCTGGGCGTGCTGGGCGCGCTGATCGGCGCGGTGAGCTTTTCCGGCTCGCTGATCGCCTTCGCCAAGCTGCAGGGCTGGCTGGACAAGCGTTTCGTGTTTCCCGGCCAGCGCATCGTGAACCTGCTGGTGCTGCTGCTGGCACTGGCGCACGGCGCGATGCTCGCCGGCGGCGACCTCACGATGCCGGTGATCGCGGGCTTCTTCCTGTTCTCGCTGCTGTTCGGCCTGCTGATGACGCTGCCGATCGGCGGCGCCGACATGCCGGTGGTGATCTCGCTGTACAACGCGTTCACCGGCCTTGCGGTGGCGTTCGAGGGCTACGTGCTGGGCAACGAGGCGATGATCATCGCCGGCATGGTGGTAGGCGCGGCCGGTACCCTGCTTACCCAGTTGATGGCGAAGGCGATGAACCGCTCGCTGGGCAACGTGCTGTTCGGCAGCTTCGGTGCCGCGGCGGGCGGGGCGGCGCAGGAGATTTCCGGCAGCCAGAAGCCCGTCGAGGCCGCCGACGCGGCGGTGATGATGGCCTACGCCGAGCGCGTGGCCATCGTGCCGGGCTACGGCATGGCGGTGGCGCAGGCGCAGCACAAGGTGTGGGAGTTCGCCAGGCTGCTGATCGAGCGCGGGGTGAAGGTGAAGTTCGCGATCCATCCGGTGGCCGGCCGCATGCCCGGCCACATGAATGTGCTGCTGGCCGAGGCGGGCGTGCCCTACGACCTGATCGAGGACATGGACGACATCAACCCCGAGTTCCCCAATACCGACGTGGTGCTGGTGATCGGCGCGAACGACGTGGTGAACCCGATGGCGAAGACCGATCCGTCCTCGCCGATCTACGGCATGCCGATTCTCGACGTGGCGGCGGCGAAGCACGTGATCGTGATCAAGCGCGGCAAGGGCACCGGCTTCGCCGGCATCGAGAACGCGCTGTTCTACGCCGACAACACCCGCATGCTGTACGGCGACGGCCAGGCCGCCGCCGGCCAGCTGGTCAGCGAACTGAAGGCGCTGGATACCTGATCCGTTGAAGAGTGCGGCCATGGATGGCCGCCCGCTTGATCCTCGCGATCAGGATGATCGCAAAAGCTCGAGCAGTGCGGCCATGGATGGCCGCCCGTTTGATCCTCGCGATCAGGGATGATCGCAAAGGCCAAGGCCGTGTGGCCATGGATCGCCGCCCGTCTGATCTTCGCGATCTGGACGATCGCAAAGGCTCGAGCAGTGCGGCGATGGATGGCCGTCCATTTGATTCTCGCGATCAGCACGATCACGGCGGCACCGCCAGGATGGCTGCAGGGATCACTGCCTCCGCCGCCACGCCAGCCACGCCGACAGCAGCGCGCCCGCCGCGTACCAGATCCCGTCGACCGGGTGCAGGCCCAGCCGCGCCAGCGCCAGCAGCATGCCGGCGCCGGCCGTGCGCATGGCCGCGGTGAGGTCCATGCCGAAATTGCCGGCGAGCCGGATCGCGACCATCAGCACGTTGACGTAGAGCGCGGCCAGCAAGGTGGCGAAGGCCGCCAGCGATGCCGCGCCGGCACCGGGGCGGCGAACCCAGTGGCGGATCGCCCAGGCCAGCGCCGCACCTGCCGCCACCGCCAGCCACGGGGCGGGATGGCGCAGGTACATGGCCGCCACCATCCAGGTCGCTCCCGCCGCCAGGCCCATCATCGCGGCGCAGAACAGGGCGAAGAGATACCGCGGTACGTCGCGCGGCTTCATGGCGCGGGGCGGATTGAGGGGCGGTGGCGCATGCATCGGTCCGGCGGGCAAAGCGCCGATCATAGCCGGTCGCCGCGATCGGCCGCCGCCCTGCGCGGGCATGCCGCGCTTGCAATTCGCGGGGTCGGCCTGATCTGGAACAGGTGCCGGACCTTGCGACGCGGCATAATAGGCGGCCTGGCGCGCTGTGCCGCGCCCATCATTGACGACGGATTGGCGAGTGGCATGAGCGGTTTCAGTCTGAGCAGCGAACCCTTCACCCTGTTGCGGGACTGCGATGCCGTGATGGTGCCGCAGGGCGAAACGGTACGCTTGCCCGCGGGCCAGATCGGCTACATCACGCAGGCGCTGGGCGGCAGCTTCACCGTGTACGTGGAGGGCAACCTGTTCCGTGTCGCCGGCGACGATGCCGATGCGCTGGGCAAGGAGAAGCCGGCGCCGATCGAGGTGCCGGCGGACGCCACCGACGCCGACGTGGAGAAGCTGGCCTGGGACCAGTTGCGTACCGTGTTCGACCCCGAGATCCCGGTGAACGTGGTCGATCTAGGCCTGGTCTACGACCTCAGCCTCGAACAGCGCGAGGACGGCCAGCGCAAGGTCTACGTCAAGCTCACCCTCACCGCGCCAGGCTGCGGCATGGGCGACATCCTGGTGGACGACGCCCGCACCAAGCTGGAGATGATCCCCACCATTGCCCACGCCGACATCGACCTGGTGTTCGATCCGCCGTGGGACCACTCGATGATGTCCGACGCGGCAAAGCTGGAAACCGGCATGCTGTGACGTGAGGGGCGACGAGCGGGGAGTGCGGAAGGCAGGGCCTGCCGCGCCTTCCGCACTCCCCGCTTCCATTTGCCGGCTTCTCAGCCTTGCACTTCCTCGAAGCGGTTCTCCGCGCGGTTCTTGCGCACCTTCGTCGGATCCCACACGCGGCCGTTCATCGTGATGTAGACGCCGTCGGGCAGGGTCTGCACCGCAGCCACCGCGCAGCCGATGTTGAACACGGCGTCCGAACCCTGGAAGCGCGCCGGGTTCAGCGCGCCGGTGAGCACGATCACCTTGCCGGGGATGCCGGCGAGCACGCGCGCGGTTTCCACCATGGTGTCGGTGCCGTGCGTCACCAGCACGTGGCGGTGCGGTTGCGCCTCGATGGTGGAGCGGATCAGTGCGCGGTCCTCGTCGGTGACGTGCAGGCTGTCCTTGCGCAGGATCGGGATCACGTCGAACTGGAACGCCACGCCGAGCTGGCCGAGGATCTCGCCGATCTGCGGCGCACCGATCTTGTAGTCCGACTTGTCGTCGAAGTAGATCTTGTCGATGGTGCCGCCGGTGGTGACGATGGTCAGGTGCTGCATGGTCGCTGCGCCGCAAGGGAGAATCCAGGCATTTTAGCGGGTTGCGTCCCTGCGGCGCTCAGGCCAGCAGCAGCGCGGTGTCGTCCGCACCGGTGTCGGCCAGCCGCAGCAGGCCGTGGCCGAGGAAGCGGCGCAAGGCTGCGGCGGGGCGTGCGTCGCCACGCGCCTGCGCCCATGCCGCCTGCCGTGCCAGCAGTGCCGCCGCCGCGCAGCGCGCCAGTGTGAGCGCGACGCCGCGTGCGCCGGCTTCCAGCGCGGCGCGATCCGCGGACGACGCATCGAGATGGCTGGCGGCGGCATCCAGCGCGGCGTCGATCGCGAACGCGGCATGCGGGTCGCCGCCCTGCTGCCACGCGGCGACGGCGCCGCGCAGCGCGCCGAAGCCGTCGCCCGCCGCCGCGCGCAGCGCGTCCAGCGCCAGCACATTGGTGGTGCCTTCCCAGATCGCGTAGACCTGCGCGTCGCGCAGCAACTGCGGCAAGCCGGTGTCCTCGATGTAGCCGGCGCCGCCGAAGCATTCCAGCGCCTCGGAGCAGAGGCGCACCGCGAGCTTGCCCGTCCACAGCTTGGCCAGCGGGGTGAGCAGGCGCAGCAGCGCGGCTTCGCGCGGCGTGGTGCTGCCGTGCTCCACCCGGCCCAGCAGTTGCGCCACCTCGAAGGCCAGCGCGAACGCCCCCTCGAACTCGGCCTGCATGTCGGCCAGGGTCTGAGCATGCAACGGCTGCTCGATCAGCGGGCGGCCGAAGGCCTGCCGGCGCTCGGCGTAGTCGCGCGCCAGCGCGATCGCCCGCGCCATGTGCGCCACCGCGCCGACCGCGTTCCAGGTGCGGGTGACGTTGAGCATCGGCGCCACCTGGCGCACGCCGTTCGCCAGTTCGCCCAGTGGCCACGCGGGCAGGCCGTCGAGGTGGATCTCGGCGGTGGGCAGCTCATGCGTGCCGAGCTTGTCCTTCAGACGGTCGATGGCGAGCTCCGGCTTGCGCGCGGCGCCGTCCATGGTCTCCACGTAGAACAGCGCCAGCGCGCCGGAGCCGGTGCCGGCACCCTCGGGCCGGGCCAGCGCCAGCGCGGCTTCACCCACCACCGCCGAGCTGAACCACTTGCGGCCGTACAGCCGCCACTGGCCGTCGGCACCGCGCCGCGCTTCGGTCTCGGTCTGCCCCACGTCCGAGCCGCCGTGCGTCTCGGTCATCCACTGGCCGCTGAGCCAGAACGTGGCCGGGTCGCGGCTGAGGAAATGCGGCAGTGCCCGTTCGATCAACGCCTGGTTGCCGGAGGCCTTCAGCGCTGTCGCCGCGCCGTCGGTCATCGCCAGCGGGCAGGTGTAGAACTCGCTGGCCACGTGGTAGAGGTAGACGCGGGCGAATTCCTCCAGCCGCGCGTGCTCGTGATTCTCGTGGCCGCTGGCGAGGACGGCATGATAGGTAGCGACGTCGGGGCCTTCCTGCCATGCCGCGGTCAGTTCGATGCGGTCCACCCGTCGGCCCCAGGCATCCCACTGGGTGAGCACCGGCTTGCGCCGCGTGGTGGCGGCGGCACGCTGCCACGCCAGCAGTGCGTAGTCGCCGAGTGCATCGAGATCGGCCTGCAGCGCAGCGCGGCGCGCGGCGGGCAGGGTCCGTTCGAGCAGCGCGTGCAGCAGGCGGTCGTTGCGGTACGGGTGGGCAAGCTGCGGGGCGTCTTGCAGGAATCCCATGTCCGGCTCCCGGGCGGATCGACCGCGCCAGTATAGGCAGGGAGCCGTCCGCGCCGCGTGAGGCGCGGACGGCGCTCAGCCGCTGCCGGCGAGCTTGAGCAGGCGTGTCGCGTGGCGCCGCAGTGCGCCGCGCAGGCGCGCCGGCCTGCGCACCTCGAAGCCGAACGGCAGCCGCGCCAGCTGGCGGGCGAACCAGTCGAGGTCGTCCGCGCTGCTGCGCAGGAGCACGCCGCCATCGATCGGTTCGAGCAGGCCGAAGGCGAGCGAGAAGGCGTCGCGCGCGGTCTTCAGGTCGGTGCGCAGCAGCACCTCGATCGCGATGCTGCGCGGCAGGGTGGCGAGGCTGAAGGCGAGCTGCGCCAGCGTGTCGAAGGCGGCCGGCCGTTCGAAGTGCGCGGCAAGCGCCTGTACCTTGCCGATGCGGTCGAGCCGGAACGAGCGCAGGTCGCGGCGCAGGTGGCACCAGCCCACCAGGTACCACGCACCCGCGCGCCAGGCGAGGCCGTAGGGATCGACGTCACGTTCGCTGCGCTGGTGCTGCGGCGTGGTGTAGTCGAGGTGCACGCGCTGCTGGGCCTGCGCCGCGGCGGTGAGCGCCATCAGCGCCTCGTTGCTGTGCGGGGCGTCGCTGGCGTGGGCGAGGTCGAGGCGCACCGTCTCGGCGATCGCCTGCAGCTGGCGCTTCAGGCGATCCGGCGTGACGCGCGCCAGCTTGGCCTGGGCGCTGGCCACGGCCGGGGCGGCCTCGGCCAGGCCCAGCCCGCGTGCCGCGAGCAGCCCTACCGACAGCGCCAGCGCCTCGTCGTCGTTGAACATCAGCGGCGGCAGCTTGAAGCCTGGCACCAGCAGGTAGGCGCCGTAGCGTCCGCGCTCGGCGACGATCGGGATGCCCAGTTCCTCCAGCATGGCGATGTAGCGGCGCAGAGTGCGGCCATCCACGCCGATCCGCTGTGCCAGCTCCGGGCCGCTGATCCGGCCGCGGCCCTGCAACAGCTCCAGCACGGCCAGCACGCGGGTGGTGGGTCGGGTCATGGGCGCAGTGTAGCGACTCATCAGGGCGGGACCTGTCCTGATTGAGGCGTAGCGTGCGCACGACTTGTCGCCCACGCAACCAGGAGCTGCCATGAATCAGACGCCCCAGCACGCGCCGGAACCGTCCGCGATGCCCACTGCCGGCATCGCCGCCGAATCCGCCTGCCACCTCTCGCCGGACTTCCGCAGCATCGAGCACCTGCCCGGCTTCGAGGTCGTCGAGCTGCGCCGCTACACCACCAGCCACGATGGGCGGAAGCGCTTCGCCAGCTACTTCGACACCTATTTCCCGGAGGCCTTCGAGCAGCTGGGCGCGATGGTGTTCGGGCAGTTCCTGCCGCGTGAACAGGCGGACCGCTTCGTGTGGCTGCGCGGCTTCCGCGACATGCCGGCGCGCGCGGTGGTGAACGCGCGGTTCTACTACGGACCGCTGTGGCGCGAGCACCGGATGAAGGTGAACGCGCTGCTGCCCGACAGCGACGACGTGCTGCTGCTGCGCCCGCTGCGGCCGGACACTGCCGTTGCCGTGCTGCCGGCGGTGGACCCGGTGGACGAGGCCGATGGCGCGCAGGGCATCGTGGTGGCGCAGATCTTCGCGGTGAAGAAGGGCAGCGAGTCGGTATTCGCGGCGCATGCGGAGGCGCAGTTCGAAAGCTACCGCGTGGCCGGCGTACGTGCGGCCGGCATCCTCGTCACGCTGGACGAGCCAAACAACTTCCCGCAGCTGCCGGTGCGCACGGACGGCCCGTGGCTGGTCTGGCTGGGCGTGGTGCGCGACGAGGCGGCGCTGCATGCGCAACTGGAGCCGGCGATGCAGGCCGTCGCCAGCGCCCTGCTCGCCAGCGGCATGCTGCGCGATGCGCCGGAATGGCTGGCGATGGATCCCACGCCGCGCTCGCGGCTGCGTTGGCTGCCGGGCGCCGGCGAGGTGGGGCGATGAGCCATGCCGCCCAGCTGTGGCTGTTCTTCGTGGTGGTGTTCGGGGTGATCGCCTTGCCGGGCCTGGACATGGCCTTCGTGTTAGGCAGCGCGCTGAGCGGCGGCCGCGCCCGCGGCCTGGCCGCGGTAGGCGGCATCGTGGCCGGTGGTGCCTGCCACGTGCTGATGACCGCGCTGGGCATCAGCGTGCTGATCCGCCTGGTGCCCGGCGTGTTCGACGCGCTGCTGCTGGCGGGCGCGCTGTACATCGCCTGGATCGGGATCTCGCTGCTGCGCAGCGCCGTGGCGCTCCGCATGCCAACGGCAAGACATGCGGCAGTCCCGCTGGGCACGACGTTCCGGCAGGGGTTGTTCACCTGCCTGCTCAATCCGAAGGCCTACCTGTTCATGCTGGCGATCTTCCCGCAGTTCCTGCGCCCGGCCGACGGCCTGCTGTGGCTGCAGGCGCTGGTGCTGTGGGCGATCGTCGCGCTCACCCAGTGCGGCGTGTACGGCACACTGGCCCTGCTGGCCGGCCGCGTGCGCGGCTGGCTGCAGCGTCGCCCGGCGGGCGGCACGCTCGCCACGCGCTGCGTGGGCGGCCTGCTGATCGCGGTGGCGGTGCTCACCGGGGCGGAAGCGCTGCGGCCCGCGTGAGTGGCGCGGCCGGCGTGGCACGATCGCGCCGGAATCCTCCAGGCCGCCCCGCGCCGCGCACGTACGGGCGCCTGTGGCGGCGCGGGTGGCCGCGCATGTCCCGTACCGCGCGTCGGCCTTCCGTCAGCGGCAGCGGGACGTCGCCGCGCGGCTTGCGGTGGCGACCGCGCCGGTTGAGGTCTGCGTGCCGGCCACCGCTGCCATCACCCCGATGCCGGCCTTCCGCGGTCCGCCGAGCTGGGCATGCGGGTGTCCCGCACGGGGAGTAGCCTCAGCGGCGCGGGCGCCGCACGCCTGCGCCCAGCGTGCCGATCAGCAGCAGGGTCAGCACGATCTCGACGATGGCCAGCATGCGTTCGACCGGCGCGCTCCACGCTTCGGCCACGCCGTGGCAGAAATAGAACAGGGCGAGGATGCCGACCCAGAGCAGGGCACGGCGCGGCGAGCGCAGCGCGGTGAGCGGCAGCAACAGCGGCACCACGGTGATCGCCAGCACCAGGGCCACGGGCACGCTTTGCGGCGGCTGCAGCCAGCCATGCCAGAGGGGCTGCAGCACGGCGAGTGCAGCCCAGGCGGCGAGGCCGATCTTCTGCTCGACCGGCAGGCTGGCGGCGTTCATGCGCCTGCGGCCAGCTTGCGCGCGGCGTCGGCGAGGCGGCGGCCCAGCGCGCGGGCCAGCTCGCGCTCATGCTCGCTGATCGCGTTCTCGCCCTTGGCGCCGGCGACATGGCTGGCGCCGTAGGGCGTGCCGCCGCTGTGCGTGGCGGTGAGCGCCGGCTCGGTGAACGGGATGCCGACGATCAGCATGCCGTGGTGCAGCAGCGGCAGGGCCATCGTCAGCAGGGTGGATTCCTGGCCGCCGTGCATGGTGCTGGTGGAGGTGAACAGCGCGGCGGGCTTGCCCGCCAGTGTGCCGCTGGCCCACTCGGCGCCGGTGGTGTCGAGGAAGTGCTTGAGCGGCGCGGCCATGTTGCCGAAGCGGGTGGGACTGCCCAGCGCGAGGCCGCTGCATTCGGCGAGGTCCTGCTTCGTCACGTAGGGTGCGCCATCGTCCGGTACCGGCGGCTGCGCGGTCTCGGTGACCGGCGCCACCGGCGGCACCTGGCGCAGGCGTGCGCGCATGCCGGGGATCTCCTCGATGCCGCGGGCGATCAGTCGCGCCAACTGCGCGGTGTGGCCGCCGCGGCTGTAGTAGAGGACGAGGATGTCGTTCATGCGTCGAGTGTGCTCCCGGAGTGGCGCGATCCGGCGGTGGATCGGCGGCGCCGTGATGTGCACGAAGCGCTTCACGGCATCATGCTAGTGTACGGGCGATCCCCGTGAGCCTGGCTAGCCGCCCCATGCAACTGCGCCTCGACCGCGACCGCACGCTGAGCTTCGGCCGCTTCCTGTGGCAGCGCTTCGTCGACGACAAGTGCTTCGAGACCGCGGGCGCGCTGTCCTACACCACCCTGGTGTCGCTGGTGCCGCTGACGGTGGTGGTGCTGACGATGTTCGCCGCGTTCCCGATGTTCGAGACGGCCCGCGAGACGCTGCTCGACTTCGTCTTCAACAACGTGGTGCCGGCGGCGGGCGAGAAGGTGCAGGAAGCGCTGGTGGCATTCGCCACGAACGCGCGCAAGCTCACCGGCATCAGCATCCTGGTGATGCTGTTCAGCGCGGTCTCGATGATGGTGAGCATCGAGGACCGGCTGAACCGCATCTGGCGCGTGCATCGGCCGCGCGGTTGGGGCTCGCGCCTGCTGCTGTACTGGGCCGCGCTGACGCTGGGGCCGATCCTGGTGATGGGCAGCATCGCGCTCACTTCCTACGTCACCGCGGTGCCGTTGCTGCAGGCTGCGCCGGATCAGCTGACGAGCGCGGGCCAGCGCCTGCTCGGCCTGCTGCCGTTTGTGGTGACCTTCGTCACGCTGTGGCTGATGTATGTGCTGGTCCCGAACTGCCGGGTGTCGCGCCGCGACGCGGCGATCGGTGCGCTGCTCGGTGCGCTGCTGTTCGAGATCGCGCGCTGGGGTTTCGCCCGCTTCGTGCAGCACGCGCAGACCTACCAGGACATCTACGGCGCGCTGGCGGCGATCCCGATCTTGCTGCTGTGGATCTACCTGTCGTGGGTCATCGTGATCCTCGGCGCCTCGATTGCCGCGTCGGTGTCGGCGTTCGACTACCAGCCGCCCGCGGAGACGCTGCCGGAAGGTGCGGAATTCCTCGGCCTGCTGGTGGTGCTGCGCCACTTCGTCGAGGCACAGCGACGCGGCAAGAGCGTCGACCCGGCGCTGGTCCGCGCCGGCGAGCCACGCCTGCGCAGCACGCTGGTGGCGGCGTACTTCGACGACCTGCAGCGTGCCGACCTGATCCAGCGCAGCGAGGCCGGTGGCTGGCTGCTCAGCCGCAGCCTGGACAGCGCCGACCTGCTGCGCGTGTACCGGCACAGCAACTACCGCCTGCCGCTGCAGCCGGCGCAGGAGGCGGCGGCGCTGAACCTGCGGCTGCCGCCGGAATTGCTGGCGATGCTGGCCGAACTTGCCGCGGCCTTGCGCGCGACCCTGGGTGCGCCGCTCGACCACGCCTATCCGGCCGCTGTCGCGGCCACCGACCCACCGGAGCATTCCGCATGAACAAGTTCCTCTGGCTTGCCGCCCTGCTGTTGCTGCCGCTCGCACCGGCGGGCGCGGCGCGGGCCGCGATGCCTGCGCATCCTTCCATCCGCGTCACCACGCTGGACGGCAAGCCCTACGACCTTGCCGCGCAGCGCGGTCACTGGGTGATCGTGAACTTCTGGGCCACCTGGTGCGTGCCGTGCATCGCGGAGATGCCGGAGCTCTCGCACTACGTGGCCACCCATCCGGACGTGCGCGCGATCGGCCTGGCCTACGAGGACAGCGAACCGGCCGACATCAAGGCGTTTCTCAAGAAGCATCCGGTGGTGTATCCGGTCGCCCAGGTCACGCTGGACAAGTCGCTGAAGGATTTCGACGAGCCGCGCGGCCTGCCGACCACGTACCTGATCGCGCCGGACGGCACGGTGGCCACGCACTTCATCGGCCCGATCAACGCCGCCAAGCTGGACGCGGCGATGGGTCGGGCCCGACGCTGATGGCGGCCGCGCGCTTCCTCGTCGGCGGCCGGGTGCAGGGCGTGTGCTATCGGGCCGGCACCCGTGAGCAGGCGCTGGCGCTGGGGTTGGCCGGCCACGCGAGAAACCTGCCGGATGGCCGCGTCGAGGTCGTGGCCGAAGGCAGTGTCGCCGCGCTCGACGCGCTCGAACGCTGGCTGTGGCAGGGGCCGCCGGCGGCACGGGTGGATGCTGTCGAGCGGACGGAGCTGCCGGAGCAGGCGCCGGGCGGGTTCCGCATCGGCTGAATCGCCACTTCAGGCGTGGCCCAGCGCCTGCAGCTGGTCCGCCTGGTTCTCGCGGGTGAGGGTGTCGATGAGTTCGTCCAGGTCGCCCTGCATGATTTCCGGCAGCCGGTACAGGGTTAGGTTGACGCGGTGGTCGGTGATGCGGCCCTGCGGGAAGTTGTAGGTGCGGATGCGCTGGCTGCGGTCGCCCGAACCCACCTGCAGCCGGCGCGATTCCGCCTGCGCCGCGGCCTGCTTGCCCTGCGCCTCGTCGGTGAGGCGCGCCTGCAGCAGGCTCATCGCGCGGGCGCGGTTCTTGTGCTGGCTGCGTTCGTCCTGGCACTCCACCACCGTACCCGTGGGGAGATGCGTGATGCGGATCGCCGAGTCGGTCTTGTTGACGTGCTGGCCGCCGGCACCCGAAGCGCGAAACGTGTCGATCTTGAGGTCGGCCGGGTTGAGCTCGATCGCCTCGATCTCGTCCAGCTCGGGCAGGATCGCCACGGTGGCTGCCGAGGTGTGGATACGTCCCTGCGACTCGGTTTCCGGCACGCGCTGCACGCGGTGCGTGCCCGACTCGAACTTCAACCGCGAGTACGCGCCCTTGCCCTCGACGCGCGCCACGATCTCCTTGTACCCGCCGTGCTCACCTTCGTGCGCCGAGAGGATTTCCACGCCCCAGCGCTTGCGCTCGGCATAGCGCGCGTACATGCGGAACAGGTCGCCTGCGAAGATCGCCGCCTCGTCGCCGCCGGTGCCCGCGCGCACCTCCAGGTACAGGTTGGCCTCGTCGCGCGGGTCTTTCGGCAGCAGCAGGATCTGCAGCTCGCCGTCGAGTTCGGCGAGGCGGGCCTCCAGCCGCGCGACGTCCTCGGCGGCCATCCCGGCGAGTTCGGGGTCGTCCAGCATCGCGCGCGCGTCGGCCAGCTCGCGCGCGGCCGCCTCGTGGTCCCGCAGCGCGGCGGTGACGGGTTCCAGTTGCGCGTACTCGCGCGACAGTTCGCGGAAGCGCGTGCCGTCGGCCAGCACCTCAGGCTGGGCCAGCAGCAGGCTGATCTCCTCGTGACGTTCGACGAGGGTTTCGAGTTTGCGGCGGATCGAAGGCGTCATGGGCGAAGGCAGGGAAGCGGGAACGGGGCGGCCGGCGCAGCGGCGCGCGGATGCGGGAGGCGGCAGCCAGCCGCCCTCGCTAGACGTCCCGCGTGTCCGGCTCTTCCTCGTCCAGCCCGTACAGCCGTCCGGCCGCGTGCAGCAGGTCGAGGTCGCCGGAGAGCGCTGCCTCGCGCAGACGCGCGCTGGGGTGGTGCAGCAGCTTGTTGGTGAGCGTGTGCGCGAGGAAGCCCAGCGCCTCGTCGGGCGACTTGCCGCGCGCCAGCATCGCGCGCGCCTTCTCCAGCACCTCGTCGCGGTAGACCTCCGCGTGCTGGCGCAGGTCCAGGGCAGGATTGCGCAGGCCGAGCGCGCGGCGCCAGGCCATGTAGCGGTCCACCTGCAGGTCGATGATGGCGTCGGCCTCGCGCGCGGCGGCGGCGCGCGAGCGGCGGTTGTCGTCGATCACCTGCTGCAGGTCGTCGATGCCGTAGAGGTAGACGTCGGGCAGCTCGGCCACGTCGGGTTCGATGTCGCGCGGCACCGCGATGTCGACCATGAACATCGGGCGGCGGCGACGCGCGGCCAGCGCCTGCTCGACCATCGCGCGGGTGACCACGGGCTGGCGCGATGCGGTGGAGGCGATCACCACGTCGGCCTCGGCGAGGTGCTGCGGCAGGCCGGCCAGCGCGACCGCGTAGCCGCCGTAGCGGCCGGCGAGATCCTGCGCGGTCTCCAGCGTGCGGTTCGCCACGATCAGCCGGCGTGCCTGCTTGTCGGCGAGGTGGCGCGCGGCCAGTTCGATGGTGTCGCCGGCGCCGATCAGCAGCACGCAGGCCTCGCGCAGGTCGGCGAATACCTGCTCGGCCAGGCGCACCGCGGTGAACGCCACCGAGACCGTGTGCGCGCCCACGCGGGTCTCCGTGCGCACCCGCTTGGCCACCGCGAAGGTGTGCTGCAGCAGGCGGTCCAACGGTGCCTTCAGCGTATGCGCCTCGCGCGCGAGCTGGTAGGCGTCCTTCACCTGGCCGAGGATCTGCGGTTCGCCCAGCACCATCGAATCCAGCCCGGTGGCGACGCGGAACAGGTGGCGCGCCGCGTCCTGCTCGTCGTGGCGGTACAGGAACTCGTCCAGCTTGCCGGGAGTCAGACGATGATGGCGGTTGAGCCACGCCAGCGGCAGCTGTTCGGCGCCGGCGGCCACGCCCACGTACAGCTCGGTGCGGTTGCAGGTGGACAGGATCATCGCCTCCTCCACGCCGGGTTCGCGCTGCAGTTCGCGCAGGGCGGCGGCGGTGGCTTCGGGATCGAACGCCACCTGTTCGCGCAGGGCCACCGGCGCGGTGAGATGGTTGAGCCCGAGGGCGACGAGTGGCATGGCGAGGCGAGGGTCCCGGCGGATGTCTGGCGGCGTAGGCTAAGCTTGTCGTCGAGGCGCCGTGGGTACGGGCACGGTCGTGGCGTGTTGGGCAGACGGACGGACAGACGGTGGTCAGTGTGCGAAGCAGGCGTTGCGGATTCAAGCAGATGCGGCATTTTACGGCAGCCGCGACGCTGATGCTCGGGCTGGCCGCCTGCGCCCCGACGCCGCTGCGGCGGACCGCCGCGCCGGCGGCAGTCTCCGCCCAGCCGCTGGCGCGGATGGTGGTGGCGACGCCGGACGAGGATCACGACCTGCTTGCGCAGCTGATGGCCGGCGAGATGGCGCTGGGCCGCACCGACCTGAAGGGCGCCGCGCTGCATTACGGCAAGGCGGCGGCGTTGAGCGACGATCCCGCGGTGGCCGAGCACGCCGCGATGCTGGCGATCGCGGTGCACGACGACGCGGCAGCCGGACGTGCGCTGGATCGCTGGCAGGCCCTGGGTGCCAAGCCGGCGGCGATGGCGCAGGCGCGCGCCCAGCTGGCGCTGAACCGCGGCGACACGCCGGAGGCGCGGCGCCAGCTCGAGATCCTCACCGGCAGCCGCGACAAGAACGCCTGGCGGGAATTCGGCCAGGTGCTGCTGGGTGCCCGCGACCAGGCCCAGGCCGGACAATTGCTGGAGGCGCTGGCCACGCCGCAACGCCTGCCCGCCGATCCGCAGGCCTGGCTGGCGATGAGCGAGCTGGGCGACAAGCTGGGTCGCCACGCCTACGCGCAGCGCATCGCGGACGCCGCGATGGCGCGTTTCCGCAACAACGCCGAGGTCTACGCCTGGGCCGCGCAGATGAAGGCCCGCAACGGCGACGCCAAGGGTGCCCGCGCGCTGCTGCAGCAGGCGATCGCCAAGGCGCCCGACAACGTGCACCTGCGCCTGGTCTACGCCAGCATGCTCAGTGCGGCCGGCGACTACGCGGCGGCGGCGAAGCTGCTGGACCACGGGCCGCAGAACGCCGACACCTACCGGCTGCGCGCCGCGCTGGCCGCCCGCAGCAAGGACAGCAAGGCGCTGGCGGCGCTGTATCGCCAGCTGCAGCAGGCCGGTCCCGAGGTGCGCGAGCAGAACGCCTTCCTGCTCGGCCAGCTCGCCGAGATGCAGCACCGTGACGCCGAGGCGCTGGCCTGGTATGGCCAGGTCGGCGACGACGATCCGCACGCCTTCGACGCCGACCTGCGCAGCGCCGTGCTGCTGCAGGCGCAGGGCAAGAGCGCCGCCGCGCACGAGCTGCTGGCTCAGATGCAGCTGGACTACCTCGACCAGCCCGCCCAGTTGCGCCAGGCCTGGCAACTCGACGCCGAGCTCTACATGCGCGAGCGGCGCTACGTGCAGGCGATCAATGCGTTCACCCGCGCGCTGCAGGTGGTGCCGAACGACCCGGGGTTGCTGTACGGCCGCGGCCTGGCCTACGCCGAGGTGGGCCAGACCGATCTGGCGGTGAAGGATTTCCGCAGCCTGCTCAAGCTCAAGCCCGACGACATCGACGCCAGCAACGCGCTGGGCTTCACCCTGGCCGACGCGAACCGCGACCTGCCCGAGGCGGAGCAGTTGATCGCCAGGGCGCGCGCGGCGCGGCCGAATGATCCGGCGATCGCCGACTCCTGGGGCTGGGTGCAATACCGGCTGGGGCATCTGCAGCAGGCTGCGCAGGTGTTGCGTGGCGCGTGGCGGGCGGGCAGGGACGCCGACGTCGGCGTGCATCTCGGTGAGGTGCTGTGGAAGCAGGGCGACCGCCAGGACGCGCGGCGCGTGTTCGACGAGGTGCGCAAGATCGACCCGCACAACGCCAGCCTGCAAAGCCTCCTGCAGCGGCTGCATCCATGAGGCGCCATCACCGGTTCCTCGCGGCGGTGCTGCCGTTGCTGCTGGCCGCCTGCGCGCCGCAGCTCGTGCGCATCAAGGGCGACGCCGGCCTGCTCGCCGCACAAGCCGCGCGCGAGCGGGCGCTGGCGCACACCGACCACTGGACGCTGGAGGGTCGGCTGGGCGTGTCCGATGGCCGCGACGGCGGCAGCGGCGGCTTCACCTGGACCCAGGACGGCGACGATTACCGCTTCGTGTTCCGTGCGCCGATCACCGGCCGCAGTTTCGAGCTGAGCGGCGGTCCCGCCGGCGCACTGCTGCAGGGACTGGACGGCGGCCCGCTGAGAGGCACCGACGCCGAGGCGCTGATGCGGCGGGCGCTGGGCTGGGAGGTGCCGTTGCACGACCTGCGTGCGTGGGTGCTGGGCCTGCGCGCCGACAGCGGCCCCGCCGAGCTGGCGTTCGGCGACAACCGCCTGCCTTCGCTGCTCACGCAGGACGGCTGGACGGTGGACTACCGGGCCTGGGACGCCGCGCGTCAGCCGCCGCTGCCCACCACCATCTTCGCCTCGCGGCCACCGTACAAGGTGCGGTTGTCGATCGAGACGTGGAGCCTGCGCTGAAAGGATTGCCGTGCGGATATCGCCCCGGACGCGGCGGCCGCGGGTGACCCGGTCGCTGCGGAGTGACCGCACGCGGCCGACTCGCTAGAGTGCGCCGGGGTGCGCATGGGGGGAGACGTGGCTGCATTTCGACGAGGTGGCATGGGGATCGCCATGAGCCTGATGCTGGGGCTGGCGCTTCCCGCCGGCGCGCAACAGCGGCCCGGCGATGGCGTCCTGCCGCCGCCGCCGGGCATGCCGTTACGGCCGCCACCGGGCATGCCGCCACCACCCGGCATGCGGCCGCCGCCGCCGCCGCGGCTCGACCCGGTCCCGGCGGCCGCGCCCGCGAACCTGCCCGCGCCGGTGCTGCTCGCTCCGGCGTCGGCGGCGGGTCCGGAGCCGGTCGTCGATGGCGGCGCCACGTCGCCGGCGGTGTCCGCGCCGGAGCCGGCCGCGCATCGCCAGGCATTGACGGCGACCATGCCGGCGCGGATCGCGCCGACGCCGGCCCGGGCCTCTGCTTCCGCGAATCCGTCGCCGCGTCCATTGCCGTGGCTGTTGCTGCTGGCGCTGGCCGGCGCGCTGCTGGCCTGGTGGGCGTCGCTGCGCCGGTCGCGGCAGCTGCGCGAAGAGGCCGAGCGACTGGTACGCCAGCAGCGTTTCCTGAAGTCCGCGCACAGCCATCTGCGACAGAAATCCGAGCAGCTGCAGCAGCTGTCGATGCACGATCCCCTCACCGGCACGCTGAACCGGCAGGCATTCGCCGCGGAGCTGCGCGAGCGCATCGATCACCTGGCGAAGTACAACCAGCCGCTCAGCCTGATCGTGTTCGACCTCGACCACTTCAAGACGATCAATGATGGCCACGGCCATCTGGTCGGCGATGCCGCGCTGGCTCTGGTGGTCGGCGTGGTGCGCGAGCACCTGGTGAGCGACGACCTGTTCGGTCGCTTCGGCGGCGACGAGTTCATGATCGCCTGCGCCGGGCAGGGCGCGGCGCACGCCGCGGCGCTGGCCGAGCGCTTGCGCGCAGCGGTGGCCGAGCGGGCGCCGCAGGCCCAGCCGCCGATTCCAGGCCTCACCCTGAGCCTCGGGGTGGCGCAGGCGGACCCGGATCACGGTTACCACTCGGACGAGCTGTTTGCGCGCGCCGATGCGGCGCTCTATGCCGCCAAGCAGGGTGGCCGCAACCGGGTCGTCGCCGACGCCCCCGCCGGGGCGGTGGCGGGCGCGATCCGCCGGCACCTGTGATCCGCGCGCCGGTACGGCGGTTAAGCTAGACGGCTCCCTGGAATCCCTCGGCCCATGTCATTCCGCATCGAGCGCGCCCGGCTGGCGCAGGTTGACGCCCTTGGCGACATCGAACGCGCGGCGCAGGAGCTGTTCCGCGGCCATCCTGCGTGGCCGTCGTATGCCGCCGCGCCGATGGATGCGCCGTCGCTGGCGGTCGCTGTCGGCGCCGGTCGCGTCTGGGTGGCGCTGGATGAAGGCGGAAGCCCCTTGGGCTTCGTGGGCGTGGCGGTCGAGGACGGTGAGGTCGGCATCGCCGAGATCGACGTGCTGCCCAGCCACGGCCGGCGCGGCATCGGCGCGGCGCTGCTGGAACACGCCTGCGCGTGGGCCGCCGAGTCGGGCTACCCGTCCGTGGTGCTGGGCACGCTTTCCGACGTGCCGTGGAACGCGCCGTTCTATGCGCGCCATGGCTTCGAGGCCGTCGATCCGGCGCGTTACACGCCGGCGCTGGCGGCGCACCATGCATCCGACCGCGAACGCGGCTTTCCCATGCATCTGCGCGTGTACATGCGCCGTCGCCTGCAGGCTTCGCCCGGCGGCTGGACGCGCTGGCCGGCGCCGGCCAAGCTCAACCTGTTCCTGCGCTTCACCGGCCGCCGGCCCGACGGCTACCACGAGCTGCAGACCGTGTTCCGCCTGCTCGACTGGGGCGACGAGTTGCGTCTGCGCGTGCGCGAGGACGGCGTGATCCGCCGCGTCACCGCGGTACCCGGCGTGCCCGAACAGGACGACCTGGTGGTGCGCGCCGCGCGGCTGCTGCAGGAGCACGCAGGCGCCACACCGGGCGTCGAGATCGAGGTGGACAAGCGCATCCCGATGGGCGGCGGCCTCGGCGGCGGCAGCTCCGACGCAGCCACCGTGCTGGTGGCGCTGAACCACCTGTGGCACTGCGGGCTGGGCGAGGACGCGCTGGCGGAACTGGGCGGGCGGCTGGGCGCCGACGTGCCGGTGTTCGTGCGCGGCCGTTCGGCCTGGGCCGAAGGCGTGGGTGAGCGGCTGACCCCGCTGGCGCTGCCGCGGCGGCATTATGTGGTGCTCGATCCGCACGAGCAGGTGCCCACGGCGGCGCTGTTTCAAGCGCCTGAATTGACACGAAATGCGCCCCCGGCGACAATTTCATCCTTTGTTTCGGGCGAAACGACGGAAAACGCCTTCACGCCGGTGGCGCGCGCGCGCCATCCCCGCGTGGCGGCGGCGCTGGACTGGCTGGGCCGCCACGGGGCGGCGCGGCTTTCCGGCAGTGGCGGTTGCGTGTTCCTGGAGCTGCGCACGCTGGAGCAGGCACAGTCCATCGCGGACCGTTGCCCGTCCGCGTTCACGGCCCACGTGGCCACCGGCGTCGCGGTTTCGCCCCTGCTTGAAGCCTTGGGCCGCCATGGGGGCGGCCGGCACCGACCCTGACGGTCGGGGAACCAGAAGCGGACCGGGGATGGTTCGCGACCCGGAGGCCGCCCTGGAATGGCGGATCCCAGGGACCAACGACGGCGGTCTGGATGTTGCCATCGTCAGGGAAAGAACCGCCGGGCGACTCAGGATGCGTCGCCAACGGTCGCGCAAGTGACCGCACAATGAAATCAATGATGGGGCGTCGCCAAGCTGGTTAAGGCACGGGATTTTGATTCCCGCATGCGCAGGTTCGAATCCTGCCGCCCCAGCCATCCAACAGCAGTTGCAGGTTTCCGAGGAACGCAAGCGTGGACAGGTCCAGCCCGATGATGCTGTTTACTGGCAAGGCACACCCTCAGCTTGCCGAGGACGTCGCCCATCGCCTGGGTGTGCCGCTGGGCAAGGCGCTGGTCAGCACCTTCAGCGACGGCGAGGTGCAGATCGAGATCGAGGAGAACGTGCGCCGCCAGGAAGTGTTCGTGCTGCAGCCCACCGGCGCGCCGAGCGCGAAGAACCTGGTCGAGCTGCTGGCGCTGGCCGACGCGCTCAAGCGTGCCTCCGCCGCCAGCGTCACCGCGGTGATCCCGTACTTCGGCTACGCGCGGCAGGATCGCCGCCCGCGCTCCGCGCGCGTGCCGATCACCGCGAAGCTGGTGGCCAAGCTGATCAGCACCGCCGGCGTCGACCGCGTGCTCACGGTGGACCTGCATGCCGAGCAGATCCAGGGCTTCTTCGACATCCCGGTGGACAACGTCTACGCCTCGCCGGTGCTGCTGGCCGACATCTGGCGCCACTTCAGCATGGACGACATGATCGTGGTCAGTCCCGACGTGGGCGGCGTGGTGCGCGCCCGCGCGCTGGCCAAGCGGCTGGACGACGCAGACCTGGCGATCATCGACAAGCGCCGTCCGAAGGCGAACGTGGCCACGGTAATGAACATCATCGGCGACGTGAACGGCAAGACCTGCGTGATGGTGGACGACATCGTCGACACCGCCGGCACGCTGTGCGCCGCGGCTGCGGCGCTGAAGGAGCGTGGCGCCCGCAAGGTGGTGGCCTACTGCGTGCACCCGGTGCTGTCCGGCGCGGCGATGAGCAACCTGGAGAATTCCCAGCTCGACCAGCTGGTGGTCACCAACACGTTGCCGCTCAGCCCCGCGGCGCAGGCCTGCGCGAAGATTCGCCAGCTGTCGGTGGCCGAGCTGCTGGCCGAGACGATCCGCCGCATCGCCTTCGGCGAGTCGGTGAGCTCGCTGTACGTCGACTGAGAAATTTGAAAGTCCGCCCAGGACGGGCGGTTTTTGATGTTTGGCTTTTCGCGGCAGGGCGCCGCGTAGAAGCAACCGGCTTTTCTGGTCGCGGAAAAGTCGAACGGCCGCCGCGAGGCGGCTTCCCAACCCAAGGTAGTACCGAAATGGCACAGATTCATGAAATCAAGGCCGAGAGCCGCAAGGACGAGGGGAAGGGTGCGAGCCGCCGCCTGCGTCGCGCGAGCTACGTCCCGGCCGTCGTCTATGGTGCGGGCCAGCCCGCGCAGAGCATCCAGATCGAGCACAACACCATCCTGCTCGCCGCCAAGCACGAGTGGTTCTTCTCCTCGGTGCTCGACCTGAACGTCGACGGCAAGGTGCAGAAGGTGCTGGTGCGCGACTGGCAGAAGCATCCGTTCAAGCAGCAGATGATGCACATGGACTTCCTGCGCATCGACGAGAACCACGCCATCCGCGTGAACGTGCCGCTGCACTTCCTGAACCAGGAGAAGTCCGCCGCCGCCAAGACCTCCGGCGTGGTGATCTCGCACAACCTGACGGAAGTGGAAGTCTCCTGCCTGCCGAAGGACCTGCCCGAGCACATCGAGCTGGACCTCGCCGACCTCAAGCCCGGCGACATCGTGCACCTGTCGCAGCTGAAGCTGCCGAAGGGCGTGGAGATCGTGGCGCTGCACCTGGGTGCCGACCACGACACCACGGTGGTGACCGCGAACACGGTGAAGGAAGAGGTCGAGGAGGCGCCGGCCGCCGAGGGCGGCGCCGCCGAGGCCGCCCCGGCCGCCGCCGCGCCGGCCAAGGACGCCAAGAAGTAAGCCGCTGCGGCCCGCGCCCCGCCGGGGCGCGGGCCCGGGCGCTTGCTGGCCGTCATGGCAGGTCTGCGGCTGATCGTCGGGCTGGGCAATCCCGGCGCCGAATATCTCCGAACCCGGCACAATGCCGGGTTCTGGTTTGTGGACGCCCTCGCGGCAGGGCAGGGCGAACGCTGGAGCTTCGACGGCAAGCTGCACGGCGAGAGCTGCAAGCTGCGCCTCGGCGGCGAGCCGGTGTGGCTGCTGAAGCCCGCCACCTTCATGAACAAGAGCGGCATCGCGGTCGCCTCCGCGCTGCGCTACTACAAGATTTCGCCGGAGGAGTGCCTGGTCGCGCATGACGACCTGGACCTTCCCGCCGGCACCGTGCGGTTGAAGTTCGACGGCGGCCACGGCGGCCAGAACGGGCTGCGCGACATCGTGGCCCACCTCGGCCACGGCAAGTTCCACCGCCTGCGCCTCGGCATCGGCCATCCTGGCCACAAGGACCAGGTCACCCCGTGGGTGCTGGGCCGGCCCTCGGCACAGGACGAGGACGCGATCGTCGATGGCATCGCCCGCGCGATGGATGTGCTGCCGCTGGCCGTGGACGGGCAGTTCGACAAGGCGATGCAGCGGCTGCACACCGCCGATGGCAAGTAGATTTTTTGACGCCGTTTCCGCGTTCGCGGCGACGGCGCCCGGAACGGCACATATCTCGGAGCACCCATGGGCATCAAATGCGGCATCGTCGGCCTGCCCAACGTCGGCAAGTCCACCCTGTTCAACGCGCTGACCAAGGCGGGCATCGCGGCGGCAAACTTCCCGTTCTGCACGATCGAGCCGAACGTGGGCGTGGTGCCGGTGCCCGACCCGCGGCTCAACGCGCTGGCGGCGATCGTCAATCCGCAGAAGGTCATCCCCACCGCGGTGGAGTTCGTCGACATCGCCGGCCTCGTCGCCGGTGCCTCGAAGGGCGAAGGACTGGGCAACAAGTTCCTCGCGCACATCCGCGAGGTGGATGCGATCGCCCACGTGGTGCGCTGCTTCGAGCACGGCGACATCGTGCACGTGGCCGGCAAGGTGGATCCCGTCGCCGACATCGAGACCATCGACACCGAGCTGGCACTGGCCGACCTGGAGTCGGTGGAGAAGGCGCTGAACCGCGCCGAGCGCGCGGCCAAGGCCAACGACAAGGAAGCGCTGGCGAAGAAGCCGGTGCTGCAGAAGCTCGCCGCCACGCTCAATGAGGGCAAATCGGCGCGCAGCGCGAAGCTGGACGACGAGGAAAAGGCGCTGGTGCGCGACCTCTTCCTGCTCACGCTCAAGCCGCTGATGTACATCGCCAACGTGCTGGAGGACGGCTTCGAGAACAACCCGCACCTCGATGCCGTGCGTGCCCGCGCCGCCGAGGAGGGTGCCGAGGTGGTGCCGGTGTGCGCCGCGATCGAGGAGGAGCTGGCCCAGCTCGACGACGCCGATCGTGACGAGTTCCTCAAGGACCTGGGCCTGGACGAGCCGGGCCTGAACCGCGTGATCCGCGCCGGCTACAAGCTGCTCGACCTGCAGACCTACTTCACCGCAGGCGTGAAGGAAGTGCGCGCCTGGACCATCAGGCGCGGCTACACCGCGCCGCAGGCGGCCGGCGTGATCCACACCGATTTCGAGCGCGGCTTCATCCGTGCCGAGACCGTCTCCTACGACGACTTCATCCAATACAAGGGCGAGCAGGGCGCCGCCGCCGCCGGCCGTCTGCGCAAGGAAGGCAAGGACTACGTAGTGAAGGATGGCGACGTGCTGCACTTCCTGTTCAACGTCTGAATCGCCTCTCGTATCGCGCGGGCCGGATGCGCACCGGCGGCGGGCATTCCGTGCGAGCATGCGCGCCGTTCGGCAAGGCGCGGGGTGAGGCATGGCCAAGGCGGTGCTGCGGATCCGGTTGGGGCGTCCCGATGACGCCCGTGCGGTGGCTGCGCTGGTGCGTCGCGTGACGCGGCGCTGGATCCTGCCCGACCAGCCGCACGAGGCCGGGCGGGCGCTGCTGGCGCGGCAGGGTGCGGCGGCCCAGCGGCTGCGCATGCAGGAGGGGCACCGCTTCCACCTCGCCTGGCTGGGCGACACCCTGGTGGGCGTGGCGGCGCTGCGCGACGACAGCCATCTCACCCAGCTCTTCGTGGGCACTCGGTATCACGGCCGTGGCATCGCGCGGCGCCTGTGGCAGCGCGCGATGGCCGACGCGGTGCGTCGCGCCGGTACGCGCCGCTTCACGCTCAACGCCTCGCGCTGCGCGGTGTCGGCGTACCTGCGACTGGGCTTCGTGGCTGCCGGGCCGGAGCGGTTATCGCCGAACGGCGTGCTCACCACGCCGATGGCGCTGACGCGCGTGCCGGCACGTGGCGAGCGGGCATAATGGCGATTTCCCTGCCGCAATGACCGGAGCGCGCATGCCAGGCCACCAGCACGAAGTGAGCTTCCGTTTCCTCGCCCAGCCCACCGACGTCAACTTCGGCGGCAAGGTGCATGGCGGCATGGCGATGAAGTGGATCGATCAGGCCGGCTACGCCTGTGCGGTGGCCTGGAGCGGGGCGTACTGCGTCACCGCCTCGGTCAGCGGCATCCAGTTCGTGGCGCCGATCCTGATCGGCGATCTGGTGACGGTGCGCGCGCGACTGATCCACACCGGCACCTCCAGCATGCACATGGCGGTGGACGTGCTGGCCAGCGACCTGCGCAAGGGGGAGCAAAGGCTGGCGACCAGTTGCGTGATGGTGTTCGTGGCGCTGGACGCGCCGGACGGCAAGCCCACCCCGGTGCCGCGCTGGGAGCCGCGCGACGAGGGCGAGCGCAAGCTGCAGGCGCATGCGCGTCGCCTGCAGCAGTTGTCGCGCGAGATGGAGCAACTGGTGGATACCCGGGCCGACGAAAACCGGCGCGATCCGGGCTGAAACCGGCCCGCGGAGCGCCGCGGAAGCACGCCTGCGGGCGTTCGCGGGTGTTGACAGTCGGCGGGGCGATCCACACAATACGCGTTCTTTGTTGGAGGGATACCCAAGCGGCCAACGGGGGCAGACTGTAAATCTGCTGGCTTACGCCTTCGGTGGTTCGAATCCACCTCCCTCCACCAGTCGATTCGCGCGGGCTGCGATTGGGCTGGTTCGCCGGGTCGATCTTCGATGCGGCAACGGGCTCCGCGCAGGGCGGGAGTAGTTCAATGGTAGAACCTCAGCCTTCCAAGCTGATGGTGCGGGTTCGATTCCCGTCTCCCGCTCCATTGATCCCGTCGAGTTTTTGAAGAGTCCGGCAGGATGCCGGCCTGTTCTTCGCCGTCATGGATGGCGGCCGAAAGTCTCCGCTCATGTAGCTCAGTCGGTAGAGCACTTCCTTGGTAAGGAAGAGGTCGCTGGTTCGATTCCAGTCATGAGCACCATCATCGTTGCTCGCCCGTCCGGGGCGTTTTTCTCTCACTGACTCATCGGGATTCTGGCGTATGGCAAAGGGCAAGTTCGAGCGCACCAAGCCCCACGTGAACGTGGGTACGATCGGTCACGTGGACCACGGCAAGACGACGCTGACGGCGGCGCTGACGAAGGTTGGTGCGGAGCGTTTCGGCGGCGAATTCAAGGCCTACGACGCGATCGACGCGGCGCCGGAAGAGAAGGCGCGCGGTATCACGATCTCGACGGCGCATGTGGAATACGAGTCGCCGGTGCGCCACTACGCGCACGTGGACTGCCCGGGCCATGCGGACTACGTGAAGAACATGATCACGGGTGCGGCGCAGATGGACGGCGCGATCCTGGTGTGCTCGGCGGCGGACGGCCCGATGCCGCAGACGCGCGAGCACATCCTGCTGTCGCGCCAGGTGGGCGTGCCGTACATCGTGGTATTCCTGAACAAGGCGGACATGGTGGACGACGCCGAGCTGCTGGAGCTCGTCGAGATGGAAGTGCGCGAGCTGCTGTCGAAGTACGACTTCCCTGGCGACGACACGCCGATCATCAAGGGTTCGGCGCTGAAGGCGCTGGAAGGTGACCAGAGCGAAATCGGCGTGCCGGCGATCATCAAGCTGGTGGACGCGCTGGACAGCTACATTCCGGAGCCGGTGCGCGAGATCGACAAGCCGTTCCTGATGCCGGTCGAGGACGTGTTCTCGATCTCGGGTCGCGGCACGGTGGTGACCGGTCGCGTGGAGCGCGGCATCATCAAGGTCGGCGAGGAAATCGAGGTGGTGGGCATCCGCCCGACGCAGAAGACCACGGTGACCGGCGTGGAGATGTTCCGCAAGCTGCTGGACCAGGGCCAGGCGGGCGACAACGTGGGTCTGCTGCTGCGCGGCCTGAAGCGCGACGACGTGGAGCGCGGGCAGGTGCTGGCGAAGCCGGGCACGATCACGCCGCACACGGACTTCGAGGCCGAGGTGTACGTGCTGTCGAAGGAGGAGGGCGGCCGTCACACCCCGTTCTTCAAGGGCTACCGTCCGCAGTTCTACTTCCGCACCACGGACGTGACCGGCGCGGTGCAGCTGCCGGAAGGCGTGGAGATGGTGATGCCGGGCGACAACGTGAAGATGGTGGTGAGCCTGATCCACCCGATCGCGATGGACGAGGGCCTGCGTTTCGCGATCCGCGAGGGCGGCCGCACCGTCGGCGCCGGCGTGGTGGCCAAGGTCATCAAGTAACAACTGCGGGATTCGGGTGGCGGGACTCGGGATACGGAAGGGCAGGCTCTTCCGCCATCGCCGGGTTCCGGGGCTCGAATCCCGTATCCCGTTTTATCTACGCCAGTAGCTCAATTGGCAGAGCAGCGGTCTCCAAAACCGCAGGTTGGGGGTTCGAGTCCCTCCTGGCGTGCCACCTTTCCGAGGATCGACGACGGATGGCGGCGCAGCGGACACCTCACCCGTTCCGATGGCCGATGACATCCGCAGACTGCGCATGAATACCAAGGCAGAACAGTCCAAGGGCACGAGTGCTGCCGATATCGGCAAGCTGGTGCTGGCCGCCGTGATCCTGGTGGCCGGTATCGTGGCGTATTCGTGGTTCAGCAACGATGCGCGGGTGCCGCCGGTGGCGCGCCTGCTGGGCGTGCTGGCGGCGCTGGTGATCTCGCTGTCGATCGCCGCGTTCACCGCGCTGGGACGCCGCATGCGGCATTTTCTTGCCGAGTCGCAGTTCGAAATGCGCAAGGTGGTCTGGCCGACTCGCGACGAGACGATCAAGACCACCGGCATCATTATTCTCGTGGTCATCGTCCTGTCGCTGCTGCTGGGCCTGATCGACCTGATCCTCAAGTCGGTCATTCTCGACTGGCTGCTCAAGCTGTGAGGTCAAAGCCGTGAGCAAGCGTTGGTATGTGGTGCACGCCTATTCGGGCTTCGAGAACCAGGTGAAGCGGGCGCTCTCCGAGCGCATCGTGCGCGCCGGGATGGAAGAGAAGTTCGGTGAGGTGCTGGTGCCCACCGAGGAAGTGGTCGAGATGCGCGGCGGCCAGAAGCGCCGCAGCGACCGCAAGTTCTTCCCCGGCTACGTGCTGGTGCAGATCGAGACCAACACCGAGGGCAAGGCGCCGCGCATCGACGACGAGTGCTGGCACCTGGTCAAGGAAACTCCCAAGGTGATGGGTTTCATCGGCGGCACCGCCGACCGCCCGCTGCCGATCCGCGACAGCGAGGCCGACACCATCCTGAGCCGCGTGCGCGAGGGCGTGGAAAAGCCCAAGCCCAAGGTGCTGTTCGAGCCGGGCGAGATGGTGCGCGTCACCGACGGTCCGTTCAACGACTTCAACGGCGTGGTCGAGGAAGTCAACTACGAGAAGAGCCGCCTGCGCGTGGCGGTGCTGATCTTCGGCCGTTCCACGCCTGTGGAACTGGAGTTCGGCCAGGTCGAGAAGGCCTGATTCGACTGAAGTATTTGAACGGGGCGGTGGCGCATCGCACGTTCCCGCCCTCCCCCTCCGGGGAGAGGATCGAGGTGATGGGGCGGGGCTTGCGCCGGGATTGATCCGGGGCGCTCCTTCGGTCTCGCGTCGAGGCTGGCCGACTCCTCCCCCGGCCCTTCGGGCCACCTTCTCCCCATGGGGGAGGAGGGAGTTCGGCATGGAGCTTGCTAAAGGACTGGTCAATCTTTATACTGCACGGTTCCCGCCGGGGTCTTTCGACCCGGCGTGCCCGTGTTTCAGGAATCTGCGGGAGCGCGGATTCCCCTCTCAACCAGGGAAGTTGCATGGCGAGGAGCCGCAAGGCGCCTGAACTCGCGAGGAAAATCCAATGGCAAAGAAAGTCGTAGGCTACATCAAGCTGCAGGTCAAGGCCGGTCAGGCCAACCCCAGCCCGCCGGTCGGTCCGGCGCTGGGCCAGCGCGGCCTGAACATCATGGAGTTCTGCAAGGCGTTCAACGCCGCCACGCAGAAGATGGAGCCGGGTCTGCCGATCCCGGTGATCATCACCGCGTACTCCGACCGCAGCTTCACCTTCATCACCAAGACCCCGCCGGCCACGATCCTGATCAAGAAGGCCACGGGCGTCGCCAAGGGCTCGTCGAAGCCGAACACCGACAAGGTCGGCAAGATCACCCGCAAGCAGCTCGAAGACGTCGCCAAGCAGAAGGAGCCGGACCTGACGGCTGCCGATCTGGACGCCGCGGTGCGCACCATTGCCGGTAGCGCGCGCAGCATGGGCCTGGTGGTGGAGGGTTAAGACATGGCAAAGATCACCAAGCGTATGAAGGCCGCCCAGGCCGCGGTGCAGCCGGGCAAGGTGTACGGCCTGGATGAAGCCCTGAAGATCGTCAAGGACAACGCCAAGGCCAAGTTCGCCGAATCCGTCGACGTCGCCGTGCGCCTCGGCATTGACGCCAAGAAGTCGGACCAGGGCGTGCGCGGCTCCTCGCTGCTGCCGCACGGCACCGGCAAGACGATCAAGGTGGCGGTGTTCTGCCCGCCGGGCGAGAAGGCCGAGGCGGCCAAGGCCGCCGGTGCCGATGCGGTCGGCATGGACGACCTGGCCGAGCGCATGCAGGGCGGCGATCTCGACTTCGGTCGCGTGATCGCCACGCCGGACGCGATGCGCGTGGTCGGCAAGCTGGGCCAGCTGCTCGGTCCGCGTGGCCTGATGCCGAATCCGAAGGACGGCTCGGTCACCGCCGACGTGGTCACCGCGGTGAAGAATGCGAAGGCCGGCCAGGTGAAGTTCCGCAACGACAAGGCGGGCATCATCCACGCCACCATCGGCAAGGCCACGTTCGAGGCCGCGCAGCTCGCGGACAACCTCAACGCGCTGGTCAACGACCTGCTGAAGGCGAAGCCGGCTACCGCCAAGGGCCAGTACCTGCAGAAGGTGGCGCTGTCCAGCACGATGGGCATCGGCGTCACCGTGGATACCTCGTCGCTGAACATCGCGACCAAGTAAGTGCTTTTCCCGCGCGGCCGGTTGCCGCGCGGGACCGTTTTTGAGGGCAGCCCCGGTCGAGTACCGGGGCAGCCGTCAAAGACCGCAGGCGCGGCCAGCGCGCGACGACGACGGGCAAGGAACTCGCTCATGGCAGGGAATCGCCGTCGCCGCCAGCCCGGCCGCTTAATCGGATGCCCGCATCCGGCCTGCGCAGATGGTGCCGCCCCCACTGGAATGATTCGTCGTTCTGGAAAGGCCGTCACCCCGGGACGCCTGGCGTCCCCGACGTCAAGGACGGCGTCGCCGAGGACCGCAAGCGGCAGGAGCCGTGAGCGGAGTTCATTTGGAGGAGTGCAATGGCTCTCAATCTGTCCCAGAAGCAAGAAGTAGTCGCCGAGCTGGCAGAAGTCGCCGCGAAGGCCCACTCCCTGGTCGCTGCCGAGTACGCGGGCACCACGGTCGAACAGATGACCGCGATGCGCAAGAAGGCCCGCGAGACTGGCGTGTTCCTGAAGGTTGTCAAGAACACGCTGGCGTCGCGCGCCGTGGCGGGCACCGAGTTCGAGGTCGTCAAGGACGCCCTGACCGGTCCGCTGCTGTACGCGTTCTCGACCGAGGAGCCCGGCGCCGCCGGTCGCCTGATCAAGGAATTCGCGAAGACCAACGACAAGCTCAAGGCCAGGGTCGTCTCCGTGGAAGGCAAGCTGCTGCCGGCCGCGCACGTCGACGTGCTGGCCTCGCTGCCGACCCGTGAAGAGGCGCTGGCCATGCTGGCCCGCGTGCTGGCGGAGCCCGCCGCGATGTTCGCCCGCGCCGTCAAGGCCGTGGCCGACAAGCAGGGCGGTGGCGAAGTCGTCGCCGAAGCCCCTGCGGCCGCCTGATCCCGACGCTTATCCGTACCGAATCCATTTCCAGAGGTAAATCAAAATGTCCCTGACCAACGAACAGATCGTTGAAGCCGTCGCCGCCAAGTCGCTCATGGAAGTGATGGAGCTGGTGAAGGCCATCGAAGAGAAGTTTGGCGTGTCCGCCGCTGCCCCGGTCGCCGTGGCCGTTGCCGGCGGCGCCGCCGCTCCGGCCGCCGAGGCGCAGACCGAGTTCGACGTGATCCTGAAGTCCGCCGGCGACAAGAAGGTCGACGTGATCAAGGCCGTCCGCGCGATCACCGGCCTGGGCCTGAAGGAAGCCAAGGACCTCACCGAGTCGGGTGGCGTCCTGAAGGAAGCCGTGTCGAAGGAAGACGCCGAGAAGTTCAAGAAGGATCTGGAAGCTGCCGGCGCCACGGTCGAACTGAAGTAATCGGCGCCTTGCGCGCCGTCAGCCAGACCTAGCGCAAGCCGAGCCTGGGGGCGAAAGTCCCCGGGCTTTGGCCGCTTAAGGGCCGGTTGGCGCGCAGGCCAGGACGGCCCGCCGTGAATCGGGTGCTTTGCGCCCGATTCAACGGAGCCCGCAGGCAGGCCAGGATGGCCTGCCGTGGAACAGGCGCCTCGGCGCCTGTTCCGGCGGAGCCCGCCTTTGGCGGGCGAGCAACCAAGGGCAGGAGCCCATGGGTTGCCCATAGGCACGGAAGCTCTGCGCTCTGAGGCATGGCGACTGGGAATTCAGGTATCGAGTCCCCAGCCGCGATCCCCCAGATCCAAGCATCCCCATTCAGCCGGTGTGTGCACCACCGGCGCCACTGCGAACCGAGGCGTCAACCCATGACCTACTCGTTTACCGAGAAGAAGCGCATCCGCAAGGATTTCGGCAAGCGGCCCCCCGTGCTGGGCGTGCCCAACCTGCTGACCATCCAGACCGATTCCTACCGGGAATTCCTGCAGGAGCACGTCGCGCCAAAGCAGCGCGAGGACAAGGGTCTGCATGCCGCCTTGAAGTCGGTGTTCCCGATCGTCAGCTACTCGGGCAACGCCGCGCTGGAGTACGTCGACTACCGCCTCGGCGAGCCGGGCTTCGACGAGCGCGAGTGCCGCAACCGCGGCATGACCTTCGGCGCGCCGCTGCGCGTGACCGTGCGCCTGGTCATCTACGACAAGGACAGCCCGGCCTCGAAGAAGGCCGTGAAGTACGTCAAGGAGCAGGAGGTCTACATGGGCGAAATCCCGCTCATGACCGACACCGGCACCTTCATCATCAACGGCACCGAGCGCGTCATCGTCTCGCAGCTGCACCGTTCGCCGGGCGTGTTCTTCGACCACGACCGCGGCAAGACGCACAGCTCGGGCAAGCTGCTGTTCTCCGCCCGCGTGATCCCCTACCGCGGCTCGTGGCTGGACTTCGAGTTCGACCCGAAGGACGCGCTGTTCACGCGCATCGACCGTCGCCGCAAGCTGCCGGTGACGGTGCTGCTGCGCGCGCTGGGCTACAGCAACGAGGAGATGCTGGCCATCTTCTTCGAGCACAACGTGTTCCATCTGGGAGCCAAGGGCGGCACCACGCTGGAGCTGGTCGCCGAGCGCCTGCGCGGCGAGACGCTGTCGTTCGATCTGGCGATCGGCGGCAAGGTGCTGGTGGAGGCCGGCAAGCGCATCACCGCGCGTCACGTGCGCCAGCTCGCGGCCGAGAACATCACCGCGCTGGAAGTGCCGGACGACTACCCGGTGGGCCGCATCCTGGCGATCGACATCGTCGACCCGAAGACCGGCGAGCTGCTGGCAGCCGCCAACGACGAGATCACTGCCGAGCAGCTGGAGAGCTTCCGCAAGGCCGGCATCGATGTCGTGCCGACGCTGTACGTGAACGACCTCGACCGTGGCGCCTACATCTCGCACACCCTGCGCATCGACAACACCCGCACCCCGCTGGAGGCGCTGGTGGAGATCTACCGCATGATGCGCCCGGGCGAGCCGCCGACGAAGGATGCCGCGCAGAACCTGTTCTACAACCTGTTCTTCACCTTCGACCGCTACGACCTGTCGGCGGTCGGCCGCATGAAGTTCAACCGCCGAGTGGGCCGCAAGGACATCCTCGGCCCCGGCGTGCTGTACGACTACAAGTACTTCGGCGAGCGCAAGGAAGAGGAAGCCCAGCGCCTGGTCAAGGCCCAGGGCGAGAGTTCGGACATCCTCGACGTGCTGAAGGTGCTGATCGAGATCAAGAACGGCCATGGCACCGTGGACGACATCGACCACCTCGGCAACCGTCGCGTGCGCTCGGTCGGCGAGATGACCGAGAACACCTTCCGCATCGGCTTGGTGCGCGTGGAGCGCGCGGTGCGCGAGCGCCTGTCGCTGGCCGAGGCCGACGGCCTCACCCCGCAGGACCTGATCAACGCCAAGCCGGTGGCGGCGGCGGTGAAGGAGTTCTTCGGCTCCTCGCAGCTCAGCCAGTTCATGGACCAGAACAACCCGCTGTCGGAAGTCACCCACAAGCGCCGCGTCTCCGCGCTGGGCCCGGGCGGCCTGACCCGCGAGCGTGCCGGCTTCGAGGTGCGCGACGTGCACCCGACCCATTACGGCCGCGTCTGCACCATCGAGACGCCGGAAGGCCCGAACATCGGCCTGATCAACTCGCTCGCCGTGTACGCGCGCACCAACCAGTACGGCTTCCTGGAGACGCCGTACCGCAAGGTGGCGAACGGCAAGGTCACCGACAAGGTGGACTACCTGTCGGCGATCGAGGAAGGCGATCACGTGATCGCGCAGGCGAACTCGCCACTGGACAAGCACGGTGCGTTCGTCGAGGAATTCGTCTCCTGCCGTTTCCGCGGCGAGTCCGAGCTGCGTCCGGCGGCCGAAGTCGACTACATGGACGTCTCGCCGATGCAGACCGTGTCGGTGGCGGCGGCGCTGGTGCCGTTCCTGGAGCACGACGACGCGAACCGCGCACTGATGGGCGCGAACATGCAGCGCCAGGCCGTGCCGACGCTGCGTTCGCAGACCCCGCTGGTGGGCACCGGTATCGAGCGCGCCGTGGCGCGCGACTCGGGCGTCACGGTGAGCGCCAGGCGCGGCGGCGTGATCGACCAGGTCGACGCGGGCCGCATCGTGGTGCGCGTCAACGAGGACGAGGTGGGCGAGAACGACGCCGGCGTCGACATCTACACGCTGACCAAGTACACCCGCTCCAACCAGAACACCAACCTCAACCAGCGCCCGCTGGTGAACGTGGGTGACGTGGTGGCGAAGGGCGACACGCTGGCCGACGGTTCGTCGACCGACCTGGGCGAGCTCGCGCTCGGCCAGAACATGCTGATCGCCTTCATGCCGTGGAACGGCTACAACTTCGAAGACTCGATCCTGCTCTCCGAGCGTGTCGTGCAGGAAGACCGCTACACCTCGATCCACATCGAGGAGCTGGCCTGCGTCGCGCGCGACACCAAGCTGGGCGCCGAGGAAATCACCGCCGACATCCCCAACGTGGGTGAGCAGGCGCTGGCCCGCCTCGACGAGAGCGGCATCGTCTACATCGGCGCCGAGGTGAAGGCGGGCGACATCCTGGTGGGCAAGGTCACGCCGAAGGGCGAGAGCCAGCTGACCCCGGAGGAGAAGCTGCTGCGCGCGATCTTCGGCGAGAAGGCTTCGGACGTGAAGGACAGCTCGCTGCGCGTGCCGCCGGGCATGGACGGCACCGTCATCGACGTACAGGTGTTCACCCGCGACGGGATTGAGAAGGACAAGCGCGCCAAGCAGATCGAGGAAACCGAGATCAAGCGCATCCGCAAGGACTTCGACGACCAGTTCCGCATCCTGGAAGGCGCGATCTACAACCGCATGCGCGCGCAGCTGGTCGGCCAGAGCGCGATGAGCGGTCCGGGCGGCCTGAAGCGCGGTGCCGAGATCACCGACGCGTACCTGGACGGCCTGAAGAAGGACGACTGGTTCAAGATCAACGTCAAGGACGAATCGGTCACCGAGTTCCTCGAGCGCGCCGCCGAGCAGGTCAAGCGCCACAAGGAGGAGTTCGACAAGCGCTTCAAGGAGAAGCAGGGCAAGATCACCCAGGGCGACGACCTCGCGCCGGGCGTGCTGAAGATGGTCAAGGTATTCCTGGCCGTGAAGCGCCGCATCCAGCCGGGCGACAAGATGGCCGGCCGCCACGGCAACAAGGGTGTGGTGTCGAACGTGGTGCCGGTGGAGGACATGCCGTACATGGCCGACGGCACCTCGGTGGACATCTGCCTGAACCCGCTGGGCGTGCCGAGCCGTATGAACATCGGCCAGATCCTCGAGGTGCATCTGGGCTGGGCCGCCAAGGGCCTGGGCAAGAAGATCCAGCAGATGCTGGAGGCGCAGGCCAAGGTCAAGCAGATCCGCGAGTTCCTCGACCAGATCTACAACCACCACGTCGCCGGCGCGGTGCAGCACGTCGACCTGAAGTCGCTGACCGACGAGGAGATCCTCGCGCTGGCGACGAACCTGCAGGAAGGCGTACCGATGGCCACGCCGGTGTTCGACGGCGCCGAGGAAACCGAGATCAAGGCGATGCTGAAGCTGGCGGATCTGCCCGAGTCGGGCCAGACCACGCTGTACGACGGCCGCACCGGCGAGGCGTTCGATCGCCCGGTCACCGTGGGCTACATGCATTACCTGAAGCTCAACCACCTGGTCGACGACAAGATGCACGCGCGCTCCACCGGCCCGTACTCGCTGGTCACCCAGCAGCCGCTGGGCGGCAAGGCGCAGTTCGGCGGCCAGCGCTTCGGCGAGATGGAAGTCTGGGCGCTGGAAGCCTACGGCGCGGCCTACACCCTGCAGGAAATGCTGACGGTGAAGTCCGACGACGTGCAGGGCCGTAACCAGATGTACAAGAACATCGTCGACGGCAACCACGAGATGGCGGCCGGCATGCCGGAGTCCTTCAACGTGCTGGTGAAGGAAATCCGCTCGCTCGGCATCGACATCGACCTGGAAGAGATCAAGTGAATGGTCGGGACCCGGGGTGAGAGCCCCGGGTCCCGGATAAGCCAAGCCCCGGTTATTCCGTGGATCCCGACCATAGAGACAGCTCCAAGCGGAGACTCACATGAAAGACCTGCTCAATCTGTTCAACCAGCAGCGTGCCACGCCCGAGTTCGACTCGATCAAGATCGCGCTGGCGTCGCCGGAACTGATCCGCTCCTGGTCCTACGGCGAAGTGAAGAAGCCGGAGACGATCAACTACCGCACGTTCAAGCCCGAGCGTGACGGCCTGTTCTGCGCCGCCATCTTCGGTCCGGTGAAGGACTACGAGTGCCTGTGCGGCAAGTACAAGCGCATGAAGCACCGCGGCGTGGTGTGCGAGAAGTGCGGCACGGAAGTCACCCTGGCCAAGGTGCGCCGCGAGCGCATGGGCCATATCGAACTGGCCAGCCCGACCGCGCACATCTGGTTCCTGAAGTCGCTGCCGTCGCGCATCGGCCTGATGCTGGACATGACCCTGCGCGACATCGAGCGCATCCTGTACTTCGAAGCGTTCGTGGTGATCGACCCGGGTCTTACCGCGCTCGAGCGTGGCCAGTTGCTCAGCGAGGACCAGTATCTCGAAGCCGTCGAGGAGCACGGCGACGAGTTCGACGCGCGCATGGGCGCCGAGGCGGTGTACGAGCTGCTGAAGTCGCTGGATCTTCCGGGCGAAGTCATCCGCCTGAAGGAGGAGATCGCCTCCACCAACTCCGAGACCAAGCTGAAGCGCCTCACCAAGCGCGTGAAGCTGATCGAGGCCTTCCTGGAATCCGGCAACAAGCCGGAGTGGATGGTGCTGACCGTGTTGCCGGTGCTGCCGCCGGACCTGCGTCCGCTGGTGCCGCTGGACGGCGGCCGCTTCGCGACCTCCGACCTGAACGACCTGTACCGCCGCGTCATCAACCGCAACAACCGCCTGAAGCGCCTGCTCGAACTCAACGCGCCCGACATCATCGTGCGCAACGAGAAGCGCATGCTGCAGGAGTCGGTGGACGCGCTGCTCGACAACGGCCGCCGCGGCCGTGCCATCACCGGCACGAACAAGCGCGCGCTGAAGTCGCTGGCCGACATGATCAAGGGCAAGCAGGGCCGCTTCCGCCAGAACCTGCTCGGCAAGCGCGTGGATTACTCCGGCCGCTCGGTGATCACCGTGGGCCCGACGCTGCGCCTGCACCAGTGCGGCCTGCCCAAGAAGATGGCGCTGGAGCTGTTCAAGCCGTTCATCTTCGCCAAGCTGCAGGCCCGCGGCGAGGCCACCACGATCAAGGCCGCCAAGAAGCTCGTCGAGCGCGAGGAAGGCCAGGTGTGGGACATCCTCGAAGAGGTGATCCGCGAGCATCCGGTGCTGCTGAACCGTGCTCCGACGCTGCACCGCCTTGGCATCCAGGCCTTCGAGCCGGTGCTGATCGAAGGCAAGGCGATCCAGCTGCATCCGCTGGTCTGTACCGCGTTCAACGCCGACTTCGACGGCGACCAGATGGCCGTGCACGTGCCGCTGTCGATCGAGGCGCAGCTCGAGGCACGCGCCCTGATGATGTCGACCAACAACATCCTGTCGCCCGCCAACGGCGAGCCGATCATCGTGCCGACCCAGGACGTGGTGCTGGGCCTGTACTACATGACGCGCGAGCTGGTGAACGCGAAGGGCACCGGCATGGTGTTCTCCGGCATCAGCGAGGTGCGCCGCGCCTATGACAACCGCGCGGTCGAGCTGCACGCCAAGGTCAAGGTGCGCCTGAAGCAGGTGCGCCTGGGCGACAACGGCGAGCGCCACAGCGAGATCGCGCTGGTCGAGACCACCGTGGGCCGCGCGCTGCTCGCCGAGATCCTGCCGGAGGGCCTGCCGTTCCAGCTCGCCAACACCGAGCTGACCAAGAAGGCGATCTCGCGCCTGATCAACGCCAGCTACCGCCGCCTGGGCCTGAAGGAAACGGTGATCTTCGCCGACAAGCTGATGTACACCGGCTACCGTTTCGCGACGCGCGCCGGCATCTCCATCGGCATCGACGACATGAAGATCCCGGCCGAGAAGAAGGCGATCCTCGAGGAAGCCGAGAAGGAAGTCGTCGAGATCCAGCAGCAGTACCAGTCGGGCCTGGTCACCGCCGGCGAGCGCTACAACAAGGTGGTCGACATCTGGTCGCGCACCAACGAGCAGGTGGCCAAGGCGATGATCGACGGCATCGGCACCGAGACGGTGACCGACAGCGAGGGCAAGCAGGTTGCCCAGAAGTCGATGAACTCGCTCTACATCATGGCCGACTCCGGCGCCCGTGGTTCGGTGGCGCAGATCCGCCAGCTGGCGGGCATGCGCGGCCTGATGGCGCGCCCGGACGGCTCGATCATCGAGACGCCGATCAAGGCCAACTTCCGCGAAGGCCTGAACGTGCTGCAGTACTTCAACTCCACCCACGGCGCCCGCAAGGGCCTGGCGGACACGGCGCTGAAGACCGCGAACTCCGGCTACCTCACCCGCCGCCTGGTGGACGTGGCGCAGGACGTGGTGGTCACCATGGATGACTGCGGTACCGAGGAAGGCCTCACCATGCAGCCGATCGTGGAGGGCGGCGACGTGGTCGAGCCGCTGCGCGACCGCGTGCTGGGCCGCGTGGTGGTCGAGGACGTGTATGCCCCCGGCAACGACGACCAGCCGATCGTCACCCGCGACACCCTGCTGAACGAGGCGCTGGTTGAGAAGCTCGACAAGGCCGGCGTGCAGTCGGTCAAGGTGCGTTCGCCGATCACCTGCGAGGCCAGCCACGGCGTGTGCAAGCTGTGCTACGGCCGCGACCTGGCTCGTGGCCACCTGGTCAACATGGGCGAGGCCGTGGGCGTGGTCGCCGCGCAGTCGATCGGCGAGCCGGGCACCCAGCTGACCATGCGTACCTTCCACATCGGCGGCGCGGCCTCGCGAGCCGCCGCGGTGGACAACGTGACGGTGAAGACCACCGGCGCGCTGAAGTTCAACAACCTGAAGACCGTGCAGCACGCCCAGGGCCACCTGGTGGCGGTGTCGCGTTCTGGCGAGGTGTCGGTGCTCGACGCCAACGGCCGCGAGCGCGAGCGCTACAAGGTGCCCTACGGCGCCACCATCGCGGTGAAGGACGGCGCACCGGTGAAGGCGGGCCAGACCGTGGCGAACTGGGATCCGCACACCCACCCGATCGTCACCGAGGTGGCGGGCGTGGTGCGGTTCATCGACTTCATCGATGGCGTCACCGTGCAGAGCCAGACCGACGAGCTGACCGGCCTGGAGTCGGCGGTGGTCACCGATCCGAAGCGTCGCGGCACGCAGGCGAAGGACCTGCGCCCGATCGTGCGCCTGGAGGACAGCAAGGGTCGCGAGCTCAAGTTGCCGGGCACCGACATCGCCGCGCAATACTTCCTGCCGGCGGGCGCGATCGTGTCGATCCAGAACGGCGCCGCGGTGGGCGTGGGCGACGTGGTCGCACGTATCCCGCAGGAAACCTCCAAGACCCGCGACATCACCGGCGGCCTGCCCCGCGTGGCCGACCTGTTCGAGGCGCGCAAGCCGAAGGAGCCGGCGGTGCTCGCCGAGCGCTCCGGCGTGGTCAGCTTCGGCAAGGACACCAAGGGCAAGCAGCGCCTGATCATCAAGGACGCCGACGGCAACGAGCACGAGGAGCTGATCCCGAAGTGGCGCCAGGTCATCGTGTTCGAAGGCGAGCACGTGGAGAAGGGCGAGACCGTGGTGGACGGCGAGCCCAGCCCGCACGACATCCTGCGCCTGCTGGGCGTGGAGCCGCTGGCCACGTACCTGGTCAAGGAGATCCAGGACGTGTACCGCCTGCAGGGCGTGAAGATCAACGACAAGCACATCGAGGCGATCATTCGCCAGATGCTGCGCAAGGTCGAGATCACCGAGCCGGGCGACAGCCACTACCTGCGCGGCGAGCAGGTCGAGCGCGTGCGCATCAATGCCGAGAACGAGCGTGCGGAAGGCAAGGGCGAGCGTCCGGCCGAGTACCAGTCGGTGCTGCTGGGCATCACGAAGGCCTCGCTGGCCACCGAGTCGTTCATCTCGGCGGCTTCGTTCCAGGAAACCACCCGCGTCCTCACCGAGGCTGCGGTCCGCGGCACGCGCGATACCTTGCGGGGCCTGAAGGAAAATGTTATCGTCGGCCGTCTGATCCCTGCGGGTACCGGCTTGGCATATCACGCCTCGCGCCGCAGCCAGGGCGGCCTGACCGCCTCGGAGCTGGAAACGCTCTCCGGTGCCGCCCCCGCCGTCTCGTTCGCCGAGGCGCCGGCCGGCAGTGAAAGTGGTGTCGAGTAAGCCCATTCCGGGCCTTGCTCGCTAGACATACGAAATGAGGTGCACGGACGCACCTCGTGTTCGGGTCATGGAAGGCGGGACATTGGCTTGTCTGTGACAGGCCGTCCGTGTTATATTCCCGCTTCTTGGCAGACCGAGCTTGTTCGGGCTGCCTTTATGTTTTCAGAAAAGGCTTCGCATGGCGACTATCAACCAGTTGGTGCGCAAATCCCGCAGCCCGAAGAGCTACAAGAGCGATTCGCCTGCTCTGCAGAACAGCCCGCAGCGTCGCGGCGTCTGCACGCGCGTTTACACGACCACCCCGAAAAAGCCGAACTCGGCCCTGCGCAAGGTTGCCAAGGTGCGCCTGACCAACGGCTACGAGGTGATCAGCTACATCGGCGGCGAAGGCCACAACCTGCAGGAGCACTCGGTGGTGCTGATCCGCGGTGGCCGCGTCAAGGATCTGCCGGGCGTGCGCTACCACACGGTGCGCGGCAGCCTCGACTGCGCCGGCGTCACCAAGCGTCGCCAGTCGCGCTCGAAGTACGGCGCCAAGCGTCCGAAGTCCTGATCGTTAGGAAATAACTATGTCGCGTAAAGGTTCCCATCCCGCCCGTCTGGTGCTGCCCGATCCGAAGCACGGCAGCCAGCTGATCGCCCGCTTCATCAACATGGTGATGAAGAGCGGCAAGAAGTCGGTGGCCGAGAGCATCGTCTACGGCGCGCTGGAGCATCTGGGCGAGAAGCACGCCGAGCCGGTGGCTCTGGTCGAGAAGGCGCTGAACAATGTCGCGCCCGCCGTCGAGGTGAAGTCGCGCCGTGTCGGTGGCGCCACCTACCAGGTGCCGGTGGAAGTGCGTCCCGGTCGCCGCATGGCGCTGGCGATGCGCTGGGTGATCGAGGCTGCGCGCAAGCGCGGCGAGACCTCGATGCCGCGCAAGCTGGCTGCCGAGCTGCAGGAGGCTTCCGAAAGCCGCGGTGGCGCTGCCAAGAAGCGCGAGGAAACCCATCGCATGGCGGAAGCCAACAAGGCCTTCTCGCACTACCGCTGGTAAGCGGCGGAAGTGTCGTGCCGCCCGCGATGCGGGCGGTGTCGCGCCAACCGGCATCCTGCCGGATTTTTTCATGACCAGAGCGGCCCGGATGGCCGCCATTGCCCATTCGGGGATGGATCTCCGTCGGATACGACTATGGCCCGCACCACTCCCATCGAGCGCTACCGCAACTTCGGCATCATGGCCCACATCGATGCCGGCAAGACCACGACCACGGAGCGCATCCTGTTCTACACCGGCGTCTCGCACAAGATCGGCGAGGTGCACGACGGTGCGGCCACGATGGACTGGATGGAGCAGGAGCAGGAGCGCGGCATCACCATCACCTCCGCCGCCACCACGGCGTTCTGGAAGGGCATGGATGGTTCGATGGAGCAGCACCGCTTCAACATCATCGACACCCCCGGGCACGTGGACTTCACCATCGAGGTGGAGCGTTCGCTGCGTGTGCTCGACGGCGCGGTGTTCGTGCTGTGCGCGGTCGGCGGCGTGCAGCCGCAGTCCGAGACCGTGTGGCGCCAGGCCAACAAGTATCACGTGCCGCGCCTTGCCTTCGTCAACAAGATGGACCGCACCGGCGCCAACTTCGACAAGGTGGTTGGCCAGCTGAAGTCGCGCCTGGGTGCGCATCCGGTGCCGATGGTGGTGCCGATCGGTGCCGAGGACGATTTCGAGGGCGTGATCGACCTGATCAAGATGAAGGCGATCATCTGGGACATGCCGTCCCAGGGCATGAAGTTCGAGTACAAGGACATCCCGGCGAACCTCGCGGACAAGGCCGCGGAGGCGCGCAACTTCATGGTCGAGTCCGCCGCCGAGGCCAGCGAAGAGCTGATGAACAAGTACCTTGAAGAGGGCGACCTCTCCGAGGCCGAGATCATCGGCGGCCTGCGCCAGCGGACGCTGTCCAGCGAGATCATTCCGGTCTACTGCGGCACCGCCTTCAAGAACAAGGGCGTGCAGGCGATGCTGGACGCGGTGGTGCATCTGCTGCCGTCGCCGGTGGATCGTCCGCCGGTGACCGGCGTGGACGAGAACGAGCACGAGGCGACCCGCAAGGCGGACGACGCCGCGCCGTTCTCCGCGCTCGCGTTCAAGATCATGACTGATCCGTTCGTCGGTTCGCTGACGTTCTTCCGCGTCTATTCGGGCGTGCTGAACGCCGGCGACGCCGTCTACAACCCGGTGAAGTCGAAGAAGGAACGCATCGGCCGTATCCTGCAGATGCACGCGAACGATCGTCACGAACTGAAGGAAGTGCGCGCGGGCGACATCGCCGCGGCAGTCGGCTTGAAGGATGTGACGACCGGCGACACGCTGTGCGCGCAGGATCACGTCATCACCCTGGAGCGCATGACGTTCCCGGAGCCGGTGATCTCGATGGCGGTGGAGCCGAAGACCAAGTCCGACCAGGAAAAGATGGGCGTCGCGCTCGGCCGCCTGGCCGCCGAGGATCCGTCCTTCCGCGTCCGCACCGACGAGGAGTCGGGCCAGACGATCATTTCGGGCATGGGCGAGCTGCATCTCGACATCATCGTCGACCGCATGAAGCGTGAGTTCAACGTCGAGGCCAACGTCGGCAAGCCGCAGGTGGCGTACCGCGAGACGATCCGTTCCAGTGACGTCAAGAGCGACTACAAGCACGCCAAGCAGTCCGGCGGCAAGGGCCAGTACGGCCATGTGGTGATCGAGATGTCCCCGATCACCGACGCCGACCGCGCCGACGAGAAGCTGGCGCCGATGATCAAGGACGACTTCCTGTTCATCAACGAGATCACCGGCGGCGTGATCCCGAAGGAGTTCATTCCTTCGGTCGAGAAGGGCCTGCGCGAGACCATCACCAGTGGCCCGCTGGCGGGCTTCCCGGTGGTGGGCGTCAAGGTGAAGCTGGTGTTCGGCTCCTACCACGACGTCGACTCGTCCGAGATGGCGTTCAAGCTGGCCGCCTCGATGGCGTTCAAGCAGGGCTTCGCGAAGGCCTCGCCGGCGCTGCTCGAGCCGATCATGAAGGTCGAGGTGGTGACGCCGGAGGAGTACGTCGGCGACGTGATGGGCGACATGAGCCGTCGCCGCGGCATCCTGCGCGGCCAGGAGGACACGCCGTCGGGCAAGACCGTCGACGCGTTCGTCCCGCTGGGCGAGATGTTCGGCTACGCCACCAGTATCCGCTCGCTGACGCAGGGTCGTGCCACCTTCACGATGGAATTCGACCACTACGCCGAGGCGCCGAGCAACATCGCCGAGCAGGTGGTGAAGAAGGCATGACCCTTGCGCTCATCCGTGAGCGCAAAAGCAAATCAAGAAGCGGCCATCCGTGGCCGCACTTTTCAGGAAAAGCCCGCGACCGCAGCCGGTTGCGGGAATCGGAAGAAAACAGTGCGGCCTGCGGGTCGCGTAGATCAAACGACGCGGCGCAAGCCGCACTGACAGAAGTTCTATCTAGAGGTCTCAAGTCATGGCAAAGGGCAAGTTCGAGCGCACCAAGCCCCACGTGAACGTGGGTACGATCGGTCACGTGGACCACGGCAAGACGACGCTGACGGCGGCGCTGACGAAGGTTGGTGCGGAGCGTTTCGGCGGCGAATTCAAGGCCTACGACGCGATCGACGCGGCGCCGGAAGAGAAGGCGCGCGGTATCACGATCTCGACGGCGCATGTGGAATACGAGTCGCCGGTGCGCCACTACGCGCACGTGGACTGCCCGGGCCATGCGGACTACGTGAAGAACATGATCACGGGTGCGGCGCAGATGGACGGCGCGATCCTGGTGTGCTCGGCGGCGGACGGCCCGATGCCGCAGACGCGCGAGCACATCCTGCTGTCGCGCCAGGTGGGCGTGCCGTACATCGTGGTATTCCTGAACAAGGCGGACATGGTGGACGACGCCGAGCTGCTGGAGCTCGTCGAGATGGAAGTGCGCGAGCTGCTGTCGAAGTACGACTTCCCTGGCGACGACACGCCGATCATCAAGGGTTCGGCGCTGAAGGCGCTGGAAGGTGACCAGAGCGAAATCGGCGTGCCGGCGATCATCAAGCTGGTGGACGCGCTGGACAGCTACATTCCGGAGCCGGTGCGCGAGATCGACAAGCCGTTCCTGATGCCGGTCGAGGACGTGTTCTCGATCTCGGGTCGCGGCACGGTGGTGACCGGTCGCGTGGAGCGCGGCATCATCAAGGTCGGCGAGGAAATCGAGGTGGTGGGCATCCGCCCGACGCAGAAGACCACGGTGACCGGCGTGGAGATGTTCCGCAAGCTGCTGGACCAGGGCCAGGCGGGCGACAACGTGGGTCTGCTGCTGCGCGGCCTGAAGCGCGACGACGTGGAGCGCGGGCAGGTGCTGGCGAAGCCGGGCACGATCACGCCGCACACGGACTTCGAGGCCGAGGTGTACGTGCTGTCGAAGGAGGAGGGCGGCCGTCACACCCCGTTCTTCAAGGGCTACCGTCCGCAGTTCTACTTCCGCACCACGGACGTGACCGGCGCGGTGCAGCTGCCGGAAGGCGTGGAGATGGTGATGCCGGGCGACAACGTGAAGATGGTGGTGAGCCTGATCCACCCGATCGCGATGGACGAGGGCCTGCGTTTCGCGATCCGCGAGGGCGGCCGCACCGTCGGCGCCGGCGTGGTGGCCAAGGTCATCAAGTAAGACCCCCGCAGCGGATCGGCGTGGCCGATCCGCTGCCGCCGTTCGGAGTAGCCTGGCCGGTCGCGGCGGGGCTCTTCACTCGGCGAGGATTTGTGGCTATACTTCGCAGCTCACTTGCCGGCTGGATCAGATTCCAGGCCGACTTACCGCGAAATGAGGCGCAGGAAGTGCTTCGAGTTCGCAGGCCGTGGACGGCCATCGCATTCGGCGCAGTTCCGGGGTAATCCCGCCGCTACGTCAACTGCGCAGCAGGATTTGCGCCAGGCGAGCCGATTCGTGCTCGCTTGGCGTTTTTCAGGCCGGGACCGTACCTGATGCGGTCCCGGTTGGTTCCAGAGAGCAGTGCGATGCGGTGAGAAGCCGCCTCGTTGCACATTCAAGTTCTTTTGATAACAGGACACGGTTTATGGCGAACCAGAAGATTCGCATCCGCCTCAAGGCGTTCGATCATCGTCTGATCGACCGTTCGGCCAGCGAGATCGTCGAGACGGCCAAGCGCACCGGCGCCACGGTGCTCGGCCCGATCCCGCTCCCGACCAAGATCGAGCGCTACACCATTCTGGTGTCGCCGCACGTCGACAAGGATGCCCGCGACCAGTACGAGACCCGTACCCACAAGCGCGTGCTCGACATCGTCGACCCCAACGACAAGACCGTGGACGCGCTCATGAAGCTTGATCTCGCCGCTGGCGTCGATGTTCAGATCAAGCTCGGTTGAGCGACAGACAGGATACGAACATGAGTATCGGACTGGTAGGCCGCAAGTGCGGCATGAGCCGGCTCTTCACTGAAGACGGACGCTCGATCCCGGTGACCCTCATCGAGGCCACCCCGAACCGCGTCACCCAGCTGAAGACGGAAGACAACGATGGCTACAGCGCGGTGCAGGTCGCGGCGGGCGTGAAGCGCGCCAGCCTGCTGACGGCGCCGCTGAAGGGCCACTACGCCAAGGCCAAGGTGGAGCCGGGTCGCGGCCTGTGGGAGTTCCGCGTGGCCGCCGAGGATCTCGGCAAGTACAGCGTGGGCGCGGAGATCAAGGCGGACGAGGTGTTCTCGGTCGGCCAGATCGTCGACGTCGCCGGCGTCTCGAAGGGCAAGGGTTTCCAGGGCACCATCAAGCGTCACAACTTCAAGATGGGCGACGCGACGCACGGTAACTCGCTGTCGCATCGCGCGCCGGGTTCGATCGGCCAGCGCCAGACGCCGGGTCGCGTGTTCCCTGGCAAGAAGATGTCCGGCCACATGGGCGCGGTGAACCGTACGCAGCAGGGTCTGGAAGTGGTCAAGGTCGACGCCGAGCGTCACCTGATCGCGGTGAAGGGCGCTGTCCCCGGTGCGACCGGCGGCGACGTCGTCATCCGTCCGACCACCAAGGGTTGAGGAGAGACGCCATGGAACTGAATGTCATTGGCGCCAAGCCGCTCAGCGTGTCGGACGAAGTGTTCGGCGGCGAGTTCAAGCAGGCCCTGATCCACCAGGTGGTGGTTGCGTACCAGGCTGGCGGTCGCGCCGGCACCAAGGCGCAGCTGTCGCGTGGTGAGCTGTCGGGTACCACCAAGAAGTTCAAGAAGCAGAAGGGCGGCGGCGCCCGTCACGGCGACTACCGCGCCCCGATCTTCGTGGGTGGTGGCGTCACCTTCGCGGCCAAGCCGCGCAGCTTCGAGCAGAAGGTCAACCGCAAGGCCTATCGCGTGGCGATCCGCTCGATCCTGGCGGAACTGAATCGCCAAGGCCGCCTGAAGGTGGTCGAGGGCTTCGGCGTCGACCAGCCGAAGACCAAGGCGATGGTCGCCAAGCTTGCCGAGCTCGGGGTGTCCGGCCGGGTGCTGCTGGTTTCCGAGGATGCCAACGAGGCGCTGTACCTGGCCGCGCGCAACATCCCCTACCTGCACGTGCTGGACGTGATGGCGTTGAACCCGGTCAGCCTGGTCGGTTCCGACCACGTGGTGATGACGGTCGACGCCGTGAAGAAGATCGAGGAGTGGCTGGCATGAGCAACGAACGCATTCTCGACACGCTGCGCGCGCCGCACATCTCCGAGAAGTCGGCTCGCGTCGGCGAGCACAACCAGTACGTTTTCGTGGTGGCCCCCGAGGCGACCAAGGCCGATGTCCGCGCGGCGGTGGAGCAGATGTTCGACGTCAAGGTCGAGCAGGTGAACCTCGTCAACAGCAAGGGCAAGGTCAAGTCCTTCCGTTTCCGCGCTGGCAGCCGCCAGGGCAAGCGCAAGGCTTATGTGCGCCTCGCCGATGGCCAGACCATCGACGTGTCGGCCAAGGCCTGAGCCAGGAGTTGAATTGAGATGGCACTGATCACTCACAAGCCGACCTCGCCGGGTCGTCGCGACGCAGTCAGCGTCCGCACCGAGGGCCTGCACAAGGGCGCACCGTACGCGGCGTTGACCGAGGCGCAGTCCAAGACCGGCGGTCGCAACCACTTTGGCCGCATCACCACGCGTCACCGCGGCGGTGGCCACAAGCAGCATTACCGCATCATCGACTTCAAGCGCGACAAGGAAGGCATTGCCGCCAAGGTCGAGCGCATCGAGTACGACCCGAACCGCACCGCGCACATTGCGCTGTTGTGCTACGCCGATGGCGAGCGCCGTTACATCATCGCGCCGAAGGGCGTGCAGGTGGGTGACCGCCTGCTGTCGGGCCACGACGCGCCGATCAAGGCCGGCAACTGCCTGCAGCTGCGCAGCATCCCGGTGGGCTCCACCATCCACTGCATCGAGATGAAGCCCGGCAAGGGCGCGCAGATCGCGCGCAGCGCCGGCGCCTCGGTGCAGCTGGTGGCCCGCGAGTCCGGCTACGCCACGCTGCGCCTGCGCTCCGGCGAAATGCGCCGCGTACCGGTCGAGTGCCGCGCCACCATCGGCGAAGTCGGCAACGGCGAGCACAGCCTGAAGAAGCTCGGCAAGGCCGGTGCCAAGCGCTGGATGGGCATCCGCCCGACCGTGCGTGGCGTGGTAATGAACCCGGTCGACCATCCGCACGGCGGTGGTGAAGGCCGTACCTCCGGCGGCCGTCATCCGGTCAGCCCGTGGGGCACGCCGACCAAGGGTTACAAGACCCGCAACAACAAGCGCACGCAGCAGTTCATCGTGCGCCGCCGCAAGTAACAGGAACCCGACATGCCACGCTCTCTGAAGAAAGGTCCGTTCGTCGACCTTCACCTCGCCAAGAAGGTGGAAGCCGCGGTTTCCGCCAACAACAAGCGTCCGATCAAGACCTGGTCGCGCCGCTCGATGATCCTGCCCGAAATGGTGGGCCTGACCATCGCCATCCACAACGGCCGCCAGCACGTGCCGGTGCTCGTCAACGAGAACATGGTCGGGCACAAGCTCGGCGAGTTCGCGGTGACCCGCACCTTCAAGGGCCACGTCGGCGACAAGAAGGGCAAGTGATGAGCACCGAAGCCAAAGCGATCCTGCGCGGCGCCCGCATCTCGGCGCAGAAGGCACGCCTGGTGGCCGACCTGGTCCGCGGCATGCCCGTGGGCCGGGCCAGCGACGTGCTCGCCTACACCAACAAGAAGGCAGCCCACCTTGTCCGCAAGGTGCTGCTGTCGGCCGTCGCCAACGCCGAGAACAACCTCGGCGCGGATGTCGACGAGCTGAAGGTCTCGCGCATCTTCGTGGACGAAGGTCCCGCGATGAAGCGCATGTATGCCCGCGCCAAAGGTCGCGGCTCGCGCATCCTGAAGCGCACCAGCCACATCACCGTGGTCGTCGGCGAGTAAGAGGAAGAAGACGATGGGTCATAAAGTTCATCCCACCGGCATCCGCCTCGGCATCGCCAAGGACTGGAACGCCAAGTGGTACGCCAACAAGGGCGACTACGCGAAGTATCTCGTGGCGGACATCAAGGTTCGCGAGATGCTGAAGAAGAAGCTGGCCGCGGCCGGCATCTCGAAGATCCAGATCGAGCGCCCGGCCAAGACCGCGCGCGTGACGATCCACACCGCCCGCCCGGGCGTGGTGATCGGCAAGAAGGGCGAGGACATCGAGAAGCTGCGCAAGGAAGTCAGCGACCTGATGGGCGTGCCCACGCACATCAACGTCAACGAAGTGCGCAAGCCCGAGCTGGACGCCCAGCTGGTGGCCGAGTCGATCGCGCAGCAGCTGGAGCGCCGCATCATGTTCCGCCGTGCGATGAAGCGCGCGGTCGGCAACGCGATGCGCCTGGGTGCGCTGGGCATCAAGATCAACGTGTCCGGCCGTTTGAACGGTGCCGAGATCGCCCGCTCCGAGTGGGCGCGCGAAGGCCGAGTGCCGCTGCATACCCTGCGTGCGGACATCGACTACGGCTTCGCAGAGGCGAGCACCACCTACGGCATCATCGGCATCAAGGTGTGGGTCTACAAGGGCGAGATCTTCGACGTGGCCCAGATCGGCCAGGAGCCGAAGGACGAGTCCCCGGCGCCGTCGTCGCGCCGCGAGGGCGGCGAAGGCCGTCGTGACCGCGAATCGCGTCGTGACCGTGACGGCGAAGGCCGTCGCGAGCGCGCGGCGAAGTAAGGAGAGTTGCCATGCTGCAACCCAAGCGAACCAAGTACCGCAAGCAGTTCAAGGGCCGCAACGACGGTCTGGCGCAGTGCGCCAATCTCGTCAGCTTCGGCGAATTCGGCCTGAAGGCGACCACCCACGGCGCGCTCACCGCGCGTCAGATCGAGGCTGGCCGCCGTTGCATCACCCGCTTCGTGAAGCGCGGCGGCAAGCTGTGGATCCGCGTGTTCCCGGACAAGCCGATCACCAAGAAGCCGATCGAAGTGCGTATGGGCGCCGGCAAGGGCGGCGTGGAGTTCTGGGTCGCCCCGATCCAGCCCGGCCGCATGCTGTACGAAATCGAGGGCATCGACGAGGCGTCGGCGCGCGAGGCGTTCCGCCTGGCCGCCGCCAAGCTCTCGGTGCAGACCCAGTTCGTGACCCGGGCGGTGATGTGATATGGCCATCAAAGATCTGACCAACAAGTCGGCCGACGAGCTCAAGCAGCACCTGCTGGACCTGCGCAAGGAGCAGTTCAACCTGCGCATGCAGAAGGGTGCCGGCCAGCTCAGCCAGCCGCATCAGCTGCGCCGCGTCCGGCGCGACATCGCCCGCACGAAGTTCGTGCTCGGCGGCAAGAAGTAAGGGACCGCCGACATGAGCGACAACCAGAAGCAGGCGCGCACCCTCGAGGGCCGCGTCATCAGCAACAAGATGGACAAGACGGTCACCGTCCTGATCGAGCGCCAGGTGCAGCACGGCCTGCTGGGCAAGATCGTGCGCCGGTCGACCAAGCTGCATGCGCAGGACGACCTCGGCGCCAACGAGGGCGACCTGGTGCGCATCGCCGAGTGTCGTCCGCTGTCCAAGACCAAGCATCACCGCGTGGTCGAAATCGTCACTCGCGCGAACGTCTAAGGGGAGGGTGCAGACATGATCCAGATGCAAAGCACGCTCTCCGCGGCGGACAACAGCGGCGCCAAGGAACTGATGTGCATCAAGGTGCTCGGTGGCTCCAAGCGCCGTTACGCCGCGATCGGTGACGTGATCAAGGTCACCGTGAAGGATGCCATCCCGCGCGGCAAGGTGAAGAAGGGCGAGGTGTACAATGCCGTGGTGGTGCGTACCGCCAAGGGCGTGCGCCGTCCCGATGGCTCGCTGATCCGTTTCGACGGCAACGCAGCGGTGCTCCTCAACAACAAGCTCGAGCCGATCGGTACCCGTATCTTCGGGCCGGTCACCCGCGAGCTGCGCAGCGAGAAGTTCATGAAGATCGTCTCGCTCGCGCCCGAAGTGCTCTGAGCGGAGTCAAGAACATGAACCGTATCCGCAAGGGCGATCAGGTCCTCGTGATCGCCGGCAAGAACAAGGGCCAGCGCGGCGAAGTGCTGCGTGTTGCAGACGACCGCGTGTACGTCTCCAACGTGAACCTGGTCAAGCGCCACACCAAGCCGAATCCGCAGGCCAACCAGGCCGGCGGCATCGTCGAGCGCGAGGCCTCGATCCATCTCTCCAATGTGCAGCTGTTCAACCCCGCCACGAACAAGGGTGAACGCGTTGGCACCAAGACGCTCGCTGATGGGCGCAAGGTCCGCGTGTTCCGTTCGACTGGCGAGGTCGTGGACGCGTAAGGATTAATGACATGACGCGCCTTGAGACGTTTTACAAAGAGCAGGTAGTGCCGAAGCTCACCGAGAAGTTCGGCTACCAGAACGTGATGCAGGTTCCCCGCATCACCAAGATCACGCTGAACATGGGCGTGGGCGAAGCCGCGGGCAACAAGAAGATCCTCGAGAACGCCGTGGCCGACATGGCCAAGATCTCGGGTCAGAAGCCGATCACGACCAAGGCGCGCGTTTCCGTGGCCTCGTTCAAGATCCGCGACGGCTGGCCGATCGGTTGCAAGGTCACCCTGCGCCGCGCCCAGATGTTCGAGTTCCTCGACCGCCTGATCAACATCTCGTTGCCCCGCGTCCGCGACTTCCGCGGCGTTTCGGGCCGCGCCTTCGACGGCCGTGGCAACTTCAACTTCGGCGTGAAGGAACAGATCATCTTCCCGGAGATCGACTTCGACGCGATCGACGCGATGCGTGGCATGGACATCGCCATCACCACGACCGCGAAGACCGACGCCGAGGCGAAGGCGCTGCTGGAAGCGTTCAACTTCCCGTTCCGCAATTAAGACGATCGTCCTTGATCGAAGAAAAACCGGCCATCCATGGCCGGACTTTTCAAAAAGAGAGTTAAATATGGCAAAGACCTCGATGGTCAACCGCGACATCAAGCGGACCAAGCTCGTCCAGAAGCACGCTGCCAAGCGCGCCGAACTGAAGGCGATCGTGCTGAGCCCCACCGCCTCCTACGAGGAGAAGATGGAGGCCCAGGGCAAGCTGCAGAAGCTGCCGCGCGACGCCAGCCCGGTGCGCCAGCGCACCCGTTGCGCACTGACCGGCCGTCCGCGTGCCGTGTACGCCAAGTTCAACCTCGGCCGCAACAAGCTGCGCGAGGCCACCATGCGCGGTGACGTGCCGGGCCTGCGCAAGGCGAGCTGGTAATCGATCCACCTGCCCGGTCCCGGATCGGGCGGCCCGGCGGCGCTCTAGCGCCGTCAACGCTGCGATTTCGCAACGGTATTCGCCAAACACCGGCAAAGCTGATACAGTTGTCGGTCTGCGCAAGGCAGGCCGGCTCCTCGTCGGCATCACAACTTGTTGATTTCCGGTCTTATCGGATATCGGTGCACTCTGAAGGATGTTTTCATGAGCATGACTGATCCCATCGCCGACATGTTCACGCGTGTCCGCAACGCTCAGCTGATGAGCAAGCCGACGGTACGCATGCCGTCGTCGAAGCTGAAGGTGGCCATCGCCAACCTTCTCAAGAACGAAGGCTACGTTCTCGACGTGCAGACCTCCCAGGAGGAGGGCAAGCCCGTACTCGAGATCAAGCTGAAGTATTTCGAGGGCCGTCCGGCCATCGAGTCCATTTCCCGCGTCAGCCGATCCGGCCTGCGCATCTACCGCGGCAAGGATGAACTGCCGAAGGTGCTCGGTGGCCTGGGCATCTCGATCATCTCGACGTCCGCCGGTCTGCTGACCGACGCGCAGGCTCGTGCCAAGGGCCTGGGCGGCGAAGTCATCGGCCAGGTTGCCTAAGGAGTCGACGATGTCACGTGTTGCCAAGAAGACGATCAACCTGCCGAAGGGCGTGGAGCTGAAGGCCGCCGCCGACGGCATCTCGGTGAAGGGCCCGAAGGGCACGCTGTCGACCCACGCGCTGCCTGGCGTGTCGGTGTCGGTGAACGGTGAAGCTGTCAACATCCAGCTGGCCGAGGGCGCCGACGACAAGTTCGGCGGTACCACGCGCGCCCTGCTGGCGAACATGGTCAAGGGCGTTTCCGAAGGTTACGAGCGCAAGCTGGAGCTGGTCGGCGTGGGTTACCGCGCCTCGATGGCCGGCAAGGCGCTGAACCTGAGCCTGGGCTTCTCGCACCCGGTGGTGTTCGAGGCGCCGGCCGGAGTCACGCTGGAAACTCCGTCGCAGACCGAAATCCTGATCAAGGGCTCGGACAAGCAGGTCGTGGGCCAGGTGGCCGCCAAGATCCGCGGGTTCCGTCCGCCGGAACCCTACAAGGGCAAGGGCGTGCGCTATGCCGGCGAGAAGATCACCCTGAAGGAAGCCAAGAAGGCGTAAATGAGTTAGTACGCTTTCCCTGCGTGTGGAAGCGGCCATCCATGGCCGCACTCCTCAAAAGAGCAGGGTAGTCCGCTCATACAAGCCGATCCGCTTTCGAGGAACAGACAGATGAACAAGAACGAATCCCGCCTGCGTCGCGCCAAAGCCACGCGTTCGCACATCCGCAAGCTGGGCGTGGCGCGCCTGTCGGTGCATCGCACCGGCCAGCACATTTATGCCCAGGTGTTCGACGCCTCCGGCGACAAGGTGGTGGCGGCTGCCTCCACCGTGCAAAAGTCGGTGGCCGAAGGGCTGAAGGGCACCAAGAACCTGGTCGCCGCCGCGGCGGTGGGCAAGGCCGTGGCCGAGCGCGCGCTGGCTGTCGGCGTGGAATCGGTGGCGTTCGACCGCTCCGGTTTCCGCTACCACGGCCGCATCAAGGCACTGGCCGATGCGGCCCGCGAGGCGGGCCTGAAGTTCTAAGCGCCGGGGCCGGAGTCCACCCGGATTCCGCCCCTGCGTCAGCGGCACACAACAACAAGCGGCGCAGCCGCAAGCAAAAGTCCCGGATGGTCCGGGCACACGGAATCGAGAAATGTCTTCCAACGATCGCGAAAATTCCGACGGCCTGCTGGAAAAGCTGATTGCCGTCAACCGCGTGGCCAAGACCGTCAAGGGTGGCCGCCAGATGAGCTTCACCGCGCTGACCGTGGTCGGTGACGGCGAGGGCAAGGTCGGCTTCGGCTATGGCAAGGCGCGCGAGGTGCCGGTGGCCATCTCCAAGGCGATGGAGCGGGCTCGCCGCAACATGGTGAACATCGACCTGAACAACGGCACCCTGTGGTACGCCATCAAGGCGAACCACGGTGCGGCCCGTGTCTACATGCAGCCGGCTTCTGAAGGTACCGGCGTGATCGCCGGCGGCGCGATGCGCGCGGTGCTGGAAGTGGTGGGCGTCAAGAACGTGCTGGCCAAGGCGGTCGGCTCGCGCAACCCGATCAACCTGGTGCGCGCCACCATCAAGGGCCTGCAGGCGGTGGCCTCGCCGAAGCAGATCGCCGCCAAGCGTGGCAAGACCGTGGAAGAGGTGCTGGGCAATGGCTAAGAAGAACGAAACCGCCGGCACCGTGCGCGTGCGCCTGGTGAAGGGCCTGCGCGGCGTGCAGGCGCGGCATCGCCTCAGCGTCAAGGCGCTGGGCCTGAACAAGACCAACGACGTCCGTGAGCTGAAGGACAGCCCGCAGGTGCGTGGCCTGATCAACACGGTCTACTACCTGGTCCGGGTCGAGGAGTAATCATCATGCGTCTCAACGACATCAAGCCCGCCGCCGGTTCGCGCAAGACGCGCCTGCGCGTGGGTCGCGGCATCGGCTCGGGCCTCGGCAAGACGGCCGGCCGCGGTCACAAGGGCCAGCACGCCCGTGCCGGCGGCACCCACAAGTACGGTTTCGAAGGCGGCCAGATGCCGCTGCAGCGCCGCCTGCCCAAGGTCGGCTTCCGCTCCAAGCTGAAGGCCGAGAGCCAGCAGGTGTTCCTGTACCAGCTGGCCAACCTCAAGGCGGACGTGATCGACGTGGTCGAGCTGCACAAGGCCGGCCTGATTGACAGCCGAGCCAAGAAGGTCAAGGTGGTGCTGAAGGGCGAAATCGGTCGTGCGGTGAAGCTGTCGGGTCTGCTGGCCACGGCTGGCGCCAAGGCAGCCATCGAGGCGGCCGGCGGCAGCGTGGAGTAATCACGGTGGCTCAAGCCAAGGGCAACGCACTCGGCAAGCTCGGCAAACTGACCGAACTGCGTCAGCGCATCTTCTTCGTGATCGGTGCGCTGGTGGTGTTCCGTCTCGGCTCGTTCATTCCCGTGCCGGGCGTGAATCCCGACGCGATGAGCAACCTGGTCAACGGCAACGGCCTGATGGACATGTTCAACATGTTCTCGGGCGGTGCGCTGGCGCGTTTCTCGGTGTTCGCACTGGGCGTGATCCCGTACATCTCGGCGTCGATCGTGATCCAGATGATGGGCTCGGTGGTGCCGAGCCTGCAGGCGCTGCGCAAGGAAGGCGAGTCCGGCAAGCGCAAGATGACGATGTACACCCGCATCGGCACGGTGGGCCTCGCGCTGTTCCAGTCGTTCGGCATCGCGGTGGCGCTGCAGAAGCAGGTGGCGGCGGGCGGTGCGCCGGTGGTGTACACCCCGGGCTTCGGCTTCGTGCTGGCCTCGGTGGTGGGCCTGACCGCCGGTACCATGTTCCTGATGTGGCTGGGCGAGCAGATGACCGAGCGCGGCATCGGCAACGGCATCTCGCTGCTGATCTTCGCCGGCATCGTGGCCGGTCTGCCGGGCGCGGTGGTGCACACTTTGGGCATGTCCAGCAACGGCGAGCTGTCGGTGCTGATGCTGCTGGTGGTGTTTGCGGTCGTGCTGGGCGTCACGGCGTTCTGCGTGTTCATGGAGCGGGCACAGCGGCGGATCACGGTGAATTACGCACGGCGCTCCGGCGGCCAGCGGGCCTACCAGAACCAGAGCTCGAACCTGCCGCTGAAGATCAACATGTCGGGCGTGATCCCGCCGATCTTCGCGTCCAGCCTGCTGATGTTCCCGGCCACCGCGATGAGCTGGTTCGGTACCGGCCACCAGGCGCGCTGGCTGCAGGATCTGACCCAGGCGCTGAACCCCGGCGAGCCGCTGTACGACATTGTGTATTCCGTGCTGGTGATCGGTTTCGCGTTCTTCTATACCGCGATCGTGTTCAACGCGGAAGAGACGGCGGACAACCTCAAGCGCTCCGGCGCGCTGATTCCGGGCATTCGTCCGGGGCGCGCCACGGCCGGCTACATCGACGGCGTGATGACCCGGCTGACCGGCGTCGGCGCGCTGTACCTGGTGCTGGTCTGCCTGGTGCCGTCGTTCATGCAGAAGTTCTGGCACGTGCCGTTTTATTTCGGCGGCACGTCGCTGCTGATCGTGGTGGTCGTGGTGATGGATTTCACGGCGCAGGTGCAGGCGCACCTGGTCAGCCACCAGTACGAGAGTCTGCTCAAGAAGGCCAATCTCCGTCGCAACTAGTGGCTGCTGGGGCGCAACGGGGCGGGTCGAACAACCGAGGGCTGGCGGCGTTGGGCGCCGCAGGGCTTTCCTGTCAAGGTAATTCAGGTTAGAATTGCGCGTTTACCGCGCACGAAACGCATCGGAGAAAGTACATCATGGCGCGCATCGCGGGTGTCAATTTGCCGGTCCAGAAGCATGTCTGGGTTGGCCTGCAAAGCATTTACGGCATTGGCCGCAGCCGGGCCAGGAAGGTCTGCGCGGACGCTGGCGTGGTTCCCACCACCCAGATCAAGTCGCTGAGTGAAGGCGAAGTGGAGAAGCTTCGCGCGGAAATCGCCAAGTATGTCGTGGAAGGCGACCTGCGCCGCGAAGTGGGCATGGCGATCAAGCGCCTGATGGACCTGGGTTGCTATCGCGGCCTGCGCCACCGTCGTGGCCTGCCGGTGCGCGGTCAGCGCACGCGTACCAATGCACGCACCCGCAAGGGCCCGCGTCGCGCCATCAAGAAGTAACGGATCCCGAACATGGCCAAGCCTGTCAAGACCAAGAAGAAGATCAAGCGCGTCGTCACGGATGCCGTGGCCCACGTGCAAGCCTCCTTCAACAACACCATCGTCACCATCACCGACCGCCAGGGCAACGCGCTGTCGTGGGCGACTGCCGGCGGCGCGGGTTTCCGCGGTTCGCGCAAGTCCACCCCGTTCGCCGCCCAGGTTGCCGCCGAGAAGGCTGGCCGCGCCGCCGGCGACTACGGCGTGAAGACCGTGGAAGTGCGTATCAAGGGTCCGGGCCCGGGCCGCGAGTCGGCCGTGCGTTCGCTGAACGCCCTGGGCTACAAGGTGCTCAACATCATCGACGTCACGCCGATCCCGCACAACGGCTGCCGTCCCCCCAAGAAGCGTCGAGTCTGAAGGAGCACAACCATGGCCCGTTATCGTGGAGCTACCTGCAAGCTCGCCCGCCGCGAAGGCGCTGACCTCAGCCTGAAGAGCCCGGCCCGCGCGATCGACTCCAAGTGCAAGCTGGAGAACAAGCCCGGCCAGCATGGCGCCAACAAGCGCATGCGCATGTCCGACTACGCCGTCCAGCTGCGCGAGAAGCAGAAGGTCAAGCGCATCTACGGCGTGCTCGAGCGCCAGTTCGGCAACTACTACACCAAGGCGTCGACCCTCAAGGGCAACACCGGCGAGAACCTGCTGCGTCTGCTCGAGAGCCGCCTGGACAACGTCGTCTACCGCATGGGCTTCGCGGTCACCCGCGCCCAGGCCCGCCAGATGGTCGCCCACAAGGCGGTGCTGGTGAACGGCAAGAAGGTCAACATCCCGTCCTACCAGGTCAAGCCGGGCGATGCGATCGCGCTGACCGAGCGCGCCCGCAGCCAGCTGCGCGTGCAGGAAGCGGCGACCGTGTTCGACACCATGGACCTGCGTCCGGGTTGGGTCGAGGTCGACAGCAAGAAATTCGAAGGCACGTTCAAGGCGGTGCCGGATCGCGGCGACCTGCCGTCCGACATCAACGAGGCGTTGATCGTCGAGCTTTACTCGAAGTAATCACCGGAGCTCTGCATGGCAGTTTCGTCAACTAGCGTGCTGCGGCCACGCGGCCTCAGCGTCGAACAGCTCGGAGCCAATCGCGCCAAGGTGGTGGTCGAGCCGCTCGAGCGTGGCTTCGGTCACACCCTGGGCAACGCGCTGCGCCGCGTGCTGCTCTCCTCGATTCCCGGCAGCGCCATCGTCGAGGTCGAGATCGACGGCGTGCTGCACGAATACACCACGCTTGAGGGCCTGCAGGAGGACGTGATCGAAGTCCTGCTGAACCTCAAGGACGTGGCGATCCGCCAGCACACCGGCGACGAGGTCACCCTTACCCTGTCCAAGAAGGGCAAGGGCGTGGTCACGGCCGGCGACATCGTCGTCGACCACTCGGTGGAGATCATCAACCCCGAGCACGTGATCTGCCACCTGACCAAGGACATCGCGCTCAACATGCGCCTGAAGGTGCGTCGCGGCGTGGGTTACCAGCCGGCCAGCGCCCGCGTCCACCCGGACGACGAGGCTCGTCCGATCGGCCGCCTGCAACTCGACGCGTCCTTCGCGCCGGTGCTGCGCGTGGCCTACGAGGTCGATGCGGCCCGCGTGGAACAGCGTACCAACCTCGACAAGCTGGTCCTGGACATCGAGACCAACGGCACCATCGGTGCCGAGGACGCGGTGCGCAAGGCGGCCGAGATCATCAACGACCAGCTGTCGGTGTTCGGCGATTTCTCGCGCCGCGAGAGCGCCACCGACAAGGCCGAGAAGAGCGGTTTCGACCCGCTGTTGCTGCGCCCGATCGACGATCTGGAGCTCACCGTGCGTTCGGCGAACTGCCTGAAGGCCGAGAGCATCTACTACATCGGCGACCTGGTGCAGAAGACCGAGGTCGAGCTGCTGAAGACGCCGAACCTGGGCAAGAAGTCGCTCACCGAGATCAAGGACGTCCTTGGCTCGCGCGGCCTGGCCCTGGGCATGAAGCTGGAGAACTGGCCGCCGGCCGGGCTCTCGCACGGCATGCAGTTGGGTTGATTTAAGGGCGGTCGTTCGCGGCCGCCAGCGGTACCGGCAAGCCGGCGAATGCATCTCGGTGCGTTCGCCGGCTGCAAAGCGGCCCTGCGGGGCCGCAAGCTGTTTCGGGCGACACGCTTGGCGCCCGGTTTTGGCGGTCTGACGAGTGCGCAAGCCTCGGATTTTGCAGACGCCCCGGACGGCCACTGGCCGTCAAGCTCAACAAGAGCCCGTACCACGAAGGGCTTTCATCAGCGGGCAACCGCGGGAAGCCGGACGCAATCGCCGGCTTTTCATAACAACAGACCTGTAGAGAGTATTCCGCCATGCGCCACATGAAATCCGGTCGCAAGCTCAACCGCACCAGCGCCCACCGTGAAGCGATGTTCAAGAACATGGCTTCGTCGCTGTTCAAGCACGAGCTGATCAAGACCACCCTGCCGAAGGCCAAGGAACTGCGCCGCGTCGCCGAGCCGCTGATCACGCTGGCGAAGACCGACGGTGTCGCCAATCGCCGCCTCGCCTTCGCGCGCCTGCGCGACAAGGAAGCGGTGGGCAAGCTGTTCGTCGAGCTGGGCCCGCGCTATCGCGAGCGTCCCGGTGGCTACCTGCGCATCCTGAAGTGCGGTTTTCGCGACGGCGACAACGCACCGATGGCCTACGTCGAGCTGGTCGGCCGCCCGCAGGCCGAGGCCGGCGACGCCGAGTAAGCCCGCGTACGGACATCCAGACGTCCGAATGAAACCCCGGCCGGGCGACCAGCCGGGGTTTTTTCATGGTGCACCTCCCTGTGCGCCACCGCTGCGGGTACCCCGCGGGCGTGCAGAACGGCGATGCTGCCGTCTTGTCGCGGCAGGCATGGCTGACAGCCCGGCGGCAAGCGGTTAATGTCGTGCTTCCGCTCCCTGTCGTGCCGTCCATGAACCCCCTGCGTTGGTCGTTTCGCGTCAGCCTCCTTGCCGGCTTTCTGGCCTGCGCCGGCCTGATCGGTTTCGCGCTGTATGCGCAATACGTGCTGCAGATGGACCCCTGCCCGTTGTGCATCCTGCAGCGCGTGGCGTTCATCGCGCTGGGCGTGGTGTTCCTGATCGGCGGCCTGCACGCGCCGCGCGGCGGCGGGCGCTGGGTGTACGTCGGGCTGCTGCTGCTGGTCGCGCTAGCGGGCATCGGCATCGCCGCGCGCCATCTGTGGATCCAGTCGCTGCCGCCCGGCCAGGTGCCGAGCTGCGGCGCGCCGCTGGGTTACCTGCTGGAAACCCGCGCCAGCAACGGTGGCCTGGTCGGCGTGCTGCTCAAGGTGCTCAGCGGCTCCGGCGAATGCGCAGCGGTGCAGCCGATCCTGGGCTTGTCGATGCCGTGGTGGTCGCTGATCTGGTTCGTGCTGCTGGGCGCGTGGGCGGTGCTGGCGGGCGCACGTCGGCCGGCGGGGGCGCGGCGATGAGCGAGTTGCCGCGGGACGTGCGCGTCACGGGCTGGACGCCGTCGTCATGGCAGGGCCGCACGGCGCTGCAGCAGCCGCACTACGAGGACGCCGCCGAACTGGCACAGGCCACCGCGCAGCTGGCCGGGCTGCCGCCGCTGGTGACTTCGTGGGAGGTGCTGGCGCTGAAGCAGGCGCTGGCCGAGGCGCAGGAAGGCAAGCGCTTCCTGCTGCAGGGTGGCGACTGTGCGGAGAGCTTTGCCGACTGCAGCAGCCCGATCATCTCGAACCGGCTCAAGGTGCTGCTGCAGATGAGCCTGGTGCTGGTGCACGGGCTGAAGCAGCCGGTGCTGCGCGTGGGGCGTTTCGCGGGGCAGTACGCCAAGCCGCGCTCGGCCGACACCGAGACGCGCGACGGCGTGACCCTGCCCAGCTTCCGCGGTGATGTGGTCAACGGCCCGGAGTTCACCGCTGCGGCGCGGCGCGCCGATCCGCAACGGCTGATCCGCGCCCACGCGCATTCCGCGCTGACGATGAACTTCGTGCGCGCGCTGATCGACGGCGGTTTCGCCGACCTGCACCACCCCGAGTACTGGGACCTGGCCTGGGTGGAGCATTCGCCGCTGGCCGCCGAGTACCGCCGCATGGTCGCCGGCATCGGCGACTCGCTGCGCTTCATGGAAACCCTCGCGGGGCCGATCGCCGGCTTCACGAAGGTGGACTTCTTCACCTCGCACGAGGCGCTGCTGCTGCACTACGAACAGGCGCTCACGCGCCAGGTGCCGCGGCACCCGGGCTGGTTCAACCTGTCCACCCACTTCCCGTGGATCGGCATGCGCACCGCGGCGCTGGACGGTGCCCACGTGGAGTACTTCCGCGGCATCCGCAACCCGGTCGCGGTGAAGGTGGGCCCCTCGGTGACGCCGGACCAGTTGCTGCCGCTGATCGACGCGCTGAATCCGCAGGTCGAACCAGGCCGACTTACCCTGATCCACCGCATGGGGCACGCGAAGATCGGCGAGGCGCTGCCGCCGCTGCTGCAGGCCGTCAAGCGCGAAGGGCAACCCGTGCTGTGGGTGGCCGATCCGATGCATGGCAACACCGAGAGCACGTCCAACGGCTACAAGACCCGCCGCTTCGCGAACATCCGGGGCGAACTGGAGCAGGCGTTCGATATCCACGCCGCCGCCGGCACGCGCCTGGGCGGCGTGCATCTGGAGCTCACCGGCGAGGACGTCACCGAGTGCGTGGGCGGCGCGCGCGGGCTCACCGAGGCCGATCTTGCGCGCGCGTACAAGTCGATGGTCGACCCGCGGCTCAACTACGAGCAGTCGCTGGAGCTGGCGATGCTGATCGTGCGCAAGTCGGCAGGCAGCGTGGCTGCGTGACCGTGGCCGCGCAAAGGTCCTGGCCCTCCACCCGGTGGTCACCCTCCTGGCGGTAGCTGCCTGGGTTCCGCGCCGGGCTCAGCGCGTCGTTTCCAGCGCTTCCTTTGCCTCGCGGGCGTCACCGCTCTCGGGAGGCGGGAAGTGGTACCAGCGTTCGTGCGGCGAGGATCGCTTGCACGACAGACATTGCGTCATGGCCCAGCAGTGCCCGCAGCCGGGGCAGCAGCCCGCGGTCCAGAACGTGTTCCATACCGTGCCACAGCCGGCGCCGGGTTCGCTGGACGTGCATTTCCAGCGGCTGTCGGCCCGCGGCTCCCACGCGCAGAGCGGGCAATGGATGTGCGGCTGGCGTTCCATCGTAGGCGCTTCCAGGCTTGGGCTTCAGTGCCCTGGGGACACCGGCTGGCCGCCCACCGTGTCGAGGAACCTCGGCGGCTGCCATGCGTGCGTGTGCTGCTCGAAGCCGTAGGCGATGCTGATCAGCGTGGGTTCGCTCCATCTCGCGCCAAAGAACACGATGCCCACCGGCAGGCCGTGCGCCCAGCCGGCTGGCACGGTGATCGAGGGGTAGCCTGCCACCGCCGCCGGCTGCGAGACGCCGCCGATGGTGGGGTCGCCGCTGACGATGTGGTCGCCCAGCACCGGGTCGGTCATGAAGGCCGGCCCCCATGATGGTGCCAGCAGCGCGTCGAGGTGCTGCGACTTGAGCGCCGCGTCGATGCCCTTCGGACCGGCCAGCCGTTTTGCCTTGGCCCGCGCATCGAGATAAGCCTTGTCGGTGAGCGGCCCTTTCGCCTCGGCCTGTTCGAACAGCTCCTGCCCGAACCAGGGCATTTCCTGCGCCGCATGCGCCTTGTCGAACGCGATCAGGTCGGCCAGCGTATGCACGGCGAGGCCGCTGCGGGTGGCGAGGTAGGCGTTGATGTCGTGCTTGAAGTCGTACAGCATCACGGTCATCTCCGGGTCGCCGAGTTCCTTCAGGTGCGGCAGCTGCACCGGGTCGACGATGATCGCGCCCTGCGCCTTCATCGTGGCGATCGCCGCGTCGAGCACGCGGTCGGCGTTCGGCTCGTTGCCGGCGAGTTCGCGCACCACGCCGACGCGCTTGCCCTTGAGGCCGTCCGGGTCGAGGAATTTCGTGTAGTCGGTGGCGTGCCGGTCGGCGTTGGCGGTGGACGGGTCGCGCGGGTCGCTGCCGGCGATTGCCGTGAGCAGGGCGGCGGCGTCGGCCACGTCGCGCGCCATCGGGCCGGCGGTGTCCTGGTTGTGGCTGATCGGCACGATGCCGGCGCGGCTCACCAGGCCCAGCGTGGGCTTGATGCCCACTATGCCGTTCATCGAGGCGGGGCAGATGATCGAGCCGTCGGTCTCGGTGCCGATCGCCACTGTGGCGAGCCCCGCCGCCACCGCGGCGGCGGAGCCCGCGCTGGAGCCACAGGGGTTACGGTCCAGCGCGTAGGGATTCTTCGTCTGCCCGCCCGCGCCGCTCCAGCCGCTCGAGGCGTGGCTGGAGCGGAAGTTGGCCCATTCGCTGAGGTTGGTCTTGCCGAGGATCACCGCGCCGGCCGCGCGCAGTCTTGCCGCCACGGTGGCATCGCGTGGCGCCGGTGCAGCCGTCAGCGCCAGCGAGCCGGCGGTGGTCTGCTCGCGATCGCCGGTGTCGATGTTGTCCTTCAGCAGCACCGGGATGCCGTACAGCAGCCCGTGCGTCTCGCCGCGCCTGGCGTCGAGCGCGGCGGCGATCTCCAGCGCGTCGGGGTTGGTCTCGAGCACTGCATGCAGCGCGGGGCCGCTCTGGTCGATGCGGCGGATGCGGGCGAGGAACTGCTGCGTCAGCGCCTGGCTGCTGAGCGTGCCGTCGTCCATGCGCTGCCGCAGCCGGGCAACGGAGGCATAGGCGTCGTCATGCTGCCGGGCGCACAGCGGCGCGCTGGCGAGCAGGGTCGCGGCCAGCAGCGAACGGGTGAACAGTCGGTGCGTCACGGTATCCCCCGGCAGATGCGACAAGGCATCGCGATCAGCAGAGCATAGTCCGGCGCGGGCCATGTGGCAGCGTCGAACGGCCCCCTATACTCGGCAGATGGATCTGCGCACCTCTTGCTTCCCGCGTGCCGTCGCCGGACGCGCCGTTCGGCGCCTGCCGTTCCTCGTCCTGCCGCTGCTGCTGGCGCTGGCGTTCGCCGCCACGCCTGCAGCTGCCTCGTCGCCGTCGGTGCCCGATACCCTGCAGCAGCGCATCGCCGCCTGCACCGCCTGCCACGGCGTGCACGGCGAGGGCTCGCCCGGCAGCGGCTTCTTCCCGCGCCTCGCCGGCAAGCCGGCGGGTTATCTCCTGCGGCAGCTGCAGGATTTCCAGAGCGGCCTGCGCAGGTACGCGCCGATGGAATACACGGTGCGCGGGCTAGATCAGGCCTATCTGCGCGAGATGGCCGGATACTTCGCCGCACAGCAGGTGCCGTATGCGAGCTCCAGGCTGCCGGCGTTGCCGGTCGCGACGCTGCTGCGCGGCGAGCAGCTGGTGAGTGCGGGCGATCCCGCACGCGGCATTCCTGCCTGCGAGCGCTGCCACGGCAGCCAGCTCACCGGCGTGGAACCCGACATCCCCGGCCTGGTCGGCCTGCCTTACGACTACATCAGCGCTCAGCTCGGCGCCTGGCGCACGCGCACCCGCGCCACCGCGGCGCCGGATTGCATGGCCGAAGTGGCCGGCCGCCTGGGCGAGGCTGACATCAGCGCGGTGGCCGCCTGGCTGGCCAGCCGCGAACCGCCGGCCGACATGCACGCGCAGCCGGCCGGCAGCGTGCAACCGCCGCTGCGCTGCGGCGTGCTGGCGGGCAACGACGACGGTACGTGACGAAGCCGCCCGCCTCGGCGGGGCGGTGGCGCCGGCTATCGGCGTAGCGGCTGCTCGGCGCGATACAGCGCAGCCAGCGCGCACCACGATCCGATATCCCAGTGTCCGCGCGCCTGTCCCGACGGCGACGGCAACACGAACACGCGCGCGCTGCCGATGCATTCGTGCTGCAGGCCGTAGCCGACGGCGCGGTCCAGCGCGGCGCGCGCGGCGTTCTTGCTGGTGAACGCGACGAGGCGCGGCGCAAAGCGCGCGATCTTCGCGTGCAACGCGGGCACGTCGAAGGCACCGGGCGGCAGTTCGTCGTCGTTGCCGCTGTGCCGCTTGGCGAGGTCGGTGAGGCCGATGCCGAACTGCGGCAGCAGCGGGAACTCGGCGGGGGCGAGCAGGCGCGGCGTGAAGCCGGCCTCGTGCAGCGCGCGCCAGAACAGGTTGCCCGGATGCGCGTAGTAGGCGCGCTCGGCGGCGGAGCGCTTGCCGGCGGCGGTGCCGCAGAACACCAGCGCGAGGCCGGGCGCCAGCACGTCGGGCAGGATGGATGCTTCAGCCTTGCGCGCCATCGTCCAGCAGGAAATCGGTGAACTGGAAACGGCCGTCGCGCAGCACGGATTCGCCGCGCCTGAGCCGGAGCGGCTGGCGGAACAGCGGCCCGCCGCAGCTCAGCGTGTGGAACTCGCCGCGCTCGCCGCAGGGATCGACGCCCCCGGGCAGCGCGTCGAGCAGGCTGGCGTCGTAGGCGCGGCCGCAGAACGCGGCATCGAGCTGCTGCGTGTCCACGCAGCACAGCACGGCGCGATGGCCCTCGGCCACGAAACGGCGCGACAGCGCGGCGGTATCCTCGCCCCACAGCGGGAACACCGCGCGCCAGTTGTCGCGGCCGAGCTGGCGCACGCGGTAGTCGCGCACGTCTTCGAGGAACAGGTCGCCGAACGCACAGTGACGGATGCCGGGCCAGCGCCTGCGCGCCTCGGCCAGCGCCTGCGCGTGCGCGGCCTCGTAGGCTTCGTTGCTGCCGGGCCAGTCCAGCGGCACCTCGACCAGCGGCAGGCCGAGCGCGTCCACCTGCGCCTGCAGCACATCCTGCCGCACGCCGTGCATGGCGATGCGCTGGTAGTTGCGGTTGATCGTGGTGAGCAGGCCCACCACTCGCCAGCGCGGGTCGGCGCGCAGGCGCTGCAGCGCCAGCAGGCAGTCCTTGCCGCCGCTCCAGGCGAGCAGGATGGGCGTGGGAGTGTCGCTCATGATGCGGGTTCCGGGATGATGGCCGATCGCCAGTCCAGCGTGGCACGCAGACGCTGCTGCGGATCGAGCCGGAAGTCCAGTGCCAGGCCCAGTGCCTGCGCGGCGGCCGCAGTGAGCGCCAGGCCCAGCCCGGCGTGGCCGGCGTGTGGCGGCTGCTTGCGCCAGAAGCGCTGGCCGAAGCGGACGAGGTCGGCCTCGGTGAGACCGGGTGCGGCGTTGTCGATGGCGAGGCCGTGCGCGTCGGCGCGCAGCTGCACGGTATCGCCCTCGGGCGCGTAGGCGCAGGCGTTGCCGAGCAGGTTGCCCACGATGACTTCCAGCAGTGCCGGATCGGTACGCAGTGCGGCGGGCGGCGTGCCTTCGCTTGTCAGCGCGATGCCGCGCGCGGCGGCGGTGGCCTGCTGGCGCTGCAGCTGGCGTTCCAGCCACGGTGCGAGCGGCAGCGTCTGCCACTGCGGTTGTTCCAGTCCGGACTGCAGGCGGGTGAGCAGGAGCAGGGCGGCAACGGTGGCTTCCAGCTCGGCGCCGATGCTGCCGATCTCGGCCAGCAGTTCGGACGTGCTGCGACCGCTGGGGTAGCGCGCCTCCACCTCGGCCAGTGCACGCAATTCGGCGAGCCGGGTGCGCGTCTCGTGGGCCAGGCCGCTGGCGAACTGGCGCTCGCGTGCGAGACCCTCGTCCATGCGGCCGAGCACGTCGTTGAAGCGCGCCACCAGCGGGTCGAGTTCCTTCAGGCCGATCGCGGCGAGCCGCTGGCCGGGCGCGCTGGGGCCGATGCCGCGCATGCGTTCCACCAGTGCGCCGATCGGGCGCAGGCCGCGCCGCACCACCAGCGGCACCGCGATCAACGCGATCGCGGCGGCGAGCAGCGGGCCCAGCGTGAGGATCCAGTCGATCGCCAGCAGCAGCTGGTCGAGCGAGTGGCGGTCCTGCACGAACAGCAGCCGGCAGGTGGCGGGTGCCGCCGTGTGGGCGTCGCCGTCGCCGCCGGGGCGGATGAAGCTCAGGCGCACCGAGTCGAGGTGGCGCTCGCCGCGGCCAAGGCGGGCGAAGCGCGGCTGCGGGCCCGTGTCGCGGGGCCAGCCCGCCGGCAGGGCGGGCGGCGGCGGATCGCTGTGCTGTGGCGCGGAGCCGTCGCAGCGCAGCTCGTACCAGCTGTCGCCATCGCCGCCCGGCAGGCCGGCGGCGACGCGGCCGGCGGGCGCTTCCTGTTCCATTGCGACCATGTTGCCCAGCGCGCGGGCCTGGCCCAGCAGGTCCTGGCGGAAGCGGCCGGCCAGTTCGTGGTCGATGCGCCAGTCCATCAGCCTCGCGCCGCCGCCCAGCACCAGCAGGCAGACGATGGCCAGCAGCACGGTGACGCGGGACGAGAGCGAGGTCGGCTTCACGGGATCAGGTAACCCGCCCCGCGCCGCGTCTCGATCAGGCCGGGTACGCCGGCGGCGTCCAGCTTGCGCCGCAGGCCGAACACCAGCACCTCGACGCTGCGGTCGGAGGCCTCGCTGTCGCTGCCGGCGGTGCGGTCGAGGATTTCCTGGCGGCTGAACGCGCGGCCGCGATGGCGCAGCAGCAGGCCCAGCACGGCGAATTCGCGCGGGGTCAGCGCCAGCGGCTGGCCGTCCACGCTCACGCTGTGCGAACGCGGATCCCAGGACAACGGGCCATGGCTGAGCACCGTGGGCTGGGCCTGCTGCGGGCGGCGCGCCAGCGCGTGCAGGCGGGCCACCAGCTCGTCGAAGGCGAAAGGCTTGACCAGGTAGTCGTCGGCGCCGGCGTTCAGCGCTTCGATGCGGTCGGCCACCTGGTCGCGGGCGGACAGCACCAGTACGCGGGGCCGGCGCCCGCCCTCGGGCAGGCTGCGCAGCACGCCGATGCCGTCCAGCCGCGGCAGCATCAGGTCCAGCACCACCAGGTCGTAGTCGTAGCCGGACAGGAAGCCGCAGGCCTCCACGCCGTCGCCGGCCGCGTCGACCGTGAAGCCGGCGCCCTGCAGGCCGTGGCGCAGGGTATGGCGCAGGCGTTCGGAATCTTCCACCAGCAGCAATTTCATGCCGGATCCATTGTCCAAGCCGGGTCGGGGCGCTCCATTGTCGCCGTTCGGGCCCGGCAAAACACCCGTGTACGCGCACCGTGCGCCGCGCATCGACAGTCGGCGCGGGCAACCGCTATAAAGACCGCCTGGCCGGGGAGTGTGCAGTGAGCGAAGAGATCCTGATCAACGTGACCCCGCGCGAGACGCGGGTAGGCGTGGTCGAGAACGGCATGTTGCAGGAAGTGCATGTCGAACGCGCATCGAAGCGCGGCTACGTGGGCAACATCTACAAGGGCCGGGTGCAGCGGGTGATGCCGGGCATGCAGGCCGCGTTCGTGGAGATCGGGCTGGGCCGCGCGGCCTTCCTGCACGCCTCGGACATCGTGCGCCCGCCCGCCGCCGAGGGTGCCGAACCGCCCGGTGGCCACGGCAACGGCCACACGCCGCCGATCAGCGAGCTGGTGCACGAGGGCCAGGAGGTCGTGGTGCAGGTGGTGAAGGACCCGATCGGCAGCAAGGGCGCGCGACTGTCGGCGCACCTGTCGATTCCCTCGCGCTACCTGGTGCTGCTGCCGCATGCGCACACGCTGGGCATTTCCGCGCGCATCGAGGACGAGGCCGAGCGCACGCGCCTGCGCGAGGTGATGGCCGGCCTGGTCGGCGAACACCCGCTCGGCTACATCGTGCGCACCAACGCGGAGGGGCAGAGCGCCGAATCGCTGGCCTTCGACGTGACCTACCTCGGCAAGGTGTGGCGCGTGGTGCAGGAGAACATCGCCCGGACCCGCGTGGGCGAGCGCGTGTACGAGGAGCTCTCGCTACCGCTGCGCAGCCTGCGCGACATGCTCACCGAGGACATCGAGAAGGTGCGCGTGGACTCGCGCGAAACCTTCGAGAAGGTGGTGAAGTTCGTGCACAAGTTCATGCCCAACCTGGACGACCGGGTGGAGCACTACGACGGCGAGCGGCCGATCTTTGACCTGTACAGCGTGGAGGACGAGATCCAGCATGCGCTGAAGAAGGAGGTGCCGCTGAAGTCGGGCGGCTACCTGGTGGTCGACCAGACCGAGGCGATGACCACGATCGACGTCAACACCGGCGCCTACCTCGGCACGCGCAACCTGGAGGAGACCGTCTACCGCACCAACCTGGAGGCGGCACAGGCGGCGGCGCGGCAGCTCCGGCTGCGCAACCTCGGCGGCATCATCATCATCGACTTCATCGACATGGTCGACGAGGAGCACAAGCGCCAGGTGCTCCGCATGCTGGCCAAGGGCCTGGCCCGCGACCACGCCAAGACCACGGTCTACCCGATGTCCTCGCTGGGCCTGGTCGAGATGACCCGCAAGCGCACCACCGAGAGCCTGGAGCGCCAGCTGTGCGAACCGTGCCCGGCCTGCGGCGGACGCGGCACGCTGAAGACCGCCGAGACGGTGACCTACGAGATCTTCCGCGAGATCACCCGCGCGGTGCGCCAGTTCAACGCCGAGAAGCTGCTGGTGATGGCCAGCCCCGCCGTGGTGGGCCGCATCCTGGAGGAGGAGTCCGCCGCGGTGGCCGAACTGGAGGAGTTCATCTCCAAGAGCATACGCTTCCAGGCCGAGGAACATTATTCGCAGGAACAGTTTGATGTGGTTTTGCTGTAAATCGGCCGGCGTTCCGGCCGCACGCCGATGAAGGCTATCTGGCAGCGGCGCCTGCATCGCGGTGCACGCGCGCTGGGCTGGGTCGGCGGCATCGGCGTAATCGCGCTGGCGGTGCTGATGGCGCTGGCGCAGCTGCTGCTGCCGCTGCTGGCGCGGCACCCCGAGTGGGTGGCGCGCGAGCTCTCCGCGAAGCTGCAGCGCCCCGTCCGCTTCGCATCGCTGGAAGGCCGCTGGACCGGCTCCGGCCCGCTGTTCGTGCTGCGCGACGTCACCGTGGGCGTGCCGCCGGGCGGCAAGGGCACGCCGATCGAGATTCCCGAATCCGAGCTGCGGCTGGACTTCGGCGGCTGGCTGCCCGCGCGGCACCTGCTGAACCTGCGCACGCGCGGGCTGCAGCTGGACCTCAGCCGTGACGCGGAGGGCCGCTGGCACGTCAACGGCCTCGGTACCGGCGCCGGCTCCGAGCAGCAGCCCGGCTTCAGCCGGCTCTCGGTGGCGCTGTGGCTGGACAACCTGCGGCTGAACATCACCGACGCGGCCAACGGCAAGCATTACAGCCTGATCGCCGACCAGCTGCGGCTGAGCCGGCAGGGCAGCCACATCCGCGTGGGCGCGCTGCTGCGCCGCGAAGGCGCGCCGGGCGAACTGCGCGGAGCGGGGCGCTTCCGCGAAGACGGCAGCAGCGGGCGGCTGTGGCTGTCCGGGCAGAAGCTCGACCTGGCGGCGCTGCTGGCCGGCGTGGACCTGGGCGGCTACGCCGTGCAGGGCGGCCGCGGCAACGTGGCCGCGTGGCTGGACTGGAAGCAGGGCAGGGTGGTGCGCAACTTCACCCGCCTCGACCTCGACGGCCTGCGCATCGGCGGCGCGAACGGCCAGGTCGAGATACCCGCGCTGCGCGGCGAGGCCGAGCTCAGCCGCAGCGCCGACGGCTACGAGCTGCGCTGGGCCGGCGACGACCGGGGCGCGCTCGCGGTGTGGCTGCACCACCCCGGTACGCCGCAGCTTGCCGTGCAGGCGGCGGCGCGCGACCTGCAGCTGGCGCCGCTGCTGCCGTGGCTGGGCCTCGCGCCGAAGCTGCCGCCCGCGCTGGCGGCATGGCTGGGCGCCGGGCGTCCGCACGGCAAGCTGGACCGCGTAGCGCTGGCCTGGTCGCAGGCCGGCGGGATCGAACGGCTGGCTGCCGACTTCAGCGCCCTCGGCATCGATCCGGTCGGCGCGCTGCCGGGCGTGGACGGCATCAAGGGCACCCTGCGCGGCGACGGCGAGGCGGTGTCGCTGGAATTGCCGGCGCAGGCCGCGACGGTGCGCGATCCGCACACCTTCCGCCAGTCGTTCGTGATGTCGAGGCTGGCCGGCACGCTGGCGTTCTGGCATGCGGACGGCGACTGGCACCTGGGACTGGATCCGCTGGATTTCGACGGCCAGGGCTACGGCGGCCGGCTGCGCGGCGAGATCGACCTGCACGACGCCGGCGGTCCGCCGTTCCTCGACCTGTATGCCGGGCTGACGCACGGCGAGGTCACCGCCGCCAAGCTGTTCTGGCCGGTCGACGTGATGCCGCCGGCCACCGTGGCCTGGCTGGACCGCGCGCTGGTCAGCGGCGACATCGACCACGGCGAAGTATTGGTGCGCGGCGACCTCAAGGACTGGCCGTTCCACCACAACGAGGGCCGCTTCGAGGCGCGCGCCGAGATCAGCAACCTGACCTTCCGCTATTCGCCGGACTGGCCCGATGCCACCGGCGTCCACGCCATCGCCAGCTTCATCAACAGCGGCATGCTGGTGCAGGCCGACGGCGGATCCTCGTTGGGCGTGAAGGCCGACAAGGTGGTGGCGCTGATCCCCGAATTCGCCGACGGCACGCTCGACCTCAACGTCGACGGCAGCGGCAGCGGCGCCAGCCTGCTCGGCTTCGTGCTGAAGAGCCCGATCGCCAGCCGGCAGGCCACCCAGCTGTCCGGGCTGAAGCTGGGCGGCAGCGGCAGCTTCGGTTTCCACCTCTCGCTGCCGCTGGGCGCGCCGGAAAACTTCACCCTCGCCGGCTCTGCGCAGCTGAAGAACGTGGACGCGAGCGAGCCGGACTGGAACCTCAAGCTGGACCAGCTCAGCGGCCCGGCCACGTTCGACGGCCACGGCTTCCATGCCGGCCCGCTGAGCGGCGCCGCCCACGGCCAGCCCGCCACGCTCGATCTGGCGATCGCCGGCGCCACCGGCGACCCGGATACCGTGCTGGCGGCGAAGCTCAGCGGCAACTACAGCCTCGCCGACCTCACCCAGGGCTACCCCGCGCTGGGTTGGCTGGCGCCGCTGGGCAGCGGACGCAGTCCCTTCGACATCGGCTTCAGCCTCACCCGGCCGGCGGACGGCAGCGCGCTGGTGCAGACGCTCACCGTGGACTCCACCCTGGCCGGCATGGCGCTGGACGTGCCGGTGCCGCTGAAGAAGCCCGCCGCCACCGGGCTGCCGCTGCACCTGGTGCTGACCCTGCCGCTGCAGGGCGCCGACCTCAAGGTGGCGCTGGGCGAGGAGGCGCGCGGCCACCTGCGCCTCGCCGACGGCAGCAAGCCGCTGGCCGGCACGCTGGCGTTCGGCACGCAGGTGCCCACGGAACTGCCCACGCAGGGGCTGCGCATCCGCGGCCACGCGGCGAAGCTGGATGTCACCGGCTGGGTGCAGCAGGCGATCGCGCTGACCGCGGGCAGCAACGGTGCCGCCGGCAGCGCAGGCGGCGGACCTTCGCTGGAGAGCGTGGACGTGGGCACCGACCACGCCGAGTGGTTCGGCCGCCCGCTGGGTGCGATGACCCTGCAGGCCACCCCGGCGGCCGACCACCTGCAGGTGGACGTGAATGGCCCGGCGATGGCCGGGCGCTTCAGCGTGCCTGCCAGCGAGCTGGACAAGCGCGGCATCACCGCGCGCCTCACGCGCCTGCACTGGCCGGGCAATCCGCCCGCGCCCGCCGGCACGGCGGCCGCCAGCGAGCCCGAGGAGAATCCCGCCAACACCGGCATCAACCCGGCCGCGCTGCCGCCGTTCCACCTGTGGGTGGGCGAGCTGAGCTTCGGCGACGCCCGGCTGGGCGAGGCGCGGCTGGAAACCTGGCCCACCGCGCAGGGCATGCACATCGACCAGCTGCGCGCGCTGTCGCCCAGCGTGCAGATCACCGGCAGCGGCGACTGGAACGGCACGCCCGCCGACAGCCACACCCACATGCGCATCAACTTCGCCGCCGACGATCTCGGCAGGATGCTTGCCGCGTTCGGCTACACCGGCCTGGTGAACGGCGGCAAGACCCAGGATCAGCTCGACGCCACTTGGCCCGGCGCGCCGTCGGCGTTCAGCCTCGCCAATTCCACCGGCACGCTGGCGATCCGCGTCAGCGACGGCCGCATTCCCGAGATGGGTCCGGGCGTGGGGCGGCTGTTCGGCCTGGTCTCTCTGGCCGAGCTGCCGCGCCGGTTGACGCTGGATTTCGGCGACGTGTTCGGCAAGGGCCTCGGTTTCGATTCGATCAGCGGCGACTTCCGCCTCGCCGACGGCAGCGCCACCACGGACAACCTCGTCATCAAGGGTCCAGCCGCGCAGATCAGCATCAGCGGCCGCACCGGCCTGCGCGCCAAGGACTACGACCAGTACGTGCAGGTGGTCCCGCACATCGGCAACAGCCTGCCGGTGATCGGCGCCGTGGTGGGCGGCCCGGTGGGCGCCGCCGCGGGCCTGGCCGTGCAGGGCCTGCTGGGCAGGGGGCTCAACAGGACCGCCAGCGCGCGCTACCACGTCACCGGCAGCTGGGACAAACCGGTGATGACCCTGGTGGAGAAACGCGAGGTGCCCGCGGCCCCCGCCGTCGTCCGGCCGCCGCTGCTGCCTGCCCCGGCGTCGTCCAGCCCGGCCATCACGATCCCCTTGCGCGACGACCTGCAGGCGCTGCCGGCCGCGGCATCGTCGTCGGGACGCTGATGCGGCTTTGATTTCGCGCGCCACGCCCCCATTCTTTCCATCCCCACCGCATCGACCGAAGACCCATGAACTCCCTGATCGCGCAGGCGCAGAACCGGCTGCTGACCCCCGGCGGACTCGCCACCGGCGACCTCGAGCGCGTGTTCACGCAGCTGATGGGGCCGTCGATCGACGCGGCCGACCTGTATTTCCAGCATTCGCGCAGCGAGTCCTGGACGCTGGAGGAGGGCATCGTCAAAGACGGCAGCCACTCCATCGAGCAGGGCGTGGGGGTGCGCGCAATCTCCGGCGAGAAGACCGGCTTCGCCTATTCCGACGAGATCGTGCTGCCGCAGCTGCTGGAAGCCTCCAGGGCCGCGCGCGCCATCGCGCAGGACGGCCGCGGCGCCGGTCAGCCGCTGGCGCTGGGCAACGCGCGGCAGCTGTATCCCGCGATCGACCCGGTGGAAAGCCTGCCCAACCCCGACAAGATCGCCCTGCTGCGCGAGGTGGACGCCTACGCGCGCTCGCGCGACCCGCGCATCACCCAGGTCATCGTCAGCATGGCCGCCACCATCGACACCGTGCTGATCGCCGCCTCCGACGGCACGCTGGCCGCCGACGTGCGCCCGCTGGTGCGCCTCAACGTGCAAGTGATCGCCGAGGCCAACGGCCGCCGCGAGCAGGGCTACGCCGGCGGCGGCGGCCGCTACGGCTACCGCGAACTGATCGAGAACGGCCGCGCGCTGGCCTTCGCCGACGAGGCGGTGCGCCAGGCGCTGGTGAACCTGGATTCCGTCGACGCCCCGGCCGGCCAGATGACCGTGGTGCTCGGCCCCGGCTGGCCCGGCGTATTGCTGCACGAGGCGATCGGCCACGGCCTGGAAGGCGACTTCAACCGCAAGGGCAGCTCCGCCTTCGCCGGCCGGCTGGGCCAGCGCGTGGCCGCGCCCGGCGTCACCGTGGTGGACGACGGCACGCTGCCCGGCCGCCGCGGTTCGCTCAGCGTGGACGACGAAGGCACGCCCACGAACTGCACCGTGCTGATCGAGGACGGCATCCTGAAGGGCTACATGCAGGACAAGCTCAACGCGCGCCTGATGGGCATGGCGCCCACCGGCAACGGCCGCCGCGAATCCTTCACCGCGCTGCCGATGCCGCGCATGACCAACACCTACATGCGCAGTGGCAGCCACGAGCCGGAGGAAATCATCCGCTCGGTGAAGAAGGGCCTCTACGCGCCGAACTTCGGCGGCGGCCAGGTCGACATCACCAACGGCAAGTTCGTGTTCTCCGCCAGCGAGGCCTACCTGATCGAGGACGGCAAGATCACCGCTCCGGTGAAGGGCGCCACCCTGATCGGCAGCGGCCCCGACGTGCTCACCCGCGTCTCCATGATCGGCAACGACATGAAGCTGGACGAGGGCGTGGGCGTCTGCGGCAAGGACGGCCAGAGCGTGCCGGTGGGCGTGGGCCAGCCCACGCTGAAGATCGATGCGATGACGGTGGGTGGGACGGCGGCGTGATGCCCGAGTAGCTTGATGGATTTCGATGGATAACTTATCGAACGCGGATGCAGGATCCCGCCTCCCGCAGACGGGGCGATGCCGGTGAGGTGGTTCGAGCACCGCCGCCGCCAAACCCGTAAAATGGCCGCCTCGCATGGGCTTGCCGCCCGCTCAGGATCATTCCCCGCATGAAAACCATCGAAGGCGATTTCGCCACGCCCAAGGGCCGCTTTGCCATCGTCGCGGGCCGTTTCAACGGCTTCGTCGTGGAGCCGCTGGTGGCCGGGGCGCGCGATGCGCTGGTGCGCCACGGCGTGAAGGACGACGACATCGAGCTGGTGCGCGTGCCCGGCGCGTGGGAGATCGCGCTGGTCGCGCACAAGCTGGCCACCTCGGGCAAGTACGCCGCGGTGATCGCGCTGGGCGCGGTGATCCGCGGTTCCACGCCGCACTTCGACTTCGTGGCCGGCGAGTGCGCCAAGGGCCTGGCCAGGGCCGCGCTGGATTCCGGCGTGCCGGTGGCGTTCGGCGTGCTCACCACCGACAGCATCGAGCAGGCCATCGAGCGTTCCGGCACCAAGGCCGGCAACAAGGGCGCCGACGCGGCCATCGCCGCGCTGGAGATGGTCAACCTGTACGGCCGGCTGTGATGCACGCGCGTCCCGAGGGCATCGACCTCGCCGCGCGCTCGCGTGCCCGCCGCCGCGCGCTGCAGGCGCTGTACGCGTGGCAGCTGTCCGGCAGCCACATGAACGCGGTGATCGAGCAGTTCCGCCACGAACAGGACATGGAAGTGGCCGACCTCGACTACTTCGAGGACCTGCTGCATGGCGTCGAGAAGAACGTCGATGCGCTGGATGCCGTGCTGCGCCCGCACCTCGACCGCGAGGTGGGCGAGGTCGACCCGATCGAGCGCGCCGCGCTGCGCCTGGCGGCCTACGAGCTGAAGCACCGCCCCGACGTGCCGTACCGCGTGGTGATCAACGAGGCGATCGAGGTCACCAAGCGCTTCGGCGCCGACCACGGCCACAGCTACGTCAACGGTGTGCTGGACAAGGTGGCCGCCGAGCTGCGCGCGGTCGAGAAGCGCGGCTGATGGACGCCGGCGCCCGCGCGGAAGAACAGGTGCCGGTGCTGGACACCGCGCGGCTGCGCCTGCGTGCCCACCGCCCCGACGACCACGCCGCCTGTACCGCCATGTGGGCCGATCCGGACGTGGTGCGCTACATCGGCGGCCGCCCGTCCAGCGCCGAGGAAACCTGGCGCCGCATGCTGGCCTCGCGCGGGCTGTGGAGCATGCTCGGCTACGGTTACTGGGCGGTCGAGGAAAAGGCCGGCGGCCGCTACGTGGGCGACGTCGGCTTCGCCGACTTCCGCCGCGAGATCGAGCCTCCGCTGGCGGGCATGCTGGAATGCGGCTGGGCGCTGTCGCCGCAGGTGCATGGCCGCGGCTACGCGACCGAGGCGGTGGCTGCGGCCGTCGCCTGGGCCGACGCCCATCTGCCGGGCATGCGCGCCGTGTGTCTTATCGACGAAGGCAATGCCGCTTCCATCCGCGTGGCCGCGAAGGTCGGGTTCCGCGAATGGCGGCGCACCACCTACCACGGCGGGCCTTCCCTGGTGTTCGCGCGCTGAGCGCCCCTTACTTCGCCGGGCAGTCGCGGCTGTTGTCGGCGATGCCGGCGATCAGCCAGCGGCCGTCCACCCGCACCAGGTTGAACACGTCGGTGCCGCAATGGTGCGGCTTGCCGTCGAGCAGGAAGACGTAGGGCGCCCACACCACCGCGATGTTGTCGTCGACGCGCACCTGCGGGTCGCGGATGCGCTCCTCGATGCGCGACTTGCTCGGCTTCACGTGGTCCACGAAATCGCCCAGCGCGAGCTGCACCGGCTTGCCGTCGCGCATCAGCGTGGCCATGCCGGCGGGCAGCACCTGTGCGCGCATGCCAGCCTGGTCGTAGCGCGCCATGGCGGCGAAGAACGCGCGCACCGGCGCCAGTACGGCCGTATGGCGGGTGGCGGACGGTGGCGCGGCTGCCAGCGCCGGGGCGGCGACAACGGCAAGCGGGAGTGCGGCAAGGCATAGGCGGAAGCAACGCATGGCGGGCAGGCTCCGGCAGGCAAGGTGGCGCCAGCCTTGCACGGGCGCCGCGCCGGCGCATGCGCCGCAGGTCACGGGCTTGCGTCGCGCGCGTGTGGATGCTCTGCTCTGGGGCCGCATCACCGGCAGGACCGCCATGGAATTCAGCCTGATCGACCGCATTCGCGAACGCACCGCGCAACCGCGCGACGACGTGCGCCTGGGCATCGGCGACGACGCCGCGCTGCTGGCGGTGCCCGCGGGGCAGGAGCTGGCGGTGGCGATCGATACCCTGGTCGAGGGCGTGCACTTTCCGCCGGGTACCGCACCGGCCGACATTGGCTGGAAGGCGCTGGCGGTGAACCTGTCCGACCTTGCCGCGATGGGTGCCGTGCCGGCCTGGGCGCTGCTGGCGCTGACCCTGCCGCGGCCGGACGCCGACTTCATCGACGGCCTCGCCGACGGCTTCGCGCAGCTGGCGCGCCAGCACCGGCTGGCCCTGGTGGGCGGCGACACCACCCGTGGCCCGCTTACGCTCAGCGTGGCCGTGCACGGCTTCGTGCCGCCGGGGCAGGCGCTGACGCGCGCCGGCGCCCGTGCGGGCGACTCGGTGCTGGTCACCGGCACGCTGGGCGACGCGGCGGCGGGCCTGCGCTGCCTGCAGGTGCCGATGCAGATGGACGTCCGGACGTCCATGCGCGATGCGCTGGTCGAGCGCCTGAACCGGCCGGTGCCGCGGCTGGCGGCGGGGCTGGCGCTGCGCAACCGCGCCAGCGCCTGCATCGACGTGTCCGACGGCCTGCTTGCGGACCTCGGCCATATCTGCGCGGCCAGCGGCGTGGGCGCGGAGGTCGACGCGGCCCTGCTGCCGCGTTCGCCCGCGCTGCTCGGCCTGTTCGAGGAAGCCGTTGCGCGCGATTTCGCGCTGACCGGCGGCGACGATTACGAACTGTGCTTCAGCGTGCCCGCCGCGCGCGTAGCGGAGGTGCAGACCGACCTGGCACGGCTGGGCTGCGGCGCCACGCGCATCGGCCGCATCGTGACGGGCGAGGGCGTGCGCGTGCGCGGTGCGGACGGTCGCTGGCTGGAGCCAGGACATGCGGGCTGGGATCATTTCGCCGCATGAATGCCCCCATCGAACGCAAGACGCTGACGCCCGCGCAACGCCGCGCGCTGCTCGCCACACCGGCGGGCTGGATCGCCTGCGGCCTCGGCTCCGGCCTGGCACCGGTGGCGCAGGGCAGCTTCGGCTCGCTGGCCGCGATCCTGCCGTGGCTGCTGCTGCGCGAGCTGTCGCTGCCGCTCAATCTGCTGGCCATTGTGCTGGGTTTCGCGCTGGGCGTGTGGGCCTGCGAAATGGGCGGCCGCGCGCTGGGCGTGGACGACCATCGCGCGTTGGTGTGGGACGAGTTCGTCGGCCTGTGGATCGCTTTGCTGCCTGCGCTCGCCGCGCCGTGGTGGGCGGTGGCCGCCGGCTTCGCGCTGTTCCGCCTGTTCGACGTGTGGAAGCCCTGGCCGATCCGCGAGTTCGACCGCCGGCTCAAGGGCGGCCTGGGCGTGATGGTGGATGACGTGGCCGCGGGTTCTTTCTCTGCAGTCGTACTGTGGCTCTCGCTGCGCGTGCTTTGAGCCAATCCAGGCGGTGATCGCCAGAGGGACCGGCGTTTGTTGGTAGCATCCGCGGACCGGCGGCACAGGATGGTTGCAGCCATCGACTACGCCAGCCTTCTTGCATCCTGTCCACAGGGGAGCGGATATGCGTCTTGGGAAGATCGTGTGTGGCCTGTTTGCGACGATGACGGCGGGTTTGCTCGGCGGCTGCATGCCGCCGCCGCTGATGCGGCAGCCCATCACGCAGGGACAGACGACAGTCAAGTCGATCGTGCAGGATACCGACGGTTACGCGAGCCGGCAGTTCACGCCGTTCATGTTGCCCGCCGAGGCGCGCAGCGCCATCGTCAACATGGATGCCACTCCGGCCGGGTTCGGCCGGCTGGTGGTGGATGTGCGGTCCACCAGCAGGAAGGTCGGTGGCCCCGATATCGCCGAATTCGACGGCCACTGGGTGGTTGAAAACCAGGGGAACGGCATGATGCGCAGCGTCGAAACGATGTCGGCCAACGGCATACCCGTGAGCATGACGTTGAACCTCACCTACCGGAACATTCTCAGTCTGCGTTCGCAGCTTGTGCGCCTGGACCAGACTTACGCCCCCCGGATCATCCAGACCACCGCCATTTCCCATTTCGATGCCGTCTCCAGCGGCCTCCGCCAGCTGGACTACGCGCTCACCGAGATCTACGAAGGATTGCCGCGCGTGTCGGTCGAGACCCAGACCAAGTGCGCTTTTGGTGCGGCCTTCAGCGCGGCGAACCTCAATCCGAAGATCGCCGGTTCGGCGCGCGGCCTCGACTGCGAGTCCATCAACAGGAATGGCGTGACGACCAGCAGGCTGCACTACGCCTACCTGGACAAATACGGCATCGCCATGCTGCTCGACCGCGAGAACGCCACGGCACACATCACCTTCAAGATCATGGACTTCAGCGCGATCTGAGTCCCGTCCCCGGCCATGGCAGCGGTTCGTTCCGCGATACGCTGCCATGGGCCCGGCCGTGACGTGCGGCGGTACTGGTGATCGCGCCGCGCTCCGTGCGCTGAATTCACGCCGCGCAGCCAAGGCCGCGCAGAGTGGTTTCGACGGCCTGATCCAGCGGGGTATGCGGCTCCTCGCCCAGCCAGGCCTGCAGCCGGCGGTTGTCCAGTTGCAGCGGCTCGCGCCACAGGTAGCGCATCTCGCGCAGTTCGCGCAGCAGCACCACGAACGGCGCCGCCAGCCGCGTCAGCCACCACGGGAAGGCGCGCAGCGGCAACGTGGCATTGCCGGTGGCGTGGCGCACGGCGGCGAGCAGGGCATCGCCATCGATGAAGTGGCCGGCGAAGTGGAAGCGGGCGAAACGTTCGAGTTCGCCCTCGCGCTCCAGCAGCCGCGCGACCGCCTCGCCCACGTCGGGAAGATAGGCCCAGGCGTGCGGCAGGTCGTGGCGGCCCGGGTACAACAGGGCGCGCAAGCGGCGGCCTGGCTTCGCCATCGCCGCGAACCAGTTGTTGCCGGCGCGCGGCCCGAAGAAGTCGCCGCAGCGCAGGACCAGGCTGCGCACGTCGGTGGCGTCGGCCAGCCGCCGCTCCATCGCCACGCGGATCGCGCCCTTGCGGGTCAGTGGTTGCTGCGGATCGTCCTCGGCCAGCAGGGGAAAGGCATCGGGACCGTAGTTGTAGACCGTGCCCGGCAACACCAGGCGCGCCGCGTTGGCACGGGCTGCGGCGAGGCTGTGGTCCAGCATCGGCAGCACCAGCTTGTGCCAGTCGCGGTAGCCCGGCGGGTTCACCGCGTGCACGAGCACGTCGACGCCGGCGGCGGCCTGCATCACGTCGTCGGCGTGCATCGCGTCGCCTTCGCGCCAGTCGACGCGCGGGTCCAGGCCGGGGCGGGTGGCGTCGCGCACCAGCGCGCGCACCGTCCAGCCGCGGCGCAGCAGGGCCGCGGCGATCTCGCCACCCGCGCCGCCGGTGGCGCCGAGGATCAGGGCTGTCTTTGCTGTGTTCATGGCCGTACTCCGGGTTGGGTGCGGCCAGCTTGGCGTTGGACGAGGTGTTTGGAAATTGCCTAGCGGTAAACATTTGCTATAAATAAATGTATGGGCAACGACGAGCCGGCGTGGGACCTCTATCGATCCTTCCTTGCGGTGGCGGGCGAGGGCAGCCTGTCCGCGGCGGCGCGCACGCTGGGCATGACCCAGCCCAGCCTGGGGCGGCACGTGCGGCAACTGGAGACGATGCTGGGCGTGGCCTTGTTCACGCGTTCCCCGCAAGGGCTGGTGCTGACCGACGTGGGCGCCGAACTGGCCGAGCATGCGCGTGGCATGGCCGCCGCATCCGCCGCGCTGCGGCGCGCGGCGTCAGGCAGCCGGCAGGAGGTGCGCGGCGTCGTGCGCATCACCTGCAGCGAGGTGATCGGCGGCGAGGTGCTGCCCGCGATCCTGGCCGACTTGCGCCGGCAGCAACCGGGCATCGTGGTCGAGCTTTCCTTGTCCGACGTCGCCGAGGACTTGCTGCGCAAGGACGCCGACATCGCCGTGCGCATGCTGCGACCGAGCCAGGCCGCGCTGGTGGCGCGGCGCGTGGGCGCCATCGGGATCGGGCTGTATGCGCACCGGCGCTACCTGAAGGCGCATGGCACGCCGCGCGAGATGGCGGACCTGCATGGCCATGCTCTGATCGGTTTCGATCGCGAGACGCCGGCCTTGCGCGCGATGCGCGCCCGCCTGCCGGGCGCGGAGGTGTTCACGCGCAGCCACTTCGCGTTGCGCACCGACAGCACACTGGCGCAACTGGCCGCGCTCCGTGCCGGCTACGGCGTCGGTGCATGCCAGCATGCACTGGCCCGGCGCGAGCGTTCGCTGCTGCGCGTAGTGCCTGCCTTCGCGCTGGATCTGGACACCTGGCTGGTGATGCACGAGGACCTGCGCACGAACCGCCGCGTGCGGCTGGTCTACGACCATCTGTTCGAGGCGCTGACGGCCTACGTGGCCGAGGGCGCCTGAGAGGACATCACTTTTCGTTGTGCCCCGGCCCGTAGCGCCCGTCCGGGCGGCGATACGCCGCCACGCGCGACAGCCGCGGCGTGCCGTAGGCGAATTCCAGCAACACGCGCAGCCTGGTCGTGCGCACCGGGTCGAAGCGCGTGAGCTTCTTGTGGCCGATGGTGGTGCCCCAGGCAAGCGGCTGCCATGCGCCGTTGTTCCAGGTCTCGACACGGTAGTTGGCGATGTTCTGGCCGAAGGCGATCGCCTCGCCGAGTTCCAGCGTGTCGAATTCGACGTCGCGCGGCAGCTCGATTTCCAGCCACGCGTCGCGCACGCTGTGCGCGGCGCTCCAGTACGTGTCCGGATTGGTGTCGAGCACGCTGGAGGCCGGGTGTGCGAGGTCGCTGCTGCTGGCGTGCACGCTGCCGCCTTGCAGCAGGTTGCCGGCGAACAGAGCGCTGCGCCGGGCGGCGAAGCCCTGCAGCGAGGCGACGTCTTCCGGATCGAACAGGCCGTCGCGGTTCGGCGGCACGTTGAGCAGCAGCTTGCTGTTGCGTCCCACGGTGCTGAAGTACAGCTCCATCAGACCGTCGGGCGAGCGCACCTTGTCGTTTTCCTCGGGATGCCAGAACCAGCCGGGGCGGATCGACACGTCGGATTCGCCGGGGCGCCACGCGCTGCCGTGCGGGTCGCCGTGGCCCAGCAGGTCGCCCACCCACGGGCGGTCGTAGCCGGGGTAGGGCACGCTGGCCGGGTCGATGCTGGACCAGCAGGTTCCGCCGGCCACGCCTTTCTCGTCGCCGATCCAGCGCACGTCGGGGCCGGCGTCGGAGAACATCACCGCGTCGGGCTGCAGGCGGCGCACGGTGGCGTGGATGCGCGGCCAGTCGTAGGCCTGCCTGCGGCCGTTCGGGCCTTCGCCGTTGGCGCCGTCGAACCACACCTCCACGATCCTGCCGTAGCGCGTGAGCAGCTCGGTGAGCTGGGCGATGTAGTAGTCGTTGTAGGCCTGGCCGCTGCCGTAGCTTCTGGCGTTGCGGTCCCATGGCGAGAGGTAGATGCCGGCGCCCAGGCCTTCGGCACGGCAGGCGTCGGTGAACTCGCGCACCACGTCGCCATGGCCGTTCTTCCACGGGCTGTTTTTCACTGAGTGTTCGGTGGTGGCGGTGGGCCACAGGCAGAAGCCGTCGTGGTGCTTGGCGGTGAGGATCATGCCGCGGAAGCCGGCCTGCTTCGCCGTGCGCGCCCATTGCCGCGCGTCCAGCCTGCGCGGGTTGAAGATGCTGGGCGATTCGGTGCCGTCGCCCCACTCCTTGCCGGTGAAGGTGTTCACCGTGAGATGCACGAACATCGCCAGCTCGTCGCGTTGCCAGCGCAGTTGCTGCGGCGTGGGGCGGGGGCGTGGCCCGGCGGTGGACGGCGCGGGCGCGGCGTCGGCATGGCCGGGGCGGGCGAGGCCGAGGGCGCCCAGTGATGCGGCAGCCGAGCCGGCGAGCAGGAAACGGCGACGATCCATGGAGCTTGCCTCTGCAGTGGGGGATGTCGTGACGTCAGGCCGGGTCACTATATTCAAATATGATGTATATGTTCAAATATGATCCGACGGGAAGTCGCGAGACTTGCATCGGCCCGAGGCGCCGACGCAGCATGCACAGGGATCGACCCACGCCGATCGTCCCTCGCACGCTGATGGAGCCTCCCATGCAATACCGCCGCCTCGGCCGTTCCGGCCTGCCGCTTTCCGTCCTCTCCTTCGGCGCCTGGGCGACTTTCGGCAAGAGCGTGGGGCGCTCGCTGGCGCGCGACATGCTGGCGCTGGCCTGGGACCGCGGGGTGAACTTCTTCGACAACGCCGAGACCTACGGCAACGGCGCGGCCGAGTCGCTGATGGGCGACGTGCTGGCCGACCTGCGTTTCCCGCGCGACAGCTGGTGCGTGTCGAGCAAGGTGTACTTCGGCCCTTACGACCATCCGAAACCCACCCAGCGCGGGCTGTCGCGCAAGCACGTGATCGAGGCTTGCCACCAGGCCCTGCAGCGCCTGCGCGTGGACTACCTGGATCTCTACTTCTGCCATCGCCCCGATCCGGACACCCCGATCGAGGAAACCGTGGCGGCGATGGACCTGCTGGTGCGCCAGGGCAAGGTGCTGTACTGGGGCACCAGCGAGTGGCCCGCCGAGGCGATCCGCGAGGCGCATCGCGTGGCGCACGCGAACCATCTCGCGGCGCCGTCGATGGAGCAGCCGGAATACAACCTGCTGCACCGGGAACGGGTCGAAGTGGAATACGCGCCGCTGTACGAGGACTTCGGGTTGGGCACCACGACCTGGTCGCCGCTGGCCTCGGGCCTGCTCAGCGGCAAGTACGACCACGGCGTGCCGGCCGACTCGCGGCTGGCGCACCCCGACTACGCCTGGCTGCATGACAGGGTGCTGGGCGAGCGGGGCGAGCGCGTGGCGAAGGCGCGCCGGCTGCGGCCGCTGGCCGACGAGCTGGGCTGCAGCACGGCGCAACTGGCCATCGCCTGGTGCCTGGTCAATCCGAACGTGTCCACGGTGATGCTGGGCGCCAGCCGGCTGGAACAACTGGAACACAATCTCGGCGCGCTGGAGGTGCTGCCGAAGCTGGACAAGGCGATGCGCCAGCGCGTGCTGCAGGCGGTGGGGTGAGCCTGCGACAAGCGGCTTCCGTCGCGGCGATTGACAGTCTAATGAGAATCATTATCATTAACTCAGACTGTAATCCATGCGGAGTCGCCCATGTCGATCGCCACCACCTTGAGTCTCCCTGCTGCTGCGCGGCTTGTCCGTCCGCTGCCACGTCTTTCGCTGCAGCCCCGCTCTGCTGACGCGGCGCCTGCCGTGCGCCGCGTCAGCAGCCAGTCGCTGCTGGACGGCGGGCGCGAGCTGGTGATCCAGCATCAGGGCAGCGAGTACCACCTGCGGCTCACCCGCAACGACAAGCTGATTCTCACCAAGTAGCCGCAACGGCGGGTGTTCCGGTGCGCGGGCGACAGGCCGCGTGCCCTGGTCGGGCCGGTCGGCCCTCGTGCGCGATGCCGGAGGCAGGCGATGTCGAGTCCGTGGTGGCGACAGCTGCTGCAATGTTTTCCGCGAGCCGGTTGCGAAGATGCCTGCCGATGCCGCCTGCGCATCACGCCGGCTGCCCTGGCCGCCTCGCTGCCGACACTTGGCAGTGTGCTGTACATGCCGCTGGTTGCGTGCGCTCCGGACCTGCCGCGGCGGCCGTGCGGGGTGCTGGTGGCGACGCCCGCGCTGGCGCCGCTGCTGCGCGTGCAATGGCTGCTGGCGGTCAGCGAGATCGCGCCGGACGGACCGCGGGAGTGGATCGACGGCCTCGACGGCGAGGGTCTCCCCTGCCTGCGCCTGCACCTGTTGCCGGACACCGACTACCTGGGCTGGGACCGCCTGCTGGACCGCGGCGCACCGGTGCCAGCCCTGCCGCCGCCGCACCTGCGCGCGCTGACCGCGTACCCCTTGCGCTTCCATCGGCAGCGGCTGGCCGGGTTCGACCTTTTGCGCGGCGAAGCGGTCACCCGATTGTCGCCGCTGGGCCGGCAACTGGCCGGGCGCATCGTGCGCGCGCATGCGGGGTAGGGACCAGCGCCGGTCTCGCGGGGCGTCGGCGCCGGCGCCGTGGAAATGCCGCTTGAACGCGACACCGTCGGTGGCCGGTTCCTCCAGTTCGCGGGCGTAGCGTCGGCCGGCGGAGGCCGCGTGCGCGAGCAGGCCCGGCACCCCGGCATCACCGTTGCGGCGCAGGCTGCGGATGCCGGCGCGGGCTATCCCGCCCCCGCGTCGCCGCAATTCCCGCTCGGGCGCATCCGCAGCTCCGCGCGTCGCGGGCAATGCGTGGTTGATTGCGGTGCGCGTGGCCACCGTCGCGCCGGCCCGAACACCGCCACTACCTGCCTGTCGGATCTGGGTGCTAGATTGCCGTGAACCTCCGAGGAGCTGCCGTCGCCCATGCCACGCGCCGTGTTCCCGCCACGCCACCCGGGATGCGACCCGCGCGGGCTGCCCGCATCGCCGCGGCGAGCCGGCACGTGACGGAGGCCGCCGCCACCGGCACGCTGGAGCAGGCGCTGGCCCACGCCGCGCGATTGCTGGAACGCGACCCGACGCTGGCGGCCGAACAGCTCGGCGAGATCCTGCAGGTCGCCCCCGGCCATGCGCCCGCGCTGCAACTGCTGGCGGCGGCGCGTTTGCTGCTGGGCGACCTCTCCGGTGCGCTGGCCATCCTGGTGCCGCTGGCGCAGGCCCGGCCCGAATGGGCGGCGATCCACCTCGACCTGGGGCTGGCCCTCGCGCGTGGCGGTCGCGGGCAGGAGGCCATCGCCGCGTTGCGCCGGGCGGTGGCGCTGCAGCCCGGGCTGCCGCAGGCCTGGCGCGCGCTCGGCGACTGCCTGATGGCGGCCGGTGAACAGGAGGCCGCCGATGCGGCCTACGCCAGCCACGTGCGTCATTCCACCCGCGACCCGCAATTGCTGGACGCCGCCGTGGCCCTGGTCGAGAACCGCATTCCGGAGGCCGAAGCGCTGCTGCGCGCGCAGCTGAAGCGGGCGCCCACCGACGTGGCGGCGATCCGCATGTTCGCCGAGGTCGCCGCCCGGCTGGGCCGCAACGAGGACGCGCTCAACCTGCTCGAACGCTGCCTGGAGCTGGCCCCGGGCTTCCGCGAGGCGCGCCGCAACTACGCGCTGGTCCTGCATCGCAGCAACCGGCCGGAGCAGGCGCTGGCCGAGATCGAGCGCCTGCTGGCCGCCGATCCCGCCGACGTCGGCTGCCGCAACCTGAAGGCGGTGGTGCTGTGCCGGGTCGGCGACTACGAACCGGCCATCCGCATCTACGCCGAGTTGCTGGAGAGCTACCCGGACACCCCGAAGCTGTGGGTGAGTTACGGCCATGCGCTGAAGACCGCCGGCCACCTCGAGCGCGCCATCGCCGCCTACCGGCGCAGCCTGGAACTCGAACCGTCGTTCGGCGAAGTCTGGTGGAGCCTGGCCAACCTCAAGACCTTCCGCTTCGGTGCCGACGAACTGGCCGCGATGCGTGCGCAGCTGGCACGTGCGGACCTGGCCGGGGACGACCGCCTGCACCTGGAGTTCGCCGTGGGCAAGGCGCTGGAGGATGCCGGCGAGTACGGGCCGTCGTTCCGCCATTACGCGCAGGGCAACGCGATCCGCCGCACGCAGCTCGACTACAGCGCCGACGACACCAGTGCGCGGGTGCGCTACATCCGCGGGCGCTACACGCGCGAATTCTTCGTCGCGCGTGCCGGCAGCGGCTGCCCGGCACCCGACCCGATCTTCGTGGTGGGCCTGCCGCGCGCCGGCTCCACCCTGGTCGAGCAGATCCTGTCCAGCCACAGCCAGGTCGAAGGCACGATGGAGCTGCCCGAGGTCACCTCGATCACGCGCCTGCTGCGCCAGCAGGGCGACGCCGACGAAGTCATGCCCTACCACGCGGCGCTGGCGGCGCTGGACGCCGCTGCGCTGCGCGCGCTCGGCGAGCGCTATCTCGCGCACACCCGCATCCAGCGCAAGACCGCGGCGCCGCTGTTCATCGACAAGATGCCGAACAACTTCATGCACGTCGGCCTGATCCAGCTGATGCTGCCGAACGCGAAGATCATCGACGCGCGCCGGCACCCCATGGCGTGCGGTTTCTCGGCCTTCAAGCAGCACTTCGCGCGCGGCCAGGGTTTCAGCTACGACCTCGCGGACATCGGCCGCTACTACCGCGACTACGTGGCGCTGATGGCGCATTTCGACGCCGTGCTGCCCGGGCGGGTGCATCGCGTGGTGTACGAGCGCATGGTCGAGGACACCGAGGGCGAGGTGCGCCGGCTGCTCGACTACTGCGGCCTGCCGTTCGAGGCGGCCTGCCTGCGCTTCTTCGAGAACACGCGGCCGGTGCGCACGGCCAGTTCGGAGCAGGTGCGCCAGCCGATCTATCGCGAAGGGGTGGATCACTGGCGGCATTACGCAGCGTGGCTGGAGCCGCTGGTGTCGGCATTGGGGCCGGTGCTGGAGAGCTATCCGGAGGCGCCGGAGGGGATGTAGGGGGTTCGATACCGATCGATGGTCGTGGACTAGCCTGGGGAGGGTTTATGCACACGAATGGGTTGAAGCGGATCACGGGAATGCCGCGGGCCGGATTGGCCAGGCTGCCGCTGGCGGCGGCGATCTGCCTGGCCATCGCCGCGCCGGCGCTGGCGCAGGATGCGGGGCAGGCCGCGACGTCCACCACGGCGCCGGCGGCGAAGACGAAGCCGAAAACCACGACGCTGAGCGCAGTGACGGTGACCGCGCAGAAGCGCACCGAGAACCTGCAGAAGGTGCCGATCAGCATCAACGTGCTGGAGAACGACCAGCTCGACGCGCTGCACGTGCAGAACTTCAACGACTACGTGAAATACCTGCCCAGCGTCACGTTCCAGCAGGGCGGCGGCGGCATCGCCACCGGCCCGGGCTTCGCCACCATCTACATGCGCGGCGTGGCCAGCGGCGGCAACACCAACCACTCCGGTTCGCAGCCGAGCGTGGGCGTGTATCTCGACGACCAGCCAGTCACCACGATCCAGGGGCCGCTCGACATCCACATGTACGACATCGCCCGCATCGAGGTGCTGGCCGGGCCGCAGGGGTCGCTGTACGGCGCCAGCGCCGAGGCGGGCGCGCTGCGCATCATCACCAACAAGCCGGACCCCGGCCGCTTCGCGGCGAGCTACCAGCTGGGTGTCGACAAGGTGGCGCACGGCGGCGTGGGCTACACCGGCGACGGCATGCTCAACATCCCGCTCAGCAACAGCGCGGCGGTGCGCATCGTGGGCTGGCGCGAGCATGACGCCGGCTACATCGACAACAAGGCCGGCACGCGCACGTTCCCGGTCTCCGGCATCACCATCAGCAACGCCGACGACTGCACGCCGGGGCCGATGCTGGAATGCCACGGGCACGCCCGCAACCACTACAACGACGCCAACACCCAGGGCGCCCGCGCCGCGCTGAAGGTCGACCTCGACGACAACTGGTCGATCAGCCCGACCATCATGGGGCAGCAGACGATCTCGCACGGCACCTTCGCCAGCGATCCTGCGGTCGGCGACCTCGCGGTCACCCACTTCTACCCGGAGCGTGTCGACGACCGCTGGTGGCAGGGCGCGCTGACCGTGCAGGGCAAGATCGGCAACTTCGACCTTACGTACGCCTATGCGCACCTCAAGCGCGACCAGGAGGAAGCGACCGACTACAACGACTATTCGTTCTGGTACGACACCCTGCTGTCCTACGGTGCATACATCACCGACAACGCCGGCGCGCTGATCAATCCCTCCGAATTCATCAACGACCGCGACCATTACCGGAACGACAGCCACGAGCTGCGCATCGTTTCGCCCGCCGACGACCGTCTGCGGCTGGTCGCCGGCGTGTTCTGGCAGAAACAGAAGCACGACATCATGCAGGACTACCAGATCGCCAACCTGGCCACCTCGCTGTCGGTGAGCGGCTGGCCCAACACGCTGTGGCTGACCCGGCAGATGCGCTACGACTACGACAAGGCGGTGTTCGGCGAACTGTCCTACGACATCATTCCCGACACGCTCACCGCCACGGTCGGCGGGCGCTACTTCCGCAGCGAGAACCGGCTGTACGGCTTCTACGGTTTCAGCAAGGGCTTCTCGCCGAACTCGAGCTACGGCGAGGCGGGCTGCATCTCGAACCAGCCGTTCCTCGGCGCCCCGTGCCTCGATTTCAACAAGCAGGTGAAGCAGAGCGGCTCGCTGGGCAAGTTCAACCTCACCTGGAACATCTCGCCCACCGCGATGGTCTACGCCACCCGCTCCGAGGGTTACCGCCCGGGTGGCGTCAACCGTGCCGGCGCGCTGCCGCCCTACCAGGCGGACTACCTGACCAACCTCGAGCTGGGCTGGAAGACCTCGTGGTTCGGCAATCGGCTGTCGTTCAATGGCGCGGTGTTCCGCGAGAAGTGGAACGACTTCCAGTTCAACATCCTCGGTCCCAACGGCCTCACCATCATCAAGAACGCCAATTCGGCGCGCATCGACGGGCTGGAGTCGCAGCTGGTCTGGCAGGCTACCTACAATCTCAACCTCAGCGCGGGCGTCGCGTTCTACGACGCCAAGCTGACCGCCAACTACTGCGGATTCACGGGCGCCGACGGCAACCCTGTCACCTACTGCCCCGCCGGTTCGATCAATCCGTCCAACGGCTCGGTGGTGACTGGGCCGCAGGCGCCGAAGGGTACCCAGCTGCCAATCACGCCGCGCTTCAAGGGCAACTTGGTGGCGCGCTACAGCTTCGACATGGGCGAGAACGAAGGCTACGTACAGGCGGCACTGGTGCACGTGGGCAGGCGCACGAGCGATCTGCGGCTCGAGGAGCGCAGCCTGCTCGGCGACCTGCCCGCGTACAACTCGGTCGACCTGTCCGCCGGCTTCCAGAAGGGCAGCTGGTCGCTGGATGCCTATGTCGACAACGCGTTCGACGAGCGGGCGGTGCTGTACAAGTTCACCGAGTGCGGGGTGACGATCTGCGGTGCGCACGGCGTGGTGCCGCAGTATCCGAACGGGCAGGTCTACACCGGCGTCAGCCAGCCGCGCACGTTCGGCATCCGCTTCAAGCAGGACTTCTAGGCGGCAGCGCGCTTCGCAAGGAGCGAGGAAGGGCCCCGGCTCGCGCCGGGGCCCTTCGCGTTTCCGCGTCCGCAGCGCCGGCCGGCGCCGTGTTCGTCCGATTGTCCGAGGAGTGTCCGCGGACACTGCTTCGCCCGGAGATTCCGTTCCAGGCAGCTGAAAACAATGGAGTTTTTTTGTTCCATTCGGCTGGCACGCAGCTTGCTCAACTGGTCACGTGGCCGCACTGTCCGCGGCCGGGGAACGCTCGATGATCCGCGACACTTCCGCACAAGACCGCCTGGTCGTAGCCAAGCCCAACCGCAAGCGCCGCCTGCTCTTCATCGGTGGCGGCGTCGCCCTGCTGGTGGTGCTGGCACTGGCCATGCCCGGCATCCTCCGCCTGTTCTCGGCCGACGCCTCGGTGAGCGCGTCGCGGCTGGCCTTCGCCACCGTCGAGCGCGGGCCGTTCGTGCGCGACATCGCCGCCGAAGGCAAGGTGGTGGCGGCGAACAGCCCCACGCTCTACGCCACCTACGGTGGCGCGGCGGTGCTGAAGGTGCGCGCCGGCGACGCGGTGAAGAAGGGCCAGGTGCTGGCGGTGATCGACAGCCCCGAGCTGCGCAACAAGCTGGCCCAGGAGCAGTCCAAGGCCGACGCGATGAAGGTGGACTACCTGCAGGCGCAGGTGGATGCGCGCACCAAGCGCGGCGCCCTGCAGAAGGCCTACGACGACGCCCAGATCGACGCCAAGAGCGCCGCCAACAACCTCGACCGCGAGCAGAAGGCCTACGCCGCCGGTGCCTCTACCGGGGTGGCGGTCGACAAGGCCAAGGACGACCTGGAGAAGGCGAAGATCACCCTGGCGCACGCCAAGGACGATCTCGGCATGAGCAACGACAGCCTGAACTTCAACATCCAGGCGAAGAAGCTGGCGCACGACAACCAGATGCTGGTGGTGCAGGACCTGCAGCGCCAGGTGGACGACCTCAACGTGAAGTCGCCGGTGGACGGCCAGGTCGGCCAGCTCTTCATCGCGCCGGTGGCCACCGTGGCCAAGGACGCCCAGCTGCTCAGCGTGATCGACCTCACCGCGCTGGAAGTGGAGGTGAAGGTGCCGGAAAGCTTCGCCCGCGACCTGGCGATCGGCATGACCGGCGAGATCAGCGGCAACGGCAATACCTGGAAGGGCCTGGTCAGCGCGATCTCGCCCGAAGTGGTGAACGGCGAAGTGGCCGCCCGCGTGCGCTTCGAGGGCGCCACGCCTAAGCAGCTGCGCCAGAACCAGCGCCTGTCCGTGCGCATCCTGCTCGACAAGCGCGACAACGTGCTCACCGTGCAGCGCGGCTCCTTCGTCGACGAGTCCGGCGGCAGCTACGCCTACGTGGTCAAGGACGACATCGCCACCAAGACGCCGATCCGCGTGGGTGTCTCCAGCATCGACAAGGTGGAGATCCTGCAGGGTCTGAAGGAAGGCGACCGCATCGTGATCTCCGGTACCGACAGCTTCAAGGGCGCGCAGCGCGTGGCGATTGCCCGCTGAGGTCTTCTCCTCCGCGCGATCCCCATGCACACCGACACCCCGCGACAAGCCGGGATGATCCCGGCCTGAGGTCACCGCCCCTCTCCCGAAAGGAGAGGGACTTCAAAGCACCATCCACCACCACCGAGGAACGTGAACCATGCTGAAGATGACCCACCTGTCCAAGGTCTACCGCACCGAAGTGGTGGAGACCTACGCGCTGCGCGATTTCAACATCGACGTGAAGGAGGGCGAGTTCGTCGCCGTCACCGGGCCTTCCGGCTCGGGCAAGACCACCTTCCTCACCATCGCCGGTCTCCTGGAAACGTTCACCGGCGGCGAGTACCACCTCGACGGCATCGAGGTGAGCAACCTCAACGACAATGCGCGCTCGAAGATCCGCAACGAGAAGATCGGCTTCATCTTCCAGGCGTTCAACCTGATCCCGGACCTCAACGTGTTCGACAACGTGGAAGTGCCACTGCGCTACCGCGGCATGAAGGCGCCGGAGCGCAAGCAGCGCATCATGGACGCACTGGAGCGGGTGGGCCTCGCCTCGCGCTACAAGCACTATCCCGCCGAGCTCTCCGGCGGCCAGCAGCAGCGCGTGGCGATCGCCCGCGCGCTGGCCGGCAGCCCCCGTCTGCTGCTCGCCGACGAACCCACCGGCAATCTGGACACGCAGATGGCCCGCGGCGTGCTGGAGCTGCTGGAGGAGATCCACCGCGAAGGCGCCACCATCGTGATGGTCACCCACGATCCCGAGCTGGCCGCGCGCGCGCAGCGCAACGTGCACATCATCGACGGCCAGGTGGTGGACCTCGCCGAGGATCCGCGCTTCCACAACAGCGTGGCCGCGGCGCGCGGCAACGCCAGCCCGGCCTGATGCCTCCCGCAACCGTCGTCCCCATGCCCGCCCACTGCGAGTCCAGTCCATGCGTGTGAAGCTGCTGCCCGTGCTGCTCCTGCTCGCCGTCGCCCCGTTCCCGGGGCACGGTGAGGACCTGATGGACGCCTACCGCCAGGCCGTCGCCAACGACCCGGTGCTGGCCACCGCCGACGCACAACGCCTGCTGGTGGCCGAGGGCGTCCCGGCGGCGCGCGCCGCGTTGCTGCCGCAGCTGTCCGCGGGACTGGAGATGGATCAGATCCACAGCGGCGGCAGCACCCAGACCACGTCCGGCAACGGCAACATCGTGCAGACGGGCGGCGGTGGTCACGTGCGCGACCGCAGCCTCACCGGCAACCTCAGCCAGCCGATCATCGACCTGTCCGCCATTGCCAACCTGCGCGCGGCGCACGCCGCCCGCGACGCGCAGGAGCAGACCTACCAGGCCGCGTTGCAGAACCTGTACGTGCGCGTGGCCAACGCCTACTTCAACGTGCTGGTGTCGCAGGACCTGCTGGACATCGACCGCGCCTACGAGGACGCCTACAAGCAGGAGTACGACCAGACCTCCTCGCGTTTCAAGAACGGCTTGTCGATGGCCGCGGACGTCAGCCAGTCGAAGGCGCTCTACCTGTACATCAAGGCGCAGCGCATCAGCGCGGAGGACAGCCTCAAGGATGCGCGCCGGGCGCTGCAGCAGATCACCGGCAAGCCGGTGGGCGAGCTGAAGAAGCTGCGCGACGACCTGCCCATGCAGGCGCCGCAGCCGGACAGCGAGCAGGCCTGGGTGGACGCGGCGCTGAAGACCAACCCCACCGTGCTCGCCGCGCGCTACGCCGTGAGCAGCGACGAGCACAAGGTGACGGCGGCGCGCGCCGGCCACCTGCCTACGCTCACCGCGGGGGTGGGCTACAACAAGTTCGGCCAGTGGTCGAGCGCCATGCCGGGCACGGGCGCCTACGGGCCGGCCACCACCACGGTGGGCCTGACGCTCACCATCCCGCTGTTCAGCGGCGGGCTCACGCATGCGCGGGTGAAGCAGGCGCTGTACCAGCGCGATGCGGACCAGGGCGTGCTGGAAACCCAGCGCCGCCAGGCCGCGCGCGATGCCGCCAACTACTTCAACCTGGTGGTGGACGGCATCGAGCAGGTAGACAGCGCACGCGATTCGGTCGAGGCCGCGCAGAAGACGGTGGCCTCGATGCGAGCGGGCTACACCATCGGCACGCAGTCGCTGACCAACGTGGTGTTCGCCATCCAGTACCTCGCCAGCATGCAGAGCGAATACACCGTGGTGCGCCACCAGTTCGTGCTCAACAAGCTGCTGCTCAAGCAGGCCGCCGGAACGATCGACCTGCGCGACCTGGAAGCGGTCAACGGCTTGCTGCAATGAGTTTCGCTTCCTCCCCCGGCAAGCCCGGGAGGGGAAAACCGACAGAGGAACGTGATGTTCACCTACTACTTCCAGCTCGGCCTGCGCAGCCTGCGCCGCAACCCGGCCCTCACCCTGCTGATGGTGATGGCGATCGGTTTCGGCGTGGCCGCATCGATGATCACGTATTCCGTGTTCCGCGCGGTGTCGGGCAATCCGATTCCGGACAAGTCGGCGCAGCTGTTCACGCCGCAGATCGATGCCTGGGGCCCGCAGCAGAACCTGAAGGGCGGCGAGCCGGCGGAAGCGCTGGGCTACATCGACGCGATGGCGTTGATGCGCGCGCACGAGGCGAAGCGCCAAACCTTGCTGTATCCGGTGCAAGTGTCGGTTATGCCGGAAGGTGAACGCGATATGCCCATTGCCGCGAGCGGTTATGCCGTCTACAGCGATTTTTTCCCGATGTTCGATGTGCCGTTCCGGTACGGCGGCGGCTGGAACGCGCAGGACGACCAGACGCGTAGCACCGAGGTGGTGATCAGCGATCGGCTCAACCAGAAGCTGTTCGGCGGTGCCAACAGCGTGGGGCGCACGATCAATCTTGGTGGGCACGATTACCGTGTGGTGGGCGTAACCCGCTACTGGAACCCGAAACCGCGCTTCTTCGACATGTTCACCACCAGCGGTTTCGCTGACGAGTCCGATTTCTACATGCCGTTCACTCGTGCGCTGGATCTGCGGATGCGCACCGCCGGCCGGAACAGTTGCCGAGGCAAGCTCACTTTCAAGACCTGGCAGGACTACTTGCAGAGCAACTGCGTATGGGTCACGCCGTGGGTGGAACTGGACAGTGCAGCCGATGCCGCGCACTACCGGCGTTTCCTCGAGAACTATGCGGCCGACCAGCAACGGGCTGGCCGCTTCAATTGGGCGCCCAATGTGCGCCTGCGCGACGTGATGCAGTGGCTCGACCACGAGCAAGTGGTGCCGCCGGAGAGCCGCATCTCGCTCATGGTGTCGCTGGGCTTCTTCCTGATCTGCCTGGTCAACACGGTCGGCCTGCTGCTGGCGAAGTTCCTGCGCCGTGCGGGCGAGATCGGCGTGCGCCGAGCGCTTGGCGCGACGCGGCAGGAGATCTACGCGCAGTACCTGATCGAGGCGGGCACGGTGGGCTTGGCGGGCGGCGCGCTGGGACTGCTGCTCACCGCAGTGGGAGTGTCGGGCGTGGGGGTGCTGTTCCCGCCGGAGATCGCGAAGCTGGCCAGGCTCGATCTGTCGCTGGTGGCGCTCACGTTTGCCGTGGCCATCATTGCCACCGTGCTCGCGGCGTTCTATCCGGCATGGCGCGCGGCGCACGTGCAGCCGGCCTGGCAATTGAAGTCGAGCTGAGGAGACAGCCATGAATATCCAGATCAGGCCCATCCTCGTCGCCCTGCGCCGACACAAGGCGGGCACTTTGCTGATCGCGTTGCAGATCGCGCTGACCTTGGCCATCGTGTGCAACGCACTCTTCATCATCCATCAGCGCCTGGCCAGCCTGTCCGAATCCAGCGGCGTCGATGAGCACAACGTGTTCGTGATCGACAACCAGTGGGCCGGCAACATGTCCGCGCAGCAGATCGACGCGCAGATACAGGCCGACATGGTCGCGCTGCGACAGCTGCCTGCCGTGCGCGACGCTTCCCCCAGCAATGGCTATCCGCTGCAGGGCAGTGGCTGGGACAACTACGTCATGATGACGCCGGATCAGGTCAAGATGACCACCGACTCGGCGGTGTACCTGGGCGACGAGCACCTGCTCGATACCCTGGGCACACGGCTGATCGCCGGGCGCAACTTCCGTCCGGACGAAGTCGGCGCCATGGGCCCCCAGGAGATCAACGTCCCGCCGGTGGTCATCGTGACCAAGGCGCTGGCCGACCGGCTGTTCCCCGACGGTTCTGCGCTGGGCAAGTCGTTCTATTCGATGAGCACGGTGCCGACGACGATCATTGGCATCGTCGACGACCTGCACCGGCAGGGCACGGATCGGTGGAACAAGCCTTATGCCGGGCAGTCGTTGATCTGGCCAATGCGTTTGGACAACCCGTACGGCATCAGTTACATCGTGCGCGCCAAGCCGGGCCAGCTCGCCGCAGCGATGCGCGAGGCACCCAAGGCGCTGTTCGCGCTTAACCGCATGCGCATCATCGATCCGAAAGACGGCATCCAGGATTACGCCGAGATCCGCCATCGCGCCTACGACAGCGACCGCGGCATGGCGATCCTGATGGGCATCATCAGCGTGGTGCTGCTGGCGATCACCGCGGCGGGCATCGTGGGCCTCACCAGCTTCTGGGTGGGCCAGCGCCGCAAGCAGATCGGCGTGCGTCGCGCGCTGGGCGCCAGGCAGCGCGACATTCTCGGCTATTTCCTCACCGAGAACTTCCTGATCAGCGCGGCGGGCGTGCTGCTGGGCGCCGTGCTGGCGATCGCCTTCAACCTGTGGACGGTCACCCACTTCGAGATGAGTCGCATGTCGATGGCCTACGTGGGCATCGGCGTGGTCGTGCTGCTGCTGCTGGGACAGGGCGCCGTGCTGGCGCCGGCGCTGCGCGCATCGCGCGTGTCGCCGGTGGAGGCGACGCGCAGCGTGTGAGTTGCTTTTGATCCCTCCCTTGCGCGCAGGGGAGGGCTGGGCGGGGTGCTTTCGATCTTGCGAGGCCTCCCTCCCGACCTCCCCCTGCAAACGGGGAGGAGACAAATCACCGGAGAGACGCAATGTTCACCTATTACCTGGATCTGGCACTGCGCAGCCTGAAACGCAGCCCCGGCCTCACCGTGCTGATGGTGCTGGCGATCGGCTTCGGCGTGGCCGCGTCGATGACCTCGTGGTCGGTGTTCCGCGCCGTGTCGGGCGACCCGATTCCGTGGAAGTCGTCGCAGCTGTTCGTGCCGCAGGTCGACAACTGGGGGCCGAACGGTCGCCAGCCGGACGGCGACCCACCGAACGCGATGGACTACACCGACGCTACCGCACTGATGCGCGACCACCGCGCCAGGCTGCAGTCGGCGATGTACCAGATCTCACCCTCGATCGTGCCCGCCGAGGCCACCAAGCATCCGATCAACGTCAGCGGCCATGCAGTGTACGGCGAGTTCTTCCCGATGCTGGACGTACCGTTCCTGTACGGCAGCGGATGGAGCGCCAGCGACGACGCCAACCGTGCCCAGGTGGTGGTGATCAGCAGCAAGCTCAACCAGAAACTGTTCGGCGGCGCCAACAGCGTGGGCAAGACGGTCAACATCGAGCGCAGCGACTACCGCGTGGTGGGCGTGCTGAACGACTGGAACCCGCAGCCGCGCTTCTACGACGTGGTCAACTCGGGCGGCTTCAACAGCCAGTACGACGACGTGTTCCTGCCGTTCCAGACCGCCATCCAGGCCAACATCCAGAACGACGGCAACACCAATTGCAACGCGATACCCAAGGAGCCCGGCTTCGCCGGTCTGCAGCATTCCGAATGCGTGTGGATCGCCTACATGGTCGAGCTGGACGATGCGGCGGCGGTGACGAGGTACCGCGACTACCTGCAGGGCTACGCGCGCGAGCAGCAGCAGGCCGGCCGCTTCAGCTGGGCGCCGAACAACCGCCTGCGTGATCTGCCGGCGTGGCTGGACAACCAGCACGTGGTGCCCAGCGACACCAAGGTCTCGCTGCTGGTGGCGCTTGGCCTGCTGCTGGTGTGCCTGGTCAACACCATCGGCCTGCTGCTGGCGAAGTTCCTGCGCCGCAGCGCCGAGATCGGCGTGCGCCGCGCGCTGGGCGCGCCGCGCAAGGCGATCTACCTGCAGTTCCTCACCGAGGCGGGCATGGTCGGCGCGGCGGGTGGCGTGCTGGGCCTGCTGCTGACCTGTGCGGGCGTGGCCAGCGTGGGTTGGGTGATGCCGAAGGACATCGCCGCGCTGGCGCGGCTGGACGTATCGCTGCTGGTGCTCACCCTGCTGGTGGCGGTGATCGCCACGATGCTGGCCGGGCTGTACCCCACCTGGCGAGCCTCGCGCGTGCAGCCCGCGTGGCAGCTGAAGAGCAACTAGCCGGTCGTCACCCCGGCGAAGGCCGGGGTCCAGCGACTTTCAACTACAGCAAGGCACTGGATTCCGGCGTTCGCTGGAATGACGTGCAGAGAGGATTCCGCCATGAAACTGCATCCCATGATCGCGGCGTTGCGCAAGCACAAGGCAGGCGTGGTGCTGATCTCGCTGCAGATCGCGCTGACGCTGGCGATCGTCTGCAACGCCATCTTCATCATCGGCCAGCGCATCGACCGGGTGAACCGCCCCACCGGGCTGGACGAGAGCAACCTGTTCCTGGTCACCCAGCAGTGGGTGGGCGCGCCCAGCGCCGACACGGCCGACGGCGTGGCGAAGCTCGATGCCATGCAGAAGGAGGACCTCGCCGCGCTGCGCAGCCTGCCCGGCGTGGCCTCGGTGGCGCCGATCAACTCGCTGCCGCTGCTCAACTCGTCCTGGAACGGTGCGGCCTCGACCAAACCGGGCGTGAAGTTCAGCGACAAGGGCAGCAACGTGCGCACCACGTACTACTTCACCGACGAGCAGGCGATGGCCACGCTGGGCCTGAAGCTGGCGGCCGGCCGCGCGTTCAATGCCGGCGACGTGCAGCACCAGGGCTTCCGCGACAATCCTCCGCGGCCGATCGTCATGGTCACCAAGGCGCTGGCGGACAAGTTGTTCCCCCAGGGCAACGCGGTGGGCAAGGCGATCTACCTCGACGGCAGCAGCACGCCCAGCACCATCGTCGGCGTGGTGGCGCGCCTGCAGGTGCCTGCCACCGGCACCTGGGTCAACGGCTTCACCTGGAACGCCACCCTGGTGCCGACCCGGCTCGACGCGAACTACGCGCGCTACGCGGTGCGCACCAAGCCGGGCCAGCTGGAGACGGCGATGCGCGCGGTGGCCCCGGCGCTGTATCGGGTGAATCCGCTGCGCGTGCTCGACGACAACAGCGTGAAATCGTTCGCCGACATCCGCGCCGAGGCCTACCGCGCCGACGTGGGCATGGCGATCCTGATGGGCGTGATCTGCCTGGTGCTGCTCAGCGTCACCGCGGCGGGCATCGTGGGCCTCACCAGCTTCTGGGTGGGCCAACGCCACCGGCAGATCGGCGTGCGCCGCGCGCTCGGCGCGCGCAAGGTCGACATCCTGCACTACTTCCAGCTGGAGAACCTGCTGATCGCGGGCAGCGGCGCGCTGATCGGCATCGGCATGGCCATCGGCCTCAACCTGGCGCTGATGCGCTACTACGAGATGGATCGCCTGCCGGTGTTCTACGCGCTGATCGGCGTGGTGGCGGTGCTGGTGCTGGGCCAGTGCGCGGTGTTCGTGCCGGCGCGGCGCGCCTCCAACGTGCCGCCGGTGACAGCCACGCGCGCGGTTTGATCGCCCCCTCTCCATGCGGGGAGGGGAGTGCAACTGAGGAGATGTGAAGTGTTCGGCTACTACCTCGACCTTGCCCTGCGCAGCCTCAAGCGCAACCGCACGCTTACCGCGCTGATGGTGCTGGCGATCGCGGTGGGCATCGGCGCGTCGATGACCACGCTGACGGTGATGCATCTGCTGTCGGGCGACCCGTTGCCGGGGCGCAGCCAGCACATCTACTACCCGCAGGTGGACCCGTCGCCCAAGCCGGACCCGCAGCATCAGCCCTGGGACATGATGGACTACCGCTCGGCGATGGACCTGTGGAGCGCGCATCGCGCCAACCGCCAGGCGCTGATCGCACGCGCCACGCTGAAGCTGCGCGCGCCGGAGGTCAACCAGCCGCCGCTGATGGCGTCGGTGCTGGCCACTACCAGCGACTTCTTCGCGATGTTCGGCGCGCCGTTCGAGTACGGTCAGGGCTGGAGCGCTGACGACGATGCGAAGAAAGCCCGCATCGCGGTGATCTCGGACGACCTCAATCGCAAGGTGTTCGGCGGCGCCGACAGCGTTGGGCGCACGCTCAGGCTGAAGGGAAGCGATGTGCGCATCGTGGGCGTGCTGGCGCCATGGCGGCCATCGCCGGCGTTCTTCGACGTGGCCGGTGGGCGCTTCGCGAACGGCGATACCGCGAGCTTCTACGCCAGGCCGGAGGACGTGTTCCTGCCGTTCGGCACCAGCGAGGACATCGCGCCTACCGACCTCGAGCCATTCACGTGCTGGGCAGAATGGGATGTCGGCAGCAAGCCCCTGCAGAACTCGCCCTGCCTGTGGGTGACGTTGTGGGTGGAGCTGGACGATGCGGCGAAGCTGCGCGACTACCGGGGTTTCCTCGCCGGCTACGCCGCCGAGCAGAAGCAGCTTGGGCGCATCGGCAACAGCGACAACACTCGCATGATGAGCCTGATGCAGTGGCTGGATTTCAACCACGTGGTGCCCAGCGACGTACGCCTGCAGACCTGGCTGGCGTTTGCCTTCCTCGCGATCTGCCTGTTCAACACGGTGGGGCTGCTGCTGGCGAAGTTCCTGCGCCGTGCCGGCGAGATCGGCGTGCGCCGCGCGCTGGGCGCCACGCGCCGCGCGGTATTCGCGCAGTGCCTGGTGGAGGCAGGGCTGATCGGCCTGCTGGGCGGTGTCGGCGGCTGGCTGCTCTCGCTGCTGGGGCTGTGGCTGATACGCCGGCAACCGGTGGAATACGCGAGCCTCGCGCACCTGGACGCCACGATGTTCCTCGCCACCTTCGTGTTGGCCGTGGCGGTGAGCCTGCTCGCGGGCGCCTTGCCGGCGCTGCGGGCCAGCCGCATCGCGCCAGCGCTGCAGCTGAAGACCTTGTGACGGATCCCGGGCCTGTCTCATGCAAACCAAACTGATCCTCGCCGCGCTGCGCAAACACCGCCTCGCCACCTTGCTGATCGCGATGGAGATCGCGCTGGCCTGCGCCGTGCTGTGCAACGCCTGCTTCATGATCGTCAATCGCGTGCAGCTGACCAAGGTGGACAGCGGCGTGGACGAGGCCGCGCTGGCGGTACTTCAGGTGGGCGGTTTCGACCCGGCACAGCCGGGCGACCTCAACGCGCGCATGGTCGCCGGCCTGCGCGCGATTCCCGGCATGCAGTCGGTGAGCGTGGTCAACACGGTGCCGTTCGGGGTGCCGACGGGCAATACCGGCGTCATGCTGGACAGCGCCGGCAAGCGATTCGGGGGCGTGGTCGGCCTGTACACCGACGGTCCCGGCAGCTTCGAGGCGCTGGGCCTGAAGCTGGTGGCGGGCCGCGCGCCGCAGGCCGCGGATTTCCAGCCGATGGCCACGTTCGCGCCGAACGACTCGCAGGTGGTGGTGAGCCGCACCCTGGCCGACCACCTGTGGCCCGGGCAGAACCCGCTGGGCAAGGAGTTCTGGAGCGGCGGCCTCCATTTCCGCGTGATGGGCGTGGCGGCGCACATGGCGCGGCCCGGCGCGGGCGAAGGTGGCACGGGCACGATCGAGTGGTCGGTGTTCGTGCCCACGCTGCCGGGGCACAACCTGGCCGGCACCTATCTGCTGCGTGCAGAGCCGAAGGACCTGCCGCGCGTGCTGCGCGACGCCAAGGCCGCGGTGGCGAAGATCGCTCCCGACGTGGTGCTCGATCACGACGCCAGCCGCACCATCTCCGACTTGCGCGGACGCTACTTCCGCAGCGACCGCGCGATGGCCGGCATGCTCGTCGGCGTGATCGCCGCGCTGCTGGGGGTTACCGCCCTCGGCATCGTGGGACTGGCCAGCTTCTGGGTGGCGCAGCGGCGCAAGCAGATCGGCATACGCCGCGCGATCGGCGCCACGCGCGGCGACATCCTGCGCTACTTCCAGACCGAGAACTTCCTGATCGTCACGTTCGGCATCGCGCTGGGCATGCTGCTGGCGTTCGTGCTGAACGCGGTGCTGATGAAGTTCTACGAGCTGCCGCACCTGCCGCTGTACTACCTGCCGATCGGTGCGCTGGCGTTGTGGGCGCTCGGCCAGCTCGCGGTGCTCGGCCCCGCGCTGCGCGCGGCGGCGGTGCCGCCGGTGGTGGCGACCAGGAGCGTGTGAGGTTTCAAACCCTTCCTGTCTGCAGGGGAGGGCCGGAGTGGGGGGCTTGCGGCGCCGCGGAGGCGGCGCCTCCTCCCGATCCCTCCCTGCCGGCAGGGGGAGGGCAACCAAGGGAGACCGGGAATGTTCGGCTATTACCTCGATCTGGCACTGCGCAGCCTCAGGCGGAACAGGATGCTCACCGCGCTGATGGTGCTGGCGATCGGGCTGGGTATCGGCACCAGCATGACCACGCTGACGGTGCTGCACGTGCTGTCGGGTGATCCGATTCCGCAGAAGAGCGCGCAACTGTTCCGCGTGCGCATGAACGTGTTTCCCGACGACGCGTTCAAGCCCGGGGACAAGGTGCCGGACAACCTGACCCGTCGCGACGCCGAAGCGCTGCTGCACGATGCGCGCGCCGATCGTCAGGCGACGATGTCGGCGGGTTCGATGGTGATCGTGTCTCCCCGGGGCGATCCATTGAGCGTGGAGTCGCGCTACACCAGCGCGGACTTCTTCCCCATGTTCGATGCGCCGCTGCGCTACGGCCACGCGTGGAGTCGCGACGATGACACGCGGCATGCGCACGTGGCGGTGATCTCGGGCGCGCTCAACGAGCAGCTCTTCGGCGGTGTGGACAGCGTCGGCAAGATGCTGCGGGTCGGCGACCAGTGGCTGCGCATCGTCGGCGTGCTGGGCGACTGGGACATGAACCCGCGCTTCTACGACCTCAGCGACGGCCAGTTCGGCGACAGCGAGGACGTGTTCCTGCCACTGTCCACCGCACTGGACATGAAACTGCCCACCAGCGGGCAGACCTGGTGCTGGGGCAACAGCAAGGACGCACATGGTGCCAACGCCCCCTGCATCTGGCTGCAGTACTGGGCGCAACTGGATACGCCAGCCAGGCTCGCGGCGTATCGGCAATACCTGCAGAACTACGTCGCCTTGCAGCAGAAGGCCGGCCGCTTCCGCCATCCAGGCCAGCTCGCGCTGCAGGACGTGATGGAGTGGCTGGATGCCAAGGGTGTGGTGCCTTCCGACGTGCGGCTGCAGACGTGGCTGGCGCTGGGCTTCCTCGGCATCTGCCTGCTCAATACCGTGGGCCTGCTGCTGGCGAAGTTCCTGCGCCGCAGCAGTGAATTGGGCGTGCGCCGCGCGCTGGGCGCGTCCCGCCGCGCGATCTTCCTGCAGTGCCTGGTCGAGGCCGGCGTGGTGGGGCTGGGCGGCGGCGTGTTCGGGCTGGCGCTTGCCGCGCTGGGACTGGTGCTGGTGCGCCGCCAGCCCACCGACTACGCCGCCTTCATCCACATGGACCTGCGCATGCTGCTGGGCACCTTCGTGCTGGCGCTCGCCAGCAGCCTGCTGGCCGGCCTGCTGCCGGCGTGGCGCGCGATGAACGTGGCGCCCGCCGCCGCGATCAAGTCGAACTAGGGAACGCCGATGCATTTTCGCCACATACTCAGCGCCCTTGGTCGTCATCGCATCGCCGTGTGCCTGCTGGTGCTGGAGATCGCCTTCTCCTGTGCGGTGGTGTGCAATGCGCTGTTCCTGATCGGCAGCCGGCTGGAGCGCATGCACCGGCCCACCGGCGCGGACGAGGCGCACCTGATCCAAATCGGCGTGCGCAGCGTCGCGCCCGGTTCGGCGGACGCGATCATGGCGCAGACGCGCACCGACCTCGCGGCGCTGCAAGCCATCCCCGATGTGGCCGATGTGTCCGTCGTCAACCAGACGCTGTTCGGCGACGGCGTCAGCTTCAGCGGCGTCAGCCTGAGCGACGACCCGAAGGCGCCGAGCATTCCGGTCACGCAATACATGGGCAATGCGCAACTGGCCGACACGCTTGGCCTGAAACTGGCGGGCGGCCGCTGGTTCAAGCCGGACGAGTTCATCAGCTACGCGCAGCTGGAAAGCGACGGTTCCGGCGTGCCCGTCATCATCACCAGAGCGTTGGCGAGCCATTTCTTCCCGGGCCAGTCGGCCTTGGGCAAGACCATCTACGCCTTTGGCGCCAACCGGGTGGTGGGCGTGATCGACACGCTGGTGCAGCCGCGCGACTACGGCCCCGCCGCGTACTACGGCTATGCCATGTTGTTCCCGGTGGAGATGCCCTACGCGCAGGGCAGATACCTGATACGGGTGAAGGACGCATCGCAGCGGCAGGCCGTGATCCAGGGCGCATTGCGCATACTGAAGACCGACGGCCCGCTCCGGCTGGTTTCGCCGAAGAACGCCACCACGCTGGAAGCGGCGCGCGCGAAGTACTATCGCAACGATCGCGCCATGGCCTGGATGCTGGTGGGCGTGTGCCTGCTGCTGCTGGTGGTCACCGCAGTGGGCATCGTCGGTCTCAGCAGTTTCTGGGTGGCGCAGCGTCGCCGGCAGATCGGCATCCGTCGGGCCATCGGGGCGACGCGGGGCGACATCCTGCGCTACTTCCAGGCCGAGAACTTCCTGCTCGCGACCTTCGGCATCGCGCTGGGCATGCTGCTGGCCTATGGCCTCAACCTGCTGCTGATGCGGCATTACGAACTCGGACGGCTTCCCGGCTGCTACCTGCCGGTGGGGGCGGTCGCACTGTGGGCGCTCGGCCAGCTCGCGGTGCTCGGCCCGGCGCTGCGCGCGGCGGCGGTGCCGCCGGTGGTGGCGACCAGGAGCGTGTGAGGTTTCAGACCCTCCCTCTGCTACCAGGGAGAGAAAACTGGCAAAGGAGGGGATATGTTCGGCTACTACTTCGATCTGGCTTTGCGCAGCCTCAGGCGCAACGTGGCGCTAACCGCCCTGATGGTGCTCGCGATCGCGCTGGGCATCGGTGCCTCGATGACCACGCTCACCGTGCTGCACGTGCTGTCGGGCGATCCGCTGCCGGGGCGCAGCGGCATGCTGTATTACCCGCAGGTCGACCCGCGCGACAACAGCGGCATCATGCCGGGCAAGGAGCCGCCCCTGCAGCTCACCGAGATCGACGGCTTCAACCTGCTGCGCGCGAAGCGGGCGGACCGCCAGGCGTTGATGACGGGCGGCTCGGTGCCGATCCAGCCGGATTCCGCCGCGATCGATCCGTTCTATGTGGAGGCGCGCTACACCACGGCGGACTTCTTCGCGATGTTCGAGGCGCCGTTCCGTTACGGCCGCGGCTGGGACGCGGCCGACGACGAGGCGAAGGCGCGCGACGTGGTGATCAGTAGCGAGCTGGACGAGCGCCTGTTCGGCGGCGCCAACAGCGTGGGACGCACCGTGCGCATCGCCGACAGCCTGTTCCGCATCGTGGGCGTGCTTGGCGACTGGGCGCCCAGCCCGCACTTCTACGACCTCAACACCGGTTCCTACGGCTACGCGGAACAGGTGTTCATTCCGCTGCAGACGGCACTGGACCTGCATCTGGATCACAACGGCTCCAGCGACTGCTGGGGCAACGGCACCGGCGGCGTGGGCCGCATCTACCCGTCGGCGAGCTGCGTGTGGATGCAGTTCTGGGTGCAGCTGGACACGCCGGCCAAGGCCGCCGAGTACAAGCAATTCCTGGTCCACTACTCGGAACAGCAGAAGGCGCTGGGGCGTTTCGCGCAGGCGCCGAACGTGCGCCTGCGCAACGTGATGCAGTGGCTGGCCTACTGGCAGGTAGTGCCCGACGACGTGCGCCTGCAGGCCGGGCTGGCATTCGGCTTCCTGCTGGTGTGCCTGGTCAACACGGTAGGCCTGATGCTGGCGAAGTTCCTGCGCCGCGCCGGCGAGCTCAGCGTGCGGCGCGCGCTGGGCGCCTCGCGGCGCGCGCTGTTCGCGCAGCTGCTGGTCGAGTCGGGCGTGGTGGGCCTGGTGGGCGGCGTGGGCGGCCTGCTGCTGGCCCTGCTCGGCCTGTGGGTGGTACGGCACCGGCCTTCCGACTATGCCGCGTTGGCGCACCTCGATCCCGCGATGTTGCTGACCACCTTCCTGCTGGCGCTGGGCGCGAGCCTGCTGGCCGGCCTGCTGCCGGCCTGGCGTGCCTGCCAGGTGGCGCCCGCGCTCCAGCTGAAAAGCAATTGAGGACAGCACGATGGAACTGCGACCGATACTTTCCACGCTGCGGCGGCACAAGACCACCTCGTGGCTGCTGATCCTGGAGATCGCGCTGACCTGCGCCATCGTGTGCAACGCGGTGTTCATGATCGGCAACCGCCTGCAGCGCCTGCACATGACCACGGGCATTGACGAGCACGCGCTGGTGCAGATCCAGCTGGCCGAGATCGCGCCCACGCCCGACATCTTCGCGCGGGCCCGCGAAGACCTCGCGGTGCTGCGGCAGGTGCCGGGCGTGCAGGCGGTGGCGTTGACCAACCAGCTGCCGCTGGGAGGCTCCTCGTCGAACGCCAGCATCAAGCTGGATCCGGCGCAGCGCGAGCCCACGCTCAGCGCCGGCACCTACTTCGGCGAGGACATTCCGCAGACCATGGGCGCGCGGCTGGTGGCGGGGCGCAATCTGCGGCCGGACGAGACCACCAACGCCGATGTGGTGGTCAAGGCACTGGCCACCGGCAGCGTGAAGGGCATACCCGCGGTCGCGGTGATCACGAAGGCGCTGGCCGACCGCCTGTGGCCGGGGCAGGATCCGCTCGGCAAGACGATCTACCTCACCGACCAGGTGGGCGTGCGGGTGGTCGGCGTGCTGGCCGACCTGGTGCGCGCCAACGCCTACAACGACGTCACCGCGCATTACTCGGTCGTCCTGCCGCTGTTCATGGGTGCGGGCAAGGACCAGAGCTACATCATCCGCACCCGCCCGCAGGACCGCGAAGCCGTGCTCAGGGCCGCGGTGGCCGCGCTGAAGAAGGCCGACCCGGAGCGGGTGGTGACCCGGCAGCGCACCTACGACGAGGTGCGCGAGAAGTTCTTCGCCAACGACCGCGCGATGGCCGGCGTCCTGGTGGGCGTGATCGTGGCGCTGCTCACGGTGACCGCGCTGGGCATCGTGGGCCTGGCCAGCTTCTGGGTGGGGCAGCGCCGCCGCACCATCGGCGTGCGGCGTGCGCTGGGCGCCACCCGCGGCGACATCCTGCGCTACTTCCATACCGAGAACTTCCTGCTCGCCAGCTTCGGCATCGTGCTCGGCATGGCGCTGGCCTACGGCATCAACCTGTTCCTGATGCTGCATTACGAGTTGCCGCGCCTGCCGGGCATCTACTTCCCGGTCGGCGCGCTGGTGCTGTGGGCCATCGGCCAGCTGGCGGTGCTTGGCCCCGCGCTGCGCGCGGCGGCGGTGCCGCCGGTGGTGGCGACGCGTTCGGTGTAGGAGCGCACCCTGTGCGCGAATGCTTTTGCTTCGATCAATGCCGCAGCGATCGCGCACAGGGTGCGCTCCTACGGGGAAAACGCAAGGAGTGACGAATGTTCGGCTACTACCTCGACCTGGCCCTGCGCAGCCTGAAGCGCAACAAGGTGCTCACCGCGCTGATGGTATTGGCGCTGGCGCTGGGCATCGGCGCCACGATCACCACGTTGACCGTGCTCAGGCTGCTGTCCGGCGATCCGCTGCCAAGCAAGAGCGCGCAGCTGTTCTACCCGCAGCTGGACCCCTATCCCGCGAACCAGCCGTTCTCGCGCAGCGGGAAACGGATGCCGTTTCTGATGAGCTACGTCGACGCCATGAACCTGATCCATGCGCACAAGGCGGAACGGCAGGCGGCGATGGCCATGTCGCAGGTCAAGCTGACGCCGCCGTCGGGTACCGGCAAGCCGTTCTATGCGCAGGGCGTGCTGGCCACGGCCGACTTCTTCCCGATGTTCGACGTGCCGTTCCAGTATGGCTCGGGCTGGTCCGCGGCGGACGACGACAGCCGCGCGCAGGTGGCGGTGATCGCGGGCGACCTCAACGACAGGTTGTTCGGCGGCGCGAACAGCGTGGGGCGGATGGTTCGCATCGAGGATCACGACTTCCGCATCATCGGCGTGCTGCGCGCGTGGGCGCCACAACCGCGGTTCTACGCGGTGCACCTGGGGGGACGCAGCTACGGCAAGGGCGATGCGGTGTTCGTGCCGCTTCAGGGTGCGCGCGCCGACGGCCTGATGCCGAGCACGATGATGGGCTACGGCAAGTCGATCGATGTCGAGCATCTGGAAACGGCCCCGGCGATCTGGCTTGGTTTGTGGGTGCAGTTGCCGGATGCCGCCGGCGTCGCCGCCTACAAGTTGTTCCTCGGCAATTACGCGAAGGAACAGGTGGCACTGGGCAGGTTCCAGAAATCCCGCGTCGCCTTGTCGGGTCTGATGGCCTGGATGCGCAGCGAACACGTGGTGCCCGAGGATGTGCGCCTGCAGGCGGGTCTGGCGTTCGGCTTCCTGCTGATCTGCGTGGTGAACACGGTGGGCCTGCTGCTGGCCAAGTGCCTGCGCCGTTCGCGCGAGATCGGCGTGCGCCGCGCGCTGGGCGCCACGCGCGGCGCGATCTTCGCGCAGTTCATGGTCGAGGCCGGCATCGTGGGCGTGGCCGGCGGCCTGCTGGGCCTGGCGTTCGCCGAGCTGGGGCTGTGGGGCATACGTCACCAGCCGGCGCAGTATGCCGACCTCGCCCACCTTGACCTGACGATGTTCCTGTTCACCTTCGTGGTGGCACTGGTCGCCAGCCTGGTCGCCGGCCTGCTGCCCGCGTGGCGTGCCTGCGTGGTGGCACCTGCGCCACAACTGAAAGACGCCTGAGGAGCATGCCTGTGGAAATCCGTCCGATTCTCTCCAGCCTGCGCCGCCATCGCATCCCTGCCGTGCTGATCGTGCTGGAGATCGCCTTGGCGTGCGCCGTGCTGGGCAACGCCGTGTTCATGATCGGCCAGCGCATGGCGAACATCCACTGGTCGAATGGCATCGACGAGGCCGGCATCTCGGTCATCACGGTGAACGGCACCGATCCCGGGCTTGCCGCCAGCGGGATTCCGCGTGATCTGGCCGCCCTGCGGGGCATTGCCGGCGTCACGGCGGCGGCGGCGGTGACCAGCATGCCGCTGGATCAGAGTCCGGCGCTGACCGGGTTCACCACCACGCCGGACGGAAAAACCACGGTGAACACCTCCGTGTATTTCCTCGGCAGCGGCGGCGAGCGGGCGCTGGGGCTGCATCTGCTGCAAGGGCGCTTCTTCAACGCCGACGAGTACGCGGACAGCGGCCTGAAGAATTTCCAGTCCACCAGTCACGTACTGCTGGTGACGCAAAGCGACGCGCAACGCCTGTGGCCCGGCCAGGGCGCGCTGGGCAAGACGCTGTACGCCAACGGCGAAAGCTGGACGGTGGTCGGCGTGGTCAGCGACGTGCTGGCGCAGGATCCCAAGTTCAGCGGCCCAGGGGGGCGGTATTCCAGCGTGTTCTATCCATCACGTCCCGACGGCATGATGGGCGACTACCTGCTGCGCAGCGCACCACAGGATCGCGACCGCGTGGTGCGTGAAGCGGTGCAGGCGCTGGGCCGGCTGGAGCCGGGCGCGGTGGTGGAGGGCAAGACCTATGCGCAGATGCGCACCGACTATTTCGCCGACACCAGCAGCATGGTCTGGATGTTGGTGCTGGTGTGCGTGGTGATGCTGGCGGTGACCGCGTTCGGCATCGTGGGCCTCACCAGCTTCTGGGTGGGCCAGCGGCGCCGGCAAATCGGCATCCGCCGCGCGGTGGGGGCCACGCGCGGCCACATCCTGCAGTACTTCCAGACCGAGAACTTCCTGTTGGGTACGGCCGGCGTGGTACTGGGCATGGTGCTGGCCTTCGGCATCAACCTGTACCTGATGCAGCGTTACGAGGTTGCCCGCATGCCCTGGTACTACCTGCCGGTCAGTGCGGTCGCGCTGTGGTTGCTCGGCCAGCTCGCGGTGCTCGGCCCCGCGCTGCGCGCGGCGGCGGTGCCGCCGGTGGTGGCGACGCGCAGCGTGTGAGGTTTCGACTCCTCCCTGCGGGCAGGGGGGTGATCAAAGGAGAGTTTGAATGTTCGGCTACTACCTCGATCTCGCATGGCGCAGCCTCAGGCGCACGCCGATCCTCACCGGCCTGATGGTGCTGGCGATCGGCCTGGGCATCGGTGCGTCGATGACCATGCTGACTGTGCTGCACGTGATGACGGACGATCCGCTGCCGGGGCGCAGCGCGCACCTGTACACGCCGCATCTCGATCCCTTGCCGATCGGCTTCAAGGGCATGGACATCGCGGGTGATCCGGCCAGCAACCTGACCTGGCCGGATGCGATGGCGCTGCTCAAGGCCCATCGCGCGACGCGGCAGGCGGCGATGGCCGGCGGCGACCTGCTGGTGCGGCCGCCGCGCACGGGTGCGCAGCCGTTCTACGCGGACGGGCGTTACGCCACGGCGGACTTCTTCGCGATGTTCGGGGTGCCGTTCGAGCGGGGCCAGGGCTGGTCGGCGGCGGACGACGCGGCGCGTGCACAGGTGGTGGTGCTCAGCGACAGCTTCAGCCGCCAGCTGCTGGGCGGCATCGATGTCGTCGGCCGGACGGTGCGGCTTGGCGACCACGATTTCCGCGTGATCGGCGTGACTTCCGACTGGCAGCCGTCGCCGATGTTCTACGTCGACGCCTCGGCCAGGCGCTACAGCGACGGCGACCTGTTCTTCATCCCGCTGTCGACCGCGGTGGACCTGAAGCTCGACGTCGACGGCAACTTCAGCGGCTGGGGCGAGGATCACGCCGACACGCGCATGGTCAGCCCGACGACGACCTGGCTGCAGTTCTGGGTGCAACTGGACACGCCGGCCCAGGTGGCCGGCTACCGGCAATTCCTCGTCGACTACTCCGCGCAGCAGAAGTCGCTGGGTCGCTTCCAGCGCCCGCCGACGAACGCGAAGCTGTACGGCCTGATGGGCTGGCTGGCGCACGAGAACCTGGTGCCGAGCGACGTGCGTCTGCAGCTGTGGCTGGCGCTGGGGTTCCTCCTGGTGTGCCTGGTGAACATCGTGGCGCTGCTGCTGGCGAAGTTCCTGCGCCGCAGCGACGAGATCAGCGTGCGCCGCGCGCTGGGTGCACGGCGGCGGGACATCTTCACCCAGCTGGGCATCGAGTCGGCTGCGATCGGCGTGGCCGGCGGCGCGCTGGGCCTGCTGATTGCGCAGCTCGGTCTGTGGAGCATTCGCCAGCGCCCCGACGACTACGCACATCTGGCGCAGATGGACGTGCCGATGCTGCTGGGCACGCTGGCGCTGGCCGTCGCCGCCAGCCTGCTGGCCGGCCTGCTGCCGGCGTGGCGCGCCTGCCGGGTGGCACCGGCACTGCAACTGAAAGCCCTGTGAGCCGCGAGGAGGCCACCATGCAGCTGCGACCGATACTTTCCACCTTGCGCCACCACAAGCTCACCGCGGTGCTGCTGACCCTGCAGGTGGCGCTGACCTGCGCCATCGTCTGCAACGTGGCGTTCATGGTCGCCAACCGGGTGCGGGAGGTGAGCCTGCCCACCGGCCTGGCCGAGAACGAGCTGTCGATGGTGCGGGTCGTGGGCATCACCAAGGGCGAGAACCCGCAGGCGCGGCATGCCGCCGACCTGGCGGCGCTGCGCGTGATTCCCGGTCTGCGGGCCGTGGTGGCGGTCGACTCGCTGCCGCTGAGCCGCGACGAAGACAGCTACGGCACCTGCAACAGCCTGCAGAGTTTCAACCAGGCCATGGCGGCGCACTCGATGGCCGGCGTCGGCGGCTGCGTGAATACCAGCGTCTACAGCGGTTCGCCGGGCGAGCTGGCGGCGCTGGGGCTGAAGCTCGTGGCCGGGAGGGACTTCCGCCCGGGCGAGTACCTGCCGGCGAAGCCGGGCTGGATGATGGCCGACGTACCCAGCGTGATCGTCACCCGGGCCCTGGCGGCGCGCCTGTATCCCGGACGGAATGCGCTGGGCCAGAGTCTCTACACGGGCGGTCGCCCGCCGATGCGCATCGTCGGCGTGGTGGACACCCTGCTGCGCCCGCGGCTGCGCACGCCGGGCATCAACCAGTTCAGCATGATGGTGCCGTCGGTGCCGGGCGACAGCACGGTGACCTACCTGCTGCGCAGCGCGCCGGCGGACCGCGGCCGCGTGCTCAAGGCCGCGGCGGCGACCTTGAACCGGATCGATCCCGACCGCCTGATCCCGCCGAAGGGAACGCGTACCTATGCGCAGCTGCGCCGCGCCTACTTCCAGCGCGACACCACCATGATCGGCCTGCTCGTGGCCGCAGCGGCGGGCCTGCTGTTCGTCACCGCGCTGGGCATCGCCGGGCTGGCGAACTTCTGGGTGCAGCAGCGCACGCGCACCATCGGCATACGCCGGGCGATAGGGGCAACGCGCGGCGACATCCTGCGCTACTTCCAGGCCGAGAACTTCCTGATCGTCACGGGCGGCATCGCGCTGGGCATGGTCCTGGCGGTGCTGCTGAACCTGCTGCTGATGACGCATTACGAGCTGCCGCGCCTGCCGCTGCGGTACCTGCCGATCGGCGCGCTGGCCTTGTGGGCGCTCGGCCAGCTGGCCGTGCTGTCGCCCGCGCTGCGCGCCTCGCTGGTGTCGCCGGTGGTAGCGACGCGTTCGGTTTGAGCGCTCCCCCCGCTCGCTTGCGTGCAGGGGCGCCGGGGTGGGGCTGGCCTGGCGCAGAGCCGCCCCTTTCAGCCTCTGCCTGCAAGCCGGGGAAGGGGATCATCAGGAGAGAATCGGGATGTTCGGCTATTACCTCGACCTGGCGCTGCGCAGCCTGAGGCGCAACAAGGTGCTCACCACGCTGATGGTGCTTGCCATCGCTCTGGGCATCGGCGCGAGCATGACGATGATCACGGTGCTGCACGTGATGACAGCCGACCCGATACCGGAGCGCAGCGGACGGCTTTTCTATCCTCAGATCGATCCTCGGCCCATGGACAGCGACAACACGACACCCGATCCGCCGGACCAACTGACATGGATCGACGCGATGAACCTGCTGCATGCGCGCAAAGGCGTGCATCAGGCGGCGATGACGGGTGGGCGGGTGACCGTGGTGCCGCCGCAGGGAGCTTCGCATGCCTTTTTCGCCCCGGCGCGGTCCACCACGGCCGATTTCTTCACGATGTTCGACGTGCCGTTCGCGGATGGCGGCGGATGGACTGCAAATGACGACGAGCGGAGGTCGCGGGTTGCGGTGATCGCGCGCGACCTCGCCGACAAGCTCTACGGTACGGCGCATGCGGTGGGCCGGACCTTGCAGCTGGGCAGGTATGACTTCCGCATCGTCGGCGTGAGCGACCGATGGAACCCGTCGCCGCACTTCTACGATCTCGGCATGGGCAACTACACCAGCGATCCGGAGCAGGTGTTCCTGCCGCTGCAGACGGCGCTGGACCTGAAACTGACCGGGGCCGACACCATCAGCTGCTGGGGAAGATTTCCGATCGATGGCGATCTTCGCAAGGCGAGCAGTTGTGCCTGGATGGATTTCTGGGTGCAGTTGGACACGCCGCGGCAAGTCGCGGCTTATCGCGAGTTCCTCGCCAATTACTCGGCACAGCAGAAGGCCCTGGGTCGTTTCGTGCGGCCGCCGAATACGCGCCTGCGCGACGTGATGGCATGGCTGGACTACAACCACGTGGTGCCGGGCAGCGTGCAGCTGCAGACGCTGCTGGCGCTGGGCTTCCTGCTGGTATGCCTGGTCAACACGGTGGCGCTGTTGCTGGTGAAGTTCCTGCGCCGTGGCGGCGAACTCTCCGTGCGCCGCGCCATGGGCGCATCGAAGCGCTCGGTGTTTGCGCAACTGCTGGTGGAGGCGGCGGTAGTGGGTCTGGCTGGCGGCGCGCTGGGCCTGTTGCTGGCCGTCTTCGGCCTGTGGATCGTGCGCCAGCAGCCAGTGGAGTACGCGACACTGGCGCACATGGATGGCGCAATGCTCGGCAGCACCTTCGTGCTGGCCGTGTGCGCGACCCTGCTGGCAGCCATGTTCCCGGCGTGGCGTGCCTGCCGCATCGTGCCGGCCCGTTTGCTGAAGACGCAATAAGGACATCGCGCATGCATCCCATCGTTTCCGCACTGAGGCATCACAAGACCACCGTCGTGCTGGTGGTGCTGGAGATCGCGCTGACCTGCGCCATCGTCACCAACGCGCTGTTCCTGATCGGCGACCGCCTGGCGGCCATGCGCGTGCCTACCGGCATCGCCGACAACGCACTGGTATGGGCGCGAACCAGCGGCCTCGACGTGGGCGGAGCCGCAGCCAGCCGCGACCCGGCCGACGTGGCCGCCGCCGACCTGGCCGCCTTGCGTGGCTTGCCCGGTGTCGAGTCGGTGGCGATGGCCAACACGTTGCCGCTCTCCAACAACTACTGGAGCATGGGCATCTATCGCCGACCCGGCGACGAGAAGAGCAGGCTCGACAACGTGGTCGAATACCTTGGCTCGTCCGGCATGTTGCGCACGCTGGGCATCAGGCTCTCGGCGGGGCGCGATTTCCTGCCGCAGGAGTACGTCGACTACAACCCGTTCAAGAATCAGCCGCCGCCCATGGTCGCCATGGTCACGCGCACCCTGGCCGGTCAGCTGTGGCCGGGCGAGGACCCCTTGGGAAAGACCTTCTGGCTGGACAGCGACGGCAAGCATGCCCTGCGCGTGGTCGGCGTAGTGGGTCACCTGCTCAACCCCCGCATCAACAAGTACCAAGGCGCCGATCGGAGCGTGATCCTGCCGGTGACCCGGGTGCAGGGCGGCGTGTACGTGCTGCGCGTGCGGCCGGATGCGCGCGATGCAGTCAAGCGCGATCTGCCTGGCGTGCTCACCCGCATCGATCCCGCACGCATCGTCACCGACGACCACATCTACGCCGACACGGTGTCGGACTACTACCACGGTGACCGCGCCATGATCTGGGTGCTGCTGGTGGTCACGGGCTGCCTGCTGGCGCTGACTGTGCTGGGCGTGGTGGGCCTGTCCAGCTTCTGGGTGCAGCAGCGCACGCGGCAGATCGGCATCCGCCGCGCCATCGGCGCCACGCGCCGCGACATCGTGCGCTACTTCCAGGCGGAAAACCTGCTGATCGTCGGCGTCGGCATCGTGCTGGGGTCGCTCGGTGCCGTGAGCCTGAACCTGTGGCTGATGACGCACTACGAACTGGCCCACATGCCGCTGGCCTGGCTGGGCTCCGGCGCGGTTGTGCTCAGCCTGCTCGGCCAGCTCGCCGTGCTCGGCCCCGCGCTCCGCGCGGCCGCCGTGCCGCCCGTGGTGGCGACGCGCAGCGTGTGATGCGCGGAAATTTTCGTGTACGTAGGCCGATGGTCATGGCAACCTTTTCCACCGGAGCCGCATCCATGCGGACATGTGCAGGAACAAGATGCGTACCGTACTGATCGTCGACGACAACCCGTCCGTGGGCGAGGCACTGTCGCTGCTGCTGTCGCTGCACGACATCCGCCCGCTGGTGGCGCTGAACCAGGCCGAGGGGCTGGCCGCGCTGGAGCGCGAGCGGGTGGACGTGGTGATCCAGGACATGAATTTCACCGCCGACACCACCTCGGGCGAGGAGGGCGTGGAGCTGTTCCGCGCGATCCGCGAGCGGCATCCCGACTTGCCGGTGATCCTGCTCACCGCGTGGACCCATCTGGAGACCGCGGTGGAGCTGGTAAAGGCCGGCGCCGCCGACTATCTCGCCAAGCCGTGGGACGACAACAAGCTGCTGGCCACGGTGGAGAACCTGCTGGAGCTGTCCGAGTCCACCCGCGAGGTGAGCCGCGCGCGGCGCGAGCGCCGCCGCCGCCGCGAGGTGCTGCAGAACACCTACGATCTCGACGGCCTGGTGTTCGCCTCCGAGGCGATGGCGCGCACGCTGGAGCTGGCCTGCCAGGTGGCGCGCGCCGAGGTACCCATCCTGATCACCGGGCCGAACGGCGCGGGCAAGGAGCGCATTGCCTCCATCGTGCACAAGAACTCGCTGGTGAAGAAGGGGCCGTTCGTGGCGGTGAACTGCGGCGCGTTGCCGGGCGAACTGATCGAGGCGGAGCTGTTCGGCGCCGATGCCGGCGCCTACACCGGCGCGAACAAGGCGCGCGAGGGCCGTTTCGAGCTGGCCGACGGCGGCACCCTGTTCCTCGACGAGATCGGCAACCTGCCGCTGCCGGGCCAGATGAAGCTGCTGCGCGTGCTGGAAACCGGCCAGTTCGAGCGGCTTGGCTCCGGCCGCACGCGGCAGGCGAAGGTGCGCGTGCTGTCCGCCACGAATGCCGACCTCAAGGCGATGATCCGCACCGGCACCTTCCGCGAGGACCTGTATTACCGCCTCAACGTGATCGAGGTGAACCTGCCGCCGCTGTCCGAACGCATCGACGACGTGCTGCCGCTGGCCGAGCACTTCCTCGCAGGCCGCGCCACGCTGGGCGATGCCGCGCGCGAGGCGCTGCTGGCCTACCCGTGGCCGGGCAATGTGCGCGAGCTGAAGAACGCGATCGAGCGCGCCGCGCTGCTGGCCGGCGGCAAGCCGATCACGCCGGAGCTGCTCAACCTGCCGCAGGTCGCGCCGGCCGCCGCGCGCAACCTCGACGAACCCAGCCGCGAGGCGGTGGAGGGTGCGCTGCACCAGGCCGATGGCGTGGTGAGCCGCGCGGCGCAGGCGCTGGGCCTGTCGCGCCAGGCGCTGTACCGGCGCATGGAGCGCTATGGACTGACGGCGTCGGCGTGACCCACGCCGCTTGCGGGTGCGGTGGCGGCGTGAAAAGCTGCCGCCACGTTCGTGCCGCTTCGCCCGGAGAATCCCATGCGCATCCGAACCCCCGTCCTTCTGCTGCTCTGCCTGCCCGCATGCGCGGTCGCGGCACAGGCGGCGTCCGACCAGTGGACGGCCCCCGCGCCTGCCGCCAGCGTCGCCGCTCCGCACGGCTACGGCTCGCATGCCGACCAGGCCAGGCTGTCGCCGTTCAAGTTCAGGGAGCCGCGCAAGGTCTGGGAAAAGGAGCCGCCGCCGCCGCGTGCCAACGACAAGGCGGCGGTGATGGGCACCGGTCGCGCCTGGCTGGACGGCCGGCCGCCGGTCAGCTGCGCGCAGACGCCGCGCGATCCCGCCTGTCGTTGAGCACGGTGCCGCCCATGGCGAGGTACGGTTGATGTGGCGCCGCCTTAACTCGCTGCAGGGCCGGCTGACCCTGCTGCTCGCGGTGGCCGCGGTGGCCGGTGCGCTGGTCTACGTGGGCGTGACCCAATGGCCGCTGCCGCAGCTGCTCGGCTGGCTGCGCAAGGACCTGTCGGTGTCGCTGCGCACGCCGGCGCAGCTGGGCATCTACGGTGGTCTGCTGGCCAGTGCGCTGGTGCTGCTGCCGTTGGCGTGGTGGCTGGCGCACCTGGTGATGGCGCCGGTGAGCCGCCTGCTGCGCGCGCTGGAAGGAGCGGTGGCGAGCTACCGCGACGGCGATTTCAGCTTCTCCATCGCGGTCAACCGGCGCGACGAGCTGGGCGAACTCATCCGCATGCACAACGCACTGGGCCAGACCCTGCGCGAACAGCGCCAGCACCTGGTGCAGCGCGAGTTGCTGCTGGAGACGGTGGTGCAGAACACGCCGGTGGCGCTGGTGCTCACCGACGGCAGCGGCCGCGTGGCGTATTCCAACATCGCCTCGCGCCACCTGTTCAACGAGGGCAAGAGTCTCAACGGGCTGGACTTCGCCGCGCTGCTGGCCGAGGCGCCCGAGGCGCTGTCCCGCGCCGTGGAAAGCGGCGAGGACGCGCTGCTCAGTGTGGAGATGGACGGCAGCGAGGAAACCTTCCACCTGTCGCAGCGCGCGTTCCGCCTGCAGGGGCGGCCGCACCGGCTGCACCTGTTCCGGCGCATGACGCGCGAGCTGTCGCGGCAGGAGGTGGCGACTTGGAAGCGGGTGATCCGCGTGATCAGCCACGAGCTCAACAACTCGCTGGCGCCGATCTCATCGCTGGCCCACTCCGGCGCCGAGCTGGCGCGCCGCGGCGACCTGGAGCGCCTGCCCGGCGTGTTCGCCACCATCAGCGGTCGCGCCAAGCACCTGCACGGCTTCATCGCGGGCTACGCCAGCTTCGCCAAGCTGCCGGCGCCGCAGCCGCAGGTGGTGGAGTGGGAGCCGTTCCTGGCCTCGCTGGCGCTGCATTGCCGTTACCGGCTCGCCGCGCCGGCGCCCGAGCATCCGGGCCGCTTCGACCCGGTGCAGATCGAGCAGGTGCTGATCAACCTGATCAAGAACGCGCACGAGTCCGGCAGCGCGGAGGACGAGGTGAGCCTCGCCATCCTCGATACCGGCAGCGAGCTGCGCATCGAGGTGGCCGACCGCGGTCCAGGCATGAGCGAGACGGTGCTGGCGCAGGCACTGCTGCCGTTCTATTCCACCAAGCGCTCCGGTACCGGCCTCGGCCTTGCCCTTGCCCGCGAAATCGCCGAGGCGCACGGCGGCCGCGTGCTGCTGGCCAACCGCGAAGGCGGCGGCCTGCGCGTGAGCCTGCGCCTGCCGCAGTTCGGAACGCGCTAGGTCCCGGCCCTCTTGCCGGTCGTATCCGTTCGCGGCGGGCGGGACTGCGCTCTCCTATACTGCAGCTCTCATCGGGGAATGGAGCAAGTCATGGGATCGATCCTTGCGTTGGTCATCGTGGTGCTGGTGGTGGTCACCCTGCTCAAGATGGTGCGCATCGTGCCGCAGGGCTACGAATGGACGGTGGAGACCTTCGGCAAGTACACCCGCACGCTGACGCCGGGCCTGCACCTGCTGATCCCGGTCTATCAGGGCGTGGGCCGCAAGATGAACATGATGGAGCAGGTGCTGGACGTGCCCTCGCAGGACGTCATCACCAAGGACAACGCCGTGGTGCGCGTGGACGGCGTGGTGTTCTACCAGGTGCTGGACGCGGCCAAGGCCGCCTACGAGGTGGCCCAGCTGGAGCAGGCCACGCTGGCGCTGATCATGACCAACATCCGCACCGTGCTCGGCTCGCTCGACCTGGACGAAAGCCTCAGCCAGCGCGACGCGATCAACGCCAAGCTGCTGCGCGTGGTGGACGAGGCCACCCACCCGTGGGGCGTCAAGGTCAACCGCATCGAGATCAAGGACATCGCCCCGCCGCGCGACCTGGTGGACGCTATGGCGCGGCAGATGAAGGCCGAGCGTGAGAAGCGCGCGAACATCCTCGATGCCGAGGGCTTCCGCCAGGCGGCGATCCTCAAGGCCGAGGGCGAGAAGCAGTCGGTGATCCTCGCCGCCGAGGGCGAGAAGGAAGCCGCGTTCCGCGCCGCCGAGGCGCGCGAGCGCACCGCGGAAGCCGAGGCCAAGGCCACCACGATGGTGTCCGACGCCATCGCCAGCGGCAACGTCAACGCGCTGAACTATTTCGTGGCGAACAACTACGTGGAAGCACTGAAGGTGATGGCGGCCTCGCCCAACCAGAAGATGCTGCTGCTGCCGATCGAAGCGACCGGAGTGATCGGCGCGATGGCCGGTATCGCCGAGCTGGCGAAGGAATCGCTGGGCCAGCAGCAGGCTGCCGCGAAGACCGCCCCGTCGCTGCCGCGCTGACGCGCCCCGCCTCCGTTCCCGCAAGCGGGAGGGGGCCTAGCCTGGACACTCCGATGCTCGGACAAATCGCAACGCATTACCTGTGGTGGATCCTCGCCCTGCTGCTGATCGCGGGCGAGGTGATGATGCCCGGCTATTTCCTGCTGTGGATCGGCGTCGCCGCCGCGGCGATGGGCGTGCTGCTGTGGCTGTTCCCCGGCATGGGCCTGCTGGCGCAGGCGGTGCTGTTCGCCCTGCTGGCGCTGGCCGCCTGCCTGGCCTACGCACGCTGGCTGCGGCCGCGGATCGAGCGCCGCGTGCCGGGCGGCGAGCGGCTGAATCGACGCGCCGAGCAGATGATCGGCCAGCGCTACGAGCTGGTCGAGCCGATCGTCAACGGCCGCGGCAAGGTGCGCGTGGGCGACGGCCAGTGGCTGGTGACCGGACCGGACCTGCCGCTGGGCAGCACGGTGGAGGTGGTGGCGGTGGACGGCACCACGTTGAAGGTGCGCGCCGCCGCATGAATGCACCATCCGTCGCGGGGTCCCCGCCTGGCGTCACCGCGGCGCTGAACACGCGCATCGCCTTTCTGCTGGAGCTGGCGCGGCGGCTGCACCAGTACGGCACCTCGGCGCCGCGGCTGGAGATGGCGGTCGACCTCTGTGCGCGGCGACTGGGCCTGCAGGCCGACGTGTGGTCCAGCCCCACCGCGATCATCATCTCCTTCTCCGACCTCGCACAGGGCGACGAGGGCGTGGCGCAGACCACCCAGGTGATGCGCCTGGCGCCCGGCGACGTGAACCTGGCGCGGCTGTGCGAGGCCGACGAGATCGCCGACCGGGTGATCGCGGGTGAGCTGGAGCTGCGCGAGGGCTTCCGCCTGCTGCGTGCGCTGGGCGCGCCGGACACGCGCAGGGAGAAGATCCACGCCGTCATCAGCTATGGCCTGTCCGCCGCCGGCATCGCGGCGCTGTTCCTGCACAGCTCGTGGGTGGATCTGGTGGTGGCCGGGGTGGTCGGCGCGCTGATCGGCGGCATCACCATCCTCTCCGCCACGCGGCCGCGGCTGGCGGTGGCCAGCGATGCGATCAGCGCGGTCGTGGCGACCGCGGTGGTGATCCTGGTCAGCGCGTTCGTGGTGCCGCTGGCGATCAAGTCGGTGGTGCTGGCAGCGCTGATCATCCTGGTGCCGGGCATGTCGCTCACCACCGCGGTGCGCGAGGTGTCCAGCGGGCACCTGGTGTCCGGCATGGCGCGCCTGGGCGGCGCCACGGCGACCCTGCTCAAGCTGGTCTTCGGCACGGTGGCGGCCACCGAGGTCTGCGCCGCGTTCGGCATCCATGCGCGCGATTTCGCGCTGCCGCCGCTGCCGGCCTGGACCGACTGGCCGGCCTTGCTGGTGGCGGCGGTGGCATTCGCCATGCTGTTCCGCGCTGCGCGGCGCGACTGGCCCGCGGTGATCGTGGCGGTGATCGCCGGCTACCTCGCCACGCGCTGGGGCGGCGAGTTCTCCGGGCACCTGCCCAGCGCACCGTTCGGCGTGTTCGTCGGCGGCTTCTTCGTCAGTGCCGTGGCCAATCTGTACGCGAGGCTGCGGCAACGGCCGGGCGCGGTGATCCGCGAGCCGGGCATCCTGCTGCTGGTGCCGGGCAGCGTGGGCTTCCGCAGCGTGTCCTTCCTGCTCGAACGCGACACCACGCTGGGCATGGACACGGCTCTGCTGCTGCTCACCCTGCTGGTATCGCTGGTGGCGGGCCTGCTGTTCGGGGAGCTGCTGGTATCGCCGCGTCGGTCCCTGTAATCGGTCGTCTCGCCGGATCCGAATGAGCCGGAACAAAAAACGCCGACCCGAGGGCCGGCGTTCTTTTGTTGGAAGTGCCGCGCGAAAAGCGCGGTCGAGAATGGCCATCCATTCGATACTTCGCGAACAAGGATGAGCGCAAAGCATCGAATCAGATCAGCAGATCCTTTTCCTTCTTGCCGGCCTTCAGCGCGTCGTTGAACCAGCGCGGGCGCTTGCCGCGGCCCGACCATGTCTGTTCGGCATTCGCCGGATTGCGGTATTTCGGCGCCACCGTGCCGCCGCTGCGGCGCTTGCCGCGGGCGCCGCCGAAAATGTCGTCGAAGCTGTAACCCTCGGCCTTGATCAGCGCATGGATCTTTTCGCGCAGCTTGCCCACCTTTTCCTTGCGCAGCTCGCTCTGGCGCGACTGCGCCTTGCTGATCAGGTCATTGAGCTGGTTGTGGTTGAGATTCTTGATATCGATGGCCATCGGAGACTCCCGTAACGATGAGAATTATGTGGTGGCCCGGACGCTGCACGGCGCGTGGCATCTCGGTGCGGCTGTCATTCTCACCCAAATAACCTGTACTTGCAAAGCGCCGGATTTCACAAAAGCCATTGCACGGCAGCCGGCATTCGAAATGTCCATTGCGCGTGATAATCAGTGGAATACGGCATTTGCGCATGAAAACAAACGGCCGCGCATGGCGGCCGCTTGTCGTGTCCATGGCAAGGAATATCAGTCGAGCAGGGCCAGCAGCTCGTCGCGGGTCACGGCGCGGCTTTCGGCCTCGCGGCGGGCGCGGTATTCCAGCGTGCCGGCGGCAAGCCCGCGTTCACTGACCACCACCCGGTGCGGGATGCCGAGCAGCTCCATGTCGGCGAACATCGCGCCGGGGCGCAGGCCGCGGTCGTCCAGCACGGTCTCCACGCCGCGCGCGGAGAGTTCCGCGTACAGCGACTCGGCGGCGGCGGCGATTTCCGGATTGCCCTTGGGATTGATCACGCATACCGCCGCGCGCCACGGCGCCATCGATTCCGGCCAGACGATGCCGGCGTCGTCGTGGCACTGCTCGATGGCGGCCGCCACGATGCGGCTGATGCCGATGCCGTAGCAGCCCATCAGCATCACCTGCGCCTTGCCCTGGTCGTCCAGCACGGTGGCGCCCAGCGCCTCGGCGTACCTGCCGCCCAGCTGGAACACGTGCCCCACCTCGATGCCGCGGGCCAGGTGCAGCGTGCCCTTGCCGTCCGGCGAAGGATCGCCCTCGACCACCTGGCGAATGTCCTCGACACGGGTGATGCGGGCGTCGCGCTCCCAGTTCGCGCCGGTGTGGTGGGTGCCGTCCCGGTTGCCGCCGCAGACGAAGTCGGCCAGCACCGCCGCACTGCGGTCCACGATCACCGGGATCGCGTCGGGCAGACCGGCCGGACCGATGAAGCCGGGACGGGCGCCGGTGGCGGCGAGGATTTCCTCCTCGCTCGCGAGCACGAATTCATCGGGCAATTCCGCCAGCTTGCCGGCCTTGATTTCGTTGAGATCGTGGTCGCCGCGCAGGCACAGCGCCACCAGTCCCTCGCGGCCCTTCGCCAGCAGGGTTTTCACGCATTGCGCCGGTGCAACCTTGAGGAAGGCACTGACTTCGCCGATGGTTTTCTGATTGGGCGTATCCACGCGCTGCAATGCGGCGGCGGGGGCAGGGCGTTGCATATCCGGTGCAAGGGCTTCGGCCTTTTCGACATTCGCCGCGTAATCGGAGCCGTCGGAAAACACGATCGCGTCCTCGCCCGAATCGGCCAGTACCTGGAATTCGTGGCTGGCATTGCCGCCGATCGCGCCGGTGTCGGCCTGCACTGCGCGGAACTCCAGGCCGAGCCGGCTGAAAATGCGCGCATAAGCGTCGTACATCGCCTGATAGGTGGCCGCCAGCGAATCCTGCGTGAGGTGGAACGAATAGGCGTCCTTCATCAGGAATTCGCGCGCACGCATCACACCGAAACGCGGGCGGATCTCGTCGCGGAACTTGGTCTGGATCTGGTAGAAGTTGACCGGCAGCTGCTTGTAGCTGTTGAGCTCGTTGCGGGCGTAATCGGTGATGACTTCCTCGGCGGTGGGCGCGTAGCAGAATTCCTGCTCCTTGCGGTCCCTGATCTTCAGCAATTGCGGGCCGAATTTCTGCCAGCGGCCGGTTTCTTCCCACAGCTCGCGCGGCTGGATCGTGGGCATCAGCATTTCGATGGCGCCGGCGCGGTTCATTTCCTCGCGCACCACGTTCTCCACCTTGCGCAGCACGCGCAGGCCCAGCGGCGACCAGGTGTAGAGGCCGGAGGCGAGCTTGCGGATCATGCCGGCGCGCAGCATCAGCTGGTGGCTGGCGATCTCGGCGTCGGCGGGCACTTCCTTGACGGTGGCCAGATGGAATTGGCTGAGGCGCATGCAGGCGGGTTCCGGCGTTGAAAGAGCCGGATTATAGCGGTGTGCGGAACCGCGCCTGCGGAATCGCCTGGCGGTTCCGCGCACGGGCATGGCCGATGCCGTTCCGGGAAATCCGGCGCGGCCCAGGCCGCTTCCGGGGCGTGTCCGCGGCGGCGGCTCGCCCTCAGTTCGATCCGCAGTACTGCCGGTACTGCGCGTTCGCGGTGGCGACCTGCTGCTGGCGCTGGGCGTCGCTGAGCACGGCGGGTTTGCCGCCCTGCTGCATCACCACGGGGCCGCTGCCCTGCAGGGTGGCGAGGTTGGCCTTCAGCGTGGCGCACAGCCTGGCGCGATTGGCGGGGGTGTCGGCCACCGGGGCGGCCGGGGCGGGGGCGTCGGCCGGGGCCGACGCGGATTCGGTGTTCGGCTGTGCTGCCGGTGCGTCGGCGGACTCCACGCCGCCGGCCAGCTTCACCTGCTGGAAGCGGGTGCCTTCGGGCGGCGCGGACTGCGAGTAGTGCACCGTGCCCTTGGCGTCCGTCCACTTGTAGATTTGCTGGGCGGCGGCGAGCGGGGCGACCAGCAGCAGCGCCAGGACGATCAGCGAGCGGGACATGGGATTCTCCAGGCAGGCGCGGAAGGCGGCCGGGCGCACTGCCCGACACGGTGCACTAGTTAAGCGCCCGCGCCGCCCGGACTCAAGCGGATCATGGTTTACACTGCGCGCATCCTGTCACGGATTGATCCATGAGCGACTCCCTGCCCGTACGCCCGCCCCGGCATCGCGGCATCTACCTGCTGCCGAACCTGTTCACCACCGGGGCGATGTTCGCCGGCTTCTACGCCATCATCGCCAGCATCGGCGGCCGCTATGGCGACGCGGCGGTGGCGGTGTTCGTCGCCGCGCTGCTGGACGGCATGGACGGCCGGGTGGCGCGGCTCACCGGCACGCAGAGCGAGTTCGGCGTGCAGTACGACTCGTTGTCGGACCTGGTGAGCTTCGGGCTGGCGCCGGCGCTGGTGATGTACACCTGGTCGCTGTCCACGCTGCGCGACTTCGGCCCGCTGTGGGGCAAGCTGGGCTGGGCCGCCGCATTCATCTACGCTGCCTGTGCCGCGTTGCGGCTGGCGCGCTTCAACACCCAGGTGGGCGTCGCCGACAAGCGCTATTTCCAGGGCCTGGCCAGCCCGGCCGCGGCGGCGGTGTGCATGTCCTTCGTGTGGAGCATGGACAAGTCGGAGGTGGCGGGCAGCGAGTTGTGTTTCGTCACGCCGTGGATCGCGGCGATCGCCGGCCTCCTGATGGTCAGCCGCTTCCGCTATTTCAGCTTCAAGTCGCTGCCGCTGGGCGACCGCCAGCGCGTGCCCTTCGTGTGGATCGTGGCGGCGCTGCTGATCCTCGTGCTGCTCTACCTCGACCCGCCGCGCGTGCTGCTGGCCGGCTTCACGGTCTACCTGCTTTCCGGCCCGGTACTGACCCTGTGGGGGCTGGCCGCGCATCGCCGGCGCGCCCGGCGCGGGAGCGGGGCGTGAACATGCCGGCCGCCGCGCCCGTCGCCGTGCATCGTGCCCGCGTGCTGCGCGCGCTGGGCCTGACGCCATGGCAACGCCGGCAGGCGACGACGGACGGCGCGATGCCGGCGGCGGCCGACGAACCGCTGCCGGCCGTCGCCGGCGCCGACTGCGTGGTGCTGCTGCCTGCGGCCTGCGGTACGCGCGAGCTGGACCTCCTGGGCCGCGCGCTGAACTGCGCCGGCACCGCACTGGCGCGCGCCGGGCGTGTACGGGTGCAGCCCGGAGTGGAGGTCGCGGTACCGCAGGCGCGGGCCTACCTCGCCTGCGGCGAGGCGCAGGCGCACGCGCTGGGGCGCAGCCTGCCGATGCAGGTCACCGCGCAGGCGCAGATCGTGCTGGTGGACGAACCGGCCCGCCTGCTGGGGGACTCGGCCGCCAAGCGGCGGCTGTGGATCGCGCTGCGCACCCTGCGCCGCAGCCTGGCCGCCAAGGGGCACTGAGCGCCATGGTCGCGGTTGCCCGGCCGGCCAGCCATATGCGCCTGATGCGCATGGACGATCTGGATGTGGTCGCGGCGGTGGAGCAGGCCTCCTACGATTTCCCGTGGACGCGGGGCATCTTCGCCGATTGCCTCAAGGCGGGGCATCCCTGCTGGGTGCTATGCGTGGACGAGGTCGTGGCCGGCTACGGCATCCTGTCGATCGGCGCGGGCGAGGCGCATGTGCTCAACATCTGCATCGCCTCCGCGTATCGCGGCCGCGGGCTGGGCCGGCATCTGCTGGGCCGCCTGCTGGACGTGTCGCGCTGGAGCGGCGCGCAGCGCGTGTTCCTGGAAGTGCGGCCCTCGAACCCGCTGGCCAAGGCGCTGTACGAATCGGCGGGTTTCCGCGAGATCGGCCGCCGCCCGCGCTATTACCCCGCGAAGGACGGGCGCGAGGATGCGATCGTGATGGCGTTCGATATGGCCGCCTCGATATCGCCGTAGGCGATATCGAGAAACAGGCAAGGGGCGCTTCTGCTCCTGCTGCTCGGTGCGAAAAGCGCCCCCTCCCCCAGCCCTTCTTCCTTGCTCCTCAACGCAGGACCATCCATGGCCCTTCCCCGCGTCCCGAGGGGGAGAGGGGCAAAGCTGCTCAGCCTCCCAGCTTCGCCGCCTGCTCCCGCATCGCCGCGAGCTGGGTGTTCCAGTCCACGATGCGCTGGCGCTCCTGCGCCACCACCTCGGCCGGGGCGTTGGCCACGAAGTTCGCGTTGCCCAGCTTGCCCTCGCATTTCCTGATCTCGCCTTCGACGCGGGCGATTTCCTTGGCGAGGCGTGTCCGCTCGGCGCCGAGGTCGATCAGTCCGGCCAGCGGGATCAGCACGCGCAGCGAACCCACCACGGCGGCCGCGGCGGCAGGCTCCGGCGCGCCCGGCTCGATCCATTGCGGCGCCTCGGTGCGGGCGAGGAACGCGATCTGCGCGGCGAACTTCGCGGTGCGCGTGCGATCCATGGCGTCGCCGCCGGCGAGCAGCAGCGGGATGGTCTTGCCCGGCGCGATGTTCATCTCCGAGCGGATCCTGCGGATGCCCGAGAGCACCGCCTTGAACCACTCGATCTCGGCGGTCGCGGCATCGTCCGGCGCGAAGTCGGCGGCCTGCGGGTACGTGGACTGGAGGATGCTCCTTGTTGAAGAGTCCGGCAGGGATGCCGGGCTGTTCCTTGCGCTCAGGGAGGAGCGCACAAGCACCTCCGCCACGTTCTGGTAGATCTCCTCGGTGATGAACGGGATCACCGGATGCAGCGCGCGCAGCACCGCTTCCAGCACCACCAGCAGCGTGTGGCGCGTGGACGCGGCGGCTTGTGCGTCGTCGCCATTGAGCGCGGGCTTCGACAGCTCAAGGAACCAGTCGCAGTATTCGTTCCACACGAACTCGTACAGCGCCTGCGCCAGGTGGTCGAAGCGGTACGAGGCGAAGTGCTGTTCCACCTCGGCCAGCGTCCGCCCGAGACGGGTGAGGATCCAGCGCTCGGCCTCGGTGGCGGGGGCTTTTCCTTCTCCCTCGGGGAGAAGGTGACGCGAAGCGACGGATGAGGGTTCGGCACTTCCGGCAGCGGACGCGCTGGACGAACCCTCACCCCAGCCCCTCTCCCGGGGAGAGAGGGGCTCGTCGGCCACGTTCATCAGCACGAAGCGGGCGGCGTTCCACAGCTTGTTGCAGAACGCCTTGTAGCCCTCGGCGCGTTTCAGGTCGAAGTTGATGGTGCGGCTGTAGCTGGCCAGCGCGGCGAAGGTGAAGCGCAGCGCGTCGGTGCCGATCGCCTTGATGCCCTCGGGGTATTCCTTGCGGATGCGCTTCTCCACCTTCTCGCGCACCTGCGGGATCAGCAGCGACCTGGTGGACTTCTCCACCAGCGGCTCCAGCGCGATGCCGTCGATCAGGTCCAGCGGGTCCAGCGTGTTGCCCTTGGACTTGGACATCTTCTGGCCTTCGGCGTCGCGCACGATGGCGTTGATGTACACCTCGCGGAACGGCACCTGGCCGGTGAAGTACCTGGTCGCCATCACCATGCGCGCGACCCAGAAGAAGATGATGTCGAAGCCGGTGACCAGCACGGCGCTGGGCAGGAAGATCCTGTCGGCCTGCCAGTTGGCGACGATCTCGCCGCGCTCGTTCTTCACCGGACCGCTGGCCGGCCAGCCCAGCGTGGAGAACGGCCACAGCGCGGAGGAGAACCAGGTGTCGAGCACGTCCTCGTCCTGCTTGAGCGTGCCGATCGGCGCGACAGCGGCATGCGCCCGCGCGTCGGCCTCGTCCTCGCCCACGAAGAGGTTGCCTGCCTCGTCGTACCACGCCGGGATGCGGTGGCCCCACCAGAGCTGGCGGCTGATGCACCAGTCCTGGATGTTCTCCAGCCACTGCGTGTAGGTGGTGGTCCAGTTCTCCGGCACGAACCGGATCTCGCCGGAGCGCACGGCGTCCAGCGCCGGCTCCGTGATCGCCTTGCGGCCGCCGGGACGGCCGTCCGCCTGGACATCCGAAGTAAGGTCGACGAACCACTGGTCGGTGAGCATCGGCTCGATCACCGCGTCCGAGCGTTGGCTCACCGGTACCTGCAGCTTGTGGTTCTTCGTCTCGACCAGCAGGCCGGCAGCTTCGAGGTCGGCCAGGATTGCTTTACGAGCTTCATAGCGATCAAGGCCGCGATACGCTTCGGGAATGTCTGCCTCCGAATATCTCGATGAGGCACGTTTGGTGACGGTGCTTCCCTCTGCGGTCGGCGCGCGATAGTCGTGGCTCTTTTTCTGTGCGTCGAACGAATTGCCAACAGCGCCAATGACTCGCGCATCAAGGGTGAAGATATTGAATGGCTCAAGCAAATGCCGCTGGCCGATGGCGTAGTCGTTGAAATCGTGTGCCGGGGTTATCTTCACGCAGCCGGTGCCGAATTCGCGGTCGACGTAATCGTCGGCGATCACCGGGATCTCGCGGCCGCTCAGCGGCAGCTTCAGCGTCTTGCCGACGAGGTGCGCATAGCGCTCGTCCTCGGGATGCACGGCCACGGCCACGTCGCCCAGCATGGTCTCCGGGCGCGTGGTGGCGACCACCAGCGACTCGTCGCTGCCGGCGACCGGATAGCGGATCGACCACAGGTGGCCGTCGCGCTCCACGTTGTTCACCTCGAGGTCGGAGACAGCGGTGCCCAGCACCGGGTCCCAGTTCACCAGGCGGTTGCCGCGGTAGATCAGGCCGGCGCGGTACCACTCCACGAACACCTTGCGCACCGCGGCGGAGAGGCCTTCGTCCATGGTGAAGCGCTCGCGCGACCAGTCGGCGGCGGCGCCGATGCGGCGCATCTGGTTCGTGATGGTGGAGCCGGATTCCTCCTTCCAGCGCCACACGCGCTCCACGAACGGCTCGCGGCCGAGGTCGTGGCGCGTCCTGCCTTCGGCGGCAAGCTGGTTCTCCACGATCTTCTGGGTGGCGATGCCCGCGTGGTCGGTGCCCACCTGCCACAGTACGTTCCTGCCGCGCATGCGCTGGTAGCGCACCAGCATGTCCATCACGGTCTGCTGGAAGGCATGGCCCATGTGCAGGGTGCCGGTGACGTTCGGCGGCGGCAGCAGGATGCAGTAGGGCTCGCCCTGGCCCGACGGCCTGAACGCGCCGCTGGCTTCCCAGCGGGCGTACCACGTCGACTCGATCTGGGCGGGTTCGAAGCTCTTTTCCATGGGGACTCGCGATGGCGCGCCGCAGGCGGCACGCGGTTCGGGTGGCGAAACGGCCATTGTACGTGGCGGCGCGCGGGGCGCCAAAGCGGGGTTATCGCAGCTTGCCCGTGATGACGTAGGTGGCGATGGCGCAGGCGCTGGCGACGTTCATCGAGGAGTTCGCGCCGCACATGGGGATGTGCACGGTGGCGTCCGAGGCGTCCAGCAGCGGCTGGCAGACGCCGGCGCTCTCGTTGCCGAGGACCAGACAGATGCGGTCGCCGGGCGCGACCGGGAGTTCGGCAAGGTCGATGCTGGTCGAGCTGATTTCGAGGCTGACGATGCGGTAGCCGGCCTGCTTCAGCGCCGCCACGACCGGCAGCGGATCGCCGGCCTGGACGTAGGGCATGCGCTGCTCGGTGGTGCGCGCGGCCTTGCGGGCCTTCGGATGCGCCGGCGTGCAGCAGCGGCCGGTGAGGTAGAGCTTTTCCAGGCCCAACGCGTCGGCGATGCGGAACAGGCTGCCCACGTTCGCGGGCCGCTGCACGTCGTGCGCCAGCAGGCAGAGCGCATGCCGCGCGGATGCAGGCCGGTGCGCGCGGTGATCGAGCTGGGTGTTGGGCATGTCTGTGGGCGGCTCACGCTTTTGCAGGAGCGCACCCTGTGCGCGATTGACGCTTTTGGCGAAGAGCCGCATCGCGCACAGGGCGAGCTCCTACGGAAGAGCAGTCAGCCCGTGCGCGAGCGGTGCAGGTTGATCGTGTCGCGCAGTTCCTGCGCCGCGGTGCGCGCAGCCTGTGCGAAGTCCTCGCCGTTGCCGGCGTAGAGGATGGCGCGCGAGGAGGAGATCATCAGGCCGTCGCCGGTGGCGGCGAGGCCGTGCCTGAGCACCGCCGCCACGTCGCCGCCCTGCGCACCGATGCCGGGCACCAGCAGGGGCATGTCGCCGACCAGGGTGCGCACCTCACCCAGTTCCTCCGGCCAGGTGGCGCCGGTGACCAGGGCGCAGTTGCCGTTGGTGTTCCAGTCGCGGGCGACGGTTTCGGCCACGCGCAGGTAGAGCGGGGCGCCACCGCAGTCGAGCGCCTGGAAGTCGGCGCCGCCGGGGTTGGACGTGCGGCAGAGCAGGATCACGCCCTTGTCGGCGTGCTCGAGGAAGGGCGCGATGGAATCGCGGCCGAGGTAGGGGTTGAGCGTCACCGCGTCGGCGCGATAGCGCTCGAAGGCCTCGGCGGCGTAGTGCTGCGCGGTGCTGCCGATGTCACCGCGCTTGGCGTCGAGGATCACCGGCACGCCGGGGTGCCGGTCGTGGATGTGCGCGATCAGCCGCTCCAGCGCCTCCTCGGCGCGCAGCGCGGCGAAGTGGGCGATCTGCGGCTTGAACGCGCAGACGAGGTCGGCAGTGGCATCGACGATGGCGACACAGAACTCGAACACCGCGTCGGTGCGGCCTTGAAGATGCGCGGGAAATTTCGCGGGTTCCGGATCGAGGCCAACACAGACCAGGGAGTCGTGTTCGTGCCAGCGCTGTTGCAGGGCGTGGTGGAAGCGCATGGCGCAGGCCTCGGGCAAGGGAGTGGTCGGGTAGTTTAAGCGAAGCGCATCGGACGCGCGGCAGGCGAACGGGTTGGCAGGATTGTGCCGTCGGACATGTTTGGCCTTCCATTTGCTCCTTGCCGGACCTAAGGTCCCAAGGCTCGTACCGGATCCATCGGGACATTTCCTGCATCTTCCGCCGATCGTGCCGCCCCCGACCAAGGCTTTCATCATGTCGAAAAAAAGCATGCCTCCCGTCGACGCCTCCGCGGACGTCGACCCCGTGCGCCGCAACGTCCTGCGGCTTTCGGGCATCGCCGGCCTGGCATTCGCCGGTTCGGCGCTGCTGCCTGCCGAAGCGAAGGCCGCGATGGGGGCGACATCCGCCGCACCGGTGGCGGGCGAAGACGACATGGCCGCGCAGCTCGCCGTGGCGACGCCGATCCGTCCGCCGGCCGTGCCCCTGGCGGTGCGCCAGCCCTATCTGAGCACCTGGTTGCCGGCGACCTTGCTGCCCGGTAACTCACCGCAGTTTTGGCAGGGCAGCACCACCGGGATGGTGGGCCTGGCCCGCATCGATGGCGAGGCCTGGTTGTTCATGGGCGACGGCAAGATCCTCCTGGCCGTTCCCGACGGCAACCACGGGAAGCAGGCCACCGTGGAAGACTTTCCGCGCGCCATGCGGCAGACCGCGCTGCGGATCACGGCGACGCGGTCCTGCTTCACCCTGCAGGGCGGCGGTGTCGAACTGGCAGTGGAGTTTCTTTCGCCGGTGGAGCCGGGCGACAGCCGCCGCCAGTCCATGCCGATGAGCTACGTCCGCGTGTCGGCGCGAAGCATGGACGGCACGCCCCACACGGTACAGGTCTACATGGAGATCACCGGCGACTGGGCCAGCGGCGACGACGCGCAGGAGGTGGTGGTCGCGCACGATGATGCGTCGACCGCCCGGACCTGGACGCTGGCACTCGCCAAACCGCAACCGCTGGCGGAGCAGCACGAGTTCGCAGCCTGGGGCCATGTGCTCTGGTCGACACCCGCACGCGACGGCGCCAGCATGCAGGCGGGCGATCGCCTGAAGCTGCGCACACGGTTCGCCGGGCACGGTGCGCTCGATGGCAGCAATACCGCGGCACGCAGCACGATCAAGTCGCTGCCGGCGCTGGCCTTGGCCGTCGACCTCGGCTCCTGCGGCGCGTTGGCGAAAGATGCGGATTTCGTGGTCGGCCAGGTGCGCGAGCAGTGCATCAACTACCTGGGGCGGCCGTTGCGTGCGCTGTGGACGAAGCATTTCGCAGACTGGAAGGCGATGCTGGATTTCTTCCATGGCGACGCCGCAGCGGCACGCCAGCGGGCCGACGCGCTCGATGCGCGCGTCAGTCGCGATGCGCGTGCCGTCGGCGGGGAGCGCTACGAGGGTTTGTGCGTGCTTGCGCTGCGGCAGGCCTACGGCGGCACCGAGCTGGTGCAGGGGCCGGATGGTTCACCTTGGGCGTTCCTGAAGGAGATTTCCAGCGACGGCAACGTGTCCACCGTGGACGTGCTCTACCCGGCGTCGCCCGTGTGGATGTACCTCGACCCCGACTACCTGCGCATGCTGCTGCTGCCCCTGCTCGACTATGCCGGACAGGGCGGCTGGCCCAAGCCCTACACCGAGCACGACCTCGGTTCCGCCTATCCCCTGGCGACCGGCCACAACGACGGCAGGGAGGAAGACATGCCGGTGGAGGAGAGCGGCGACATGCTGATCATGATCGCCGCCTGGCTGCAGCGCGCGCCGCGCGCCGAGGCACGTGCCTTCGCTGCGCGCCATTACCCGCTGCTGGAAAAATGGGCGCAGTACCTGGAGCGGAGCCTGCCCGACCCGGGCTTCCAGAACCAGACGGACGACTTCGCCGGCTCCATCGCGCACAGCGTCAACCTGGCGTTGAAGGGCATCGTGGCACTGGCCGCGATGGGGCAGGTGGCCGGGCTTGCCGGCCGTGACGACGACGCCGCGCACTACCGCGACCGGGCGCGCAAGGACATCGCGTACTGGGCGGCGCGAGCGAGGGACCCGCAGGCCCCGCACCTGGACCTGACCTACCACGACGCCGGCGGGGAGGGCACGTGGGGAACGCTCTACAACGGCTTCGCGGACACGTTGCTCGGGACTGGCCTGATTCCGGCGGAAATCCGCGCGATGCAGGCGGCCTGGTATCGGCAGCATTGCAATGCCTTCGGACTTCCGCTGCAGGTGCCGCACAGCTACGCCAAATCCGACTGGGCGCTGTTCACGGCGGCGTGGCTGGCCGATGAGCCGGTGGCGCGAGAATTGATCGACCGCGTCTACGCCTATGCCGACGGCACGCCCGACCGCGTGCCATTCTGCGATCTCTACAGCACCGTCACCGGCCGCTGCGTCGCTTTCCAGGCCCGTCCCGTGCAAGGCGGCATCTTCGCGCCGCTGGCCGTGCGAAGCGTGCGGGAGCCTGTCAGCTAAGGGATCAACACGGGTTCCCATCGTTACCCGGGCATGAAGCCGTGGGCCGCGAGATCCGTCGATCGGCTGCAGCGTCGTTTTGCACCGCAGCGTGACATATCGAGCCTGCAGTGTAGTTTGCGGCAGGGGTCTTAAGATCGATCCAAGTAAAATGTGATACGAGTCACATTGCTGGCGCGGGCGATTGGGGCGGCTTTGGCCGTGTGGTGAGTGGGCGCGAGCTGCCCGCGACGCCACTGCTCGCTGTCTGACAGGTTGATGGGGGCTTGAGCGATGCAAGCACGGCAAACCATCGGCTTTTTCGCGACTAAACGCCCGCATGCGCCAGGTGTGCGCGGGCCGGTGGGCGGTGTTCCTGCCCCGACAGTGTCCTTGTCGACGTGCCGCTTCGACGGTGCTCGATCCGGGCATTCGCAATAACCCATTCGGGGTCCTGAAGTGTCAGTCGACGACGAGCAGTGCGCCTGCTGTTCGATTGAAATTTAGATCGATTCAATTCAAGAGTAGGGAGCAACACCTCCAGCAATCACGCATCCGGTTCGTGCGATCGAACGGAGCGTTCCGCATCGATTCCAGAAAAACGCATATCAGAGGAGATTCTGAAAATGACTCACCTGCCGCATGCTTTTTCCCGTAAACCGCTGTCCGCCGCGCTCGCCGTGGCGTGCCTGTCGCTTGGCAGCCTCGGAATGCCCGCAGCGGCCATCGCCGCGCAGGCGGTGGTGCCCGCCGCAACCGGTACGCCACCATCGACGCGGACGCCCGGGGATACGCAGGCATCCGGCGGCGTGTCGGCAAGGGCGGCAGACAAGAGAAGGAACGGCAAGAACGAAAAGTCCGTGCTGCTGCCGGGCGTGGTCGTCACGAGCTATCGCCAGTCGATCGACCAGAACCTTGAGGACAAGCGCGATTCCAATGCCATCGTCGAGGTCATCAACGCGCAGAACATCGCGCAGTTCCCCGCCAAGAACATCGCCGACGCGCTGGCGCACGTGCCCGGCGTGGTCATCACCCGCGAATCCGGCGAAGGCAAGACGGTCAGCATCCGCGGCCTCGCGCCCGAGCTGACGCTGACCGAATTGAACGGCAACTACGTGGCCTCGGCCGACACCTCGGCCGGCCTGACGCGCTCGTTCAACTACTCGATGATGCCGGCCAACATGTTTTCGGACATCAAGCTCTACAAGAGCCAGGAGGCACGCCTGGACGAGGGTGGCATCGGCGGCAACGTGGACCTGCGCACGCGCCGCCCGCTGGAGATGAAGGCGAACGACGGCTTCGTGTCCGTCAACGGCGCGGGTTCCGACAACAGCGGCAAGATCACGCCGCAGGTCTCGGCGTTGTGGTCATGGAAGAACAAGGACCAGACCTTTGGCGTGCTGCTCGCGGGCACCTACCAGAAGCGCCGGGACATCGACTACACGGCCAATGCGTCGAGCTGGCACTGGTGGGCCGACAACTGCTCCAACGTTGCAACGTGCGCCCAGCCGCCCACAGATGTGCATGGCAACCAGTACGACCCCGCCGTGGCCTCCAACATCGACCTGTGGGGCAACGGCGAGGTCGACCAGTCCGGCAGACAGTATTCGGGCTACTGGATGCCGCAGCAGTTCTCCACCAGCCGGAACCAGCTGGACCTGAAGACCAAGGGCGTCCAGGCCACCATGCAGTTCAAGCCCAGTGACCATTTCCTCCTGACGGGCAACTACTTCCGGTTCCAGCGGCAGCAGACCCAGATCACCAACACCCTGGAGGTTCCCGAGTGGGGCCTGCCCAGCAACAACAATTTCAACGACCAGCAGGGGCGGCTGCTCGCGCCCAACGGTCTGACCTTCGACCCATCGGGCACCGTCGTTACCGGTGCGAACTACGTGCTGCCGCCCCCGGGCCAGGGCTGCAACGCGACGACGAATCCCAGCACCGGCGCACAGAGGCAGCCGGTGGATGTCTGCTCCACGGAGATCCCGTGGCTCAATGGCAACTACTCCGTCGAGAAGGCCACATCGCAGACCATCAACCTCGAAGGCGAGTGGGACGATGGTGGCGACCTCAGCGGCACGTTCAACGTCGGCCGCACCTGGGCCACGGGCGGCCCGTCGATCGAGCTGGGCATGGCGGCCAAGCCGCGCAACTTCGTCAACGGCCAATGGGTGGACGGCAGCAACGGCGCTGCCTGGACGCTGAATGGCAGGCCGACCATCACGGCCGCGCCGGACGTGCTGCAGAACATGCTGGCCGGCGAGGGCCAGGTGGACCTCGGCTCGACGGGCTCCAACATGGTCAACACCAGCAATTCGCAGAACTTCGCCCAGGTGGACTTCACCTGGGCCTTCGACAACGGCTGGCTGCAATCGCTGCAGTTCGGCGCGAAGTACCGCGACAGCAATGCCGAGCAGCAGAACAACGAACTGCGCTGGTACTGCAAGGGCACCACGCTGCAGTTCCAGACCTGCGACCCGAACGCGGGCCAGCTGCCGGCGGGCTTCCTCGAGCCGACCATGCTCGATGGCAACACCGAGGCCTACAACGACAGCATCTTCCCGGCGATCAATTTCCCGGCCTACTACAACCATCTCAACTCGACCTACGACCGGGTGGTCTACAACCACCCCGAAGACAAGTCCACGATCAAGGAAAAGATCTCGGCGGCCTACGTGCAGGCGAATTTCGACACGGGCACGCTGCGCGGCAACGTGGGCCTGCGCTTCGTCAGTACGCAGCAGGACCTCACCGTCGCCGACCAGATCACCACCAACAACGCGGTGTACTACCACGACGCGAACGGCAACATCCTGATCTGCCCGGCCAGCGGCGTGAACGCCGGTGGCGGCCCGTGCGCGCCGGGCGATTTCCAGTACCTGCCGCGCGAGCAGTCAGTGGTGCAGACGTATTCCAACGCCACCACCAACAAGCGCTACAACAAGCTGCTGCCCAGCTTCAACGTCGCGTGGACGCTCGCGGACAACTTCGTGCTGCGCGCCGCCGGCTCGCAGGCGATGGCCCGCGCCAACTACACCGACCTGGCCGAACTGGGCAGCCTCACCAACAACACGCAGGCGTACTACAACGACCGCAAGCAGTTCGGTGCGCCGCCCCCGGGCTGGTACGGCAGCGGCGCCAACGCCGACCTCAAGCCGTTCACCGCCACGCAGTTCGACGTGGCGGGCGAGTGGTACTACGCGCCCGAGTCGGTGGTCGGCCTGGACCTGTTCGACAAGAAGGTGAAGAACTTCGTCGTGCCGGTCACCGTCAACAACATCAACGTGAATGTCGGTGGTACCCAGGAGAACTTCCTGCAGTACAGCACCAACGCCAACGGCCGCTCGGGCACGTCCAAGGGCGTGGAGCTGTACACGCAGCACACCTTCCACTCGGGCTTCGGCTACATCGCCAACTACACGCTCAACAAGACCAACGAGACCGCGGTTTCTCTCGGCGACACGCAGGTGGGCAAGTCGGAGCTGATCGGCAGCGCCAAGTACGCGGCGAACGTGTCGCTGTTCTACGAGAAGCACGGGCTGCTGCTCCGCGCCACCAGCAACTGGACAGGGCGCACCATGCAGGGGCTTGCCGCCGGCCTGCCGATCTACACGGAGCCTTACCACCAGGTCGATCTGAACGGCGACTACCAGTTCAACAAGCACCTGATGCTGACCGCGTCGATCATCAACCTGACGAAGGCCAAGCCACGCTCGTACCTGGGCGGTGATACGACGGCGCGGCTGTACCAGTTCGAATATGCCGGGCGCCAGTACTACATGGGCGTCACGTACAAGTTCGGTTCCGGCGATTGAGCATGACCGGCGGACTGCCCGCGTCCGCCGGAAGCCGCTCCTTCTCCCCGCGTCCCGGCGGGGAGAAGGAGGCCGGTCGCCGCCCGCATGGCTGGTGACGTGCCTCCGCTCGTGTCCATACCGGAAAGGATCATGCCTCCATCTCCTGCAAGCCTTTGCCATCACGCCGCCTTGGCCTGCAAACGGCCCATCGCCTCGGTGGCCACGCTGGCGGTACTCGCGCTGGCGAGCGTCGGCGTGAGCCACGCACGCGACAGCGCCGCGCCGCAGCACGCGACGCAGGCCGTCGACGAAGCCAATCCGCTGGTCGGCACCGCGCCGCTGGATCAGCAGCCGCTGATCGGCAACGCGCCACCGCCAGGCGAGCCGCTGTATTCGGGCATGACTTCACCGGGTGCGAGCCTGCCGCACAGCTCGACCGAGGCGACACCGGTCAACCTCAACGTTGACCTCAGCTATCCCGCGGGCGTCGGCATGTCGTACTACTACCCCAATCCGACGATGATCGGTTTCACCGGCGGCGGCTCGACCTACGGCGGCCAGGCGTCGCCGATGATCATGCCGGTGGTGGGCGACTGGACCGTGCCGCCGGACTATGCGCAGTCGGCTTACGACAAGGCAAGCGAGAAGGCGTCGCCGGGTTACTACACGGTGGATCTCGCCACCTTCCACACCAGGGTCGAGCTCACGGCGACGCAGCGCACCAGCCTGATGCGCTTCACGTTCCCCGCAAGCCATCGATCGAACGTGATCATCAACCTGCGCCGCGCCGGCGGCGACGTGGAAGTGGTAGGCGACCGCACCATCCGCGGCGTCGTCGCGGGCAGGGATGCGGCGGCCGACGCAGCCGGCCCCTGGTTCGTCGCCGAGTTCTCGCGGCCGTTCGCCGGCTTCGGCAGCTTCCGCGCGGACCACGACCACGAGGGCTATGGCATCGGCGACGCGGACGTGCAACCGGACCGGCGCACGGTGTCCGGCAGTTACGCAGGTGCCTATGTCACCTTCGGCACCAAGGCTGGCGAACAGGTGCTGGTGAAGATCGCCCACGGCCACAGCGCAGAGGAAGCCGAACAGCGGTTGGGCGACGAAGAACCGGGCTGGAACTTCGAGCGCGTGCGCGCCAGGGCGCACGAGACGTGGGCGCAGTTGCTCGACCGTATCGAAGTCACCGGCGGCACGCCGAAGCAGCGCATGCTGTTCTACTCGACGCTCTACCACTCTTTCGCCAGCCCGCGCCTGGTGGCACGCAAGGGCGAACGCTTCACCGGTGCCGATGGCCGGGTGCACGTCGCTACCTACGACCGCTACGGACCGGTGCCGTTCTGGGATACCGGCCGCAACCAGATCGTGCTGCTGATGCTGCTCGAGCCCAAGCTCGTGCAGGACGTCATGCGCTCCGAGCTCGACCGTGCGCGAGAGCAGGGCTACATGGATACCTCGTTCCATGGCGACCACGCGGTGCTCATGTACGACGGTGCCTGGCGGCGAGGCATTCCGTTCGACTACGCCGCCGTCTATCCCTGGCTACGCAAGAACGCGACCGATCCGAAGGGGCCGCGCCCCTACCTGGCCGAATACGAGAAGAACGGCTGGATCGCCGACGTCGTCCCGCCGGGCAATCCCAGCCCGCCCTATGCCGGCGGCAAGGCCGGCGTCTCCACCACGCTGGAATACGCCTGGGACGACCACGCCCTGGTCGACATGGCGCAGCGGTTGGGCAAGCCGGACGATGCGCGGATGTTCCTGGCCCGCGCGGCGAACTACCGCCACGTATTCGATCCGTCGACCGGCTTCATGCGCGGCAAGACCGCGGACGGCCAGTGGATATCGCCGTTCGATCCGGGCGAGCCGTACTACAACTTCATGATGAAGGAAGCTTCGGGCTGGTCCACGCTGTGGCTGGTGCCGCAGGACGTGCAGGGCCTGGTCGACCTGCTTGGCGGGCGTGACGCGTTCAATGCCAAGCTCGATGCGTTCTTCTCCACGCCCTACACGGCGAAAGGCATCTGCCGCGACTGCACCGGCCTGATCGGGCAATACGTGCAGGGCAACCAGCCGGACCAGCAGGCGGCCTACCTCTACGCCTGGAGCGGCCAGCCCTGGAAGACGCAGGCGCTGGCGCGGCGCATCCTTGCCGAGCTGTACGGCAGCGACGCCAGCGGCTACGGCTATCCGGGCATGGACGACCAGGGCTCGACCTCGTCGTGGTACGTGCTGAGCGCGATGGGCTTCTATCCCGTCGATCCGTCCACGCCGGACTACATCCTGGGCAGCCCGCTCTTCGACCGGGTGCGCCTGCGCATGGGCAACGGCAAAGTGTTCGAGATCGTCGCGCGCAACAACTCGGCGAAGAACCTCTACATCCAGTCCGCCACGCTCAACGGCAAGCCATGGAACCGTCCCTGGTTCAGCCAGGCGGACATCGCCGGCGGCGCCACGCTGGTGCTGACGATGGGGCCCCGGCCGAACAAGGCCTGGGGCGCCGCGCCAGCCGATGCGCCGCCGTCGATGTCGGCACGGAAGCCATGACGGCGGCCCTTCTCCCCTTGCCGGATGCTCCGGCCGCTGGCCTGACCGCACGCCCGGTGCCTCTCTCCGTCCCCCTCCCCGGAGGCGAGGGGATGCCGGGCCTGGTCAGGCCAGCTTCTTGTATTTCACCCGGTGCGGCCTGGCCGCCTCGTCGCCCAGGCGGCGCTTCTTGTCGGCTTCGTACTCGTTGTAGTTGCCGGGGAAGAACTCCACGTGCGAGTCGCCTTCGAAGGCGATGATGTGGGTGGCGATGCGGTCGAGGAACCAACGGTCATGCGAGATCACCACCGCGCAGCCGGGGAACTCCAGCAGCGCGTCTTCAAGCGCGCGCAGCGTTTCCACATCGAGGTCGTTGGATGGCTCGTCGAGCAGCAGCACGTTGCCGCCCTGCAGCAGCGTCTTGGCCATGTGCAGGCGGCCGCGTTCGCCGCCGGACAGGTTGCCGACGATCTTCTGCTGGTCGGTGCCCTTGAAGTTGAAGCGGCCGATGTAGGCGCGCGACTGGATCTCGAAGTTGCCGATGGTGAGGATGTCCAGCCCGCCGGAGACTTCCTGCCACACGTTGTTCTTGTCGTCGAGCGCGCCGCGCGACTGGTCGACGTAGGCGAGCTGCACCGTGTGGCCCAGCTTCACCTCGCCGGAGTCGGGCTGCTCCTTGCCCATGATCATCTTCATCAGCGTGGACTTGCCCGCGCCGTTCGGGCCGATCACGCCCACGATCGCGCCCGGCGGGATCTTGAAGCTGAGGTCGTCGATCAGCACGCGGTCGCCGAACGCCTTGCTGACGTTCTTGAACTCGATCACCTCCTGGCCCAGGCGCTCGCCCGGCGGGATGAAGATCTCGTTCGTCTCGTTGCGGCGCTGGTAGTCGACCGAGTTCAGCTCCTCGAAACGCTTCAGGCGCGCCTTGCCCTTGGACTGCCGGCCCTTGGCGGCCGAGCGCACCCACTCCAGCTCCTTCTCGATCGCCTTCTGGCGCGACTTCTCCTGCTGCGCCTCCTGCTTCAGGCGCGCGTCCTTCTGCTCCAGCCACTCGGTGTAGTTGCCCTTCCACGGGATGCCGCGGCCGCGGTCGAGCTCGAGGATCCACTCGGCGGCGTTGTCGAGGAAGTAGCGGTCATGGGTGACCGCCACCACCGTGCCGGGGTAGTCGTGCAGGAACTGCTCCAGCCAGTCCACCGATTCGGCATCCAGATGGTTGGTGGGCTCGTCCAGCAGCAGCATGTCGGGCTTGGACAGCAGCAGGCGACACAGCGCCACGCGACGCTTCTCGCCGCCGGAGAGCGGGCCGATCTTCGCGTCCCACGGCGGCAGGCGCAGCGCGTCGGCGGCCACTTCCAGCTGGCGCTCCAGCGCATGAGCGTCGTTGGCGGCCAGGATACCTTCCAGCTTTTCCTGCTCCTTGGCCAACGCGTCGAAGTCCGCGCCGTCCTCGGCATAGGCGGCGTAGACCTCCTCCAGGCGCTTCTGCGCGTCGAGGATCACCGAAACGCCTTCCTCCACTGCCTCGCGCACGGTCTTCTCGGGGTCGAGTTCCGGCTCCTGCGCCAGGTAGCCCACCTTGATGCCCGGTTGCGGGCGCGCCTCGCCCTGGAAGTCGGTGTCCACGCCGGCCATGATCTTCAGCACCGTGGACTTGCCCGCGCCGTTCAGGCCCAGCAGGCCGATCTTGGCGCCAGGGAAGAAGCTGAGCGAGATGTCCTTGATGATCTGGCGCTTCGGGGGAACGATCTTGCTCACCCCGTTCATGGTGTAGATGTACTGCATGCTGGCTCCCGAAAGGCGGTCCGCAAGCCGCGTTCGCGCGCGGCCCGGCAAGTGAGGAACAAAGGGGAAAAGGCCTCCGATTATCGCCGATCGGCCTTTGCACTGCCATGGCAGGGCCCGCGGAGCCGCCCTGCGGCCCGCCACGCTGCGGGTTTTCCGCAGGGTGGACGACGATGCTCCCCAAGATGGAGGCGCCTGCGCGCCGGGCAAGGCCGTTGCGCGGCTGGCGGTGGCTCGACGTACAGCTGGCGCGGCGGGCGGCCCGCTCCGGCCGGGTGGCCGTGTTCGCCTACGAATTCCTGTGCTTCGGGCTGAAACAGGCCTCGGCCTGCCTGTTCGGCGGGCTGATGGTGGCCCTGTTGGTGGCGAGCTGGCGCTGGTATCCCGCCGATGCGGCGCTGTCGCGCTACGACTTCCTGACCCTGTCGGCCATCGCGATCCAGCTCGGCCTGCTCGCCAGCGGGCTGGAAAGCCGGGAAGAGGCGCGGGTGATCGTGCTGTTCCACGCCGTCGGCACGGCGATGGAGCTATTCAAGACCGCAATGGACTCGTGGAGCTACCCGGGACCCTCGGTGCTGCACCTCGGGGGCGTGCCGCTGTTCACCGGGTTCATGTACGCCTCGGTGGGGAGCTACATCGCCCGGGCCTGGCGGCTGTTCGACTTCCGCTTCACCCGGCACCCGTCGTTCGGTGCCACGGTGGCGCTGGCGGTGGCGATCTACGCGAACTTCTTCAGCCATCACTTCCTGCCGGATGCCCGCTGGCTGCTGTTCGCGGCGCTGGCGTGGCTGTTCGGGCCGACCTGGGTGCATTTCCGCATCCGCCGCCGGCACCGACGGATGCCCCTGCTGCTGGGCTTCGTGCTGGTAGCCGGGTTCATCTGGTTCGCCGAGAACGTGGGCACCTACACCCATGCCTGGCTGTATCCGGCGCAGCGGGCCGGCTGGCACCCGGTGCCGCTGGCCAAGCTGGGGTCCTGGCTGCTGCTGATGGTGATCAGCTATGTGATGGTCTCGGCGGTCCACCGCCGCGGGGCCGCCCGGTAGCTGCAACCCGGCGCCGGCGTTACACTTTCGCGTCTTGCCCACCCCCGAACCCGCCGAGGCCCCACGAAATGTTCCCGAAGGACTGCACGATCGCCGGTTACGACTCCGAGCTGGCCCAGGCCATCGCCGACGAAGGCCGCCGCCAGGAAGACCACGTCGAGCTGATCGCCTCGGAGAACTACGCCAGCCCGCGGGTGATGGAAGCGCAGGGTTCCAAGCTCACCAACAAGTATGCGGAAGGCTACCCGGGCAAGCGCTACTACGGTGGCTGCGAATACGTCGACGTGGCCGAGAAGCTCGCCATCGACCGCGTGAAGCAGCTGTTCGGCGCCGACTATGCCAACGTGCAGCCGCACTCCGGTTCGCAGGCCAACCAGGCGGTGTACTTCGCCCTGCTGCAGCCGGGCGACACCATCCTCGGCATGAGCCTGGCGCATGGCGGCCACCTCACCCATGGCGCCAAGGTCAACCTCTCGGGCAAGATCCTCCACGCCGTGCAGTACGGCGTGAACGACGATGGCATCGTCGACATGGACGAGGTCGAGCGCCTCGCCGTGGAGCACAAGCCGAAGATGATCGTGGCGGGCTTCTCGGCCTATTCGCAGGTGATGGACTGGGCGCGCTTCCGCGCCATCGCCGACAAGGTCGGTGCGTACCTGTTCGTGGACATGGCGCACGTCGCCGGTCTGGTCGCCGCCGGCGTGTATCCCAGCCCGCTGCCGCATGCACACGTGGTCACCTCCACCACCCACAAGACCCTGCGCGGTCCGCGGGGCGGCATCATCGTGGCGAGCAGGCAGGGCATGGGCGACGCGGCCGAGGAGATCGAGAAGAAGCTGCAGTCGATCGTCTTCCCCGGCATCCAGGGCGGCCCGCTGATGCACGTGATCGCGGCCAAGGCGGTGGCCTTCAAGGAGGCGCTGGAGCCGGCCTTCAAGGACTACCAGGCGCAGGTGGTGAAGAACGCCAAGGCAATGGCCAGGACCATCGTCGCGCGCGGCTACAAGATCGTCTCCGGTGGCACCGAGAACCACCTGATGCTGATCGACATGATCGGCAAGGGCGTCACCGGCAAGGACGCGGAGGCCGCGCTGGGCAAGGCGCACATCACGGTGAACAAGAACGCCGTGCCGAACGATCCGCAGAAGCCCTTCGTCACCTCCGGCCTGCGCGTGGGCACGCCCGCCGTCACCACCCGCGGCTACCAGGAAAGCGACTGCATCGACCTGGCCAACTGGATCTGCGACGTGCTCGACGCGCCGGGCGACGAAGCGGTGATCGCCGCGGTGCGCGCCAAGGTCGAGGCGCAGTGCAGGAAGTTCCCGGTTTACGGCTGAGGCAGCGCACATGTCCTCGTTGCGCATCGGATTGATCGGCGACCGCAACGATGGAGTGATCGCCCATCGTGCGATCCCGCTGGCGCTGGCGCTGGCCGCCAAGGACTGCGGCGTGAGCGCCGAACCGGTCTGGCTGCCTACCGAGCGGATTGGCGATGGCAAGGCGCTGGCCGAATACGATGGCCTGTGGTGCGTGCCGGCCAGCCCGTACCGCGACATGGACGGCGCGCTCACCGCGATCCGCATGGCGCGCGAGCGGCATGTGCCGTTCCTCGGCACCTGCGGCGGGTTCCAGCACGCCATCCTCGAATACGCGCGCGACGTGCTGGGTTGGACGGATGCCGAGCATGCGGAAACCGCGCCGGAGGCGTCGCGCCAGGTGATCGTGCCGCTCTCCTGTTCGCTGATCGAGGTCAGCGATGCGCTGCGGCTCGTGGCCGGATCGCGGCTGGCGCAGTGCTACGGCACGCTGTCCATCGTCGAGGGTTATCACTGCAGGTACGGGCTCGGTGCCGATTTCCGCCACGCCCTGGAAGGAGGGCCGCTGCGCATCAACGCGCATGACGAGGCGGGCGATGTGCGCGGCGTCGAACTGGACGACCATCCCTTTTTCATCGCCACGTTGTTCCAGCACGAGCGCGCCGCATTGCAGGGAAGGACGCCGCCGGCGGTGCTTGCATTCGTGCGCGCCATGGTCGAACGTTAGGTATGCACTGTCCCTTCTGCCAGCACGAAGACACCCGGGTGATCGATTCGCGGCTTGCCGACGACGGCGCCACGGTACGTCGTCGTCGCGAGTGTCCGTCCTGCGGCGAGCGCTTCAACACCTTCGAGACGGCGGAGCTGAAACTGCCGGCGATCGTGAAGAGCGGCGAGCGGCGCGAGGCGTTCGACGAACGCAAGCTGCGCGTGAGCTTCGAGCGGGCGCTGCAGAAGCGGCCGGTGGCCAGCGACGCGGTGGACGCGGCGGTGCGCGAGATCGTCAACGACCTGCGCCGCAGCGGCGAGCGCGAAGTGCCGTCGCGCCAGGTCGGCGAGCTGGTGATGCGCGAGCTGAAGAAGCTCGACCAGGTGGCCTACGTGCGCTTCGCCTCGGTCTACCGCAAGTTCGAGGACGTGCAGGCGTTCCGCGAGGAGATCGAGAAGCTCGAACGCGACCTGCCCGAACTGGAGCGCCTGCAACTCTCGCTGCTGGGAGGCGAAGGCGTGGAACTGCGCCGCCCCCGCAAGGGCTGACCGTTTTCTTCCCCCCCCCCCCGCCGGAAAAGGAGCGGGGCGGGGACAGCCCTGCCGCGCCGCCCGCCTGAGGCACGCTCCGATGCGACACTATCGCCAGCGCCGCCCCCTCACCCCGGTCCCCTTTCCGGAGGGGAGAGGAACACCAGCATGAGCTTCACCGCCATCGACCACCAGCACATGGCGCACGCCCTGCGCCTGGCGGCGCGTGGTCTGTACACCACCCAGCCCAATCCGCGCGTGGGTTGCGTGATGGCGCACGGCAATGAGGTTGTCGGCAGCGGCTGGCACCAGCGCGCCGGCGAGCCGCATGCCGAGGTGTTTGCCCTGCGCGAGGCCGGCGAACGGGCGCGCGGCGCCACCGCCTACGTGACGCTGGAGCCCTGCGCGCACCACGGCCGCACGCCGCCCTGCGCGGACGCACTGGTGGCCGCCGGCGTGGCGCGTGTGGTGATCGCCGCCGAGGACCCGTTCCCGCAGGTGGACGGCCGGGGCGTCGAGAAGCTGCGTGCCGCCGGCATCGCGGTGGGGGTCGGCCTGCTGCGCGAGGAGGCGCGCGAACTCAACATCGGCTTCTTCAGCCGCATCGAGCGTGGCCGGCCGTTCGTGCGGGTGAAGCTGGCGACGAGCCTGGATGGCCGCACCGCGCTCGCCGGCGGCGAGTCGAAGTGGATCACCGGCGAAGCCGCGCGCACCGACGTGCAGCGGTGGCGCGCGCGCAGCAGCGCCATCCTCACCGGCAGCGGCACCGTGCTGGCCGACAATCCGCGGCTGACCGTGCGTCAGGTCGAAGGGTGGGCTGGGTCGCCGGTCCTGCCATGGCGCGTGATCCTGGATACGCACCTGCGCACGCCGCCCGGCAGCCACGTGCTCGATACGACGGCGCCCACGCTGCTCATGCATGCGGCCGACGCGCCCGTCGCCGCCCATCTGGCGACGGCCGAGCGGGTGGCCATCGCCGGCCACGGCGGCCAGCTCGACCTGGCCGCCGTGCTCGCCGAGCTGGCCCGGCGCGAGGTCAGCGAGGTCCACGTCGAAGCGGGCCCTGCGCTCAGCGGCGCGCTGTTCGCGCAGGGGCTTGTCGACGAACTGTTGCTCTACGTCGCGCCGGTGCTGCTCGGCGACCAGGCCCGGCCGCTGTTGCAGCTGCCCCCGTTGGCGACGATGGCCGACCGCTGGAATCTGCGCCTGGTGGACCAGCGCCAGGTCGGCGCGGATTGGCGCCTGCGCCTGCGCGGAGCCTGAAGACGCGGCACGCGCCTTTGCGCGTGTGCCGGCCTTGACTTCGAGCGCGCTCGAAGTCCTAGACTCGCCGGCATGGACAAACCGATCTCGATGGCCGAGGCCTGCCGGCGCACGGGCATCAGCAGCCACGCGCTGCGTTACTACGAAAGCGTCGGCCTGATGAAGCGTGTCGGCCGGTCCGGCGCCGGCCGGCGGATCTACCGCGAACAGGACCTGCAGTGGCTGGAAGTATTGAAGCTGTTGCGCGGCACCGGCATGTCGATCCGGCGCATTCGCCAGCTGGCGGCCATGGTCGAACGGGGCGACGCGTCGCTGGAGGCGCGGATCGCATTCTTCGGCGACTGGCAAGCCGAACTCAGGCAGCAGATCGCCTTGCGGCAGCAGGCGCTGGTGACGATCGGGAAGAAGATCGCGCGGCATGCCGCGTTGCTCGAGGACCTGAAGGCGGAGCGCAGAAGGAAGCTTCCATGCATCACGAAACCGTAGTCGTCGTCGGCGCAAGTTCGGGCATGGGCCTGGCGGCTGCGCGCCGCTCCTGGCTACGCGGCGCCAGCGTGTGGATGGTGGCGCGCGACCCGGTGCGGCTGCGCGATGCCGCGGCGGGCATCGGGAACGAGCGCGTGCATGCGTGTCCTGCCGACGTGGCGAGCGAAGCGGGGCGTGCGCACATCCTTGCCGCCGTCGAGCGCATCGACCATCTGGTATTCACGGCGGCGGACCTGGTCTACAAATCCTCCCGTGAGCTCGACGAATCCGAAGTGCTGCGCGCGCTGCGCTCCAAGGTGGTCGGCCCGTACCTGCTGGCTGCAGCCGCCTCTGCGAAGATGCCGGCGGAGGGCAGCATCACGATCGTCTCCGGCATCGCCGCCGAACGGCCGATCGCGGGCGGCAGCGTCACCGGCATGGTCAACGGCGCGATCAACGCGATGGTGCGCGGACTGGCGCTGGAACTGGCGCCGATACGGGTGAACGCGGTGTCGCCGGGCTGGGTCGATACGCCGTTCTGGAAACGGGTGGCGAGCGACGAGCGGCGCGAAAGCCTGTTTGCCGCCATGCGCGAGAAGATTCCCGCCCGAAGGATCGCCACGGTGGAAGATGTTGCGCAGATGATAGAGGTCGCCATGACCAATCGCGGTATCAGCGGCACCACGCTATACGTGGATGGCGGCCAGCGGCTGGTGTGAACGCGGGAAACAGGTGCCCGCGCGCCTGAGGCCGCGGACCCGGCGCGCGGCGTGTTTCAGTGGAGGTAATCCGGAAAGCGCGGCAGCGTAGCGATGTCGCGCGGATCGTGCTGGATCACCACGCGGGCATGATCGCGTGCGGCAATGGCTTCGAACCGGTCCATCGAGGCGAGCGTAGCGACGCGATCGGTGTTGACCCGCGGCACGCGCCGGTGCAGGCGGTTCTCGCGCAAATGGTAGAGGTCGCCGCTCAGCAGCACGGCGCCGGCGTGCGGCAGGCGGATTTCCAGCACCTGGTGGCCCGGTGTGTGGCCGGGCATCAGCAGCAGGCGTACCGTGCCGTCGCCGAACACGTCCGCGTCGCCGTCGACGATGCGCTTGCGCGCAGTGCGCCAGGCGGAGACCGGCGCCAGCGGCTCGAACGGGGGCGGCGCATGGCTGGTGGCCGCCGCCAGCTCCTTGCGCTGCAGAATCCAGGTGGACTGGCCGAACAGGTTGGCGTTGCCGGTGTGGTCCTCGTGCCAGTGCGAGAACGCCACGAAGTCGATGTCCGCGGGGCGCAGGCCCAGCGCCTTCAGCTGGTCGACCAGTTTCACCCGCACCGTGGCGCGAATGCCGGGCGCCATGTCGACGCCGCCGGGGTGGCCGGCGATGGCGTCGCCCAGGCCGGTATCCCACAGCAGGGTGGACCGGCCGTGTCGGATCAAGAAGCATGGCGCCGACATCCCGCCGGGCTTGCCGTCCAGCGCGCCGCTGTCGTCGAACATGCGCAGGTCGCGGAATTGCAGGTGGCCGCAGTCGAGCACGTACAGGCGGATGTCGGGCGCCGTGCCGGCGCCGTGGGCGAGGGTGGCGAAGGCGAGCAGCAGCAAGGACAGCAGGGCGTGCGCGGCATGGCGCAGAGGAGGAAAGTCCATGGTGCGGTCCTCAGGCGTTGAAGTCGATGGCGAGCTTGCCGAAGTGGCGGCCGGCGGCGAGATGCTCGAAGGCTTCGCGCAGCTGGCCGAAGCCGTAGACGCGGTCGATCACCGGCTCCATGCGTGTGGCCTCGATGGCCGCCACCATCCGCTCGTGCGCTTCCAGCGGGGCGACCGAGATGCCCTGGATCCGGATGCGCTTGAGCACCACCGTGGACAGCGGCAGGGTCGCCTCCATCCCGCCGAGCCAGCCGAGTATGCCGATGAAGCCGTGCATGCGGACCGCCTCCAGCGATTGCCCCAGCGTGGCCGCGCCGACGGTCTCGATCACCGCGTCCACGCCCGTGCCGCCGTTTGCCTCGCGCACCAGCGCGCCCCACTGCGGGTGGCGGGCGTAGTTGATGCCGGTGTCGGCACCCAGTGCCTTCGCGCGCTCCAGCTTGTCGTCGCTGGACGACAGCACGATCGCCCGTGCGCCGCGCAATTTGGCGAACTGCAACGCGAACAGCGAAACGCCGCCGGTACCGAGCAGCAGCACGGTCTGGCCGGTGGTGACGCCGGCCAGCTCCAGCGCCTGCCACGCGGTGAGCGCGGCGATAGGCAGCGTGGCGGCCTGCAGGCTGGTCAGGTGGCCCGGCGCGCGCGCCAGCGAGTACTGGTCGAAACAGGCCAGTTCGCGCATCACGCCGGGTTCGGGGCCGCCGATCTCGGCGCCCTCCCATTCCGGGCGCATCGCGCCGGCGATCCAGCGCGACTTGTAGAACGTGGTGACGCGGTCGCCGGGCCGGAAGCGGGTCACCGCCGCGCCGACTTCCACCACCGTGCCGGCGCCGTCCGACACCGGCACGATCGGCAGGGACACGCCGCGATACAGCTGTCCGTCGACCAACATGGAGTCGCGGAAGTTGAGCGAGGCGGCCTCCATCCGCACCAGCACCTCGTTCGGGCCGGGGCGCGGGGCGGGGAGGTCGACCTGCTGCAGGTGCTCGAGGCCGAAGGCGGAAAGCTGGATGGCGCGCATGGTGCGACTCCGTGGTGGGGATGCGGGCATGGTCGCGCCATCGGGGGCTTGCGATAAGACGCACAAATGGGCGATCTTTTGTTCGTCCCATGAATCAATCCTTCGAACTCACGCCCGCCCGCCTGCGCGAACTGCGCGCCTTCGCGGCCGCCGCCCGGCGACTCAACTTCTCGCGCGCGGCGCTGGAGGTCGGCTGCACCGCGTCGGTACTGAGCCGGCGCATCGCCACGCTGGAGGAAGCCGTGGGCGCACGGCTGTTCCTGCGCACGACGCGGCGCATGGCGCTCACCGCGCGCGGCGAGCAGTTGCTGGCGCAATGGCAGCGCATGGAGTCGGTGATGACGGAGCTGGCCGCCGGCCTGCGCCCCTCGGACGGCGAACTGGCCGGCCGGCTGTGCGTGCACCTGCCGGCCAGTTTCGGTCGCTACCGCATCGCGCCGCTGCTGGCCGGCTTCATGCGCGAGCATCCCGGGGTGCGCATCGAGGCGACGTACGACGACGCCTACGTGGACATGGTGGCCGGCAAGGTCGACCTGGCCGTGCGCCTGGGGCGGCTGGCCGACGTGCAGCTGGTGGCGCGCAGGGCGGGCACGATGCGCGTGTTCCCGTGCGCCTCGCCCGACTACCTGGCCTCGGCGCCGCCGCTGCGCGATCCGGCCGACCTCAAGGCGCACCGCTGCATCACGTTCAGCGGCTATCGCCGCGGCACGCTGTGGTCGTTCAGCCGGCAGCGCCAGCGGCGCGCGGTGCGCATCGACCCGGTGCTGGTGTGCAACGACGCGCAGGCGATCCGCGACGCGGTGCTGGCCGGCGTGGGCGTCGGCCTGCAGGGCGACTACATGGCCGACGGCCTGGTCGCCGCCGGGAAGCTGGTCGACCTGTTCCCCGACTGGCAACTGCCGCCCTTCCCGGTGCACCTGCTGTGGCTGCCCGGCGCGGATCGCACGCCGGCGTTGCGGCGGCTGATCGACTATCTCGCCGAGGCGCTGGCGCGGGACTGAGCGCCACCGAACGGGCTCCCCGGGCTTGGTGGTAGACTTCCGCCGCCGGTTTCCGGCAGACAACCAACGACGTCTTCAGGGCGGGGCGGAATTCCCCACCGGCGGTAGGTGTCCGCAGGACACGAGCCCGCGAGCGCCTTCGCCGCATGGCGAAGGGTCAGCAGATCCGGTCGAATGCCGGAGCCGACGGTCAGGCCATTCCGGTTCGCCGGGCGGCCCACAGTCCGGATGAAAGAAGACGGCTCGATGCGTGGCGGGGTCGCCGCGCGTCGGCCTCATGCCTTGGGGCGTTCTCGCATGCCATCACGCGGAGAACGTTTCATGATCCCATCCATCGCAAGCACGACGGCCGCCTTCGCCCGGGAGGTGCGCTGATGTTCACCGGCATCATCCAGTCCGTGGGCCGCATCCGGCGGCTCGAGCCGCGCGGCGGCGACCTCCGCCTGCACGTCGACACCGACGGGCTCGACCTTTCCGACGTGCAACTGGGCGATTCGATCGCCGTGTCCGGCGTCTGCCTGACGGCGGTGGCGCTGGAAACGCAGGGCTTCGCCGCCGACGTTTCCAACGAGACGCTGTCGCTCACCACGCTGGGCCAGCTCAGGCCGGGTGACCCGGTGAACCTGGAGAAGGCGCTGCGCCTGGCCGACCGGCTGGGCGGACACCTGGTGTCCGGCCACGTCGACGGCCTGGGCAAGGTGGTTTCGATGACGCCGGATGCCCGCTCGCAGCGCTGGATCTTCGAGGTGCCGGCAGGCGTTGCGCACTACATCGCTGCCAAGGGCTCGGTCTGCATCGACGGCACCAGCCTCACCGTCAACGAGGTGGCGGGCCACCGCTTCGGCGTGAACCTGATTCCGCACACGGTGGAACACACGACGTTCCATGCGAAGCGCGCGGGCGACGCGGTGAACATCGAGGTCGACGTGATCGCGCGCTATGTCGAGCGGCTGATCGGCGGCGGGCAGGCGTCCGGCATCGACGTCGATTTCCTCAAGCAGCACGGCTTCGCCTGATCTTGCAGACCCTCTCCTGCCGGGAGAGGGGTTGGGGTGAGGGTCCGGGCGAAAGCGCGACGCTTCGCTCCGCCCGAACCCTCATCCGCCCCTTCGGGGCACCTTCTCCCGGCGGGAGAAGGAAACCACCACGGATACCGCCATGAGCTTCAACACCATCCCCGAAATCCTCGACGACATCCGCGCCGGCCGCATGGTCGTGATCCTCGACGACGAGGACCGCGAGAACGAGGGCGACATCGTGATGGCCGCGCAGATGGTGCGGCCGGAAGACGTCAACTTCATGGTGCGCGAGGCGCGCGGCCTGCTGTGCCTCACGCTCACCGAACAGCGCACGCGCCAGCTCGGCCTCAGGCCGATGGTCAGCGACAACACCTCGCCGTACCACACCAACTTCACCGTCTCGATCGAGGCGGCGGAGGGCGTCACCACCGGCATCTCCGCGCACGACCGCGCGCGCACCATCCAGGTGGCGGTGAAGAGCGACGCCAGGCCCCAGGATCTCTCGCAGCCCGGCCACATCTTTCCGCTCACCGCGCAGCCGGGTGGCGTGCTGACCCGTGCCGGCCACACCGAGGCAGGCTGCGACCTGGCCGCGCTGGCCGGGCTGGAGCCGGCCGCGGTGCTGATCGAGATCCTGCATGAGGACGGCTCGATGGCGCGCCGCCCGGAGCTGGAAGTGTTCGCGCAGAAGCACGGCCTGAAGATCGGCAGCATCGCCGACCTGATCCGCTACCGCCTGGAAACCGAGAAGACCGTGCAGCGCGTGCACGAGGAGAACGTCGAGACCGAGTTCGGCCCGTTCCGGCTGGTGGCCTGGCGCGACGCGATCCGCCGCGGCCTGCACTTCGCCCTGGTGCGCGGCACGGTGGACGACGGCGCGCCGGTGCTCAGCCGCGTGCACGTGCGCAACACCCTGTCCGACGTGCTGCACCTCAAGCGCGACGACCTCGGCCTCACCGTCACCAGCGCGTTGCGCCGCATCGCCGACGAGGGCCGCGGCGTGCTGCTGGTGCTGTCCGGCGAGGACACGCCCGAGGTGCTGCTGGCGCGCCTGCAGCGCCAGCCGCTGCAGGTGGCGCCGGAGGACGCGCAGCAGCAGGAATGGCGCCAGCTCGGCCTCGGCGCCCAGATGCTGGCCGATCTCGGCGTGCGCAAGCTGCGCGTGCTGGGCACGCCGCGCAAGCTGGTGGGCCTCGCCGGTTTCGGCCTCGAGGTCGTCGAGCACGTGTAGGTTGCTCCCCGCGCATGCATGCGCTGCCGGTGCCTCCGTGCGGGAGCATTCGCGCGCAGGGCGCGCCCCTGCGGGAATCGCCCGACGAGCGCCATGGACAGGCCATGCGGCCGGCAGCGCGGGCACGCATAATCCGGGCGTCCGAGCTGCCTGATCACGTCCATGCCTGCCACCCGCGTCCGCCTGATCGCCCCTTCCGGCTACCCGCACGACCGCGCCGCGATGAGCCGCGGCGTGACGCGCCTGCGCGAAGCCGGCTGCGAGGTGGACGGCCTGGACGTGCTGGAGCGCACCGAGCTGCGCTACGCCGGCAGCGACGCCGAACGCGCGGCCGATCTCAACGCGCTTGCCGCGCTGCACGAGCTGCCCGATGTCGTGCTGGCAATCCGCGGCGGCTACGGCGCCACGCGATTGCTGGAGCACCTGCACTACGACCTGCTGCGCGAGCGGCTGGCCGGCACGAATACCGTGCTGGTGGGCCACAGCGACTTCACCGCGATCCAGATGGCGCTCCACGCGAAGAGTGGCCTCGTCACCTTCGGCGGTCCCATGCTGGGTCCCGACTTCGGTGCGGATACCCCGAGCGCGCTCACGCTGCCGCACTTCTGGCGCACCGTGCGCGCGGAGCAGGGCAGCGCCGAATGGACCGGCAGCGGCGACCGCACGCTGGACCTCGAAGGCCCGCTGTGGGGCGGCAACCTCGCGATGCTGTGCAGCCTGCTCGGCACGCCGTATTTCCCGCGCATCGACGGCGGCATCCTGTTCGTGGAGGACGTGGGCGAGCCACCGTTCCGCATCGAACGCCTGCTGTACCAGCTGCGCCTGTCCGGCGTGCTCGGGCGCCAGCGCGCGCTGATCCTCGGCAGCTTCACGGATTGCCGGCCCAGCGCCTACGACAACGGTTACGGGCTGGCCGAAGGCTTTGCGCAGATTCGTCGCGTGGCCGGCATCCCGGTGCTCGAAGGCCTGCCGTTCGGCCACGCGCCGGACAAGTTCACCCTGCCGTTCGGCGCGCCGGCGCGTTTGCGCGTGGAAGGCGGCCGGGCGCGACTGGACTTCACCGGCTATCCGCACCTGTCCGCGGCCACCATCGGCAGTCCGTAGGAGCGCCTCCCATGAGCGGTCCCGCCTGACCGGATGCCGCCGAAGGCGGTTCGCGCACGGATCGCGCTTCCTACGCTTCGTCGTCCTGCAGCGACTTGAGCAGCTGGAACAGCTCGCGGTAGGCGCGCGGCGGCTTGTTCGGCGCGGCCTTCTCCACGCGCGCCTGGCGGATCAGCGCGCGCAGGTGCTGGCGGTCCACGCCTGGGTGTTGCGCGATCAAGTCGGACACCGCGGTGTCGCCGTCCTCGCCAAGCAGGCGTTCGCGCAGCGCTTCCAGCCGGTGCATCGCCGCGGTTTCCTGGCGCTGGCGGTCGCGGTTCTCGCCCAGTGCCGCGCGCACCCCGTCGAACGCCGTGCTGTCGTGGCGGCGCATCAGCTTGGCGAGGAAGGCGAGCTGGCGCTTGCGCGCGATGTGCGAGCTGATCCGGCGCACGTTGGCGATCTCGTCGCGCACGTCGTCGGGCAGCGCCAGCTTCGCCAGCTTCGCCGGCGGCAGTTCGACCAGCTGGCCGGCCAGCTCCAACACCGCCAGCGCATCGCGTCGCTGCTGGGTGCGGGTGGGGCCGTAGTCGTGCTCGGGGTCGTCGGTGTAGTTGCGGTTCACGGGCTTTCCTGGGATCCGGTGTCGGCCTGCTCCAGCGCGAAGCGCGGTTGCGGCTGGCCGTCCACCAGCACGCTCCCGGCAAACATCGCCGCGGGTCGCACCCACAGGCCGCGTTCACCGTACAGCGCGCGATACACCACCAGCAGCTCTTCCGTCTCGCTGTGGCGGGCGGTGCCCAGCACGCGGTAGCGCTGGCCCTTGTAGTGGCGGTAGAGGCCGGGGACGACCGACATGCGCTGCGCTCTGCGGGCGTTGCGGTGGGGCCGCGGCATCCCCATGTGGAGACGGCACGGCGCGGATCGTGCATTCTACCCGTTTGCATCCTGCCCGTTGACCTGCCTGGAATCTCCCGTGAGCGACATCGCCCCCGCCACCGACCGCAGCCCTGCGGACCTGGACCGCCTCGCCGAACTGGCCGGGGACGTGATCCGCCGCGCCCGCGCGGCCGGTGCCAGCGCCGCCGAGGTGGCCGCCAGCATCGACACCGGCCTCAACGTGAACGTGCGGCTCGGCGAGGTGGAAACGGTGGAGCACACCCGCGACCGCGGTTTCGGCCTCACCGTGTACTTCGGCCAGCGCAAGGGTTCGGCCAGCACCGCCGACCTCAACCCCGACTCGATCCAGGCCACGTTGGACCAGGCCTGCGCCATCGCCCGGTTCACCGAGGAAGACCCCGCCGCCGGCCTGGCCGACGCCGCGCGCATGGCGACGGATTTCCCCGACCTCGACCTGTGGCATCCCTGGGCCATCGACACCGCGGCGGCGATCGCGCTGGGCCGGCGCATCGAGGAGGCCGGCCGCGCGCACGCGGGCATCAGCAACTCGGACGGTGCCGGCGTGCAGATGGGCGAGAGCCTGTCGGTGTACGCGAACTCGCACGGCTTCGTCGGACGCGAGCGCGGCACCCGTCATTCGCTGTCGCTGTCGCTGATCGCGGGTGAGAGCGAGCGCATGCAGCGGGATTACTGGTACGACAGCGTGCGCAGCGCGGACGATTTCATGAGCGCCGAGGCGCTGGGCGACAAGGCCGCCGAGCGCACCCTGTCGCGGCTGGACGCGCGTGGCCTGTCCACCCGCGAATGCCCGGTGCTGTTCGCGCCGGAAATCGCGCGGGGCCTGGTCGGCCACCTGGTCGGCGCGGTGAGCGGCGGCGCGCTTTACCGCCGCGCCAGTTTCCTGCTCGACCATGCGGGCAAGGCGATCATGCCGGCGTGGCTGCACATCGACGAGCGGCCGCACCTCCGGCGCGGCCATGGCTCGGGCAATTTCGACGCCGAGGGGGTGGCCACGCGCGACAGCGCGCTGGTGGAAGGCGGCGTGCTGGCGCGCTACGTGCTGGGCAGCTACTCCGCACGCAAGCTGGGGCTCGAATCCACCGGCAACGCCGGCGGCATCCACAACCTGGTCGTGCAGCCCGGTGCGGCCGACGGCGAGGCCAGCGATTTCGCCGGCATGCTGCGCCGGCTGGGCACCGGCCTGCTGGTCACCGAGGTGATGGGACAGGGCGTGAACACCATCACCGGCGACTACTCGCGCGGCGCGGCCGGTTTCTGGGTGGAGAACGGCGCCATCGTCCATCCGGTCGAGGAAATCACCATCGCCGCGAACCTGCGCGACATGTACGCCGGGATACTCGCCGCCGGCGCGGATGTCGACCCGCGCTCGCACATCCTCTGCGGCTCGATCCTGGTGCACCGGATGACAGTGGCGGGCGAGTGATTCCTGCGTCATGCTGTAAGAGCGTGTTCAATGTCTCCGCAACGCGGGCCATGTGGAGGCATTGAACAGGCTCTATGGCGTTTGACCTGTCCGCGCGGGGCCTGCCGCCCGTGACGCGCGGTCCACTCACCGGGGAGGATTGCTCATGAGTACACCGTCGGACCAGATGCCGCCACCGCCGCCTGCCAGCACCGAGGCCAGCAGCGACGACCGCAACGTGGCGATGCTCACCCACCTGTCGGGTTTCATCCTCAGCGTGATCGTGCCGCTGATCGTGTGGCTGATCCACAAGGACCGCGCCGACAAGGCCTACCTCGTGAAGGAAGCCAAGGAGGCGCTGAACTTCCAGATCACCGTGCTGATCGGCTACGTGATCTGCTGGATCCTCACCATCATCGTGATCGGCGTGCTGCTGACCTGGCTGCTGTGGCTGGCGAACCTGATCCTCTGCATCATCGCCGCGGTCAAGGTCAGTTCGGACGGCAGCTACCGCTATCCGTTCGCGTTGCGGCTGGTGAACTGAGCCAGGGTCCCGCCGGAAGGAAAAAGCCCGCATCGCGGGCTTTTTCTTGTCTAGCGATGGCGCTGCGCGGCGTAGCGGGCCAGTTCGGCCAGCAGTTCGCCACGCGGCCCCAGGGGCGCGATGGCGTCGAGCGCGGCCGCGGTGAGCTCGGCCAACCGCGCGCGCGAGGCGTCGAGGCCGAGGATCGAGGGGAAGGTGGGCTTGTCGGCGGCCGCGTCCTTGCCGGCGGTCTTGCCGATCACGGCGGATTCGCCTTCCACGTCGAGGATGTCGTCGCGTACCTGGAAGGCCAGGCCCACGGCGGCGGCGTAGCGGTCCAGTGCGGCCAGCGTGGTGTCGTCCGCGCCGGCGGCCAGTGCACCCAGCTGCACCGAAGCGCGGATCAGTGCGCCGGTCTTGCAGGCGTGCATGTGCTCGAGTTCGGACAGCGCGAGCTGGCGCCCCACCGCGGCGAGGTCCAGCGCCTGGCCGCCGGCCATGCCGTCGGCGCCGCAGGCGCGACCCAGCGCGTGCAGCATGCGCATGCCGGTGGCGGCATCGGGCGCGGCACCGGGCGCGGCCAGCAGCTCGAAGGCCAGCGCCTGCAGCGCGTCGCCGGCGAGTATCGCCATTGCCTCGCCGAACACGATGTGGCAGGTGGGGCGGCCGCGGCGCAGTGCGTCGTCGTCCATCGCGGGCAGGTCGTCGTGCACCAGCGAGTAGGCGTGGATCAGCTCCACCGCGCAGGCGGCGGCGTCGAGCGAGGCATCGTCACGGCCCAGCGCAAGCGCGGCCGCGTAGACCAGCAGCGGGCGCAGGCGCTTGCCGCCACCCAGCACGGCGTAGCGCATCGCGCGATGCAGCTCGACGGGCGACCGTTCGGCGTTCGGCAGGCAGGCATCCAGCGCCTGTTCGGCGCGGTGCATCAGCGCTTGCAGTGCCGGCCCCAGTTCAGTGTTCGGGTTCAAACGGTTCGGCGTTGTCGGGGGCTTCGGGGTCGAGCAGCAGGCGCACGCGCAGTTCGGCCTGTTCCAGCGCCTGCTGGCAGTGGCGATACAGGCCGATGCCGCGTTCGAAGGAGGCCAGCGACTCGTCCAGGCTCAGCTCGCCGCCTTCCATTTTCGCTACCAGCTGCTCGAGCTCGTCCAGCGAGTGTTCGAAGTCCGCGGCGGGCGGGGTCTTGGCAGCGGTGGAAGCGGTCTTGGCCATGGCCCGCAACGCTAGCGCAGGCCCCGTGCGGAATCAATCCGTGCGGGGCCTGCGCGGTCTCTCAGTGATCGTGGCCGTGGCCGCGCCCGTGGCCATGTCCGCGGTCCCGGTCGTCGTCGCCGCCGCGGTAATGATCGCGATCGTAGTCGCGGCGGTGCCAGTCCACGCGGCGGCCGCCGTAGTGGTCGACCACGTAGGTGTGCTCGACCCAGGGCTGCGCCGTACCGAGCTCGATGTCGACGCCACCTACGCGGACATAGGCCTGCAGGCCCAGCGGCAGGCTCACGCCGCTGCGCCAGTCGCCGCCGTCGAGCCAGAACCACATGCGGGTGTCGGGCGCGTAGTACACCTCGCTGTCGGGGTAGTACACATAGCGGTGCTTGGCGCGCCAGCCATGCGCGGGCGCCCACGGCGGCGGGCCATGCTGGGCGGCCGCCGGCAGGGCCACGGCGCCGGCCAGCAGCGCGAGCGAGGTGGAGAGCAGGATGCGGTTCATGGCGGAACTCCCGAGGTTGTGCCCGATGGAGCGTAGCCAAACGGCCCCAAGCGCGGCTGAACCGGCGTCCGGGAATGTGACGGCGCTCAGGTTGCCGGCAGCCAGCGCGGGCCGCTGCCGGCCTGCCGGAAGATGGCCTCGCCGCGCGCGCTGTACCAGCGGTCCGCCACGGCCACCAGCGCATCGCCCTCGTACAGCAGGGGACAGGCGGTGCGCTGCCACGGCGGCAGCGCAGCCTGCTGGAACAGGTCGCGCAGCTCGCGGGTGTGCGCGTCGCCGGCCGGCCTGATGCGCTCGCCGCCCTGGCGCAGACGCACGGCGAGCGGAGTGGGCAGGCGTGCGTGCTCGTCGCACAGCGCGAGCCGTCCGCCGTCGGGCAGCGCGAGCGGCTCGCCCCGCCAGGGTGCGTGCCAGGACGGGTCGATGGACGGCCGGGGCACGCGCGCCCACAGGCGCCCCTTCCATATGTGCAATTCCGCGCCAGGCCAGCGGATGCAGGGCGACTGGCCCGGGCGGGCGGCGCATTGGCGTTCGATCTGCCTGCGCTGTGCGGTGGTGGGGGCAGGCAGGCCGCGCAGGTACAGCCAGTGGTGGAGCAGGGGCTCGCGCAGCGCCGGGGGCAGCGCCAGCCAGCCGGTGGCGTCGAGGCTGCCGTTGGCGGCGTCGTGCAGCGTTGCGAAGACGGCCAGCCATTGCATGCGCAGGGCGTCGGCGGCGGCGCGGCTGAGTGCAGCGCTGTGCAGGATCGAATCCACCGCCTGGGGCCAGTGCGCGGCGAGGCGCGGCAGGATCTCGTGGCGCAGCTGGTTGCGCGCGAGGCGGGTGTCGGCGTTCGAGGGATCGTCGATGCAGGGCAGCCGGTGCGTGGCGACGTAGTCATGCAACTGCGCGCGCGAGACGTCGTTGAGCAGGGGCCGCCACAGCCCGCCGCGGCCCAGCGGCCGGCGCTCGCGCATCCCGCCCAGCCCTTCCGGCCCGGCACCGCGCAGCAGCTTCAGCAGCACGGTTTCGGCCTGGTCGTCGCAGTGGTGGGCCAGCAGCAGGGTTTCACCCGGGTGCAGGTGCGCCGCGAAGGCGGCGTAGCGGGCCTGCCGTGCGGCGGCTTCCAGGCCTTCGCCGCGCTGCGTAGTGACCTGTACGCGCACGATCTCGCACGGCAGGTCGAGGCCGGCGCAGAAGCGGCGGCAGTGTTCCGCCCACGCCGCGCTGTCCGCGCGCAGGCCGTGGTCGACGTGCAGCGCGCGCAGGCCGCGGCTCCGCGCCGCGGGCAGTTGCGCCAGCGCGTGCAGCAGGGCGGTGGAATCCGGGCCGCCGCTGTACGCCACGCACAGTGGCGCGACAGGCGTCTGCGCCAGCGCGGCGGCCAGCCGGGTCGGCAGCGGCGGCCTCACTTCCCGCCGTTGCGCAGGCGCAGGTACAGGTGCCTGCCGTTGCCGATGTGGCGCTCCTCGGTCTCGAACAGGCCGATGCCGTTCACCAGCGCGCTGAGCCTGGCGTAGCCGTAGTTGCGCGGATCGAAGTCGGGCGACTGCTTGTTGATGATACTGCCGACCGCGCCCAGTCCGGCCCAGCCGTTGTCGTCGGCAGCAGCTTCGATGGCATTGCGCAGCAGATTCATCAGCTGGCTGTCGCTGCGCAGTTCCTTGGCGGTGCGCCGCTTCACGCCTGCGCTGGCTTCCGCTTCGGTGGCCGGCGCCAGCACCTCGGTGTAGATGAACTTGTCACAGGCGGTGCGGAACGGCTCGGGCGTCTTGCGCTCGCCGAAGCCGTACACGGTGAGCCCCGATTCGCGGATGCGCGAGGCGAGCCGGGTGAAATCGCTGTCGCTGGAGACGATGCAGAAGCCGTCGAAGCGCCCGCCGTAGAGCAGGTCCATCGCGTCGATGATCATCGCCGAGTCGGTGGCGTTCTTGCCCACGGTGTAGCGGAACTGCTGGATCGGCTGGATCGAGTGGCGCAGCAGCGCCTCCTTCCAGCTGTTGAGGTCGGGCTTGGTCCAGTCGCCGTAGATGCGCTTGACGTGCGCGGTGCCGTACTTGGCCACCTCGGCCAGCAGGCCTTCGACGATGGCCGGACGGGCGTTGTCGGCGTCGATCAGTACGGCGAGTTTGTCGTGGGCCATGGCGGTTCCCGGCGGCGAGGGCGATGCCGATGGTAGCGCCGGGGACGTCGCCCGGTGGTTATTCCTGGAATGCGCCGTGGCCGCGCAGGCGACGGTAGCGCTGCTCCAGCAGGTCCGCCGTCGGCAGCGCCTGCAGTTCGTCGAGCTGGTTCATCAGCACGGCCTTGAGGCGGATCGCCATGGAGCGCGGGTTGCGGTGGGCGCCGCCCAGCGGCTCGCGGATCACCTTGTCGATCAGGCCCAGCTCCAGCAGGCGCGGAGCGGTGAGACCCAGCGCCTCGGCGGCGTCCTTGGCGCGCTCGGCGCTGCGCCAGAGGATGGTGGCGCAGCCTTCCGGAGTGATCACGGAATAGGTCGAGTACTGCAGCATGTTGATGCGGTCGCCCACGCCGATGGCGAGCGCGCCGCCGGAGCCGCCCTCGCCGATCACGGTGCAGACGATCGGCGTCCTGAGGTCGGCCATCTCCAGCAGGTTGCGCGCGATCGCCTCGCTCTGGCCGCGTTCTTCGGCGCCGATTCCGGGGTAGGCGCCCATGGTGTCGATCAGGGTGAGCACGGGCAGGCCGAAGCGTTCGGCCATCTTCATCAGGCGCAGCGCCTTGCGGTAGCCCTCGGGGCGCGGCATGCCGAAGTTGCGCTTGAGCTTGCCCTTGGTGTCACGTGCCTTCTGGTGACCAACGATCATCACCGGTCGGCCGTTGATGCGACCGAGGCCGCCCACGATGGCGCCGTCGTCCGCATACATGCGGTCGCCGGCCAGCTCGTGGAACTCCTCGCACATCACGCCGATGTAATCCAGCGTATAGGGCCGCGCCGGATGGCGCGACAGCTGCGCGACCTGCCACGAGCTGAGGTTCTTGAAGATGTCGTTGGTCTTGAGCTTGAGCTTCTCGCGCAGCCGGGCGACTTCTTCGTCGATGTCGAGCGCCTGGCCGTGGCTGGTGCGGCGCAGCTCCTCGATCTTCGCCTCGAGCTCGGCAATGGGTTGTTCGAAATCGAGGAAGTTGGGATTCATTCGCCGAGGTTCATGGCACGGAAGCCCGGCAGTATACCGGGCGCGCGAAAAACAGGAGAACGGGGGCGTATGGGCATCCCGGCACTCCAGGCGGACGGGAAGCGGCACATGGATGTGCCGCCCGCGCGCCGGCGCCTAGCGCCAGCGCGCCCGCGGCCGGGGCGGCGGTTGCCGGCCCGCCCACAAAAAAAAACCCGAATTCGGGGGTGTGTGGTGAAAGTCAGGTTCCGGGCTGGGGGTGGAATCACGGCCGGAAATAAAAGGCCCCGTTTTAACCACCCCCGGCGCGCCCCCCCTAACCCCCGC
>NZ_JALBWP010000011.1:0-944038 GCF_050026795.1 Rhodanobacter aciditrophus
TCCCATCCCGAACTCGGAAGTGAAACGCAGCCGCGCCGATGGTAGTGTGCATCTCGCATGCAAGAGTAGGTCACCGCCAGGGGCTTTATCCCTCGAACGCCCCCACCGATCCCGGTGGGGGCGTTTCCTTGTGCGCCGCCCACTCGCCACCGCCAACACGCCCACCGCGCGAAAAACGTGACGTCTTTATCCGGGCCGCCAGCAAATGAACGTCATGGCACGCATCCCCGTTGCTGACCTCACAACTCCAGGGCGCGCCGAGCCAACGCGGCATCACATCGGGAAGAACAGCTATGATCGACAGCGGACGACGTGGAGGCCCCGCTGGCGCGGCGGAGGAACGGAGGCCTTACTGCACGCTCTTTTCGTTGGCGCTGGCGTAGACCTGATCGGCCCACTGTGCGGCGTTGAGATAGACCGTCGCCAGTCGCTGGATGCGCTGCGGCGGCACCTGTGCACTGGTCAGCTCGTTGGCTTCCCAGGCGAGGATCTGTTGCAGGATCGAGCCGAAAGGACCGCCGCGGCCGGTCAGCGCGTCGCTGATCTCGGGTGCCAGGCGCAGATGGGGAAGCAGGAATTCCATCGGCGCGCACATCAGGGTGTCGAGCAGCGAGAACAGGCCGACGGTGAACGCCATCTCGGCGTGGCCGTGCGGCATGCCCTGCGCCAGTTCCTCGCACATGTGTGCACGGATCAGCGCAGCGCGCAGCAGCTCCGGCGGACGGTCATCCATGCTGCACATCGCCATGGTGTCGACCCAGTTGCGCATGCGGGTGACGCCGAAGAAGATCGCGGCCTGCTGCACCGACTTCAGCTGTCGCGGCAACGCGAAATAGGCGGAATTGACGCAACTCAGCAGCTTGTAGCTGAGCACCGCATCGTCGCGCACGATGTTGCCCAGCTCGACCGGGCCCGGGTTGTTTTCGTGCAGCACGCCCATCAGGCGCAGCATGCTCAGGCGGTTGGCGGTCAGCACGGGCACAGCCATTGGCTGCGGCACCAGCAGGTAGCGCCCTTGCACGGCTTCCACCGGCAGGGTCAGGCAGCGCTCATACGTGGAATGGTCGTTGACCTGGCCGGCGACCACGTGCAGGCCGCGCGCGTGCAGGTGCGCTGCGCGCTGCGCCAGCACCTGTGGCGGCAGCTGGCTGGCATCCAGCCGGACCAGCTGCACCATTTGCAGCAGGGCTTCGAACGGCAAACCGTGGTCGAGATCCTGCTCGCCCACGTCCAGCATGAACTGGCAACCGCGCTGCGCCATCAGCTGCAGGCGTTTCAGCAGCGCCGGATCGTCGGCCACGTGCGGTTGCAGCACCACGCCAAGACGAGGCTGGTGCAGCAGCACGTCGGCGTCCTCCGGCAGCAGTTCGGCCGGCAGGTTCAGGAACGCGCGGTTGCCGCGCACCAGTCGGGTCAGCGCACCGTCGGTGATCATCGCCAGCACGCTCTGCAGCAGGGTCTGTTCGTCGCCGCTCTCGCGATGGAACAGGATCTCGTAGGCGAACAGCTCGCGCTCGCGGTTGAGCAGCGGCACGCGCAGTACCGGCAGCGGCGGGGCGATGCCCTCGTAGACCGGGGACTTGCTGGTGTCGGCGGCGGCGGGAGCGGGGGATGGGCTCATGATCGATCCGGCATCGCGTTGAACGTTGAAGCGTGCCGCGGCCGGCGGCGCGCTGGAGATGCCACCCGCGCATGCGGACGGCGTTGTAGTCATCTCGACTTCATGCGGCCGCCAGCGGGCGCGAACGCGCACCGGCGTGCAGTTCGCCGCTGCGGTCGTACAGTCCGCTGTCGCCATCTGCACCTGTAAGCACGGCCAACGCCTGTCGCACCACCTGCAGGCGCTGGCTGACGATGCCGCCGTTGCGCTGATTGAGGCGATGGCAGTGCCGCAACGACTCCACGATGGCGTCCCAGGCCGGATCCGCAGCGGCCTCGGCTTGTGGTTGTTCGCGTGCCAGCTGGCGACGTTCCAGGTCCAGCTGTTCCAGTTGCTGCATCAAGGTCTGCTTGCGCGTTCCGGCGTGGCCGAGCGCTTCGGTGTCGCCGGCGTCGATTGCCGTGCGTTCGGCTTCGAGCGCCGCGGCGAGTTGATCGAGCGCCTGGCGCATCTCGCCCTGCACCGCCGCCAGGGCTTCGCCGAGCTCCTGCCGCAGCGGCGGGTTCATGCCTTGCCCGTGCCGCCGAGCTGCCGTTCCATGGCGATCATGCGGTCAGCGACACGGCCGGCATCGATCTTGTAGCTGCCATCGGCCAGCGCCTGGCGCACGCGCTCCACGCGCCGCGGGTCGACCGCGGCGGCGTCGGCGCGCGCAGCCTGTTGCAGTGCCTTGGCCGAATCGGTCAGCCGGAGCTGGTCGTCGGCCTTGGCGGCCGGCGTGCCGGCACCAGCGGTGCCGGCGGATTCCGCTGTCGTGCCGCTGCCCGGCTGGCCGGCGGCCGGCTGGAGCTTCGGCAAGCCGTTGTTGGAAATGGTCGTGTTCATGCGTCCGTTCTCGCTGCGGAGTGGCCCTGTGAATGCTGCATCGGCGGGGTGCATGGAAACTTTAGGGGGTGGGGACAGGGTATGGAAGGCATGGCGGCGTTCAGGGCAGCGCAAGCACCACGCCGGGCGCGCGGACCATCGCGTCGACCACCCTGCCCGAGCTCTCGTTGCGTACGCGCAGGCGGGCGCCGTTGTCGCCGCCGCCCAGCGCCACGCCGTCGGCGCGCACCACGATCCCGCCGAATTGGGCGACCAACTGCACGTGGTCGCCCGCGCGCACCATGCGCCGGCCGCCCAGCGCGGCGGGGGTGAGCACGCTGCCGTCGGGCAGGGCACGGGCGAGGGTGCGCCCGGCCACCTGGTCGAGGCTGTCGACGTAGCCGTAGCCGAGCCTGGCCACGTCGCGCTCCTCGGCGTGCACGTCCGCCGGGCGCAGGCCGTCGCCGCGCAGCAGCGCCCGGCTGGTCACCAGCACCGGGCGGAACAGCTGCAGCTGCACCTGCACGCGCACGGTCCAGCCGCTGGCTTGCTGCGGGCATTGCACGGGCACGCTCACGCTCGGCGCCGGCCGGATGGCATCGGCGAGCGTCGCGCGCAGCGGCATGCTGCAGGGCACCAGCCGCAGGCGCGGATCGAGCGGCATCGCCCGCGCCACGACCCGGCTTCCCGGCAACGCGAAATGCGCGCGCACGGCCTGCTCGGCGGCGGCGCGCACGGCGTCGGGCGACATCGCCGCGGCGAGGCTGGCTGCTGGCCAGGGCAGGGCCAGCCATGCCAGGGCGAGCAGCCGGCCGGTGCTGGCGCGGGAGCCGCTCACGCGTCGGCCAGCAGAGCGTCGAGCTGGCCCAGCAGCGCTTCGCGGCCGGACTCGATCTGCCGCGACAGCGCGGCGGCCTGGTCGGTTTCGCCGTCGCTGAGCAGCGCGATGAAGCGGTTGCCCTGCTCGCACAGCTGCAACCCCGCGTCGGCGAGACCGGCCGAGGCCGGATGGTCCGGCTGCAGCGAACCCAGCCGCTCGATGCTGCGGCGGATCGCATGCGTGTCGAACCAGCGCCGGTCCAGCGCGGCCGGTTCGAGCAGGGCGAGCTCGGCAGCCTGGCGCAGGTTGAGGGAGCCTTCGCGCACGGTCAGGCTGAGGCTGCCCGCATCGTTGCCGCTGATGCCCTCCAGCCAGTCCAAGCCCAGCCGGTGGGACAGCAGCGCGGCGCGCTGCAGGGCATCGGACTGGCGCCGTGCCTCGCCGGCACGGCGCTGCAATGCGCCGAGTGCGGCCTGCGCGCTGGTGGCGCGCGCATGCTGGGCATCATGGTTCTGCTGCAGCTTGTGGAGGCGATCGCCGGCCGCACGCAGTGCCTGGCCGCCGGCATCGAGGGTGGCGCCCGACTGCGCCGCGCCAGCCTGGGCGCGCTCCAGCTGCTGCAGGCTGTGCTGCACGTCGCCGTCCAGCTGCGTGGAAAAATCGCCGATCGAGCCGGTGACGCTCTCGATCTCGGCAGTGGTGAGCGCGGTCTTTTCCGCCAGCTGCTTGACCTCGTCGGCCACCACGGCGAAGCCGCGGCCCGCTTCGCCGGCGCGTGCGGCCTCGATCGCGGCGTTCAGCGCCACCAGGTTGGTCTGGTGGGCGATTTCCTGCACGGTGGCGGTGAGCTTGCGGATCTGTTCCACCTGCTCGGCCAGTTTGCTCTGGTTGCGGTTCATCGCCGCCAGCGCGCTGCGCAGCAGGCGCAGCTGGCCGTCGAGCTCGCTGACGCTGCCGCTGCCAGCCTCGCCGGCGCGCCCGGCGCGGTCGAGTTCGGCGGCCACCTGCTGCAGGGCCGTCGAGATACTGGCGCTGCCATCCGTCAAGCGATCGACGCCGCCGCGGCTGTCGATGGCGGCCTGGTCGAGCGCCGCCTGTTCGCGCGCCAGCTGCTGCACCGCCGTCAGCACCAGGCTCTGCTGCTCCACGGCCTGCAGTGCCACCGCCGCCGGCGGCCGGCTGGCGACACGCGCCAGCAGCGGCGCCAGCGCCTGCGCGGTGCGCGGGTGCGTGCGACGAAGCGCCGCAAGCCGCGGCTCGTCGCCGGCGGCGGCGGCCTCCACCAGTGGGGCGAGATGCTGATTCCAGATCAGACTCATGGGACGGACATCACCTTTGTCGAATGTGCGGCAGGTGCCTGCAGGGAGCTGCATCGACCGAAACCGTCGCGGCTTGAGGAAGCAATCCGCATGCCACCGTGCCGGATGGTCGCCCTGGCTCAAGCGCACCGTGCCGTGGTCGATAGCGTGCGCGTAGGGCCGCCGCGGCGGCGGGTCATTCGCGAGGAGTCCGCATGGGCGGCACGCTGCTGGAAAAGGTGGAGCAACACACGAGGCTGGCCGGCCACAACCGGGTGGCCATGCTGCTGTTCCGGCTCGGCGACGCGCAGCTGTTCGGCATCAACGTGTTCAAGGTACGCGAGGTGATGCGCCGCCCGCCGCTGGAGCGGATGCCGGGCGCGCATCCCCTGCTGGCGGGCAGTTGCGATTACCGTGGGCAGACCATCCCGGTGATCGATCTGGCCGCCGCGCTCGGCTATCCGCCGCTGCGCGACGTGGAGTCGGCGCACCTGATGGTCACCGAATTCAGCCGTTCGGTGCAGGGGTTCCTGGTTGCCGACCTGCAGCGCATGGTGCAGTGCGACGGCGACAGGCTGGAGGCGCCGGCCGCCACACTGGGGTTCGGCGCATGGGTCAACGCGGTGACCCGCGTGGATGGCGCGCTGCTGGCCGTGGTGGACGTGGAGCAGGTGCTGGCCGGCATCGATGCGGCGCCGGCCGAACTGTCGGTGCAGATGCAACGCCTTGCCGGTGCGTGCGCGCTGGCCTCGCGGCGGGTGATGGTGGTGGATGATTCGCTGATCGCCCGCCGCCGCCTGGTCGAGCTGTTCAGGCAGATGGACATCGAGTGCGTGGTGGCGCAGGACGGTCGCGAGGCGCTCGATCGCCTGCGCGAGCTGGCGGCCGGCGATCCGGCCGAAGGCGTGAAGCTGGTGGTCTCCGACATCGAGATGCCGCGCCTGGACGGCTACGCGCTGACCCGCGCGATCCGCGAGGCGCCGGAGCTGCGCGGGACGCGGGTGCTGCTGCACAGCTCGCTGAGCGGCATCTTCAACGAGGCGATGGTGAAGGAGGTCAGGGCCGACGCCTTCGTCGCCAAGTTCCAGCCCGACCTGCTGGCGCAGGCGGTGCTGGAACTGCTGCCGGCGGAAACGCCGACCGGCTGACGCGCCAGCGGCGCGTCAACAATCCGACTCCGCCCCGCCGCCGCCCGCGCGGCGCCGGGGCGCGAACCCTGCCAGGCCAGTCGTGGCAAGGGTTCCGGCGTGGTGGCATGCAACTTGCCTCCGGCTCCATGCGGCAATCGCACGCGGAGCAAACCGATGAGTCCCATCCCGCAAAACCTGTTCGGCATTCATACCCAGGCGCTGGAACTGTGGCAGCGTCGCGCCGATGTGCTGGCCAACAACCTGGCCAATGCCGACACCCCGGGCTATCTCGCGCGCGACATCGACTTCCGCAAGGCGCTCTCCGCGGCCGGCGGCAACGCCGGCGGCAGTCTGCCGCTGCAGGCGCCGACCGCCGGGCAGATCGGCGGCGGACCGCACGCGGGTGCGGCCTCGGCGGCACTGGAGTATCGCGTGCCGACGCAGCCCAGCATGGACGGCAACACCGTCGACGCCCAGGTCGAGCAGGCCGACTTCGCCGCCAACAGCGTGCACTACCAGGCCAGTCTTTCCTTCATCACCGCGCAGATCCACATGCTGCGCACCGCCATCACCGGAGGGCAGGGCTGATGTCGCTCTTTTCCATCTTCAACGTGGCTGGTTCCGGCATGGCCGCGCAGTCGCTGCGGCTCAACACCGTGGCCAGCAACCTGGCCAACGCCGAGAGCGTGTCCGGCACGCCGGAAGGCGCCTACCGCGCGCGCGAACCGCTGTTCGCCGCCGTGCAGAAGCAGCAGGGGCTGGCGGGCGACGGCAACGGCGCTCCCGGTGCCGAAGCCAGCCAGGGCGTGCAGGTGCTCGGCATTACCGAGAGCCAGGCGGCGGTTCCGCAGCGCTACGAGCCGGGCAATCCGCTGGCCAACGCCGACGGCTACGTCTACGCCAGCAACGTCAACCCGGTGGATGAGCTGGTGAACATGATCTCGGCGTCGCGTTCGTACCAGAACAACGTCGAGGTGATGAACACCGCCAAGCAACTGATGCTCAAGACCTTGACCCTCGGCCAGTGAGTTTCCTGCCATGACCACCAGCGTGACCAACAACGTCGGCGGCACCGGCGCCGCAAGCGCGACCACCGCCGCACTCGGCAACACGATGAACCAGGCCGACTTCCTGAAGCTGCTCACCACGCAGCTGCAGACGCAGGATCCGACCAACCCCCTGGACAACTCCCAGTTCGTCTCGCAGCTGGCGCAGTTCAGCCAGCTGGCTTCCACCCAGGACCTCAACACCAGCCTCAACAACCTTTCCAGCCAGATCACCAGCTCGCTGCAGACCTCGCAGGTGCTGGGTTCGGCAGGGCTGGTGGGGCGTCACGTGCTGGTGCCGTCCGCCAACCTCAGCTACGCGGGCAGCGCGCTGGACGGCGCGGTGGGCGTCACCGGTGCCACCGCCAACGTGCAGGTCGCGATCAAGGACGGCTCCGGCAAGGTGGTGCGTACCCTCGACCTGGGCACCCAGGCGGCCGGCCTCGCCCGCTTCAGCTGGGATGGCATGGACGACAACGGCAAGCCGGTGCCGCCGGGCGACTACGGCGTGACGGCCGCCGACGTGGGCGGCGACGCGCTCTCCACCTACGTCGACGGCACGGTCAGCGGCGTCGGTTACGGCGGCAGCGACGTGGGCACGTACGTGCAGGTGAGCGGCGTGGGCGGCGTGCCGCTCAGCGCGATCGCGCAGATCAACTGACCGCCGGCAACAACCCTTCCAGCGAGGAACGAATCCATGGCACTCAATCAAGCTCTCAGCGGCATCAACGGCGCGCAGTCCGACCTCAACGTGATCGCCAACAACATCGCCAACGCGAACACCGTCGGCTTCAAGGGCTCGCGCGCGGAGTTCGCGGACATCTACGCGGTGACGGGCATCAACCTGGGAGCCACCGCGGTGGGCAGCGGCACGCGCCTGACCAGCGTGGCGCAGCAGTTCGCCCAGGGCGACATCCAGACCACCGGCAACAGCCTGGACCTGGCGATCAGCGGCAACGGCTTCTTCGTGGTCAACACCGGCAACGGCTACGCGTACACGCGTGCCGGCGCATTCCACCAGGACCCGGCCGGCAACGTGGTCACCAAGGACAACGACAAGCTGCAGGTCTACCCCTACAGCAACACCAGCAACAGCTTCGACACCAGCACGCTGTCCGACCTGAACCTGGTCACCGCGCAGAGCTCGGCCAAGCCGACCACCACCGCGACGGTGTCGTCCAACCTGCCGGCGGACGCCACCGCGCCGACACTGGCCTTCGACCCCACCAACCCGGCCACCTTCAACCAGTCCTCCACCTTCACCGTGTACGACAGCCTGGGTTCCTCGCACCAGGCCACCGCCTACTACGTGAAGACTGGCACCAACACCTGGAACGTGAACCTGTACGTCGACGGCAACAACGCGGGCACGCAGGCGCTGGCCTTCAACAGCAGCGGCGCGCTGACCACGCCGGCCTCCGGCATCGTCGGCTTCAACCCGGTGAACTACGGCAACGGCGCCAACCCGCAGACGCTGTCGATCAACTTCGGCAAGACCACCCAGTACGGCACCGGCTACGCCGCCGGCACGATCAGCCAGGATGGCTACACCGCCGGTGCGCTCTCCTCGATCGACATCGACAGCGCGGGCATCGTCACCGCGAACTACTCGAACGGCCAGAGCAGCAAGATCGGCCAGCTGGCGATGGCGAACTTCCAGAACCTGCAGGGCCTGCGCCAGCTCGGCAGCGCCAGCTGGATGTCCAGCACCGACTCCGGCACCGCGGTGATGGGCACGGCCGCCAGCGGCCAGTACGGCACCATCCAGTCCGGCGCGCTGGAGGAATCCAACACCTCCGACACCACCCAGCAGCTGGTCGACATGATCAAGGCGCAGCGCGACTACCAGGCCAACGCCCAGGTGCTGTCCACTGACAACACGCTGGCCAGCACGCTGTTCAATGCCGTCTCGCGGTAGGTATCGGTCGGGGTAGCCAGCCATGGATCGTTCCGTCTACATCGCCATGACCGGGGCCGCGCAGATCATGCAGGCCCAGGACGTGGTGAGCCACAACCTGGCCAACGCCAGCACTACCGGCTTCAAGAGCGAGCTGGACGCGTTCCGCAGCCTGCCGGTGCAGGGGCCGGGCAGCGCCACCCGGATCAACGCGGTGGCGCAGGGCCTCGGCCGCGACGACAGCCAGGGCCAGCTGCAGCACACCGGCCGCGCGCTGGACGTGGCGGTGCGCGGCGCGGGCTGGATTGCCGTGCAGGCGCCGGACGGTAGCGAGGCGTACACGCGCGCCGGCAACCTGCAGCTCAGCGCCGACGGCGTGCTCACCGACGCGGCGGGCAACCCGGTGCTCGGCAACGGCGGCCCGATCACCGTGCCCGACAGCGCGCAGGTGGTGATCGGCGACGACGGCACGATCTCCAGCGTGCCGCTGGGGCAGGGACCGAACACGCTCACCCAGATCGACCGCATCAAGCTGGTCAACCCCGATCCCGCGCAGCTCTCCAAGGGCGCCGACGGCCTGCTGCACCTGGCCGGCGGCGGCAGCACCGATGCCGATCCCAGTGTGCAACTGGCGCCGCAGATGCTGGAAGGCAGCAACGTAAATCCTTCCGCCGAGCTGGTGCGGATGATCTCGCTGTCGCGCCAGTACGAGATGCAGGTGCGTTCGATCAAGACCGCCGAAGACGACGCCGACGCCAGCCTCAAGCTGCTGCAGGCGAACTGAACCCGATACCGCTAGCGGAGCCCTTCCATGTTCTCCTCACTCTGGATCGCCAAGACCGGCCTCGATGCGCAGCAGACGCGCCTGGACGCCATCTCCAACAACCTGGCCAACGCCAGCACCACCGGCTTCAAGGCCTCGCGTCCCGCGTTCCAGGACCTGATGTACCAGAACCTGGGCCAGCCCGGCGCGCAGACCACCGAGCAGACGCAGTCGCCCTCCGGCCTGCTGATGGGCACCGGCGTGCGCGTGGTGGCCAACGAGAAGCTGTTCACCCAGGGCGCGATCAGCCAGACCGGCAATGCGCTGGACGTGGCCATCCAGGGACGCGGCTTCCTGCAGGTGAGCATGCCCGACGGCAGCACCGCGTACACCCGCGACGGCTCGCTGCATACCGACGCCAACGGCCAGATCGTCACCGCGGACGGCTACCCGATCGAGCCGGCCGTCACCCTGCCGCAGGGCGCGCAGAGCATCACCATCGGCAACGACGGCACGATCAGCGCCACCGTGCCGGGGCAGGCTGCGCCGGTGCAGGTGGGCTCGCTGCAGCTGGCCGATTTCGTCAACCCCGCCGGCCTGCAGTCGATGGGCCAGAACCTGTACCTGGAAACCGCCTCCAGCGGCAGCCCGCAGACCGGCCAGGCCGGCCTGAACGGCATGGGTACCCTGCTGCAGGGCTCGCTGGAATCGTCCAACGTCAACGTGGTGGAGGCGATGGTGGACATGATCCAGACCCAGCGCACCTACGAGATGAACTCCAAGGCGATCAGCGCCGCGGACAACATGCTGCAGACCATCACCAACAAGACCTGAGGCGTGCCGTGATGTCCGATCGTCGCCGTTACCTCGTGCCGTGCGCCCTGGCGCTGCTGGCCGGCTGCGCCATGCAGCCGCCGCGCGACGACGCGCAGTGGGCCGCCACGCCGCCGGTGGCCGCCGCCGCCGCGCCGGCAGCCGACGGCGCGATCTACCATGACGCACAGGGCATGGAGCTGTTCGCCGACCCGCGCGCGCACCGCACCGGCGACATCCTCACCATCGTGCTGGTGGAAAACACCCAGGCGGTGAAGAAGGCCAACACCAGCACCAGCAAGAAGGACAAGAGCAGCATCGGTGCACCCACGCTGTTCGGCCACATCTTCAAGGTGGGCGGCAAGGACGCCAGCATCGGCACCGACGGCGAGCGCAGCTTCGACGGTGGCGGCAGCAGCAGCCAGAGCAACCAGCTCACCGGCAACATCACCGTCACCGTGGCGCAGCGGCTGGCCAACGGCAACCTGCAGGTGCGCGGCGAGAAGTGGCTCACCATCAATCAGGGGCAGGAGCTGATCCGCATCGCCGGCATCGTGCGCCCGCAGGACATCGCGCCGGACAACACCGTGCCGTCCACCCGCGTCGCCGACGCCAGGATCTCCTACACCGGCCGCGGCAGCCTCGCCGACGCCAACACGCAGGGCTGGCTGTCGCGCTTCTTCAACTCCAAGTGGATGCCCTTTTAAGATGAAACTCCACGGGCCCATGACGTTACAGGTTGCCGCACGGCACGAGTGGGCGAACCCGCCCGCCGCGTTCGCCCGCTCGCCCCTCCGGGGAAAGGGTCGGGGAGAGGGGACACTCTCGCGAGGTGCAGCTTTGGCTTCGCTCTTTGCTCGTTTCTCCAACCTCTTCCGCAAGCCCCGCCCCTCAACCCGGCCCTTTCCCCAAAGGGGAGAGGGAGATAAATCCGCGGTGATCGTGTTTGCCTTGGCATTGCTCACCCTGCTCGCCGCCCCCGCCCATGCCGACAAGATCCGCGATCTCGCGTCGGTGGGGGGCGTGCGTTCCAACCAGCTGATCGGCTACGGCCTGGTGGTGGGCCTGGACGGTTCCGGCGACCAGACCACGCAGGCGCCGTTCACCACGCAGAGCCTGGAGAACATGCTGCAGCAGTTCGGCATCAACGTGCCGCCGAACGTCCGCCCGCAGCTGAAGAACGCGGCCGCGGTGACCGTCACCGCCGAGCTGCCGCCGTTCGCCAAGCCGGGCCAGACCATCGACGTCACCGTGGCCTCGATCGGGAACGCCAAGAGCATCCGCGGCGGCGAGCTGCTGATGTCGCCGTTGCGCGGCGCCGACGGCAACGTCTACGCGGTGGCGCAGGGCAGCGTGGTGGTCGGCGGCATCAGCGCGTCGGGCAAGAGCGGCTCCAGCGTGCAGAAGAACATCTCCGCCAGCGGTCGCATCCCCAACGGCGCCACGGTGGAGCGCAGCGTGGCGTCCGCGTTCGCCGCCAGCGACGACCTGCGTCTGGACCTCAACACCCCGGACTTCACCACCGTGTCGCGTATCGTCAGCACGATCAACCGCACCTACGGCGCGGGTACCGCGCATGCGGTTGACGGCGGCACGGTGGACGTGCGCGTGCCGCAGGACCCCACGCAGAAAGTGGCCTGGCTGGGCGCCATCCAGGACCTGGACGTGACCCCGGGCGCACCGCCCGCGCGCGTGGTGGTGAACTCGCGCACCGGCACCGTGGTGATCGGCTCGGACGTGCGCGTGTCCGCCGCGGCGGTGGCGCACGGCGCGATCGAGGTCACCATCGGCGAGCAGCCCTTGGTCAGCCAGCCGGCGCCCTTCAGCAACGGCCAGACCACGGTGGTGCCCTCCAGCAGCGTGCAGGTCAGCGAGCAGGGCGGGCACATGTTCAAGTTCGGCCCCGGCGTCAGCCTGGACACCATCGTGCGCGCGGTGAACCAGGTGGGCGCCTCGCCCAGCGACCTGATCTCGATCCTGCAGGCGCTGAAGCAGGCGGGTGCGCTGCATGCGGATCTCGTGGTGATCTAGCAATGACCGACGCCCCGCTGTCCGCCAACGCCTCGCTGGGCACCTGGGCCGACCTCTCCGGGTTCGACCAGCTGCGCGCGCAGGCGCAGCGCGACGGCAAGGCGACGCTGCCCGCGGTGGCGAAGCAGTTCGAGGCGCTGTTCACCCAGATGATGCTGAAGTCCATGCGCGAGGCCAGCGACAGCTTCGGCAACGCGCTGGGCGACAGCGAGGCCGGCAAGGCTTACCGCGACCTGTTCGACCAGCAGCTCTCGGTGAGCCTGGCGCAGGGCGGCAAGGGGCTCGGCATCGCGCAGATGCTGGTCCGCCAGCTCGGCGGCACCGCCACGCCGACGTCGGCGCCGGATGGCGTCGGTGCCGCGATCGGCACGCTGGGCGGCAGCGGCACGCCGGTGGTGGCCAGTCCCGCCGGCACGACGGACGACGCCGACGGCATCGGCGATCCCACCAAACTGCCGGCCACCGCGGACCAGTTTCAGCGCCGCCTTGCCAACGTGCTGGAGGCCGGGCGCGAAGTCGGCCGCAGCGCGATGAAGTGGCTGCCGCAGGACGCGCAGGAATTCGTGCGTGCACTGGCGCCGTACGCCGAGGCCGCGGCGCAGAAGCTGGGCCTGTCGGTACGCACCGTACTGGCGCAGGCCGCGCTGGAAACGCAGTGGGGCAGGCGCATGCCGCGCGGCGCCGACGGTGCCACCAGCTTCAACCTGTTCGGCATCAAGGCCGGCGAGAGCTGGGACGGGCGCAAGGTGAGCGTGCCCACGCTGGAGTACGAGGATGGCGTGGCGGTGCGCCGACGCGCCCAGTTCCGCGCCTACGATTCGCCGGCGCAATCGTTCAGGGACTACGCCAACCTGATCGCCTCCAACCCGCGCTACGCCGCCGCGCGCGGGCACGGCGACGACGTGCGCGGCTTCGCCCGCGCGCTGGTGCAGGGCGGCTACGCCACCGATCCGTCCTATGCCGAGAAGATCAGCGCGATCGCCGCCAGCCCGCAGATGCGCGAGGCGCTGGCCGCGCTCAAGAATCCGGCCGGCGTGCCGAACGAATAAGCGATACCAGGGATTCCGGCCATGTCCAGCCTGTTCAGCATCGGTGTTTCCGGCCTCAACGCGGCCCAGCTCGGCCTGAAGGTCACCGGCAACAACATCGCCAACGCCGGCACCGACGGCTACAGCCGGCAGAACACCGTACAGGTCGACCGGGTGGGCCAGAACAACGGCCGCTACACCATGGGCGCCGGCGTGGACGTGATCGCGGTGCAGCGGGCCTACAGCCAGTACCTGACGCAGACGCTGTGGAACACCAACAGCGCGCTGCAGGGCGCCACCGCCACCAACGACCTCGCCACCACGCTGAACGGCCTGCTGAAGAACAGCGGCAACCTGCAGTCGGCGCTGGACAGCTTCTACGGCGGCTTCGACGCGGTGGCCAACGCACCGCGCGATCCCGCCGCACGCCAGGCGCTGCTGGGCAACGCGTCAACCCTGGCGGCGGCGTTCAACACCTTCGGCCAGCAGCTCGACCAGCAGCGCACGCAGATCAACACGCAGATCGCCGACGCCGTCGGCAGCATCAACTCGCTGGCCAAGCAGATCGCCGCGCTCAACACCAGCATCAGCCAGGCCGGCGACACCCAGCCCAACGCCCTGCTCGACCAGCGCGACGGCCTGGTCAAGCAACTGGCCGGGGTCACCGGCATCTCCGTCGCCGCGCAGCCCGATGGTACGCTGAGCGTGTACAGCAGCTCCGGCCAGGCGCTGGTGAGCGGCAGCTATGCCTACGACTTCCAGGTCGGCAGCGACGCCTACGACGCCAGCAGCACCACCGTGCTCGACGCCAGCGGCCACGACATCGGCGCGCGCCTTTCCGGCGGCACGCTGGGAGCGCTGCTGGGCTACCGGCGCAATACGCTCGACCCGGCACAGAACCAGCTGGGCCGCGCCGCGCTGGCGCTGGCGCAGAGCGTCAACGCGCAGCAGGCCAAGGGCCTGGACTTGAATGGCAACCAGGGCGGTCCGCTGTTCAGCGTGCCCGGCCCGGCCGTGGCGGCCGCCGCGGGCAATCAGGGCAGCGCCGCCGTGGGCGCCAGCGTGAGCGACATCACGGGGCTCACCAACGATAACTACGTGCTCACCTACACCGGCAGCGCCACCGCGCCTTCGGTCAACGGCTGGGCACTGGCCACCAGCAGCGGGCGTTCGGTGGCGATGACCGCGAACCCGGACGGCTCGCTGTCGGCCGAGGGCCTCACGTTCACCGTGTCCGCCGGCGCCCAGGCAGGCGACAGCTTCCAGATCCGGCCCACCCGTGACGCGGCCAGCGGACTGGCGCTGGCCAGCAGCGATCCCGCCACCATTGCAGCGGCGGCAGCGCTGAAGGGCACCGCCGCCGCCGCCAACAGCGGCGGTGCCACGGTGAGCGCAGTGGGCGTGACCGACAGCGCGAACGCGAACCTGTTCGCCGGCGCCACCGTGACGTTCGGCGCGGGCGGCAGCTACACCGTCACCGACGGCGCGGGCAACAGCACCACCGGCACGTACACCAGTGGCACTCCGATCCAGTTCGACGGCTGGAGCCTCAGCCTCGCCGGCACGCCCGCCAGCGGCGACAGCTTCAGCGTGGCGAAGAACAGCAGCGGCCTGAACGACAACGGCAACGCGCTGGACCTTGCCGGGCTTGCCGATGTGGGCGTGCTCGACGGCGGGCATACCTCGGTGGTGGGCGCCTATGCGGGACTGACCAACCAAATCGGCCTCGCCGGCAGCATGGCGGCCAACGACCTCACCACCCAGACCGGCCTCTACAACCAGGCGGCCAGCGCGCAGCAGAGCGTGGCGGGCGTGAACCTGGACGAGGAAGCGGCCAGCCTGATCAAGTACCAGCAGGCCTACCAGGCCTCGGCGCAGGTGATCGCCACCGCGCAGACGCTGTTCACCAGCCTGATCGCCGCCATCCACGGCTAGCGGGAGCCTGCCCATGATCCGCCTCTCTACCAGCTGGATGTACCAGCAGTCGCTGACCACCATGCTCGACCAGCAGGGTACGCTCGCCGCCACGCAGAACCAGGTGAGCAGCGGCCAGCGCATCAACCTCGCCTCGGACGACCCCGCCGGTGCCGCGCAGGTGGTGTCGCTCTACCACATCCTGGCCAGCACCGCGCAGTACTCGGCGAACATCGACAGCGCGAACGCGCGGCTCTCCACCGAGAGCAACACGCTCAGCTCTTTCAACTCGCTGCTGGACCAGGTGCGTTCGATGACGGTGCAGGGCGTCAACGGCACGCTGTCGGCGTCCGACCGCCACGACATGGCCGCGCAGCTCGTGCAGATCCGCGCGCAGCTGGTGCAGCTGGCGAACACCGCCGACGCCAACGGCAATGCGCTGTTCGCCGGCACCACCACCACCGGCACGCCGTTCGTGCTGAACAGCGACGGCACGGTGGGCTACGCCGGCAACGGCGACAACCAGATGACCGCGATCGGCAACGGTTTGCGCATTCCCAACAGCGACGCGGGCGCGGGGCTGTTCATGGACATCCCCGCCGGCAACGGCTCGTTCGTCGCCAGCGCGGCGGCCGGCAACGCAGGCACCCTGCTGGTGGGCGCCACCAGCGTCACCGACGGCAACGCCTGGCAGACGGCCACCGCTGCCGGCCCGGTGGACTACCAGATCAGCTTCGACGCCGCCGGCAACTGGACCGCCACCGACGCCAACAACGGCAACGCGGTGGTGGCCAGCGGCAGTTACCAGGAGGGCGGCAGCGTCAGCTTCAACGGACTCTCCATCGCGCTCAGCGGCGCGCCGGCCGCGGGCGACTCGGTGAGCGTGAAGAGCGGCCAGCGCCAGGACGTGTTCTCCACCGTGACCGCGCTGATCGGTGCGCTGCAGGACGACTCCCTCAGCGACACCGCACGCAGCAACGTCATCAGCCGCCAGCTCGAATCCGTCGACCGTGCCCAGGACGGCGTGCTCTCCACCCAGGCGGACGTGGGCGGCCGCCTGAATCGCCTCGCCCAGCAGAAGAGCACCTACAGCGACCTCACCCTGACCTACCAGACCACCCTCTCCGGCGTGCAGGACACCGACATGGCCAGCGCCATCAGCAAGCTGATGCTGCAGTCCACCGCGCTGCAGGCTTCGCAGCAGACCTTCGCGAAGGTGCAGGGGATGAGCCTGTTCGATTACCTGAAGTGACGCAACCGGCGCAGCGGCTTGCGTACCCCGCGGCCCGACGCGATCCACGCACGCCCACGGTGGAGCCATGATCCCTCCCAACCCCTTCCATGATCCGCAGCCGGGCTTCCGGCGGCTGCGCATCTTCGGCGCCGGCGGCTCCGGCCGGGAGACCGCGTGGCTGGCGGAACAGGCCTGGGGAGACCAGGTCGCGGTGGAGTTCGTGGTGGACCATCCGCGCTACCTGGATGGTCCGGTCAACGGCATCCCGGTTTCGCTGCTGGCGGAACTCGAACTGGCCGACGACGCCCGCTTCGTGGTGGCCTTGGGCGACCCGGAACAGCGGCGGCGCGTCGTCGCGGCCTTCCTCGCCGCCGGGCACCGGCCAGCCACCCTGATCCATCCGCGCGCCGAGATGTCGCGCTTCGTCGAGGTGGGCGCGGGCACCGTCGTGTGCGCGAAATCCTCGATCACCTGCAACGTCTCGATCGGCACGCACGTGCAGGTCAACCTGGGCTGCGCGGTGGCGCACGACGTGGTGCTCGGCGACTACGCGACCTTGTCGCCGGGGGCTATGGTGTCTGGCCATGTGCACGTCGGCCGCGGCGTGTTCATCGGCACGAATGCCTGCATCATCAACGGGCGGCCCGGCCAGCCGCTGCGCATCGGCGACGGCGCGGTGATCGCGGCCGGCGCCTGTGTGACGCGGGATGTCCCGCCAAACACGCTCGTCGCCGGCGTGCCTGCCGTCGTCAAGGGACGCTCCGGGTAGTCCCGGTATTTGAATCGATGCCGGCCATGCAAAGTGTGTGGCGATGCCGGCGGGCGGCTGATCGGGTGATCTGGATCGGCCGGCTTTTAGTCTTGCGACAGGGTGGTCTCGGTCGCCTGTCGCAGCCTGCGTTCCTCCCTCTCTCCAAGGGATGAGGGGCGGCACCCGCGATGACCCTCCGGTTCGACACGTTGGCTTGCCCGCCTTGTTCCTTGCGGAGACCGCCCAAAACCGCCTTGCTATTTGCGATAGGCGCTCGAAACCGCCTTGTCGCTTGCGCGACAGACGACCAGAGGCCCACCGCAGGCGCGCCTACCCCCTCGACCCGGTGGCTTCCATTCCGGGTCGACCGGGACAGCACCGATTCGAATTCAAGCGGAGCCAGGCCGGCAACGCGTGTCCGCCTCAGCCGTCGGGCAGCCAGGCGTTGCGCCAGGAAACCAGGTTGTCCCCGCTGAGCATCCAGTCGCGGCGTACCGCCTCCCGCAGCGCGTCGCCCATGCGGGCAGCGGCGTCGAGGTCGCTGGTGTGCATGCGGATCGCGTCCACCCATTCCTTGTAGCGGTTGCGCACGCGTGTCACCGGCAGTTCGCCGCGGTAGCAGACGATGTCGCTGCATATCACCGGGAAGCCGCAGGCGCCGTATTCGAGCAGGCGCAGGTTGCTCTTGCAGGCGTTGAACAGGTTGTCCTCCAGTGGCGCCAGCGCGAGATCGAGGTCGAGCGCGGCGAGCGCCGCCGGGTAGTTGGCGATCGGCACGCCGTCGTGGAATTCGTGCACGCAGGAGCGCAGCTTCTCCGGGCACATGCCGAAGAACACCCATTCGACCTCGTCGGCCAGCTCGCGCACCACGTCGGCGATCAGTTCCAGGTCGCCGCGGTGGCTGCTGCCGCCGGCCCAACCCACGCGGGGCTTGACGCCCTTGCGCCGCTGGCTGGCCAACTGGCCCCACCAGTCCACCGGCAGGCAGTTGGGCACCACGCGGATGTCGTCGTGCAGGTTCGCGAACTGCTCGGCCAGCGGCGCGGTGGAAACCACGAAGCGGTCGGTCAGGGCCACTGCCTTGCGCAACGATTTCAGGACGTCCCTGGGCACGCCGTCGCGATGCACGCTCTTCAGCGGCAGGTTGGGCAGGTAGTCGTCGAGCTCGTAGACCTTGAAGGCGCGACTGAAGTCGCGATAGCCGCGCATGGTCTCGATCTGGGCGTCGGTGAGCTGGCGTTGCAGCACGATGGCGGCGGGCGCGAAGCGTTCCATCGCGACCGGTTTCAGATGCATCGGGGCAACCATGCCATCGGCCAGCCCTTCCCGCTGCATGGCGTGGAAAGGCTGCCGGATGCGGTAATGGCCGCAGCCGTTGGCATCGGCGGCCACGCAGAACAGGCGCGGCAGCAGCGGCTGCTCGAAGGGTTGCCAGGCCAGCGGCCGGGCCTGGTCGAGGTCGAAGCCGTTGCCGGCCAGGCTGAGGTTGCGGTTGTAGGCCGGGTCGCGGGCCAGCAGTGGCAGCCACTTGCGGTACATCGCCTGCTGTTCGCCGGAGAAGCGCGCGTGCTTGGCCTCGCGGGCGGTCTGGTCCACCTTGTTCTGGCTGACGCTGCCTTCGTGCATCAGGCGGGCGTAGGGCGTCCATACCGTGAGGTAGCCGGCCTGGTTGACCTTCAGGCAGAGGTCGACGTCGTTGTAGGACACCTTGAAGTCCTGCTCGTCCAGCCCGCCGACCTCCTCGTACACCGACTTGCGGATCATCAGGCAGGCGGCGGTGACCGCGGTGTAGTTCTGGTCCACCTGCAGGCGGTGCATGTAGCCGGGCGCGTCCATCGGCTCGCCGATGAACGGGTGGTCGGCGGGCCCGCGCAGGCCCAGCACCACGCCGGCGTGCTGGATGCGCCCGTCGGGGTAGTGCAGCTTGGCGCCGACGATGCCCACCTCCGGCCGCTGCGCGTGGTTGAGCAGCGCCTCGATCCAGTCCGCGTGCAGCACCGCGGTGTCGTTGTTGAGCAGGATCAGGTATTCGCCGCGCGCCTGCGCGGCGGCGAAATTGTTGATCGCGGAGTAGTTGAACGGATGCGGCCAGCGCAGCACGCGCAGCTGCGGGTTGTTCAGCCGCTCGATGCCGTCCAGGTAGGCGCAGGCGGCGGGGTCCCGGCTGTCGTTGTCGACGATCAGCAGCTCGTAGTTCCGGTAGCTGGTCTTGGCGAGCAGGCTGTCGATCAGGCCGTTGAGCATCGGCAGCTGGTCGCGGGTGGGGACGATGATCGAGACCGGCGGCGCACGGTCGTAGCGGTAATGCACGCGGTTGATGCCGGCCGAGGCGTCGGATTCGATCTCGTGGGAAATGCCCAGGCGGCCGAGATGATCCGCGACCACCGCCACGGCGCGCTCGCGCACCGGCGGCGAGGCCAGCCATTGCGCGAACGGCAGGCCCGCGTGGTACAGCACCTCGGCAAGGTGCCCCACGGACTGCAGACCGCGTTGCTCGATGCTGCGGAACACGAAGTCGTAGTGGGCGAGCGGGCCATGCCGCGCGTCCAACCCGCCCAGCTCGAGCAGCGCGTCCCGGCGCATGGCCAGGGTGCGGCCCGGGTAGGGGTAGCTTCGCAGCATGTCGAGATTGAGGTCGGGCTTGAAGATCGGGTGCGCGCCACCTTCGTCGCCGCACGAGTCCTCGTCGACATAACAGCACGCGTGCTCTGGGTGTGCGCCGGCATTCGCAGCCAGCAACACCAGCGCGTGCGGGGCCAGTCCGTCGCCGGCGAACAGCGGGAGCAGCCAGTCCGCATCGCTGGCGGCGGCTTCCTCGTTGAGGCGCGCGACCCAGTCGCCGCGCAGCGGCCGCAGGGCGGCGTCGCCGCACGCAAGCTCGTCGCGGTCCGACAGCACGGTCACGCGCAGGTCGCGGTATTGCTGCCCGGCCAGGCTGTCCAGGCTGCTCTGCACCGCGGCGGCCTCGCCGTCCGCATCGATCACGAGCACCTGCACCCGGCAGGCGGTCTCGCGGTCCTGCGCCAGTGCGGCTTGCGCAGGGGACAGTCGCTGGGGGCCGAGCCAGTGGCGGTACTGCTCCTCCGGACTGGCGGGGTGGATGTGGATGGCCGGCTGTTGCGACTGGTCGAGCACCGATGCCCGGAAATAGTCGCCGTGGTGGATGGCCGTGACGGCCTCGGAGTGCGCGTGGCGCACGCCCATGTCGCGCAGGCGTTCCCACAGGTCCCAGTCGCCCGGGTAGAAATACTTCCAGCATCCGGGGTTGTAGCGGAACGTCTTCAGCCCGGCATGGTAGAGGCTGCCGATGCGCGCGATCTCGCTGAAACGCGGCGTGGCACTGCCGACCACGCCCTGCTCGCGGCCGTGGTCGTCCAGGAAGCGCACGCGCCCGTGCGCCCACTCGGCCCGGTTCTCCCGCGCGGTGCGCAGCAGGTTCGACAGATGGTCCGGAAGGAACTCGTCGTCGTCGTCCAGGTGGGCGATCCATGCACCGCGGGCCAGGCGCAGGCCGAAGTTCATCGGCTTGATGCCGGCCACGTACCACTTCGGACCCTTCAGCGCCGGATATCTTCCGCGCCGGCGCAGATTGTGGAAGCGCACGCGCGGATCGGACTGCGCCGCCTCGTGCAGGATGGCCGCCTGCGATGCGTCCATGCAGTCGCCAACGATCAGCAGTTCCCAATGCGGATAGTCCTGGCGCAGCACGCTGGGGAGCGTGCGCTCCACGATCAACCCGGCACGGTTGTAGGTGGGGACGACGATCGAAACCAACGGCCGTTCGCCGTAGGCCTCGTCGTAGTCGGGCCGGCTGCGGATGCGTTCGAGGCGCGCCGCGTCGCCGGCGCGAAGCCGCGTCTTTTCCCGCAGCCCGTGTTCGTCGAAGAACTGCTGCATCAGCCCGATGCGCTGTTGCAGCTTCTCGCATTGCTGCTGCAGCTGGGCGGTGTCCGTGTGGCTCATTGCTGGCATGTCCCCGCGGGGCGGTTGGTCGTCTGCGCGCTCGTGCCGGCCGCTTCGGCAAGCAGGCGGGCCAGCGTCTCGCAGACGCGGCGGATCTGCGCTGTGGTGATGTCAAGGTAGAACGGCAGGCCGAGCAGGCGCTCCGAGAGCGCGGGCGCGACGGCCAGCGGTTCCGGGCAATGGCCGGCGAACGCGGGATGACGGTCGAGGGTGGGGCAGTACCACTGCCGCGTCTGGATGCCGCGCGTCGCCAGTGCCTGCTGGATCTCCGTCGCGCGCAGGCCGGGCGGCAGCGCCACCACCAGGATCGGATACACGCCGCCCACCGCCTGCTCCTGCAGGACGATGCCCCGGCAGGACCGCAGCAACTGCCGCAGGTAGCGCGCCCGCAGCGCGCGTCGCGAACGTTCGATGTCGGGCCATTGCTCCAGCGAGGCCAGTGCCACGGCGGCGTGGTATTCGCTGAGCTTGCCGTTGCCGCCGGGGAAGAACACCTGGCTGCCGTGCTCGAGGTCGATGCCGAAATTGCTCAGCGTGCGTATCCGCGCGGCGAGCGCATGGTCGCGGGTGGCGACGAAACCGCCCTCGCCGGCGGCGAGGGCCTTCGTGGCGTGCAGGCTGAACGCCACGTGGCAATGCCGCGCGGCGCGCTGGTTGCCGAACGCGCCCGCGGCGTCGATCAGCACGGGAATGCCGGTGTCCTCGACGAAGCGGTCCCACGCCGCGGTGTCCTGCGCGAGCCCGAAGGTGGCGACGGGCATGACGGCGTCGATGCGGTGCGCCGCTGCCATGCGGCGGGCGATGTCCGGAGTGAGCAGCCAGTTGCCGGCGTCGACGTCGCCGATCAGCGGCACGTGGCCGGCACGGATGACGGCGGTGGCGGTGGCGACGAAGGTGAGCGCCGGCAACAGCACGCGTGCGCCGGCCGGCAGCCGCATGGCGGACAGCGCCAGTTCGAGTGCGGCGGTGCCGCTGGACAGGCAGACCACGTCGGGGCTGTCGCCGGCGTCGAGTTGCCGGGCCAGTTGCCCCTCCAGCTCGGTCGCGAGCGGACCGAAGTTGGTGTACCAGCGCGCGGCATCGATGCGTCGGAGATAGGGAAGCAGCGCGTCCGCGTCCGGCAGTTGCGCACGCATCAGCGGAATCGTCCGGGCGTGTTCTGTCGCTTCGTCTTGCATGGTGGCCGCTTGCATGTGCCTTGCACCTCGCGATGGGGTCTGGCGCTCGCGGCGTCGACGGTTTTCCGTCGCGGAGCGGCCATTGCCGCTTGCAGCAAGGTTGGTGCCAACCCCGGTTCGGCCTGCGCCACCATGCGATCGGGCGCCCGGCGCGGTGCGGCTTGAGTCGGCCTCATCGGCGTGGCGCGGCCGACGCCCATCGCGGGAACGGTACCGCGCATATCCCGTGCCAACACAAAGAAATTTCCGGAAAAGGCTCAAGAACCCTGCACCGGCGCCGAAACATCCCCTGAGGCGGTTGGCACTCCGGTCTAGGAGCACCGCCGGAGAAGGTATCCGACAGCTTCAAGACCGCTTAATAGGAGACATCCCATGTCACTGGTCATCAACACCAACGTTTCCTCGCTGAACGCGCAGAACAACCTGTCCAAGTCGCAGAGCGCGCTGGCGCAGGCCACCATGCGCCTGTCCTCGGGTCTGCAGATCAACAGTGCGGCCGACAACGCCGCGGGTTTCGCGATCGCGCAGCGCTACACCACCCAGGTCGGCGGCCTGTCCCAGGCCAGCGCCAACGCCTCCGACGCGATCAACCTGGCGCAGACCGCCGGCTCCGCGCTGGACCAGGTCACCGCCAACCTGCAGGCGATCCGCGACCTGGCCGTGCAGTCCGCCAACGGCACGTACACCGCCTCGGACCGTTCCTCGATCGACCAGGAAGTGCAGCAGCGCCTGGCGGAAATCACCCGCATCGCCAACCAGACCACGTTCAACGGCTCCAAGGTGCTGGACGGCTCGCTGGGCACCAAGAGCTTCCAGGTCGGCGCCGACGTGGGCCAGACCATCAGCGTGAACCTGCAGACCAGCGTGAAGGCCTCCGCGCTGGGCTCGATCGCCCAGCTGGAAACCGGCAACCTGAGCGGCGCCTTCGTCGACGCCAGCGGCAATGCCCAGACGATGGACCTCAGCAAGATCTCCATCAAGGGCACCGACGGCAAGTCGGTCACGCTCTCCGGTACAGCCGGGACCGTGCAGGACCTGGCCGATGCCATCAACGCCGCCGGCGTTACCGGCGTCAGCGCGGCAGTCGACGGCAACGGCGGCGTCAGCCTGTTCGCCAACGGCAGCTTCCAGGTGACCGACAGCGGCGCCGCCGCGAGCGGTGCGGTGTCTTCCGGCGCAATCACCAGCGGCGCCTACGTGGACGGTTCGACCACGGCCACCAACGCCACGGGTTCCATCGCCGTGTCGGGTTCGCTGTCCGGCAGCAACGTGAAGACCGTCAACAGTGCCAACGCCCTGATCTCCCAGGTCGACGTGGCCCTGAAGTCGGTGGCCGACTTCGCCGCCCAGCTGGGCGCGGTGCAGAACCGCTTCCAGTCCACCATCGCCACGGTGGCGGCGCAGTCGACCAACCTGCAGGCGGCGCGATCCACCATCCAGGACGCGAACTTCGCGGCCGAGACGGCGGCGCTGAGCAAGGCGAACGTGCTGCAGCAGGCAGGCATCTCGGTGCTGGCCCAGGCCAACTCCAACCCGCAGATGGCGCTGAAGCTGCTGCAGTGACGGCGACAGGGGAACCGTTCACGGGCCGGTCGGGCCGCGAACGGTTGCCCCGTGCGGAGGCGGCTCCCGCAGCGGAGCCGCCGTCCCCACGAGGGTTTCAGGCAAAGCCCATGCGGCTGGCGTGAGTTTTGCCTGCGATCCTTGCATCCCCATCGAGCGGGATCGGATCGCGAAAGGAATAACCCATGACTTCCATCTCAGGTGTCGGCACCACCACGACCTCCGCCAGCGCCACGAGCGGCAGCTCGGGCAGCAACAGCAACACCGGGGCTGGCCTGCTCAGCTCGGCGGGCATCGGCTCGGGGCTGGACGTCAACGCCATCATCACCGCATTGGTCAACGCCAAGCAGGCCGGCCCGGCGCAGCAGATCAGCAGCCAGACCACGCAACTGCAGGCGCAGGAAGCCGGACTGACCGGCCTCGGCAGCGCCCTGAGCTCGCTGCAGGCCACGCTAACCACCCTGGCCAGCAGCATCACCTTCAATACCTATACGGCTACACTGGGGAATACCGCGCTGGGCACCGCCAGCACCCTCCCCAACGCGCAGCCGGGCAACTACAACCTGGTGGTGAACCACCTGGCCACCGCGCAGCAGCGGGCCAGCGGCGCCTATGCGTCGGGCAGCACGGTAGGCGCCGGAACTTTGACGGTGAGCGTCGGCAGTCAGTCCATGAACATCACTGTCGGGGCGACCGACTCGATCAGCACCATCGCCACGGCGATCAACCAGTCCAGCAGCAATCCCGGCGTGCAGGCCACCATCGTCAATGGCGCGAACGGCGCGCAGCTGCTGCTGACCTCTACCAAGACCGGCGTGGCCAACGGCTTCACCGTGAGCGCGGGCGCCGGCAGCAGCGCGGGGCTGTCATCGCTGGCCACGACGCTGAACACGGCGGGATCGAACGAGGCCAGCGACGCCAGCCTGAGCATCGACGGCATCGCGGTCACCAGCGCCAGCAATTCGGTGAGCGGCGCGCTGAACGGCGTCACCCTGAACCTGGCCGCCACCGGCTCCAGCACCCTGACGGTGAGCCAGGACACCGGCACCGTGACCGACGCGGTGGCCAACTTCGTCACCGCCTACAACAGCTACATCTCCACCGTCGGCACGCTGGGCAGCTACGACACCAGCACCAAGCAGGGCGGGGTGCTGCTGGGCGACAGCACCCTGATGTCGGTGCAGCGCCAGGTCAACAGCGTGCTGAGCGGCACGGTGGCCGGCAACAGCATCGGGTCGCTGGCGGCGCTGGGCATCACGCGCAATGCCGACGGCACGCTGTCATCCAACAGCAGCACGCTCGCCAGCGCGCTGCAGAGCAACCCGGGCGCGGTGCAGGACCTGTTCGCCGGCGCCAACGGCTACGCCACCCGTCTCAACAGCATGCTGGACGGCTTCACCTCCAGCAGCGGCATCATCGCCACGCGCACCGCCAGCATCCAGAACCAGCTCAGCAACCTGAGCCAGGAATCGACGGCGCTCACCGCGCGCATGAATGTCTATGCGACCCAGCTGCGCCAGCAGTACACCGCGCTGGACACCTTGATGTCCTCGCTCAACAACACCAGCAGCTACCTCACCAGTTCGATGAACGCGTTGCTGGGCAATTCATCTTCATCGGGCAAGTGACGAGGAAGCGGTCATGACGAACGCCTACATGCGCCAGGCCAGCGCGATGTACCAGCAGACCCGCGCCGGGGGGCGCGTGGAAGGCGCCGATCCGCACCAGCTGATCGCCATGCTGCTGGACGGCGCGATCGAGCGCATCGCACAGGCCCGCGCGCACCTCCGCCACGGCGACATCTCCGCCAAGGGGGCCATGGTCACCAAGGCCGTGGCGATCGTGGGCGAACTGCGCGCCAGCCTGAACCATGAAGCCGGCGGCATGCTGGCGCAGCGGCTGGACTCGCTCTACGACTACGTCAACCGCCGCCTGCTGTTCGCGCAGCTGCACAACGACGACCAGGCCCTGGCCGAGTGCGGCAACCTGCTCGAACCGGTGCGCGACGGCTGGAACGGCATCCGCGACGCCTATCTTGCCGGTCGCTCCGGGAGCGCCGCGTGAGTGCGGGACACGCCCCGCTCGAGCGCGCGCTGGCGGTGAGCGCCTCGATGCTGGCGGCCGCGCAGGAAGGCCGCTGGGACAGCCTGCCCGGGCTGGACGCCGAGCGCCAGCCGCTGCTGCACGCCGGCCATCCGCGCGATGCGCGCAGCCGCGAGCTGTTGCGGCAGCTGCTCACATGCAACGAGGAAATGCTGGGGCTGGCCGCGCGTGCCCGCGGCGAGGTCGCCGATGCGCTGGGCCGGCATGGCTACACGCACCACGCCCTGCGTGCCTACGTGGATCTCGCCGGATAAGGCGCCGCCGGACGTGGAGCCGCCGCGTCGGGCTTGATCTGCAGGCGCCCGGCGAGCATCTTGCTGCGGCAACACCAGCCACGGGCCGGACGGCGGCCCGGATAGCCACGCGGAGCGGACATGACTGCCAGCAGCTGGGATGAATTCGAGCAACGCCTGAGCAGCGAGGAACACCTGCACGCCGACAGCGAGCCGCTGGCCTGGCCGCCGACGCAGGAGCAGCTGCAGCGGCTGGCCGAGCGCAACGCGAACACGCTGGCGACGCTGGCCGCGCTGGAGGAGCGCCACGCCGACCTCGGCGACGACGACAATCCGCTGATGCAGGAAATCCTGCGCATGGATGCCAAGCTCACCGCGCTGGTGGAGATCGTGAACCAGCTGCTGGTGCCTGCCGCCGCGCTGCCGCCACGCCAGGCGCTGCGTTTCAACGCCGTGGGCGCCCTGTTGCCGGCCGCGCTGGTGCCGCCGGGCGACGGCCTGCTGTTGCGCCTGCGCTTCGACGCCTGCCGCAGCCTGCCGCTCGAACTGGCGGGCCGCGTGGCGCGTGCATTCGACGATGGTCGAAGCTTTGTGGAGTTCGCGACGCAGGGCGACGCGACAGGTGACGCGATTGAGCGTCTCGTGTTCCGCCATCATCGACGCAAAGTGGCAGAGGCGCGCCAGCTGCTCGGCTGAACGGCGAACCGGGTCGACATTTCGCATGTGATATCCATCACAGTTGCGAAACCTCCGCCGGGATTTTTCCGACGCGCGTCACGTGCTCCCGGATGTCTTCGTCACGCTATGGCTGTCTTGTGATGGCCTTTCGTTTCATGCACTTGCGACGGACTCCTGCGCATGCCGGCGACTTGCCGCTGCGGTGATTCCGTCGAGGCGCGACATTCCGCTGTCGCGCGGGCCGTCAAAGTTGGCCCCCTTGTTGCACTTCGTTCATCGAGCCGGTGACGGAAAGCCGGCGCTGACGAACTGCGTGCCCCGCTGGATGCCGAGGGGCCCGCGACAAGTGCAGTAAGGAGAAGGGGCTGTGCAGAAATTCGATTTCCTCGTCATCGAGTCCGATGTGGCGCGCGCCGAAGCCGTGCTGTCGGCGCTTCACTTCCTGGGTTACCGGCCGCAGTGCGCGGGCGACTGCGAGTCCGTCGACGAGTCCACCCACGCCTGGCAGGCCGTCTATGTAGGCCACGTCGAGAGCGAGCGCGCAGCGGAGCGCCAACTGGCCCTGCTCGGCGACGCCGCCGGCCACGTGCCGGTGCTGCTGGCCGCCGATGCGCCGCTGGCCGCGCGCTGCGCGAAGGCGGCCGCGCCGTCCGCCGCGCGCGTGGCCGCGCTGGAATTTCCCTTGCGCTACGAACAGGTGGCCGAGGCGCTGCGCGGCATCCACGCGCGACCGCCCGGCGGGTCGTCCGGCGCGCTGCGCTTCGTGGGCCAGTCGGCGCCGATGGTGCGCGTCAACGCGCTGATCCGCCAGGTGGCGCCGTTCGATTCGACCGTGCTGGTGCTCGGCGAGTCCGGCACCGGCAAGGAGATGGTGGCGCGCGCCATCCACGAGCATTCCGCCCGCCGCGACAAGCCGTTCGTGGCGATCAATTGCGGCGCGATCCCGGCCGAGCTGCTGGAGAGCGAGCTGTTCGGCCACGAGAAGGGCGCCTTCACCGGCGCGATCAGCGCGCGCAAGGGCCGCTTCGAGCTGGCCGAGGGCGGCACGCTGTTCCTCGACGAGATCGGCGACATGAGCCTGCCGATGCAGGTGAAGCTGCTGCGCGTGCTGCAGGAGCGCGTGTACGAGCGCGTGGGCGGCACCAAGACCCAGCGCTGCGACGTGCGCATCATCGCCGCCACCCACCGCGACCTGGAGCAGTCGATCGCGGAGGGCCGCTTCCGCGAGGACCTGTACTACCGCCTCTCAGTGTTCCCGCTGGAGCTGCCGGCGCTGCGCGAGCGGCTGGAGGACCTGCCGGTGCTGATCGAGGAGTTCAACCAGCGGCTCGCCCGCCGCGGCCTCGACGTGGCGCGCTTCAGCGCCGGCGCGATGCAGACGCTGCGCGAGCACGCGTGGCCGGGCAACGTGCGCGAACTGGCCAACCTGGTCGAGCGCATGGCGATCCTGTGCCCGCACGGCGAGGTACGCGCCAGCGAGCTGCCGGCGAAATACCGCCACACGCCGGTCGGCGAGGAAGCGCATGGCGCGGCCCTGCTGGCGCTGATGGAAGGCGTCCACACGCCGGCGTCTGCCGGCGTGCAGCCGGCGGACGAGGCACAACGCCTGCTGCCGGAGGACGGCATCGACCTGAAGGACCACCTCGCCGACATCGAGGTGGGACTGATCCGCCAGGCGCTCGACGCCACCGGCGGCGTGGTGGCGCATGCCGCGCGCCTGCTGCACATGCAGCGCACCACGCTGGTGGAGAAGCTGCGCAAGTACGGCCTGCAGGCGAACGGTCTCGCGGCGTGATGCACAACGCCTCGCGCGCTGTGTGCATTGCGTGGCACGGCTCGTGCATCCACCACCTGCAAACCCGTCGCGCGACGGGATTCCGTCTTCCTTCCATCGGCCAAGAGCACGCGGCATGAGCACGATCGACGTCAACAACCTGCTCGCCCAGATGCGCCAGATGACGGCGCAGGTGCGCATGCCCGAAACCGCGGTGCAGGCGCCGCCGGGCAGCGGACCGGCGAGTTTCTCGTCGCTGCTGCGGCAGTCCATCGCCGCGGTGGGCAACAGCCAGATGGAGGCGGGACGGATGGCCGCGAGCTTCGAGCGCGGCGATCCCGGTGCCGACCTCGGCCGCACCATGATCGCGGTGCAGAAGGCCGAGCTCTCGCTGCGCACGGTGGTGGCGGTGCAGAGCAAGCTGGTCGACGCCTACAAGGACATCATGAACATGCCGGTCTGACGCCGGCGCCACGATCACCGAACAGCCCTGACCGACGAGCAGCAGCATGGCCGACAACGCCATCGCGACGACCGACAACAGCGGCGCGCGCCTGGACTCCCTCAAGCAGATCACCCGCAATCCGGCGGCGCGCCAGCTCGCGCTGCTGGTGGCGGTGGCCGCGGCGGTGGCGCTGGGCGTGGCGGTGGTGCTGTGGTCGCGCGGCCCGAACTACGGCCTGCTGTACGCGGGGCTGGACCAGAAGGATGCCGCGGCGATCGCCCAGGAGCTGCAGGCCTCCGACGCCACGTACAAGCTGGGCAGCGACGGTACCTCGATCATGGTGCCCGCCGCCGACCTCGCCGCGCTGCGGCTGCGGCTGGCGGCGAAGGGTCTGCCGCAGGGCAGCGCCGCGCTCGACGCGCAGCCGGCCAGCGACTCGCCGTTCGGCATGAGCGACCTGGCCGAGCGCACGCGCTACCAGCAGATGCTGGAGAACGACCTCGGTTCCACCATCGCCTCGCTGCAGTCGGTGCGCGCCGCGCGCGTGCACCTGGCGCTGCCCAAGCCCTCGGCCTTCATCCGCGACAGCCACGGCGCCAGCGCCTCGGTGCTGCTCACGCTGTACCAGGGCCGCCAGCTCGACGCGGGGCAGGTGGCGGCGATCGTGCACCTGGTGGCGTCCAGCGTGCCGGGGCTCGATCCCGGCCAGGTCTCGGTGGTCGACCAGCAGGGCCGGCTGCTGACCAGCAATGCGGGCAGTTCCGACGAAGCGGGCGACGACCGCCTGCGCCTGGCCACGCGCATCGAGAACACCTATGCCCAGCGCATCGAGGAGTTGCTGACGCCGCTGGTCGGCCCCGGCCGCGTGCGCGCGCAGGTCAACGCGGACCTGGATTTCAGCCAGACCGAGAAGGCCAGCGAGACCTACGACCACGACCATCCCGCGTTGCGCAGCGAGCAGGTCAGCAGCGAGCAGCGCACCGGCGGCGGGTCCGCCGGCGGCGTGCCCGGTGCGCTCAGCAACCAGCCGCCGCCGACCGTGGCGCAGCCCACTGCGGCAAAGCCGAATGCCGGCGCGGCCGCCGCAGCGGGCGCCACGGCGTCGACCACGACGAGCAGCGGCGACAGCCAGAGTTCAAGCAGCGCCACCCGCAACTACGAGCTGGACCGCACGATCAGCCACGTCAGCGATCCGGCGGGCCGACTGGCCCGCCTCACCGTGGCGGTGGTGGTGGACGACAAGCTGGTGGGCGGCACCGGTGCCGGCGGCAAGAACGAACCGAAGAGCGTGCCGTTCACCGCGCAGGAGCTGCAGCACCTCACCGAGCTGGTGAAGAACGCGGTGGGCTTCGATGCCCAGCGCGGCGACAGCGTCAGCGTGGTCAACCAGGCGTTCCATCGCAACGCCACGCCGGAGGCGGCACCGGCGACGCCGTTGTGGGAGCGCCCCGGCGCGCTGGATCTGATCAAGCAGGGCCTCGGCGTGCTGATCGCGCTGCTGGTGGCGTTCGGCCTGCTGCGCCCGCTGCTCAAGGGCCTGCTGCGCAGCGCGCCGGCGAAGGAAGTCGTGACGGGGCCGCTGCCGACCGTCTCGGTGCGGGTGGGCGACGACGAACCGGCTCCCGCCGGCCAGTTGTCGGGCAGCCAGCCGGTCCGCCTCGACGGGGCGCCGGCACTGGCCTACGAACAGCGCATCGGCCAGGCGCGCCGCATGGTCGGCGAAAACTCCAGGCAGGTGGCGCAAGTGGTGAGGAACTGGGTGAGCGAAGATGGCAACTAACCGTTCCGACGCGCCCGTCACCGGCGCGCAGCGCGCGGCGATCCTGCTGCTGACGCTCGGCGAGCAGGACGCGGCCGAGGTGCTCAAGCACCTGAGCGCGCGCGACGTGCAGGCGGTCGGCACCGCGATGGCGGCGCTCTCCAGCGTGTCGCGCGAGCAGGTCAGCGGAGTGCTCGACAAGCTCGACGAAGACATGGGCCGGCAGACCTCGCTGGGCGTGGGCACCGAGGAATACATCCGCAAGATCCTCACCAACGCACTGGGCGAGACCAAGGCCGGCGGCCTGATCGACCGCATCCTGCTCGGGCGCAGCTCGAAGGGGCTGGAATCGCTGAAGTGGATGGAGAGCCGCGCGATCGCCGAGATGATCAACCAGGAGCATCCGCAGATCATCGCGCTGGTGCTGGCGCACCTGGAGCCGGACCAGGCCGCCGAGGTGATCGGCTACCTGCCGCAGCGCGTGCGTTCCGACGCGGTGATGCGCATCGCCACCCTCGACGGCGTGCAGCCGCACGCGCTGAACGAACTGGACGAGATCATGGAACGCCAGTTCAACGGCAACACCAAGAAGCTGAAGTCCGCCAACGTCGGCGGGCTGAAGGCGGCGGCCAACATCCTCAACGCGATGGACAGCAGTCGCGAGGCCGAGCTGATGACCGCGATCCGCAGCCAGGACGAAGCACTGGGCGGGCGCATCGAGGACCTGATGTTCGTGTTCGAGGATCTCGCCGAACTGGACGACCGCAGCATGCAGACCCTGCTGCGCGAGGTGCCGTCGGGCATCCTGATCACCGCGCTGAAGGGCGCCGAGCCGGCGATCCGCGAGAAGATCTTCGCGAACATGTCCAAGCGCGCCGCCGACATGATGCGCGACGACCTCGAGGTGAAGGGGCCGGTGCGCCTCAGCGAGGTCGATGCGGCGCAGAAGGAAGTGCTGGCCGTGGCCAGGAAGCTGGCCGACGCCGGCCAGCTCAGCCTGAGCGCCGGCGGGGATGACTACGTCTGATGGCAGCCGCGATCCACGATGCCGCGATGGATGTCCGGCGCTGGGAGCTGCCGCATGTCGGCGCCGCGCCGGAGCCGGCGCCGACCGCCGAGGCGGCGCCGCCGCAGCCCACCGTGCGCGAACTGGAAGCGCTGGAGCAGCAGGCGCGCGACGAAGGCCACGCCGCCGGCCTCGCCGAAGGGCGGGCCGCAGCGGCGCAGGAGCTGCGGCAACGCATGGCGCAGTTCGATGCGCTGTGCGCGGCGGCGGCACGTCCGCTGCAGGCTTTCGACGAACAGGTCGCACGGGAGCTGACGCGGCTGGCGATGGTGGCGGCCGGCCGGGTGGTCGCGCGCGAGCTGCGGCTTTCGCCCGAGCTCGTCGCGCGTGCCGTGCGCGAGGCGGCCGACGCACTGCCGGCGGCGACCCGCGAATTGCGCGTGCACCTGCATCCGCAGGACCTGGCCCTGCTGCAGGAGCTGGGCGCGACCGAGCGCCACTGGCAGCTGCTGGCCGATCCCGCGCTGGCGCGCGGCGACTGCCGGATGGAGAGCGAACACTCGCGGCTCGACGCGCGGGTGGAAACGCGCCTGGCGGCGGTGATCGATGCCGTGCTCGGCGAGAGCGCCGGGTCCGCGGGGAGCGACGCATGAACGCCGCCGCCGATCCGGCCGCGCGCCGCGAACGCTGGCAGCGCCAGTTCGCGAGCCAGGCTGCGCGCGCCGCCGCGGCGCACACGCTGGCCGTGGAGGGCAGCCTGCGCCGCGTGGTCGGCCTCACCCTGGAGGCCGAGGGTTGCGAGGCGGCGCTGGGCGCGCGTTGCCTGGTCGACACCGCCGACGGCGCCGAACTGGAAACCGAGGTGGTCGGCTTCGCCGACGAACGCCTGCTGCTGATGCCGGTGGGCGACATGCACGGCGTGCTGCCGAACGCGCGGGTGCGTCCCTGCGCACGCAGCGGCGGCCTGCCGGTGGGCATGCACCTGCTGGGGCGGGTGGTCGGCGCCGACGGCCTGCCGCTGGACGGCCTGGGCCCGCTTGACGCCGACGAGCATGCCGCGCTCAAGAACGAGGCGATCAACCCGATGGCGCGCAAGCCGATCGACGCACCGCTGGACGTGGGCGTGCGTGCGATCAACGCGCTGCTCACCGTGGGCCGCGGCCAGCGCCTGGGCCTGTTCGCCGGCTCCGGCGTGGGCAAGTCGACGCTGCTCGGCATGATGACGCGCTACACCAACGCCGACGTGGTGGTAGTGGGGCTGGTCGGCGAACGCGGCCGCGAGGTGAAGGAGTTCGTCGAGCACACCCTGGGGGCCGAAGGCCGCCGCCGCGCGGTGATCGTGGCGGCGCCGGCCGACGCGCCGCCGCTGAAGCGCCTGCGCGGCGCGCAGTACGCCACCGCGATCGCCGAGTGGTTCCGCGACCGCGGCCAGCGCGTGCTGCTGCTGATGGACTCGCTGACCCGCTACGCGCAGGCGCAGCGCGAGATCGCGCTGGCGATCGGCGAGCCGCCGGCCACCAAGGGCTATCCGCCGTCGGTGTTCGCGTTGCTGCCGGCGCTGGTCGAGCGCGCCGGCAACGATGCCGAGGGCAGGGGTTCGATCACCGCGTTCTACACCGTTCTCACCGAGGGCGACGACTACCGCCACGATCCGATCGCCGACGCTGCGCGCGCGATCCTCGACGGCCACATCGTGCTCTCGCGCGATCTCGCCGAGGCCGGCCACTACCCGGCGATCGACATCGAGGCTTCGATCAGCCGCGTGATGCCGCAGGTGGTGGCGCGCGAACACATGCAGGCGGCGCAGCGCTTCCGCCGCGTCTACTCGGCCTACCGCCAGCAGCGCGACCTGATCGCGGTGGGCGCCTACCAGAAAGGCTCCGACCCGCAGGTGGACCTGGCCATCGAGCTGTGGCCGCAACTGCGCGACTTCCTGCAGCAGGAAGTGGACGAACCGATGACGCTCGGTGCCGCCGTCGAACGGCTCGACCAGCTCGCCGCACAGGTGACCCAATGAACTCGCGATCGCGACGCCTGCAGCCGGCGGTGGACCAGGCCCACCAGCACACCGAGGACGTGCTGGCGCAACTGGCCACGCAGCAGCAGCAGCTGGCCAGGGCCGAACACCAGCTCGGCGAGCTGGAGCGCTACCGCAACGAGTACGCCGCCGCGGAGGAGGGAGCGGTCAGCGTCACCGCGCTGCTCAACCGCCAGCAGTTCATCGCGCGCATCGACCAGGCGATCGCGCAGCAGGCCGCCGAGATCGATCGACAGCACCGCCGGCTGGACCAGGTGCGCGACCGCTGGAAGCAGGCGCATGCGCGCGAGAGCGCGCTGGACAGCGTGGTCGCGCAGCACCAGGAACACGAACGCCGCGCCGAGGAGCGGCGCGAACAGGCCGAGATCGACGAGCGCATGCAGCATCGGCGGCCGCGCTGAAGCGCACCGCCGCGATGCCGCGCCGCCCCAGCCGAGGAGTCCATTCACCATGACACCGCCCGCCGCACTCCCACCGCTGCCCGCCGCACCGAGCGTGCGCGGCGCCCCCGCTGCTCCCGCCGCCGCACCGCGCGACGAGGCGGCGCCGAGCCCGTTCGACCAGCATATGCAGGCAGCCAGGAGCGCGCCCTCGCCGTCGCAGCCGCCGCCACCTGCGCCGTCGCCGGCGGCGCCCGCGCAAGGCGCGCCTGCAGCCGCGGACGCCGCGGCGAAGCCAACCCCGGAGCCGAACATGTCGACGCCTGCCACCACGCCCGCGACATCGGCGACGAACGCATTGCCTGCGGCGGGCGCGACATCGCGCGGGCAGGCGGCGGCCGCGCCGCTCGATGCCGCCCTGCTCATGGCGCAGGCCGCGCCGGCGGTTGCCGCGCCGCTCGCTGCCGAGGCCGGTGACGCGGTCACGGCTGCCGCGAAGACGGCCGGCACATCGAAATCCGGGACGCCCGACGAGGAAGCCGCCGCGACGCTGGCCGGCGCGATGCTCGCCTTGCTGGGCCAGGCGGCGGGTAGCCTGGCGGGGGCCTCGCCCGCGGCGGACGACGCTACGGTGTCCGCGGATGGCGCGGCCTCGGGCCAGGCCAGGGCGAGCGTACTGTCACAAGGCACGGGAGTGGACGGCACCGCGACGCCGCAAGGCACGGGGGCGGATGGCGAGGCGCTCGCCGCAGCCGTCGCCGCCGCCACCGCGCCGGGCGCGAGCCCGGCCGGCATCGCCGCCGGCGTGGAGCACGCGCTCGCTTCGACCGCCGTCGACGCGCGCAAGGATCACGGCCTGGCGGCGCTGGCGCTGGCCACGACGCCGGTGTCGGCACCCGCGGCGCCGGCGCCGGCGCTGCCCCAGCTGCAGCTGTCGTCGCCGCCGGGCAGCGCGGGCTTCGCCGGCGAGCTGGGCCAGCAGGTGGCGTGGCTGGGCCGGCACGACATCCAGCAGGCGAAAATCCGCCTGCATCCGGAGGACCTGGGCACGCTCGACGTGCATCTCAGCGTGAGCCACGACCGCGTGGACGTGGTGTTCAGCGCGCAGCACCCGGCCGCCGTCGCGGCCGTGCAGCAGAGCCTGCCGCAGCTCGACCACATGCTGGCCCGGCACGGCCTCTCGCTCGGCCATGCCGAGGTGGGGCAGCAGCAGAGTCGCGGCGACGAGCACGCGCGCGGCGAGCGGCGCGCCCACGCGGCCGTGGACGAGGTCGGCGACACGCACGGCGCCGGCCTGCCGCTCGCCACGAGCCGGGTCGGCCTGCTCGACGCGTTCGCCTGAGAACAGCCCCCCGATGTACACGCCCGCCCCGCGCCCGCGGCGGCGGGCGCTTTGCGTTGCGCGCCTGTCCGCGGAGCGCGTCGCGATTGCGTCGCGACAGGCTTCCGGCGCGCGTCAAGAAAGCGCCGTCGCACCGTTCGGTTTGCGCGCGGGCAACCGCGAACCCGCTTGCCGCAAGGCTTCCGGCGCATGGCACATGGATTGCTTTGACACGGTAGGCGCGCCATGGCGCGCGACCGTCAACCGGGTGGAGTGAAGTTTTCATGGCGAACGAGGAACAGGCTGAAGCGGCATCGGCAGCGGCGCCGCGCAAGCGGCGCGGTCCGCTGCTGGTCGGCATCGTGGCGCTGCTGGCGCTGGCCGCCGGCGGCTACGTCTGGCAGGCGCGGAAGGCCGCGCACGAACAGGTCGGCCGGCAGGCCGCGGAGCACGGGGCCGAGCTGTATCTGCCGCTGGATCCGCCCTTCGTGGTGAATTTCCGCGACGGCGATTCCCTGCGCTACCTGCAGGTGGCGGTGACCCTGATGTCGCATGACCCGCACGCGATCGAGGTGGCGAAGGCCGCCGACCCGGTGATCCGCGATGCGCTGGTGTCGCTGTTCAGCAACCAGGAGTACTCGATCATCAGCAGCGCCGCCGGCCGCCAGAAGCTGCAGGAGCAGGCGCTGCAGGCGGTGCGCAGGATCGTGCAGGCGCGGCAGGGCAAGCCCGGCATCGACGCGCTGTACTTCACCAGCTTCGTGATGCAGTGACGGGGACGGTGCGCGCATGAGCGACCTGCTTTCCCAGGACGAGATCGACGCGCTGCTCGACGGCGTGGCCGACGGCGCGGTGGAAACCGGCGGCGACCAGCCGCTGCCGCCCGGCGCGGTGATCTCCTACGACTTCACCCAGCAGGACCGCATCGTGCGCGGCCGGCTGCCCACGCTGGAGATGGTCAACGACCGCTTCGCGCGCTTCTTCCGCACCGGCGTGTTCAGCGTGCTGCGCAAGACCTGCGAGGTCTCGGTGCTGGGCGTGAAGATGCTGAAGTTCGCCGAGTACGTGCACGGCCTGGTGGTGCCCACCAACCTCAACCTGGTGCGGATCAAGCCGCTGCGCGGCACGGCGCTGGTGGTGTTCGAGCCGCGCCTGGTGTTCACCGTGATCGACAACTTCTTCGGCGGCGACGGCCGCTTCCACGCGCGCATCGAGGGCCGCGACTTCACCGCCACCGAGAACCGCGTCATCCAGATCATGCTGGGCGAGCTGTTCACCGCGATGGTCGAGGCGTGGGCGCCGGTGCTGGGCCTGCAGTTCGAATACCAGGGCTCGGAGATCAATCCGCAGTTCGCCAACATCGTCAGCCCCACCGAGACGGTGGTGGTGTCGCGCTTCCACGTCGAGCTCGACGGCGGCGGCGGCGAGATCCACCTGACCCTGCCGTACGCGATGGTCGAGCCGATCCGCACCCTGCTCGACGCCGGCGTGCAGAGCGACCGCGTCGATCGCGACGACCGCTGGGCCGAGCTGCTGCGCGACGAGGTGCTCGACGCCGAGGTGCCGCTGAGCTCGCAGCTGCTCGACATCGAGCTGACCCTGGGCGAGTTCCTGCACCTGCGTCCCGGCGACGTGCTGCCGATCCAGCTGCCCGAACTGGCCACCGTCTACGCCGAAGACGTGCCGCTGTTCCGCGGCCGCTACGGCCAGGCCAACGGCCGCAACGCCGTCCGTTTCCACACCCAGGTCGGGCGGCGCGAAGTGCGCACCACCGGCGACCTGTCCATCCGGGAAGAAACCGCATGAACCAGTCCACTGAAGCCCTGGCCGACGACGCCGGCGAACGCGTCCAGTTCGATTCGCTGCGCGGCGCCGCCGCGGGTGCCGGCGAGGTCAACCTCGACATGATCCTGGACGTGCCGGTGACCCTGGCGATGGAGGTCGGGCGCACCCGCATCAGCATCCGCAACCTGCTGCAGCTCAACCAGGGCTCGGTGGTGGAGCTGGACCGCGCCGCGGGCGAACCGCTGGACGTGTTCGTCAACGGCACCCTGGTCGCCCACGGCGAAGTGGTGGTGATCAACGAGAAGTTCGGCATCCGCCTGACCGACGTGATCAGCCCCGCCGAGCGCGTGCGCAAGCTGCGGTGACGCCGTGAACGGGGCACGGGGAACGGCGCATGGGATCGTCGCGGCGCTGGCGCCGGCGGCGCTGCCGGCCGCCGACGTCGACGTGGGCGGCGAGCTGCTGCGGGTGCTGCTCAGCCTCGTCGCGGTGGTGGCGCTGATCTTCGTGGCGGGCTGGCTCAGCCGCCGCATGCAGCTGCGCAGCCGGCCCGGCGGACGGCGCATCCGCTGCGTGGAGGCGATGGCGGTGGGCGCGCGCGACCGCGTGCTGCTGCTCGACGCCGACGGCAAGCGCCTGCTGGTGGGCGTGGGCCCGGGCGGCATGCGCACGCTGCACGTCTACGAGGGCGTGGCGCCGGCCGCGGCCGAACCGCCGGCGCCCGAGGTGCCCTCCTTCGCGCAGCTGCTGTCGCGCTGGAAGGGCAAGTCGTGAGGCCCCGTCGCTGTCCCGTCCTGCGCTGCTGGCTCGCGCTCGTCCTGCTGCTGTTGCCGCTGCTGGCCTGGGCCGCACCGCAGGCCGCACGCGGCGCCGCGCCCGCACCGGCCATGCCGGCGCTGTCGATGCCGGCCGGCCCGACGGGCCTGGGCGGCGCGGGCATCCCCGTGCTGACCGTGCGCGACGCGCCGGGCGGCGCGAAGAACTGGACGCTGTCGCTGCAGATGCTGGCGCTGCTCACGGTGCTGACCCTGCTGCCGGCGATCCTGCTGATGATGACCGCGTTCACCCGCATCATCATCGTGCTGGGTTTCCTGCGCCAGGCATTGGGCACGCAGTCCACGCCGCCCAACCAGGTGCTGCTGGGGCTGGCGCTGTTCCTCACCCTGTTCGTGATGTCGCCGGTGCTCAACCGCGCCTACGCCGACGGCGTGAAGCCGTACATGGACGGCCAGCTGAGTGCCGAGCAGGCGCTGCCGGCGGCCACCGCGCCGTTCAAGCGCTTCATGCTCGACCAGACCCGCGAGGCCGATCTCGCGCTGTTCACCCGGCTGGCTGGCGAGCAGCCTTACGCCAGCAAGGCCGACGTGCCATTCAAGGTGGCGATGCCGGCCTTCCTCACCTCGGAACTGAAGACCGCGTTCCAGATGGGCTTCCTGCTGTTCATCCCGTTCCTGATCATCGACCTGGTGGTGGCCAGTGTGCTGATGTCGATGGGCATGATGATGGTCTCGCCGACGATCATCTCGCTGCCGTTCAAGATCATGCTGTTCGTGCTGGTGGACGGGTGGACGCTGCTGCTCGGGACTCTGGCGGGGAGCTTCTACACGTGAGCGGCGCGCGGACGTTTACTCCCTCTCCCCTCCGGGGAGAGGGCTGGGGTGAGGGGCGGGTGCTCGCGGGGGCGTTGGCTGCCGGCTGGTTTGCTTGCCAAGAGCTTTCGTACGCCTGCGGCGCCCGAGTTACTTTCTCTTTGCGTGGCCAAAGAGAAAGTAACCAAAGAGAAAGGCCACCCCGGTTGGCGCTCTCCGGGCATCCTGCCCTACGAGTCCGTGAGTCGGTGCCGGGCTTTTCGAGCGGGCTCTTGCCCGCGCGAAAAGGCGAGCCCATCCGTGGGCTCGCCCGCTGCGCGGCCTTGTCGTCCCCGCCTCACCGCCGCCCAGGGGCCCCAGAAAAGCAGGCGCGCATCGTGCGCGCCAGAAGCCGCAGCGCAGCGCTGCGCGCTCTTGCTGTTGCTTCTACGCGCCGGGAGCGCGCTGCTCTACCCGGGGCCCCTATGGCGCGGCGGGCGGGTGGAGGAAAGTCCGCAGGATGGCCGGCATGGATGCCGGCCAGTTTTTCGCCGGGACAGGAGTCCCGTCGAAAAACCCCGGAACCCGCCCGCGCACCCGGAAGGCAGGATGCCTGGAGGGCGCGCCATCGGGGTGTCGTTTCCTCTTGGTTACTTCTCCTTTGGACAAGCAAAGGAGAAGTAACTCGGGCGCCGGCAGGCGCTCGAAACCGCTTTGAAACTTGCGTGGGCGAGACGCGGATGCCGCGCCCTGCGCAAAAAGAGATGCGCCCATGACCCCCGAATCCATCATGGAAATCGGCCAGCACGCGCTCTACGTGGCGATGCTGGTGGCGGCCCCACTGCTGCTCACCGCGCTGGCGGTGGGCCTGCTGATCGGCGTGGTGCAGGCGGCCACGCAGATCAACGAGATGACGCTGAGCTTCATCCCCAAGCTGATCGCGATGGCGCTGGTGGCGCTGATCGCGGGGCCGTGGATGCTGCGCCTCCTGGTGCACTACACCGCGCAGCTGATCGGGAGCCTGCCCGGGGTGATCCGGTGATGACGCTGGACCTGGCCTGGTTGTCGCTGTGGCTGGGCCGATTCCTGTGGGCGCTGGCGCGCGTGGGCGGCCTGTGCCTGGTGGCGCCGGTGTTCGGCGCCACGGTGATGCCGATGCGGGTGCGCCTGGGCGTGGCGCTGGTGCTCACCGCGGTGCTGGCGCCGCTGGCGCCGGCGGCGGTGGACGTGCTGGGCCTCGCCGGCATGCTCGACATGGCGGGCCAGGTGGTGGCCGGCGCGGCGGTGGGCTTCGTGCTGAAGCTGGTGTTCGACGCGGTGCAGTTCGGCGGCGGCCTGGTGGGGCAGGGCATGAGCCTGGGTTTCGCCGAGGTGGTCGATCCGCAGGCCGGCGGCAATGCCAACGTGCTGGGCCAGTTCTACCTGGTGCTGGTGACCCTGGTGTTCCTGGCGATGGATGGCCATCTGCGCCTGGTCGCGCTGCTCGCCGACAGCTTCCGCAGCCTGCCGCCGGGCGGACCCGCGATCGACGCCAACGGCCTGCACGCGGTGCTCGCGTTCGGCGTGCAGCTGTTCGGCGGCGCGGTGCGCGTGGCGTTGCCGGCGATGACCTCGCTGCTGGTGGTGAACATCGGCTTCGCCGCGATCAGCCGCGCGGCGCCGTCGATGAACCTGTTCGCGGTGGGCTTCCCGATCACCGTGTCGCTGGGCTTCATCGCGCTGTGGCTCTCCCTGCGCAGCCTGCCCGGCGCGTTCGGCGCCCTGCAGGACAGCGCCTGGGAGCTGATGCGCCACCTGCTGGGGAGCTAGCGCGTGAGCGACGACAGCGACCAGGAAAAAACCGAACAGCCGACAGAGAAACGGCTCAAGGAATCGCGCGAGAAGGGCGAGGTCCCGCGATCGCGCGACCTCAGCGGCGCGGCGGTGGTGCTGGCCGGCGTGGCGGCGCTGCTGGCCGGCGGACGCGCGTCGTTCGAGCATGCGCGGCGCATCTTCGGACTGGGGCTGGGCTATTCGCGCGAGGCGCTGTTTTCCGACGCGCTGCCCGCGCGCGCGCTGCACGCGGCCATGCACGAGGCGATGGCGCTGTTCGCGCCGGTGGCGCTGGCCACGCTGCTGGCCGCGCTGGCGGCGCCGCTGCTGCTGGGCGGGCTCAACTTCAGCGGCAAGGCGCTGGAGCCGAAGTTCGAGCGGCTGGACCCGATCAAGGGGCTGGGCCGCATCTTCGCGCTGCGCGGCCTGGTGGAGCTGGGCAAGGCGCTGCTGAAGCTCGTCTTCATCGGCGCGGTGCTGGCGCTGCTGCTGCGCCACTGGCAGGGCGCGCTGCAGGCCACCGGGCGCGGCCCGGTGACGGCGGGCATCGCGCAGGCGCTGGGCCTGCTGGGCCAGGCCGCGCTGTGGTTCGGCAGCATCCTGGCGCTGATCGGCGGCATCGACGCGCTGTACCAGAAGTACGACCACACCAGGAACCTGCGCATGAGCCGGCAGGAGATCAGGGACGAGATGAAGGAGAGCGAGGGCAGCCCGGAGATCAAGGGCCGCATCCGCCAGGTGCAGATGGCGCAGGCACGCCGCCGCATGATGGAGGAGCTGCCCAAGGCCGACGTGGTGGTGGTCAATCCCACCCACTTCGCGGTGGCACTGCGCTATGACGACGGCCGCATGGGCGCGCCGCGGGTGATCGCCAAGGGCGTGGACATGCTGGCCCAGCAGATCCGCCTGGTGGCGGCCAGCCACAGGATTCCGCTGGTCGAGGCGCCGCCGCTGGCACGCGCCTTGTATGCCACCACCGAGCTGGGCCGGGAGATCCCCGCCGCGCTGTACGTGGCGGTGGCCCAGGTACTGGTCTACGTCTTCCAGCTGAAGCAGGCGAAGGCGGGCGGCGAGGCGCCGCCTGCCGCGCCGAACCCCGAGGTCGATCCCGACCTGATGGGTCCCTATCGCGACTGAGCACGAGTCAAATCCATGACGGGCACGCAGGTACTGGGCAGTTTCAAGCAGCTGGCGCGACGGGGCGCCGGCGCGCCGGTGATGATGCTGGTGATGCTGGCGATGATGATGTTGCCGCTGCCGCCGTTCCTGCTCGACATGCTGTTCAGCTTCAACATCGCGCTGTCGCTGGTGATCCTGCTGGCGGTGGTCTACGTGATGCGGCCGCTGGAGTTTGCCGCGTTCCCCACCGTGGTGCTGATGGCGACCTTGCTGCGCCTGGCGCTGAACATCGCCTCCACCCGCGTGGTGCTGCTGCACGGCCACGACGGCCCCGGCGCCGCGGGCAAGGTGATCGAGGCGTTCGGCGAGTTCGTGATCGGCGGCAATTTCGCGGTGGGCCTGGTGGTGTTCGCGATCATCACCATCATCAACTTCGTGGTGGTCACCAAGGGCGCCACCCGCGTGTCCGAGGTGACCGCGCGCTTCACCCTCGACGCGATGCCCGGCAAGCAGATGGCGATCGATGCCGACCTCAACGCCGGCCTGCTGACCCAGGAGCAGGCACGCGAGCGCCGCCAGGAAGTACGCGAGGAGGCGGACTTCTACGGCTCGATGGACGGCGCCTCGAAGTTCGTGCGCGGCGACGCCACCGCGGGCATCCTGATCCTCATCATCAACATCGTGGGCGGCTTCTTCGTGGGCGTGATGCAGCACGGCCTGTCCGCCGCGGACGCCGCCCACACCTACACCCTGCTCACCATCGGCGACGGCCTGGTGGCGCAGGTGCCGGCGCTGATGCTGTCGGTGGCCACCGCGATCATCGTCACCCGCGTGTCGCGCGCGCAGGACATGGGCCGCCAGCTCGCCGGCCAGGTGTTCGGGCAGCCGCGTGCGCTGGCGGTGGCGGCGGTGGTGCTGGGCGTGATGGGCGTCATCCCCGGCATGCCGAACCTTGCCTTCCTGCTGCTGGGCGGCGTGTGCGGTGGCGCGGCCTGGCTGCTGTTCAAGCGCCAGCGCGAGACCCGCGAGCAGCTCGCCGCCGCGCCCGCCGAGACGCCAGCCGCCGCGCTGCCCGCCGAACGCGTGGAGCTGGGCTGGGACGACGTGGCCAGCGTCGATCCGCTGGGCCTGGAAGTGGGCTACCGGCTGATCCCGCTGGTCGACACCCACCAGGGCGGCGAGCTGATGGGGCGGATCAAGTCGGTGCGCCGCAAGCTTTCGCAGGAGCTCGGCTTCCTGATCCCCGCGGTGCACATCCGCGACAACCTCGACCTCGGCCCCAACACCTACCGCATCATGCTGATGGGCGTGCCGATGGGCGAGGCCGAGGTGCATGCCGAGCGCCTGCTCGCGATCAATCCCGGCCAGGTGCACGGCACGGTGCCGGGCATCGCCACGCAGGACCCGGCCTTCGGCCTGGAGGCGGTGTGGATCGAGCCGGGCCAGCGCGAACTGGCGCAGGGCTACGGCTACACCGTGGTCGATCCGGCCACGGTGATCGCCACCCACCTGTCGCACATCCTGCAGGGCCACGCGCACGAGCTGCTCAGCCACCAGGACGTGCAGCAGCTGCTGGATCGCCTGGCGCAGGGCGCGCCGAAGCTGGTCGAGGACCTGGTCCCCAAGCGCCTGACCCTGGGCGTGGTGGTGAAGGTGCTGCAGAACCTGTTGGCCGAGCGGGTACCGATCCGCAACATGCGCGGCATCGTCGAATCCTTGGCGGAGCACGCGGGGCAGAGTCAGGATCCCGGCGTTCTCACCTCCGCCGTGCGCGTGGCGCTGGGCCGGCAGATCGTGCAGGAGATCGCCGGGTTGGGCACCGAGATCCCGGTCATCACGCTGGCGCCGGAGCTGGAGCAGATCCTGCTCGGCTCGATGTCCGGCGGCGTGGCGGGCGCCGCGGTGGAGCCCGGCCTCGCCGACCGCCTGCAGCAGAGCGTGGCCGAAGCCGCGCGGCGCCAGGAAATGAGCGGCGAACCGGCGGTGCTGCTGGTACCGCCGCTGCTGCGGCCATGGCTCGCGCGCTTCACCCGGCACGTGGCACAAAACCTGCACGTGCTGGCCTACAACGAGGTGCCCGACAACCGTCGGGTGCGTCTGGTGCAGGCCTTGGGGCGATGAGGAGCAGGGACTTGGATATCGGGATGCGGGGTTCGGAAAGGCGGTCGGCGCGGCGGTCCTGCGGCGTCCCGGCGGTTGACGAATCGCCGGTCGCGGCTTCCGGATTCCGCTCGCGGAGCAAGCACGCATGAAGATCAAACGTTTCGTGGCGCCGGACATGCGCCAGGCGATGCGCGAAGTGCGCGAGGAGCAGGGGCCGGATGCGGTGATCCTGTCCACGCGCCGGATGGACGACGGCATCGAGGTGATCGCCGCGATCGACTACGACGAGGCGCTGGTACGCGAAGCGGCCCGGCACGGTGCGCCGGTCGCGCCGAAGGCCGTCGCGAACGAGGCGGAGGCAGCGCCGGCCGAGCGCGCGCCGGTTCCGGCGCGGTCGCCGGCCGCCCCGGCGAAGCCCGCGTCGTCGGTGCCGCCGCCGCCACCGCCGGCGAGCACCCCACGCCGCATGCATGCGGTCGCGTCGCCTGCCGTCGCCGCGGTTCCCGCTGCGGCCGCGGAGCCGGCGGCGTACCCGCTGATGGAGCGCGCCGCGCGCGACACCGCGCAGCTGCGCAGCGAGCTGGGCGACCTGCGCGCGATGCTGGAGCTGCAGCTGTCGAGCCTGGCGTGGAACGACCTGGAGCGGCGCCAGCCGCTGCGCGCGCGCATCCTGCGCGAGATGACCCGGCTCGGCATCGAAGCGGACGTGGCGCGCACGCTGGTGGCCGAGCTGCCGGAGCAGATCAACGCCGACCAGGCGCGCTACCTGCCGCTGGGCATGCTCAGCCGCAGCCTCGCGGTGAGCGGCCGCCAGCTGTGCGACGACGGCCGCGGCATCGTCGCGCTGGTCGGCCCCACGGGCGTGGGCAAGACCACGACCATCGCGAAACTCGCTGCGAAGGCGGTGATGCGCCACGGCGCCGAGCGGGTGGCGCTGGTCAGCACCGACCACTACCGCATCGGCGCCGCCGCACAGCTGGAGCACTACGGCCGCCTGCTCGGCGTGCAGGTGTATCCGGCCTACGACGCGCGCAGCCTGCGCAAGGTGCTGGAGATGCTGCAGGGCCGCCACACCGTGCTGATCGACACCGCCGGCATGGCCGGCAGCGACCCGCGGCTGGCGCAGCAGCTGGAGATCCTCGCCGATGCCGGCGAGCTGCGTTCGTGCCTGGTGCTGGCGGCGAATGCGCAGACCGCGTCGCTGGAAGAGGCGGTGCGCGCGTACCGCGAGCTGAAGCCGCACGCCTGCATCCTCACCAAGCTGGACGAGGCGCCGAAGCTGGGCGGCGCGCTGTCGGTGCTGATCCGCCACCGGCTGCCGCTGGACTACGTCACCGATGGCCAGCGCGTGCCCGAGGACATCGCCGCCGCCGACGCGCGCGTGCTGGTGTGCCGCGCCGCGCAGTCGCTCAAGGGCGATGCGCCAGACGACAGCGTGATGGCCGAGCGCTTCGGCCTCGCCGTGGCCCAGGCATGAACGGGGTGCTCGCGATGAACCAGGCTTCGGGTCTGAAGCAGATGCTGGCGGCGATGGTCAGCCGCCCCGCGCCGGCGGCCACGGACGGCCACCAGGCCGACGGCCTGCTCGCCGCGGTGTCGGTCGCGCGTCGCCACTGCCACACGATCGCGGTGGCCGGCGGCAAGGGCGGCGTGGGCAAGAGCACGCTGGCGGTGAACCTCGGCGTGGCGCTGGCCGCTGCCGGCCACGAGGTGATGCTGCTGGACGCCGACACCGGCCTGGCGAACGTCGACGTGATGCTCGGCCTCACCCCGCCGCGCCACATCGGCCACCTGCTCGACGGCGAGTGCACGCTGCAGGAGCTGCTGCTGCCCGCGCCGTGCGGCCTGCAAGTGGTGCCGGCCGGCTCCGGCGCACGCCGGCTGGCGCAGCTGGACAGCGGCGAACTGGCGGCGATCATCCGCGCCTTCGACGAGCTGGCACGGCCGCCCGAATACCTGCTGGTGGACACCGCCGCCGGCCTCGCCGACAACGTGACGATGTTCGCCGCCGCCGCCACCGAGGTGATCCTGGTGGTGTGCGACGAGCCGGCCTCGCTGACCGACGCCTACGGCCTGGCCAAGGTGCTCAGCCGCGACTTCGGCGTGCGCCGCCTGCGCATGGTCGCGAACATGGTGCGCAACGAGGGCGACGCGCGGCTGCTGCACCAGAAGCTGGCGCGGGTCAGCGACCGCTTCCTCGACGTGGCGATCGACTTCTGCGGCTGGGTGCCGCACGACGAACGCCTGCGCCAGGCGATCCGGCGCCAGGCCGCGGTGGTCGAGCTGTGGCCGTCGAGCCCGTCGGCGCGGGCATTCAAGAAACTGGCCGGTGCGGTCGATAAGTGGATCGAGCCCGGGCGCGCGGGTCTCGACCGCATCTCCTTCTTCGGTGGCCGGACGGCTCCGGCCGGGGGTATGCCGGGATGAACGCGGCTTCGGAATATCTGCAACTCTCCCGCGAGAGTGCCGACGAACTGGTACGTCGGCACGCGCCGCTGGTCCGCCGGATCGCCTATCACCTGATGGGGCGGCTGCCGGCCAGCGTCGACGTGGGCGACCTGATCCAGGCGGGAATGATCGGTTTGCTGGAGGCGGCACGCCACTTTGCCCACGACAAGGGCGCCAGCTTCGAGACGTTTGCGGGCATCCGCATCCGTGGCGCGATGCTGGACGAGCTGCGCCGCGCCGACTGGACGCCGCGCTCGGTGCACCGCAAGACCCGCGAAGTGGCCGAGACGATCCGCCAGATCGAGGCCGAGACCGGCGCCGAGGCGGACGACGCCGAGGTGATGCGCCGGCTCGGCATCAGCGCGGAGGAGTACCACCAGGTGCTCTCCGACGCGGTCTCCTCGCGCCTGCTCAGCCTCACCGCGTCGGACGACGGCGAGGAGGCCGGCGTGCTCGACGTGGCCGACGAGAACAGCCTCGCCCCCGACGAGGGCATCGAGCACCACGGCATGCGCGAAGCGCTGGTCGAGGCGATCGGCGAGCTGCCCGAGCGCGAGCAACTGGTGATGTCGCTGTACTACGAGGAGGAGTTGAACCTCAAGGAAATCGGTGCCGTGCTTGGCGTGAGCGAGTCGCGGGTGTGCCAGATCCACGGCCAGGCCGTGATCCGGCTGCGCGCGCAGCTGGCCGGCTGGCGCGACTGAAACCTCGCCATCCCACCATCCCCGGGGCCGTCCGCCGGCCCGACGCACGCGGAGCAGACGTTTGGACAAGAACATGAAAATCCTGGTGGTGGACGACTTCTCCACCATGCGGCGCATCGTCAGGAACCTGCTGGTCGAGCTGGGCTTCAGCAACCCGCTGATCCAGGAAGCCGACGACGGCGAGAACGCCCTGACCATGCTGCGCGCCCAGCCGTTCGACCTGGTGGTGACCGACTGGAACATGCCGAACATGACCGGCATCGACCTGCTGCGCGCGATCCGCGCCGAGGCCGCGCTGAAGGGCCTGCCGGTGCTGATGGTGACGGCCGAGAACAACCGCGACCAGATCATCGCCGCCGCCCAGGCCGGCGTGAACGGCTACATCGTCAAGCCGTTCACCGCGGTCACCCTGAAGGAAAAACTCACCAAGATCTTCGAACGGATCGCCGCCGCCGGAGCCAGCGCATGAATGCCGTACTTCCCCTCGCCGTCGACGAGAGCCTGCCGCCCGAACTGCGCGAGCTGCTGAACAGCCCGGAAGGCCCCGCCTTCGAGCAGGCGCTGGACGCGATGGTGCGCCAGCGCGAGCAGCACCTGTTCCGCGCGCTGGGCCAGCTGGCCCGCGAACTGCACGACGCCGTGCGGCGCCTCGGCGGCGAGCTGGCGCAGGAAGGCGTGCCCGGCATCGTGGCCGACGCGCGCCAGCACCTGCAGGACGTGCTGGAGATGAGCGCGAACGCCGCCAACCGCAGCATCGACTTCGCCGAACGCCTGCGTCCGCAGGCCGATTCGCTGGCGCGCCACGCCGACGCGCTCCTGCAGCGGTCCGACGGCGACGAGCCAGCCGCCGCTTTGGCGCGCGAGGCCGCCGGCTTCGCCGGCAGCTGCCGTTCCGGCCTCGCCGACATGGTGGTGGCGCAGTCCTGGCAGGACCTCACCGGACAGCGCATCAAGAAAGTCGCCAGCTTCATCGGCACGGTCGAATCCTCGCTGCTGGAACTGGTGCGCCTCACCGGCGCGCTGGCCGGCGTCGAGGCGCCGGCGGACGTGGCCAAGGTGACCAGCCAGGAGGACGCCGACCGGCTGCTCAGCGAATTCGGTTTCTGAGTGCAGGGGCACATGAACCCGGATTTCGACAACGAGCTGCGCCAGGACTTCCTGGTCGAGGCGGGCGAGCTCGTCGAGCGCCTGGGCGAGCAACTGGTCGGGCTGGAGGCGGCACCCGGCGACGGCGAGCTGCTGAACGCGGTGTTCCGCGCCTTCCACACGGTCAAGGGCGGCGCCGGCTTCCTCGCGCTGGAGCCGATGGTGCAGCTGTGCCATCACGCCGAGGACCTGCTTAACCTGGCCCGCAATGGCGCCGTGCTGCTCGATGCCGGCTACATGGATGCGCTGCTGCAGACGCTGGACCTGCTCGGCGAGATGATGGCCGCGCTCGGCGCCGGCGCGCCGCTGGCCACGCCGCCGCCGGCACTGCTGCAGGCGTTGCTGCCGCGCGGCGGCGCCACGCCGGCGCCGGCGCCGGCACCGGTGCCCGCGCCGTCGCCCGAGCCGGCGGGCGACACGATCGACGACAGCGAGTTCGAGGCGCTGCTGGACAGCCTGTACGGCACGGCGGCCCCGGGCACGGTCGAGCCCGCTCCGTTGCCGCCGGCGCCGGCCGCGGCGGCGACGATCGACGACGACGAATTCGAGGCGCTGCTGGACAGCCTGCACGGCAAGGGCGGCCAGCCCGGCCTGCATGACGCGGGCGGCCAGCCCGGCGTTGCCGCTGCACCGGTGGCGGCGCCCGCACCGGCCCCGGCACCAGCCCCGCCCCCGTCCGCCGCGGCCGCACCGGCCGCGCGCCACGCGGCGCCCGCTGCCGAGACCACCGTGCGCGTGGACACCGCGCGGCTGGATCTGCTGGTCAACCACGCCGGCGAACTGGTGCTGGCGCGCAACCGCCTGCTCAGCCTCGCTGCGCGCCACGGCGGCGAGGCGCTGGCGGCCGCGGCCGGCGAACTGGACCGCATCACCGACGAGCTGCAGGGCGCGGTGATGGGCATGCGCATGCAGCCGGTGGGGCGCCTGTTCCAGCGCTTCCCGCGCATCGTGCGCGATCTCGCCCGCCAGCTCGGCAAGGAGGTGGAGCTGGTGCTGGAAGGCGAGGGCACCGATCTCGACCGCAGCCTGGTCGAGGCGCTGGCCGATCCGCTGATCCACCTGCTGCGCAACGCGCTCGACCACGGCGTGGAAGCGCCGGACCTGCGCGAGCAGTGCGGCAAGCCGCGCAAGGGCCGCGTCGTGCTGTCGGCCAGCCAGCGCGGCGAGCGCATCGTGATCGCGGTGAGCGACGACGGCCGCGGCATGGACCCGGAGATCCTGCGCCGCAAGGCGGTGGAGAAGGGCGTGATCGACGCGGCGCAGGCCGCGCGGCTCAACGAGGCCGAATGCTACGAGCTGATCTTCCGCCCCGGTTTCAGCACCGCCGCCACGGTGTCGGACGTCTCCGGCCGCGGCGTCGGCATGGACGTGGTGAAGACCCGCATCACCGAGCTGGGCGGCACGCTGGCGGTGCATTCGCGCCCCGGCCACGGCAGCGAGCTGGAACTGGCGGTGCCGCTCACCCTGGCGGTGCTGCGCGTGCTGATGGTGCGCACGGGCAACCGCCTGCTCGCGCTGCCGCTGGGCAACGTGGAGGAGGTGTTCGAACTGGCCGCCGGCCAGGACTGCCTGCTCGACGGTCGCCTGGTGGCGCGCCACCGCGGCCGCGCGCTGCCGCTGGTCGACCTGGTCGCGTGGGCCGGCGTGGCGGCCGAGCCGGTGCGCCACGTGGCGGTGCTGCACATCGGCCACCAGCGGCTGGGCTGCCTGGTGCACCAGGTGCTCGGCCGCGAGGATGTGATCGTCAAGCCGCTCGGCCACCTGTTCGACGGCGTGCCGGGCGTGGCCGGGGCCACCGTCACCGGCGACGGCCGGCTGGCGCTGGTGATGGAGCTGGCCGGCCTCGCCGACGGTGCCGCGCAATCCTCCCTTCCCCTCGCACAGGCCGGCTGAACTTCATGGATCTGATCAGCATCATCGGTACCGTGCTGGCCTTCGTGGTCATCATCGTCGGCACGATCCTGAAGGGCTCCAGCATCGAGGCGCTGTGGAACGCCGGCGCCTTCGTGATCGTGCTTTTCGGCACGCTGGCCGCGCTGCTGGTGCAGAACCACGGCAAGGTGCTCAAGCACGCGCTGAAGATGGTGCCGATGATCTACCGTCCGCCGCGCCACCGGCCGGACGACCTGATCAGCCGCATCGTGGGCTGGAGCGAGATCTCCCGCCGGCAGGGCCTGCTGGGGCTGGAGCCGCAGATCGAGGCGGAGCCCGATCCGTTCATCAGCAAGGGCCTGCAGCTGCTGGTCGACGGCGGCGAGCCGGAGGCGATCCGCGGCGTGCTGGAGGTGGACCTGGAAACGCGCGAGGCGACCGACCTCGCCGGCGCCAAGGTGTACGAGATGGCCGGCATCTACTCGCCCACGCTGGGCATCATCGGCGCGGTGATGGGCCTGATGGCGGTGATGCAGAACCTGGCCGATCCCAGCAAGCTCGGCCACGGCATCGCCGCGGCGTTCGTGTCCACCATCTACGGCGTGGCGCTGGCCAACCTGTTCATGCTGCCGATGTCCGCGCGGCTGAAGAGCCTGGTCAGCAAGCAGACGCGGATGCGCGAAATCCTGATCGAGGGCCTGGTGTCGATCGCCCAGGGCGACAACCCGCGCCAGATCGAGGCGCGCCTGCAGGGCTACGTGGCATGAGGCGGCACCGGCACGACGACCACCTGAACCACGAGGCGTGGGCGATCCCGTATGCCGACCTGATCACGCTGCTGCTGGCCTTCTTCGTGGTGATGTACGCCGTCTCGGCGGTCAACGAGGGCAAGTACCGGGTGCTGTCCGAGGCGATGATCGAGGCGTTCAACGGTTCCAGCCACGCGATCGCGCCGCTGCCGCCCACCCGCGTGCGCCCGCACAACGTCAATCCGTCGATCGCCACGCCGTCCGGGCAGGCCGGCTCCTCGGCGGTGCCGATCGCCGTGCCGATTCCGCCGCATCCGGTGGCGATGCAGGGCGGCAACGGGCGCAACATCGCGCACGAGGCCGCCATGCGGGCGCGGCTCGATCGCATCGAGGCCGAGGTACGCAGGGCGCTGCAGGCGCTGATCGACCGCAAGCAGGTGGCCGTGCGCAACAACGGGCGCTGGCTGGAGATCGAGATCCGCACCGACATCCTGTTCCCCAGCGGCGTGGCGCAGCTATCGACGCCGGCGCAGTCGGTGCTGCACAACCTGGCCGTGGTGCTGGGCGGCTTCAGCAATCCGCTGCGGATCGAGGGCTTCACCGACGACGTGCCGATCAACACCGCGCTGTATCCCTCGAACTGGGAGCTGTCGGCCGCACGCGCGGGCAGCGTGGCGCGCCTGTTCGTCAACAGCGGCATCGCGCCGGAGCGGCTCGGCATCATCGGCTGGGGCGAAATGCATCCGGTGGCCGACAACGACACCGCCGAAGGCCGCAACGCGAATCGCCGCGTACTGGTGGTGGTGATGGGCGAGGGTTCGGCGCCCACGCGCGAGCAAAGCGACATCGGCGAGCTCGGCAAGCAGCCGGGTGTCGCCGACGCGCCGACGCCGGGCACGCTGCCCACCGTGCAGGTGGTCGAGCCGTTGCGGAACACCGCGCCGGCACCGGCGGCCGCGGCAGCGGGACATGAGCCCGCCGGAGGAGCCGCCGGCGTGCTCGGCGTGCCGGCGGCGGGTGGCGGCATGCAGGCCGGCGGCGCATCCGCCGCCGCGGGCCAGGCCAGGGCGATGCCATGAACCGGCGCGTCCATGCGGGAGAACACACATGAACGTCCAGGTCGCCGGCGACGCGCCGGAGGATCGCCACTGGCTGTCGTTCCGGATCGGCACGCAGCTGTATGCCGCGCGGCTGACCGAGGTCAGCGAAGTGATCCGCGACGGGGAACTGACCCCGGTGCCCGGCGCCGCCGCCGACCTGCTCGGCGTGCGGCATCTGCGCGGGCGCATCGTGCCGGTGATGGACGGGCGCCGGCGACTCGGTCTGCCTGCGCTGCCCGCCGCCGATCCGCTCGCGGTGCGCATCGTGATGCTGGCGCATGCCGGCCAGCCGCTCGGCCTCAAGGTCGACGCGGTCGGCGAGCTGCTGTGCAGCGACGGGCTGGAGATCGCGCCGCCGCCGCCGGGGCGGGCCAGCCGCGACGACGATCCGGTCAGTGGCGTGCTGCCCTGGCGGGATGGCTTCGTGGCCCTGCTCGACGCGCGCCGGCTGTACCGGCTGGATGGAGGTGATGGCGATGTGGCTTGAACTGGGCGTACTGGTGTTGCTGCTGCTGGCCACGGGCCAGACCGTCCTGCTGCTGCGGCTGTGGCGGCAATCGACCCGGCTGCGGCAACGCGTGGATGCGCTGTGGCAGAACGCGGCCGGTGCCAGCACCGACGTGCCGACCTCGATGGTGGTCACGGCGCTGGGCCGGCTGGAACGGCAACTCGGCCAGGTCGAGCGGCCCGCGCCGCCCGGGCGTTCGTGGGAACTGGCCAAGCAACTGGCACGCGAGGGTGCCGACGCTGAACAGCTCGTGGCGTGCTGCGGGCTGTCGCGCGACGAGGCGACGCTGATCCTCGCGATGCGCGCACCGGCGGCGTAGGAACCGGTTCGAAGTCTCCGGTTGCCTGGCGCTGCCTCCGATATGCGGCCGTGTCCGCGATCCACATCCTCCCCTCTCCCACCTGTGGGAGAGAGGGCTGTTGCTCTCGCGCTGTCGTCGGCGATAAAGCGGTTTCGTGCGCCTGCCGGCGCCCGAGTTACTTCTCCTTTGCTTGTCCAACGGAGAAGTAACCAAGAGGAAACGACACCCCGATGCGGCGCTCTCCGGGCCTCCTGCCCTCCGAGTCCGTGAGGCGTGGCCGGGCTTTTCGAGCGGACTCCTGTCCGCGCGAAAAGGCGTTGCCCTCCATGGCAACGCCCGCTGCGCGGCCTGGTCGTCCCCGCCTCACCACCGCACAGGGGCCCCGAAGAGCGGCGCGCTCCTGCGCGCAGAAGCAAGAGCAGAGGCAACGAAGCCTGGAAGCAAGAGAGCGGCTCCCAGGAGCAAGCGACGGTCTGAATGCTTTGCTTTGGTCGTTGCGGCGTAACGCTTGAGTTAAGCGGCGCGCGGTACGCGCGTCCGCTTGGACGAGTGGTTAGGCAAAGGCTTGCCTAGTTGATGATGATTGTATGCATTTCGGCAACCATCTTGCCGCGCCGAAATAGCCCGTAGAAGACATCACCAGCAGCATAGCCCTGCGGCCCCGTTGTAAGACAAATGACCTGACGGAGTTGATCGCCGGGCTTGGCCTCGCGCTTGATTGTTGCCCACTCGGGCCGCTTCTCAGTGTATGGATCGCCTTGCCGCTTAGCAGCGAGAAGCACTTGCTCCTGGGTCAACGGCACAGACACCTTGCAACGAGGCACACCGAAGCGCTTCGCAATAGGTGAGAGGTCCAGGTTTGGCGACCTGTCCACCTTTGGAATGCTGGCGTCGTGGGCACAGGATGCGCAGAGTACGGCCAGCAAGAACGACAATGAAGCGATGGCAAGATTCTTCATGGCGCCTAACGCTGGAGCTAAGCGGCGCGCGTTATCGCGTCCGCTTGGACGAGTGGTTAGCTGCCTCCAAGCTTCGCCAGTAAATGACGGAAAGCTCGTACAGCCCTGTTGTGATTTGCAATTGTGTAGTCGGTTGATGACCACTCAATGTTATCTAGCTGAAACAGATGCATGTTGTTGCGAAGCCCCCAGAGCCAATCGATGTCTAGCTTGAGCTCTTCGTCGATCTCGCCAGCCTCGAGGAGGTACTGGGTCCGCTTACAAAAATTGCCACCGCACTTACCGTGCAAGTAGTTTTTTGTGATGCTCTCAACAATCGTTCCAAGCAGGAACATTTGAAGCTTGATCACCATCTCCTTTGCCATGCCGGAAAGGTCTGTGCGGTTCAAGATCCAGTGTTGGACGTCCGCGAGTTGGAGGGTGTATGCGATGTTGCTTCGGAGCGTCCGGTTGGATAGGAAGCCTACACGCTGCCTCGCCTCCGATGCTGTCCTCAGATATCCCCGCGGAAAGCGAAGCTTGGCGGGCTTGGAAAAATCTCGCCCAACATAGTCCTGGATCTGTTGGACTAAGGCGCTGGCTTCGTCGATCGCCTTGCTAAGCTCTTCGTCGGAAGAAATGGTCATTAGTAAGCTAACGCTTGAGTTGAGCGGCGGCGGAGCCGTCCGCCTCGAACGAGTGGTTAGGCGCACCAGATGCGCGCCGCAACTGAAGCGGGTAGTTTGGAACCTTGCCGCAGGAAACGATATAGCTGATGCCCGACTCTACGACGATCTCTTGATGTCTCTCGAAGTCTGCGATACCGGGGCAGAAATACGTGATTTGCCAGTGACCGGCTTTCAAAGACAGCCGCTCAGGTTCTTGGCCTGCAATAGATGACCAGACGATCTTGCCCGAAGGCGTCCGAACTTGGATAAGAGCAACATCCGGTCCGAGCTTGCAATGCGAGCACCAGTTTGTAGTGTGAGAAACAATCAGGGTCGCGACGCCGGAACCCGCAGGGCACGACTCGGCTGTGCCCATGACACAACAGCCAAGAAGAAACGCAAAGACAATGGCTGTGAAAAAACGTGGCATATGAGCCTAACGCTTAGTAGACCCCAGATCGGGACATATGCACGCCATGCTCCACGCTCGCTGAGGCAGCGTCAAGCGGGGAAATTCCGCAAACCATCAAGGACTTGTCCTGTTGCCGCGGCTCGCCACGCAGGCGGATGCTGGCATGCATATCTCGCGAAATGAGGTGTGTATGTCTTATCGCCCCGAAAACGCCGATACACATGCCGATGCAGGCAAGCCGCCGCGGCTGTTGGAAGAGGTGCGCGGGTGCTTTGGGTTAGGCACTACAGCCTGGTTCCAGAGCGGTTCCAGGTCCACTTGCTGGCGAGACAACTCGCGCGCGAAGGCGCGGATGCCGAGCATCTGGTCACGCGCTGCGGGTTCTAGTGCAAGGGGCGGCGCTGATCTTCGCGATGTGCGCGCCGCTCGCGCGAATCAGCCTTGTTCGTCCGCCGCGTCGTAGACCGCGGCGAGCACGGACGCGGCCGCGGCGTAGAGCAGCACCGGCACGTCGTCGCGCAGGCGCAGGCCGGCCAGCAGGGCGGCGATCTGCGGGTCGGCATGCAGCGGCAGGCCCAGCGCCTGCGCGCGTGCGCGCAGGCTTTCCAGCGATTCGGGCGGCAGCGCCCTGGCTTCGCTGGCACCCGGGCCGGACAGGCGCAGGCTGACGCGGCGCGTGGGGGAAGTCGGCGGATTCACGCGGTGGCCTGCAGCAGCACGGCGCTGTAGCGGTTCGGCGGCTCGGGCAGGCCGAGCTGGCAGCTCAGCTGGTCGAGCAGCAGGCCGCAGGCGGCCAGCCGCTGGCGCAGCGCGGTGAACTGGCGTTCCAGCCGGTGCACGGTGTCGGCCTGCGCCGCCCACAGGCGTACCGACAGGCGCGGTTCGCGCAGCTGCAGTTCGCCGTGCACCGCGCCCAGCGCGGGCAGATCGAGCGCGAAGCCCAGGTTCCAGCCGCGGCTGCCGTCGCCGGTATCGACGGTGTATTCCAGCTGCAGCTGCAGCACGTCGCGGCCGTCGTCACCCTGCAGCGGGATCTCGATCATCCATGCCGGCAGCGGGCCGGTGGCGGACTCCAGCTGCGCCACCTCGATCCGCGCCAGCGCGGCGCGCACGTCGCCCTGCAGGCGATCGAGCAGCGGCACCACCTCGTCGCCGGGAATCGGCAGCGGCAGCGGCGCGCGCGCCTGCGCCTGCAGGCCGCGCTGCAGCAGCGGCGGTGGGGTGTCGCCGCCGTTCTGCACCGGCGACGCCGGCGCACGACGGTCGAGCAGGGCGGCGAGGCGCAGCAGCGCGCCCTTCCAGTCGTCCGGCGGCAGTGCCGCAGCGCCGTGTGGTCGGGCCAGCAGGGATTCGAGGAACAGGCCGCTGCGCTCGATCGCCGTGCGCAGGCCCTCGCCGCGGGTGATCTCGGCCGGGTTGTGCATCGCCTGTTCGAGCTGGGCCAGCGCGGCGCGCAGCTCCGGCGGCAGCTGGCGCAGCACCGGCCGCTGGGCCAGCGCGCCCAGCGTGGCCAGCAGCGGCGCGTAGCCGTTCTGCTGCGGCAGGCGTTCGCGCAGCGCGCGCTGCAGCACCGGGTCCGCGGTCTGCGCGAGCATCTCCAGCTGCGGCTGCGCGCCCAGGCTCAGCACGCGCACCTGGAATTGCGCGGGCAGTTGTCCGCCTGCGACGTCAGTCTCCACGGTCAGGTTGCCGATCTGCAGCACCTGCAGCCCCTGCGCGCTCACGCCCAGCGGACGGGCCGACAGCACGCTGCCGATGCGCCAGCTCTGCGCCGCGCTGCCGGAGGCGGCGCCGGCCCAGGTGAGGGCGGCAAGGCTGGTCGGCTGGATGATCAACTCGGCTCCTGCGCGTGGATGGCGTGCGTCGCGATGCGGTTCGTCGCGGAGGGCATCGGCCGTCCGCGCGGAAACTTGAGGCGGCGTTCCGCGGGTGCGCGATGCAGCTAAAGCTAAAGCGGGCGCGGCCGATAAGCCCAGCAACGGCGCCAGCAGGCGCGAGCGGAGCAAAGGGCATGGCCGGCAAGCAGGCGGCAAGGCGGAATGGCGGGCGGCAGGCGGATGCGCCGGCGACGGTGGTGCTGCCGCCGGACTGCCGCATGGCCGCCCAGGCGGCGCTGCAGGCCGAGCTGGCGGCGGCGCTGCCGGGCGGCGCCGTCGTGCTCGACGGCCGCGGGGTGGAGCGCGTGGATACCGCCGCTCTGCAATTGCTGGTGCTGCTGCGCCGCGAGCTGGACGGCCGCGGCGGCACACTGGCCTGGCAGGGCGCAAGCGAGGCATTGAACGACGCGGCCGGCCTGCTGGGGCTGGCGACGATTCTGGAACTGCCGGCCGCCGGGCCGGCCTGAACGAGGTGGCAGCATGGCAAAGATCCTTGCAGTAGACGATTCGGCTTCGATGCGCGGCATGGTGGCGTTCACCCTGCGCGGCGCGGGACACGAGGTGACCGAGGCCGAGAACGGCCAGCTGGCGCTGGACGCGGCCGGCAGCAGCGCGTTCGATCTGGTGCTGGCCGACGTCAACATGCCGGTGATGGACGGCATCGCGATGGTGCGCGCGCTGCGCGCCAGGCCCGAATACCAGGGCGTGCCGATCCTGATGCTCACCACCGAGTCGCACACCGAGAAGAAGATGGAAGGCAAGGCCGCCGGCGCCACCGGCTGGCTGGTCAAGCCGTTCGACCCCGACCAGCTGCTGGCGACCGTCAAGCGCGTGCTGGGCTGAGGAAAAGCGCATGGCCACGGTCGACCTGACCCAGTTCCACAAGACCTTCTTCGAGGAAAGCCTGGAAGGCCTCGACGCAATGGAAGCGGCGCTGCTGGCGCTGGATTCGGGTTCGACCGACCACGAGCTGGTGCATACGATCTTCCGCGCGGCGCATTCCATCAAGGGCGGTGCGGCGACGTTCGGCTTCGCCGACGTGGCCGCGTTCACCCACGTGGCCGAATCGCTGCTGGAGGAAGTGCGCAGCGGGCGCCGTGCGGTGGACGCCGGACTGATCGACCTGCTGCTGCGCTCGGTCGACTGCCTGCGCGCCATGCTCGACCGCACCAGCCAGGGCCGGCCCGCGGCCGATGCCGGCAGCGAGGCGCTGCGCGCCGAGCTGGCGCGGCTGGTCGAGGGCGAGGCGGCGAAGGCGCCCGCCGCGACGCCGGCGAAGGCCGCGGCCGTCGCCGGCTGGGGCATCCGCTTCGTGGCGCTGCCGCACCTGCTGCAGACGGGCAACGAACCGTTGCGCCTGTTCCGCGAACTGCAGCAGCTCGGCCGCCTGGAAGTGGTGCGCGCCTTCGTGGCCGACGGCGCGCCTGCGGATTTCGCCGCGCTCGACCCCGGCCAGTGCTACCTGGGCTGGGAGCTGCGCCTGCACGGCGAGGTGGCGCGTGCAGCGCTCGACGCCGTGTTCGAGTGGCTGGATGGCGACTGCGAGCTGGCCGTCGCGCCGCTGGCCGCGGCCGACGCCGAACCCGTGGTGGCGCCGCCGGCCCCGCCCGCGGCGGCTGCCGCCGCGGAAGCGCCGGCGTCGGCGCGCGAGTCCGCTGCCGCGGGCGGCGCCGGCCATGCCGACGGCGGTTCGATCCGCGTGGGCATCGACAAGGTCGACGCGCTGATCGACATGATGGGCGAGCTGGTGATCACCCAGTCCATGCTCAGCAACATCGGCGCGAACTTCGATCTCTCGCAACTGGAGCGCCTGCGCGAGGGGCTGGCCCAGCTCGAGCGCAACACGCGCGAGCTGCAGGACAGCGTGATGCGCATCCGCATGCTGCCGATCGGCAGCGTGTTCAACCGCTTCCCGCGCCTGGTGCGCGACCTCGAACGCAAGCTCGGCAAGCAGGTGAAGCTGGAGCTGCACGGCGAGCACACCGAGCTGGACAAGACCGTGCTGGAGAAGATCGGCGATCCGATGGTGCACCTGGTGCGCAACGCGATCGACCACGGCCTGGAGATGCCCGAGCAGCGCCGCGCCGCGGGCAAGCCGGACACCGGCACGCTCACCCTGGACGCCCACCATGAGGGCGGCAACATCATCGTGCGGATCAGCGACGACGGTGCCGGGCTCAACCACGAACGCATCCGCGCCAAGGCGGTCGAGCGCGGGCTGGTGTCGTCCGGCCAGCAGCTGAGCGACGACGAGATCGCCGAACTGATCTTCCAGCCCGGCTTCTCCACCGCCGCGCAGGCCACCGACCTCTCCGGCCGCGGCGTCGGCATGGACGTGGTCCGCCGCAACGTGCGCGACCTCGGCGGCAGCGTGGGCGTGAAGAGCGTGGCCGGCAAGGGCAGCGTGTTCACCATCGCGCTGCCGCTGACGCTGGCGATCATCGACGGCCTGGTCACCGCGGTGGGCAGCGAGCGCTACATCGTGCCGCTGATCTCCATCGTCGAGTCGTTGCGGCTGGCGCCGGATGCGGTGCGCCGCATCGCCGGCGGTGGCGAGGTGTTCCAGTTCCGCGGCGAATACCTGCCGATCATCCACCTGCACCGCGCCTTCAACTGCGCCGGCGCGGTCACCGAGATCGGCCGCGGCATCGTGGTGGTGGTCGAGGACGAGGGTCAGCGCGTGGGCCTGCTGGTGGACGAACTGGTGGGCCAGCAGCAGGCGGTGATCAAGTCGCTGGAGAAGCATTACGAGCGGGTGCAGGGCGTGTCCGGCGCCACCATCGTCAGCGATGGTTCGGTGGCGCTGATCGTCGACGTGGGTGGCGTGGTGAGGCTGGGGCGGCGCAGCAAGGCTGCCTGAGTCCCGCCGCAAGTCGTGGTTGTCAGATCGAGGTTTGCGAAATGTTGCCGGTGAAGTGGTCGTTCCAGCGCCTGAGCCTCAACGCGAAGGTCGTGCTGGTGGTCGTGGTGGTGATGGCCGGGTTGGCCGGTCTCGCCGTGATGAACGCGCTGCACAGCCGCGCCAGCCAGATGGACGGGCTCGAACGCCTGCTGCGCAGCGAGGTCGAGTCGGCGGTTTCGCTGGCGCAGGCCTACGATGCGCGCGCCGCCAGGGGCGAGTTCAGCCGGGCCGACGCGCGCAAGCTGGCGCTGGCGCAGATCCGCGACATGCAGTGGGACCAGGGCGCCGGCTACGTCTTCGCGTTCGGCGACGACTACACCCTGCTCGAGCATCCGGTGATGACCGACAAGATCGGCACCAGCGTGCGCGACATGACCGACCAGAACGGCAAGCCCATCTTCCAGGCGATGCGCGACGTCGACGCGAAGGATGGTCATGGCGTGACCTACTACGACTGGCTCAAGCCCAACACGAAGAAGATCGTCGGCAAGGTCACCTACACCGCGTTGTACAAGCCCTGGGGCGTGCACTTCGGCGCGGGCGCCTATTTCGACGACATCGACGCCCGTTTCCGCCACGACCTGCTGTTCGACCTGCTGTGGGCCGGCCTGCTGCTCGTGGCGGTGACCGGCGTGGTGCTGCTGTCGATGCGCAGCATCCGGCGCAGCATCGGCGGCGAGCCGGCGTTCGCCGTGGAAATGGTCGGCCGGATGGCCGACGGCAACCTGTCGATGGCGGGCGCCGAGCACGCGCATCCGGTGCCGGGCAGCATGATGCACGCGATGCAGCGGCTGCACGTGAAGCTGATCGAGGTGGTGGGCCAGGTGCAGCAGGGCTCGCAGGTGGTGAGCAGCGCGGCGCAGCAGATCGCGCGCGGCAACGACGACCTCAGCCAGCGCACGCAGGAGCAGGCGTCGAGCCTGGAGGAGACCGCCTCGTCGATGGAGGAGATGACCTCCACCGTGAAGCAGAACGCGGAGAACGCCAGCCAGGCGAGCCGGCTGGCCAGCGGCGCCTGCGAGCAGGCCGAGCGCGGCGGCCAGGTGGCGGCGCAGGCGGTGGCGGCGATGGGCGAGATCACCACCTCGAGCCGCCGCATCGCCGACATCGTCGGCATGATCGACGAGATCGCGTTCCAGACCAACCTGCTGTCGCTGAACGCGGCGGTGGAGGCGGCGCGCGCCGGCGAGCAGGGCCGCGGCTTCGCCGTGGTGGCCGGCGAGGTGCGCAGCCTGTCCCAGCGCAGCGCGGCGGCGGCGAAGGAGATCAAGGCGCTGATCGGCGAAAGCGTCGGACGGGTGCAGGCCGGCAGCCTGCTGGTGGAGCAGACCGGCGCGGCGCTGGCGGAGATCGTGGACAGCGTGCGCAAGGTCACCGGCATCGTGGCCGAGATCGCCGCGGCCAGCCAGGAGCAGTCGGCGGGCATCGACCAGGTGAGCCGCGCGGTGATGCAGATGGACGAGGTCACCCAGCAGAACGCGGCGCTGGTGGAGGAGGCCGCGGCGGCCGCGCAGGCGATGCAGGAACAGGCGGTGGAGCTGCGCCGGCAGACGGCATTCTTCCAGCTGGATCAGTGCACGGTCGAAGCGGCGCCGGCGCAGCCGGTCGCGACGCCGCCGCCGGCGCCACGCCGGCCGGCGGCACGGGCCGGGCGTCCGGTCGCCGCCGTGGCGGCGGGCGGCTGGAGCGAGTTCTGATCGCCTGCCGCGCGGCCGCGGCGCGCTCAAGTCCATGCGTGCAGGGCCGATACAACATCGAGGCCGGGCGCCCCGCGGCGCCCATCACCAGGTAGACGATCCATGCACGAAAACCACGCGGACACGGCGCCCACCGTGCAGCAGCTCACCTTCAGCCTGGCCGGCGAGGAATACGGCGTCGACATCCTCTCGGTGCGCGAGATCCGCGGCTGGTCGCGCGTGACGCGCATCCCGCAGGCACCCGCGCACATGCTCGGCGTGCTGAACCTGCGCGGTGCGATCGTGCCGGTGCTGGACCTGCGCCTGCGCTTCGGACTGGAGCGCGAGGGCTACGGCGACGGCACGGTGATGATCGTGGTGGCCGTGGCCGAGCGCCTGTTCGGCATCGTGGTGGATGCGGTGTCCGACGTGGTCGACATCGACCCGGCGGCGATCAAGCCTGTGCCGGACATGGGCGCGATCGTCGACACCCGCTACCTGAAAGGCCTCGCCACCCATGTGGAACGCATGGTGATGCTGCTGGACGTCGAGAAGCTCATGCGTCCGGAGGACGTTGAAACGCTGGATGCCGCGCTGCCGGACGTCCGCGAAGTCGAAATTGCCGCCTGACCCGGAAACCACGATGAACATCAAGAAATTCACCGCGCGCTTCGCCAAGCTCCCGACCCTGTCCGTCAAGGCCCGCCTGACCGGTACCTTCGCGCTGCTCGCCGTCATGCTGGTGGCGGGGGCGGCGGTCGGCCTCGGCGTGATGTCCTGGCAGAACGACGGCATGCGCAAGAGCTACGAGGACGGCATGCTGCCGGTGCAGATGCTGGGCCAGCTGCGTTCGAGGTCGCTGATGGACTTCGTCGTGCTGGGCGAGGCGGCGAACGTGATCGGCAAGCCGGACCAGGTCAAGCAGAAGGTCGCCGAGGCCGAGAAGATCGAGAAGCAGATCGCCCAGGACGACCAGCGGCTGTCGGCGTTGCCGAAGAGCGCGGCGGTCATGGACAAGTACAAGGCCTACCAGTCGACCGCGTCCGACTACCAGAGCGGCCTCAAGGACGTCTACAGCGGGCTGGCGCAGAACGACGACGGCACCCGCGACGTGCTGGAGATGGAGGTTCGTCCCGCGCTGATGATGCGCATCGACGCGCTCGACAAGCTGGTCGACGCGAAGGCCGACGAGGTGAAGCAGGCCTACCAGGCCCAGCTGCACCGCTACGGCGTGGTGCGGGCGCTGGTGCTCGTCACGCTGTCCGCCGGCCTGATCTTCGCGCTGCTGGTGGCGGCCCTGCTGGTGCGCTCGATCAGCAACACGCTGGCGCGCCTGGTGACGGTGGCGCGTGCCATCGCCGAGGGGCGGCTGGGCCACGACATCAAGGTGACGCGCCTCGACGAGCTGGGCCGGCTGCTCGAGGCCTTCCGCGTGATGGACGAGCGCCTCGGCGCGATCGTGGGCGAGGTGCGCCAGGGTTCCGATGCGGTGTCGAGCGCGGCGCAGCAGATCGCGCGCGGCAACGACGACCTCAGCCAGCGCACGCAGGAGCAGGCGTCGAGCCTGGAGGAGACCGCCTCGTCGATGGAGGAGATGACCTCCACCGTGAAGCAGAATGCGGAGAACGCCAGCCATGCCAACCAGCTGGCGCGCGGCGCCCGCGAGCAGGCCGAGCACGGCGGCGAGGTGGCCGGCAAGGCGATCAGCGCGATGGCCGAGATCGACGCCTCCAGCCGCAAGATCGGCGAGATCGTGGGCCTGATCCAGGACATCGCGTTCCAGACCAACCTGCTGGCGCTGAACGCCGCGGTGGAGGCGGCGCGCGCCGGCGAGCAGGGCCGCGGCTTCGCCGTGGTGGCCAGCGAGGTGCGCAACCTGGCGCAGCGCAGCGCCGGCGCGGCGAAGGAGATCAAGGGCCTGATCGCCGAGAGCGAGGAGAAGGTGCGCAGCGGCTCTGAACTGGTGAACCAGTCCGGCAAGGCGCTGGCCGAGATCGTCGAGAGCGTGAAGAAGGTCACCGACATCGTCGCCGAGATCGCCGCGGCCAGCCAGGAGCAGTCGGCCGGCATCGACCAGGTCAACAACGCCGTGATGCAGATGGACGAGATGACGCAGCAGAACGCGGCGCTGGTCGAGGAAGCCTCGGCCGCGGCGCGCGCGATGCAGGAGCAGGCCGCCGAACTGTCGGGCCAGGTGGGCTTCTTCCGCCTCGCCGGCGACGGCGAGGCCGCGGCGGACGTGCCGCCGGCGCGCGCGAAGGAAGTGGCCAAGGCCACCGAGGCGGTATTCGCCGCCGTGCGCAAGACGCCGCCGCGCGCCGTCGCCGCCGAGGCGGCGGACGCCGGCGCCTGGAAGGAGTTCTGAGCATGGCCGTCGCCGCCGCTGCGAGCAGGCGCGATGCAGCCCCGGCGGGCGACGGCGCGGTCATGCTCGGCGACGCCGAGTTCCGTTTCCTGCGCGAGTTCGTCTACGAGCATTGCGGCATCGCGCTGGGCGAGCACAAGCGCCAGCTGGTGCAGGGGCGGCTGGCGCGGCGGCTGCGCGCGCTGCGCCTGCCCGACTACGCCGCCTACTGCACGCTGCTGCGCGACGATCCGGACGGCGAGCTGGGCGAGCTGGCCAGCGCGATCAGCACCAACGTCACCGCGTTCTTCCGCGAACCGCACCACTACGAACTGCTGGAGCGCGAGCTGCTGCCGCAGTGGCTGCAACGCAAGCGCCGCGACGGCGACCGGCTCAGGATCTGGTCGGCGGGCTGTTCCAGCGGCGAGGAGCCGTACGCGCTGGCGATGGTGCTGGCCGAGGCGCTGGAGCGGCACGGCGCCGCGGGCGTCGACGCGAAGATCCTCGCCACCGACCTGTCGCCGCAGGCGCTGGAAGCCGCGCGCAACGGCGTGTATCCGCTGGACCGGCTCGGTGGCGTCAGCGAGGAGCGCCGGCACCGCTGGATGCTGCGCGGCGCCGGCGAGTACGAGGGCTATGCCTGCGTGCATCCGCGCCTGCGCGAACTGGTGACCGTGCAGCCGCTCAACCTGCTGCACGACTGGCCGATGCGCGGGCCGTTCGACGCGATCTTCTGCCGCAACGTGGTGATCTATTTCGACCAGCCGACCAAGCAGCGGCTGTTCCGCCGCTATGCCGCGCTGCTGCCGGCGGGCGGTCACCTGTTCCTCGGCCACTCCGAGTCGTTGCACGGCATCAGCGACGACTTCGAGCTGATCGGCCGCACCGTCTACCGGAAGCGCGCCTGATGCTGGACGGGTTGCTCGAACGCCGCGCCACGCCCACGCTGCCGGAGGCCATGCCGGGCTTCGAGCACCTGCGCCGGTTCTGGGACCCCACGCAGAACTGCATGGTGGTCAAGGTGCTGCCGGGCGAGTTCTACGTGAGCGCACAGGACGAGCTGGTCAGCACCGTGCTCGGCTCCTGCGTGGCGGCCTGCGTCCACGACGCGATCCGCGGCATCGGCGGCATGAACCATTTCATGCTGCCCGAGCCGCGCGGCGGCAGCGACAGCTGGGCGTCCACCGTGGGCCGCGCGGCGCGCTACGGCAGCGACGCGATGGAGCAGCTGATCAACGCGGTGCTGAAGGCCGGCGGCCAGCGTGCCGACCTGCGGGTGAAGGTGTTCGGCGGCGGCCGCGTGCTGGCCCAGCTGAGCGACGTCGGCCAGCGCAACATCGACTTCGTGCGCCGCTACATCGCGGCCGAGCGGCTGCAGCTGGTGGCCGAGGACCTGGGCGACGTGTACCCGCGCCAGGTGCAGTTCTTCCCGCAAAGCGGCCGGGTCCGGGTGCGCCAGCTGCGCCGCAGCGACGACGTGGCGCTGGTGGCCGGCGAGCGCGGCTACCTCAAGCGTTTGGCAAACGATCCGATAAAGGGTGAGGTCGAGCTGTTCTGACGCCGGGCACCGGCGCGGCATCGACCGGGCCAACGTCGTCGGCGACGGGCCGCATGGCCAAGGTGAGCAATGGAAAGAGTGCGCGTACTGGTAGTCGACGATTCCGCCCTGGTGCGCAAGCTGATGTCGGCCATGCTTGCCTGCGATCCGGACATCGAGGTCGTGGGCACGGCGCCCGATCCGCTGATCGCCCGCGAGAAGATCAAGCAGCTCGATCCCGACGTACTCACGCTGGACGTCGAGATGCCGCGCATGGACGGGCTGACCTTCCTGGAGAACCTGATGCGGCTCAGGCCGATGCCGGTGGTGATGGTGTCGTCGCTGACCACGCAGGGCGCAGAGGTGACGCTGCGCGCGCTGGAGCTCGGCGCGGTGGATTTCCTCGCCAAGCCCAGCAGCGACCTGGCATCCAGCTTCGGCGACAGCGCGCGTGAGATCTGCGCCAAGGTCAAGCAGGCGGCGCGGGCGAAACCGCGCGCGCGCACCACGGTGCGCAAGCTGGACGTGGCGCCGCGACTCTCGGCCGACGCGGTGCTGCCGCGCTCGCAGGCCGCCGGCAGCCGCGGCGGCAGCCCGATCATCGCGATCGGCGCCTCCACCGGCGGCACCGAGGCGGTGCGCGTGGTGCTGGAGGCGATGCCGCCGGACGCGCCGCCGATCCTGGTGACCCAGCACATCCCCGCCGCCTTCAGCGGCCCGTTCGCCGCGCGCATGGACCGCTGCTCCGCGATGCGCGTGTGCGAGGCGCGCGACGGCCAGCCGATCCAGCAGGGGCATGCCTATATCGCGCCCGGCAGCCACCACCTGCTGGCGATGTGGGACGGCGCGAAGTACGTGTGCCGCCTGCACGACGGCCCGCCGGTGAACCGGCATCGCCCCAGCGTCGACGTGCTGTTCCGCTCGCTGGCGGCCAGCGCCGGCGCCGCCACCATCGCCGCGCTGCTCACCGGCATGGGCGACGACGGCGCGCGCGGCCTGCTGGAACTGCGCCAGTCCGGCGCCGCCACGCTGGTGCAGGACGAGCCCAGTTCGGTGGTGTGGGGCATGCCGGGCGCCGCCTGGAAGCTCGGCGCCGCGCCGGAGATGCTGCCGGTCGACCACATCGCGGCGCGCCTGCTCGCGCTGGCCCGCCACACCCATACCGGCGCGGTCTGCGCCTGAGAGCCCGGAATACGGATCATGTCATTCACTCCCGCCTCCCTGTTCCGACGTCCGCTGGCCGGCTGGGCCGCCAGCGCCGCCGCGCTGTTGCTGACGCTGCTGTGGCATCCGGCCTGGCTGGCGCCGCTGCTGGTGCTTGCCGTGACCGCGGCCTGGGCCGTTGCCGCGCGCGTCGCGCCGCCGGCCGAACCCGTCGCCGCCGTGCCCGCCAGCACCGAGCCGGTGCGGGCGGCGCTGGAGGACGTGCGCAGCGCGCTGGTCGACGAGCTCGGCCACGCCACCCGCGAGCTGCACCAGGGCCTGGACCTGCTGCGCGATGCGGTGTCCGAACTGGGTGGCGGCTTCGACGGCCTGTCCAGCAAGACCGCGCTGCAGCAGTCGCTGCTGAAGCAGATCATCGACGTGCAGGACGGCGGCGTGTCGGTGCAGGACTTTGCGGCACGCACCGGCGACCTGCTGGAGCATTTCGTCGGCATGATCGTGCAGATGTCGCGCGAGAGCCTGCGCATCGTCTACCGCATCGACGGCATGGCGAAGGAGATGGACGCGGTGTTCGGCCTGCTGCGCAACGTCAACACCATCGCGGAGGAAACCAACCTGCTGGCGCTGAATGCCGCGATCGAGGCGGCGCGCGCGGGCGAGTCCGGCCGCGGCTTCGCGGTGGTGGCCGGCGAGATCCGCAACCTGGCCAGCAACTCCAACCAGCTCAACGAACGCATCGGCGGCCACGTGGAACGCGCCCGCACGGCGATGGAGCAGTTGCGCGGCCTGATCGGCGCGATGGCCTCGCAGGACCTCAACGTGGCGCTGTCGGCCAAGGGCGGCATCGACGCGATGACGGCCCACGTCACCGAGAGCGACGCGCGCACCAGCAAGGTGGCCGACCAGGTGGTCGAGATCAGCCGCGGCCTCGGCAGCGACGTCTCCACCACGGTGCGCTCGCTGCAGTTCGAGGACATCCTGCGCCAGCTGATCACGCAGACCCGCACCCGGCTCACCGAACTGCAGGAGGTCACCACCGAGTGCACCCGCGACATCGAGGAGCTGGCCTGCGCCACGCTGGAGTCCGAGGCGCTGGAGGAGCGCGCCCAGCGCGTGCGCAGCCGCCTGGCGATCCAGCGCGAGAAGGCGCGCCTGCGCTCGCGCGGCCCGGCGCTGCAGAACTCGATGGATGCCGGCGAGATCGAACTCTTCTGAGGATTGCCCCATGATCGTCCACCATGACACCGAACTGGATTGCCTCACCCTGCAGCTGGGCGAGCGCTTCGACTTCAGCATCCACCGCGATTTCCACGACGCCTGCCTGGGCGACGGCAAGCCCGCGCGCAGCTACGTCATCGACCTGGGCGAGGTCGCCGGCATGGACAGCTCGGCACTGGGCATGCTGCTGCTGCTGCGCGAGCACGCCGGCGCCGACCGCGCGGACATCCGCATCGTGAACGCCTCCGGCGAGCTGCGCAGCACCCTGCGCGTGGCCGGCTTCGACAAGCTGTTCGTGCTGCACTGACGGCCGTTTCCGGCTCGACCGCGGGCATCCGCGCGCGCCGGCCGCTTGCGGGGATGGCCGCCGTGCATCTGTGTCGGGTACGCAAACGCGAAAGGCTCCCCGTGGGGAGCCTTTCGCGTTTGCGTCGGCGTGGCCTTCTACCAGGTGCGCACGTCGACCACCGTGGCGGTGAACGCTTCCATGCCGGGCTGGAAGCGGAACATGCGGCCCAGGTCGAAGTCGACCTTGTCGCCGGGGGCGATGTTGGAGGTGCCCGCCGGCCACGCCTGCTTGCTCTGCATCACCTTGCCGGACGAGTCCTTGATGTCGACACGGATCTGCGCGGCCGAGGCGGCGGCGCAGTGGTTGACCAGTTCGCCGCGCAAGGCGATGCGCGTCGACATGCCGGCATTGTTGACCGCCGGCTTGAAGTCCTCGATCGCGAAGTCATGCGGGGTGCAGGCGGCGTGGGCGGCCAGCGGGGCCAGCAACAGGGCAGCGGAAACTAGCAGGTTCTTCATGGGCTACGGTTCTCCACTTGGGCGCGGCTGCGCGCTTACCCAGGGTGTCGGCCGCGCGGCGTAGAACTTGAGCCGGCGATGGAGTGCCCGCCTAAAGTCCCGGGCGACGCAGCCGATATCAGGCGCATCCGCTTGCGTTCGCATGGCGGCTCCCTCCCCCTCGTTTCCGGAGACCTCATGAAAGCCCTCGTTGCCGTCGCTGCCCTGTTGCTGGCCCCGCTGGCCGCCCATGCCGCCTGTGCGCCCACCGATTTCGCGATCAAGGACTTCAAGCCCGCCGCGGCCGGCGCCCGCCTCAGCCTGCGCGGCGAGCTGGTCAACCACTGCGCCGCCGCCTCGGCCGCGCAGATCCGCATCCAGATCAAGGACTCCTCCGGCAACGTGGTGCAGAGCAAGCAGGCGTGGCCGGCAGGCACCTCCAACATCGCCCCCGGCGACACGGTGAACTTCGACCTGGGCCGCATGTTCCGCATCCAGCCGGACATGAGCAGCTTCACCGCCAGCGTGGTCGACGTGCGCACCTGGTAAGCGCCCGGACCGCTCGCGGCCCCGCGCGGCCGCGAGCGACGGCCACGCGGCTGCTAATCTTCGTGCGGCTCCCCGTGCACGAGGTGTCCCGTGGCGAAGCGATACATCCTGGCGCTGGACCAGGGCACCACCAGCACGCGGGCGATGCTGGTCGACGCGGCCGGCCGCGTGGCGGGCATCGCGCAGCGCGAGTTCACGCAGATCTACCCGCAGCCCGGCTGGGTGGAACACGATCCCCGCGAGGTCCTTGCCAGCGTGCTGGTAACGGTGACCGAGCTGTTGACGCGCAGCCAGGTCGAGTCGCGCGAGCTGGCCGGCATCGGCATCACGAACCAGCGCGAAACCACCGTGGTGTGGGACCGCCGCAGCGGCCAGCCGGTGCACAACGCGATCGTGTGGCAGTCGCGGCAGAGCATGGCCATCTGCGAACGGCTGGAGGCGGAAGGCGGCGGGCCGGCCGTGCGCGCGAAGACCGGCCTGCTGATCGACGCCTATTTCTCCGCCAGCAAGATCCGCTGGATCCTCGACCATGTCGACGGCGCGCAGGCGCGGGCCGAGCGCGGCGAGCTGCTGTTCGGCACGATCGAGAGCTGGCTGGTGTGGAACCTCACCGGCGGCCGCCTGCACGTCACCGACGCCAGCAACGCCGCACGCACGCTGCTGTACGACATCCACCGCCGCGACTGGGACGACGGGCTGCTGCGCCTGTTCGGCGTGCCGCGCGCGATGCTGCCGCGGGTCTGCGCGTGCAGCGAACATGTCGGCGACACCGACCCCGCGCGCTTCCTCGGCGCCGCGGTGCCGATCGGTGGCCTCGCCGGCGACCAGCAGGCGGCGCTGTTCGGCCAGGCCTGCTTCGAGCCGGGCATGGCGAAGAACACCTACGGCACCGGCTGCTTCATGCTGATGCACACCGGCGGGCAGGCCGTGCCGTCGCGGCACGGCCTGCTGACCACGATCGCCTGGGACATCGGCGGCCGCGTCGAGTACGCGCTGGAGGGCAGCATCTTCGTGGCCGGCGCGGTGGTGCAGTGGCTGCGCGACGGCCTGCGCATGCTGGACAGCGCCGCCGACTCGCAGGCGCTGGCCGAAAGCGCGCCCTCCAGCGACGGCGTCTACCTGGTGCCGGCCTTCGTGGGGCTGGGTGCGCCGTACTGGCGCAGCGAGGTGCGTGGCGCGATGTTCGGCCTCACCCGCGGCACGCGCCGCGAGCATCTGGTGCGCGCGGCGCTGGAGGCGATGGCCTACCAGTCGCGCGACGTGCTGGCGGCGATGGAGGCGGACGCGGGCATCCCGCTGAAGGAACTGCGCTGCGACGGCGGCGCGATCGCCAACGACTTCATCGCGCAGTTCCAGAGCGACCTGCTGGACGTGCCGTTGCTGCGCCCGCAGGTGCAGGAGACCACGGCACTGGGCGCGGCCTACCTGGCCGGGCTGGCGCTGGGCTTCTGGGAAAGCCGCGAACAGCTCGCCCAGCTGTGGCAGGTGGAGCGCCGCTTCGAGTCGCGCATGCCCGCGCCGGAGCGCGAGCGCCTGTATCGCGGCTGGCAGGCGGCGGTGCAGGCAGCATGCGCGTTCACGCCCAGTGCCTGACGCCTGCGACACTGGGATGTGTCGCACGCGATCAAGCACTTCAGTGCTTGATCGACGGAGCCGAGTCCGGACATGCGCCGGACTCGGCGAGTCGAGAAAGTGCAGGAAAGCACTTTCTCGACATCTGGTTCAGTCCAGCGCGTAGCCGAACTGCTCCTGGAACGCGGCGGCGAACTCGGCGTAGGTGAAACGCTGGTTCTGCGTGCCGGGGTGCTCGACCTTCAGCGCCCCCATCAGCGAGGCCATGCGGCCGACCGTGGGCCAGTCCTTGTCGCGCATGATGCCGAAGATCAGGCCGGCGCGGTATGCGTCGCCGCAGCCGGTGGGATCGACGATGCGGCGCTCGCGCGCGGGCGGGATCTCGTGCGTGGCGCCGCCGGCGTGGATCAGCGAGCCGCGCGGCCCCAGCGTGACGACATAGGCCTCCACGCGGGCGGCGATCTCCGCGGCGCTCCAGCCGGTGCGCGTCTGCAGCAGCTGCGACTCGTAGTCGTTGACGATCACGTAGGTGGACTTCTCGATCATCGAGCGGAACTCGTCGCCGCTGAACAGCGGCATCGCCTGGCCCGGGTCGAACACGAACGGCACGCCGCGCGCGGCGAATTCGTCCACGTGCTGCAGCATCGCCTCGCGGCCGTCGGGGGCCACGATGCCGAATTCGATGTCGGGGATCTCGCGCACGTGGTTGTCGTGCGCGCTGGACATCGCGCCGGGATGGAAGGCGGTGATCTGGTTGTTGTCCAGGTCGGTGGTGATGAAGCACTGCGGGGTGAACTGGTCGTCGAACACGCGCACGCGGTCGAGCCGGATGCCGCACTTCTCCAGGTGCGCGCGGTAGGGCGCGAAGTCCTGGCCCACCGCGGCCACCGGCAGCGGGTCGCCGCCCAGCAGCTTGAGGTTGTAGGCGATGTTGCCGGCGCAGCCGCCGAACTCGCGGCGCATCCTGGGCACCAGGAAGGACACGTTCAGGATGTGCATCTGGTCGGGCAGGATGTGGTTCTTGAACTGGTCCTGGAACACCATGATGGTGTCGTAGGCCAGCGATCCGCAGATGACGGCAGACATGGTTGCGTGGTTGCCCCGAATGCTGAGGATGGCGCGCGCGGCGCGACCGACAAACCCGGACCCGCGGGCCCGGCCAAAGGTTTGCATCGTATCGTGAACGCGCGTTCATGGCGAATCCGCGGGCCGTGCGGCCGGCCGGGTCGGGAACGCCGGAATGTGCGGTAAATGGCGTCTGCGCAAGGCTTTCTTAACGTCTTCCCGGTTGCGCGCGGGGGGCGCGCTGACTAGACTGGCCAGCTTATTTTTTACTCAGGCCGGCGCGCGGCGGACCCCATGTTCAAGAAGTTTCGCGGGATCTTTTCCAACGATGTCTCGATCGACCTCGGCACCGCCAACACGCTGATCTACGTGCGCGGCCAGGGCATCGTGCTGAACGAGCCCTCGGTGGTGGCGGTGCGCCAGGACCGCGGTCCGGGCGGCCCGCGCGCGATCGCGGCGGTGGGCAGCGACGCCAAGCGCATGCTGGGCCGCACCCCGGGCAACATCGCCACGGTGCGGCCGATGAAGGACGGCGTGATCGCCGACTTCACCATGACCGAGGCGATGCTGCAGCACTTCATCAAGCAGGTGCACAAGTCGCGCATGCTGCGTCCCAGCCCGCGCGTGCTGGTCTGCGTGCCGTGCGGCTCGACCCAGGTCGAGCGCCGCGCCATCAAGGAGTCGGCCGAGGGCGCCGGCGCCCGCGACGTGTTCCTGATCGAGGAACCGATGGCCGCGGCGATCGGCGCCGGCATCCCGGTGCACGAAGCGCGCGGCGCGATGGTGCTGGACATCGGCGGCGGCACCTCCGAAGTGGCGGTGATCTCGCTGAACGGCATCGTCTACTCGCAGTCGGTGCGCGTGGGCGGCGACCGCTTCGACGAGGCGATCATCAACTACGTGCGCCGCAACCACGGCACCCTGATCGGCGAATCCACCGCCGAGCGGATCAAGCTGGAGATCGGCTGCGCGTTCCCGCAGGCGGACGTCAAGGAGATCGAGATCTCCGGCCGCAACCTCGCCGAGGGCGTGCCGCGCATGTTCACGATCAACTCGAACGAGATCCTCGAGGCGCTGCACGAGCCGCTGGCCGGCATCGTGGCCGCGGTGAAGTCGGCGCTGGAGCAGACCCCGCCGGAGCTGTGCTCCGACGTGGCCGAGCGCGGCATCGTGCTCACCGGCGGCGGCGCGTTGCTGCGCGACCTGGACCGGCTGATTTCCGAGGAGACCGGCCTGCACGTGCAGGTGGCGGACGACCCGCTGACCTGCGTGGCGCGCGGCGGCGGCAAGGCGCTGGAGCTGATCGACCAGCACGGCAGCGACTTCTTCGCGCCCGAGTAAGGCCGACTCATCGTGGCGCGTTCGCGCGATGAGTCCTCGCCGCTGTTCGCCGGCAACGCCGCGGGCACGCTGCGGCTGATCGTCTATCTCGCGCTGGCGATGGTGCTGATGGTGCTCGACCATCGCAACGGCTGGCTGTGGCGCGTGCGCTATGCCGCGTCGGTGGTGGTGGAGCCGGTGTACCGGCTGGCGAACCTGCCCGGCGCCGGCATACGCACGCTCAGCGTGGCGTTCGCCGACCGCAAGCTGCTCACCGAACAGAACCAGCGCCTGCGCGAGGACCTGCTGCTGGCCAACGCGCGGCTGAACCGCATGGCCGGCGTGGCCGAGCAGAACCAGCGGCTGAAGGAGCTGCTGGACACCCAGCGCAGCCTCGACCTCAACGTGCAGCTGGCGCGCGTGGTGGGCGTGGACCTCGGCGCCTGGCAGCAGCGGCTGGTGCTGAACCTCGGCAGCCGCGACGGCGTGAAGCCGGGCCAGCCGGTGATCGATGCGCACGGCGTCATGGGGCAGGTGGTCGAGGTGCTGCCGACTACCTCGGTGGTGATGCTGGTGACCGACCCGGCGCACGCGATTCCCGTGGTGGTGGAACGGTCCGGCCTGCGCACCGTGGCCTACGGCGCGCGCGACGGCGACGGCATGGTGCTGCCGAACATCCCGCTGGCCGCCGACGTGCGGCCGGGCGACCGGCTGCTCACCTCGGGGCTCGGCGGGCGCTTCCCGCCGGGCTTCCCGGTGGGCAAGGTGGTCGCGGTGGCGCCGGCCGCTACCGGCATGTTCCGCGTGGCGCAGGTGCAGCCCGCGGCCGACCTGGAGCGCAGCGAGGACGTGCTGCTGCTGCACGACCAGGCCGAGCCCGACGGACCGCCCGCACCGGCGGCAGCGGCCGGGCCGCCGGCGTCGCTGGCGCCCGCGCCGGGCGCGACCGCCGCTGCGCCAGCGGCCGCCGCACCGGTGGGCACCCGCACGCCGGTGCAGCCACGCGCCAGCGCCGCGCCGCCCGCTACGGCGGCGAGCACGCCATGAACCGCCAGCGCCTGTCCCAGTGGTGGTTCGCCGGCACGCTGATGTCCGCGCTGCTGCTGATGCTGGTGCCGCTGCCGGCGCCGCTGGAGCCGTTCAAGCCGTACTGGCCCGCGCTCGTGCTGCTGTACTGGGCGCTGGAGTCGGAGGACCGCGTCGGCCTGGGCCTGGCCTTCCTGCTCGGCCTGGGCGCGGACCTGTTCGACGGCGTGCTGCTGGGCGAGCAGGCGCTGCGCCTCACCGCGCTGGTGTTCATCGCGCTGCGTTTCCGCTCGCGGCTGCGCTTCTTCCCGATGTGGCAGCAGGCGCTGGCGGTGCTGGCGCTGCTGCTGAACGACCGCATCCTGCTGTTGGTGGTGCGGGTGCTGTCCGGTGCGCCGGTGCCGCCGGCGAGCTGGTGGATCGCCCCGCTCGTGGGCGCCGCGCTGTGGCCGTTCCTGTTCCTGCTGCTGGACGACCTGCGCGCGCGGCTGCGGATCCAATGAAACACGAACCGGTGACATGAAACCGCGGCGCGCGATCAAGGATGCACGGAGCGAGGGCGAGCTGTTCCGCCGGCGCGCGCTGGCGGGCTTCGTGCTGATCCTGCTGGGCCTGGCCGGACTGGTCGGCCGTTACGTGTTCCTGCAGGTGGCGCGTTACGACGAGTTCGCCACGCGTTCGGAAAACAACCGCGTCAAGCCGATTCCGATCCCCCCGGCGCGCGGCCTGATCTACGACCGCAACGGCGTGCTGCTGGCCAACAACGTGCCCGCGTTCCGGCTCGAGGTGGTGCCCGAGCAGGTCAAGGACATGGACGCGATGCTGCAGCGCCTGGAGCGCGTCATCCCGCTCAGCCAGGACGATCTCGACGCGTTCCACAAGCAGCTGAAGCAGAGCCGCCGCTTCGAGAGCGTGCCGCTGAAGATGCGCCTCACCGAGGACGAGATCGACCGCTTCGCGGTGAACCGCTGGCGCTTCCCCGGCGTGGACGTGGTGCCTTATCTCAACCGCCGCTATCCGTTCGGCGGGCTGTTCGCGCACGTGATCGGCTATGTCTCGCGCATCGACGCGGACGATCTCGCCCGGCTCGACCCGGCGCGCTACAAGGGCACCACCCACGTGGGCCGGATCGGCGTCGAGCGCTCCTACGAGGACGTGCTGCACGGCACGCCGGGCTACGAGCTGGTCGAGGTGAACGCGGACGGCCGCACCCAGCGCGTGCTGCAGACGCACCCGGCCACGCCCGGCCGGAACATCTACCTCAGCATCGACGCGCGCATCCAGAAGGCCGCTGAGCAGGCGTTCGACGGCCGTCCCGGCGCCGCGGTGGCGATCGACCCGCGCAACGGCCAGGTGCTGGCGATGGTCAGCGTGCCGACCTTCGACCCCAACCTGTTCGTCGACGGCATCAGCCACGCCGACTACGACGCGCTGACCAGCGCGCCGGACAAGCCGCTGCTGAACCGCGCGCTGCGCGGCGTCTATCCGCCCGGCTCCACGGTGAAGCCCTTCGTGGGCCTGGGCGGCCTGGAGCTGGGCCTGCGCACGCCGCAGGACACCGTGCTTTCCACCGGCACGTTCTACATCCCCGGCCAGTCGCGCGGCTACCGCGACGACCGCCGCGGCGGCTTCGGCACGGTGGACCTGCGCAAGGCCATCATGTGGTCGGTGAACACCTACTTCTACAAGCTGGCGCTGGATATGGGCATCGACCGCTTCAGCGCGTGGATGGGCGGGTTCGGCTTCGGCCGGCCCACCGGCATCGACCTGGACGGCGAGGCCAGCGGCATCCTGCCGTCGCGCGAATGGAAGGCCAGGCGCTACAGGCAGCCGTGGTATCCCGGCGAGACGGTGATCGCCGGCATCGGCCAGGGCTACTGGGCGGTGACCCCGCTGCAGCTGGCACACGCGCTGGCCACCCTGGCTGGCCACGGCATGCCGTACGCGCCGCGGCTGGTAATGGCCACCCAGGCCGGCCTGGACGCGCCGAAGGTGCCGGTGCCCAATCCGCCCAGCGGACCCTCGCTGGTCACCAGCCAGGCCAGCTGGCAGGCGGTTGACCAGGGCATGCAGATGGTGGTGAACGACCCGCGCGGCACCGGTTACGGGCTCGGCAAGGGCTTTCCCTACACCATTGCCGGCAAGAGCGGCACCGCCGAGCGCTATTCGCGCCGTACCGACGCCTACAACGACAACAAGAGCCTCGCCTACCTCGCCAGCCGCCACCGCGCCTGGTTCGAAATGTTCGCGCCGGCCGAGGACCCGCGCATCGCGGTGGCGGTGGTGCTGGAGCAGGGTGCCTGGGGCGCCTCCTCCGCGGGCCCGATCGCGCGCAAGATCCTCGACGCCTGGCTGGCCACCCAGCCGGACGCGCCGCCGGACACGCCGCTGCCGCCGGAAGGCCTGCCTCCCGCCGGAGCGCCGCCGATCGCGCCGGCCCCGGCCGCTTCGGCCGGGCCGGACGGGCCGGACACGCCGGCCGGGGCGTCGACACCGGAGACGCCGCCATGATCGAGCTGCTGCAAGTGCGGGTGCGGCGCCTGCTGCGCCGCGTGCTGACCCGGCCGCGGATCGACCTGCCGCTGGCGGCGGGCCTGCTGCTGCTGGCGATCGCGGGCCTGGCCACGCTGTACAGCGCCGCCGACGGCAGCTTCGCCCTGGTGGGCGGGCAGGCCGCGCGCTTCGTGCTGGGCTTCGCGCTGCTGCTGCTGATCTCGCGCATCCCGCCGGCCACGCTGCGCAACTGGACGCCGTGGCTGTACGCCGGCAGCACCTTCCTGCTGGTGGTGGTGGCGGTGCTGGGCGAGGGACGCGGCGCGGACCGCTGGCTGAACCTCGGCGTGATGCGCTTCCAGCCTTCCGAGCTGGTGAAGCTCACCATGCCGATGATGGCGGCGTGGTACCTGCACCCGCGCCAGCTGCCGCCGGGCTGGAAGGACATCGCCGTGGTGGGCGCGCTGATCGCGATCCCCGCCGTGCTGATCGCCAAGCAGCCGGACCTGGGCACGGCGCTGCTGGTGGCCGCGGCCGGCGCGTTCGCGCTGTTCCTCTCCGGCATGGCGTGGTGGCGCATCGGCGTGCTGCTGGCCGGCGCGGGCGCGATGGTGCCGGTGGCCTGGCATTTCCTGCATCAGTACCAGCGCGACCGCGTGTTGACCCTGCTCAACCCCGAGTCCGATCCGCTCGGCAACGGCTGGCACATCATCCAGTCGCAGATCGCGGTGGGCTCCGGCGGCGTGTTCGGCAAGGGCTGGATGCACAGCTCGCAGTCGCGGCTGGATTTCCTGCCCGAGCACACCACCGACTTCATCTTCGCGGTGTTCTCCGAGGAGTTCGGCCTGGTCGGCGTGTGCCTGCTGCTGGTGCTGTACGCGTTCATCATCGGCCGCTGCCTGTGGATCGCGATGGAGGCGCGCGAGACCTACTCGCGCCTGCTCGCCGGCGCGATCGGCATGAGCCTGTTCGTCTACGTGTTCGTCAACGGCGGCATGGTGGCCGGCATGCTGCCGGTGGTGGGCGTGCCGATGCCGATGGTGAGCTACGGCGGCACCTCGGCGGTGACCCTGCTGGTGGGCTTCGGCATGCTGATGTCGATCCACTCCCACCGCAAGCGGCACGACTGAACCGGGGCGCCGAATCCCCGCCGGCTGCGCGCCTCGGATGTGCCACGGTTTGCGCCGAAGCGCGTGTTACGCTTCGGCGCAATCGTTACGGATGCCGATCAAGACATGCCAGTGAACCTCGCGCCGCGCCGCCGCAGGCTGCACCTGTTCAACCTGCTGCCGCTCGTCGCGTCGCTGCTCCTGCCCGTGGCACCGGCGCTGGCTGACACCCATCCCGGCCAGGCGGCCCTGGTCGGCGAGGTGGCGCGCGACACCGGCAAGGATCCGGCTGCGTTGAACGCGCTGCTGGACCAGGCGAAGGTGCAGCAGGGCATCCTTGACGCGATCAGCCGCCCGGCCGAGGCGAAGCCGTGGAGCGCGTACCGGCCGATCTTCCTCACCGGCCAGCGCATCGACGACGGCGTGGCGTTCTACCGCGCGCACCGCGCGCTGCTGGAAAGCATCGGCAGGCAATACGGGGTGGCGCCGCAGTACATCGTGGCGATCATCGGCGTGGAGACGTTCTACGGGCGCATCACCGGCAAGTACCGGGTGCTCGACGCGCTGGTGACGCTGGGCTTCCACTACCCGCCGCGCGCGCCCTATTTCCGCCAGCAGCTGAAGACCCTGCTGGAGCTGCCGGACAACCACCTCGCCGGCCCGCTCGACACGCTCACCGGCTCCTACGCCGGCGCCCAGGGCTGGGGCCAGTTCATGCCCGACAGCATCCGCGACTACGCGGTGGACGCCGACGGCGACGGCCGCATCGACCTCGTGGACTCGCTGCCCGACATCCTCGCCAGCGTGGCGAACTACTTCGCGAAGCACGGCTGGATCGACGGCGGTCCGGTGGCGGCGCGCGCGCAGCCGGACGGCGCGGCCAAGCTGCTGGCCTGGCAGGCGCAGCCGCAGTGGCCGCTGGAACAGCTGGAGGCCTGGGGCTACGCGCCGTTCCGGCACCTCAATCCGGGCGAGCCGACCAGCCTGCTGACGCTGGACGGTGCGAGCGGACCGGAGCACTGGTTCACCTTCAACAACTTCTACGTGATCACCCGCTACAACCGCAGCCCGATGTACGCGATGGCGGTGGATCAGCTCGCGCAGGCGATCATGGACGGCGTGCGCGGCGCGGACGGCGCAGGCAACGCCCCATGAGGTTCCGGCGCTGCCTGCCGTTGCTGGCGGCGGCATGGGTGCTGGCCGCTTGCGGCAGCCGGCACGCCGTGCGGCCCGCGTCGCCGGCCAGCGCCGCGGCACCGCACCCCGCGCATCGCGACTGGTTCCACCATGGCGACGACACCAGCCTGCCGCAGGACAAGCGCTACAGCGACAGCAACGACAGTTCGCCCGCCGGCGCGCCGCCGTCGTACATCTACACCTTGCCGGAGCCGGTGCCGAAGGCGGAGCCGCGCTCGCTGTACGGCAACAAGTCGCCCTACACCGTGCTGGGGCAGAGCTACCGCGTGCTGCCCACCGCGCGCGGCTACGACGAGCGGGGCATCGCCTCGTTCTACGGCAACAAGTTCGACGGCTACAAGACTTCCAGCCTCGAGAACTACGACATGTACAAGTTCACCGCCGCGAGCAAGGTGCTGCCCTTGCCCAGCTACGCGCGGGTGACCAACCTCGCGAACGGCAAGAGCGTGATCGTGCGCGTCAACGACCGCGGGCCGTTCCACGAGAACCGCATCATCGACCTCTCCTACGCCGCCGCGGTGCGCATCGGCATCTGGCCCAGGGGCACCGGGCTGGTCGAGGTGCAGGGCATCGACCCGTCGGCTCCCGGCGGGGAACCGGCGCCGCCGCGCACGGTCCCAGACGGGACCGGATCGCCGGGCATCTACCTGCAGGTGGGCGCGTTCTCCGATCCGGCGAATGCCGAGCGGGTGGCCGCGCGCCTGCGCCAGGCCAATTTCGCGCCGGTGCAGGTGGAGTCGGTTCAGATCGACGGTCGCACCATACGCCGCGTGCGGGTGGGGCCGCTGGACGGCGTGGATCGTGCCGACCAGGTGACCGCCCGCATCGAGGGCATGGGGCTGCCGCGGCCGCAGGTCGCGGTAGACTGAGCGATGTTTATCCATTGACGGCGTCCGCCGGCGCCGTGTTGCAATCCACTTCGGACCACAGACCACGATGAGCTTTTTCCGTCGCATCCTGACCCCGTTCGTCGCCGCCGCGCTGGTGGCCGGCGCCGCCGTTGCCCAGACCCCGCCGTCCGCGCCGCCACACCCGATGCCGACAGTGCCGCGCCCGGTGGTGCCGGTGATGCCGGTGCCGCCGCCGCCGGACGTGGACGCGCAGAGCTGGGTGCTGATGGACTACGCCACCGGCCAGATCCTCGCCTCGAAGAACCCCGACGAGCGCCGCGCCCCGGCCTCGCTGACCAAGGTGATGACCGACTACGTGGTCTCTGCCGAGATCGCCGCCGGCCGCATCCACCCCGACGACATGGTGACCATCAGCGAGCACGCGTGGCGCGCCGGCGGCGGCGGCACCGACGGCTCCACCAGCTTCCTGAAGCTGGGCAGCCAGGTGAAGCTGGAGGATCTGCTGAAGGGCATGATCGTGCAGTCCGGCAACGACGCTGCGATCGCGCTGGCCGAGCATGCGGCCGGCTCCGAGGACGCGTTCGCGAACCTGATGAATGCCTACGCCAAGCAGTTGGGCATGGCCAACACCCATTACTCCAACGCCTCCGGCTACCCGGTGGACGACCACTATTCCACCGCGCGTGACATCGCGATCCTCTCGCGCGCGCTGATCCACGACTTCCCCGACGACTACGCGATCTCCAAGATCAAGGAGTTCGAGTGGAACGGCATCAAGCAGCAGAACCGCAACGCGCTGCTGTGGCGCGACCCGGCGGTGGACGGCATCAAGACCGGCCACACCTCCGCCGCCGGCTTCTGCCTCGACGCCTCGGCCAAGCGCGGCGACGAGCGCATGATCGCGGTGGTGATGGGCTCCAGCACCGACAAGGGGCGCGCCGACGCGGCGATGGCCCTGCTCAACTACGGCTTCCGCTTCTACGAGACCCACAAGCTGTACGACGCCAGCAAGCCGCTGGCCACGCCGCGGCTGTGGAAGGGCGAGGCCAACCAGCTGCCGATCGGCGTGGCCGGGAACGTGCTGGTGACGGTGAAGACCGGCCAGTACGACAAGCTCAAGGCCACCATGGACATCCCCGCCACCCTGATCGCCCCGTTCAAGAAGGGCCAGCAGGTGGGCACGCTGCGCGTCACGCTGGACGGCCAGCCGATCCAGAGCGTGCCGCTGATCGCGCTGGAGGATGCGCCGCAGGGCGGCTTCTTCTCGCGCCTGTGGGATTCGATCCTGCTGTGGTTCCACGGCAGCAAGAAGGCCGACGCAGCCGCGGCGCCGGGCGCGAAATGATGCACGAGATCGACTTCAGCCAGGCGAAGCGGGAAGGCAAGGGCTTCCGCTTTCCCGGCGAGTTCGAGATCACCGCGGTGGGCAAGGCCAGCGCCGACCTGCCCGTCCGCGTGCCGCAGCTGCTGGAACGCACGGGCCTGCACGTGCTGCACGAGACGGTGCGCCACCGCCATTCCGGCGGCGGCAACTATGTCTCGGTCACGGTGAGCTTCCGCTGCGACAGCCGCGAGCAGTACGACAGCGCGCACGCCGTGCTGCGCGCCGACCCGGACATCCGCTACACGCTGTGACCGGGCGCGGCGCGGCCGGCCTTGGTTAGCCGCCGTCCGGCCGCATCTCCACCCCATTCCCCCGATTCGCCAGGTTTCGCCATGTCCCTGCCGCTCAAGATCCGCCGCCTCGGCCGCCAGCCCTACGCGGCGACGTGGAAGGCGATGGGCGCGTTCACCGACAACCGCACCGCCGACACCGTGGACGAGTTCTGGCTGCTGGAGCACGACCCGGTGTTCACCCTGGGCCAGGCCGGCAAGATGGAACACGTGCTGGCGCCGGGCGAGATCCCGGTGGTCCCGGTGGACCGCGGCGGCCAGGTCACCTACCACGGCCCCGGCCAGATCGTGGGTTACCCGCTGATCGACCTGCGCCGCGCCGGGGTGGGCGTGCGCGAGCTGGTCAACCGGATCGAGCAGGCCATCATCGATACGCTGGCGCACTGGAACATCGTCGCCGGGCGCCGTGAAGGCGCACCGGGTGTCTACGTGGCCGAGGCCAAGGTGGCCGCGCTGGGCCTGCGCGTGCGCCGCGGCTGCAGCTTCCACGGCCTGGCCTTCAACGTGAACATGAACCTAGAGCCCTTCCACCGCATCAATCCTTGCGGCTACAAGGGTTTGGCGGTGACCCAGGTGCTAGACTTGGGCGGCCCGTCACGGCTGGCGGACGTGGAAGAGGTACTGGTGCAGGAGTTCTGCCGCCAGTTCGGTTTCCGCGCCGAGCCAGCCGCCCCCATGATCCCCGAACTGCCCGCGCGCGTTGCGGTCTGAGCCGAGTAGATGAGTGACGTCTCCGCTTCCCCGAACAAGTCCATCCCGATCAGCGTGGTCAGCGGTGCGCCCGCGGTCGACAAGCAGCTGGGCAACGACAAGATCGCGCTGAACCGCGCCGGTTTCGACACCGCGGTGCCGACGCTGCGCAAGCCGAGCTGGATCCGCGTGCGCCTGCCGCAGGGCAACGCCGTGCAGCAGCTGAAGGCGCGCCTGCGCGAGAACGCGCTGGTGACGGTCTGCGAGGAAGCCAGCTGCCCGAACATCCACGAGTGCTTCAGCAAGGGCACCGCCACCTTCATGATCCTCGGCGAGGTGTGCACGCGGCGCTGCTCGTTCTGCGACGTGGCGCATGGCCGTCCGCAGCCGCCCGATCCGCTGGAGCCGGCGCGCCTGGCCGGCACGATCCGCGACATGCGCCTGAAGTACGTGGTGATCACCTCGGTCGACCGCGACGACCTGCGCGACGGTGGCGCCGAGCACTTCGCCAGCTGCATCCGCGCGACGCGCCACGCCAGCCCGGACATCCGCATCGAGATCCTCACGCCCGACTTCCGCGGCAAGGGCCGCATGGAGCGCGCGCTGGAGGTGCTGAAGGATTTCCCGCCGGACGTGTTCAACCACAACCTGGAAACCGTCCCGCACCTCTACCGCGAGGTGCGTCCGGGCGCCGACTACCAGTGGTCGCTGGACCTGCTGAAGCGCTTCAAGGCGCAGCATCCCGACGTGCCGACCAAGTCCGGCATCATGCTGGGCCTGGGCGAGACCCGCGAGCAGGTGCTGGAGACGATGCGCGACCTGCGCGCGCACGACGTCGAGATGATCACCATCGGCCAGTACCTGCAGCCCACGCCGCACCATCACCCGGTGGTGCGCTACTGGACCCCCGAAGAATTCGAAGACCTGCGCAGGGAAGGCGAGGCGATGGGTTTCCATCACGTCGCCTCCGGCCCGCTGGTGCGTTCGTCCTACCACGCCGACCTGCAGGCCCATGCAGCCGGCGTCACTGCCCAAGCCTGATTCCTCCGAGATCCCCATGACCTTCCGTCCCGCGCTGGCCCTGCTGCTGGCTCTGACCGTCACCTGCACGTACGCGCAATCGGCCGCCGACCTCGGTGCCGGCGGGCAGCGCAAGGCCGCCGTGTGGCCGCTCAAGCCCACCGCCACCCAGGCACAGGCCGCGCAGCTGTCGGCGCGCTTCCTCACCCGTTTCCACTACGACGCGCAGCCGCTCGACGACGCGATGTCGACGAAGATCTACAAGGACTACCTGAAGCTGCTCGACGGCGACAAGGTGTTCTTCACCCAGCAGGACATCGACCGGTTCGACCAGTACCAGACCAAGCTCGACGACGCGATCTGGAACCAGGATCTCGCCGCGCCGTTCGCCATCTACAACAAGTTCCTCGAGCGCGCCGTGCAGCGCATGACCTACGCGCGCGGCCTGCTCAAGGGCGGCTTCACCTTCGACGGCGACGACAGCTACGACTACGACCGCAAGAACGCCACCTGGGCGAAGGACGACGCGGCGCTGGACGCGCTGTGGCGCAAGCGCACCATGAACGACTGGCTGCGGCTCAAGCTCGCCGGCAAGAAGGACGACGACATCCGCAAGACGCTGACCAAGCGCTACAGCAACTACATCGAGCGCCTGGAGCAGCTGGACGGCGAGGACGCGTTCCAGACCTTCATGACCGCGTACGCCGAGACCACCGATCCGCATACCGACTACCTCAGCCCGCGCCAGGCCGAGAACTTCGCGATCCAGATGAAGCTCTCGCTGGAAGGCATCGGCGCGCAGCTGCAGGCGCGCGACGACTACACCATGATCTTCTCGCTGGTGCCCGGCGGCCCGGCGGAGAAGTCCGGCAAGCTCAAGCCCGGCGACCGCATCGTGGGCGTGGGGCAGGGTGACAGCGGCCCGATCGTCGACGTGATCGGCTGGCGTCTCGACGACGTGGTCAACCTGATCCGCGGCAAGAAGGACACCACCGTGCGGCTGGAGATCCTGCCCGCCGACGCCGGTCCGGACGGCAAGCACGAGCTGATCAGCCTGGTGCGCAAGAAGGTCAACATCGAGGAAAGCGCGGCCAAGAAGAAGATCATCGACATCAAGGACGGCGACGTCGTGCGCAAGATCGGCGTGATCGACCTGCCGAGCTTCTACTCCGACTTCGGCGCACGCAGCGAAGGCGACAAGAATTACCGCAGCGCCACCCGCGACGTGGCCAAGCTGCTCGGCGAGCTGAAGGCGGCCGGCGTGCAGGGCGTGATCGTGGACCTGCGCAACAATGGCGGCGGCTCGCTGGCCGAGGCCGACTCGATGACCGGCCTGTTCACCGGCAAGGGCCCGGTGGTGCAGGTGCGCGACGCGCGCGGCCAGGTCGACGTGCAGGGCGCGGACAACGCTGACCCGGTGTGGAACGGCCCGCTGGCGGTGCTGGTGAACCGCGGCACCGCCTCGGCCTCGGAGATCTTCTCCGCCGCGATCCAGGACTACGGCCGCGGCCTGATCATCGGCACGCCCACCTTCGGCAAGGGCACCGTGCAGACCCTGATCGACCTCGACCGCTTCAGCCAGAACACCGACGGCAAGCCGCAGTACGGCGAGCTGAAGATGACGGTGCAGGAGTTCTTCCGCATCAACGGCGGCTCCACCCAGATCAAGGGCGTGACCCCCGACGTCGAGTTCCCGCGGAATGGCGATTCCAAGGACTTCGGCGAGTCCACCTACGACAACGCGCTGCCGTGGACGCACATCGCGCCGGCCGACTACAAGCCGGAAGGCAACCTCAAGGGCTACCTGCCGCAGCTGGAAAGCCTGCATGCCGCGCGCGTGGCGAAGTCGCCGGCGTGGAAGCTGATGCTGGACGAGCTGGCGCAGTACAAGGCGATGCGCGCCAAGACCACGGTGTCGCTGAACTTCGCCAAGCGCGAAGCCGAGCGCAAGCAGCTGGACGCCACCCAGGCCAGCTTCCGCGCGCGCCAGAAGGTGATCGACGGCAGCGATGCCTACCTCAAGGACGAGGACAGCGCGCTCGACGACGGCCTCGACCCCGGCGAGCGCAGCCTGAAGAGCGAACTCAAGCAGCAGCAGGACGCGAAGAAGGCGCCCGATGCGCAGCTGCGCGAGGCCGCGCACATCGTGGCCGACGAGGTCGGCATGCTGAAGACGGATCCGAAGCTGGCCGCCGACATCCTGCCGCCCGGCAGCGACTACCTCGCCACCGTGCTGGCGGGCACGGAGAAGCCCGCCGCCGCGGCCTCCACCGTCACCGCGACGCATTGAGGGCCATCGCCGGCCAACGCAAGGGGCGCCGCGGCGCCCCTTGTCGTTTCTGCCGGTCCGGAGCCCGCCTCGGGCCAGGGGCTTGACGCTGCGATGGTACGCGCGCGAGCGTGGCGCCGTTCGCGGTTTCGCCGCCTGCCGGGAGCGTCGCCATGGATCCGCTGTCGAACGTCGCGTTGGCCGGCGGCCTGGCCTGGGCCAGCGGCTTCCGCCTGTACGCCACGGTGTTCGTGGCCGGGCTGCTGGGGCGGCTGGGCTGGGTGCACCTGCCGCCCGGGCTGGCGATGCTCACCGACACCTGGGTGCTGGTGGTGTCCGGCGTGCTGGCGCTGGGCGAGTTCCTGGCGGACAAGGTGCCCGCCTTCGACAGCGTGTGGGATGCGCTGCACACCTTCATCCGCATTCCGGTGGGCATGCTGCTGGCGTGGGGCGTGTTCCGCGACTCGACCGCGGCCACGCAGCTGGCCGCAGCGCTGCTCGGTGGCGCGCTCACCGCCGGCACGCACCTGGCCAAGAGCGGCGGCCGCGCCCTGATCAACACATCGCCCGAGCCGCTCAGCAACTGGGCCGCCAGCGCGGGCGAGGATCTCGCCTGGCTGGGCGGGCTCTGGCTGATGTGGCGGCACCCACTGGCGCTGCTGGTGCTGCTGGCGCTGTTCGTGCTGCTCCTTTGCTGGCTGCTGCCGAAGCTGGCGCGCGGCCTGCGCGCACTCCTGCAGCGCCTGCGCCGGATCGGGGGCGGGCTGTCCGGCGCCGGCTGAGGGCTTTTGCGATGGCCGTCCTCCCGGCCACGGCCGGCGCGACGCGGAAACGCTTGCGGCGATGCCGCAGCGGCGCGCGCGGTGCGCGACGGCTCCGGCGTTTGACCGGGGCCGGAAAGCGTTCGCGCACAGGGTGCGCGAACGCGGACGCCGGCTACGGCTTCGCGGCCCCGCGCTTCTCGCGCTGCTGCTTCATCCACTGCCGGAACCCGGTGACGCGCGGCTCGTCGCGCAGCAGCACCGAGTGCGGGTCGATCGTCACCAGCGCGCCGGCCGCCGCCGCGAGGCTGCCGCGGCCGTCGGCCATCGGCACGGTGTGCACGGCGTCGCCCACCCGCACTTCCACCGGCATCGGGAACGGCAGGTTGCCCGGCACCTGCCAGGCGAGGTCCAGGGTGTCGCCGTGGCGCTGCACGTCGAGCTTCGGCAGCGCGGCCTGGTACAGGTAGACCTTGAAGAACCAGTCGTAGTCCTTGCCGGTCACCCGGTCCACGATGCGCATGAAGTCGGCGGTGGTGCGGTATTGCAGCTGGAAATTGCCGGGCTTCGGATCGGGGCGGCCGTAGACCAGCTCGCGGATGCTGTCGTAGAAGGCTTTGTCGCCGATCAGGTGATGCAGCGTCTGCAGCATCAGCGCGCCCTTGTTGTAGATGTCCTGGCCGGGGCCGCCGCGGCTGTCGTCATAGACCGCCTCCTCGGTGCGCGGCGTGCCGGACACCACCGGGTGGCGGTTCGCGACCATCATGCGCAGACGGTTGAGCCACGCATAGTACGCCGCGTCGCCGTCCAGGTAGCGCGCGTACAGCGGTTGCATCAGGGTGGCGAAGCCCTCGTGCAGCCACATGTCGTCCCAGTTCGCGTTGGTCATCTGGTTGCCGAACCACTCGTGCGCGAACTCGTGCTGCAGCAGCCAGTCGAAGCCGCTGCCGTCCTTCGCGTAGTGGTTGCCGTAGGCGTTGATGGTCTGGTGCTCCATGCCCTTGTACGGGGTTTCCACCACGCCCATCTTTTCGTCGCCCCAGGGATAGGGGCCGATCTTCGCCTCGAAGAAATCCAGCAGGTGCGGGAACTCGGCAAACAGCGCCTTCGCCTGCGCCTCCTCGCCGGGCAGGTACCAGTAGTACAGCGGGATCGTGTTGCCGTAGCGGCTGTGGTATTCGCCCTTCAGTTCCCGGTACGGCCCCACGTTGATCGATACGGCGTAGGTGGTGGGGTGCTTGGCGCGCCAGTGCCAGGTGCGGGTGTCGCCCTGCGCGGTCACGCCCACCAGCACGCCGTTGCCCGGCGCCACCAGCGGCTTGGGCACGGTGACGTAGAGATCCACAAGGTCGGGCTTGCCGTCGGGCTGGTCGATGCAGGGCCAGAACAGGTCGCAGCCTTCGCCTTCCACCGCGCTCCCCACCCAGGGCTGGCCATCGCTGGTGTGGCTCCACACGAAGCCGCCATCCCACGGCGCCTTCTTCGCCACGTGCGGCTTGCCGCCGTAGGCGATGGTGGCGCTGACCTTGCCGCCCTTGGCCACGGCGTGCGGCAGCTGGATGCGCAGGCGGCCATCGGGGTTGCTCCACGCGCTGGTGGGCAGCGCCTTGCCGTCGATGCTGATCGCGCTGACCGGCAGGTTGCGGTCGAGATCCAGCAGCAGGGCATCGGTGGGCGCCAGCGTGCTGAACGTGAGCGTGGCCTTGCCATCGATGCTCTGCGTGTCCGGGTGCACCGCGATGTGCAGCTCGGCGTGGTCGAAGTGCACCTGCCGCTGCCCGGCCGGCTCCGGCGTGCCGGAATCCTTGGTCAGTGCGGTGAGCGGCGGCTGGGTGGCCGGTACGCCCGCACGGGCGAGGGTCGTGCCGCCCAGGCCAAGGGCGAGGCCGAGCGCGAGCAGGGTGGGGCGCATGGGTTATTCCTTTGGGGGAGTCCAGCTTCGCACCATGCCATTTTGCGGGGCGATGGGACATCGCCGGAAGTCATGCGTGGGGGTTTGCGCACGTTTCGGTGGGCGCCTGCCATCGGCCGACTTGAATTCTTTGCTGGGGGCAAGGCGGTTTCGCGCGCCTATCGCAAGTAGCAAGGCGGTTTCGGACGCCTGCCGGCGCCCGAGTCCCTTCTCTTTGCTGGCCACGCCACCGCAGAAGCGGTGGCAAACGATGAAGCCGGCCCGAAGGGCGGAGGGCAGGATGCCCGGAGTCAAGAGAAGGAACCAAGAGAAATGGCCTGGTTCAACCCGCTGGGAATACAAGCCCGATGTGTCGAGGGGGGAACTATTCCCACCTACGCGATAGACGACGCGGCCACGCCGCGACGTATCTGGAAACTGAGGGAGGCAAAGCCTCGCGGCGCTTCACGCCGCTTTGGCCTTGCCCGGCTCTCGCTTTCGCTTCGCTCTGGCCGTTGCGGTGGCTTCTGCGCGCTGGGAGCGCGCTGCTGTCCGGGGCCCCGGGGTGGCCTTTCTCTTTGGTGCCTTTCTCTTTGGCCAGACAAAGAGAAAGTCACTCGGCCACCGGCAGGTGGACGAAACCGCTCTGTTCCTTGCGACAGGCGCTCGAAACCGCTCTATCGCTTGCGGCAGGCGTCCGGCCCCGTTGGTCGCCCGCCCGCCAACGGATAAGGCGCTGAAGTGCTCAAGCCTTGCCGTAGCGCTGCTGCAGCAGCGCGAACAGTGCGCGCAATCCCATCGCCTCGCCCCCGCGCGGCCGGCCCGGACGGTCGGCGTCGTTCCACGCGTAGGTGTCCAGGTGCAGCCAGGGCAGGCCGTCGGGCACGAAGCGCTCCAGGTACAGCGCGGCGGTGATCGCGCCGGCGTGGCGCGAGGCGCCGGCGTTGGCGAAGTCGGCCAGATACGAATCCAGCATCTTGCGATAGGGGCGCCACAGCGGCAGCCGCCACAGCGGATCGGCCACCGCCTTGCCAGCGGCCAGCGCGCCCTCGGCGAGCGCGTCGTCGTTGCCGAACAACGCGGGCAGGTCGGGGCCCAGCGCCACGCGCGCGGCGCCGGTGAGCGTGGCGAAATCGATCATCAGTTCCGGCTGCTGCTCGGCGCCGTAGGCCAGCGCGTCGCACAGCACCAGGCGGCCCTCGGCGTCGGTGTTGTCGATCTCCACGCTGTGGCCGGCGCGGGTGACCACCACCTCGCCGGGGCGCAGCGCGTTGCCGCTGACTGCGTTCTCCACCGCGGGAACCAGCAGGGTGAGCCGCACCGGCAGCTGCGCCTGCATCACCAGGCCGGCCAGCGCGATCGCGTGCGCGGCGCCGCCCATGTCCTTCTTCATCCAGCGCATGCCGTCGCTGGGCTTGAGGTCGAGGCCGCCGGTATCGAAGCACACACCCTTGCCCACGATCACCAGCTTCGGATGCCCGGCCTTGCCCCAGCTGAGCTCGACCAATCGCGGCGCGCGGTGGCTGGCGCGGCCCACCGCGTGGATGGTGGGGAAGTTCGCCTTCAGCAGTTCGTCGCCGACCCAGTCGCGCACCTTCGCCTTGTGCGCCTTGCCGAGCCGGCGGATCGCGTCGCCGAGCTGCTCCGGCCCCATGTCCTCGGTCGGTGTGTTGACCAGGTCGCGCACCAGCGCGGTGGCCTCGGCCAGCGGCTGCACCGCGGCCAGCGTGGTGGCATCCACCGCCAGCGTGGCCGGCGTGCGCTTCGCCTTGCGGTAGCGGGTGAACTGGTAGGCGCCCAGCGCCCAGCTCAGCGCGGCCTGCGCGGGGTCGAGCGCCACGCCGTCGGCAGCGAGCTGGTAGACGCCTTCGGGCAGCGTCGTCGGCAGCGCCGCCAGCGCAGCCAGCGGATCGGCGGCGTCCACGCCCACCAGCACGCGCGCCGGCTTGCCCTGCGCGTCGGCGAGCAGGATCGCGCTGCCGGGTTTCGCGTCGAAGGCGTTCGCGTCCAGCCAGCGGCGCTGCGCGGCGTCCAGGCGTTTCCGCGCGGCGGGCAGCTGGCGGGCATCGACGGCCTCGATGGTGACGAGGTGGCGGGGAGCGGACGAACGGTCGATCAGGGCGGGCATGGCTTTCCTTCGGCGGACGGGTGGCGCGGCGCGCGCAAACGTGAATGATGCGCCGATGCCGCCGCGGGGTCACGCCGCGGGGTGGCGGCGGGCGATGGAAATGTCCGTGCGGCGCGGACGGCGCTAGCGTGCGGACACCTAGTCGTCGAGCCAGTCGGCGAGCGCGCCGAGATCGTCGAAGACGAGTTCGGGAGGCGCCCCCAGGGCGTCGGGCCACGCATCGCCGTGGCGGTTGATCCACGCCACGCGCAGGCCGGCGCGGCGCGCACCGAGCACGTCGAGTTCGGGATCGTCGCCCGCGTGCAGCGCCTCGCCCGGCGCCACGCCGAGTTGCGAGACGGCGGCAAGGAAGATGCGCGGATCGGGCTTGGCCGCACCCACGTCGCGCGAGCAGACGTGGTGGGCGAAATGCGCCTGCACGCCGGTGCGCGCGAGGTCGGCGTTGCCGTTGGTGAGGCTGGCCAGCGGCCAGCGCGCGGCCAGGCGCTCGAGCGCGGGCAGGCTGTCGGGCCAGGGTTCCACCGCGTTGCGCGCGGCGAAGTAGATCTCCCACAGCGTGTCCAGCGGCGCGTCGGCGACGCCGCAGACGGCGAAGGCCTGCTGCTGGGTGAGCCGGCGCTGGGTGGTGAGGTCGTGGGCGAGGTCGGGCCGCTCCGCGGCGACCCGTGCGCGCAGCCCGCGCATGGCCGGGATCGGCCAGGCGCGGGCCACTTCGGGCCAGTGCTCGCGCAGGTAGTCGTCCACCGCGCGGTCGGCCTGCTCCAGGGCCGGCTGCACCGGCCACAGGGTGTCGTCCAGGTCGAGCGTGACGGCGCGGATCGGCGACACGACGTCAGTCGCTGCCGACCTGCAGCACCTGGCCCAGCTTGATGTTGTCGTTCTTCAGGTGGTTCCAGCGGCGCAGCTCGGCCACGTTCACGCCCTTCTTCTGGGCGATGCCGGACAGCGTGTCGCCCTTGGCCACGGTATAGGTCCTGGGCGCGCCGCCGGTGCTTGCCATTGCCGGTGGCGCGGCCGCCGCGGCGGCCGACCTGGCGGCCTCGGCATTGCGCTTCTCCAGCGCCTGGCGCGCGGCCAGCGTGCGCTCGGAGGTGGGCGCGATCGCGACCGCCGCGGCGTAGGTGGCGCCCGGCGCGGCGAGCGGCGGCTTGGCCGAGGTGGCGTTCGCCTCGGCGTAGACCTTGTCGCGGCGCGCCTGCTCCATCGCCACCAGCGCGATGCCGTCCTGGTACGGCAGCACCGAGTGGTTGCGCAACACGGTCTTCGCCTGGTCGGTCTGCAGGTAGTCGAGGAAGGCCTGGGTCTGCGCCGCCTTCGGGCTGTTCGGGTTGGTCACCAGGTACAGCGGCGTGTAGAGCGGGTAGCTGCCGTCGGCGATGTTCGCCACGGTGGGCGCCACGCCGTTGACCGGGATCGTGCGCAGCTTCGGGTTGCCCTGCACGTCGGCCAGCGTGGACAGGCCCAGGCCGTTCGGGTTCAGCGCGATGCCTTCCTCCAGCGCCTTGGTGTTGAGGTACAGGCGCGGCGCGGAGATCTGCTGGTCGCCGCGGCCGTACAGCAGCGTGCGCAGGCTGTATTCCACGCCGTCGTTGGGGCTGATCACCGCATACAGGTCGATCGGTGCGTTCCGGCCACCCACCTGGCTCCAGTTGGTGATCTTGCCGAAGTAGATCTCGTGCAGCTGGCGCAGGCTGAGGTTGCGCACCGGGTTCGCCGGGTTGGTGATCATCACCAGCGCATCCCAGGCCACCGGGGTGAAGGTGAGCCGGCTGTCCTCGGGGCTGCCGTCACTGGGGCGCGCGCTGCCGGCGATGTCGGCCGTGCCGGCGGCCACCGCGTCGATGCCCGAGGCGGTGTTGAACGGCTGCAGCTCGATGCGGCCGTGGCCGGTGCGCTGCCATTCCTTCGCCATGTCGTCCATCACCGCGCGGGCGGTGGTGATGTCACCGCGCCAGATCAGTGCCGGTCCCTTGCTGCTCTTGCTGCTGGTGGCCCGATGGACGGGATGGTGGGTGGTCCTGGCGACGGCAGGGGCGACGAGGCAGGCGCCGAGCAGGACGGCGGGCAACAGGCGGACAGCACGAACGGACATGATGACGGAGAACCCCGACAAGGAATAGGTGGCGAAGGTGGCGAGGGTGGCGGCGCGTGATCCCGGCCGGCGCACGAGGTGGATGCTCGCAGGATATTCCATCGGGATGAACAGAAAACATCAAGCGCGCTCATGCGCTTGTGCGACGCAGGCACGCCCTACGGGTGCGTTCCGTCATGCCGCACGGCGCGACGGCGCGCGGCAGGCAGCTGGCGAACGGAGCGCCGAAGGTAAGTCAGGGATGAGTCACGCGCGCGCCTGCCGCGTACGCGGCGGGCGGGCCGGGCCGGGAAAGCGGCAGCAGGCCGCTTTCCCGGCCCGCGGTCACTGGATCAGCACGTAATGCGTGCCGTCGGCGTCGGCCACCACCAGCACCAGCTGGCGCGGCCGAACGCCGGCGAGTTCGCGCAGCATGCGCAGGCCGGTGACGCGCATGTTGCCCACGCCGATCACGACGTCGCCCTCGCTCAGTCCGGCTGCAGCGGCGCGGCTGTTCGGCTGCACTGCGCCCACCGCCACGCCGTACATGCCCTGGCTGCGCTCGCTCTGGCTGAGCTCGTTGAACGTCACGCCGGCCAAGCGCGGATCGAGGCTGGCGCCGGCGAGGCTGGCCAGCTTCTCCGGACGCAGCACCGCGCCGATCTCGCGCGCCTTGCCGTCGTGCAGCACGCCCAGCTTCACCGTGCTGCCCACCGGCAGCAGGCCTTCGCTGTTGCGCAGCTCGTCCACGCTGCGCAGCGGCTTGCCGTCGATCGAGGTGACCACGTCGCCGGGGCGCAGGCCGGCCTGCTCGGCGGGCGAGCCGGCGTCCACGCCGGTCACCACCACGCCGTGGTCCTGCGCCAGGCCGAGCAGGCGCGCGATGCGCGGGGTGATGTCCTGCGACTGCAGGCCCAGCGTGCCGCGCTGCACCTTGCCGTGCGCGATCAGTTGCCGCATCACCCCGGCGGCGAGGTTGCTGGGGATCGCGAAGCCGATGCCCACGTTGCCGCCCGAAGGCGAGAAGATCATCGTGTTGATGCCCACCAGCTGGCCGCGCAGGTTCACCAGCGCGCCGCCGGAGTTGCCGGGGTTGATCGAGGCATCGGTCTGGATGAAGTTCTGGTAGCGCGAGTCGCCCAGGCCCGAGCGGCCCAGCGCGGAAACGATGCCCGAGGTCACCGTCTCGCTGAGCCCGAACGGTTCGCCCACCGCCACCACGTAGTCCCCCACGCGCAGCTTCGAGGAATCGGCCAGCGGCAGCGCCTGCAGGTCCGGTGCATGGATCTGGATCACCGCCACGTCGGTGTCGGGGTCGGTGCCCACCAGCTTCGCCTTGTAGGTGCGGCCGCCCTGCAGGGTCACCGTGATGTCGTCGGCGCCGCCCACCACGTGGTTGTTGGTGAGGATGTAGCCCTTGGCCGCGTCCACCACCACGCCCGAGCCCAGGCTCTGCTCCACCCGCTCGCGCGGCTCCGCGGGCAGGCCGAAGAACTGGCGGAACATCGGGTCGTCGAAGTACGGGTTGCGCACCTGCACCCGGGTCTTGCTGGAGATGTTCACCACTGCCGGCGTCACGTGCTCGAGCATCGGCGCCAGCGAGGGCATCGCCTGGCCGTCCACCGCGGGCGGCATCGCGGCGCGGCCCGTGCCGGGCAGGGCGACGCCGAGCAGCAGCGCCAGCGCGCCGGTGAGCCAGTGTGAAAAACGCGGGTGACGGGATGCCATCGGACTCCTCCAGTCGGTGCAAGAACGGCGCGCCTTCGACTGCGAGTCGGGCGCTGCGGTTCCCTGCGGCCGGCACGATCCCGCCGCGCTCTCGCCACTTTACATCGGACTCCCTCGGGGGTAAGTTGCCACCTGTTCGCAACCACAACATCTTGTGTCCGTCCGCGAGCAATCGGACAAGCACTGGTGGGGTGGTTTGCCTTTCAGGGGAGCGGGTCCGGCAGTCGGTCAGCATGGCGTCGCCGCGGTATCCCGCTCGCCGCCGCACCACTGCCGATGGCGTGGCTCGACATCAACGACAGCAGTCAATAACGACAAGGCCGCAAGGCCGCACTGGGAGGTCAGGAAGCCGATGAGCACAGCGCGTGCGCCAGTCACGGGTTCGGAACTGCAACGCGACGCCGCCGCGGCGATCCCGCTGCAGCCCGCCTCGCAGGACATCTGGGACAAGAAATACCGCCTGCGTACCAAGGCCGGTGAGCCGGTCGATGCCGACATCGACGGCACCTGGCAGCGCGTGGCGCGTGCGCTCTCCGAGGTGGAGGCCACGCCCGAGCTGCGCGAGCACTGGAACGAGCGCTTCCTGTGGGCGTTGCGTCGCGGTGCGATCCCGGCCGGCCGCATCACCTCCAACGCCGGCGCGCTGGAGCACAAGCCGGCGACCAGCACGATCAACTGCACCGTGTCGGGCACCATCCACGACTCGATGGACGACATCCTGGAGAAGGTGCACGAGGCGGGCCTCACGCTGAAGGCCGGCTGCGGCATCGGCTACGAGTTCTCCACGCTGCGTCCGCGCGGCGCCTACGTCTCCGGTGCCGGCGCGTACACCTCCGGCCCGCTGTCCTTCATGGACATCTACGACAAGATGTGTTTCACCGTCTCGTCCGCCGGCGGCCGCCGCGGCGCGCAGATGGGCACGTTCGACGTCAGCCATCCCGACGTGAAGGAATTCATCCGCGCCAAGCGCGAGGATGGCCGCCTGCGCCAGTTCAACCTCAGCCTGCTCGTCACCGACGGCTTCATGCAGGCGGTGGAGCACGACCAGGACTGGCCGCTGGTGTTCCCGGTGCACGTCAAGGAGCGCGACGAGGTCGACCTCGACGACCCGGCCAAGGTGGTGTGGCGCGAGTGGCCCACCCACGAGAACTACGTCGCCCGCGAGGACGGCCTGGTCGCCTGCAAGGTCTACGGCCACATCCGCGCCCGGCACCTGTGGGACATGATCATGGTCTCCACGTACGACTACGCGGAGCCCGGCTTCATCCTGATCGACAAGGTCAACGAGATGAACAACAACTGGTGGTGCGAGCACATCCGCGCCACCAACCCCTGCGGCGAGCAGCCGCTGCCGCCGTACGGCTCCTGCCTGCTCGGCTCGGTCAACCTCACCACCTTCGTGCGCGATCCGTTCGGTCCGAAGGCACGCTTCGACTGGGACGAGTACCGCGAGGTGGTGCGGATCTTCACCCGCATGCTCGACAACGTGGTGGAGATCAACGGCCTGCCGCTCAAGCAGCAGCGCGACGAGATCATGGGCAAGCGCCGCCACGGCATGGGCTTCCTCGGCCTCGGCTCCACGCTCACCATGCTGAAGATGCGCTACGGCTCGGCCGACGCGGTGTCGTTCACCGAGGACGTCTCGCGCGAAATGGCCGTGGCCGGCTGGGAAGTCGCGCTTGACCTCGCCAAGGAGAAGGGTCCCGCGCCGGTGCTCGCCCGGGACTACGCCGTCACCGGCGACATGCTGCGCCGCCGCCCGGAGATGGCGCGCGACGGCTGGAAGGTGGGCGACAGCATCCCCGGCCGCGTGCTGCACGCGAAGTACAGCCGCTACATGCAGCGCATCGCCGAGGTGGCGCCCAACCTGGTGGCGCAGCTCGCCGAGACCGGCGCGCGCTTCACCCACCACACCTCGATCGCGCCCACCGGCACCATCTCGCTGTCGCTGGCCAACAACGCCTCCAACGGCATCGAGCCCAGCTTCGCCCACCACTACTCGCGCAACGTGATCCGCGAGGGCCGCAAGACCAAGGAGAAGGTCGAGGTGTACAGCTACGAGCTGCTCGCCTACCGCGCGCTGATCAACGCGAACGCGATGCCGTTCTCCGACGATCCGCAGGCCAAGCTGCCCGACTACTTCGTGGCCGCCGACGACATCGGCCCGAAGCAGCACGTGGACATCCAGGCCGGCGCGCAGAAGTGGGTCGATTCGTCGATCTCCAAGACCGCGAACGTGCCTACCGACTACCCCTACGAAGACTTCAAGGACATCTACTTCTACGCCTACAAGCAGGGGCTGAAGGGCTGCACCACCTTCCGCTTCAACCCCGCCGCCTTCCAGGGCGTGCTGGTGAAGGAGGCCGACCTTGCGAACACCCTCTACCACTTCGAACTGGAAGACGGTAGCGTTATCGAACTTCGAGGCAATGAAGAAGTGGAATACGACGGCGAGCTGCACACCGCAGCCAACCTGTTCGATGCCTTGAAGGAAGGGTATTACGGCAAGTTCTGACCCGTATCCACGACGCCACGATCATCGCCCGAGGGGAACACCTGCATGTCCATCGATACCGAGTTCGAAGTGAAAGACACCGTCACGCCGGACGCTCCCGCGGCGCCGGTGACCGCCGTCCCGATGGCCGCCGCGCCTGCGCCGGCCATGCCGGCGGCCGCGCCGAAGAAGGCTGCGAAGAAGGCCGCGCCGAAGAAGGCCGCGGCCAAGAAGCCTGCCGCCAAGAAGGCGGCTGCGAAGAAGGCTCCGGCCAAGAAGGCTGCCGCGAAGAAGACGGCGAAGAAGGCCGTGAAGAAGGCCGCCGCGAAGAAGACGGCGAAGAAGGCTGTGAAGAAGGCTGTGAAGAAGGCGGCCGCCAAGAAGACGGCGAAGAAGGTCGCCAGGAAGGTTGCGAAGAAGGCCGCTCCCGCGAAGAAGGCGGTGAAGAAGGCCGCAAAGAAGGTTGCCGGCAAGGCGAGGAAGGTCGCCAAGGCCGCAAAGAAGGTCAGCAGCAAGAAGACGGCGAAGAAAGCCGCTCCCAAGAAGACAGCCAAGAAGGCTGCCGTGAAGAAGGCCGCCAAGGCGGTCAAGAGGTCCACTGCCAGCAAGAAGGCGAGCATGAAGTCGGCGAAGAAACCCGCCGCCAAGAAGGCCGCCCGCAAGAAGTAAGTCCCGCCACGGCCGGCCCGGCGTCACGCCGGGCCGGCCGTGCTTTCTCCGCGTCGCGCGCCGCCATCCACCCAGGAAGACCACCCACCATGACGATCAAGATCGAAAAAAAGATCAAGGGCTACAACGTCGTCAAGCCCGAGGACAAGGCCGCGCCCGCCGCCGTATCCGAAGCCAAGGCCAAGGCCGCCGAGCCGCGCCAGGCCGAAGTCATCCAGATGCACGAGAGCCTGGAGCGCCCCGAGCAGCTCATCGGCTCCACCTTCAAGATCAAGTCGCCGCTGTTCGAGCACGCGCTGTACGTCACCATCAACGACATCGTGCTCAACGCCGGCACCAAGTACGAGCAGCGCCGCCCCTTCGAGATCTTCATCAACTCGAAGAACATGGACCACTTCCAGTGGATCGTGGCGCTCACCCGCATCCTCTCCGCCGTGTTCCGCAAGGGCGGCGACGTCACCTTCATCGTGGAAGAGCTGAAGGCCGTGTTCGACCCGCGCGGCGGCTACTTCAAGGCCGGCGGCGTCTACATGCCCTCGATCGTCGCCGAGATCGGCGCGGTGATCGAGCAGCACATGAAGAACATCGGCCTGATCCACGATCCGGAGATGAGCGACAGCCAGCGCGCCCTGATCGCCGAGAAGCGCGCCGCCTACGAGGCGGCCGGCGCAAAAAAAAACTCTGACGTGAGTGCGGCCGCGGCCGAAAGCACCGAATCCAACGGCAGCTTCCCGCCCGGCGCCACGCTGTGCCACAAGTGCAACACGCAGGCGCTGGTGCTGATGGACGGGTGCCAGACTTGTTTGAATTGCGGGTATTCGAAGTGCGGGTGATGCCTGTGTTCGAGAGGGGTATTTGACGACGAAGGGCAGTCTAATCGCTGCCCTTTTTTATTGCTCAAGACATGCGTTAACCATATCGCGTTTGCCCAGCGACTCCATTCGAAACGTCGTGTCATCTAATCAGGAGCTGGTATGGCTATTCCTAAAGTATTTGTTTCGTATTCGCATGATTCGCAGGAACACAAGCGGTGGGTTCTGGAGTTCGCTACTCGTTTGAGAAGCAATGGAGTGGATGCGGTCTTGGATCAATGGGAGCTGCAGCCAGGAGATGATCTGCCTCACTTTATGGAGCGTCACTTATCTAGTGCTGATCGTATTTTAATGATATGTACTGATAAGTATGTTGCAAAAGCAAACATGGGATCTGGCGGAGTTGGTTATGAAAAAATGATAGTAACTGCAGACCTGATGAAATCCATTGATTCAAATAAGGTCGTTCCTATTATCCGTCAGAACGGTACTCGCGATGTTCCCGTGTTCTTGAGAACAAAGTTATTTATAGATTTTTCGAGCGAGGATCAGTTCGAGTTTTCTTTCGACGAACTGGTGCGGACGTTACACGGTGCGCCGCTGTTTGTTAAGCCGCCGATCGGCAATAATCCATTTACTCCTGCCAGTATGAATCCGCCAGAGCGGACTGGGGATGCATTGCTTGGCCTGATGGGAATGATTGTGTCTGATTATGAAAGTCATGCGCGTTCATTTACCTCATACTCCGATCTAGTGAGTTATTCCGGCATATCGAGATTAATGCTTGATGTTTTGATCGCTGATGCGACAAGAGAAGGTCTGGTCGAGTTAGATAGCGATGGTGACGTTTATCTAACAGATAAGGGGAGGCGTTACGCTTTGCAGCACAAACTCAATCGATAACGGGGTCGTAATTGTCTGGTTTGAACCAGTACAGAGTCATCGGATCAAAATAACCGAAGCAGTAACGGGGTCACTAGTAACGGGGGCAGGTTCACTTAAGTGAGCAAAGTACGGGGTCGGGTTCACTTATTCATGATTGAATTAATGAGGTTTGATGCGCATCTGCTATTGAGGCTTCCACGGCTTCAGGCCAATACCCATCGTTTGATGCAAGGGGAAAATATGTTCGGATGGTTTCGCAAGGAAGCGTTGCTCGATGCCGAATTGACGGCCTGGCAGTTCGACTGCTTCGACTGGCTGTTGCGGCACACGGGTGGAGTCGAGGCGCTGCGTTCGCGCAGGCTGATCTTGCCGACGCGCGAGTGCTTTCCCCAGCGCGGCCAGCACGACACGGCCTTTGCCGCAGCGGTCTTCGAACAAGTGAAGATGCATGCGGGCATGGCCGATTGGCCGTGCACCTTGCAGATGCAGGAGGGCGACCCGAACCCGATGGTGTCGCCGCAGGCGTTCATCAAGGACGCACCGCAGTCGCCAGCAGGTACCTTTCGTGCTTTGGGCGACGAAGGGGCGCTGATTACCTACCACCCGAACCAGCTGGCCGACCCGGTCGCGCTGGTGGCCACGTTTGCCCACGAGTTGGCGCATTACCGCACGGCGGGTTTCCCCGAGCCGCCGCCGGGTGGTTGGGAAGTGTGGGAAATCGCCACCGACCTGGCGGCGGTGTTTCTCGGCTTCGGCGTGTTCCTCGCCAACACGCGTTTCCAGTTCGGGCATTTCTCCGACGGTCGCGTCAGCGGCTGGCGCTGGCGCCAGCAAGGCTATGTGTCCGAGCCCGAAGTGCTGCACATGCAGGCCATCGTTTCCCAGGCCATGGGCGCGCCGCAGGAGCAGACCCTGGCGCATCTCAAGCCTGCGCTCCGGGGCATTTACAAGCGGGTATGGAAGGACGCGGCGCTCGCCTCCGGACGGCGGCGGCCCGCGGTTGGCTTCGAAGGCGACGCCGAAAAGCCGCTACAACCGGTGCAGTGATCGCAAGACAACGGGGCAGGTTCACTTCTCAGGCCCGAGCCAACGCATCCCGCGATACGACTCTGCCGCCACCCGGCCCCCGCTGCCGCCATTATCAAGGTCGAGATGCCGCGAGCTGCTTCACCAGCCGGCTCAGCCAACGGCACCTGCCTGGCGCATGGATCATCCAGCCCTTGCGCCCACCCTCCTTGGGTCGCGATGATCGCGCGCTTGCGCCGGCTGCATTCGAAGCTCCGGCAGCGCTTTCACGGGAACACAAAGGTTGGTTATGGAACTGGAACCTGAGGTACACGCACACGCGCACAAGTCGGGACACAGTCTGGTCGACATGATGCTGGCCTTGAGCGCGCTGGTGCTCTCCGTGGTGTCGATGATCATCGCCATCCAGAACCACCACGCGATGAAGCAGCTGGTGATGGCCAATTCGTGGCCCTACCTGCAGCACGAATCCAACAACGTGGGCAAGAACGGCGATGCCATGGTCATGCTGGGGCTGGACAATGCCGGTGTCGGCCCGGCCCTGGTCGAGAAGTTCACGGTGAGCTACCAGCAGGCGCCCATGAAGAGCACCGCCGACCTGTTGCGTCACTGCTGTGCCAGGAATGCCGCCGATCTCCAGGCCTTGCAGGCCCACCTGATCACCGGTGGCATGAACGGACGCGCGATTGCCGCCAGGGATTCCGCCTACTTCGTGGCGATGCAGAAGCCCGACCAGGGGCCGCTGCTCGACCTGTGGAACGCCCTCGACCGCGCCAGGCAGCATGTTTCGACAGGGGTTTGCTACCGCTCGGTGCTCGGCGACCACTGGATCACCACCAGCGGCGACTTCCGGCCCAGGGAGGTGGATTCCTGCGACGCCTTGCCCGGCCCGGCGTTCAGTGAGTAGCGACCGCTGCGGGCGGGTTCGTCAGGAAAGTGATGTCGGGGAGAATTCCGGTGCATCGAACAGCACGACATCTGGGCGTGGCCCTTCTTGCCGCAGGTTTGCTGGCGCTGGGTGGCTGCGCCACCGCGCCGCCGCGCAACACCCACAACCTCTGCGCGATCTTCGACCAGTACCCGAGCTGGTACCGCGATGCGCGCGCGGCGCAGGAGCGCTGGGGCACGCCGGCGAACGTGCTGATGGCGTTCGTGCAGCGGGAATCCGGCTATCGCGAGAAGGCCCGCCCGGCGCGGCCGCACTTCCTGTTCATCCCGCTGCCGCGGCGCTCCAGCGCCTATGGCTACGCGCAGGCGCAGGACCCGGTGTGGCGCGAGTACCTCGAGGCGAACGGCCACTGGTTCAAGAGCCGCAAGCATATGGCCAACGCGCTCGACTTCCTCGGCTGGTACACCGACCGCATCCATCGCGAGCTGGGCATCTCCAAGTGGGACCCGCGGCACCTCTACATCGCCTATCACGAAGGCATCGGCGGCTACCGCAGCGGCCACTGGCGGCGCGACCGCCACCTGCTCGAGACCGCCGACTACGTCGACCGCCTGTCCCGCGAATACGGCGCCCAGTTGCGGCAGTGCCGATAGGGGAGGCGGAAGCACCGGCGGCCCTGGTTCGCAGCCAACAGGGTCAGCTTCACCCGAGTCCACCGAGGACGCGAATCAGACCCCGACCGCTGTCGTGCGAACGAAGCCCGCGGGCGCGAAACGGGGGTAGACTTTTCCGGCCTTCGGGAAGACGCGCAGCCGACCATTTCCACGTCCATGGGGAGGACTGTCGATGAGGTTGGGAAGCAGGTTCATGGTCGTGATCGCGCTGTTGTCCCTGTACGGCTGCGCGGCAACGAAGCCGTCACCCCCTGCGCCGGAAATCCCGGCCAGGACGACTGCAGCAACGGAAGCACGCTCCCCCATGCCGGAAATCCTGGCCAACACGACGTCGGGTGGCAGGGGAACGCCCTGGGGGCGCAGCGACTCGGCCGAACCGTTCATGCGGTTGTCGGGCACGGCCACCGATCCCACCTACGGGCTGGCCCAGGGCAATCCCATCAAGGTCGGCGGCCTCGACGAGCGCAACGAAGCCGAATACCTCAACGGCTTGAGAGGCCCGAAGGGAGAGCCGGTCGAGTACGAGAGGATCGGCTCGTGCTGTCCGTTCAAGACGCCCAACGCCATGATTGAAGGCATCGGCCTGCTCGACGCGTTTCGCGTCACCTACGCGGGCCAGGCGCAGCCATCCATCCTGTACGTCGATTTCTACGACACGGGCTCGCTGCAGGTGCCAGTGGGGTTCAGCGCCAGGAAAGACTGAGGCAGGGGGCGTGTCATGTACCGATGGATCAAGGATCTTTGGGTGGGCTCGGAGCCTGTCGAGTTCGTGAGTTCGTATGGCTTGGCGGAGTCCGTGGAGCGCCTGAAGGCCGCCACGAAGAAGTGGTCGCTCTTCAACGTGTCTGAGCAGGCAGCGGCCGGGCGGGTGAGCGAAGCGCGCGTTTCCCTGCAACGGGTGATTCCGATGGTGGGGAACTCGTTCAAGCCGGTGTTCGTGGGGCGGTTCGAGCAGGCACAGGGCAAGGTGGTGTTGACGGGGCGGTTTCGGTTGAGCTGGTTTGCACGCCTGTTCATGGCGTACTGGTTCGGCTTCTGCGCACTGTTCGTGGCGCTGTCCCTGGTGGCAGCCATCCACAAGCCTCCGGCAGCACTCATGTCGCTGGCTGGTGCCGGCATGTTTGCGCTGGGACTCGGCATGACGCGTCTGTTTGCCTGGTTCTCCCGCAACGACCCCGTGTGGCTCTCGGAAGTGATCCGCACCGCACTGCATGCGTCGGCATCGGTGGAGGCAAGCCCCGCATCGCCGGCTTCGGGCCCGCTCGGCGCCCGTCCGCTGTTCATCCCCATCGCCACCGGCATCTTCTGCCTGTTCGGCGTGATCTCCTTCGTCGGAGCGCTGCAGGGGGCCGGTGGCATGCACGCCGGCGGCCTGTCAGAGGCGCGTTTGCCCGGTGCCGCGCGCATCGCAGCAGCCGTCAGCGGTGCACTGCTGCCGGCGTGCGCCTTCGGCATCTACCGTCGCCATCTGTTCGCGTGGTGGGCCGGATTCACGGTGCTGTTGCTGGGTCAGGGCTACTCGCTGATCGATCTCCTGACCCGCGGAGACCCGGGCAACGCACGCATGCCTGGCTTGCTCTTCGGACTCGGATCGCTCGTTGTCGCGGGCATCTGGGGACGTTGGTGGTACGCGCAGCGGGTTCACTTTCACCGATAAGGGGCGAAAGCGCGGACCCGGGCGCTCTTTTAGAGCGCCGACCCGAAGGGTGGTCCGATCAAGGACAGGCGGGTTTGCTCCGCTTGCCGTCCTCGTTCGCGGTTGTCCGCGGACATGCCCGGCGGCGTGACCACCTGCCTATCGACGCTCCCGGCCTGCGCCCGCAAGATCTTGGCTGTCCGGGCGGGGCACTGCATTGGCCGTGCGCGCTGCTCGCTGCATCGGCCGCAGGCGATGCCGGGTCACGATAGCCACCGAGGAACGCAGACATGGGCAACACCGCGTTGTGCAAGCACCACCGTCGGATCGGCCGCGCCGCAATGGCGCTGGCCGTGTTGCTGGTCGCCTCGCCGCTGGCTTCGTCGCGCGTGCATGCCGGGGAAGCGGTCGATCCTCAGGCCGTGCTGCGCGAGGCGCGCCAGTTCCAGGGCAGCGATGCGGTGAGGGACGACCGCTTCGTCCGCATCGGCGGCATCGAGCAGTGGATCAGCGTGCGCGGGCGCCACCGCGATGCGCCGATCCTGTTGTTCCTGCACGGCGGGCCAGGCTTCACCACGATCCCGAACAGCTACCTCTACACCGCCGAGTGGCAGGAATACTTCACCGTCGTGCAGTGGGACCAGCGCGGCGCGGGCAAAACCTTCGGGCGCAATCCGGATCTGCCGGCGTCCTCGCTCAGCATCGAGCGCATGCTCAAGGACGCCGAGGAAGTGGCCGCCTACGTGCGCAAGACCTACGGCCGTAGGAAGATCGTGCTCGTCGGCCATTCCTGGGGCTCGATCCTCGGCCTGATGCTGGCCCAGCGCCACCCCGACTGGTTCTACGCCTACGTGGGCTTCGGCCAGGCCACCGACGCACACGAGAGCGAGGCCATGGGTTACCGGGCCACGCTGGCCGCCGCGACGGCCGCGCACGACGTCGAGGCGATCAGGGAACTGAAGGCGATCGCGCCGTTCCCCGACCCGAGCGATCCGATGGCCGACCTTGCCCACCTGGGCACCGAACGCAAGTGGCTGGCCAGGTATGGCGGCGCCGTCTGGCGCAACAGCGAAGCGGCGCTGGACCGCGCCGGCCTGCTCAGCCCCGACTACACGGCCGCCGACTGGGCCGGCCGCGGCAAGGGGCTCGACTACAGCCTGGGCGCGCTGTGGCCCGAGATCACCCGGGTGAACCTCGCCACCATCAAGCGCATCGACTGCCCGGTGATCCTGTTCGAGGGTCGCCACGACCTCAACGTCAACGCGCAGCTCGCCGACCGCTGGCTGCGGCAGCTGCAGGCCCCGGTCAAGAAGCTGATCTGGTTCGAGGACTCCGCGCACATGGTGTTCGAGGAGGAGCCGGGCAAGACGCTGGTCACGCTGCAGCGCGAAGTGCTGCCGCTGACCCGGGAATAGAGGCGCGCGGCCCAGCGCCGGAGCCATCGGCAAAAGGCAACGGGCGCTTCACTCGGCGGACCGAGCCGCCAGGCGGTGGGCGGCCAGCCCGACTGCGGCCAGGCTTCGCGGTCGCTTGGTGCCGCGGAATGCGGGCGCGAGCGTTCGAGCACCGGACTGGATGTGACAGGGCCGCGCGAAGACGAGGGCAGGACCACTGTCTCGACATCGCAAAGAATCCGGGCGGAGGTGCTGCGCAAACGCAACGGCCAGGACGGGGGCGGGATGCGGCCTCCGTCCAGGGCGCACCCTTTCTACAGGTGCCGCGTTTCGGCGGGCCTTTCGCCCCAGTTGTCGTTGAGGCCGTCGTAATACGCCACCGGCGCCCGCATCAACTCGTCGATATCGACGCCGTCGAGGCACATGACGTTGATGTTGTAGTACCTGCTGCCGCTCATGTTCGGCATGTCGACCCATTCGAACGCCCGGATGCCGCAGTGTTTGCAGAACGTGTGATGCGCCACCGCGTTCCCGCGTCCCCGGTAGTCCGTGAGGTCGTCTTTGCCTGCCAGCAGGCGGAAGGCCTCTGGAAGGGCATTGATCGACCACAGGCGCATCCTGGTGCAGATCGTGCAGTTGCACTTGCCGGTGCCGCTGCTGATGTCGAGATCCGCTTCGAAGCGGACGGCGCCGCAATGGCAGCTTCCGGTGTATGTCTTGAGCATCGAACCTCCGCTGATCCGCCTTTTCGGGATTGCGTCCTGACCGGAATGGCCACGGCGCAACCCGCTCATGATCGGCCCGCCGCTGCGAGCGGAGGGGCCGGCTTCAGGGTAACCGGATCAGGCCCGTTTGCCGGCCAGCAGCGGGAACGAATGCACGCCGGCCGTCCCGGTGGCCCCGGCGCCTGATACCCTCGCCGCCCCGCCCCGCGATCACGAAACCCATGTCCCTCAAGGCCGATTTCGAACTGATGGCGCAGTACAACCAGTGGATGAACGCGCGGCTCTACGCCGCCGCGGCGGCGCTGGACGAGGCGGAGCTGCGCGCGGACCGGGGCGCGTTCTTCGGCTCCATCCTCGCCACGCTGGCGCACATCCATGCCGCCGACATGCACTGGCTGAAGCGCTTCGCCGCGGCCATGCCGGGCGTGGCGTCGCTGGACGCCGTGCGTGCCGCGCTGCTGCCGCCGCTGGTGCGCGGCATCGTGTCTCCCGACTTCGGCCCGCTGCGCGCGCAGCGCGAGGCGCTGGACGCCGTGTTCGTGGCGTTCACCCGCGAGGCCACCGACGCGCTGTACGCGCGGCCGCTCCGCTACGCCAACACCGCCGGCGAGTCGCACTGCAAGCGGGCCGGGCTGGTGCTGCGCCACGTGTTCAACCACCAGACCCACCACCGCGGGCAGGTCACCACCCTGTTCAGCCAGCGCGGCATCGACGTCGGCGTCACCGACCTGTCCGCGCTGATCCCGGAGTGCGCGGGCTGAGCGGCCCGGCGTGCGCTTTTCTCCACGTTGTTGCCGGAAGCGGTCATGGAGTTTCATTAGCATGTCGCGCCGCCGTTCCATGGAAGACGGCACCCACCCCACCCACCTGCGCGAGACCCTTATGCCCGTTGCCCCGTACCGCTTCCGCCGCACCGTTCGCCTTGCCGCCGCGCTCTCCGTGGCCGGCATGCTGCTGCCCGCGGCCCGTGCCGCCGACGGCAACGCCGCCCAGTCCGCCGCGGCCATGGGCCAGGCCAGGCAGCGGCTGGAGCAGTTGATGAAGCTGCCTCCGGACGTGCGGGCGGACTGCATGGCCGCCGGCTTCGGCATGATGTCGCTGCCGACGGCCTACATGAAGTACGCCACCCCGGACCTGCTCGGGCAGGAGGCCGATACGCTCAAGCAGGCCGCGCAACAGTTCCACCAGGCGCGGCTTCGCCATGACTACGAGACGATGGCCGCGCAGGTTCGCCAGCACGGCGGCGAAGCGCTGAAGAACGACGGCGTGATGAATGCCGCGCTGGCCGACCTGGACGGCTGGACGAAGGCGACCTGCCCGCATCGTCCCGACGCGGCGCCCGGCACCACCGCAACGCGCTGACGCCCGGCTCCGAAACGAAACCCGCTGGCGTTTTTCCGGCCGGCCCGCGGTGCGCCGGCCGGTGGACGGCGGGCCGCCGCGGGCGCGGCTTTCGCCGTTGATCCATATCAATACGGCGTGTCGCGCGCCTGCCTAGCCTGCAGGTACACCTCGTGGAGCCTGCCCTTCGCTGGCAGGAGCGCACGCCGGCAGCAGCCGTTGGCCGTGCATGGCGCCGTCGATGCGGGCGGCAGCCGCGATCGCTTCCGCCGCCATCGGTGCGAGCCTGGGTACGGTGCCACGGCATCCGGCGATCCGCGGCCTCCACGCCGGCCTGCACACGCCGTGACCCGGCACGGCTGAGGAGAGAGTCCCATGCGAGTTTCGAATCCGATGGTCCGCCTTGGCATGCTCGCTTCGATGGCGACGCTGGCGGCGGCGCTGCCGGCCGCGGCGCAAACGCCGGCCAGTGCCGGAAATCAGGCACCGGCGGCGGCGTCCTCCGGCGCCACGGCCGCGATGGTGCGCAACATGCAGACAATGCGCGAGCAGATGGCGAAGGTACACGCCACCACCGATCCCAAGCTGCGCGCCCGGTTGCTGGACGAACACCTGGCGACGATGCAGGCCACCATGCAGCTGATGATGGCCAACGGTGGCGGCTGCCCTGCGGGCGGCATGATGGGCCGGGGCGCGATGGGCGGCAACGGCGTGATGGGCAACGGCATGATGGGTGCCGGCGCAGGCCGCGGGAACATGATGCAGCTGATGATGGACCAGATGATGCAGCATCAGGACGCCCTGCGCGGCCAGGGCCGCTGAAGCCTGCCCGGAACCGCGCCGGTTTCGCCTGCCGCACGGCGAGGGGAGCCGGCCGGACGGCGGCGCCGCGCTCCCGGCCATCTGGCAGACAGCCACCGGCGAGTATGCTGGCGTTCCGTCGCGGGCCGTGCTGGCCCGCGCAGCACCCCAAGACCAGCCACCGGATACTTCCATGAACATGCCTCGCTCCCTGCTTGTCGCCACCCTGGCCGCCGCCGCAGGCCTGACCCTTGCCCCCGCGACGCCGGCGCACGCCGCCACCACGCCCGCCACCAACGAGCTCGAAGGCAATCCGGTGCCAGGCGTGTGCATGCTGTCGCGCGAGGCGGTGTTCGCGCAGTCCAAGGTGGGGCAGGCGGCGAGCGAGCGCCTGAAGCAGCTGGCGACGCAGCAGCAGTCGCTGCTGGACAGCCAGCGCAAGCCGCTGGAAGCCGAGATCCAGGCCTTCCGGCAGAAGGCCGCGACGCTCCCCGAGGCGCAGCGCCAGCAGCAGGGCCAGGCGCTGCAGCAGCGCATGCAGGGCTTCCAGGCGCAGGTGAACCAGCTCGACGAGCGCATCCAGCTGACCCGCGGCAAGGTGATGCAGCAGATCGGCGAGCAGGCCCAGCCGCTGGTCGCCAGCAGCTACAACAGCCACCACTGCGGCCTGCTGCTGAACCGCGATGCGGTGCTCGGCGGCAACGCCACCAACGACCTCACCAGCGACGTGGTGCGCGGCCTCGACGCCAAGGTCACCGCCCTCAACTTCAACCTCGAGCCTGCGCCGGCGGCACCCGCCAAGTAAGCGTCAGAGGTATCCCCCAAACACGAAATGGCTGCCGCGCATCATGCGCGGCAGCCATTTTTGTTTTATGCCCCGGCCACCGAACACGGCGCGGCAGGGCCGCATGTGCATCGGGAGGAGCCACGCCTGTTCCAGACCCCTCGAGCGGCCGGTGCTTGCAGGGGCGGCGGGCTGAGCCAGGCCATGTCGCTGGGTCGGCAACGAAAGGTGGCTCGGGCGCCGGCAGGCGTCCGAAAGCCCGCCGCAGGCGAGCCAGGTTGCGGTAGCGTTGGAGAGCGCATCGGTGCTTCGTAGCAAGCATCCAGCGAGCGTGACCCCTCACCCCAACCCTCTCCCCAAAGGGGAGAGGGAGTACAGCGGCGCAACCGCCAGGGCCCGCATGGCGCGAGTGCTACAGTGCTCGCCCCACACGTCACATAGAGCCCCCGCATGACCAACCGCGCCCCCTATCCCATCGGCACCCCCGGCACCCCCTGGGGCGCGACCGAGGTGGCCGCGTGGCGCGCACGGCAGGACCGCAAGCGCAGCTACGCGGACGAGGTGCTGAGCCGCATCGAGCCGCTGCGCGCGCATTTCGAGGTCGCCGAATACGGCCAGCTGGACTACGCGCCCGAGCGCTACCCGCTCTACGTCGTGCGCAGCCGCGGCTGGGACGAGACGCTGCCCGTGATGCTGGTGACCGGCGGCGTGCACGGCTACGAGACCAGCGGCGTGCACGGCGCGCTGCAGTTCCTCGAACGCGACGCGGTGCGCTACGCGGGACGCATCAACCTGCTGTGCGTGCCCTGCATCAGTCCCTGGGGCTACGAGCGCATCCACCGCTGGAACCCCGAGGCGCTGGATCCCAACCGCAACTTCCGCGAGCACAGCGCCGCGCAGGAATCGGCGGCGCTGTGGGGCCTGCTGGCGCCGCTGCGCGACACGGCGCGCATGCACATCGACCTGCACGAAACCACCGACAGCGACGAGAGCGAGTTCCGCCCCGCGTTGGCGGCGCGCGACGGCAAGCCGTTCGAGCCGGGCACCATCCCGGACGGTTTCTACCTGTGCGCGGACAGCGCGCAGCCGGAGCCGGACTTCCAGCAGGCGGTAATCGCGGCGGTGGCCAGGGTCACCCACATCGCGCCGGCCGATCCCGACGGCACCATCATCGGCTCGCCGGTGGTGGCGCACGGCGTGATCGAGTACGACTGCCGCAAGCTCGGCCTGTGCGCCGGCATCACCGATGCGCATTACCGCACCACCACCGAGGTCTACCCCGACAGCCCGCGCGCCACGCCCGCGCAGTGCAACGACGCGCAGGCGGCGGCGGTGTGCGCGGCGATCGACTACGCGCTGGCGCACGGCTGACCCGGCGGCGCATGCGGTCATCGCGCGGCATCTGTGCGAGCATCACGGTTCCCCACCACGGCAACGCGAGCCAACGATGAAATACCTGCTGATGGTCTACAGCGACGACAGCCTGCTCGAGGCCCTGCCGCCGGGCGAGTTCGACACGCGCATGCATGCCTGCATCACGCATGCGGACGAGCAGCGCGAGCAGGGCAAGCTGCTCGACGCGCAGCAGCTGGAGGCGCCGGCCACCGCGAAATCGGTGCGCATCCGCGCGGGCAAGACCTTCGTGCTGGACGGCCCGTTCGCGGAGACCAAGGAATACCTGGCCGGCTTCAACCTGGTCGAGGCGGACAGCGAGGAAGAGGCGATCCGCATGGCCGCCGCGCTGCCGTGGGCGCAGACCGGCTGCATCGAGGTGCGGCCGGTGCGCGACTTCGAGGCGGTGCGCAAGCGCGTGGGCGCCTGATCGCACGCGGCCTCAGCGCCGGACGAGTTCCGATTCGACCACCATGTCCAGCACGTAAGCGCTGGTCGGGGTGTCGGGGGGCTGGTGCTTCAGCGCGTAGCGCTTCACCCGCAGCACGTTGCGCACGCCCGGCTGGTGCGTGTAGCCCTCGATCGGTTGCAGCAACAGGTGCCATTTGCCGGGCGTGCCGGTCCTGAGACCGTTCGCGTCGTAATGGACCTCGCGCACGTCGATGCATTGCGAGCTCGACGCCCGCGGGTGGCTGCACGGCACGGTCTGCGGCGCCACTTCGAGATACTCGACGATGCCGGGGCTGCCGTAGCGGCTCTCGGGCGTGGGCACGCCGGTGAAGACCAGCGTGTCGCCGGCGGAGGTATGCAGGTGCAGCAGCGGGGTGCCGCCGCTGCGCGTGGCGGTGATCGTGGGCCTGATGCCCAGGCGCACACCGATCAGGCCGTCCAGCCGGTTCAGCGCGAAATTGGCGCAGGCTTTCATGGTGTGCGCCAGCGGGCCGACCACGAGCCGTCCGTCCACGATGCGGTAGCTGCCGCCCATGCCGTTGCAGCTGTTGCGCACGCTGATGCGGCCGTTGTCGAAATCCAGTTGCAGTGGATTGAGCGGGCGCACGAACAGCGCGCCGATGCGTTGGCCGTACCGGTTGGTGGCCTGCGTCAGCTGCCAGTGGTAGCCGCCGAGCAACGCGGCATCCGGCACGGTGGCGCTCGAAGCCGCGCTCGATGTCGGACTGGGCGAAGTGCCTGGCGTGGGGCCCGGCCCGATGCCGGATGCCGGGCCGTGCGTCGCCGTCGCACGGTTGCCGTTGGCGGCTGGCGTGGTGGCACACGCAGCGAGGGCTAGCGGCAGCAGCAACAGATGGACGCGCATGGTGTTCCCTTCGTGAGGAGTGCAGCGCCCGAGCATATGCCACGCACCGCGTCACGGCGGCGTCGCCGTGGCCGATGCATGCAGCGCCGTGCCCGTTGTCGGACAATGCCGCCCTTGTCCGTGACGCGAATGCCGCGAGGTGGCCATGCTGAAGATGGTGGGTTTCGACGGCGACGACACGCTGTGGCGCAGCGAGGACTATTACCGCGACGCCAACGCCGAGTTCGCCGCCATCGTGGGCGCCTACGCCGACCTCGCCGACGAGGCGGTGCACGCGCGCATGCTGGCCACCGAGCGCGGCAACCTCGCGCTGTTCGGCTACGGCGCCAAGGGCATGACGCTGTCGATGGTGGAAACCGCGATCGCGCTCAGCGGCGGGCGGATCACCGCGCAGGACATCCACCGCCTCGTCGAGATCGGCAAGCGCGTGCTGCAGCACCCCGTGGAACTCCTGCCCGGCATCCGCGAGGCGGTGGCGGCGGTGGCGGAGCGGCATGCGGTGGTGCTGATCACCAAGGGCGACCTGTTCCACCAGGAGAAGAAGGTGGCCGAATCGGGGCTGGCCGGGCTGTTCCGCCGCATCGAGATCGTCTCGGAGAAGGACACGGCGACCTACCGCCGCCTGCTCGACGAGTTCGCCATCGCCGCGCACGAGTTCGCGATGGTGGGCAATTCGCTGCGCTCGGACATCGAGCCGGTGCTGCGCCTGGGCGGCTGGGGCGTGCACATGCCCTACCACGTGACCTGGACGCACGAGCTGGAGAACGGCCTGGATGCCGCGCACGCGCCGCGCATGCGCGCAGTGGCGGGCGCGGCGGAGATTCCCGCCGCGCTGGCGCAGCTGGATGCGCTGGCGGCGGCCTGATGGCGACGCCGCCGCGCCTGGTGCTGGACACCAACGTCTGCCTCGACCTGTTCGTGTTCGGCGATGCGGCGTGCGCCGTGCTGCGCGACGCGCTGGCCGCGGGGGAGGTGGAGGCGGTCGCCGATGCGGCCTGCCGCGGGGAATGGCTGCGCGTGCTGGCCTATCCGCAGCTGGCGCTGGATGCGGCGCGGCGCGATGCGGCCGTGGCGGCGTTCGACGCGCGGTTGCGCCTGCTGCCGGCAGCGGAGCGGAGTCTGCCGCCGGCGACACCGGGCCTGCCGCGCTGCGCCGACCCCGACGACCAGAAGTTCCTCGAGCTGGCGCTGGCCTGCGGCGCGCAGTGGCTGCTCAGCCGCGATCGCGAACTGCTGAAGCTGGCGCGGCGCACGCGGCGCGGGCACGGCTTCGACATCCTCGCGCCGCAGGCGTGGGCCCAGGTCTATTCGGCGGGTGCCGCGTCGGTGAAGCCGGTGTAGTCCTCGGGGAACACCGGCGTGCCGTCCTCCTCCAGCGCCAGCACCGCGGCCAGCGCGTCCTCCGCGGCGCGCTCGGCCAGGTCCTGCCGGCGGAAGCTGCGGTTCTCGCAGATCGCGTAGTACACCGGGAAGCCGTGGCCGTGCGGCACCACCGCCAGCCAAGCCGTGTAGCGCGAGCCTTCGAGGCTGGCGCCGGAGCGCACGGTGTAATCCGGGAATTCGCGTTCGGCCATCGTCGTCGTCCGGGCGGGGCGGACAGTGTACGCGCAACGTCGACAGCGGTTGTGCCAGAGTGCGTGCGCCGCGGTTGCCGGAGCCTGCCATGGCCGTGCCGTATCGCATCGATTGCCCGTATTGCGGCGAAGTCATCGAACTGCTGCTGGACGATTCGGTGGCCGACCAGTGCTACATCGAGGATTGCGCCGTGTGCTGCCGCCCGATCGCGCTGGCGGTGGCGTTCGACGAGGACGGCGTGCCGCGCGTGCAGACGGCGCGCGAGGACGGGGTCTGAGCCCGCCTAGTCCTCGAGGCGGACCAGCGCGATACCCCGCGCCGCCAGCGCGGCGCGGGTAGGCTCGTCGCCGGCCGGCGTCACCGGCCGCGAGAGTTCCCACAGCAGGCCGGCGCGGAAGCCCGCGGCCACCGCGTCCTGCGCGGTCCACAGCACGCAGACGTCGCGCGCCAGGCCGCACACCAGCACTTCCTCCACGCCGCGTTCGCGCAGCCAGCCGGCGAGGCCGGTGGCGGGACGCGCGCCGTGCGGGCCGTGGTTCTCGCGGAAGCCGCTGTAGGAATCCACCCGCGGGTCGCTGCCCTTGCGCAGCACCAGGCCCGCGGGCGACCAGTCGATGTCCGGATGCAGCGCCGCGCCCGGCGTGCCCTGCACGCAGTGGTCCGGCCACAGCGTCTGCGGATGGCCGTGCAGCTCGACCTGCTGGAACGGCTGCGTGCCGGGATGCACGCTGGCGAAGGAGGCATGGCCCGCCGGATGCCAGTCCTGCGTTGCCACCACGTGGCGGAAGCGCCGCGCGCGCAGCAGGCGGTCGATGCCCGGCACGATCGCGTCGCCCTCATGGCAGGCCAGCGCGCCGCCGGGCATGAAATCCGGCTGCACGTCGACCACGATCAGCGCGGTGCGTTCGTCGATGGCGTGCGGCATGGCGGGCCTGCGCGTGCGGGGGAAGGCGGCAGTCTAGCGCGCAGGCATAATGCGGGTTGATTCGAGCGGAACAGGGCGCGATGAACTACGACCAATCGTGGATGGGCTATGGCTGGACCGGCGGCATGGAAGCCGGCGCGATCAGCGTCGCGGCCGGCTTCGTGCTGTACCTGGTGTTCCACTGGCTGGGTCGCCGCAACGGCTGGAGCGATGCGCGGCGGATCGGCTGGGCCTACTTCCTCGCGCTGGTGCTGAGCGCCCGCGCCGATGCCTGGAACCTGTTCTATTTCAACTACGCGCGGCTGCAGTCGCTGCAGCTGCTGAAGGCCAAGCTGGCCGAGGTGCACGACCCCGACGGCATCGGCACCCGCGTGCTGTGCGAACTGCTGGGCGCCGCGGCGGGCGTGTTCGTGGCCTGGCTGCTGTGCGGCAGGCACTGGCGCCGGCGCTGAAAACGGCGGGGCGGGTGCGTTCCTACAGCAGCGGATCGAACAGCCGCGCCACGTGCATCGCCACGCGGCGCAGGTAGGGCGCGTCGAGGTACTCGCGCTCGTCCACCGCGCGGGAGTCGGCGAAATCGGCCAGCAGCATCACTTCCACCTCGGCGGCGAAGCCGCGGTCCAGCACCAGCGCGCTGGCCTCGAAGTTGAGCCGGAACGAGCGGCTGTCGAGGTTGATGCTGCCCACCGCGGCGCAGTCGTCGTCGACCAGCAGCACCTTCTGGTGCACGAAGCCCGGCTGATAGCGGGCCACGCGCACGCCGGCGCGCAGCGCCTGGTGGGCGTGCAGTGTGGAGGCGAGGAACACGGTGCGGTGGTCCGGCCTTGCCGGGATCAGCACGCGCACGTCCACCCCGCGCAGCACGGCGAGGCGCAGCGCGGCGCGCACCGCGCTGTCGGGCACAAAGTAGGGCGTGGCGATCCAGATGCGCCGGCGCGCCCCGTTGATCGCGGCCACGAAGAACAGCGAGCCGGTTTCCTGCGCGTCGGCGGGGCCGCTGGCGATGGCCAGCACGCGGGCGTCGCCGTCGGCCGCGGGTGCGGGGTGCAGCGGCGGCGGCGCACCGGTGATCCATTGCCAGTCGTCGGCGAACAGCTGCTGCAGGTCGGCCACCGCGGGGCCGCGGATTTCCAGGTGGGTGTCGCGCCACGGCGCCAGCGGCGGCTTCAGGCCCAGGTATTCGTCGCCCACGTTGAGGCCGCCGACGAAGGCGCACGCGCCGTCCACCACCACGATCTTGCGGTGGTTGCGGAAGTTGAGCTGGAAGCGGTTGCGCCAGCGGTGGGTGGCGAAGGGGTGGATCGCCACGCCGCCCGCACGCAGCGTCTCCACGTAGCGGCGCGGCAGGTCGTGGCTGCCCACGCCGTCGTACAGCACGCACACGCGCACGCCGGCCGCGGCGCGTTCCAGCAGCGCCTGCTGCATGCGCCGGCCGAGGCCGTCGTCGTGGAACACGAAGAACTGCACCAGCACGGTGTGCCGTGCCGCGGCGATCGCGTCGAAGATCGCCTCGAAGGTGGCGTCGCCGTCGACCAGCAGGCGCAGCCGGTGGCCGGGGCGGAACGGCCGGCCCTGCATCGCCACCAGCGCGGCGAAACGGCCGCTGCCGTCGTCCGCCGCCACGGGGTAGGCGCGCGGCGGCGCGCGGCGGTGGGTGTGCAGGTAGCCGCGAAAGCGGCTGGCGCCGAGGAACAGGTAGGGCAGCAGGGTGAGCTCCGGCAGCAGCAGCAGGCCGAGCACCCAGGCGATCGTGCCCTGCGGCGTGCGGGTGTGCATCAGCGCATGCGCCGCGGCGAGGACGCCGAGCGCGTGCAGCAGCAGGACGACGGCGCCGATCAGGCTGAGGGGCATCGGTTCAAGGGCGCGCTACTCCGCCAGCAACTGGTCGGCCACGGCGCGCGCCTGCTGGCGGATTTCCGGCATCGCGGTGGACTCCCACAGCGTACCGCGCAACAGGCTGCCGATGGCGAACAGGCGCGGCCAGGCGCCGCCCTCGTGCAGCAGCCGGCCCTGCGGCGTGGCCTGGCAGCCCAGCCCCAGCGGGTCGGGCAGCACGTGGCGGTTCACCACCAGCTGGCGCATCAGCGGGTGTGGCGTGTGCGCCGCGTCGAAATCCAGGCCCACCGATTGCACCGCCAGCCCCGCGTGCAGCGTTTGCGACGCGGTGACGCCACGCGGGCGCAGCTCGAGGCGCAGGCCCTCGCCGTCGATCTCGGCGGCCTGCAGGTGCCCGCGCAGGCGCTGCAGGCGACCCGTGCGCTCCAGTTCGGCCAAGCCCGCGCGCACCGGCGGCGGCATGCGATGGCGCGCGCGTTCCCAGGCCCAGCGTGCGTGGCGCTGGAAGCGCGCGCGCTGCTCGGTCGGCAACGCGGCCCACAGCGTCGGCGTGTGCGGGCGCAGGCTGTCGATCACGCTGCGCCAGTCCTCCTCCTGCGCGATCGCCTCGCGCAGCAGATGCAGCCAGTGGCGCACGTCGGGCGCGTCCAGCATCGCCTCGATCAGCTCCGCACTGTCGCCGCTGGGCAGCGCGGCGGTGGGCAGGTGCGGTTCGGGCAGCAGGCCGTGGCGGGAGATCGCGGTGAAGCGGGCGGCGGGCCAGCGCGCGGCCAGCTCCAGCAGCACGTCGGCGGCGGTGAGGCCGAGGCCGATCACGACCACGTGGGCGGGTGGCTCGGCCGGCGGCGCGGCCAGCAGCGGCCAGGGATCGACCACGTAGCGGCCGCTGGCCAGCGCCGCCGCGCTCACGCCGGCCAGCGGCTGCGGCGGCAGCGCGCCGATCGCCAGCACCGCGGCGTCCACCCGGCGGGCTTCCTCGCCGAGGAACACGGTCACGCCGTCGACCTCGGGCACCACGGCGTCGGCGGCGAACGGCACGACCTGCACGTCGTGTCCGTGCACCTTGCCCAGCGCCAGCGCACGCGCCACCTCGGCCTCGAGGTAGTCGCCATAGCGCCGGCGCGGCAGGAAATCGGTGCCGGCGACGGAGGGATCCTCGCGCTGCACGAAGTCGAGGAAACCCTGCGGCTTGCCGGCGAACATGCCCATCGAGGCTGCGCGCACGTTGAGCAGGTGGCGGTCGGAACGCGTGGCGTAGGCCACGCCACGCGCAGGCGCGCCGCCGCCGGTGTACCAGTCCAGGTGCAGCGGCTGCGGCGGCTGGCGTTCCAGCAGTTCGCCGAGCAGCGCGGCGGCCGCGGCGCCGCCGCCGATGATGGCGACACGTCGATGCATGCGTTGCTCCGAAGCGGACGGGTCAGGGTGTCGGCTGCTGGCCGGCAAGCGTGCCGCGTCGGGCCTGCGCCAGCCATGCGGGCGCATCCCCGCGTGGCTCCCCGGCGCGATGGCCCGGCAGCTCGCCGCCGTAGACGTGCAGGGTGTATGCGGTGTCGTGCCGCGACAGGTTGCGGCAGCGGTGTGCGAGGCCGGCGTCGCGCTCGAACCAGTTGGCGTCGCCCGGGCCAAGCCAGTTGCGCCCCAGCGCATCCAGCTGGCCGTTGTGCGGATCGCGGCGGTACGACTGCCACTCCAGCGCGCCGTGCAGCGACAATTCCAGGCCCCAGCGGTCGGCGTGGTCGAGCAGCGGCATGTGCTGGCCGGGTGGCCAGGCGCGCACCAGCACGTGCAGTGCCGGGCGCCGGCGCTCGGCCAGCAGCCAGCGGTCACCGTCGCGGCGGTGTCGCCGCAACGTCGCCAGCCGCGCGGACAGCGCGAACGCATCCTGATGCACCACGCGGCCGAGTTCGCGCGCCATCGAGGCCAGGTCGGGGTGCTCGACGCGGCCGTATTCGAGCGCGATGTCGCGCAGGATCTTCAAGCTGTGCATGTATTTGCCCATGCGGAGCCCGGCGTTGGAACGGCGGCCAAGTGGAGCACGCGCGTCGTTAAACGGCCGTAAGCCGCGGCGTGGGTGGCGTCGTGCGCGCAGTACGCGCGCCGGCGGTGCCGTGCACTGCGCGGGATGGGTGCGGCGGGCCCGGTCGGCGCCTCGCGCCGCCGGGCCTGCCGCCTTGTCACAGATCGCGCAGCACGAAGCTCACCGGCACCCGCGCCCACGCGCGCACCGCGTGGCCGTCCGCCATCGCGGGCTGGAAGCGCCAGTGCGCCAGCACCTGCTCGCGCGCACTGCGGTCGAGCAGGGCGTAGCCGCTGCTGTGTTCGACCTCGACCTGCAACGGCTTGCCGGTCTCGTCCACCAGCACGCGCAGCAGCACGGTGCCCTGCAGGTGCCGACGCAGCGCCTGTACCGGGAACTGCAGCGGCGCCGAGCGGTAGGCCAGGGTGGCCTCGACCGGCGCGGCGGTGACCGCGCTGTCGTTCGGCGCGGCGCTGGGCGGCGCCGGCATCGGCCGCGTGTCGGCGACGACGGGCGCCATCGGCGGCGCGACGTCGGGGTGCGGCCGCGGTTGCACCGGCGCGGGCGGCGGATGCGGCAGCGGCTTCAATTCGATCGCCGGGGGCGGCGGCACCTTGGGCGGCGGTTCGATGAGCACCACCCTCGGCACGGTGGTGAGCTCATGCACCAGTGCCAGCGCCTGCGGGGCCAGCGGGCGGGTGAGCACCAGCAGGGCGGCGAGGTTGAGCGCGATGGCCGCACTGAGCGCGGCAACGCGCGCGGCCTCGGGGTGGGGACGAGCAGCAACAGCCAGGCTAGCGGACGACATGGGCGACCTCCTGACGGCTTTTCGGGTTGTGGCGCCGGCGGCGCTGCACGTGGTGCAGAGGGGAGTGCCGCAAGCGCGGCTTGAGCGTATGCCGGTGTCCATGCGCGCGCAAGTGGACGGCTGGACGTCCACATGCACGCACTCGATCACCACCAGGGAAGCGCCGGAACGCCCGGCGATCCCTCGCCTCGCGCCGGTGACGGCCCGAAGGGCGATCGGCAGGAACGACGGTCGCCAAAAAAAAGCCCCACGGGGAGGCGGGGCGGAATGCGGATGACAGGGGGATGGGGGTGCATCCGCCTGCGCAGCTTGGACGGGCCCGCATCGAGGCGGTGTGCAGGCCGGGTGAAAGGCGGATTCACGCGTGGTCGCGGGTGCGTCCTTGCTGCGGTAGGCAAGCGCGGGCACTCCCGCTATGGTGCGGGATGGACATTCCCCCGACTGCAGGAGCCGTCATGACCGCCGTTACCGTTGCCCTGCCGCGCTATCGCCGCGGCGACGAGTTCGCCAGCAGCCTGCTGCACGGCCTGGGCATCGTGCTGAGCATCGGCGGCCTCGCCACGCTGGTGGCGTTCGCGGCCCTGCGCGGTGACGCGCGCGCGGTGACGGCGAGTGCGGTGTACGGCGTCACCCTGGTCCTGCTGTACACCGCATCCACGCTGTACCACGCGGTGCCCGTGCCGGCAGCCAAGCCGCTGCTGCGCACGCTGGACCACATCGCGATCTACCTGCTGATCGCCGGCACCTACACGCCGTTCACCCTGATCGCGCTGCCGGGCGCGTGGGGCTGGAGCCTGTTCGCCGCGGTGTGGACGCTGGCGCTGGTCGGCAGCGTGCTGGAGCTGGGCTGGTTCCGCCGTTGGCGCAAGCTTGCCGTGCTGTTGTACGTGGGCATGGGCTGGATCGGCATGCTCGCGTTCGAGCCGTTGGCGGCACACCTGCAGGCGGGCGGCATGACGCTGCTGATCGGCGGCGGCGCAGCCTACACGGTGGGCGTGCCGTTCTACCTGTGGCGCAGGCTGCCGTACCAGCACACCCTGTGGCACGCGTTCGTGCTGGCCGGCAGCGTGCTGCACTACTTTGCGGTGCTGCTGTACGTGCTGCCTGCGGCAGCCTAGCCGAACAGCATCGCCAGGCCGAACAGCCCGACCATCACCAGCGAAATCACCAGTTTCACCAGCGCGCCAAGCAGCAGGCCGGTCCATGTGCCGATGCCCACGTGGGTGGAGCGCAGCACGCTGGTGCCGGAGGAGAGTTCGCCGATCAGCGCACCCGCGAACGGGCCGATCAGGATGCCGGGGATGCCGAAGAACATGCCGACAAAGGTGCCCAGCGAGGCGCCCCACAGCGCGCGCTTGCTGGCGCCCACGCGCTTGGCGCCCAGCGTGCCGGCGACGAAGTCCACGATCACGCCCAGCGCGCCCAGTGCGCCGATCAGCAGCAGCCACCACAGGCCGAGGTGGCGGTAATCGTCCACCGCGGCCACCAGCCAGATGCCACCGAAGACCATCGGGATGCCGGGCAGCGAGGGCAGGATCGCGCCAGCGAGGCCCCCCACGATCAGCAGCGCGCCCAGGGTGTAGAACACGAGGTCGAACCACATGATCGTGACCTCAGCCGCGCAAGCGTTGAGTGAGGCCGCGCAGGAAGTGCCGCAGCAGCTGGTCGCCGCAGGGACGGTAATTGGGATGTTCCGGCTTGCGGAACAGCGCGCTGAGCTCCGATTTCGACAGCGGGAAGCCGGCGGCGACGAGGATCGCGTGCATGTCCTCGTCGCGCAGTTCGAAGGCCACGCGCAGCTTCTTCAGCACCAGGTTGTTGGTGACGCGCTTCGCCACCGGCAACGGCGGCCGGCTCTCGTCGCGGCCGCGCAGGTGCACCACCAGGCCGTCGAGGAAATGCGCCATCACCTTGTCGGGGCAATCGTGGTAGCCGGGCTCGTCGTCCTTCTTCAGATATGCGTCGAACTCGGCCTGCGGCACCATGAGCCCGGCCAACGCGGCGATGGACGCGAGCTTGCCGTCGGGCAGGTCGAGCATGTAGCGCACGCTGCGCAGGATGTCGTTGTTGATCATGGGGGAATTGTATCGGGGGCTTGGATAGCCTTGTGTTGGGTATGTACTTTCGCAAGCGACAAAGCTATTTCGCGCACCTGCCGGTGGCCGAGTTACTTCTCCTTTGCTTGTCCACGCACGCGCGGGAGCGCGTGCGAACGGCGAAGCCGGCCCGCAAGGGCGGAGGGCAGGATGCCCGGAGTCAAGGAGAAGTCACCAAGAGGAAACGACACCCCGGTTGGCGCTCTGCGGGCATCCTGCCCTGCGAGTGCGTGAGGCGGGGCCGGGCTTTTCGAGCGGGCATCGTGCCCGCGCGAAAAGGCGAATCCATCCCTGGACTCGCCCGCTGCGCGGCCTCTTCGTCCCCGCCTCACCGCCGCCCAGGGGGCCCCGGAAAAGCAGCGCGCTCCCAGCGCGCAGAGGCAACCTCAACAGCCAGAGCGAAGTGACAGCGAGACCCGAGCAAAGCCAAAGCGGCGCTACACGCCGCGAGACTTTGCCCCTCACCTCAGTTCCCAGATACGTCGCGGCGTGGCCGCACCGTCTATCGCATAGGCGAGAGCAGTTCCAACGTCCTCGACATGTCGTGCTTGTAGTTCCGGCGGATCGAACCAGGCCATTTCTCTGGGTTACCTCTCTTGACTCCGGGCATCCTGCCCTCCGCCCTACGGGCCGGCTCCGCCGTTCGCCGCCGCTCCTGCGGCGGCGTGGGCCAGCAAAGAGAGGTAACGCGGGCGCCGGCAGGCGTCCGAAACCGCATTGTTCCTTGCGGGCAGGCGTCCGAAACCGCCTTGTCCCCAACGGCAGGGCACCCGAAACCGCTTTGTTACCTGTGGCAGGCACCCGCAACCGTTTCATCGCTTGCGAGAGCGCACAGGCAAAGGCCCCATAAGGCCAGTCCACTCACCCGCAATCGCACAAAGAAAAAGGGCGCCCGCAGGCGCCCCTTTCACATGCCCCGATGGCACCGCCTCAGTTCGGCAACGCCAAGTCGTCCAGCAGCGCCTTCAGGAAGCGCGCCGCCTCGCCCCCGGTGGCCGCGCGATGGTCGAACGTCAGCGAGATCGGCATGCGGCGATGCACCTCGATGCCGCCCATCACCGCCACCACGTCGTGGCACAGCTTGCCGGCGCCGACGATGGCGACGGTCGGCGGCACCACCACCGGGGTGGCGTAGCGGCCGGCGAACATGCCGAAGTTCGAGAGGCTGATGGTGTAGCCCGACAGCTCCGACGGCGGGATGGAGCGGTCTTCCACCGACGCGCGCAGGCGCTTGATCGCGGCGCGGATGCCGGCGCCGTCGAGCACGTCGGCGTTGCGCAGGGCCGGCACGAACAGGCCGTCCTCGGTGTCCACGGCGATGCCGATGTCCACCTGCGGGTGCAGGGTGCGGCTGAGGTTCTTGCCGTCGAACCAGGCGTTGAGCGCCGGCACGGCCTTGCAGGCGGCGACGATGGCGCGGATCAGGCGGGCGGTGATGTCCTGCTTGCCGATCCAGGCATGGAGGTCCGCATCGTCGACCAGCGTGGTGGGCACCACCTGCGCGTGGGCGTCGGCCATCACGCGCGCCATGTTGCGGCGCACGCCCTTGAGCTGCTCCGGCTGACCGCTGGCCTGCACGCTCGGCGGCGCAGTGCGCACCGGCTTGCCGGCCAGCGACACGGCCGTGCGCGACGGCGCCGGGCCGGGTTCGGGCAGTTCCGGCGCCAGGTGGCGGCCGGCAGAGGCCGGCACGGCGCGGGCCGGGGCGGCGCCCAGCGGCGCGCTGCCGCTGGCAGCGGCGTCCTTGACGTCCTGCATGGTGACCACGCCGTCGGCGCCGCTGGGGTGCACGCGGGCGAGGTCGACCTTGAGCTTCTTCGCCAGCGCGCGCACCGCGGGCACCGCCTTCACGCCGCCGATGCTGGCGGCCTGCTCGACATGCACGGTGTTGCCGCTGACCATCGCGCCGACCACGGTGCCTTCGTCCTCGCGGTCGGCGGTGGCGGCCTTGGCTGCGGGCGCGGGAGCCGGCGCCGGAGCGGGCGCCTCGGCCTTCTTGGGGCCGTGGTGGTGGCCGGTGGCCTCGGCCTCGGCGCGCTGCTTGGCGTTCGGGTCGGGCTCGAAGTCGGCCAGCGCGGCACCGGTCTCGATGATGTCGCCGGGCGCGCCGCGCAGCTTCTTCACGGTGCCGGTGTAGGGCGACGGCACGTCGACCACCGCCTTGGCGGTTTCCATCGAGCACAGCGGCGCGTCGAGCTTGATGTAGTCGCCTTCCTTCACGTGCCACTCGACGATGGTGGCGTCGGGCAGGCCTTCGCCGAGGTCGGGCAGGTGGAATGTCTTGATGTCGGCCATGAGTGAGCTTCCAAGGTTTTGAGTTTTCTCCCTCTCCCCGTCGGGGAGAGGGCTGGGGTGAGGGGACGGGGCTTGCCTTGAACCTCATCGAAACCCGCTTCGATGCGCCCTGCGGCAAGCATGTCCCCCCATCCACCCCTCCGGGGCACCTTCTCCCCGGCGGGGAGAAGGAATTACGAAACTGCCAGTGTGCGCCTGGCGGCGTCGACGATGCGCTCCACGCTGGGCAGGTACTTCATTTCCAGGCGGAACAGCGGGATGTGGGTGTCGGGGCCGGTGACGCGCTCGACCGGTGCGAGCAGGTCGTACAGGCATTCCTCGGCGACGCGCGCGGCGATCTCGGCGCCGAAGCCGGCGGTCTTCGGGGCCTCGTGCACGATCACGCAGCGGCCGGTCTTCTGCACCGATTCGGCGATGGTGTCGAAGTCGAGCGGGGTGAGCGTGGCGACGTCGATGACCTCGGCGCTGATGCCCTGCCTGGCGAGCTCGTCGGCGGCTTCCAGCGTTTCCTTCACCTGGGCGCCCCAGGTCACCAGGGTCACGTCGGTGCCGTCGCGCAGCACGAAGCACACGTCGAGCGGCAGCGCCTCGCCGTCGTCGGGCACCTCTTCCTTGTACTGGCGGTAGATGCGCTTGGGTTCGAGGAAGATCACCGGATCGGGGTCGCGGATCGCGGCCAGCAGCAGGCCGTAGGCGCGCGCGGGCGAGGAGGGCAGCACCACGCGCAGGCCGGGGATGTTGGTGAACAGGTGCTCGTTCGCCTCGGAGTGGTGCTCCGGCGCGCGGATGCCGCCGCCCCACGGCGCGCGCCACACGGCCGGCACGGTGAGGCGGCCGCGGGTGCGGTTGCGCATACGCGCGGCGTGGCAGGCGATCTGCTCCATCATCGGGTAGATGAAGCCTTCGAACTGCGCCTCGGCCACCGGCTTCATGCCCTGCACGGCCATGCCCACGGTGACGCCGGCGATGGTGGTTTCGTCCAGCGGCGTGTCGATCACGCGCAGCTCGCCGAACTTTTCCTGCAGGCCCTGGGTGGCGCGGAATACGCCGCCGTTGACGCCCACGTCCTCGCCCAGCACCACGACGCTGGAATCGTGGGCCATTTCGTAGGCGAGCGCCTGGGTGACGGCCTCGATGAGAGTGATCTGTGCCATGACTCAGTGACCCTTGGTTTCGAGCGAAAGGACGTAATCGCGCTGCTTGGCGAGATCGGCGGGGAGTTCGGCGAACGTGTAGTCGAACATCGCCGTCACCGGCTGCGTCTTGGTCTCGAGGTAGGCGTTCACCTCGTTGTCCATCCACTCGTCGCACTCGGCCTTCCAGGCCTCTTCCTTGGCGTCGTCCCACACGCCCTTGGCCACCAGCCAGGCGCGCAGGCGCTTCATCGGCTCCTTTGCCCAGGCGTCCTTCACTTCCTGCTCGCCGCGGTAGCGGCGGGCGTCGTCGGCGGTGGTGTGGTCGCCGAGGCGGTAGGTCACGGCCTCGACCACGCTGCCGCCTTTGCCGTTGCGGGCGCGCTCCAGCGCGTCCTCCATCGCCTTGCGCACGGCGATGATGTCGTTGCCGTCCACCTGGATGCAGTGCAGGCCCGCGGCGATGCCCTTCTGTGCCAGCGTGGGCGCGCCGGACTGGATCTTGCGCGGCACCGAGATCGCCCACTGGTTGTTGACGATCACCGCCACCAGCGGCAGGTTCTGCGCGCCGGCGATGTTGATGGCGCCGTAGAAGTCGCCCTTGGACGAGCCGCCGTCGCCGATGGTGCACACCGCCACGCGCTTCTCGCCGCGGATCTTGAACGCCAGCGCGGAACCGGCGGCGTGCAGGCACTGCGTGGCGATCGGCACCGACCACGCGAAGTCGTGGCGGGCCGGCTCCTTCTGGTAATCGTTGCCGCGCTCGTCGCCGCCCCAGTACATGTACACCTCGCGCGGCTGCACGCCGCGGTAGAGCTGCGCGCCGTACTCGCGGTAGCTGGGCGCCAGCACGTCCTCGGGCTTCATGGCGCTGCCGATGCCGACGTGGGCGGCCTCGTGGCCCAGGCAGCTGGCGTAGGTGCCCAGCTTGCCGGTGCGCTGCAGCGCCACCGACTTGGCGTCGAACACGCGCGTCGACATCATCAGCTTGTAGAGCTCGACCATGTGGTCGAGATCCTTGGCGAAGGCGGGCAGATCCTTGCGAACCTGCTTGCCCTCGGCATCGAGGTATTGCAAGTATTCGATTTCGAACTTGGCGGCGATGGACACGACTCGCTCCCGTTTGGACGAATGGGGAAGTGGGGGCGGCGGCCCATCCAGTGGGGCCTGGCGCGCGAAGATCCCTTGCCGGACGATCGCCGTGGCGACCAAAACGGCCGGGAAAAGCCGTACATAGATAGCAGGCAGGGATGTTGCGTCGCAAGGTACGCCGCAGCATGCGGGCGGGTACGGCGGGCCGCAAAAAATGACGCCATGGCCGCGCCTGTGGGCCACGCGCCGTCAGCGGTTACCATGCACGCTTTCGACAGCCGCGATCGACCATGACGGACAACCAGCGCGAGCTCGAGGCGGGCATCGAGCGCGACCTTTCGGGGCGCATGACCTATGCCGGCTACCTGCACCTGGACACCCTGCTGTCCGCGCAGCGGCCCGTGTCCGATCCGCCGTACCACGACGAGATGCTGTTCATCGTGCAGCACCACGTGGCCGAGCTGTGGCTGAAGCTCGTGATCCACGAGCTGCGCGCGGCACTGGAATTCATCCGTGGCGACCGCATCGATCCCTGCCTCAAGGTGCTGGCGCGGGTGAAGCAGATCCAGCGCCAGCTGTTCGAGCAGTGGGCAGTGCTGGAGACGATGACGCCGCACGAGTACCTGGCCTTCCGCGATGCGCTGGGGCCCTCGTCCGGCTTCCAGAGCGCGCAGTACCGCACGGTGGAGTTCCTGCTCGGCAACAAGAACGCCGACATGCTGGCGGTGTTCGCGCACGATGCGGCGATCCAGGCGGGGCTGCGCGCCACGCTGGAGGCGCCCGGACTGTACGACGAGGTGCTGCGCTGGCTGGCGCGGCGCGGCCACGCGGTGCCGCCAGCCGTGCTGGCGCGCGACGTGACGCAGCCGTGGCAGTTCCGCGAGGAACTGCTGCCGGTGTTCCGCCGCATCTACGAGGCGCCGGAAACGTTCTGGGCCGAGTTCCATCTGTGCGAGACGCTGGTGGACATCGAGGAGAGTTTCCAGCTCTGGCGTTTCCGCCACATGAAGGCGGTGGAGCGCATCATCGGCCATCGCCGCGGCACTGGCGGCTCCTCCGGCGTGGGCTTCCTGAAGAAGGCGCTGGAGTTGTCGTTCTTTCCCGAGTTGCTCGACGTGCGCACGGTGCTGGGCACGTGAGGGGTGATCTTTGCGATCATCCCTGATCGCGAAGATCACACGGGCGGTCGTCCGTGGCCGCACTTTTCGAGATCTTTGCGATCATCCCTGATCGCGGGATCACACGGGCGGTCGTCCGTGGTCGCACTTTTCGAGATCTTTGCGATCATCCCTGATCGCGGGATCACACGGGCGGCCATCCATGGCCGCACTTTTCATAACATCCACTCACGCGCCACCGACTACGGGGGGACTTCATGAGCCAGACCATCGAGGCCGGCATCGCACCGGACTATCCGCAGCTGCTCGGCCATCCACGGCCGCTGTGGATGCTGTTCATGACCGAGTTCTGGGAGCGTTTCGCGTTCTACAGCGTGAGCTGGGCGCTGGCGCTGTACATCGTGGCGCAGTTCTACCACGGCGACAGCTCGGGCCAGGCCTGGGCCAGTGCGATCTTCGGCGCGTACACCGCGCTGATCTACGGCACCGGCATCTTCGGCGGCTGGGTGGCGGACAAGTTGATCGGCTACCAGCGCACCATCCTGCTCGGCGCCGCGGTGATGGCGGCAGGATTGTTCGTGCTGGCCGTGCCCGAGCGCATGATGCTGCTGCTCGGCCTCGCGCTGGTGATCGTGGGCGACGGCCTGTTCAAGCCGAACATCTCCTCGATGGTGGGCCAGCTCTATGGCCGCGACGACCCGCGCCGCGACCGCGGCTTCACGCTGTTCTACATGGGCATCAACGCGGGCGCGCTGGTGGCGCCGCTGCTCACCGGCTGGATGGCCGCGCATTTCACCGGCACGTCGCTCGAGCAGAACTACCGGCTGGTGTTCCTCGCCGCGGGCGTGGGCATGCTGCTGAGCCTGCTGTGGTTCTGGTTCGGCCGCCGGCAGCTGAAGGGCGTGGGCCGGCCGCTGCCCGGTGCGGAAAGCCGGCTGCGCGTGCTGTGGGTGTTCGCGGGCGTGATCGTGGCGGTGCCGGTGGTGTACTGGCTGCTTTCCGGCATCGGCGCCACCGGCCTGCAGTGGGTGCTGGGCCTGCTGTTCGTGGTGGTGGCGGCGATGCTGCTGGTGGAGGCGGCGCGGCACGGCCGCGTGCAGACGCACCGGGTGATCGCGATGCTGATCATCTTCGCGTTCAACGTGCTGTTCTGGATGTTCTATTACCAGCTCGGTACCACGTTCAACTTCCTCGCCGAGAACCTGGTGGACCGCCGGATGTTCGGCGGCTGGTTGTTCCCGGTGGGCTGGTTCCAGTCGGTGAGCCCGCTGTCGATCATCGTGTTCGCGCCGCTGGTGGCGCTGGTGTGGGGCTGGCTGGACAAGCGCCGCATGGAGCCGTCGATCCCGCGCAAGTTCGGCTTCGGCCTGCTCTTCAACGCGCTGGGTTTCCTGGTGCTGGTGTATGCGCTGTCGAGGTTGCTGGGCGCCGACGGATTGATCCCGTTCTGGCCGCTGGTGATGTGCTACGTGATGCAGACGCTGGGCGAGCTCTGCCTGTCGCCGATCGGCCTGTCGATGGTGACCAAGCTGGCGCCGCCGCGGCTGGTGGGCTTCGCGATGGGCGGCTGGTTCCTCTCGCTGGCGGTGGGAGGCAACCTTTCCGGCCTGTTCGCCAGCCGCATCACCGGCGCGCACGGCCTCACCGCCGCCGCGGCATTGAGCGGCTTCACGTTCAGCTTCTGGCTGCTGCTGGGCGCGGGCGTGCTGCTGCTGGCCATCGCACCCTTGGTGAACCGCCTCATGCACGGGGTGAAGTGACAGGCCATGCTTGGCCCGACGCAGAGCGGACGCCAGCGCCCGCTCTGCGGAGCCACGATAAGGCTGCGCCTGATCGTGGCGAGTCCCGGCAGGGCAGGAGCCCTGTCCGGGATATCGATAAAGGCGCTCGTCAGCTTTTCGCCGCGTCCTGCGGCATCAGCTTGTCCAGTATCCGTCGCAGCCACGCCTGCTCCTCGCCATCCAGCCGCCCCAGCAGCTCGCGCTCCCGCTGCCGCGCCATCGGCGCCACGTCGTCGTGGATCTTCCAGCCGGCGGCCGTGAGGCCCAGCACCGAGCGGCGCTTGTCGCTGGCGTGGATGTGGCGGCGCACCCGGCCGGCGGCGACCAGCCGCGCCAGCGCGCGGCTCACCGCCACCTTGTCCATCGCGGTGCGCTCGGCCACCTCGCGCGCGGACAGCCCGTCGAAACGGGCCAGCACCGCCAGCACCCGCCATTCGGTGACGCCGAGGTCGTGGCGTGCCTGGTAGTCGTCGGCAATCGCCTGGCTGACGGTGTTCGACACGATCGACAGCTGGTAGGGCACGAAGCGCTCCAGTTCCAGCGGCGCGTGGTCGGGATGGCGTGCGGCGGGCATGCTGCGGGGTTCCTTGCAAGTGGTTACATTTGAAACAATAATCGCGGTGCTCGTCCGTGGTCGTGAAGATCGCAAGGGCGGCCACCCATGGCTGCGGCGTGGTTCGTGCGGTCATCCATGACCCCGACAATCGAGCGCGCCGTCCATGGCTGCACTTTTCACCAAGAGCACGCATCACGTTAGCGCGCGCTGTGCGAAAAGCATTCAGTGACGCGGTTTGCCTTCCCCATCGTAGCCCGTCGGAGAAATCGCATGACAGCCCAGCCCAACCTCGGCATGCAGGTCACCACGTTCGAGAACCCGATGGGGATCAACGGCTTCGAATTCGTGGAATTCGCCGCCCCGGCCGGCCGTGCCGGCGAGCTGCACGCGCTGTTCCGGCGGATGGGCTTCAGCGCGGTGCTGCGGCACCGGAGCCGCCCGATCACCGTGTACCGCCAGAACGACGTGAATTTCCTCGTCAACGAGGCCCCGGATTCCTTCGCCGCCGACTTCGCCGCCAGGCACGGCCCCTGCGCCTGCGGCTTCGCGATCCGCTTCCGCAAGCCGGCGAAGGAAGTCTTCGACGCCGTGCTCGCCAACGGCGGCGAGGCGGTGGGCGACAAGGCCGACAGCAAGGCCGTGGACGCGCCGGTGGTGAAGGGCATCGGCGACTGCATGCTGTACCTGGTGGACCGCTACGGCGACAAGGGCAGCATCTACGACGGCGACTACGAGCCGGTGGCGGGGGCGGCGCAGAACCCGAAGGGTTTCGGCCTCACCTTCATCGACCACCTCACGCACAACCTCTACTTCGGCAACATGCAGAAGTGGTCGGACTACTACGAGAAGCTGTTCAACTTCCGCGAGATCCGCTACTTCGACATCAAGGGCGCCAAGACCGGCCTGGTCTCGAAGGCGATGACCGCGCCGGACGGCATCGTGCGCATCCCGCTCAACGAATCGACCGACCCGAAGAGCCAGATCAACGAATACCTCGACGCGTACAAGGGCGAGGGTATCCAGCACATCGCCTGCTTCACCGACAACATCTACGACACGGTGGAAGCGATGCGCGCGCAGGGCGTGGAGTTCCTCGACACGCCGGACACCTATTTCGACGTGGTGGACCTGCGCATCCCTGACAACGGCGAGGACGTGCCGCGCCTGCGCAGGAACAAGATCCTGATCGACGCCGACCCGGAAACCAAGAAGCGCCTGCTGCTGCAGATCTTCACCCAGAACTGCGTCGGCCCGATCTTCTTCGAGATCATCCAGCGCAAGGGCAACGAAGGCTTCGGCGAAGGCAACTTCCAGGCGCTGTTCGAGTCGATCGAACGCGACCAGATGAAGCGCGGGGTGCTGTGATTCTTGAGCCCCTCTCCCGTCGGGAGAGGGGTTGGGGTGAGGGTACGGCCATGCAGGGAGCCATCAAGCCGCCGTTGCCGAGCAGAACGCGAAGTCATGCGCGCGATCTCGGGCAAACCTCCACGGACGCGGAACAGCGGCTTTGGTACCACCTGCGCGGCGGTCGCTTGAACGGCCTGAAGTTTCGCCGCCAACATCCCATTCCGTCCTACATCGTGGATTTCTATTGCGAAGCGAAGCAATTGGTCGTGGAACTGGATGGTTCGCAGCATGATGAGGCAGTCGATCTGGCGCGCACGCGCTTTCTCGAATCTTGCGGTCTGACGGTTTTGCGTTACTGGGACAACGACGTCCTGCAACAGACGGATGCGGTGCTCGAGGCCATCCTCGGCGCCGCGGGAAACCGAACCCTCACCCCAACCCATCTCCCGCCGGGAGAGGGGCTTGAAGGCAAACAGCGATGAGCGGGAAGCACTCTCTCCAATACCAATCCGGCTTCGGCAACGAATTCGCCACCGAGGCGATCCCCGGCGTGCTGCCGGCGGGCCAGAACTCGCCGCAACGCGTGGCGCATGGCCTGTACGCCGAGCAGCTCTCCGGCACCGCGTTCACCGCGCCGCGCCATGCGAACCGCCGCAGCTGGCTGTACCGCATCCGCCCGGCGGCGGTGCACCGCCCGTTCGAGGCGCTGGCGCACGCCACCTTCCACAACCGCTTCGACGAGGCGCCGGCCACGCCGAACCAGCTGCGCTGGGATCCCTTGCCGATGCCCGCACAGCCGGCCGATTTCCTCGACGGCCTGGTCACCGTGGCCGGCAACGGCGGCGCGGCGGAGCAGGGCGGCATCGGCATCCACCTGTACGCGGCCAACCGCCCGATGGAAGGGCGCTACTTCTACGATGCCGACGGCGAGCTGTTGATCGTGCCGCAACAGGGGCGCCTGCGCCTTGCCACCGAGCTGGGCGTGCTCGAGATCGAGCCGCAGGAGATCGCGGTGATCCCGCGCGGCGTGCGCTTCCGGGTGGAGCTTCCCGACGGCGAGGCGCGCGGCTACGTCTGCGAGAACTTCGGCGCGCAACTGCGCCTGCCCGAACTGGGTCCGATCGGCTCGAACTGCCTCGCCAACGCGCGCGACTTCCTCGTGCCGGTGGCGGCCTGGGAGGATGTGGAAGGCGATTTCCGCCTGATCGCCAAGTTCCAGGGCAGCCTGTGGCAGGCCGGGATCGGCCACTCGCCGCTGGACGTGGTGGCGTGGCATGGCAACTACGCGCCGTACAAGTACGACCTGCGCCGCTTCAACACGATCGGTTCGATCAGCTACGACCATCCCGATCCGTCGATCTTCACCGTGCTCACCTCGGCCAGCGACACGCCCGGCACGGCCAACATGGATTTCGCGATCTTCCCGCCGCGCTGGCTGGTGGCGCAGCACACCTTCCGGCCGCCGTGGTTCCACCGCAACGTGGCGAGCGAGTTCATGGGCCTGATCACCGGCGTGTACGACGCCAAGGCCGAAGGCTTCGTGCCCGGTGGCGCCAGCCTGCACAACTGCATGAGCGGGCATGGCCCGGATGCCGCCACGTTCGAGAAGGCCTCCAGTGCGGATCTGTCGAAGGCCGACGTCATCACCGGCACCATGGCCTTCATGTTCGAAACGCGCAAGGTGATCCGTCCCGCGCGCCAGGCGCTGGAGTCCCCGCAGCTGCAGAAGAACTACCACGAATGCTGGCAGGACCTCCGCAAGCATTTCGACCCGTCGCGCGCATGAGCCGCATCGCACTGGAGCACACGCAATGAAGCTTGGAAGTCTGAAAGAGGGCGGCCGCGACGGCACCCTGGTCGTGGTCAGCCGCGACCTGCAGCACGCGGTGAAGGCCGCCGGCGTCGCCGCCACCCTGCAGGCCGCGCTGGACGACTGGTCGAACGCCGCGCCGCGGCTCAACGCGCTGTCGGATGCGCTCAATGCCGGCACCGCCGAAGGCGCCTTCGCTCTGGACATGGCGCAGCTCGCCGCGCCGCTGCCGCGCGCCTACGAATTCGTGGACGGCTCGGCCTACCTGCCGCACGTCGAGCGCGTGCGCAAGGCGCGTGGCGCCGAGGTGCCGGCGTCGTTCTACACCGATCCGCTGATGTACCAGGCCACCAGCGCCGGCTTCCTCGGCCCGCGCGACGAGGTGGTGGTGCCCAGCGAGGACTACGGCATCGACCTCGAAGCGGAGGTGGTGGTGGTCACCGACGACGTGCCGATGGCGGCCACGCCGGAGCAGGCCGCCGCGCACATCCAGCTCGTGGGCCTGGTCAACGACGTGAGCCTGCGCGGGCTGATCCCGGGCGAACTCGCCAAGGGCTTCGGCTTCCTGCAGTCGAAGCCGCGCTCGGCGCTGTCGCCGGTGTTCGTCACGCCGGACGAGCTGGGCGAGGCCTGGCAGGGCGAGAAGCTGCACCTGCCGATGCGTACCTGGCTCAACGGCCGGTGGTTCGGCGAAGCCGAGTGCGGCGTGGACATGCAGTTCAGCTTCGCCCAGCTGGTGGCCCACGCGGCGAAGACGCGCCCGCTCACCGCCGGCACCATCGTCGGCTCCGGCACCATCGCCAACCAGGACACCGGCAAGGGCGCCTCCTGCCTCGCCGAGCAGCGCACGGTGGAGACGCTGCGCGACGGCAAGCCCTCGACGCCGTTCCTGAAGTACGGCGACACGCTGCGCATCGACGTCACCGATCGGGCCGGCGCCTCGATATTCGGCGCGATCGAGCAGCGCATCGCGCCGCTGGTGCGCTGAGCGCGGCACGAGGGATGCGCCGGCCTGCGTGGCGGCGCACACTGGGTGCCTTCATCCCGACGCGAGGTGCGCCATGCATCGCAGCCGTCTCTGCGCCCTGGTACTGGACTGTTTGAGCCTGTTCGCGGTCTCCCCATAGCCCGCGCTGCCGCATGGCGGCCACGGCAAGGCAACCCGCAGGGCCGGGTCTGTTTGCCCGCATGCCTGCATCATCACTCGGTCGTGGACGGACGTCCACTCCCTCCTTCTTCCTTGGCCTGCAGACAAACAGCTCCCGGCGCGGACCATAGGGAGACCGCGAACAGGCCCACAGGTCGACGACCTGGGCGATGCCGCGAGGTTCTGGAGCGCGGCGCTGGGCAAGCCGGTCGCCTCGCTCGACCAGGACGGCGACGGCCGCTACGCCGAGCTGCGCACGGCCGACGACGAGCCGCCGATCCTGCTGCAGAAGGTCGAGCACGAGAGCCGCGTGCACCTGGACATCGAGACCGACGACCTCGAGGCCGAGGCTGCGCGGCTGGAGCGCCCCGGCGCGAAGCGCATCGCGTTCGTGCACGAGCGCTGGTGGGTGATGGAAGCGCCCAGCGGCCAGCGTTTCTGCATCGTGCGTCGGCAGCGCGACGCGTTCGGGCCGCACCTCAACCGCTGGGATTGAGAGCCAGGGCTCTGGTTCAGATGCCGAAACGGTAGTCCAGCTTCACCAGCAGCTGCTCGTCGTCGCGCAGCGAGAAGCTCTGCTCGAACATGCGGCGCACGCCGTTGTCCTGCACGTAGTCGTCCATTGCGTAGCCGCCGCGCGCATACACCACGTACAGGTAGGACAACGGCGCGAGCTGGTAGCGATAGCGGATCTGCAGCCCCATGTTGCGCACGCCCAGGTTGCCCACCGGGTCGCTGCTGGCAACCGCGCGACCGTTGCCGGCGACGCGGTAGGCACCGCGGATGTGCGCATCCAGCCCGAGCCCCTCCAGCTTCATGCGCAGCTCCTGCCGGCTGCCGATGCTCCAGTCGAACCCGGCCAGCAGTTCGAGCGTGTGTTCGTCGTAGCGGCCGATCAGGTTGTCGTGCTGCCACACCAGCCAGTCGGGCTGGTGCTCGTAGTAGGGGCCGGCATACAGGTTGAAGTTGTCGCTGGGGTAGAACGTCGGGATGAACTCCACGTCGTAGCCGACGCTGCGGTTGCCGGCCAATCCGCCGCTCAGCGATTCCGCGATCAGCTTGTAGGCCAGCGCGCCGTGCCGCGGTGTCACGTACTTGTAGAACAGGTCGAAGGTCGGCGGCAGGAACAGCGCGCCGTGGCCGCGGGTCAGCAGGTCGTCCCATGCCGCACTGTTGACGTTGAGCTGCACCTCTTCGGTGGCGCCGTTGCGCAGATTGCTGTCGCGCAACACGCGGAACTGCCGCCGCAGGTTCAACCCGTGCGTATTGTCGAGCGCGTCCACGCGCACGTGCCAGTCGTGCGAGCTGTAGATCGAGCCGGGCGACAGGTCGGTGTCGCGCTTGCGCACCTCCCAGTGCGCGTAGTTCAGGTCGTTGCGCTCCAGGTAGCCGAAGTCGTTCACCTGCAGGCGGCTGCCGAAATGCATGCCTGCCCACTCCTGGCGCCAGCCGCCGCCCATGTCGTAGTCGACCAGCGTGGTGGCGCCCTCGCCCTGACTGTGCGTGCCGTTCTGCAGGATGTCGCTGCCGACCACACTGGTCGCGATGGTCAGCTGCGGCGTCGGGCGCCAGTGGTGGTCGACGCCGAGCACGGTGGCGTCGCGGTCCAGCCATGGCCGGTCCACACGGGTCAGCATCAGGCCGAGGCTCTGCGTGCCGAAGTCGTGCACGAGCCGCGCGGCGCCGAAGAAGCGGCCGGCCGCGCCGCCTTCGTCGGCGACCAGCACGCCGTAGCCGGTGGCGCCCACGCTGCCGTTGACCTTCACCGCCGCGTCGATGGGGCTGGCGCCGTGGCCGTCGTCGGCGGGGCCGCCCACGCGGCGCGTGTAGACCAGCTGGCTGTTGTCGTCGAGCAGGCTGAAATCGAAGATGCCCTGGTTCTCGGTGAAGAACGGTCGCTTGTCGCTGACGTAGGTTTCGGTGGCGCCGAAGTTCACCACCAGGTCGTCGCTTTCCACCTGGCCGAAGTCGGGGTTCAGCGTGGCGGTGAGCTGGAACTGGCCGTTCGGCTTCCAGAAGATGTCGGCGCCTTCGGTGAGATGGCTGCGCCCGCGCACGTTGTCGTACAGGCCCGACACGTAGGGCGTGACCGCCAGCAGCGACTGGTGGTAGCGCGGGATGCTGACGCGCCGGAAGTCGGACAGGAAGCGCGCCTGCTGGTAGCTGGCCACCGGCCACGCATCGCGCTCGCCGGTGGCGGCGACCACGCGGTCCAGGTAGAGGCCGATGACGCGCTTGCCGTCGTGGCGGTGGCGCATCGGCGCGGTGTACCAGGGCACCAGGATCTCCACCGTCCAGCCTTGCGCGTCGTGGCTCGCCACGGATCGCCAGAGGCCGTCCCAGTCCTTGTTGAACTTGTTCTCGTTGGTGACCACGGCATCGTAGACGCCGCCGCTGTAGCTGACCGTGAAGTTGTAGCCGGTGCGGCCGTCGCCGTTGAAGTCGACGATCAGGTTCACCCGGTCCACCTGGTCCTCGAAATCGCGCTGCATCTGCTGCGTGCTGCGCGGCACGCCCGGCGGCTGGGTGCAGCGGAACGCCACCGCCAGCCCCTGCGGCGTGGCCAGCACCCAGGCCTCGGTGGGCAGCGTGGCCAGCTTGCCGGTGAGCGGCTGGGTCTGGCGGAAGTCGGTGACGTGCAGCGCGCCCCGCCATTCGTCGGGATGGATATGGCCATCCATCGTCACCGCGAAGGCCGGCGACGACAGCGAAACGAGGACGATCAGCAGCAGGCATGCCAGGCGCATGTCGGGGAAATCCGCATCGGTTGGCGCGCGTGGGGAGTGCGCGCACCAGGCGAGGATTCGCCCGGCAATCTGATGCGCAGCTTGCGCCTGGGGTTTGGCCGTACGCGACGGCCGGAAGTCACGCTTCCGGCGGTGGCGCCGGCGGCAGGCGGCGCCACAGGCGCGCCCGCAGCGGCAAGGCCAGCGCCAGCACGCCGGCGAAGGCGCCGTAGCCGCACAGCGCCGGCAGGACCTGCTGCCAGATCGCGCCGCTGGCGCGCAGCCCGGCTTCGTCGGGCGCAGGCAGCGGCACCGCGTCGAAGCCGGCGAGGCCGGCGGCGACTGCCGCGGAGAACGCCAGCAGCAGCACCAGCGTGTCGAACAGCCGCCGCGTCGTCGTGCGCGGCAGCGACTTCGGGTAGCTCGCGTAGGCCCAGCCGAGGATCAGCAGCCACGGGGCGAGCAGCAGCAGGGCGAGGTAGCGCATCGGGAGCCCCGGTCAGTCCTGCGTGGCCAGCTGCTCCAATGCCTCGCGCAGGTGCGCGAGCACTTCGTCGCCAGCCTGCGGGGTGCGGGCGACGGCCTCGCCATCCAGTTCCAGCACCAGCGTGTCGCCGTCCTCGCGCAGCACGGCGGCACGACCCAGCTGGCGAATGCGCTGCTGCAGCACGCCAGCGGCCTTGGGATCGGCGAACGGCATCGACAGCAACAGCTCCTCGCCGTCGGCGGCGAACAGGCGGAAGCGGAAGCCGGCGTCGCCGTCGCGGAAGCTGGCGAAGCGCGGCAGTTTGTGAGGCTTTGCTTTGATGGCTACGCTGCCCTCTGCTGAAGTCGTTACTTGAACAGGAGGCGGGGTGACGACTAATGGTGCTTTGCGTAAGCCAATAGCGTCTCGTATCTCCCTAATCTTTGGTCCTGCAATGGCACGCGCCTTGGCTGCGCCCGTGCGCAGGATCTCCTCGATCCCGGCGGGCTTGGCGATCAGCGTCTCGTAGCGTTCGCGCATCGGCGCCACGTCGGTCTCGATGCGCTCGAGCAGGCGCTGCTTCGCCTCGCCCCAGCCGATGCCGTCGAGCAGCGCCTGGCGGAACGCCGCGCTTTCCGCCGCGTCGGCGAAGGCGCGGAAGATGGTGTACAGCGAGGAGCTGTCGGGGTCCTTCGGCTCGCCCGGCGCGCGCGAGTCGGTGACGATGCGCATGACCGCCTCGCGCAGCCCCTTCGCGCCGCCGGCGAACAGCGGGATGGTGTTGTCGTAGCTCTTGGACATCTTGCGGCCGTCCAGGCCGGGCAGGGTGGCCACCTGCTCCTCGATCACCACCTCGGGCAGCACGAAGAAGTCGCGGCCGTGGATGTGGTTGAAGCGCTGCGCGATGTCGCGCGCCATCTCGATGTGCTGGATCTGGTCGCGGCCCACCGGCACCTGGTGCGCGTCGAACGCGAGGATGTCGGCGGCCATCAGCACCGGGTACATGTACAGGCCCGCGGTGACGCCGGCGTCCGCGTCCTCGCCCGCCTCGGTGTTCCTGTCCACCGCCGCCTTGTAGGCATGCGCACGGTTGAGCAGGCCCTTGGCGGTGACGCAGGTGAGGAACCAGGTGAGCTCGGGGATCTCGGGGATGTCCGACTGGCGGTAGAAGGTTACGCGCGCGGGATCGAGCCCGGCGGCCAGCCAGGTCGCCGCGATCTCCAGCCGCGAGCGCTCGATGCGCGCGGCGTCGTCGCTCTTGATCAGCGCGTGGTAGTCGGCGAGGAAGAAGAACGCGTCCACGTCGGCGCGCCGGCTGGCGGCGATCGCGGGGCGGATCGCGCCCACGTAGTTGCCCAGGTGCGGGGTGCCGGTGGTGGTGATGCCGGTGAGGACTCGGGTCTGCATGTCTCGATGTCGTCAGGTGGTGCGCTCAGCGCAGCAGGGTGGACTTGCCGAACAGGCTTTCGACCAGGTCCACCGCCAGTTTCGCGGTCTGGTTGCGCTTGTCGAATGCGGGATTCAGCTCGACGATGTCGAGCGAGCCGAGTTTGCCGCAGTCGGCGATCATTTCCATGCACAGCTGCGCTTCGCGGTAGTTCGGACCGCCGCGCACCGTGGTGCCCACGCCGGGGGCGATGCTGGGGTCGAGGAAGTCCACGTCGAAGCTCACGTGCAGGTGGGTGTCGCCGTCCATCCCGGCGAGCGCTTCCTCCATGGTCCCCCGCATGCCCACCTCGTCGATGTGGCGCATGTCGTAGACGGTCATCCTCGCCTCGCGCACCAGCCGCTTCTCGCCTTCGTCCACCGAGCGGATGCCGATCTGGCGGAACACCCCGGGCGTGGTCGCCGGCGTGTGGCCGCCGATGCCGGTGAGCGGGGCCGGGCCGTTGCCGGTGAGGCAGGCCACCGGCATGCCGTGGATGTTGCCCGAGGGCGTGACCTGGGCAGTGTTGAAGTCGGCGTGCGCGTCCAGCCACAGCACGCGCAGCTGCCTGCCCTGCTCGCGGCAGTGCCGCGCCACCGCGCTGATCGAGCCGATCGCGAGGCAGTGGTCGCCGCCCAGCATGATCGGCAGGCGGCCGTGCGCCAGCTCGGCGTGGATGGCCTCGTGCACGGCCTGGTTCCACGCCACCACTTCGGCGAGGTGGCGATAGCCGTCCACCGGCGGCAGCCAGGGATTGTGCGGGCCGTGCAGGTTGCCGCGGTCGACCACGTCCAGTCCGCGGGCGCGCAGCTTCTCGCCGATCTGCGCCACGCGCAGCGCTTCCGGCCCCATCGAGGCGCCGCGATGGCCGGCGCCGATGTCGGTGGGCGCGCCCACCAGGGCGATCGTCTGCTTGCTCATGTTGCTGGTGTCCACGTCGGTGATCTGCAGCCGCCAAGTGTAGCGGGTCGACCGGGACGTGGCCGCGGGATGGTGCCGGCAGCAGGAATCGAACCCGCGACCTACTGATTACAAATCAGTTGCTCTACCAACTGAGCTATGCCGGCGTGGGGCGGGATTCTAGCAGGGATGGGCCGCCGGACAGGTTCTAGAAACAGCTGGTGCTGTGCGAGCCCACGCCGTCGGTGCCGATGCGGTCGCGCCAGTCGAAGCTGCCGCCTTCGGTCACCAGGTCGAGCCAGTATTGCGGCGCGGTCTCGGTGCGCTCGGTGATGCGGGCGGGGAAGCCGGCGGCGACCACGTCGGCGCGGCGCTTGCGCGCGTTGTCCTGGTCCTTGAACAGGCCCAGCGAGATCGTGTTGGGCTGGTCGCCGCCGCTGACCACGAAGTAGTCCCTGATGCCCCGCACGGCGAGCTGGCGGGTCAGCGCCAGCGCCTGCGCGCGGCTGGCGGGCGCGGGCAGGTAGACCCACCAGCTGTGCGACTGGGCGACCTGTTCCTGGCGCGAGCGCATGCGCCGGGTCAGCGGGGCCAGCGCGCTGCGGGCCTGCTGCAGGTCGTGCGGCGTGGCGAACGGCCCCAGCGTGAGGCAGCGGTAGTCGGCGGACGCGCCCGTCGCGGCGGGGAGGGAAGCGGGCGCCGCAGCGGGCGCGGCGATGCTGTCCGCGGGCGCCGCCGCGGTGTCGTGCGCGGGCAGCTCGGAGAGCAGGTGCAGCTCCGGCACGCCGGGGTCGGTGGCCGGCGGCACGTGCGCGTAGGGCTGCCCGAGCAGCAGCCAGGCGGCAGCCACGATGTTGAGCATGACCAGCAGCACGAACAGCAATCGCAGGAACATCGATCCCCCGTCATTTACGCCGGTAGCGCCCGGCTATTGTGTCGCGGCCCACACGGCCAGTCCGTGCAGCACGCCGTCTTGCACGAGCTGCGCCGGCGTGGCGAGCAGGGGCAGCAGCGCCTCCGCGTCGCCGCCGCCCAGGCGCAGCGCGGGCGCGCCGCCCAGCACGGGGGCCATGCGCGCCGCGAAGCGCTCGATCAAGGCCGCCGCCGCCAGCCAGCAGCCGGAAGCCACCGCGTCGGCGGTGTTGTCCGCCGCCTCGACGATCGTGCCCGCGTGCGCGGGCCGCACCTGCGCCGTGGCGCCCAGCAGCGACTGCTGCATCAGCCGCGGACCCGGGGCGATCAGGCCGCCGAGATGGCGGCCGTCGGCGGCCAGCGCGTCCAGCGTGAGCGCGGTGCCCACGCCGGCCAGCACGCAGGGCGCGAGGCCGTCAGCGCGGGCGGCGAGCATGGCGAGGAAGCGGTCCACGCCCAGCCGTTGCGGTTCGGCGTAGGCATTGCGCACGCCGCAGGCTTCGGCAGGCGTGCGCAGCCAGTGCGGCTCGCGCCCGAACGCCCTGGCGACGCTGGCGGCGACGAGCCGCTCGCGCGCGTCGTCCACCACCGAGGCACCGAAAACGGCGGCCGGCGGAGCGTGTCCCGTCCAGGCGGCGTCCAGTACGTCCGCCACGTTCTCGTCCCATGCCACCGCGCCGTTGGCCTGCCAGCCGCCTGCATGGTGCAGCGCCCATTTCAGCCGGGTATTGCCCAGATCCAGCAAGAGCCTGCTCATGGCCTCCAGTTACCCCGCGTGGCCATCGGGTGGCCGTCCGGTGGCGGTGCGCGGCGCACCGTGACGTCGGCGCTGTCGACGCGCTGCAGCTCGCCGTCGGGCAGGCGCAGCAGCAGGGCGCCACGGCTGTCCACCCCGGCGCCGATGCCGTCGCGCTCGCCGCCGGCGCCGCTGAGCCGCAGCGGCTGGCCGCGCAGCAGGTCGTGGCTGGCGTATTCGTCGGCGAAGGCGGCGAAGCCCTCGCGGTCGAACTGGCGCAGGCCATCGGCCAGCGCAGCGATCAGCACTGCAGCCGTGCGGTTGCGGTCCGGGGGCGCGCCGCCGGACAGCGTGGCGAGGTCGCTGGCTGGCTGGCCGGCCTGTTCGCGCAGCGCGTCGGTGAGCCGCAGGTTGAGGCCGATGCCGATGATCGCGGCGCACGGTCCCTGGTATTCGCCGCTGAGCTCGACCAGGATGCCGGCCAGCTTGCCGAGCGCCTGGCCGGGTGGGGCGGCCAGCACGTCGTTCGGCCATTTCAGGCCGGCGCCGTCGATGCCCAGCGCTTCCAGCGTGCGCAGCACGATGACGCCGAGCGCCAGCGACAGCCCCGCCAACGCGGCGAAGCCGGCATCGAAGCGCTTCAGGCAGGAGAGATAAAGGTTCAGCCCCGGCGGTGACAGCCAGTGCCGGCCGCGGCGGCCGCGGCCGGCGCTCTGCGTCTCGGCCAGCACGATGCTGAGGTCGGGCGCTGCGGCGCCGCGGCGCTGCAGCTCGCTGGAGGTGGAGTCGAGTTCCCAGTGCACCTCCAGCGCGCCCAGCCGCCTGGCGACGGCTGTCGGCAGCGCGGCGCGGATGGCTGCGGCGTCCAGCAGCTGGATCGGCCACGGCAGGCGATAGCCGCTGGCGCCGCCGGCCTCGATCGGCACGCCGCGTGCGCGCAGCGCCTCGATCTGCTTCCACACCGCCGCTCGCGTCACGCCGGCCCTGGCGGCCAGTTCGACGCCGGATCGCGGGGTACCCGCGGCCAGCTCGGCCAGCAGTTCGGCGGGCTGCATCAGTGAAAAGGGGCGGGCGTGGCGGGCATCCGGCGGATTCTAGCCGGGCGCGGCACGTCGAGGCAGACACTGGCGCCCACGGCGTGTTTCTGCGAGCATCAGCGGCCTCGCTTGTGGATCAAGGGGTTGCATGCCATGAGTGCCAGACACTGGATGATCGGTTGCCTGATGGGCCTGGCCGGCGTGGGCAGTGCCATGGCAACGGACATGGACGCCCGCGACATCACTGCAGTCAGCCACAGCGCGGTCGACAGCGGTTCCCGCGATACCGGCAGCGGCGGCGACACGCTGGGGCTCAATCGCGACTGCCCCTCGTCGCGGCACAACAGCGACACGGACAGCAGCGAAGCCGACAGCCGGAGCGGCGGCACCACGGCCGGCGGCAGCGAGCATGGCGGCCGCATCTCCGCGCCCACCAGCGCCCGCCCGGCGCGCCTGGGCTGGCAGTCGCTGTTGCCCGGTTCGATCCAGTAATGCGCGCGTCGCGCGGCATGTCCGCCGCGCCGCGGAGCCGGGTCACTCCGGCGGCAGTTGCACGCTGAAGCGCGCGCCGCCCAGCTCGGGCGAACGATCCACCGTCAGCTCGCCGCGGTAGGCGCGCACGATGTCCTGCACGATGGACAGGCCGATGCCGTGGCCCTGCACGCGTTCGTCGCCACGCACGCCGCGCTGCAGCACCTTCTCGATCTTGTCCTCGGCGATGCCGGGGCCGTCGTCTTCCACGCTGAGCAGCAGGCCGGGGCGGCCGCGGCCGGGCTGGGGCTGCTTCTTCACCACCAGCAGCACGTGATGGCGCGTCCACTTGAACGCGTTTTCCAGCAGGTTGCCCATCAGTTCGAGCAGGTCGTTCAGCTCGCCGTGGAAGGAGGCGCCGTCCGCGATGTCGAATTCGCACAGCACGTTCTTCGCGGCGTAGACCTTCTCCAGGCTCTGCACCAGGTCCTCGGCGTGGCTGGCGATCGGGATCGCGGCGGCGAAGGTCTGGCGACCCGAGGTGGCCGCGCGCGCCAGCTGGTAGGCGACCAGCTCGTCCATGCGGCGCACCTGGTCGAGCACGCCGCGCCGGGTCGGTTCGTCGCTGGCCGATTCCAGCTGCGAGCGGATCACCGCCAGCGGCGTCTTCAGGCTGTGCGCGAGGTCGGCGAGGGTGTGGCGGTAGCGCGTGCGCTGCTCGCGTTCGCTGTCGATGAACGCGTTGATGCGCTCGGTGAGGCCGGTCAGCTCCAGCGGGTACTGGCTGTCCAGGTGGTCGCTGTCGCCGCGTTCGACGCGGCTCATGTCGCTGGCCACCTTGCGCAGCGGGGTGAGGCTCCAGCGCAGCAGCAGCAGCTGCAGCACGATCAGCATCACGCCAAGCACCGACAGCCACAGCGCCAGCGTGCGCCGGTACACCGCGTTCTCGCCTTCGAGTTGCTGCTCGGTCTGCGCGACCATCACGGTGGCGGGTGTCGACTTGCGGCCCGGATAGTCGAACGTCACGCCGATGGCGAAGTAGTACAGCCGGCCCATGCGGGTGTCGACCGGGCCGGCGAACTCGCGCGCGCCCGGCGGCAGCGGCTTGAGGAAGCGGAAGTCGTGGCCGATCGCCGAGGTCGACTCCCAGTGGTAGCCGTTCGGCCCCAGGATCACCGCGTACAGGCCGGAGCCGGGCTGGGAGAACTTCTGCGGCGGCGAATCGGGCGGCAGCAGGCGACCGTCGCGGTTGGCGTCGGTGTGGGTGATGATGTCGGTGATGGCGGCGTCCCGCAGCCGGTCCTGCAGGCTGTTCAGCGCGCTCTGCTTCTTGGCCACGGCCATGACCACGCCGACCAGGCCGAGGAAGGCGGCCAGCACGAAGCCGGTGGTGATGGCCGAGCGCGCCGCCAGCGAGAGCGGGCGGCGCGGCGCAGGCTCACTCGTCGTCGCCGTCGGTGCGGGGGATGGCAAAGCGGTATCCACGTCCACGCACGGTCTCGATGGGCTTGAGGGTGCCTTCCGGGTCCAGCTTGCGGCGCAGGCGGCCGATGAAGACTTCCAGCACGTTGGAGTCGCGGTCGAAGTCCTGCTGGTAGATGTGCTCGGTGAGGTCGGCCTTGGAGACCAGCTCGCCGGCATGCAGCATCAGGTATTCGAGCACCTTGTACTCGTAGCTGGTGAGGTCGACGATCTTGCCCTCCACCGTGACCGTCTGCGCGGTGGTGTCGAGCTTGATCGGTCCGCAGGCCAGCACCGGCTTGGACCAGCCGCTCGCGCGACGCACCAGCGCGTTGATGCGCGCCAGCAGTTCCTCGACGTGGAACGGCTTGACCAGGTAGTCGTCGGCACCCTGCTTGAGGCCTTCCACCTTGTCCTGCCAGCCGCCGCGCGCGGTGAGGATCAGCACCGGGTAGCGCTGGCCGTGCTCGCGCAGCGCCTTGATCAGTTCCATGCCCGACATCTTGGGCAGGCCGAGGTCGATGATGGCGAGGTCGAACGGCACCTCGCGCCCCAGGTAGAGTGCCTCCTCGCCGTCCTGTGCCGCGTCGACGGCAAAACCGTCGCGCTTCAGTCGTGCCGCCAGCGTCTCGCGCAGCGGAGCCTCGTCTTCCACCAAGAGGATGCGCATCAGTGTTTCTCCTTGCCGCCGGCGCGGCGCGCGGGCGGGTTGCGGGTTGACGGGACGGATGGCCGGATATTGTCGCCGCCGCTGGCGGGTATCGTCATCACCCGCACGTGGCCCTGCGGCGTGAGCACCTTGATGCGGTACTCGGTGCGGCGATCGTAGTGCCGCGCCTCGGCCGACAGCACCTGGCCGTCGGTTTCCTGCTGGACCCGGGTCACGGCATCACCGAGGCTGAGGTCCTTCGACTTGGCCTGCGCCGACGCCGCCGGGCTCGCGCCCAGCGCCAGCGCCAGCGCCAGCGGCGCGAGCAACGGAAGGATTCGATGGGCCTTCATCGGCATGCTTCGACCACGATCTGTCTCCGGCCGTTCAGTTTGGGCAGGCCGGGCTGAATGGTGACCGGACGGGCGGCCGCTGTCACGCGGCCGCGGTCAGGGGAGCGAGCGCCCGTTCGATCAGCGCCCAGCCCGCGCCGGGCAGGTGCGCGCCCTCGCTGAGCACGCGGCGGAAGCCGCGCGCGCCCGGCTCGCCCTGGTACAGGCCCAGCAGGTGGCGGGTGATGTGCTTCAGCGCGGTGCCGCGCGCCAGTTCGGCCTCGACGTAGGGGCGCAGGCGCCGCAGCACGGCCTCGCGGCCGGGCAGCGGGGTGCCGTAGAGCGCGTGTTCCAGCCGGGCCAGCAGGTACGGGTCGTGGTAGGCGGCCCGGCCCAGCATCACGCCGTCCAGCTCGGCCAGCTGCGCCTGCACCTGCTCCACCGTGGTGATGCCGCCGTTGATCGCCACCACCAGTTGCGGGAACTCGCGCTTGAGCCGGTGCACGCGCGGGTAGTCCAGCGGCGGGATCTCGCGGTTCTCCTTCGGCGACAGGCCTTTCAGCCAGGCCTTGCGCGCGTGCACCACCAGCACCTGGACGCCGGCCTCCAGCATGGTTTCGGTGAAGCGCTGCAGATCGGCGTACTCGTCCTGCTCGTCCACCCCGATGCGGCATTTCACGGTGACCGGCACGCCCACCGCATCGCGCATCGCCTTGATGCAGTCGGCCACCAGCGCCGGTTCGTACATCAGGCAGGCGCCGAAGAGGCCGGACTGCACGCGGTCGGACGGGCAGCCCACGTTGAGGTTGATCTCGTCGTAGCCGGCCGCCGCGCCCAGCCGCGCCGCCTCGGCCAGTTCGGCCGGCTCGCTGCCGCCCAGCTGCAGCGCCACGGGGTGTTCCTCGTGGCTGTGTTCCAGCAGGCGCAGCTGCCTGCCGCGCACCAGCGCCGCGCTGGTCACCATCTCGGTGTACAGCCGGGCATGCGGGGAGAGCAGGCGGTGGAAGAACCGGCAGTGCCGGTCCGTCCAGTCCATCATCGGGGCGACGGAGAGGCGCCAGTCTGCGGCGTCGGGGGTGGGAGCAAGGGCGGTCATCAGGCCGCCATTGTCCCGGATCGGCATGCCGCTGTGGAGCGTCAGCCCGGGTCGGGCGCGGCGCGGCGGCCCAGGCGTGCCGAGGCGATGCGCGCGGCCAGCGCCAGGGCCCCCATCAGCGCCACGATCCACGCCAGGTGCAGGAACCAGCACGCGATCGCCGCCCACACCAGGGCGACGAACAGGTCATGCATCAGCCAGCCCCAGGCCTTCGGCCTCGGCATGTCGGGCACCAGATGGCCGATGAAGGCCGCATAGCCCCATCCTGCCGCGAGGCACAGGTTGATCACCAGCAGCGAGAGCGCGTAGATCACGAAGCCGCTGGTCGAATCCACGCCGCTCTCGCCGGTGACCATGGTGCGGATCACCACCGGCATCAGCGCGATCATGCTCAGCAGCACCAGGGTGATCAGGGTCAGCGTGTTGTCGCTGCGGCGCAGTTGCGCCAGCGCGCGGCGGTGCTGCAGCCACACCATGCCGATGATGAAGAAGGTGAGGAAGTACGCCAGCAGCGGCAGGCCCCAGACCTGCGGCAGGGTCTGGCCCGGCTTCGTCTCCGGGCGCAGTTCCACCGCGGACAGCGTGAGTGCGATGGCGAAGACGCCGTCGGACAGCATCACCAGCCGGTCGAAATGGCGCTGGTGGACGTGGTGTTCCCGCACGGCGGGTGCGGCATTCTGTTCCATGGTCGTTCCCTGGCTTGAGCTGCGGGCATTTTGCCGCAGAAGCTTTCAGGGCAGGGGCGGCGCGGATCGCGTAAAATGCCGTCATCGCCGCGCCCGCGCGGCCACTCGCCAGGCGCTCCTCCCACGCGAGTCCGCTGCCGCCACGAGGCGGCAGGTTTCCCCGACACGCAATCCGAGACTGGACACCCATGGTGGCTTTCGCGACCGAGCACGTGATCGACGTGCGGCACTGGAACGACACGCTGTTTTCCTTCCGCACCACACGCGACCCCTCCTTCCGCTTCGACAGCGGGCAGTTCGTGATGATCGGCATGGAAGTGGATGGCCGTCCGCTGATGCGCGCCTACTCCATCGCCAGCGCGAGCTGGGAGGAGCACCTGGAGTTCTTCTCGATCAAGGTGCCGAACGGCCCGCTGACCTCGCGCCTGCAGCACCTCAGGCCCGGCGATCCGCTGACCGTCACGCGCAAGCCCACCGGCACGCTGGTGCTCACCGACCTGAAGCCCGGCAAGCACCTCTACCTGCTCGGCACCGGCACCGGCCTAGCACCGTTCATGAGCATCGTGCGCGATCCGGACACCTACGAGCGCTACGAGAAGATCGTGCTGGCGCACGGCGTGCGCCGCGTCGAGGACCTCGCCTACGCGCATTACCTGGAACACGAGCTGCCGCAGCACGAGTATCTCGGCGAGATGGTGCGCGAAAGGCTGATCTACTACCCCACCGTGACGCGCGAACCGTTCCGCAACCGTGGCCGCATCACCGACGCGATCGCCGGCGGCGCGATGAGCGAGGCCGTCGGCCTGCCGCCACTCAACCCGGAGACCGACCGCGTGATGCTGTGCGGCAGCCCGGCGATGCTCGACGACCTTTGCGCGCTGCTCGACGGCCGCGGCTTCCACGCCTCGCCGCGCACCCGCGAGCCGGGCGACTACGTGGTCGAGCGGGCGTTCGTGGAGAAGTAGCGGCAACCGCATCGCCGTCGGGTGCGGGGCTGGCGCGCGGCGTCGCGACGCGGCGTCGCAGAAGCTCGCTAGCCGCCGCAGGCTCACGTATCATGTAGGGAACAGCGCTACGCTGACTCCGCCGGTGCGAGCCGCCATGCCCCCCAGCCCCCCGACAGGACGTTTGCATCTGGTGCCCCAGCCGATCACCGACGATGGCGACGCCACGCGATTCTGCTCCAGTTGCGCGTTTGCCGAAGCCTGCGTCGCAGTGGGCTACGGCAAGTCCGAGCTGATCGAGCTGCATTGCCTGGTCGAGCACGTGGGGCCGTTCCGCACCGGCGAGCACGTGTTCCGCACCGGCGATCCGTTCCGCGCGATCTACGCGGTGCGCACCGGCTCGGTGAAGACGCGGCTGTTCGACCGCGACGGCAACGAGCAGGTGCTGGGTTTCTACCTGCCGGGCGAAGTGGTGGGGCTCAACGCGATCTACCCCGAGCACTTTCCCTGCGATGCAGTGGCGCTGGAGGACACCCAGTTCTGCCGCTTCTCGTTCCCCGCGATGAGCGCGCTGGCCGCGCGCCAGCCGGCGGTGCAGCAGCACCTGTTCCGGCTGATCAGCAAGGAGCTGGGTGCGGTGTCGCTGCTGGCCGGCGACCACAGCGCGGACGAGCGCATGGCCGCGTTCCTGGTCGACCTCTCCAACCGCTACGCGGTGCGCGGCTTCTCCGCCACGCGATTCCACCTCAGCATGTCGCGCGGCGACATCGCCAACTACCTGCGGCTGGCCGCGGAAACGGTGAGCCGGGTGCTGGGGCGCTTCCGCAGCCAGGGCCTGATCGCGCTGGAAGGCCGCGAGCTGGTGCTGCTCGACATGCGCAGGCTGCGCGAACTCGGCGCCAGCCTGATACCGGAGTAGCGCCCGGGCGAGGCTGATCCAGGTCAGGGCTGCCGCCGGCCCGGCCTGCCAACATGGGGGCGATCAACGCTGCAGGCACCCATGGACGCATCGATTTCCCGCACCGCGAACGACCCTGCCGCCCTGCTGGCGGCGGCGCCGCACCGGCCGCTGTTCCTCGCCGGCGCCGTCGCCGTGCTGCTCACCATGACCTGGTGGACGCTGGAGCTGGCTTCGCTGCGCTTCGGCTGGGCGCGCTGGCCGCAGCCGACGATACCGCCGGTGTTCGGCCACGCCATGCTGGTGCAGTACGGCCTGTTTCCGCTCTTCATGTTCGGCTTCCTGATGACCACGTTCCCGCGCTGGATGAACGGGCCGCTGGTGCCGCCGAAGCGTTTCCTGCCGGTGGCCGGCGGCGTGCTGGGCGGCTACGTGCTGGGCAACGTGGGCCTGCTGGGCCTGCCTGTGGTGCTCAAGCTGGGTCTGCTCGTGATGCTGGCGGCATACCTGCTCGGCGTGGGCACGCTGGCCGGCGTGTTGCGCGCGGCGACGGACCGCAACCGGCACGGCTGGTCGTGCCTCGCCGCGTTCGGCGTGGGCACGCTGGGGCTGGTGCTGTTCCTCGCCTGGCTGCTGGTTCCCGGCGCTTCGCCGGATCTGGCCTGGCTGGCGGTGAAGCTCGGCACGTTCGGCTTCCTGCTGCCGATGTATTTCACCGTGTGCCATCGCATGCTGCCGTTCTTCAGCAAGAACATGGTGGCCGGCTACGACATGTGGCGGCCCGGCTGGAGCCTGCCGGTGACGTGGGCGCTGCTGCTGGCGCACGTGTTCCTCGACTGGCGTGGCCTGGCCGCATGGCTGTGGCTGTGCGATCTGCCGCTGGCCGCGGTGTTCGTCGCGCACTGGCTGATGTGGAAGCCGTGGCGCTGCCTGCGGCCGGGCCTGCTGGGCGTGCTGCATGTCGCCTTCGCGTGGCTGCCCGTCGCCTTCGTGCTGTTCGGCGTGCAGGACCTGGTGCTGGCGGTGAGCGGGAAGTCGGTGCTGGGACTGGCGCCGCTGCACGCCATGGCGATCGGCTTCTTCGGCTCGATGCTGGTGGCGATGGTCACCCGCGTCACCCATGGCCATTCGGGCCGTCCGCTGCAGATGCACCCGGTGCCATGGCTGTGCTTCGTGCTGCTGCAGGCGGTGGCGGTCGTGCGCATCTGCGCCGAACTGGAACAGGACCGCTACCTGTGGCTGGTGGTGGCCGGTGCCGGCTGGCTCGCCGCGTTCCTGCCGTGGGTGCTGCGTTCGGCGTGGATCTACCTCACGCCGCGCACGGACGGCAAGCCGGGTTGAGGCGGGGATCGTGCAGGACGTGATCGCGCCGTACTACCCGTGGATCGTGCTGGTGCACGTCGTCTGCGCCATCGTTTTCGCGGGCGCGGTGGCATTCGAGGTGTTCGCGCTGGAGGCGCTGCACGAGCGTTTCGACATCGCCACCATGCAGCAGATCGAGGCCGCCGTGATGGCGCGGGTGCGCCGCTACATGCCGTTCGTGGTGCTGCTGCTGTTCGTCAGCGGCGGCATGCTGTTCGACCTGCGCTGCGACGGCATCCGCTGCATCGGCAGCACGCGCTTCGGCTGGTTCCTGCTGGCCAAGGTGGTGCTGGCGTTCGGCGTGCTGGGGGTGTTCGTCAGCGCGGTGTGGGCCGGCGCGCGTGGCCGCATGAGCGTCTGCCGCTTCCGCCACACGCACCGCATCGTGCTGGGACTGGTGGCGGCCATCGTCTTCCTGGCAAAGACCATGTTCTACTTGTAAGGGCCTGTCGATATCCCCTAGGCACTCGCGCCGGGAGCCGTTTGCGCCCTGGCCAAGGAAGAACGAAGGGGTGGACGTCCGTCCACGCCTGAGCGAAGACACGGGCGTGCGGGCACCCAGACCCGGCTCTTCGGGTCGCCTTGCCACGTGGAGACGTTGAACAGGCTCCCACCCATTTCCCATCGCGAGGTGCGTCATGTCCACAGTCCATTTCCAGGGTCGGCCGGTGCGGGTCGACGGCAGCTTCCCGGCGCCCGGCAGCCAGGCACCGGCGTTCCGCCTGGTCGGCGGCGACCTGTCCGAGGTCACGCTGGCCAACCATGCCGGCAAGCGCAAGGTGTTGAACATCTTCCCCAGCGTGGATACCGGCGTGTGCGCGGCTTCGGTGCGCCGCTTCAATGAGCTGGCCGCCAAGCTCGACAACACCGTGGTGCTGTGCATCTCGGCCGACCTGCCGTTCGCGCAGGGCCGCTTCTGCGGCGCCGAAGGCATCGCGAACGTGCAGATGCTGTCGCTGATGCGCGGCCGCGAATTCCTGCACGACTACGGCGTGGCGATCGCCGACGGCCCGCTGGCCGGGCTGGCCGCGCGCGCGGTGGTAGTGCTGGACACCCACGACAAGGTGATCCACGCCGAACTGGTGGACGAGATCACCCACGAGCCCGACTACGACGGGGCGCTGCAGGCGCTGGGCTGAAGGGCTGCGGACTCCCGGCCGTGCGGCGCGGCCACGGATGGCCGGGCACCGATCGCTCGCGCGAACAGCCGGTTCGCGGAGGCGCGTAAGGACCGGCGTCGGGCACGGTGACGGCTTTCCCTCTTCAGCCTCGTGCCGTTGCCGCGGCGCGGGCCGTCCCTCGCTGCCGCGCCATCGCCTGCCCAGGCGGCGCGCGATGCAGCACAAGACCGCCCGCCGGTCGGTGCCTTGACGCCGGCTAGGCACCCCGCCTGCTTGAATCGCGGGGCGCCGTCCGCATCTCCCTGCCCAGTGGCGGCGCCGCCGCCAAACCTTTTCGGGGATTGCACCGATGCGGATGGACAAACTCACTTCGCGTTTCCAGCAGGCGCTGGCCGACGCGCAGTCGCTGGCCGTGGGCCGCGACCACAACATGCTGGAACCCGCGCACGTGATGGCGGCGCTGCTGGCGCAGCAGGGCGGCTCGACCGCGCCGCTGCTCACGCATGCGGGCGTGAACGTGCCCGCGTTGCGCCAGCGCGTGAACGAGCTGCTCGAGCGCCTGCCCAGGGTCAGCGGGCAGGAAGGCAACATCAACGTGGGCAACGACCTCAATCGCCTGCTCAACCTCACCGACAAGCTGGCGCAGCAGCGCGGCGACCAGTTCATCGCCAGCGAGCTGTTCGTGCTGGCGGCGCTGGAGGACAAGGGCGAACTGGGGACGGCACTGAAGGCGGCGGGCGCCACCAAGGCGAACCTGGAAGCCGCCATCGAGCAGGTGCGCGGCGGCGAGAAGGTGCAGAGCGAGAATGCCGAGGACCAGCGCCAGGCGCTGCAGAAGTACTGCATCGACCTCACCGAGCGCGCCGAGAGCGGCAAGCTCGATCCGGTGATCGGCCGCGACGAGGAGATCCGCCGCACCATCCAGGTGCTGCAGCGGCGCACCAAGAACAACCCCGTGCTGATCGGCGAGCCCGGCGTGGGCAAGACCGCCATCGTCGAGGGTCTGGCCCAGCGCATCGTCAAGGGCGAGGTGCCCGAGGGCCTGCGCGACCGCCGCGTGCTGGCGCTGGACATGGGTGCGCTGATCGCCGGTGCGAAGTTCCGCGGCGAGTTCGAGGAACGCCTCAAGGCGGTGCTCAACGACCTGGCCAAGAACGAGGGCCAGATCATCCTGTTCATCGACGAGCTGCACACCATGGTCGGCGCGGGCAAGGCCGAGGGCGCGATGGATGCGGGCAACATGCTGAAGCCCGCGCTGGCGCGCGGCGAGCTGCATTGCATCGGCGCCACCACGCTGGACGAGTACCGCCAGTACATCGAGAAGGACGCTGCGCTGGAGCGCCGCTTCCAGAAGGTGTTCGTGGGCGAGCCGTCGGTGGAGGACACCATCGCGATCCTGCGCGGCCTCAAGGAACGCTACGCCGTGCACCACGGCGTGGAGATCACCGATCCGGCGATCGTCGCCGCGGCCACCCTGTCCAACCGCTACATCACCGACCGCCAGCTGCCCGACAAGGCCATCGACCTGATGGACGAGGCGGCCAGCCGCATCCGCATGGAGATCGATTCCAAGCCGGAGGAACTGGACCGCCTGGAGCGCCGGCTGATCCAGCTGAAGATCCAGCGCGAGATGCTGAAGAAGGAAAAGGACAGCGAGTCGAAGCAGCGCCTCGCCGACCTGGAAACCGACATCGCCAGGCAGGAGCGCGAGTTCTCCGACTTGAACGAGGTGTGGAAGTCGGAAAAGGCCGCGCTGCAGGGCACCACCAGGGTGAAGGAGCAGATCGAGGCCGCGCGCCTCGAGCTGGAGGCGGCGCAGCGCCGGCAGGACTACGCCACGATGAGCGAGATCCAGTACGGCCGACTGCCGGAGCTGGAGAAGCAGCTCGCTGCCGCGCAGGCCGCGGAGCAGAAGGGCGAGTTCAAGCTGGTGCAGGACAAGGTCACCGCCGAGGAGATCGCCGAGGTGGTGGCGCGCTGGACCGGCATCCCGGTGTCGAAGATGCTGGAAGGCGAGCGCGAGAAGCTGCTGCACATGGAAGATGACCTGCACCAGCGCGTGGTGGGCCAGGACGAGGCGGTACGCGCGGTGTCCGACGCGGTGCGCCGCGCGCGTGCGGGCCTGTCCGACCCCCACCGGCCCAGCGGCTCGTTCCTGTTCCTCGGCCCCACCGGCGTGGGCAAGACCGAGCTGTGCAAGGCGCTGGCCGAGTTCCTGTTCGACACCCAGGACGCGATGGTGCGCATCGACATGAGCGAGTTCATGGAGAAGCACTCCGTGGCCCGCCTGATCGGCGCGCCTCCGGGCTACGTGGGCTACGAGGAGGGCGGCTACCTCACCGAGGCGGTGCGCCGGCGGCCGTACAGCGTGATCCTGCTGGACGAGGTGGAGAAGGCGCACCCGGACGTGTTCAACATCCTGCTGCAGGTGCTGGACGACGGCCGCCTCACCGACGGCCAGGGCCGCACGGTGGATTTCCGCAACACCGTGATCGTGATGACCTCCAACCTCGGCTCGCAGCTGATCCAGGAGGCCGCCAGCGAAGGCGGGACCGGCGATTCGGAAGCGGCCTACGTGCAGATGAAGGCCTCGGTGCTCGGCGTGGTGCAGGCGCATTTCCGTCCCGAATTCATCAACCGCCTCGACGAGATCGTGGTGTTCCGTCCGCTGGAGAAGAAGCAGATCCGCCGCATCGCGCTGATCCAGCTCGCCGCGCTGGAGAAGCGCCTCGCCGAGCGCCAGCTGAAGCTGGAGATCAGCGACAAGGCGCTGGACCTGCTCGGCAACGCGGGCTTCGACCCGGTGTACGGCGCACGGCCGCTGAAGCGCGCGATCCAGCAGCAGCTGGAGAACCCGCTGGCGAGGGAGATCCTCGAAGGCCGCTACGCGCCGGGCAGCACCATCGCGGTGGATGCCGAGGGCGGACATCTGGTGTTCGCCACCGCATGAGCGGGGCGCGCCGGCCTGCAGGCAACGGGGCCGGCGCATTGCCCGCGCACCACGCGCTGTTCGAGGTGCTGGGACAGGGCTGCGAAGCGCTGCAGGCCGCGTTCGGCACGCAGCGCTTCGAGCGCCACTACCACGAGGGTTTCTCGATCGGCGTGGTCACCGCCGGCGCCAACGTGTTCGGCTACCGCCGGCGGCGCGTGGAAGTGCCGCGGGGCGCATTGTGTCTTGCCGAGCCCGGCGAGGTGCACGACGGCGGTCTGGCAGGCGAGGCCTGGGCCTATCTCGACGTGCAGGTGCCCGCCGCGCTGTTGCGCGAGCTGGCGCAGGACGTGGAGCTGGACGGCGTGCCCGCGTTCGCCGCGGGCGGCATCGACGATCCGGCATGCGCGGCCGAAGTGGCCCGCTGGCTGCGGCTCTGCCTCGATCCGGCGCGCGATGCGGCGGCCTGCGAGGAGGCCGCGGTGCAGGCGCTGACGCGGCTGATCCTGCGCCACGCGGAAGGCGTTGCACGCAGGCGCCCGGCGCCGGACGGACGCGTGACGCGTCTGGCGCTGGAGTTGCTGCACGACACGCTGGACGCGCCGGTGACGCTGGATGCGCTGGCCGCGCAGACCGGCGCCAGCCGCTACCGCGTGATCCGCGCGGTGGCCGCCGCCACCGGCCTGCCGCCGCATGCCTATCACCTGCAGCGACGGCTGGAGCGGGCGCGGCGCCTGATCCTCGGCGGACTGCCGATCGCGCAGGCTGCAGCGGATTGCGGCTTCGCCGACCAGGCCCACCTGACCCGGTGCATGCGCGCCAGGGCCGGGATCACGCCCGGCCGGTTGCGGGTGCCAGCCGGACGGGAGCGCTGAGAACTACGCCTGCGCCGATGCAGCCTGCGCCGCAGCCGCGGAACGGGCGGATGCACCGACCAGCACGCCGCAGATCACCAGCGCCGTCCCGGCCAGTTGCGCGGCATGCAGCGGTTCGCCCAGCACCAGTGCCGAGAGCGCCAGCGCGGCTGGCGGCGCCAGCGCGGTGAACGGTGCCGCCTGCGTGCCGCTAAGGCACGCCGCTCCCCGATACCACAGCCAGTAGCCGAGCACCGTGGGCACCAGGGCGTACCACACCACGCCCGCCCACGCGGCGGGCGGCCAGTGCCCGAGCGGCTGGCCGGATCGTTCGACCAGCGCCACGGGCAAGGCCAGGAGCAGGCCGAACCCGCTCATCAGGGTGGCCTGGGCCAGTGGCGGCACCGGAACCGGCAGTCGCTTGTCCAGCAGCAGGAACGCCGCCTCGCAGGCGACCGCGGCAAGTACCAGCGCGTCGCCGGCCAGTGCGTGCGGCGCGGCCGCCGCGCTGGCGCCGCCCTGGGCCGCGGTCAGCGCGACCCCGGCCGTGGCCAGGGCGATCGCCGCCAGACCGCGCAGCGACACCCGTTCGCGGAGTACGCATACGGCCAGCAACCCGGTCATCGCGGGCAGCGCGCCCAGCAGGACGCCCGCGTCGCCCGCCGACGTCAGGCGCAGGCCCGCGAGCAGGCACGCGGTGTAACCCACGCTGCCCGCCGCGGCCTGCAGCACCAGCAGCAGGACGGTGCGGCGGCCGAGGCGAGGCCGGCGCACGCCGCCCATGCGCATGGCCAGCGCCAGCAGCGGCGTGGCGATGGCGAAACGCAATGCGATGCCGGTGAACAGGGGCAAGGGCGCGGCGAACTTGCCGGCCACCACCGTGCTGCCGACGGTGAGCATGGCCAGGGCTAGGCACATCTGGCCTTGCAGACGGGAGCGGTCGGAAAACATCGGAGCCTCCGGACGAGTGGAGGCGACAGTGTCCGGGCGCCCCGCGGCGGCGGCTTGAACGAAATTGCAGCGCAGGCAGGTGGCTGACAGCAGCCGGCGGAGATGCCGCGCGGCTATCGCGGCTGACCCGGAGGCGGCATCACCTGGAGCGTCACGCGGTCAGTCGGGCGCCTTGCCGAAACTGGTCGGGCCGCCGTGCTCGAAGACGATCGGTTCGAGCCTGACCAGCCGGTCGCCGGCGCGCCGGAACAGGTGCAGCCGACCGTCGGCCAGGCTCTGTGCCGCCACGAGATCGTCGCCCGCGAAGATCGCGCCCTCCACCCAGCCGCCGATCGTGGCGCGGTCGGTCACCACCAGACGCCTGTCGCGGATCGCCAGCAGCACCACGTCGCCCTGCGGCGCGTAGCGCGGGTCGGCCGAGTCCAGCAGGCTCATGCCCTGGTTGGCGACGACCGCATGACGTCCGTCCGTACTGCAATCCACGCCCTCGGGAGAGACGCCGACGCTGGCAGTGTCGATCACGCGCGCCGGGTGGGTGTGCAGGTCGATCAGGCTGACGGTGTTCTCGTCGCCGGTCGCCGCGCCGAAGTTGCCGACCACGGCATAGCCGCTGGGGCCGCACACCGCGAGCGAAGTGGGGTAGATGCCGGCGGCGAGCTGCTGTCGCGGGTGCGGGTCGACGCGTGTGCCGTGCCAGTCGTACAGCGCGATCCGGTCGCTGCCGGCCAGGGTGAAGGCCAGGGCCTGCTCGTCCGGCAGGAACACCGGCGCCAGCGGGCGGGCGCCCTTGTCGAATGCGAGCTCGCCGATTTTCTCCGCCCGGCCGGCCTCGACGCGCAGCAGCGAGGCGCGATCCGCATCGGCGTGCGTGACCACCAGCAGGCGGCCGTCGGGGCTGAGTGCGGCGGCGGTGGCATCCGCGCCCAGGTGCACCGTCTGCACCACCCTGGGCGACCCGCCGGCGAGGTCGAGCACGGACAGCACGTCGGTCGGGACCAGCGAGCCCGGCGCCTTGGAGTCGCGGCCGTTTTCGGCTGGCGCGAACGCCCAGCGGCGGTCGGGCGAGATCGCGATGGCGGCCGGCGGCCCCATGAAGCTGACCGGCGCCGCGACGCTGCCGAGCCGGCGCGGCCGGCCGTCGACGACCTCGAAGAACACGATCCGGTCGGGCCGGACCTGCGCGCGGGGCACGACGTCGCCGTGGACCAGCTCGACGTCGGCTTCCACGCCGATCGCGAACAACGGAGGACGCTGCGCCAGGGCGGGCGTGGCGGCGAGCAGGAGGACGAGCGGCAGGGTCTTGAGCATGGCCGGACTATCCCAACCGGCGGCGGGCGGCGGTAGCCGGTGAAACGCGAGCGGGCCGTTCACTAGAATCGAGCAATGGCTCGGGACAATTTTTCGCAGCTGACCGCTTTCGTGGCCGTCGCGCAGGCGGGCAGCTTTCGCGAGGCCGCGCGGCGCCTCAACCTGGCATCGTCCAGCGTCAGCCAGGCAGTGGCGCAGCTCGAGCGAGGACTGCACATGCGGCTGTTCGAGCGCACGACACGAAGCGTGCAACTGACCCCCGAGGGCGAGCACCTGCTCGCGCAGGTGGCGCCGGCACTGCGGGCGATCGAGCAGGCGATGGCCAGCGGGCGATGCCGGGTCGGCGAAGTGCATGGGCGCTTGCGTGTCAGTGCTCCCCGCATCGCCGCCACCTTGCTGCTGGCCGGGCGTCTGGCGGATTTCAGCCGGGCGTATCCGCGCGTGCAGCTGGAGATCGTGGTGGACGACGACGCGGTGGACATCGTCCGGCAAGGCTTCGATGCGGGCATCCGGCTGCACGAGCAGCTCGAACGCGACATGGTCGCCGTGCCGATCGGCGGCCCGCAGCGCATGATCGCCGTGGCCTCCCCGGACTTCCTTGCCCGCCATCCCACGCCGTCGCATCCGCGCGACCTGCTCGAGCTGCCTTGCATCGAGCTGCGCCTGCAGAGCGGCAGGCTCTACGCGTGGGAGTTCAAGAAGGACGGCGTGCCGGTGAGCGTGGCGGTGAAGGGGCCGCTGGTGCTCAACGACGACGACCTGGTGCGGCAGGCCTGCCGCGAGGGCGCCGGCGTCGCGTTCCTGTTCGAGGCGATGGTGCAGGAAGACCTGGCCTGCGGTCGGCTGATCCAGCTGCTGCCGGCCTGGAGCCCGTCCTTTCCGGGCTTCCAGCTCTACCACACGGGCCGTCGGCACATGCGCCCGCCGCTGCGTGCGTTCATCGACTGGATGCGCGGCACCGCGGACCCCGCGCGCGGCACCTCTGCCTAGGCCACGGCGGGCGCCGGTTCGCTCATGCCGTCGCCACCGTAGACGCGGCTTCCGGCCGGTTTTGCGGGCGAACGCCGCTGAGGCGCGTGCGGCTGCCCGCCCGGTGCGGGCGTCGCCCCTCTCCCCCGCAGGAGAGAGGGGCGGCGCGAGGGCTTACCAGCTGTAGCGCACCTTGCCGTAGGCGTAGGCGCCGTTGTAGCCGAACGGCGAGAACGTCGAGTAGGGCAGGGTGCCGTTGTTGGTGTTGTTTGCGATGTTCTTGTCGGGATGCACGTTCAGCGCGTTGTCCACGCCCAGGGTGAAGGTCCAGTTCTGCCAGCGGTAGTTGCCGGCGAGGTCGAGGATCCACTTCGGGCTGAAGGTCTGGTCCACCACGCCCTTGGTCGGGTTGTAGCTGGCGAGGCTGCTCACGTAGCTGGTGTAGCGGCCGTAGCGGGTCAGCGTGCCGGTGAAGCCCCAGTTGCCGATGTCGTACTGCTCGCTCCAGATCAGCTTGCTGCGCGGCGAGGAGTTGGCGAGATAGCCCTTGATGTCCTGCCGGCTGAGGCGCGCGAAGCCGACCACGCCCAGCGTGTCCAGCACCGCCGGATTGGGTTTGACGCTGGTGACCTTGTTCTGGTTGTAGTTCGCGCTGAGCGTGGTGGTGAGCGTGCCGGCGTTGCCCAGGTCGGCCAGGTAGCTGCCCACGAAATCCACGCCGCGGGTGCGGGTGTTGGCCGCGTTGGTGAAGTAGTTGACGCTGCTGTAGTCGAGGTTGGTGATGCCGTTGGCGGCCAGGTAGGCGACCACCGCCGGCGTCGTGGTGGAGATCGCGCCGGACAGGGCGATGCGGTTGTCGATGTCGATCTGGTAGACATCGAGGCTGAGGTTCAGCGCATCGGTGGGGTTCCACACCGCGCCCAGGGTGAAGTTCCTCGACTTCTCGGCCTTCAGCGGCTCGGCGCCCAGCAGCGTGGCGATCTGGCTGCCCACGGGCACCAGGCCGCGGTTGTAGATGCCGGCGGGGAGGCCCGGCAGCGCGCCGTTGCCGTAGAACAGCGAGGAGATCTGCGAGAAGTATTCCTGTCCCAGCGCGGGGGCGCGGAAGCCGGTGGAGGCGCTGCCGCGCAGCGCGAAGCTGTCGGTGAAGTCGTAGCGTGCGGACAGCGCGCCGGAAGTGGTGCTGCCGAAGTCGGAGTAGTCCTCGTGGCGCACTGCCAGCGAGGCGCCCAGCTTGTCGGTGAGGTTGGTCTCGAAGTCGAGGTACTCGGCCACGTCGTGGCGCGCGGCGTTCACCGCGTTCGCCGGCTGCCAGCCGGCGAAGCCCTGCGCGCCGCCGGGCTTGCCCGAGGTGCCCACGTACCAGGACGGCAGGTCACCCGCGACGATCTCGTAGGTCTGGCGCAGGTACTCGGTGCCGAACGCCACGGTGACCGGGTTGGGTAGCCAGCCGGGGCGCAGGTCCTTGGCGATGTCGATGTCGAAGGACTGCTGGGTGGCCTTGAGGGTGCCGTCGCCAAACACGGTGGGTGTGGTGCCGAAGTCGTTGAGGTAGGCGTAGTTCAGGCTGTGGCGTGTCTCGTAGGCGACGCGGTTGCCGCCGTAGTTGCCGGAGACGTCCCAGCGCCAGCCGTTGATCGTGCCGCGCAGGCCCGCCACCAGCGACTGGTCGTAGGAGTCGGCGTTCTCCAGCGGCAGGAAGCCGTCCGGATAGACCGAGGCCATCAGCGGGTTGTTCGGCTTCGGGCTGTTCATGCCGTAGCGGAAGAACGCCGGCGAGGTGCTGTTGCGGTGGCCGTAGTGCCCGAATGCGTAGAACTCGACGCCCGGCGTGAAGTCGTACTGCGCGTTCAGCAGCACGTTGTTGCTGTGCACGTCGGGATCGCCCTGGCGGAAATTCACGCCGAGCGCGGCCCAGGCGGGCGAGCGGTTGTCCGGGCCGGCACGGTTGGTGTGGTCCTCGTTGCCGCTTTCCAGGGCGAGGCGCAGCCAGCCCTTATCGCCGTTCAGCGGGATGCCGAAGTTGGCCGAACCCAGCCACTGGCGGCCGTCGCCGGCGGAATACTGGCCACCGCTCGCTTCCACGTCGCCGCCCTTGGCGCCCTTCTTCAGGATCACGTTGATCACGCCGGCGATCGCGTCGGAGCCGTATTGCGCCGAGGCGCCGTCGCGCAGCACCTCGATGTGGTCGATCGCGCTGAGCGGGATGGTGTTGAGGTCCACCGGCTGCGAGCCGCGGCCGATCACGCCGTTGTTGAGCAGGATCGCGCCGGGATGCCAGCGCTTGCCGTTCACCAGCACCAGCACCTGGTCGGGCGACAGGCCGCGCAGCTGCGCCGGACGCTGGGTGTCGGCGGTGTCGGCCGCGGCGGGACGCGGGAAGTTCAGCGAGGGGATGATGCGCGCGAGTGCGGTGGGCAGGTCCGTGGTGCCGGTCTGCTGCAGCACCTGGGCGGAGACGACGTCGATCGGGGTCAGCGAACTGCTGACGGTGCGGTCGCTGGAACGGGTGCCGGTGACGATCACCGTCTGCAGCTGCTTGGCCTTGGCTGGCGTGGTGGAGGCGTTGCCGCTGGTGTTGTCCTGGGCGGCGGCGGTGCCGGCGAGCGCCAGCAGCACGGCGGCGGCCAGCGCGGAGGGAAGCAGGGTGCGGTGCGGCTTGTTCATGGTGTCTCCCCGGGCAAATGGTTGGTGCGTCGCAACAATCGCAGGCTAGTGCCGCGGTGACTGCTCGTCAATAGCCGTATAGACGTCCAAATGGAAAAGCTCTCGCGTGTCGGGGCGTGGCGTGCCGGTGGCGCGCAGCCGCCCTGATGCCCAGCCTGCCGCGATTCGCGTACCCCTGTCCATGCGCCATGTGGCGCATTGAAAAGCCGGGGCGCGACCCGAATAATGGGGCGCTGCCGCACCGCCGCCCCGGTTCCGGGCGCGACAATCCGGCGGCCACGGAGTGCCCATGCCCATCTACGAATTCGAATGCAGCCAGTGCGGCCACCGCTTCGACCGCCTGCAGAAACTGTCCGATGCCGATCCCGTCGACTGCCCCGAGTGCGGCGCGCCCAGGGTGCGCCGGCGCGTGAGCGCCCCCTCGTTCCGGCTGGCCGGTGGCGGCTGGTACGAGACCGACTTCAAGAAGGACGGCGACAGGAAACGCAACCTCGCCGGCGATGGCGGTGCCGCCCCGGCGCCCGCGCCCGCTCCGGCCCCCGCCGCGGCGCCGGCTCCCCCGGTTCGGGCGACCGACGGCGCAAGCTGAATCGCCGCATGCCGCGGTGATGATCCGGCGATTCCTGCCCGCGGGCGGGTCGGCTACCGTGGCGTCACCGTCACCGTCGGGAAAGGCTCTCATGCACAGCGTGCTCAGGATCGTGCTGGCTTTCGGCGTGCTGCCGCTCGCCGCGGGTTTCGCCGCGGACAGCGCGCAAGCCCAGCGTTACGGCGACCGTGGCCAGGACCCGCAGGTCTACTGCGCGAGCAACGACAGCCGCGGCACGCGCTGCCAGATGCCGTGGCGCCATTCGGTGCTCGTGCAGCAGATGTCCAGGGCCGCCTGCATCGAGGGCCGCACCTGGGGCAGCGACCCTTACAGCGTGTGGATCAAGGACGGCTGCCGCGGCAACTTCGGCAATGCGCATGCCTATGGCTGGTATGGCCGCCGCGACCATGACGGCGATCGCGATGATTACCGCGACGACGACCGCGGCGCGCGCGAGGTCTACTGCGCCAGCAACGACGATCGGGGCGCGCGTTGCCAGATGCCATGGCGCCACTCGGTGCTGGCGCGGCAGATGTCCGACTCCGCCTGCATCGAGGGGCGCACCTGGGGCAGCGACCCCTACAGCGTGTGGGTGAAGGGCGGTTGCCGCGGCCAGTTCCGCGAGGCCCGCGGCTACCGGCCGCGCTGGTAGGCCGCCAGCAGCCCTCCGGCCCGACGGCCTGCTTGGCGTGCAGGAAGGCACTTCCCCCGCACCCTGCTAAAATCCCGCGTCTTTCCTTCCGTTCCCCAGGGGCTGCGGCCCGGAGTTCCAAGCGCATGCGCACGCATTACTGCGGCCTCATCGATGAGTCGCTGGCCGGCCAGACCGTCACCCTGTGCGGCTGGGTCAACAAGATCCGCCTGCAGGCCCACGTGGCCTTCATCGACCTGCGTGACCACGAGGGCCTGGCGCAGGTGGTGGTGGAGCGCGAGAACGCCGACGCGTTCGCCGTGGCCGGCGAGCTGGGTTACGAGTACTGCGTGCGTGTCACTGGCACGCTGCGCAAGCGCCTGTCGGCGAACGACAAGCTGCGCACCGGCGCGGTGGAGGTGCTGGCGGACCGGGTGGAGGTGCTCAACGCGGCGAAGGACCTGCCCTTCGCGCTGCACGAAAACCCCAACGAGGACCTGCGGATGACCTACCGCTACCTCGACCTGCGCCGCCCCGAGATGCAGGCGATGATGCGCCGGCGCATCGCTCTGGTGCAGGCGCTGCGTCGCTACCTCGACGCGCGCGGCTTCCAGGACATCGAGACGCCGATCCTGACCAAGGCCACGCCCGAGGGCGCGCGCGACTACCTGGTGCCCAGCCGCGTGCACCCGGGCCAGTTCTACGCGCTGCCGCAGTCGCCGCAGCTGTTCAAGCAGATCCTGATGATGGCCGGCTTCGACCGCTACTACCAGATCGCCCGCTGCTTCCGCGACGAGGACCTGCGCGCCGACCGCCAGCCGGAGTTCACCCAGCTCGACCTCGAGTTCGCGTTCGTCGAAGAGAAGGACGTGCAGGACTTCGTCGAGGCGATGATCCGCCACGTGTTCAAGGAAGTGGTGGAAGTCGAGCTGGACACCACCTTCCCCCGCATGACCTGGGCCGAGGCCATGCGCCGCTACGGTTCGGACAAGCCCGACCTGCGCATCGCGCTGGAGCTGGTGGATGTGGCCGACGCGCTCAAGGGCGTGGAGTTCAAGGTGTTCGCCGAACCGGCCAACGATCCGGCCGGCCGCGTGGCCGCATTGCGCGTGCCGGGCGCCGCGGCGCTCTCGCGCAAGGACATCGACGGGCTGACCGAGTACGTGGCCAAGTACGGCGCGAAGGGCCTGGCCTGGATCAAGGTCGAGGACCGTGCCAAGGGCCGCGAGGGCATCAGCTCGCCGGTGGCCAAGTTCCTCGACGACGCGGCCCTGGGCGCGGTGCTGGCCGCCACCGGCGCGCAGAGCGGCGACATCGTGTTCGTCGGCGCCGGCAAGTGGAAGACCGTCTCCGACTTCATGGGCGCGCTGCGGCTGAAGGTCGGCAAGGACCGGGGTCTGGTCGAGAACGCCTGGAAGCCGCTGTGGGTCACCGACTTCCCGATGTTCGAGTACGACGAGGAGGAGCGGCGCTACGTCGCGCTGCATCATCCGTTCACCGCGCCGAAGGTCGACGACATCGCCGACCTGAAGGCCAACGCGGCGATCGCGGTAAGCCGCGGCTACGACATGGTGCTGAACGGCAACGAGATCGGCGGCGGCTCGATCCGCATCCATCGCCCCGACATGCAGAGCGCGGTGTTCGAGCTGCTCGGCATCGGCGCGGAGGAGGCCGAGGCCAAGTTCGGCTTCCTGCTGAAGGCGCTGAAGTTCGGCGCGCCGCCGCATGGCGGCTTGGCCTTCGGCATCGATCGCATCGCCGCGCTGATGGCGGGCACCGAGTCGATCCGCGACGTGATCGCCTTTCCCAAGACCACCAGCGCGCAGGACCTGATGACCGACGCGCCGTCGGTGGTGAGCGATGTGCAGCTCAAGGAGCTGCATGTGGCGGTGACGGCCACGGAAGGCTGACCTTAGTTTCCTTCTCCCTGCCGGGGAGAAAGAAGCTGGCCGAAGGGCCGGATGAGGGGCGGTTCTTGCGTCGGCGCAGGATTGGCCCCTCACCCCAACCCGCTTCCCAAAAGGGGAGCGGGAGCAAACCGGGAAACCCATGACCGAACACGTGATCCTGCTGCACGGCCTGTGGATGCGCGGCTTTGCGCTGGGTCTGCTGCACCGTCGCCTGATCGCGGACGGCTACCGGGTGCATCGCTTCGACTACCTGAGCGTGGCCTCGTCGCAGCAGCGCATCCTCGCGCGGCTGCAGGCACGCATGGCCGAATGCGCGCCCGACGCGGTGCACCTGGTGGGGCACAGCCTGGGTGGCCTGCTGGCGCTGCGCGCCTGCCTCGATGCGCCGGCGTTGCCGCCGGGGCGCGTGGTCTGCCTTGGTTCGCCGCTCAAGGGCAGTGCGGCGGCGCGTGCCTTCGCGGCGTGGGGGCGCGGCGGCGAGGTACTGCTGGGGCACAATCGCGACTTGCTTGAGCAGGGCTTCGAGCGCTGGGACGGACCGCGCGAAGTCGGCGTGATCGCCGGCCGGCTGCCGCTGGGTCTGGGCGCAATGCTGGGCCACCTGGCCGGCGAGCACGACGGCACCGTGGCGGTGGAGGAGACGCGCCTGCCCGGCGTGAGCGACCACCGCGTGGTCGAGGCCAACCACATCGGCCTGCTGTTCTCGCAGGAAGTGGCGCAGCTGGTGGACACGTTCCTGCGGCAGGGGCGGTTCGGCGCTGCGGCGAACTGACGCCGGCACTGGCGGCGTCTCGCCCGACTTGCGGTAAAATCGTCCGCTTGTCCTTTTCGAGCAAGTCCGGGTATCGCCATGGGTAGAGGTCCGTCCATCGAAGGTCGCAAGAACGCCGAGGACGCCAAGCGCGCCAAGGTGTTCACCAAGCTGATCCGCGAGATCACCGTCGCCACCCGCGCCGGCGTGGCCGATCCCGCCAGCAACCCGCGCCTGCGCGCGGCGGTGGACAAGGCGCTGGCCGCCAACATGACCAAGGACACCATCGAGCGCGCGATCAAGCGCGGCTCCGGCGCCGATGGCGCGGGCGAGGAAATGCGCTACGAAGGCTACGGCCCCGGCGGCATCGCGCTGATCATCGACTGCTTCACCGACAATCCGGTGCGCACCGTGGCCGACGTGCGCCACGCGTTGACCAAGCACGGCGGCAACCTCGGCACCTCGGGCTCGGTGGCGTTCCAGTTCACCCGCTGCGGCGAGTTGGCGTTCGCCACCGGCGGCGACGCGGCGCAGGAAGAGAAGGTGCTGGAGGCGGCGCTGGAAGCCGGCGCCGACGACGTGGTCAACGAGGGCGGCGAGAGCACCGTGCTGTGCGCGCCGGAGAACTTCGAGGCGGTGCAGCAGGCGCTGATCGCGGCCGGCCTGAGCGCCGAGCACGCCGGCGTGGGCATGCGCCCGAACAACCGCGTGGCGGTGAGCGGCGAGGCGCTGGAGGCGCTCACCACGCTGCTGGACAAGCTCGACGCACTGGACGACGTGAGCGAGGTCTACCACAACGCCCTGCTGCCGGCCGAAAGCGGCGGCGGCTGAGCCGCCATCGCGTCGGCAGCGCGAACCGATTCCGCCATGACGCGCATCCTCGGCATCGACCCGGGCAGCCAGCGTACCGGCGTGGGCATCATCGACGTCGATGCCGCCGGCAAGCTGACGCACGTGTTCCACGGCGCGCTGGCGGTGGCCGGCGAGGCCAGCTTTCCGCTGCGCCTGAAACGCATTTTTGACGAGTTGAATGACATCATCGCCGCCCATCGCCCGGACGAGTGCGGGATCGAGCGCGTATTCATGGCGCGCAACGCCGACTCGGCATTGAAGCTGGGGCAGGCGAGGGGCGCAGCGATCTGCGCGGTGGTGAGCCGGGGAATCGCGGTGCACGAATACGCAGCGACGGAAGTGAAGCAGGCGGTGGTCGGCAGCGGCCGCGGCGACAAGACCCAGGTGCAGCACATGGTCGGCGTGCTGCTCGGCCTGAAGGGCCCCTTGCAGGCCGATGCCGCCGACGCACTGGCGATCGCGGTGGCGCATGCGCACACCCGTGCCAGTCTCGCGCGCGTGGGCATCCCGCGCGCGGCGTGGAGGCGGCGATGATCGGCCGTCTGCGCGGCATCCTGGTGTCCAAGCAGCCGCCGTGGCTGCTGGTGGAAGTGGGCGGCGTCGGCTACGAGCTGGAGGCGCCGATGTCCACCATCTACGACCTGCCGGGGCTGGGCAAGGAAGTGGTCCTGCTCACCCATTACGCGCAGAAGGAAGACAGCGTGGCGCTGTACGGCTTCCTGCAGGAGGCCGAGCGCGCGCTGTTCCGCAACCTGCAGAAGGTCTCGGGCATCGGCGCGAAGATCGCGCTGGCGGTGCTGTCCGGCGTGTCGACGAACGACTTCGCGCGGCTGGTGCAGGCCGGCGACGTGGCGGCGCTGACCAAGATCCCGGGCATCGGCAAGAAGACCGCCGAGCGCATCGTGGTGGAGCTGCGCGACCGCGTGGACGGCATGGCGGCGGGCCTGCCCGGCGCCGCGCCGGCCGGCGTGCCGCTGGACGCATCGGGCGAGGCCACGGTGGCGTTGCAGCAGCTGGGCTACAAGCCGGCCGAAGTCGCCCGTCTCGTGCAGAAGGTCGCCGCCGACGGCGACAGCGCCGAGGCCATCATCCGCAAGGCGCTGCGCGCCGCGCTGGGGAGTTGAGCGAAGTGAGCCATACCGTCGTGAGCGGCGATGCCGCCGAGACCAAGCGGCGCCTTGCCGTACTGACCCTGGGTGCCGTCGGCGTGGTCTACGGCGACATCGGTACCAGCCCGTTGTACACGCTGCAGACCACGCTCAGCCACGACGGCATGCATCCCACGCCGGCCAGCATCTACGGCGTGCTGTCGCTGATCTTCTGGGCGCAGATCCTGGTGGTGTCGCTGAAGTACGTGGTGTTCATCATGCGCGCCGACAACAAGGGCGAGGGCGGCATCATGGCGCTGATGGCGCTGGCGCAGCGCTGCGCGCGGGAGCAGCCGACGCTGCGCTGGGTGCTGGTGACGCTCGGCATCTTCGGCGCGGCGCTGTTCTACGGCGACGGCGTGATCACGCCGGCGATCTCGGTGCTTGGCGCGGTGGAGGGCATGAAGGTGGCCGCGCCCGAGTTGAAGGAATGGGTGGTGCCGATCACCGTGGTGGTGCTGTTCGTGCTGTTCCTGCTGCAGCGGCACGGCACCGACCGGGTGGGCAAGCTGTTCGGCCCGGTGATGACGATCTGGTTCGTGGTGATCGCTCTGCTGGGCGTGAGCATGATCGCGCGCCATCCCCAGGTGCTGCTGGCGGTCAACCCGTGGTACGGGGTGAGGTTTTTCTTCAGCCATGGGCTGCAGGCGTTCATTGCGCTGGGCGGCGTGGTGCTGGCGGTGACCGGCACCGAGGCGCTTTACGCCGACATGGGGCATTTCGGCAAGAAGCCGATACGGGTGGCCTGGTTCGGTTTCGTGCTGCCGGCGCTGTTGCTGAACTATTTCGGCCAGGGGGCGCTGCTGCTGATGCGTCCGGAGGCGATCGACAACCCGTTCTTCAAGCTGGCTCCGCCGCTGCTGCTGTATCCGATGATCGCGCTGGCCACCGCGGCCGCGGTGATCGCCTCGCAGGCGGTGATCTCGGGCGCGTTCTCGATGACCCGCGAGGCGATGTCGCTGGGTTATTCGATGCGCATGCCGATCGTGCACACTTCGCGGGAGCTGTCCGGGCAGATCTTCGTGCCCTGGGTCAACGGTTTCCTGCTGGTGATGGTGCTGCTGGCGGTGCTGGGCTTCGGCAGTTCCGAGCGCCTGAGCGCGGCCTACGGCATCGCGGTGACCGGCACCATGAGCATCACCACGGTGCTGGCGCTGATCGTGGCGCGCCGGCAGTGGCGCTGGAAGCTGCCGGCGGTGATCGCGGCGGGCGTGCTGTTCCTGACGATCGACCTGTCGTTCTTCAGCGCGAACGTGATCAAGATCGAGTACGGCGGCTGGTTCCCGCTGGTGCTGGGCGTGGCGATCTTCACCTGGATGACCACCTGGCGTCGCGGCCGCGAGCTGGTGGTGCGCGAGATCAAGCAGGGCGGCCTGGCGCTGGCGCCGTTCATCGCCGCGATGCGCGAGCATCCGCCGTTGCGCGTGCCGGGCACGGCGGTGTTCCTCACCGCGAACCAGCAGGCCGTGCCGCACGCGCTGCTGCACAACCTCAAGCACAACAAGGTGCTGCACGAGCGCAATGTGCTGCTCACCGTGGAGATGCTGGAGTCGCCGGTGGCCGACGCCGAGGAGCGCATCCACATCAGTGCGCTGGGCGACGAGTTCCATGGCATCGAGCTGCGCTTCGGCTTCGCCGAGGATCCGAACGTGCCGCTGGCCCTGTCGCAATGCGCCCGCGCGGGCCTGCCGTTCGACATGATGGACACCACCTTCTTTCTCTCGCGCGAAACCATCGTGGCGGACAAGCGCCGCCCCGGCATGGCGCTGTGGCGCGACAAGCTGTTCGCCTTCATGGCGCGCAACGCGCTGCCGGCCACGGCGTACTTCCAGATCCCGGGCAATCGCCTGATCGAACTGGGTGCGCAGGTGGAGATCTGATCCGCGGGCGGATCAGATTTCCACCTGCGCGCGGCCCATGGATGGGCCGCACGCAGGTCGATCGCTGTGCGATCGGCTTGCGGAGCCTGGTCGGGCATGGCCCGGCCGGGCGAGCCAAAGACGGGCAGGAGAGCCCGCCTTTGGCTCACAGACACGGCGCTCTTGCTCTTGCTTTTTGCTCCTTTCCGGAGCTAGTGCCGCCATAATGGCGCCATGACCGAACCCCGCATCGTGACCCCCGTCTCCCAGCTCGACGACGAGGCGCTGGAGGCGACGATCCGCCCGCGTCGTTTCGCCGAGTACCTCGGCCAGCAGGCGGTGCGCGAGCAGCTGGAGATCTACATCGAGGCTGCACGGAAAAGGGGAGGCGCGCTGGACCACGTGCTGGTGTTCGGCCCGCCCGGACTGGGCAAGACCACGCTCAGTCACGTGATCGCCAACGAGCTGGGCGTGAACCTGCGCTCCACCTCCGGTCCGGTGCTGGAGCGCGCCGGCGACCTCGCCGCGCTGCTGACCAACCTGCAACCCAACGACGTGCTGTTCGTGGACGAGATCCACCGGCTGTCGCCCGCGGTGGAGGAGGTGCTCTACCCGGCGATGGAGGACTTCCAGATCGACATCATGATCGGCGAGGGGCCGGCCGCACGCTCGATCAAGCTGGACCTGCCGCCGTTCACCCTGATCGGCGCCACCACCCGGGCCGGCATGCTCACGGCGCCGCTGCGCGACCGCTTCGGCATCGTGCAGCGGCTGGAGTTCTACACGGTGGACGAGCTCACCGCGATCGTGCGCCGCGCGGCGAAGATCCTCGACATCGCCTGCGCGCTGGACGGCGCCCAGGAGGTCGCCCGCCGTTCGCGCGGCACGCCGCGCATCGCGAACCGCCTGCTGCGCCGCGTGCGCGACTACGCCGAGGTGCGCGCGGGCGGGCAGATCACCCTGGCCGCGGCGCAGGCGGCGCTGGACATGCTGAAGATCGACCCGGACGGCCTCGACGAACTGGACCGCCGCCTGCTCGGCACCATCATCGGGAGCTTCGACGGCGGCCCGGTGGGCGTGGAGTCGCTGGCAGCCGCGCTCAGCGAGGACCGCGGCACGCTGGAAGACGTGGTCGAGCCCTACCTGATCCAGCAGGGCTTCCTGGTGCGCACCGCGCGCGGCCGTATGGCCAGCGCGCGGGCCTGGCGCCACCTGGGCCTGAATCCGCCGCCGCGCCAGCCGCAGGCGGCCGACCTGTTCGCCGGGGATACCCCCGATGGCTGAACCCGCGCCCTTCTGCTGGCCGGTGCGGGTGTACTGGGAGGACACCGATGCCGGCGGCGTGGTCTACCACGCCAGCTACCTGCGCTTCCTGGAGCGGGCACGCACCGAGTGGCTGCGCACGCTGGGCATCGGCCAGATGGCGTTCAAGGAGGCCACCGGGCTGGCCTTCCTGGTGCGCGAGATGCGCCTGGACTTCCTGCGCGCTGCCCTGCTGGACGATGAACTGGCGGTGACGGTGGCCGTCAAGGAGCGCCGCGCTGCCAGTATCCTGTTCGGCCAGACGATAGCCCGCGCCGATGGTGCCTGCCTGGTCCGCGCCGAGGTGCGCGTGGCCTGCGTGGACACCCGGCGCATGCGTGCCGTGGCGATACCCGCGGATCTGATCCCCGAACCATCCCCCTGACTTACCTGCACCGTGCGGAGTACCCCAAGCCCATGAACGGCGGACTCAATGTTTTCGAGCTGATCGCCAATTCCAGCCTGCCGGTGAAGGGCGTGCTGCTGATCCTGCTCGTGTTCTCCTTCATGTCCTGGGTGATCATCATCCGCAAGTACGGCCAGACCAAGGCGGCGCTGGAAAACGCGGAGAGCTTCGAGGAACGCTTCTGGTCCGGCGGCGACCTTGCCCAGCTGTTCCGCGAGGTGAGCCACCGCGGCGCCAGCGACGGCATGGAGAACATCTTCGAATCGGGTTTCCGCGAGTTCGCCCGCCAGCGCCAGCGCAAGACGCACGATCCGCGCAGCGCGATCGAGGGCTCCGAGCGCGCGATGCAGGTGGCCGGCACCCGCGAGATCGGCGCGCTGGAGCGCAACCTGGAATTCCTCGCCAACGTCGGCTCGATCAGCCCCTACGTGGGCCTGTTCGGCACGGTGTGGGGCATCATGGGCGCGTTCCAGGGCCTGGGCGACATGAAGGACGTCACCATCGCCGTGGTCGCGCCGCACATCTCCGAGGCGCTGATCGCCACCGCGATGGGCCTGTTCGCGGCGATCCCGGCGCAGTGGGCCTACAACCGCTACGCCACCAAGGTGGAGCGCATCGCCTCGCGCTACGACGTGTTCCAGGAGGAGTTCTCCTCCGTGCTGCAGCGGCAGATTCAGTCCGACGACGCGGCCTGAGCGGAGCCCTGCCATGCGCAACGCGAAGCGCCACCGGCGCTACAAGCTGAAGTCCGAGATCAACGTCGTGCCCTACATCGACGTGATGCTGGTGCTGCTGATCATCTTCATGGTCACCACCCCCATGCTGAACTCCAACGTCGACGTGAACCTGCCGCAGGCCAACGCCAAGGCGCTGCAGGGCAAGAAGGACTCACTGGTCGTGCAGGTGGCGAAGGACGGCACGCTGGCCCTCGTCATCGGCAACGGCAAGCCGCAGCCGGTTGACGAGGCCGATCTCCAGGCCAAGGTCAAGGCCTTCAGGGACGCCAATCCGCAGCTCAGCGTGCTGGTGGCCGGCGACACCGCCGGCAACTACGGCGGCGTGTACAAGGTGCTGGCGGATCTGCAGCAGGCGGGCGTGGACAAGGTGGGCCTGATGAGTACGCCAGGCGACGGTTCCGGCCAGGGTCAGGGGTCCCATGGACGACCGTAAGGCGACCCCGCGGGCAGTGGTGCTGTCCGCCCTGCTGCACCTGGGCATCGTGGCGTTCCTGTTCCTCGCGGTGCTGCCGTGCGCGAGCTACGAGGCGTTCTTCAACGCGCTGCACCTGCCGGCGTGGATGAACCCGATCACCTGCTCCCGCCCGCTGCAGCTCAAGGGGCCGGTGATCGAGGCCACCCTGATCGGCCCCACCGGCAGCCCGCCGCCCAAGGCGACGAAGGCGAAGCCGGTCCCGGACACCGTGCCGCCCCCGCCGGCGGTACCGCCGCCCCCGCCGCCGCCCGAGATCAAGCCCAAGGTCGCCCCGCTGCCGCCCCCGCCGCAGCACCCTGACCTCAAGGACCAGGAGCGCGTGGTGGAGCAGGGCCTGCAGCAGGCCGAGGAAAAGAAGGTGCAGGAGGAGAAGCAGCGCCAGCGCCAGGCCGAGCTGGACGCGCAGGCCGCGCAGAAGAAAAAGCAGGAAGAGCTGAAGAAGATCGACGAGCTGTTCGCCAAGATGGACGCCGCCTCGGCGCAGACCAAGAAGGCGGACAGCAAGGCGAAACAGGCCAGGCAGCAGCTGGCCGACCTCAAGAACGCCCAGGAGAACGGCCAGGCCGACCTGCCCAACGCCGCGCAGCGGCAGACCGGCAACAATGCCCAGAACAGCAACCTCGCCGACGAGTACGCGGCGGCCATTCAGAATGCGGTCACGCCGAATTGGTTAAGGCCGGATAACATGCCGAATGCTCCGTGCAAGGTGCATATCGTGCAGCTGCCCGGCGGTGACGTGATGAGCGCCACGGTCGATTCCAGCTGCCCGTACGACGAGGCAGGCCGGCGTTCGGTGGAGAATGCGATCCTGCGCACCAAGACCCTGCCTTACAAGGGTTTCGAGAGTGTGTTCCAGCGCAACCTGACCTTCACCTTCACGCCGCAATGATGAGCCCGATGCGCAAACCGAACCTGCTCCACGCCCTTGTCCTGCTGCTCGCGGCGGCGCTGTTCGCCGGCCCGGCGGCAGCCCAGACCTCCGGGCTCAACATCCAGATCGTCGGCGGCGTGAAGACCGCGACCCCGATCGCGGTGGTGCCGTTCGCGCAGCCCGGCGTGGCGCCGCTGCCCACCGACGTGGCCGACGTGATCCGCAACGATCTCAACCGTTGCGGCAAGTTCCGTGCGCTGGCCAAGAGCGACATCGTGGAGTTTCCGTCCAAGGGTGCGGACATCAAGTTCGCCACCTGGCGCCTGCTCAAGCAGGACTTCATCACGGTGGGCAGCATCAGCGACGCCGGCGGCGGGATGGTGAAGGTCAGCTACGAGCTGTGGGACGTGAACAAGCAGCAGAACCTGCTGGCGGCGTACTACACCGCGCCGGCGGGCGACCTGCGCGGCGTGGCGCACCAGATCGCCGACGCGATCTACCAGAAGATCACCGGCGTGCGTGGCGCGTTCTGGACCCGCATCGCCTACATCACCCAGGTCGGCCTGGGCAACAACACGACGTACTCGCTGGTGGTGGCCGATTCGGACGGCTACAACCCGCAGGTGGTGGCGCGTTCGCACGAATCGCTGATGTCGCCGGCGTGGTCGCCGGACGGCAAGAAGATCGCCTACGTGTCGTTCGAGAGCGGCAACTCGCAGATCTACGTGCAGGACCTCACCACCGGCGCCCGCCAGCTGGTGGAGTCGCACGCCAAGGGCATCAACGGCGCACCGGCATGGTCGCCCGACGGCAAGAAGCTGGCGGTGGCGCTCTCCTACGTGGGCAACCTCGAGCTGTTCGTGCTCGACCTGGCCACCCACCAGGAGACCCGGCTGACCCACAACCTGGCGATCGACACCGAGCCGGTGTGGGCGCCGGACGGCCAGAGCATCTACTTCACCTCCGACCGCTCCGGCCGGCCGCAGATCTACCAGATCCCGGCCAGCGGCGGTACGGGCCAGCGCATCAGCTTCCAGGGTACGTACAACTCCAACTGCAGCATCAGCTACGACGGCAAGGAACTTGCCATGGTGCAGGGCAACGGGAACGTGTATCGTATCGCGGTGATGGATCTTGGCTTGGGCGGTCAGGTGCATTTCCTGTCGCCGGGGCCGCTGGATTTCGGTCCCAGCTGGGCCCCGAACGCCAGCATGCTGTTATACGGAGCCACCGAAGGTCCGCGCGGTGTGCTGTACGCCACCTCGGCCGACGGCATGGTGCGCCAGCGCCTTGCGCTTGCCAACGGCAGCGTGAGCGATCCTGCTTGGGGGCCCTATCGACAGCAGTAGGTTTTCGCGCCGCCGCATTCACCCGCGGCGGTCGATGCCGGGGACGGCCCGCGAGGGTTGCGCCCGGCATGTTTTGCCGGCCGCAACGCCTTCGCGCGCCAGGGTCAGCCATTGAAGGCGCGCATCACACGCCGTTGATCTTGCAACACCAGAATAAATAACAGCCGGCCCACCGGCGATTTCGTCCCGTAACCAGTCCGTCACTGTATGCCGGAACTCAACACGTTTGAAGGAACGTCACCATGAATAAGACCGTTCGCGTCGCCCTGGTCGCCCTGCTTTGCGTTGGCGCGGCCGCCTGTTCCAAGAAGCAGGAAGTCAAGCCGCAGGCTCCCGCCAGCGAGCCTGTCGCCCAGACCCAGCCGGCCGAGACCAGCGGCAAGTACACGCCGGCCGACCTCAACACCGATGCCTGCCTGCGCCAGCGCGTCGTGTACTTCGACTTCGACAAGTCCGAGATCAAGCCGGAGTTCCAGCAGATCATGGCTTGCCACGCCAAGTACCTGCAGGATCGCCCGATGGCCCAGATGCGCCTGGAAGGCAACACCGACGAGCGCGGCTCGAAGGAATACAACCTGGGCCTGGGCGAGCGTCGTGCGAACGCCGTGTCCAGCGCGCTGCAGGCCAACGGCGGTTCCGCCAGCCAGATCAGCGTGATCTCCTACGGCAAGGAGAAGCCGGTGTGCCGCGAGCACAACGAGGATTGCTGGAGCAAGAACCGTCGCGTCGAGATCGTCTACACGGCCGAGTAAGCGATGAAGCCTCTGGCCAGCAGACCAGCAGCCAGGATCGGCATGGCGGGCGCTATCGCGTCCGCCATGCTTTTCGTGCTGCCGGTGTTCGCGCAGGATTCGCGCCTGAGCCTTGCCGACCGCGTTTCGCTGCTCGAGCAGCGCGCGCAGAACAAGGACCAGAGCAGCGCCGCCATGGTCAACCAGCTGCAGCAGATGCAGTCGCAGCTGCGCGACATGCAGGGCCAGATCGAGGAACTGCAGCACCAGCTGCAGCAGTTCCAGGACAAGAGCAAGGACCAGTACGTCGACCTCGACTCCCGCGTGGGACGCCTCGAGGCCGCCGGCAAGGGCGCAGCGCCGGCTTCCGCCGACAGCGCGCCGACCGCCGCGGGAGCCGCGGGAGCCGCCGCAGGCGCGACCGCCGCCGCGGGCAATGATGCGGCACCGGCCGCCAAGGCGCCTGTCGTGAAGGGCGGAAAGACGCCCCCGGCCGCGGACAACGCTGCGGCGCAGGCGGCCTACGATGCCGCCTTCAAGACCCTGCGCGGCGGCGACTACGTCGGCGCGTCGCGCGACTTCCGCAAGTTCATCGAGCAGTATCCCGATCATCCGCTCGCCTCGAACGCCTTCTACTGGCTGGGCGAGTCGTATTACGTCACCACCAACTACAAGGTGGCGCTGGAGGCGTTCCAGCGCCTGCTGAACCAGTTCCCGCAGAGCGAGAAGGCCCCCGATGCGCTGCTCAAGGTGGGCTACTGCCAGTACGAGCTGAAGCAGGTGCCGGCCGCCAAGGCCACGCTCGATGCGGTGATCCGCAAGTATCCCGGCTCCAAGGCCGCCAGCCTGGCGAAGGAGCGGCTGCGCCGCATCCAGACCTCGGCCGGCTGAGGGCGTGGCCGTGAGCGATGCCAGCACCAGCGCGGCTTCCGCCGCGCCCCCGGTCGCCGCCGAGCGGCTGCGCATCACCGAGATCTTCCATTCGATCCAGGGCGAGGCCGACGCGATCGGCTGGCCCACGGTGTTCGTGCGCCTCACCGGCTGCCCGCTGCGCTGCGTGTGGTGCGACACCACCTACTCGTTCCACGGCGGCGAATGGCGCGCCATCGACGACGTCCTCGCCGAGGTGGCCGGCCATGGCGCGCGCCACGTCTGCGTCACCGGCGGCGAGCCGCTGGCGCAGAAGCGCTGCCTGGTGCTGCTGCAGCGCCTGTGCGACGCCGGTTACGAGGTCTCGCTGGAAACCTCCGGTGCGCTGGACGTGTCGGGCGTCGATCCGCGCGTGCGCAAGGTGATGGACCTGAAGGCGCCGGATTCCGGTGAAAGCGCGCGCAACCTGTGGTCGAACCTCGACCACCTGCTGCCGCACGACCAGGTGAAGATCGTGCTCGCCAGCCGCGCCGACTACGAGTGGGCAAGCGAGATCGCGGCCCGGCATGCGCTGGACCGGCGCTGCATGGTGCTGTTCTCGCCCGTGTGGGGCAAGGTCGCGCCGCGCGAACTGGCCGAATGGATCATTGCCGACAAGCTGCCCGTGCGCTTCCAGCTGCAGCTGCACAAGCTGCTGTGGAACGACGAGCCCGGCAGGTGAGGCAACGGGCGCGTTGGTGCCTGGACGCGGCAGCGCGAAGGCGGCCATCCATGCCTGCATTGCGCACCGGCGTCTCCGTCCCGGAACGCCACGGCCAGACGGCAGTCCTCGATGGTTGCGCCCTTCGACAGAATCCGCGCTGCGGCCTGTGTCGCCGCATGCGCTTTCCCGGCCGGTGACCGGCCGCCCTTCACTGGATGAATGCCATGTCTGAAACGTCCCCCCGCAAGGCCGTCGTGCTCGTCTCCGGCGGCATGGATTCGGCGGTCACGGTCGCCATCGCCCGCGAGCAGGGCTACCGGGTGCACGCCCTGAGCGTCGCCTATGGCCAGCGCCACAGCTCCGAGCTGGAAGCTGCCGGGCGCGTGTCGAAAATGCTCGGCGCAGTCGAGCACAAGACCGTGCATGTCGACCTGCGCAGCATCGGCGGCTCCGCGCTCACCGCCGACATCGCCGTGCCGCTGGACGACGACGCGCACGACGGCGACGGCCACATCCCGGTGACCTACGTACCGGCGCGCAACACCATCATGCTGTCGATCGCGCTGGGCTGGGCCGAGGTGCTTGGTTCCAACGACATCTGGTGCGGCGTCAACGCGGTGGATTACTCGGGTTACCCCGACTGCCGGCCCGCCTTCATCGAGGCCTTCGAAAGGCTTGCCAACGTGGCCACCAAGGCGGGCGTGGAAGGCGCGGGCATCCGCATCCATGCACCGCTGATGCGCATGAGCAAGGCCGACATCGCGCGCGAGGGCGCCCGGCTCGGCGTGGATTTCGCGGCTACCGTGAGCTGCTACCAGGCCGACGCCGAGGGGCGCGCCTGCAGCCATTGCGATGCCTGCCGCCTGCGGGCACAGGGTTTCCGCGACGCGGGTTTGCCCGATCCCACGCGCTACGCCTGAGGCGCCTTTGCTTGTGCCTGCCGCGGCCACCCCATAAAATCGTGCGCTTGTCCTGACCGCGGGCCGTTAGCTCAGTCGGTAGAGCAGTAGACTTTTAATCTATTGGTCGACGGTTCGAATCCGTCACGGCCCACCAGGATTTCAGGAGCGCCCGCGGGCGCTCCTTTTGTTTGTGCGCCGGCTTGGGCGCCGGTGAGGGATTCCGCGTCCTGCGGGGTTTTCCACCGGAGCCTCTCCGTGCCTGCCCCACGAACCGTTGTTCGCCGCGGCCGATCCGCGACCGGCCATCGCGGCCGGGCCGGGAGGCTGGAAATTCACGGCCCGCGGTGCAGGCCGACCACCAGCGCGGTGAAATCCCTCACCGGGGCGCCGCGCGGCGCCGGCGCAGCGGCGACGAGCCAGATGCGATGGGTGGCGCGGTCCAGCGCCATGGTGCGGGCGCCGACCTGGGTGGGCACGGTCGCCACCACGCGGTAATGGTCGGCATCGTCCTCGTGCACGATGGTCAGCGTGCCGTCGTGGTTGGAGCTGTAGACCATCCCGGTGGCGGGATCGAAGCGCGCCGCGTCCGGCCCCTTGCCGATCGCCACGGTGGCGACCCGATGGCCGTCGTCGGCATCGGTGACCGCCATCAGCCGGTTCTCGCAGACCGAGAACAGGCGACGGGATTTCGTGTCGATGGCCAGGCCGCTGGGCGATTCGCAGGGCGCGAGCTTCCATACGGCATCGACCCTGTTCGTCCGGGTGTCGATGCGCGCGAGTTCGCTCTTGTCCTCGATGTTGGCGTACACGTGGCCGCGACCGTCGCTGACCGCGAACTCGGGGCGACCGGGCAGGGCGATGTCGTCGATGGCCTTGTCGCTGGCCGGGTCGATCACGCTGGCGTTGCCACTGTGGCCGTTCATGGTCAGCACGTGGCCGCTGGCCGGGTCGAACACGATGGCGTCGGGGCCCTGGCCGTCGATCGGGATGTCGCGCAGCTTCTTCAGGCTGTCCAGGTCGATCACGTGGACGCTGTCGGCGGCGCCGTCGCTCACGTAGCCGTGGCGCAGCCTCGGTACCAGGGCGATGCCATGGATGTGCCGCATGCCGGGAATTTCGCCGGTCAGTTTGCCATCTTGCGTGTCCACCACCATCACCCGGTCCTGGCGGGCGATCAGCAGGTGATGCGTGGCCGGGTCGATGGTGAGGTAGTCCCAGCCGCCGCTGCCACCCAGCGGATGGCGCTGCAGCACGGCGTACTGCGGCATTGCGGCCAGGGCGGTCGCGGTGGCGGCACTGCCGGTGACGAGGAACAGCAGCGTGGCGAACGGCTTCATGGCGCGCTCCGGCGGCGTGGACGACGAGTCCGCCAAGCATGCGCGCCGGACGATTAGCAAACGCTGTGGGTGCTCAATCCTGTGCGTGCGGCGGCGTGGCCCGCCGCCGGCGCCGGGCGAAACGTTCGATCAGCAGCGGCAGCAGCGCCAGCAGGGCCAGTGCGCCCATCGGCAGCAGCACCGCAGGCTGCAGGAACAGTCCCGCGTCGAGCGCGCCGTCATGGCCCAGCACCTCGCCCAGTCCGGCGCCGATCGAGCATTCGAACACCAGCGACACGGTACCGCCCAGCCAGCTGGCGCCGAGGAACAGCCATAGCGGGCAGCGCAGCCACGCCAGCCCCACGGTGACCGCGCCGAACGGCATCACCGGCACGAAGCGCAGGAACAGCGCATAGCTCACCGGGTGGCGCTCGAAACCCTGGTGCAGCCGGGCCGCGAGCGGCGGTGGCGGGCGCGTGCCGGCGCCGAAGGCGTAACGGCTGGCCAGGTACAGGATCAGCGAGCCCAGGGTGAGGCCTGCGGAGGAACACAGCGTGCCGTCGACCACGCCGAAGGCAAAGCCGCCGGCAAGGATGATCACGATGGTGCCGGGGATGCCGGTGGACATCGCCAGCGTGAGCAGGCCGACATAGGCCAGCCGGCTCAGCCACGGGTGCTGGGCGATATGCGCGCGCAGCTCGTGCTGGTGGGCGACCAGGTGGCGCGGGCCCAGGCTGTCCAGCGAGCCGGAGGCGTACAGCACGATCCCGGCCAGCAGCAACAGGATCAGCGGCAGGGCGGCGCGCAGGCGTTTCAATACGATGCGCCGCGGGCGCCATAGCTGGCGAGGACGTCGCACGCCTGGTCGCGCAGGATGTCGCGGCGCACGGCGATGCCGCGGCGTTCCAGTTCGCCGGCCCAGTCGGCGGGAAGCGGGCCTTCGTCGAACTCGGTGAGCTCCTCGACGTCCTCGGCGCGCGCACCGATCAGCAGCTCGTCGATGCCGGCCCACACGGTGGCGCCGTAGCACTGGCAGCAGGGCTGCGCGCTGCTGGCCAGGGTATAGCGGCCGCCGTTCGCGTTGAGGCGGTAGCTGGCGAGGCGCTGCTGCGCGCTCATGTACGCCATCATCTCGGCGTGCGCCGCGGAGCAGGTCTGCGGGATCACCCGGTTCACGCCCACCGATACCACGCGTCCCTCGGCATTGAACACCGCAGCACCGAACGGCCCGCCCAGCCCGTGCTCGATGTTGCGCCGGGCGAGTGCGATGGCGAGGCCCATGCGGTCCTCGTCGGTGGTGTAGCGGCGACTGTGGTCGACCATCTCGCCGATCCAGGGCGGCAGCGTGAGGTGGACCTGCATCGGCAGGAGCATGGCGGCTCAGCCCTGCCTGGCCCAGGTATCGCGCAGCGTCACCACGCGGTTGAACACCGGCGCGTCGGCGCGATGGTCCACGCGGTCGGCCACGAAGTAACCCAGCCGCTCGAACTGGAAGCGCTGTTCCGGCTCAGCCTGCGCGGCGGCCGGCTCGACCCAGCCCTGCACCACGCGCTTGGCCTCGGGATTGATGTGCGCGGTCCACGGCCGGCCGTCGTCCTCGGCGTCCGGCGCGGGCACGTCGAACAGGCGATCGTAGATGCGCACCTCGGCGGCCACCGCATGCGGCGCGCCGACCCAGTGGATGGTGCCTTTCACCTTGCGGTCGGCGCCGGGCAGCCCGCTGCGGGACTCGGCGTCGAGCGTGCAGCGCAGTTCGGCAACGTTGCCGTCGCCATCCTTCAGCACCTCCTCGCACTTCACGATACCCACGCCGCGCAGGCGCACCTCGCCGCCGGGCACGAGGCGCTTGAAGCCTTTCGGCGGCACCTCGGCGAAGTCCTCGCGTTCGATCCACAGCTCGCGCGCGAACGGCACATCGCGCGAGCCGAAGCCCTCGTCCTTGGGGTGGTTGGCGAAACCGAGCGTCTCCACGTGGCCTTCCGGCAGGTTGGTGATGACCAGCTTGAGCGGATCGAGCACCGCCATGCGGCGCGGCGCCGTGGCATCGAGGTCCTCGCGCACGCAGTTCTCGAGGATCGCGTAGTCGATCACGCTGTTCTGCTTGGAGACACCCACGCGCTCGATCAGCAGGCGGATGCCGGCCGCGGTGAAGCCGCGCCGGCGCAGGCCCCGCAGGGTGTTCATGCGCGGGTCGTCCCAGCCGTCCACGTGGCCCTCGGCGACGAGCTGCGCCAGCTTGCGCTTGCTGGTGATGCAGTAGCTGAGGTTGAGGCGCGAGAATTCGATCTGGCGAGGCTTGGCCGGTTTCGCTTCCAACCCGGCGGCGACCACCGACTGCCACAGCTCGGGGTGGTTGGGCAGGTCCACCTTGTCCACGCACCAGTCGTACAGCGGGCGGTGGTCCTCGAACTCCAGCGTGCACAGCGAATGCGTAATGCCCTCCATCGCATCGGACAGCGCGTGCGCGAAGTCGTACATCGGGTAGATCGGCCAGGCGTCGCCGGTGTTCTGGTGGGTCACCTTGCGGATGCGGTACAGCGCGGGGTCGCGCAGGTTGATGTTGCCCGCGGCCATGTCGATCTTCGCGCGCAGCGTACGGCTGCCGTCGGCGAATTCGCCCGCGCGCATGCGCCGGAACAGGTCGAGGTTCTCCTCCACGCTGCGCTCGCGGTACGGCGAGTTGCGACCGGGCGCGGTGAGCGTGCCACGGTATTCGCGCATCTCGTCCACACTGAGGTCATCCACGTAGGCGAGGCCGTCCGCGATCAGCTTCAGCGCGGCGCGGTAGAACACGTCGAAGTAGTCCGAGGCGTGCCGCAGCTCGTGCCACTCGTAGCCCAGCCAGCGCACGTCGTCCTTGATGCCCTGCACGAACTCCGGGTCCTCCCTGCCGGGGTTGGTGTCGTCCAGGCGCAGGTTGCACCAGCCGTTGAACTCGCGGGCGATGCCGAAGCTGAGGCAGATCGCCTTGGCGTGGCCGATGTGCAGGTAGCCGTTCGGCTCCGGCGGGAAGCGGGTGTGGACCGCAGCGTGCTTGCCTGTGGCCAGGTCCTCGCGGACGATCTGGCGGATGAAGTCGCGCGGGCCGTCGGCCGTCGCGGCAGCGGTGGCGGACTCGGCGGGGCTGGACGGGCTCGACATCGGAAACGGCTCGCGCAAGGCAATGGAATCCGTCAAGTTTACCCTGTCCCCGTCGGCGACCGAAGGCGGACGGGCCAGTTCGCCGGGTGGGCGCAGACCCGGTTGCGACCTCGTGCCCTGGCCCGGTCGCGCGTCGCCCCGCGGCATGCCGGCGCCGTCGGCGGGACGACAGGGCGCGGGGGCGCCGCGCGGCGACCGCTCGAGCCGGCACGGCGGGGCTTGCCGTCGGCGCGCGGCGGGGCTAGCGTGCAGCCATGCATACCGTCTACCGCGCCGAAAACCTGTTCGACGCGCACCTGGTGAAGGATGCGCTGGAGCATGCGCAGATTCCCGCCTTCATCGCCGGCGAGTACCTCACCGGCGGCGTGGGCCAATTGCCGGCGCTGGACTACCTCGCGGTGATGGTGCCCGACTCCAGCGTGGACGTCGCCGAAGGCATCGTGCGCCATGTCGAGGCGCAGCTGGCCGAGGCGCGCGCAGCGCTGCAGGAGCTCGATGGCGGCGACGAGCCGGACGGCCCCCTGGCCGTGCCCTGCTGAGCCGCATGGCGTCCGGCGCGATGCGATCGGAGCGGGTCGCGCTGCCCGCTGGCTGCGCCCGCCTCCGTGGTGAAACTGATCGACGATGGAAGGCACGATGCACGCATTCGCCGCCCTGATCCGCGCCGTGCCGGATTTCCCCAGGCCCGGCGTGCTGTTCCGCGACATCACCCCGTTGCTCGCCGATGCCGACGGCTTTGCCGAGTGCATCGCCGCGCTGGCGGCGCCGTGGCGGGATGCCGGCGTGCAGGCGGTGTGCGGCATCGAGGCGCGCGGCTTCATCGTCGGCGCTGCCCTGGCGCAGGCGCTGGGGGCGGGGTTCATGCCGCTGCGCAAACCGGGCAAGCTGCCGCCGCCGGTGCTGGCGGTGGACTACCGGCTGGAATACGGCAACGACCGGCTGGAGGCGCGCAGCGACGCACTGCAGCCCGGCCAGCGCGTGCTGCTGGTGGACGACGTGCTGGCGACCGGGGGAACGCTGGCCGCGGCGCAGGCGCTGGTGGGGCGCTTCGGCGCCGAACTCGCGGGCGCGGCCGTGGTGATCGAGCTGGAGGCGCTTGGCGGGCGCGCGCGCTGGAGCGGCGCACAGCCGCTGCGCGCGCTGTTGCGCTACTGATCGTCGTGTCGCGGGCCCGCCGGCCCCGCGATCCAAGCCGCTGACGCGATAGGGCTACTGCGACCCGGGCGGCAGGGGCGTGTCCTGTGCGGCGGGCGTGGTCGCCGAGGTCACGTAGAACAGTTCGCAGGCACCGGCGCCGGTGTCGTCGCGGGTCAGCGAGGTGCGCCAGTGCCAGCCGTCGGCGCGGTCGGCGTCCACCAGGTAGCCGTCCAGCGCCACCAGCTGGCCGACCCGCACGCGCCCCAGCGCGCGGCGCACGCCTGCGTCGGCGGGGATCAGGTGCATGTTCGCGCTGTGCGTCTCGATCTCGCGGCGCGGGATCGGGAATGCCTGCACGCTCCAGTGGTAGAAGCGGCCCGCCTGCGAGATGTCGACGGTCCTGAGCACGGCGCTGTCGGACATGCGGCCCCAGCCCAGCGCGAAGTCCTCCGGTACCAGCGCGGCACCCGCATCGAAGCGGTAGCGTTCGGTGGACAGCACGCGCGCCACCAGGTCGAAACGCGCGCGCGGGGTGAGCGTGAAGTCGCCCGTGCGGATCGTTGCCAGCGGCGCGTCCAGCGGCGCCTGTACGGGATCGTCCGGCGCCAGCACGCCCGGCGGCGGATGCAGCGGACGTGTCCGCCACCACGACCAGCCGCCCCACAGTGCCAGCAGGGCGGCAGCGACCAGCCAGGGCCGGCGCATTCAGTCGAAATCCGCGGCCAGCGCGTCGCGCTGTTCGGGCGTCAGCGCCGTCTCGAGCGGCATTGCCGGCAGGCTGCAGGCCAGCAGCACCGGTACGCCGGCCCGCCACGCGGCGATGCGCGCCGCGTCGAGCGGAAAGCGCAGGAAGTGCACCGCAGCGGTCTTTTCCCCGTTGCCGCGTTCCATGTCCTCGTCGGCGACCGCGACGGACGGCGCGTGGCCGTGCACGGTGAGCGCGATCGCATGTTCGACGCCGCGCAGGCGCACCAGCTCGCGCCTGCGCTGCTCCACGTCGTCGTACCCGATCAGCAGCGTGGCCTTGAGGTTGTCGCCGTCGGGGATCAGCGGGTTGTAGGCGTCCAGTTCGTCCTGGATGCCGGCGGGCTCGAAGATGCGCTCGATGCGCAGCATCTCCTGCACCTGGTACTGGATGCTGAGGCGATCCTCGAAGACCAGCGTGAGATGCTCGCCCAGGTGCACGGTGCGCCGCTGCTTGTGCGCCATCACGCGGGCGCGGAATTCCGCGCGCTCCAGCGCGTAGTTCTCGAGGCTGAGCAGGTCGCCGCGTTCCAGCTGGTCCATGGGAGTTCCCCAGTTTGCCTTTGTCCCTCTCCCTGTGGGAGAGGGTGCCCGAAGGGCGGGTGAGGGTACGGGCGGAGCGAAGCGTTGCCGGTTTGGCCGAACCCTCACCCCACCCCCCCTCCCACAGGGAGAGGGGCTTCAAATTCCGTAGGCCTTGCGCAGCAGGCTGAGCGGATGCTCGGCCGGCGGCTGGTCGCCCAGTCCGTGCGCGATGTGGCCACCGGCCATCGGGCAGTCGCTGGTGAAGTGGGCGGGTTCGGCCTGCTGCACGCGATTCTCCACCGGTTTGGCCAGTTTGCGCGAGAGCGCGTAGGTCTGCTTCTTCACGCCGTAGGTGCCGTCGTGGCCGGAGCAGCGCTCGATGGTGACGACTTCGGTGTCCGGCACCAGCTGCAGGATCTCGCGCGTCTTCGGGCCGATCTTCTGCACGCGCTGGTGGCAGGGCACCTGCCAGGCGACCTTGCCCAGCGACGCCTTGAAATCGGTTTGCAGCAGACCGGCCTTGTGGCGTTCGGCGAGGTATTCGAACGGGTCGAAGAAGCGTTCGCGCACCAGCGCCACATCGGCGTCGTCGGGGAACATCAGCGGCAGTTCCTGCTTGAACATCAGCACGCAGGAGGGAATCGCCGCGGTGAAGTCCCAGCCTTCGCGCGCCATCTTCGCCAGCGCCGGAATGTTGCGTTCCTTGTATTTGGTCACCGTCTTCAGGTCGCCCAGTTCCAGCTTGGGCATGCCGCAGCAGCTTTCCTGTTCGACCAGGCGGTGCGGAATCGCGTTGTGCGCCAGCACGGCGGCGAGGTCTTCCACCACGCCCGGCGCGGAGTGGTCGCAATAGCAGGTGGCGAAGACCGCCAGCCTGCCGCGGGTGCGGCCGGCGGCTTGTGCTTCGCCATGGCCGTCGAGCGCGCGCAGGCGCCTGCGCGCGGTGGGTGCGTGGTACTCGGGCACGCGGGCGTTCGCGTCCACGCCCAGCGTCTTCTCCAGCAGCTTGCGCGCGACCGGGTTGCGGTTGGCGGCGTTGACCACCTCGACCACCACCGGGATCGAGGCGAGCTTGCCCACCGCGCGGGTGTTGGAAAGGATCCGCGCCGACAGCGGTACGCCGTGCTCGTGGAAATGCGCCGCCTTGGCGCGCAGCATCAGGTGCGGGAAATCCACGTTCCACGGGTGCGGCGGCGTGTACGGACACTTGGTCTGGTAGCACAGGTCGCACAGGTAGCACTGCTCGACCACCCTGGGGTAGTCGGCTTTGTCGACGCCGTCGATCTCCATCGTCTTCGAGCCGTCGATCAGGTCGAACAGGGTGGGGAAGGCGTGGCAGAGGCTCACGCAGCGGCGGCAGCCGTGGCAGATGTTGAACACGCGTTGCAGTTCCGCGTCGAGCGCGGCGCGGTCCCGGAACGCGGGATCGTCCTGGCCCAGCGGGTGGCGGGTGGGCGCCTCGAGGTTGCCCTCGCGGCTGCTGTCGACGGGTTCCGCCATGGGCATCTCCGCGGGCGCCGCGGCGCGGCGCCCCATGCATTGCGACGGCCATGCCGGCAGCCGCTGCAGGCTGCCGGCAGGCGATTCAGCCCAGTTCGTTCAGCGCCTTGGTGAAGCGGTTGGCGTGCGAGCGCTCGGCCTTGGCGAGCGTCTCGAACCAGTCGGCGACTTCGTCGAAGCCTTCCTCGCGCGCGGTCTTGGCCATGCCCGGGTACATGTCGGTGTACTCGTGCGTCTCGCCGGCGATCGCGCTCTTCAGGTTGGCGTGGGTCTCGCCGAACGGCAGGCCGGTGGCGGGATCGCCGCACTGCTCGAGGTATTCGAGATGGCCGTGGGCATGGCCGGTCTCGCCTTCGGCGGTGGAGCGGAACACGGCGGAGACGTCGTTGTAGCCCTCCACGTCCGCCTTGGCGGCGAAATAGAGGTAGCGGCGGTTGGCCATGGATTCGCCGGCAAACGCGTCCTTCAGACTCTGCTCGGTCTTCGAGCCTTTCAGCTTGCTCATGACATCACCTCGTGGCATCGGGCTGGGAGGGCAATGCGGGAGCGGCCTGGCGGTCGCGACAGAGCGAGCCTAGCGCCGTGGCGGGCTTCGTTGAAATTGATTGTGCTTATCAGGGGGATCATTGCCGGCTATCGCGGCGCGGCTTCGCGGGCATGTCCGCGGCAGGAGCCGGCGTGACCGCGCCGTGCGGATCCAGCAGGTCCTTCGGCAGTTCGCGGAACACCCCGGCGAGCTGCTTGAGGAAGCCGCCCATCGCCGAGCTCTTGCGCCACAGCATCGCGATGCGCCGGCTGGGCGGGTGGCTGCCGCGGAATTCGACCAGCTGCACGTTCGGCGCCTGCGCCACCGGCGGCTTCACCGCCAGCGTGGGCAACAGGGTGATGCCCACGTCGGCAGCCACCATCTGGCGCAGCGTCTCCAGGCTGGTGGCGCGGAAGCCGCTTTTCTCGCCCGCGCCGGCGAGGTGGCAGACCTCCAGCGCCTGGTCGCGCAGGCAGTGGCCGTCTTCCAGCAGCAGCAGGCTCTGGTCGCCGAGGTCGGCCAGCTTCAGCGAGGAGCGCCGTGCCAGCGGGTGCGATTGCGGCACCGCCAGCAGGAACGGTTCCTCGAACAGGAATTCCGCGTGCAGGCTGTCGTCGTGCACGGGCAGGGCGAGGATCCCCGCGTCGAGCCGGCCCTCGCGCAGGCGGCGCAGCACCTCCTCGGTCTTCTCCTCCACCAGCAGCAGCTCCAGCCGTGGAAAACGCTGGCGCAGCAGCGGCACCACGTGCGGCAGCAGGTAGGGGCCGAGCGTGGGAAAGATGCCCAGTCGCACCGTGCCGGACTCGGGATCGAGCGTGCGCCGCGCGATGCCCTTGATCTGTTCCACCTCGTTCAGCACGTCGCGCGCGCGCGCCACGATCTCGCGGCCCACGTCGGTGAGCAGCACCTTGCGCGGCGTGCGCTCCACCAGCGCCACGCCCAGCTCGTCCTCCAGCTTCTTGATCTGGGTGGACAGCGTGGGCTGGCTGACGAAGCAGGCCTCGGCCGCGCGGCCGAAATGGCGTTGCTCGGCGAGGGCCACCAGGTAGTGCAGGTCGCGCAGGTTCATGGCCAGCCTCGTCATAGGTTTGAGCTATGAAAGATCATAGTAGCGATTGAACCGATTGACGCAAGCGAGTCCGCCTGCCGGCGTCGACATGCCTTATGGCACTGTGTGGAAAGTCATGCCGGGCCTAGCGTCCGGGGTTGCCATCCACTCCATGGGGAACCCGCCATGCGCCGTCACGTCCGTCCTCTCCTGTTTACCGCGCTGGCTGCCAGCTGCGGCGTGGCCCTCGCCGCCGGCGCCGACCAGGCGCCCAAGGGCCGCCTGCCGTCCTGGGCGGTGCCGCAGTCCTACCAGATCGCGTTCAAGGTGGATCCGGCGCAGCAGGATTTCTCCGGCACCACCACGATCAGGGTGAAGCTCGCCAGGGCCGCCGACCACGTGTGGCTGGACGGCGCTTCGCTTACGGTGTCCAAGGTGACGGTCACCGACGCTGCGGGCAAGACGCGCGGCGCGAAGTACGTCGAGGCTGATCCCAGGGCCGGCGTGGTGCGGGTGGATTTCGGCGGCGTTCTGCAACCCGGCGAAATCACGCTGAAGTTCGAGTACACCGCGCCGCTCAACGCGCAGCTGCAGGGCTTGTACAAGGTCACCGCGAAGGGCCAGCCCTACGCGATGACGCAGATGGAGCCGATCAGCGCGCGCTACGCGTTCCCCAGTTTCGACGAGCCCGGCTTCAAGACGCCGTTCGACATCTCGATCACCCTGCCCGAGAAGGACGTGGCGGTGGCGAACACGCAGCAGGTGAGCGAGAAGCCTGCCGGCAAGGGCTGGAAGACGGTGACCTTCGCGCAGACCCTGCCGCTGCCGACTTATCTCGTGGCCTTTGCGGTCGGCCCGTGGGACATCACGCCGACCGCGGAAATCTCGCCGGACGCCTACCGCAGCAAGCCGCTGCCGCTGCGCGGCATCGCCGCCGCCGGCGAGGCGCACCGCATGAGCCACGTGATCTCCGAGACGCCGAGCATCATCCACGCGCTGGAGAACTACTACGGCTTCGGCTACCCATGGGACAAGCTGGACGTGCTCGCCGCGCCGGATTTCGCCGCCGGCGCGATGGAGAACGCGGGCCTGGTCACCTTCCGCGACTGGCTGCTGCTGCTCGACAAGGATTCGCCGGCGCGCGACGTGCGCGGCTCCTTCAACGTCACCGCGCACGAGCTGGCCCACCAGTGGACCGGCGACACCGTGACGCTGGCCTGGTGGAACGACATCTGGCTCAACGAGGCCTTCGCCACCTGGATGCAGCAGAAGGTCACCGAGGAAGTCCATCCCGAATACCGCGCCGACCTCGACCGCGTGCGCGGCGCGCAGGGTGCGATGGCCAACGACAGCCTGGTCAGCGCGCGCAAGATCCGCCAGCCGATCACCGGCAACGGCGACATCATGACCGCGTTCGACGGCATCACCTACCAGAAGGGCGCCGCCGTCATCGGCATGTTCGAGAACTACGTGGGCGACAAGACCTTCCAGCAGGGCATGCGCGCCTACATCCAGGCGCACAAGTTCGGCAATGCGAACGCGGACGACCTGGTGGGCGCGATCGCCACGGCCGCGGGCAAGGGCGAGGCTTTCAAGCACGCGTTCAAGAGCTTCCTCGACCAGTCCGGCGTGCCCTACGTGCAGACGAAGCTCGCGCGCGAGAACGGCCAGACCGTGCTCACGCTGAAGCAGAGCCGCTACCTGCCGCTGGGCAGCCGCGGCGACAGCCAGCGCATCTGGGGCGTGCCGGTCTGCGTGCGCTACGGCATCGCCGGCGGCAGCAAGGTGGCCTGCGACATGCTGGACAAGGCCACCGGCTCGATGGTGCTCGCGGGTGCCAGCACCCCGACCTGGGTGATGCCGAACGCGAACGCCGCCGGCTACTATCGCTTCAGCCTCGACAAGAGCGAGCTGGATGCGCTGGTCAGGCAGGTCGCCCGGCTCAGCGACGCCGAACAGCTCGCCTACGCCGACGCGATCGGCGCCAGCTTCCAGCACGGCGACCTCGACGCCGGCCAGGTGCTCGCCGCGCTGAAGCCGCTCACCGAGTCGAAGACGCCGCAGGTGTTCACCGCGCCGCTGGCACGGCTGGACTGGATCTACCACCACGTGGCGAAGACCGACGCACAGCGTGCGCGCGTCGCGGCCTGGGTGAAGGCCGCCTACCTGCCGAAGCTCGAGCGGCTGGGCTACCAGCGCAAGCCGGGCGAGTCGGAGGACGACTCGCTGTTGCGCAGCACGCTCGCCGGCGCGCTGGCCTTCGACTACAAGCTGCCCGACGTGCGCGCGGCGCTGCTGAAGCAGGGCGAGGCGGCGCTGAAGAAGAACGCCAGCGGCCGCCTCGACCTCGCCGCCGCCAATCCCGACCTGCTCGGCGACGCGCTCGGCGTGGCCGTGCAGACGCAGGGCAAGAGCGCGGTGGATGCATTGATCGCCGAGTTGCCGCAGACCAGCGACCCGGCGCTGCGCAACGGCATCCTCGGCGGCCTCGCCAGCGTCGAGGACCCCGCGCTCGCCGGGCAGGTACGCGACTTCGCCCTGAGCAAGCCGGTCAAGGTGGGCGAGATGGCCGCACTGCTGCGGTCGGGCCGCGACACCGAGGCACAGCGCGACGCGATGTGGACCTGGTTCACCGGCCACTATCCGCAGATCCTCAAGCGCACCGGCAGCTTTGCCGGCGGCTATCTGCCGCTGCTGGCCGCGGGCGGCGGCTGCTCCACCGCCGAGGCGCAGCGCCTGCAGGCGTTCTTCAAGCCGCGCATCAACGACGCCGCCGGCATCGCGCGCGGGCTGGCGCAGACCAGCGAGTCGATCGAGCTGTGCGCGGCGCTGAAAGCCAAGCAGGACCCGGCCTCGATCCTGCGCTGATCGCCGGCGTGCCCCGCGCGACAAGCCCCGCCGCGGCGGGGCTTGTCGTTTGCGGCCGGCGCGCCGCCGGCGGTCGCATGCCGTAGCATGGGCGGCACAATCCAACTCACCGGCATCGAATACAGGGGGGCCTGATGATCGAGCTGGAAATCCAGGCGCTCGCGCTGCAGCGCGAGGGCCTGCTCGTCGAGGTCGGCCGGCTGGCCGGCAGCTGCGGCTACACGCTCGTGCGGCAGCGCCTGATGCAGGATCCGCACGGCACCCTGCTGAGCATGGTGGTGCGTGGCTCGTGGTTCCGGAAGCGCGCGCTGCGCGGTGCGCTGGAAGGCTGCGAGCGCCTCGTCAGCTTCGAGCTGCTGCCGGTGCAGGATGGCGAGTCGCGTCCGCATTTCGCCGCCACGCACAAGGTCACCAGCGGCTATGTGCCGCCGCCGGCACCACCGCCCGAACCCGATCCCGTTGCCGAGGCGGTGCCCGAACCGGCGGCCGCGCCTGCGGCGGTCACGCCGGCAGGGAGCGAGGCCGCCGCGGTGCCGCGGGTGGCCGCACCGGCGGAACCGGCGGAGTCGTTCGAGGAACTGCTGGTCCGCCGCCCGGCACCCGCGCCGGCTTCCAGGCCTGCGGAGCCGGCGCCCGAACCGTTCGACGACGTGCCGGTGCTCGCGGCGGACGTGCCCGCCGTCGAGCAGGCGCTGGCCACGCTGCAACAGGATTACCCGCACATCGTGCCGCACCTGCTTGCGCTGGATCGCGCCGTCGCCGCCGGTGCGCGCGCGTCGTCGCTGCACCTGGCGGGGCAGCGCATCGGCGCATGGCTGTTCGCGCGCGAGTACGCGCTGGACACCGGGCTGGACCTGGAAGCGGCGCTCGCCTCGATCGGTGCGCCCGCCCTGCATGCGTTCGCCGAGATCGACCTGCAGGGCGGCCAGCTGCACCTGCGGCACAGCCCGCTGTGCGCCGAGCACGGCCGCTCCGGCTGCAGCTTCTTCAGCGGCTTCCTCGAAGGCCTGCTGGGTCCGGCCATCGCGCCCGGAAGTCTCTCGATCATCGCCGTTTGTTGCCGCAGCTGCGGCGCGGACGAATGCGTGCTGGCGGTGGCCGAATAAGCCGCGGGCGGGAGAGTCCCGCCGGCGGGCGCCATGTTCCACTTACACTGTGCCAGCCACGCGGCGTAAGGGAGAAGCGCATGCTAGCTCGACTGATCGGACTGCTGGGCCTGTGGCTGCTGCTGGCCGCGCCGTTGCCCGCGCAGGACGTGCCGCCGCCCCTGCGTGACTGGCAGGGCTGGGTGCTGCACGACGTGCCGCAGCACGCCTGCCCGTTCCTCGCCAACCAGTTGCCGGGCGCCGACAGCTACCAGTGCGCGTGGCCCGGCCGCCTCACCCTGGACGCGGGCAAGGGTGGCGCGAACTTCAGCCTCGACGTGCACGTGGACGCGCCGGACTGGGTGGCCTTGCCCGGCGACGCGCGCGCCTGGCCGCAGGCAGTGACCGCGAACAACCAGCCTGCCGTGGTGCTATCGCGTGAAGGCCGGCCGATGCTGCGGCTGGCGCCCGGCGACTACCAGCTGCGCGGCACGCTGCCATGGACGGACCGGCCTGCGCGCGTGCGCGTGCCGGCGGCGATCGGCCTCGTCGCGCTCAGCGTGGACGGCGTGGCGGTGACGCGCATCGAGCGCAACGGCGACGAGCTCACCCTGGGCGAGGCCGCCGCCGCGCAGCGCGCCGCCGACGCCTTGTCGCTGCGCGTCTACCGTCGGCTGGACGACGGTCTGCCGGCGATGCTGCAGACACGTCTGCAGCTCGACGTGGCTGGCAGCGCGCGCGAAGCGGTGCTGGGCCCGGTGCTGCCCGCGGGTTTCGTCGCCACCGAGCTGTCGGGCGAGCTGCCGGCGCGGCTGGAAGGCGATGGCCGGCTGCGCGTGCAGCTGCGGCCGGGGCAGTGGACGCTGACGCTGGCCGCGCGCGCCGTCGCGCCGCTGGAAAAGGTGGCGCTGAAGCTGCCCGCCGCGCCGTGGCCGCGGCAGGAAGTGTGGAGCTACGCGGACGACCCGGCGTTCCGCACCAGCCGTGCCGAAGGCCGGGCGGTCGACGCCGCGCAGGCCGGCGTGCCGGACGACTGGAGCGAGCTGCCGGCGTTCGCGCTGGATGACGGCGCAGGCCTGGCGATTGCCGCGGGTGCCCGCGGCGACGAAGGCGGCAAGGGCGACCAGATCCGCCTGCAGCGCGAGATGTGGCTGGACTTCGACGGCCGCGGCTTGCGCACGGCCGACCATCTCGGTGGCGAGCTGCGCCACCGTCAACGGCTGGACGTGACCGCGCCGTGGCAACTGCAGCGCGCCAGCGAGGGCGACACGCCGCTGCTGGTCAGCAAGGGCGGCGACGGCCGCAGCGGCGTGGAGCTGCGCACGCGCAGGCTCGATCTCGACGCCGGCCTGCGCCTGCCCTGGCACGGCGGCGCGATGCCCAGCTCCGGCTGGCAACTGCCGCTGGAAGGCATCGACGCCACCTTGCACCTGCCGTACGGCTATCGCCTGATCGCGGCGCCGGGGGCGGATCGCGCACCCGATACCTGGGTGGCGCAATGGAGCCTGCTCGACCTGTTCGTGCTCGCGCTGGTCGCCTTGCTGGCCGGCCGCCTGCTGGGCTGGCCCTGGGCGTTGCTGGCGGGGTTGTACCTCGCGCTGGGCCGCCATGAAGACGGCGCGCCGCTGTGGACGCTGGCGCTGGTGCTGCTGCTCGCATGGCTGCTGCGCGCCCTGCCGGAAGGGCGATTGCGCGCCGTGCTGCGTGGCGCCGCCATCGCAGTCTTCGCGCTGGCCGTGCTGTGGAGCCTGCCGTTCGCCGCGCGGCAATTGCAGTACGCCCTGCATCCGCAGCTGGAACGTGGACCATTCGTGCGGGTGGAATTTGCCGATGCGCTATCGCGCCAGAGGCTCAGGCAGGAAATGCCGCCCCAGGCGGAATTGGCTCCCGGCAACGCCGCGGCACCGCCTCCACCGCTGCCCGCCCCCGCCGCTCCGCCTGCGCAAACGCTCGGCGAGCCCGTGGCTCCGACGCAGCCGCCGCCGCGCGCGATGGCCGGGAGCCAGATGCTCTCCTCCGTCGTCGTGACTGCCTCGGCTGTGCGAGGGATCGGCCTCAACGATTTCGACAGCCGCAGCACGATCCAGGCCGGCGCGGGCAGGCCGGACTGGGACCAGGGCAACGACTATCGGCTCGGCTGGTCCGGTCCGGTGAGCGCCGGGCAAACCACGCGCCTGCTGATCGCTCCGCGCTGGCTGGTACGGCTGCTGCGCGTGGCGATGATCGCCTTGCTGGCGGTGTTGCTGGCGAAGCTGCGCACCAGCCTGCGTCCGTGGCGTCTGCCCTGGCCTGCCGCGCGCGGTTCCAGGACCGCCGCTGCGTTGCTGCTCGCGGTCACGCTGCTGCCCCCGGCCTCGCATGCACAGAGCCTGCCCAGCCAACAACTGCTGGACCAGTTGAAAGCCCGCCTCACCGAGGCGCCGAAGTGCGCGCCCGATTGCGCCAGCGTGACGCAGGCGCAACTGCAGGCCAACGGCGATGCGCTGGACCTGGCGATGGAGGTGGATGCCGGCGCCGCGGTGGCGCTGCCGTTGCCGCAACCCGATGCCGCGCTGCAGTTGCTCGACGCCAGTGCCGACGGCCATCCCGCCGTGCTGGCCCGCGGTGGCGGCGGGGCGCTGTTGCGCCTCGACCGCGGCGTGCACCGCGTCGCCCTGCGTTACCGCATCGGTGCGGCTGACAGCACCAGCCTGCGTTTCGCGCTGCGCCCGCGGCTGGTGGCGTTCGGCGGGCAGGGCTGGTCGCTGGATGGTGTGGAAAGCGGGCGCATGCTGGGCGACAGTCTCGCGCTGCAGCGCGTGCGCGCCGCCGGCAACGGCAACCAGCCGGCGCCCGCGCAGGATTTCCCCCCTTACGTGCGGCTGACCCGTCGCCTGCTGCTGGGCGTGGACTGGCGGGTGGAGAACACGGTCGAGCGCATCGCGCCGGCGCACGGCGGCTTCAGCCTCGGCCTGCCGCTGCTGCCTGGCGAGCACCCGCAGGGCGACGGCGCGGTGGTGAAGAACGGCCGCATCGACGTCACCTTCAACGCGGGCAGCAACGAGGTGCGCTGGACGAGCCGGCTGGACCACGCGGCCAGGCTTGCGCTCACCGCGCCCGCGCTGGGCGAACGCGCCGAGGTGTGGGAAGTCGTCGCCGCGCCGATGTGGCATGTCGATGCGCAGGGCGTGCCGACCAGCGCCAGCGACAACGGCCTGCGCTTCCAGCCGCTGCCCGGCGAAACCCTGCAGCTCGGTTTCAGCCAGCCGGTCGCGGTCGACGGCGGCAGCCTCGCCTTCGACCACGTGGCGGTGCAAAGCAGCGTGGGCGAACGCAGCACGGAGACCACGCTCGCGCTCAAGGCGCGCAGCACGCGCGGCGGCGAACACGCGATCACGCTGCCGGCGGGCGCGGAGTTGCTGGAGGCGAGTCGCGACGGCGAACCGGTGAACCTCGCCGTGCGCGGCGGCAAGCTCGGCCTGCCGCTGCTGCCCGGCGTGCACGACTACCTCGTGCGCCTGCGCGAGCCGCATGGCGTGGCGGCGCGCACCGCCACGCCATCGTTCGCGCTGGATGCGCCGGCGGCGAACATCGGCAGCGAACTCGACCTGCCGCAGGATCGCTGGGTGCTGTGGACCTGGGGGCCGACCACCGGTCCGGCCGTGCTGTACTGGCCGCAACTGGTGGTGCTGCTGCTGGCGGCGTGGCTGCTGGCCAGGTACGCGCCGACGCCGCTGCGCCTGCGCCACTGGCTGCTGCTGGGGCTGGGCTTCTCCGCCTTCGCCTGGGGCGCGTTCGCGCTGGTGGTGGCGTGGCTGATCCTCACCGGCCTGCGCGCGCGCTGGACGCCCGCCGGGCAACTGCCCGCGACGCAGTTCAACCTCGCGCAACTCGGCCTCGCCCTGCTCACCGTGCTGGCGCTGGCCGTGCTGGTGGCCGCGGTGCCCAAGGGGCTGCTGGGCGTGCCGGACATGCATGTGGCCGGCAACGGTTCCAGCGCCTGGCAACTGCGCTGGTTCGCCGACCGGAGCATGGGCGTGCTGCCCGCAGGCGGCGTGCTCAGCGTGTCGCTGTGGTGGTACAAGCTGGCGATGCTGGCATGGGCGCTGTGGCTGGCGTTCGCACTGATCGGCTGGCTGCAGTGGGCCTTCGCCGCGTGGTCGCATGGCGGCTACTGGCGCCGGCACGCGCCGAAGCCGGCGACGCCTCCCCCGCCGCTGCCGTCCTCGCCGGAGGCGCCGCCGCATGGCTGACCTGCGCACCGTGCTGGCCGCCGCCGCCACGCGGCTCGGCGAGCGCGCCGATGCCGAAGCGCTGCTGCTGCACGTGCTCGGCCAGCCGCGCAGCTGGCTGTTTGCGCATGCCGACGACGTGCTGGACCCGGAGGTCCGCGCGGTCTTCGAGGCGCTGGTCGCGCGCCGTGCCGCCGGTGCGCCGGTGGCCTACCTCACCGGGCGGCGCGGCTTCTGGACGCTGGAGCTGGAGGTGACGCCGGCCACGCTGATCCCGCGGCCGGAGACCGAACTGCTGGTGGAACTGGCGCTGGAGCGCCTGCCGTCCGATGCGGCGGCGGGCGTGGCCGACCTCGGCACCGGCAGTGGCGCGATCGCGCTGGCGATCGCCAGCGAGCGCCCGCACGCGCGCGTCGTCGCCACGGATGCCAGCACGGATGCGCTGGCGGTGGCGCGTCGCAACGCGCAACGGCTGGGCATCGGCAACGTGCGTTTCGTGCAGGGCGACTGGCTGGCGCCGCTGGCGACGGAGCACTTCGCGCTGATCGTCTCCAACCCGCCGTACATCGAGGCGGGCGATCCGCACCTCGCGCAGGGCGACCTGCGTTTCGAACCGGCCGCGGCGCTGGCTTCCGGCGCGGACGGCCTCGACGCCATCCGTCGCATCGTCGCCGGCGCATCCGCGCATCTCGAACCCGGTGGCTGGCTGCTGTTCGAGCACGGCTGGAACCAGGGCGACGCCGCCCGTGCGCTGCTGCACGCGGCGGGCTACGCGCAGGCGTTCACTGCGCAGGACCTGGAAGCACGCGACCGGGTGAGCGGCGGGCGCAAAACCGGCAGCTGATCCCGGTTGGCGCGCATGCCCTGATGCGTCGGTAGCCGTCGGCGTGCGACGGGAGGCGGGCAGGGCGATGCGCATCCGCCGCGTTGTCGGCGCGAAGACCACGTCATGAGAAAACCGCCGTCTCCGGTGCGTGCCGGGACGGCGGTTTTCCGCGGTTTTCGGGCAGGTGGATCGTGCGGCGGCCTTCGTCAGAGTGGTCGGCGGCGCCCGAAGATCAGCGACACGATGAACAGGATGATGAAGACGACGAACAGGATCTTGGCGATGCTCGCGGCGAGGCCGGCGATGCCGAAGAATCCGAAGAAGCCGGCAACCAGCGCGATGATCAGAAAGACGATTGCGTAATAGAGCATGATTTTCTCCCGTGGCCCATCAAGCGGGTTTCGGTGCCGTAATCGTGGACTCAAGCCCGTCCGTGCCTGCAACCCGAAAGGCCGTGCGGCGGGCGACCGAAAGCTGCCTGCCCTCTCCGGCGCCGCGGCACGGCTGGTTGCATCACAGCCCGGAATTGAAGTCCCGCAACTGCTTCATCGCTTCGTCCTTGGCGATGCCATAGCGTTCCTGCAGTTTTCCGATGAGGTACTCGGCGTTGCCGTCGGCCACCTCGATGTCGTCATCGGTCAGCCTGCCCCAGCGGGATTTGAGCTTGCCGCGGAGCTGTTTCCACTGACCCTTCAGCTTGTCTTCGTTCATCAGGGGCTCTCCATGTTGGGAAGTGTTCACTTCACTTTCAGGCCGGAAGCATCGACGCTCTTCACACCCTTGACGCTTTTGGCCGCGGCGACCGCCTTGTTCACCGCGATCCTGGTGGGAAGCACGCCGGTGAGGGTGACTACGCCGTCGACGGTGTTGACGGAAACGTCGCTGCTGGAGACTCCCTTGGTGGTCGCCAGCTCGGTTTTCACCTTGGTGGTGATCCAGGCGTCGCTGCCAGCCTGGCGCATGTTGGTGGAGTGGTCGCTGGCCGGCGCGTCTTGCGCTTGCGCCATGCCGGCGAACGAGCCCAGGGCGGTGGCGACTGCAAGGGCCACGGCTGACAGGGCGACTGAGGTTTTCATGATGACCTCCCATCTCGAAAGTGGATTTTTCCGACGGCGCGGGGAGCTGCGGCGGAAGCCGTCGGTGATGCGATGCCGGAGGCATCGGGGCCGCCTTGCGAATGTCCCGTTTCAGGACGGATTTGCGCGCGCAGCGAAACGGGACGGCCTCAGTGATAGAGGGCACGTGGTTAGGTGGGGGTGAATGATCCGTCGAGCGAATCAAGCGGCATTCATGTGCGGAAGGCGCGGCGAGATCGAGGGGCCGGCGTGCGTGGCGCCCGGAATGTCGCCTGCTGCGAAAGCCCGCTGCCGCGCCATTGCACGGACCAGCATGGTCCCCGCACCGGATCGCGCGGTATCGGCTGCACGCCATGGCATGCGTTTGCAGGCCGGTTGCGTAGATGCGCGCGTGGTCACGCCGTGCCTCGACACCGACGAGGCGTCGGCAGCGGGTTACCGCATCTGATCTGCCGGGCTTCTAGCCCGCGCTGGCGAGGCTGCTGCCGGCGAGCTGCGGGAAGCGCGCGTGGATGGCGTGGCGGATGCCGGGCAGGTCGAGGCCGGCCATGCTGAGCACTTCCTCGCGGCTGCCGTGCTCCAGATAGACGTCCGGAAGGCCGAGGTGCAGGATCGGCTTCACGATGCCGTGCGCGGCGAGGCATTCGGCCACGGCCGAGCCGGCGCCGCCGGCGATCGCGTTGTCCTCCAGCGTGACGAAGGCGTCGTGGGTTTTTGCCAGTTCCATGAGCAGTGCCTCGTCCAGCGGCTTCACGAAGCGCATGTTGACGAGCGTGGCGTCGATCTCGCCGGCGATCACCGCGGCGGGCGCCAACATCGCACCGAAGCTGAGCAGGGCGAGGCCGCGGCCGCGCCGGCGCAGCTCGGCCTTGCCGATCGGCAGGGTGTCGAGCTCGGGCCGGATCGCGATGCCGGGGCCGGTGCCGCGCGGATAGCGGATCGCGGCTGGGCCGGCGTACCGGAAGCCGGTGCTGAGCATCGTCCGGCACTCGTTCTCGTCGGCCGGCGCCATGATCACCATGTTCGGCAGGCAGCGCAGGAAGCTGAGGTCGAAGCTGCCCGCATGGGTGGCACCGTCGGGGCCGACCACGCCGGCGCGGTCGATCGCGAAGGTGACGTCCAGGTTCTGCAGCGCCACGTCGTGGATCGCCTGGTCGTAGGCGCGCTGCAGGAAGGTGGAGTAGATCGCCACCACCGGCTTGGCGCCTTCGCAGGCCATGCCCGCGGCCAGCGTCACCGCGTGCTGCTCGGCGATCGCCACGTCGAAGTAGCGCTCGGGGTATTCCCTCGAGAAGCGCACCAGGCCCGAGCCCTCGCGCATCGCGGGGGTGATGCCGAACAGGCGCTCGTCGGCGGCGGCCTGGTCGCACAGCCAGTCGCTGAAGATGTCGGTGTAGGTGGGCCTGGCGGGTGCGGCTTTCTTCACCAGACCGGCCTCGGGATCGAACGGGCCGACCGCGTGGTATTCGATCTGCGCCTCTTCGGCGGGCGCGTAGCCCTTGCCCTTGGTGGTGATCACGTGCAGCAGCTGCGGGCCGGGCAGGTTCTTCACCGTACGCAGCGCGGCCAGCAGTTGCGGAATGTTGTGGCCGTCGATGGGGCCGGTGTAGTGGAAGCCCAGTTCCTCGAACAGCGTGGACGGCACGAACATGCCCTTGGCGTGCTCCTCCCAGCGCTTGAAGAAGCGGCCGGCGAAGGACTGCCTGGGGATTGCGCGCTTGGCCTTCTCGCGCACGGCGTTCAGGCGGCGGCTGGCGAGCGCGCGCGACATCATGCGGGTCATCGCGCCCACGTTCTCGCTGATCGACATGCCGTTGTCGTTGAACACCACCAGCATGTCCGGCTCGACGTCGCCGCCGTGGTTCAGCGCCTCGAACGCCATGCCCGCGGTCATCGCGCCGTCGCCGATCACCGCCACCACCTTGCGCGGATCGCCCTTGCGCTGCGCGGCGATCGCCATGCCCAGCGCGGCCGAGATCGAGGTGGACGAGTGGCCCACGCCGAACGTGTCGTACTCGCTTTCCTCGCGGCGCGGGAACGGCGCCAGGCCGTCCTTCTTCTTGATCGTGGTGATGCGGTCGCGGCGGCCGGTGAGGATCTTGTGCGGGTAGCACTGGTGGCCCACGTCCCACACCAGGCGGTCGACGGGGGTGTCGAACTCGTGGTGCAGCGCCACCGTGAGCTCCACCACGCCCAGGCCGGCGCCGAAGTGCCCGCCGGAGCTGGCCACGGACTCGATCAGGTAGGCACGCAGCTCATCGGCGACGGCGGGCAGTTCCTCGTCGGGAAGGCGGCGCAGGTCGGCCGGCGCCTCGATGGCCGCCAGGAGCGGGTAGCGTGCGGGATCTTTCATCCGCGTATTGTTGGCCCAGCGGCGGGGCGGGGCAAGGGCGGCGGGCTGGCCGTGGCGGGACGGGCGCCGGATCGTTCAGCTCATCGCCCGCCGGCGGTCGCGCGGCAGGTGGCTGACCAGGAACTCCATCTGGTCGGCCAGGATGTTGCGGTTGGACAGGATCAGGTGCTCCACCCAGCTCGGTCGGTAGGGCACGGCCAGCAGCGGCATGTGCGCCTGCTGCGGCGTGCGGCTGCCCTTCTTCAGGTTGCAGGCGAGGCAGGCGCTGACCACGTTCTCCCATTCGTCGCGGCCGCCCTTCGACACCGGCTGCACGTGGTCGCGGGTCAGCTCGCCGCGGTTGAAGTGCTCGCCGCAGTACAGGCACAGGTGGCGGTCGCGGGCGAACAGCGCGCTGTTGGTGAGCGCGGGAGCGGGATCGATCGCGTGCTCGTGGCACTGGCCGGTGCTGGCGACGATGGGGTGCAGCTCAAGGCGGCTCTGCGCGCCAAGTACCCGGTTGTGGCCGCCGTGCACGGTGAGGCAGGGGTCGCCCAGCGTCCAGGCCACCGCGCCGCGCACATAGAGGCACACGGCGTCCTGCCAGCTGATCCAGTCCAGGATGCGGCCGGCGGCGTCCAGCGACAGCACGCGGGTCGAATACAGATCGGCCCGGTTCGTGACTTCCATCAGCATGCGGTTCGTCCTTCCTCGTCAGAAAGAGCGCTGCGGCCATGCAACGGTGCTCGGATGCACTGCAGCATAGAACAAAAGATTGAAAAGTGCGGCCATGGATGGCCGCCCGTGTGATCCTGCGATCAGGGACGATCGCAAAAGTACAGCTATCTCTTTGCGGTCAAGCAGATAGCCTGCCGGCCCGGGGATTCGCGACCGGACGCGGGCGCTGATATAGTGATCGTTCATCTGTAGACCCGACGCCGGGTTTGGGAGGGGAAGCCGCTGGTGGCAACCCCGGCACGGCGGGGCAGAGGTAAACGACGTGGCTGAAGTTCTTTTCTACGAGCGCCCGGTACCGCTCAACCGCAACGACCACAAGGATCTGCGCCTGAAGCCGATCCCGAACATGAAGTTCGCGCTGAGCGCCCATTCGGTGCCGCTGACCGGCGTGGAGTTCGGCCTGGCCGCGCGCGACCTGCCGATCGTGTTCGCCGGCAACGACATCGGCGACGCCGGTCCGGTGGCGCTGCTGGGCCTGCGCCAGAGCGAGAACCTGTTCGTGGACGCCGAGGGCCAGTGGGCGCCGAACGTCTACATCCCCGCCTTCGTGCGCCGCTATCCGTTCGTGCTGGCCGAGAAGCCGGCCGGCCAGGAAGGCGACGACTTCGCGGTGTTCCTCGACGAGGGCTACGAGGGCTTCGGCACCACCGAGGGCGACCGCCTGTTCAACGAGGACGGCAGCGACACCGAGCTGCTGGCCCGCGCGGTGGGCTTCCTCGGCGAGTTCCAGCAGCACGTGGCGCGCACCCGCTGGTTCATGGAGCAGCTGCGCAAGCACGACCTGCTGGAGCCGCGCACCATGAGCCTGCGCAAGGGTGCGCCGGACAGCCAGGACGGCCACGTGATCAACCTCAACGGCCTGTTCGTGGTCAACGAGGAAAAGCTGCGCCAGCTGGACGAGAAGACCGCCCACGAATTCCTGCGCGAGGGCGTGCTCGGCTGGATCTACGCGCACCTGATGTCGATGAACAACATCGATCGCCTGGCCCAGCGCCTGGACCAGCGCGAGCAGGCCGAAGCGGCCACCGGCCGCAAGAACTGAGGCGTCGCCTCCGCGAGCGCCGCGACGGTTTCCGTCGCGGCGCTCGCTTTTGCGCTCGTCCCTGATCGCGAAGACCGAACGGGCGGCCATCCGTGGCCGCGCTCTTCAATGACCCGAAGACGGGCGGCAGCGTGGCGCGCTTGCCGAGAATCAGTGCCCCACCACCGGCAACGCGATGTAGCTGGCCTCCCCCGGCGCGTGGTAGATGCGCTGGGTGGCCTTGACGTAGTCCGCCGGCTTCGCCTCGAAGATGCTGGGCACGAAGGTCTGCGGGTTGCGGTCGTACAGCGGGAACCAGCTGGACTGCACCTGCACCATGATGCGGTGGCCGGGCAGGAACACGTGGTTGGCGGCGGGCAGGTCGAAGCGGTAGGCCAGCGGCTTGTCCGGCGTCAACGCCTCGGGCTTGTCCCAACCGGTGCGGTAGCGGCCGCGGAAGATGTCCATGGCCACCGCCAGTTGGTAGCCGCCCATCTCCGGCTGCGCGGCCACCTGGTCGGGATACACGTCGATCAGCTTCACCACCCAGTCGCTGTCGGTGCCGCTGGTGGACGCGACCAGGTGCACCACCGGCACGCCGGCGATGGCCAGCGGCTTGTCGAGCGGTGCCGTCTCGTAGCTGAGCACGTCGGTGCGACCGGAGGCTTCGCGTTGGTCGTCCACCAGCCACTCGGACCAGGTGAGGCCGTGGTCGTAGCCGACCGGCTGGATCGGCCGCGCACGGAACGGCACCGGATGCGCGGGATCGGAGGCGTATGCGTCGTAGGCGTTGCCGCCCGCGGGCGCCTCGAAGCCGAGTTGCATGCCTGGCTCCAGGTACAGCGCGCGGCTCTTGTCGGGGCAGCCGCTGCCGCAGGACAGCGGCCAGCGGTCCAGCCGCTGCCAGCGGTCGGTGCCGGTCTGGAAGGCGGTGACAGGGGCGAGGTCCGCCTTCGGTGCGCCGTCCTTGAGGTACTGCGCGAGGAACGGGCGCAGGATGTGTTCGCGGAAGTACTTCGCGGTGTCGCTGCCGAAGCGGATCGCGCCCAGCGAGCTGCCTTCCGCAATCTCCTGGCCGTGGTGCCAGGGGCCCATCACCAGCTTCACCATGTGGCCGGTGGTGTCCTTCGGCTTGATCGCGCGATACACCGCCAGCGCGCCGTAGATGTCTTCCTGGTCCCACAGGCTGTGCACCAGCATCACCGGCACGGTGAGCGGCTGCGCGGCGAGCACCTTGTCCACCGCCTGCTGCTGCCAGAACGCGTCGTAGGCGGGATGGGCGAGGATCTTGTTCCAGAAGCCGAGCTGGCGCATGCCGTAGGCGTCGCCCAGCGCGCCGGCGGAGCCGTAGTGCATGAACAGGTCGTACTCGTCGTGGTAGCTGGTCCACCACTTGTACTTGTTGTCGCGGCTGGCTTCCTGCTCGTAGATGTAGCTCAGGTTCTGCTGGCGGAAGGCGCCGTGGTGGAACCAGTCGTCGTCCATCCAGCCGTCCACCATCGGGTTCATCGGCACCGCCGCCTTCAGCGCGGGATGCGGATGCACCAGCGACATCAGCGGCTCGAAGCCGTCGTAGGAGATGCCGATGGTGGCGACGCGCCCGTTCGATTCGGGGATGTTCTTCACCAGCCAGTCGATGGTGTCGTACGTGTCGGTGGCGTCGTCCACCGGCGTGGGGTTGAGCGGGCCGTGCAGCGGCCGGTTCATCACGTAGTCGCCTTCGGAGCCGTACTTGCCGCGGATGTCCTGGACCACGCGGATGTAGCCGTCCTCCGCGATCACGTCGGCGGCGTTGTCGTAGCCCTGCAGCAGCGGTTCCAGGTGGCCGCTCATGAAGTTGTGGGTGAGCTGGTGGGCGTCGTAGGGCGTGCGGGTGAGCACGATGCCGGCGTGCTTCGCGCCCTTCGGGATCAGGATCACGGTGTTGAGCTTCACGCCGTCGCGCATGGGGATCATCACGTCGCGCTCGACGTAGTCGAAGCTGCCGGTGGCGGGCTTGAAGCTGGCCGGCGTCTCGCTGGGGTAGTCGGGATATCCGGCGGTCGTGTCCGTGGCCGGCAGCGCGCCGCTGGCGGCGAGCAGGAAGGCGAACAGCGCGGGCTTCAGTCCCGCGGCGATGCGACGCGATGTCATGGCGATCGACTCCCCTGGAGTGACGTGGCCGGCCCAGCTTACCGCGCGAGGCCCCGGCGGTCGCGGTAAGAAAGCCCTAAGCGCCTCCCGGCAAGCTGTGGCGATGATCTTCGACGTGCGTTGGCGTCCATCCGTCCGTGCCGCATGGCTCGCCGTGGCGGGCCTGCTGTGCGGTTGCGCCACGTACCATCCGCTGCCGCTGGAGCAGGGCGAGGGTGCCGCCAGCGCCGCGCGGCTCAGCGTGCCGGCCGGCGCGATGCCGCTGCCGGAACTGGCCACGCACCGCTTCGATCCCGCCGACGGCCTGGATGCCACCGAGACGGCGATGCTGGCGGTGGCGAACAGCCCCGACCTGAAGGTGCAGCGCGACGCGCTGGGCATCGCCCGCGCGCAGGCGTTCGCCGCGGGCCTGCTGCCCGATCCGCAGCTGGGCATCGGTGCGGATTTTCCGCACAACTCCGGCAGTGGCCTCACCAAGGCCTACAACCTCGGCCTCAGCGAAGACATCGGCGCACTGCTGCTCCGCTCGTCGCGCAAGCGCGCGGCGAGCGCGCAGGCCGAGCAGGTGAACCTCGACCTGCTGTGGGCGGAGTGGCAGACCATTGCGCAGGCGCGCCTGCTGTTCGACCGGGTGCTGAGCCTGCGCGCGCAGCAGCTCGAACTCGACGCCGAGCAGCGGGCGCTGGCGCCGGTGGACAAGTCGGTGCAGGCGGCGCTCGCCGCGGGCAACCTCAACTACGACAGCGCCAGCGCGGGACTCAACGCGATGGCCGACGTGCGCAAGCGCGCGGTCGACAACGCGGTCGCCCTGCACCAGGCCGAGGGCGACCTGCGCCAGCTGTTGGGCCTCGCGCCCACGGCGCCGCTGGACCTGGTGGGCGCGCCGTATGAAGCCGATCCCGACGCCGCGCAGCTTGCGAAGGCGTTGGCCGACCTGCCGGAACGACGCCCCGACCTGCTGGCGCTGCAGGCGGGCTATCGTGCGCAGGAGGCGACCCTGCGCGGCGCCATCCTCGCCCAGTTCCCCGCGATCACGCTGGGCCTGAACCGTGCGCGCGACACCAGCAACATCACCACCAACGGTTTCAGCATCGGCCTCACCCTGCCGTTGTTCGACCGCAACCGCGGCAACATCGCGATCGAGACCGCCACCCGCCAGCAACTGAAGGACGACTACGCGGCGCGGCTGCTGGCCACGCGCGGCGACATGCAGCGCCTCGCGGCCGATCTCAAGACGCTGGATGCGCAGCAAGCGGCGCAAGTTGCGCACGCGCAGCGTCTCGACGCGGCGCGCACCGCGGCGGAACAGGCCTGGCGCAAGGGCCTGCTGGACTGGCCCACCTACCTTGCCATCCGCGGCAACGCGCTCGCCGCCGACGCCGACCTGATCGCGCTGCGGCAGGCACGCGCCACCGCGGCGATCGCGCTGGAGGCCCTGCTCGGCCGCACCGACTTCGTCAACCCACGGATGTCCAAACGATGAGACAAGCCTTGCTCGCGCGCTGTGCCGCGCTGGCCGTCACGGCCCTGCTGCTGGCCGCCTGCGGCAAGGGCGGCGACGACGACAATGCGGCCGACGACGCCAAGGGCGTGGCGCAGGTCACCACGGCGATGCCGGTGCAGCGCAGCTTCCACGACAGCGTGGCGGCCTGGGGCAGCGCGATGGCCGATCCGCACCATGCGCGGGCGATCAGCCTCGCGCACGGCGGCCAGGTGATCGCGCTGCAGGTCAGCGCCGGGCAGACGGTCAAGCGCGGCCAGGCGCTGCTGACGATCGCGCCCGATCCGACGGCGCGCAGCGCCTACCGGCAGGCGCAGACCGCGCGGGTCCTGGCCAGTGGCGAACTGCAGCGCACCGAACAGCTGGCCGCGCAACACCTGGCCACGCAGTCGCAAGTCGCCACGGCGCGCAAGTCGCTGGCAGATGCACAGACCGCGCTGGAGGCACAGCGCGCGCTCGGCGGCGGCACCGCCGAGGAAATCCTGTCCGCACCGGACGACGGTGTGGTCACCGCCCTGACGGTGGCGCTGGGTGAACGCTTTACCGCGAACGCGCCCCTGCTTGGCTTCATGCCTGCGCACGCGCTGATCGCGGCGCTGGGCGTGCAGCCCGACGCCGGCACCCGGCTGCGTGTTGGCATGCCGGTGGAATTGCATGGCGTCTACGGCGATGGCAAAGCGTTCGAGGGCAAGCTCAGCATGGTGGGGCGCGCGATCGACCCGCAGACCCACTTGTTGCCCGTGCAGGTCCAGATTCCCGCGACGGCCGACGCCGAACTGGTGGCCGGTGCCGCGTTGCAGGCCAGCATCCAAAGCGACGACTTCACCGCCTGGGCGGTGCCGCGCGCCGCCGTGTTGCACGACGAGAAGGGCGATTACCTGTACCAGATCGACCAGGGCAAGGCGCATCGCGTGCACGTGCAGTTGCGTCAGCCCGCCGGTGACACCGTGGGCGTGCTCGGCAAGCTCGATGTGAAGCTTCCGGTGATCGTGCAGGGCGCCTACGAAGTCGACGAGGGCGCGGCCGTGCGCCAGGGGAAAAGCCAGGGCAACCCCGAGCCCAAGCCGTGAGCGAAGCACCGATGACGATCACCCAGTGGATGCACAAACATCGGCGTTCGCTGCTGTTCCTCGCCCTCATCCTTGCTATCGGCGGTATCGCCAGCGCGTTCAGCCTGCCGGTTGCGCTGTTTCCCAACGTGTCGTTCCCGCGCGTGCGGGTGGCGCTGGATGCCGGCGACCAGCCTGCCGACCAGATGGTGGCGAGCATCACCCGCCCGGTGGAGGAGGCGATCCGGCGCGTGCGCGGGGTGCGCGAGGTGCGCTCCACCACCAGTCGCGGCAGTGCCGAGATCAATGTCGGTTTCGACTGGGGCGCCGATATGGGGCGATCGCTGCTCGATGTCGAGGCCGCGGTCAGTCAGGTCCTGCCCGAACTGCCCGCCGGGGTGAACGTGCGGGCCCGACGGCTGGATCCGACGATTGATCCGGTCCTGGCATACAGCCTCAATTCGAACACGCTCAGCTCCGCCCAGCTGCACGACATCGCGGAGTTCCAGCTGCGTCCGCTGCTGTCCGGCGTCACCGGCGTGGCGCAGGTGGACGTGCAGGGCGGTGACGTAACCGAATTCCACGTGGACGCCGATGCGGCGAGGCTGCGTGCGCAAGGCCTCACGCTCGCCGATCTCAGCCATGCGGTGGCGAACGCCGCCACCATCCAGGCGATGGGCCACCTGCAGGACCACTACCGCCTCTACCTGCTGCTGGCGAACAACCAGCCGGCCACCACCGCGGCGCTGGGCGACATCGTGCTGCGTGCCGACGCCCGCGGCGTGCTGCGCGTCAAGGACGTGGCCACCGTGGGCATGAGCCACCAGCCACAGTGGGTGCGCACCACCGCCGACGGCCACAACGCGGTGCTGCTGCAGGTGTTCCAGCAGCCCAGCGGCAACAGCGTGCAGATCGCCCGCGACGTGAAACAGCGCCTGGCCGACTACCAGAAGCAGGCGCCCCAGGGCCTGCACATCGCCAACTGGTACGACCAGACCCAACTGGTGCTGGGGGCGGCCGGCAGCGTGCGCGACGCGATCCTGATCGGCATTGTGCTGGCGGGGCTGGTGCTGTTCGTGTTCCTGCGCAACGCGCGGGTGATCCTGGTGGCGATGATCGTGGTGCCGGCCACGCTGGCGATCACCGTGCTGCTGCTGCACCTGCTGAAAATGAGCTTCAACATGATGACGCTGGGCGGCATGGCCGCCGCGGTCGGCCTGTTGATCGACGACGTGATCGTGATGCTGGAGCACATCATGCGCCGGCTGCGCGACGGCACCGGGCCCGTGCGTGAGCGCATCGCCGGCGCGGCGTGGGAATTCACCCGGCCGCTCACCGGCTCCAGCGCGGCCACGGTGGTGATCTTCCTGCCGCTGGCCTTCCTCACCGGCGTCACCGGCGCGTTCTTCAAGGCGCTGTCGCTGACCATGGCCAGCGCGCTGGTGATCTCCTACCTGCTCACCTGGGTGGCGGTGCCGCTGCTGGCCGAGTGGCTGATCGACGAGCGGCACGCCGCGGAGCATCCCCCGGGCCACGTTTCGCAACGCCTGCTGGCGGGCTACGAGCGCACGCTGGGACGGCTGCTGCGGCGGCCGGCACTGGTGCTGGCCGGCGTGATCCCGTTGCTGCTGGTGGGCGTGCTGGCCTACCACCAGGTGGGCAGCGGCTTCATGCCGAACATGGACGAAGGCGGCTTTACGCTCGACTACCTCTCGCCGCCCGGCACTTCGCTGGACGAGACCGATCGCCTGCTGCAGCAGGTCGAGCGGATCATCAGCTCCAACCCCTACGTGGACACCTATTCGCGGCGCACCGGCCTGCAGTTGGGCGGCGGCCTTACCGAAGCGAACACCGGTGACATCTTCGTGCGCCTGAAGAACGGTTCGCGGCCGCCCACCTCCACGGTGATGGAGCAGATCCGCGAGCAGGTCGTGGCCCAGGTGCCCGGACTGGACGTGGACGTGGCGCAGCTGATGGAAGACATGATCGGCGATCTCACCGAGGTGCCGCAGCCGATCGAGATCAAGCTCTACGGGGACGACCAGACGCAGCTCGACGCCACCGCGAAGCGGGTGGCCGCGGCGATCGCCAAGGTCGATGGCGTGGCGGAGGTGCGCAACGGCATCAATCCCGCCGGCGATGCGCTGGACGTTCGCGTCGACCCGGTCAAGGCGGGCCTGTTCGGGCTCGATCCGGTGTCGGTGGCCCAGCAGGTTTCGGATGCGGTAGCCGGCAGCGTGGCGGCGCAGCTTCCGCGGGGGCCGAAGATGATCGGCGTGCGCGTGTGGCTGCCGCCTTCCGCGCGTGCGCAGCTGGAGCAACTGCAGGCCTTGCCCATCCGCGCTGCCGACGGCCACGTGGTGCCGTTGTCCGAGGTCGCCACGATCCAGGCAGTGCAGGGCCAACCGGAAATCGACCGAGACAACCTGAAGCGCATGGTGGCGGTGACCGCGCGCATCGTGGGCCGCGACCTCGGCTCCACCGTGGCCGACGTGAAGCGGGTGCTGGCGAAACCGGGCTTGCTGCCGCCGGGCATGTACCACGAGCTGGGAGGCCTCTACGCGCAGCAGCAGATCGCCTTCCACGACCTCAGCGTCGTGATGCTGGCGGCGATCGCGCTGGTGTTCACGCTGCTGCTGTTCCTGTACGAGAGCTTCCGCGTGGCGCTGGCGATCATGGCCGCGCCGCTGCTGGCGCTGTCGGCGGTGTTCGTGGGCCTGTGGGTCACCGGCATCGAGCTCAACATCTCCGCGATGATGGGCATGACGATGATCGTGGGCATCGTCACCGAGATCGCGATCTTCTACTTCACGGAGATGCGCGAGGCGGAGCAGCGCATGCCGCTGCACGAGGCGCTGCGCTATGCCGGGCACCACCGCATGCGGCCGATCCTGATGTCCACCATCGCCGCGATCCTCACCCTGCTGCCGCTGGCGCTGGCCGTCGGCGAAGGTTCGCAGATGCAGCAACCGCTGGCGGTGGCGATCATCGCCGGCATGCTGGTGCAGGTGCCGCTGGTGCTGCTGGTGATGCCGGTGATCTACGCGGTGCTGTGCAGATCGCCCGCGAACCCGCCGGCCGGACCGCGCGCCGCCACCGGCCACTGAGATCGCCCGCCGCCGTGCAGGCCGTCGCAGCCCGTGGAATACTCCTGCTCCGGCCGTCTTCAATGCGGAGCCTCCCATGACACACCACGGCAGCTGCCACTGCGGGCGCATCGCATTCGACGTCGAAGGCGAATTCGATGCGGTGATGGAATGCAACTGCTCGCACTGCAGCCGCAAGGGCTACCTGCTGTGGTTCGTGCCGCGCGAGCAGCTGCACGTGAGCACGCCGGAAGCGGACATGGCGAGTTACCGCTTCAACAGGCACGTGATCGACCACCACTTCTGCCCGCAATGCGGCTGCGCGCCGTTCGGCCTGGGTAGCGGCCCGGACGGCAGGCCGATGGCGGCGATCAACGTGCGCTGCCTCGAAGGCGTGGCGCTGGATGAGGTCAAGCGCGTGCCGTTCGACGGCCGGAAGCTCTGACGCCCGGAATTCCTCAGCGCACCGGCTTGGCCAGCCGCAGCAGGTCCGTGCCGTAGCCCGCCGCCTCGTACACCTTGCGTGCGCGCTCGTTGCCGGGAAACACCGCCAGCGTCACCAGCTGGCACTGGTGCTCGCGCGCCCACTGCTCGGCATGCGCCAGCAACGCCTTGCCCACGCCGCGGCCCTCATGCGCCGGCACCACCGCGAGGTCGGAGATGTGGCAATTGCTGCGGCCGGTGAAGAAATCCTCGGTGCGCTGCAGGTGGATGAAGCCTACCCGCGTGCCGTCGGCATCCTCGGCCACGAACAAGTGGCTGTTCGGCGGCTGTTCCTCCAGGTGGCGCAGCAGGTCGTCGCGGATGCCCTCGATGCACTCGTGCCGGCGCCGCCATCCGGGCAGCGGGAAATCCACGAAGCGCGGCACCAGGGCCAGGATGAAGTCGTCGTCGTCTTCGGCCAGGCGGATCAGCAGGGACGGGTCGTTCATGGCTGTTGCGGATGCGGGAACCTCGGCAGGTTCTACACCGTCGCGGCGCGCGGCGGAAGTGCGTGGCGCCGGCCATCGGCGTCGCGGCTATAGTGCCTCCTTCGCGCGCCGTCGCACCTGTGCCAGGGACGCCCCATGCCCCCCACCCGCATCCGCCTGCAGGCCGGCGCCGACGGCACGCTCGCGCAAGGCATCGACGCGATCCAGCGCGAGATGAAGCTGCCAACCGCGTTCCCGCCCGAGGCCATGGTCGCGGCGGCGCAGGCGGCACGAGCACCGCGGCTGCCGGAGCTGGACCGCACGGACGTGCCGCTGGTCACCATCGACCCGCCCGGATCGATGGACCTGGACCAGGCCCTGCACCTGGAGCGGCGCGCCGGCGGCTACCGGGTGTTCTACGCGATCGCCGACGTGGCCGCGTTCGTGGCGCCCGGCGACGCGGTGGACGCCGAGACGCACCGCCGCGGCGAAACGCTGTACGGCGCCGATTCACGCATCCCGCTGCATCCGCCGGTGCTGTCCGAGGGCGCCGCCTCGCTGCTGCCGGACCAGTTGCGGCCCGCGCTGCTGTGGACGATTGACCTCGATGCCGGCGGCGAGATCGCCGCGGTCGACGTGCGCCGGGCGCGGGTGAAGAGCCGTGCGCGGCTCGACTATGCGGGCGTGCAGCAGCAGCTCGACGCCGGCACCGCGGACCCGTTGTGGTCGCTGCTGCGCGAGGTGGGCGGGCTGCGCCAACGCCGCGAGCAGGCGCGCGGCGGCGTCAGCCTCGCGCTGCCCGAGCAGGAGATCAGCGTGACGGACGGCCAGTGGCGGCTGGCGTACCGCGTCAACCACCCGGTCGAGGACTGGAACGCGCAGATCTCGCTGCTCACCGGCATGGCCGCGGCGCAGCTGATGGTGAAGGGCCGGGTGGGCCTGCTGCGCACGCTGCCCGCGCCCGAGCCGCAGGCGATCGCGCGGCTCAAGCTCACCGCGCAGGCGCTCGGCATCGCCTGGCCGGCGGCGCAGGGCTACCCGGACTTCATCCGTTCGCTCGATCCCGCCAAGGACACCCACGTGGCGATGCTCACCGCATGCACCACCGTGCTGCGCGGCGCCGGCTACGTGGCGTTCGACGGCGAGCTGCCCGCGCAGCCCGTGCAGTTCGCGCTGGCAGCGGAGTACAGCCACGCCACCGCGCCGCTGCGCCGGCTGGTGGACCGTTACGTGGGCGAGGTCTGCGTGGCGCTGTGCGCCAACCTGCCGGTGCCGGACTGGGCGCGCGGCGCGCTGCCGGCGCTGCCCGGGCTGATGGCCGAGGCCGACCACCGCGCCAGGCATTACGAGCGCCAGGTGATCGACCTGGTCGAGGCGGTGCTGCTGGCGCCGCGCGTGGGCGAGACGTTCCGGGGCGCGATCGTCGAGGCGAACGGCGCGGAGCGCGAGCGCGGCAACGGCCACACCGCCGGAGTCGCCGCCGCGCACAGCGGCGTGGTGATGCTGCGCGATCCCGCGATCGAGGCCCGCGTCGGTTCCGCCGCGCCGCTGCCGCTGGGGCAGGAGGTGACGGTGCGGCTGGCCGAGGCCGATCCGGCGAAGCGGGTGGTGCGCTTCGAACTGGCGGAGTGAGGGTTCGCGAGGTCGCGATGCGCGCCACCATCGGCCGGCCGGCCGACGGCATGAACGAAAACGCCCGGATTGGTCCGGGCGTTTTCGTGCGTGCGGCGTGCGGCGGCCGCCGCCTCAGGCGGCCGGTGCCGCCGAGGCCACGGCACCGGCGCCGGTGGAGTCCACCGTCAGCGAGACGCGGCGGTTGTCGGCGCCGCGGTCGCGGGTGGCGCCCTTCGCCACCTGCCGGTTCGCATCCTCGCCGTAGCTCACCGCGCGGATCTGGTCGGCGTTGATGCCGCTGGAGACCAGGAAGTCGCGCACCGCCTCGGCGCGCTTCATCCCCAGCCGCTTGTTGTAGGCGCGCGAACCGGCCGGGTCGGCAAAGCCTTCCACGGTGATCAGCACGTTCGGATGGTACTTGCTGATGGTCTCGGCGAAGTTCTGCAGCGCAGGCTTGTCCTGGTCGTTCAGGTCGGCGCTGTTGAACGCGAAGTGCGCCACGGTGTCCACGCTGACCCGGCCTTGCATGGCGGTGATCTGCGAGTCGTACTTGGAGAACTGCGACTGCATCTGCTGCTTGATCGCGTCGATCTGCTGCTGCTGGTCCTGCTGCTTCTGCTGGATCTGCTGGATGGCGGCGTTGAGCTCGTCCTTCTTCACGTACTGCGAGCAGCCCGCCAGGGCGACGGCCGTGATGCCCGCGGCCAGCATGGCGAGGCGTGGGGTTCGGATGTTCATCGAGGTCTCCTGGTCTGCGTGCCGGCGTCGTGGGTGACAGCGACGGCGCCGGCCGTTGATGGATGCCCCCTGTCGTGTGCTGTCTTTCGGAACCTAACCCATGTCGGCACGAAACCGCGCGTGTCGATGATCCATCGCTACGGTTGTGTTCAGTTTTTCCGCGCGCCCTCGCGGCGGCGGCGAAGGCCGCCGCACGCGCGTGCGCGCCGCGTGAAAAACGAAGCCCGGCGATCGCCGGGCTTCGCTTCGACGCCGGTGCGGGCCGTGCTCAGGCGATGTCGGGCAGCGTGGCCACGCCGGCCTCGATCGCCGCCTTGTGCATCAGCGTGCGCGGCAGGATGCGCGCGAAGTAGAACGCGGCGGTGTCGCGCTTGGCCTGCTTGAACGCCTCGGATTGCGCGCTGGCCTCGGCGGCGGCCACGCTGCGCGCCTGGAAGTAGGCCAGCGTGACGTAGCCCGAGTACCACAGGTAATCCGTCGCGGCGGCGCCCAGTTCCTCCGGGTTGGCCTGCACGCGTTGCGCCAGCGCGAGCGTGAGATCGCCCCACTGTTTCAGCGCGGCGCCCAGCGGCGCGACGTACGCGGCGAGCTTCGCGTCGCCTGCGTGCGCCTTGCAGAATGCGCCGATCTCGGCGGCGAAGTGCCGGAAGCCCACGCCCTGCAGCTGGAGGATCTTGCGGCCCAGCAGGTCGGCGGCCTGGATGCCGGTGGTGCCTTCGTACAGCGTGATGATGCGCGCGTCGCGCACGAACTGCTCCATGCCGTTCTCGCCGATGAAGCCGTGCCCACCGTACACCTGCAGCGCTTCCTTGGTGCACTCCTGCGCCAGTTCCGTCACCACGCCCTTGGCGATCGGGATCAGGAAGGCCACCAGTTCACCGGCCCGCTGCCGGCTGGCCTCGTCGGCGCCGCGCGCTTCGATGTCGGTCTGCAGCGCGGTGTAGTAGAGGAGGGCGCGCGAGCCTTCCACGAAGGCGCGCTGGGTGAGCAGCATGCGGCGCACGTCGGGCTGCACCAGCAGGTTGTCGGCGGGCTTGTCGGGGAACTTCGCGCCGGACAGCGCGCGGCCCTGCAGGCGCTCGCGCGCGTAGTTGAGGCTGTTCTGGTACGCGCGCTCGGCGAGTGCGAGGCCCTGCACGCCCACCGACAGGCGCGCGGCATTCATCATGGTGAACATCGCGGCCAGGCCCTTGTGCGGCTGGCCGATCAGCCAGCCCCTGGCGCCGTCGAAATTCATCACGCAGGTGGCCGAGCCTTTGATGCCCATCTTGTGCTCGATCGCGCCGGCGTAGGCGCTGTTGCGTTCGCCCGGCGAGCCGTCCGCGTTCACCAGGAACTTCGGCACGATGAACATCGAGATGCCGCGGCTGCCGGCCGGCGCGTCGGGCAGCCGCGCCAGCACCAGGTGCACGATGTTCTCGGCGAGGTCGTGCTCGCCCGCGCTGATGAAGATCTTGGTGCCGGTGATGGCGTAGCTGCCGTCGGCGTTCGGCTCGGCGCGCGTCTTCAGAAGGCCGAGGTCGGAACCGGCCTGCGGCTCGGTGAGGCACATGGTGCCGGTCCAGCGGCCCGCCACGATGGGCTTCATGTAGGTGTGCTGCTGCTCGGCGGTGCCGTGCAGCTCCATCGCGTGGCAGGCGCCCTCGGACAGCAGCGGGTACAGGCTCCACGACAGGTTGCCGCTCTGGAACAGCTCGGTGGTCGCGATGCCCAGCACGCCCGGCAGCGCCTGGCCGCCGAATTCCTCCTTCGCGGTGAGGCCGGCCCAGCCGCCGTCGGCGAACGCCTTGAACGCTTCCTTGAAGCCCTTCGGCGTGGTCACCGTGTGCGTGGCCTTGTCGTAGTGGCAGCCCTCGGCGTCGCCCGGCGCGTTGGTGGGCGCCAGCACCTGTTCGGCGAGCTTGCCGGCTTCCTCCAGCACCGCGTCCATGACATCGCGGCCGTGCTCGGCGCCGCCCTGCAGCCGGGTGAGGGTCGCCTCGGCGTCGAGCAGGTCGAACAGGGCGAAGCGTTGGTCGTCGAGCGGGGCCTTGTAGATGGTCATGGGTTGCCTCTTGGACTGCGAAAAGGTGAAGGGATCAGCGGAAGGTGTGGGCGATGCCGGGCACCGGCGACAGCCAGTCGTGGCCGTTGAAGTCGAAGTCGCGCGGCTGCTTTTCCTGCTCGGGCTTCGCGCTGGTGCGGCCGCTGATGCGGTAGGCCAGCGAGCCGGCGCTGCCTTTGGCTTCCACCGCCGCGAGCGCCTTGGCCATCTCCGGCGTGGGCAGCACGTCCAGCGGCAGCGTGTCGCCGGCGAAGGCGGGGATGTCGCGCTCGAAGGTGGCGTGCAGCCGCACCGGGATCAGCGCGGCGACCTGCAGCTGGCCGTCCAGCGACTTGAAGTCCATCTCGCCGTAGCTGTTGTTCTGGATGCGCAGGGTGAGGCGCCACAGGCCGTTCGGCAGCACCTGCAGCTGCTGCACGGACAACGTGGGCGGGAACACGCTCTTGCGCGGCGGGCCGCAGGCCGCCAGGCCGGCGGCGAGGGCGACGAGGACGAGGCAGCGGAGCAGTCGTTTCATGGATGCACCTCAAACGATTGTTTGAATCTTGACCCGTCGCCGGCGCGCGCGTCAATGCCGGGAGGTTTTCAGCGTCATGGACTGCGGGCATCATGTTGCGTTCCCTCTCCACGCAGAACGCCATGACCCGTCGCATCGTCGCCCGCCGCTCCCCCATCCACGGCAACGGCGTGTTCGCCGCCGCCCCGATCCGGAAGGGCGAGGAAATCATCCAGTACAAGGGCACGCTGATGAGCCACGCCGAGGCCGACGAGATGTACGGCGACGGCGGCGAAACCGGGCACACCTTCCTGTTCACGCTCAACGACGACTACATCATCGACGCCAACCGCAAGGGCAACACCGCGCGCTGGATCAACCACAGCTGCGCGCCGAACTGCCGCGCGGTGGTGGAGGAAAGCGCCGACGGCAACCCGCGCCACGACAAGGTGCTGATCGAGGCGATCCGCGCCATCAAGCCGGGCGAGGAACTCACCTACGACTACGGCATCACCCTCGACGTGCCGCACACCGCGCGCCTGAAGAAGCTGTGGAAGTGCCTGTGCGGCGCCCCCAACTGTACCGGCACGCTGCTCAGGCCCAAGCGCTGACGGCCCGCCGGCGGCGGCCTTCCCGCCACGCGAACGCTCCCCGCCGCGCCGGCTAGCCAGCCGGCGAAAGGCACCCCTATACTCGCGCGACGCCCGGCATGGGGACGGGCGGCCAGGGACTGCAACAGGGGATGACGATGGAAAGCAATCCGTATGCCGCGCCAGCCGCGGTGGTGGAGGATGTGGGCGGCGGTCACGCCGACGATCTGGAAAGCCGCAAGGCCGGCCGCGGCAAGCGCCTCGGCGCGGCGGTCATCGATGGCCTGACCAACCTGCCCTGGGCCGGCCTGTTCGTGTGGGCATTCGAGATGCGCATCAGCGCGACGCGCGAGCAGCTTCCGATGCCGCAAACCAGCGGCATGCTGATCTTCCTCGGCTTCCTGCTGATGCTCGGCCTGTTCGTGGTCAACTGCGTGATGATCCATCGCAGTGGCCAGACCATCGGCAAGCGCGTGCTGGACATGGCCGTGGTGCGCAGCGACGGCAGCCCGATCACGCTGCTGCGCTACATCTTCCTGCGCGTGGTGCCGGTCGCGCTGCTCGCCGCGATCCCGCTGGTGGGGCGTTTTGTCGGCCTGATCGACCCGCTGCTGATCTTCGGCAAGGAACGGCGCTGCCTGCATGACCTGATCGCCGACACCATCGTCGTCGACGTTTGATGCTGGACTCCGTCCGCGAGATCGAGACGCCCGAGGGCATCTCGCTGCGCCTGCGTGCGGCCGGCCCGCTGCCGCGCGCGCAGGCCTGGATGATCGACACCATCATCCGCCTCGTGCTGCTGATGCTGGCGATGATCCCGCTGGGGCTGCTCGGCACCGGCGGCCGCGGACTGGCGCTGCTGGCGATGTTCGCCCTGCTGTGGGTGTACTGGGTGGTCTGCGAGCTGTGGCTGGACGGGCAGAGCCTGGGCAAGCGGGCGCTGGGCCTGCGCGTGGTCAACCTGGACGGCACGCCGGTGACCTGGCTGCCGTCGGTGACGCGCAACCTGCTGCGCGTGGTGGATGCGTTGCCGGGCGTGTACGGCGTGGGCCTGGCCAGCACCCTGGTCGATCCCTGCGCGCGTCGGCTCGGCGACGTGGTGGCGGGCACGCTGGTGGTGCACGCGAAGGAGCCGTCGGTCGGCCACCAGGTGCCGGCCGCGCCGGCGCAACCCTTGCCCGTGTCGCTGGCGCCCGGGGAGCAGGCGGCGCTGGTGGACTTCGCCGAACGTGCCGAGCGGCTCACTCCGCAGCGCCAGGAGGAACTGGCGAACCTGCTGGAACCGCTGACCGGCTGCCGCGACACCGCCGCGGTGAGACGCCTGCTCGGCTACGCCAACGGCCTGCTGGGGCGCCCGTGAAACAGGAGCGCTTCGTGGCCATGCACGCGCAGGAGTGGGACGGCCTGCAGGCCTGGCTGGGCGAACTCGACCGCCAGCCGAAGCGCGGCATGCGCCGCGAGCAGGCGCTGGATTTCCCGGCCGCGTACCGGCGCGTCTGCCATCACCTCGCGCTGGCGCGCGGACGCGGCTACAGCCACGAGGTGACCGAGCGGCTGCAGCTGCTGGTGCAGCGCGGGCACCGCGTGCTGTACCGCCCGCCGCCGCCGCGCTGGCATCGCGCGGCCGCCTTCCTGGTCGCCGAGTTTCCGCGCCTGGTGCGCTCGCAGTGGCGCTGCATGGCGCTGGCGGCGGCGCTGTTCTACGTGCCGGCGCTGCTGCTGCTGGCCTGGCTGCAGGTGCATCCGGAACTGGCGCACGTGCTGTTCAGCAGCGCGCGGCTGGCGCAGTTCGAGCGCATGTACGACCCGGCCAACCCGCACCTGGGCCGCAGCAGCGGCACCAACCTGCAGATGTTCGGCTTCTACGTGTTCAACAACGTCGGCATCGCCTTCCGCACGTTCGCCTCCGGCCTGCTGTTCGGCGTGGGTGCGGTCTACGTGCTGGGCGCCAACGGCATCCTCATCGGCGGTGTGGCCGGCCATCTCACCGCGATCGGCTACGGTGGGCCGTTCTGGCGCTTCGTGGCGACGCATTCGGCGTTCGAGCTGAGTGCGCTGGTGATCGCCGGCGGCGCCGGCCTGCAGCTGGGGCTGACCCTGCTCGCGCCCGGCCGCCGGCGGCGCGGACCGGCGCTGGTGGAGGCCGGCTGGATCGGCGCGAAGCTGGCGCTGGGCGCGTTCGCGATGCTGGTGGCGGCGGCGTGCATCGAGGCGTACTGGTCGTCGCAGGCGTCGCTGCCCGATGCGCTGCGCTTCGGCAGCGCCGCGCTGGCCTGGCTGCTGGTGCTGGGCTGGCTGGGTTTCGGCGGCAGGGCGGGGCGGCATGGAGCTTGAGCGGATCAGCGTGGTGCTGCGCCCGCGCGAATCGCGCGAAGCGCTCGACCTGGGTGCCGCGATGCTGCGCGCGAACGCCGGCGCGGTGTGGTCGGCGTGGTTCGCGTTCACCCTGCCGGTGTTCGTGCTGTGCAACGCGCTGGGTGTGCTGCTGGGCCTGCCGTGGCTGGGCCTGCTGCTGGTGTGGTGGCTGAAGCCGCTGTTCGACCGGGGGCCGCTGTACGTGCTCTCGCGCGCCGTGTTCGACCGTGCGCCGCGCTGGCGCGAGACCCTGCGCGGCCAGCGCGCGCTGCCGTGGGGGCCGACCGTGGCCGGGCTCAGCTGGCTGCGCGTGGACAGCCACCGCGCGCTGCGCCTGCCGCTGGAACTGCTCGAAGGCGCGCCGCGCCGGCAGCGCGCCGCGCGCTGGAAGGTGCTGCGCCGCAAGCTGGTGGGCGAGGCCAGCCTGCTCACCTGGGGCTGCCTGCAGTTCGAGCTGGTGCTGTTCCTCAGCGTCTGGCTGCTGGCGCTGTGGCTGCTGCCGCAGGAATGGCGGCCCGTCTCGTTCGCCAGTTTTTTCCGCCACGACGTGCGCGGTGCCGCCACCGCCTGGACGCTGGCGGCGTCCGCCGTGGACTACCTTGCGATGAGCGTGATCGAGCCGCTGTACGTGGCCTGCGGTTTCGCGCTGTACCTCAACCGGCGTACCGAGCTGGAGGCCTGGGACATCGACCTCGCGTTCCGCCGCCTGCGCGCGCGCCTGCAGGACCTGGGCCGGGTGCTGTGCCTGCTGCTGTGCCTGGGCCTGCCACTGGCCGGCCATGCTGCGACGCCCGCGCCAAAGGCGGCGCCGGTGAACACGCCGCAGCAGGTGTTCCGCCAGCCGCTGGACGAGGGCGACGAGCGTTTCGCGGCGGCCGCGGCGCAGGTGTATCGCGATCCGCGTTTCGGCGGCGAACGGCACGTGCGCCGCTGGGAATTGAAGTACAGCCAGCCCGCACGGCAGCCGGTCAACACGGGCATGGCGCCGCTGCGGCTGCTGTCCGGCGTGTTCAATCTTCTGCTGTGGCTGGTGCTGGCGACGGTGGTGGCCGCGCTGGCGTGGTTTGCGTGGCGCTGGCGCGGCGGCTTGCGCGAGGAGTCGCCGCCGCCGCCGTCCGGGGCGAAGCTGTCGATGACGGTGGACGAGACGCCCGAGGCGCTGCCGCGGGACGTAGCTGGCGCCGCCCGCACGCTGTGGCAGGCGCAGCGCCGGCGCGAGGCGCTGGCGCTGCTCTACCGCGGCTGCGCGGAGCGCATCGCGCAGCAGCTGCAGTTGCCGTTCGCGCTCGAGGCCACCGAGGCGGACTGGCTGCGCCACGCCGCCGCATTGGGCGATCCGGTACGCACGCAGCGCGCCACCGCGATCGTGCGCACCTGGCAGTTCGCCGCCTACGCCGGCCGCTATCCCGACCAGGTCGCGTTCGAGCAGTTGCTCGCCGGCTGGGACGGAGGCGCCGCATGAAGCATCGCGGCCTGCTCGTCGCCGTGCTGGTGCTGCTGGGCGCGGGGCTGCTCGCGGGCGTGTTCCTCGCCACCTTCGAGCGGCGCGACGTGGTGGAGCCGACCCCGCCCCGCGGCATGGCGCTGAGCAACCCGTTCTTCGCGCTGGAGCAGGTGCTGCGGAACATGGGCGAACCGGCGGCGTCGCTGACCACGCTGGATCCGGCCCAGGTGCCGCTGCAGCCCGGCGACACCGTGCTGGTCGGCGCCGACGCGGGGCGCATCGATGCGGAAACCGCCGCGCGGCTGGCCAGCTGGGTGCGGCAGGGCGGCCATCTGCTGCTGGCGCCCGGCGCCGGCGCGCGCGCGCCGGTGGTCGTGGCGCTGGGCCTGCTCGATCCGCACCCGACCGGCTTCGCCTGCAGCCGCCTCGGCGACGCGCCGAAGGCTGCCAGCCTGTGCGGCCTGCGCTTCCGGCTGAAGCCGGCGGCCGCGCAGGCGGCGGATGCTGCGATCGGCAACGCGGATGACGGCTATCTGTTTGCGCGCGTCGCCGTCGGCCGCGGCCACGTCAGCCTGCTCGCCAGCTTCGTGCCGCTCGAACGGCTGCAGCTGAAGCAGGTCGAGGCGCAACGCTTCGCCTGGCGCCTGCTGGCGCCGAACCGCGGCCAGGGCCAGATCTACCTGGTCTATGCGCTGGACGGCCAGCCGTTCCTGCAGTTGCTGGCGACGCGGGGCTGGCCCGCCCTGCTGGCGCTGGCCCTGCTGCTGGCGGCGTGGATGGCGATGCGCAGCGCGCGCCTCGGCCCGCTGCTGCCCGCGCCCACGCCGCATCGCCGCGCGCTGCTCGAACACGTGCAGGCGGCCGGCGAATTCCTCTACCGCCGCGACGGCGGCCGCAGCCTGCACCAGCTGGCCTGCGAGGCCGTGCTGGCGCGGCTGCGCCGGCGCGATCCCGCCTGCGTGCGTCTCAACGGGGAGGCCCTGTACCAGCGCCTCGCCGAACGCGGCGGACTCGACGCCGCACAGGTCGCGCAGGCCTTCCAGTCACCCGCGAACGCGCAGGCGTTCCGCGCCTCCCTCATCACCCTGGCGCGACTCAGGAGCCGCCCATGACCACCGAAACCCTCGCCGCCCCGGCCGCCGCGCCGGCCGTCCCGGTGCCGATGCCGGTCGAACAACTGGGCGAGCGCGCCCGCGCCCTGCGCGACCAGGTGGGGCGCGCCTTCATCGGCCAGCCCGAGGTGTTCGAGCAGGCGCTGCTGGCCCTGCTGGCCGCCGGCCACGTACTGGTGGAGGGCGTGCCCGGGCTGGGCAAGACCCTGCTGGTGCGCGCGCTGACCGCGGCGGTGGGCTGCAGTTTCGGGCGCATCCAGTTCACCCCCGACCTGATGCCGGCCGACGTCACCGGCCACGCGGTGTACGACCCCAAGACCGAGGCCTTCCGCATTCGCCGCGGCCCGGTGTTCGCCAACCTGCTGCTGGCCGACGAGATCAACCGCGCGCCGGCGAAGACACAGGCGGCGCTGCTGGAAGCGATGCAGGAAGGGCAGGCCACCATCGAGGGCCGCCGCCTGCCGCTGCCCGCGCCGTTCATGGTGGTGGCCACGCAGAACCCGATCGAGCAGGAGGGCACCTACGCGCTGCCCGAGGCGCAGCTCGACCGCTTCCTGGTCAAGGTGCTGATCGGCTATCCCGGCCTGGAGGACGAGCGCCGCATGGTGGCCGCGGTGGTGGACGGCAAGGTGGCCGCCGACCTCGACGTCTCGAACGTGGGCCAGGTGGTTGACCAGGCCGGCCTGCTGGCTATGCAGCGCGGCGTGGCCGCGATCCGCATGGACGCGGCGGTGACCGACTACGCCGTGCGCATCGTGCGCGCCACGCGCGAGTGGCCGGGCGTGATCGGCGGCGCCGGCCCGCGCGGCGGCCTGGCGCTGGCGCGGCTGGCGCGCGCGCACGCCGCGCTCGATGGCCGCGATTTCGTGGTGCCCGACGACGTGCGCTCGGTGGTGCTGCCGGCCCTGCGCCATCGCCTGCTGCTGGCGCCGGAGGCGCTGCTGGAACGCCAGCGCGCGGACGACGTGCTGGGCGCGCTGCTGCACAAGGTGGCCGCGCCCAAGCAATGAGGCCCGCACCGCTACTGCTGTGGCTGCTGCTGGCCTGGACCGTGCTCGGCGCGGCGGCCAGCCTCGGCCGGCTGCCGCTGTCGGCATGGTCCGCCTTCGGCGCCGTGCTCGCCGTGCTGGGCATGCTCGACGCCTGGCGCCTGCGCCGCACCGCCTCGCCCGAGTTGCACCGCGAGCTGGCGCCGGTGCTGCCGCTGGGACCGGAGGCGACGGTGGCGCTGCACCTGCGCAATCCGACGCGCCGCCGTCAGTCGCTGCGCGTGCACGACCTGCATCCCGGCGGTTGGGCGGTGCGCGGCATGCCGCGCCGCGTGGCGCTGCCGCCCGGCGGCGCGCTGCGGCTGGACTACGCCACCACGCCCGACGCGCGCGGCCAGTTCCACTTCGGCGGCTGCCACGCGCTGCTGCCGTCGCCGTGGCGGCTGTGGCACGCGCGGCGCGTGCTGGGCGAGCCGTCCTCCACGCGCGTGTACCCGAACTTCGCCGTGCTCGCCGAACTGGCCGGGCTCAGCGTGGAGCTCGCCTCGCGCAGCGTGGGCGCGCGCCTGCAACGGCGCCGCGGCGAAGGCACCGAGTTCCAGGAACTGCGCGACTATCGTGTGGGCGACAGCCTGCGCAGGATCGACTGGAAGGCCACCGCGCGCAGCCACCGGCTGATCTCGCGCGAATACCGCGAGGAGCGCAACCAGCAGGTAATCCTGATGCTCGACTGCGGCCGCCGCATGCTGGCGCAGGACGGCCCGCTGGCGCACTTCGACCACGTGCTCAACGCCTCGCTGGCGCTGGCCGGCATCGCGCTGCGCGAAGGCGACGCCGTGGGCCTCATGGCCTGCCTCGGCCAGCAGCAACGCTGGCTGCCGCCGCAGCAGGGCAGCGGCGGCATGGACCACCTGCTCGCCGCTGGCTACGACCTGCACGCGCAGCCGCTGGCCACCGACTACCTCGCCGCCGCCGGCGCGCTGCAGGCCCACCAGCGCCGCCGCGCCCTGGTGATCGTGGTCACCAACGTGCGCGACGAGGACGACAAGGAGCTGCGCATGGCCCTGGGCCTGCTCTCCCGCCAGCACCTGGTGGTGCTGGCCAGCCTGCGCGAACAGGCGCTGGACGATGCCGCCCACGACACCGGCGCCGAACTGGAAACCGCCATCCGCAGCGCCTCCGCGATGCACTACCTCGCCGAACGCGAGCGGGTGCACGAGACGCTGCGGCGGGAGGGGGTGAATGTGCTGGATGTGCGGTGCAGCGAGTTGTCGGGGGCGTTGATCGAGAGGTATCTGGCGATCAAGCGGGGGAATCGGTTGTGAGGGGGCGGGGACACAAGTGTCCTTAGCTTGCGCCGTGGGCTTTGGGTGAGAGTATCGTTGCGCGGTGGCCATCATCGGTAAAGGCTGCGAGATTAGATGGTGAGATTAGGCGGTGCGATCAGGTGGGCATTGATTTGCATCAGAAAGCTTTTCTTGGCTTCGGCTCGATTTTCTTGGGTTGGCTGTGGGATTAGGTTTCATTTAACAAGCGAATCTGAATTAGGTGGTAAAGCCAACGGACTCGATGGTCCAAAGTTCGTAACTCGTCAACAAGGGGAGATTTATGGCAACTACGAAAGGTGCAAATGGCCGCAGGCCTGGAAGCAAGAACCACTCGCCCCGTGAGGAGCGACTGATAGCCCAAGTTGCAGCATTAAAGGGGAGTCTCGCAGCGGAAAAATTGAAGGGTAAGGTAAAGGATGCTGAGAAGAAGGAACTCCGTATCGCCTTGGTAGAAGCAAAGAAGGCTGCGGCAAAGAAGTAACCTGAGTGCGTGACGTTGCTGCATAACAATCGTTCAAAGCGGACGCCTCCGGCGTCCGCTTAACTCAGGCGTAGAACTCATGTCCATTTATCGGCTCGCCCCTGATGCGGTTGCGGCAAAAGTCATCGCACTTCACGGAGGTCGAGCAGCGTTTCTTGCGCATACAGATGCCCAAGTCGCAGAACTAAATTTGAGGTGGAATCAAGATTCTGCGTTAATGGGCCTGATTCTTAGATCGCACCTGTTTGTCGAGTATTATTTGGGGCGATATCTACAGCTGCACAATCCGAGCCTCGGTGATGTTGATGATGCTCGCCTGTCTTTTGCGCAAAAAGTCGATCTGATTGACCGAAATGATCGGGCCGTTGCTTATCTCATCCCCGGCATTCGTCGCTTAAACAAAATTCGGAATCGCCTCGCCCACAGTCTTAATGAGGGTGTCACGGAGGAAGATCGTGATGTATTCTTGAGTGTCGACTTGTTTCGAGCGTTGAGAGACGCAATGGCGGCGCCCTCAGTTCCAAGTCACGCGCCCATAGATGTCCTTGAGTCCTTTGCACAACATGCCGGCATGGTTCTTGACGCTTCCGTGGACCCGCGGGCCGGTTATTGGGTGGAAGCCCTAAAAGCGCCTTAGTGCGACAAAGGGGATTGAATAAGCGCATCTTGGTTGGAGGCCGGCATGAAACGAGTAACAGGCATTGGCGGCATCTTCTTCAAGGCCAGGGACCCGAAGGCCCTGGCCGAGTGGTACCGGGTCCACCTGGGCGTCCCGGTCGAGGCGTGGGGCGGAGCGGCGTTCTGCTGGGCGTCGCCTGACAACCCCTCCGGCACCGGGACGACGGCGTGGAATCCGTTCGCGGCCGACACGGACTACTTCGCGCCCAGCCAAGCGCCTTTCATGGTGAATTACCGGGTGGCCGATCTGCACGCCTTGTTGGCTGCCCTGCGCAGCGAAGGCTGCAACGTGGTCGACAAGGTCGACGAGTCGGAATTCGGCAAGTTCGGCTGGGTCATCGACCCGGAAGGCAACAAGGCGGAGCTGTGGGAGCCGCCGGCCGGCCGGTGAGCCGGAGCGAGGGGAGCGGCACGAGCAAGCCCATTGCGGGCAAGTCGGGGCAGGGTGTTGCGCCTGCCCGCACGTCATTCAAAACCGATCAGGGGGAGTCATGGAAAATCCGTATCAGAGTCCGGGTGCCGTGGTGGAAGACCGGGAAAAGCCGAGCTCGTCGCTGGGCGACGTGGCGTCCGGCCAAAAGCTGGTGATCTACGCGATCCTGCTGTACTTCCTCGCCGCCGCGTTGCGCGCCGCGGTCGGTCCCATCGCCGCGCTTGCCTTCCTGGCCTGCCTCGTCATGTCGTGGGTCGGCATCTACAAGATCGCCCGCGGCCTGGAGTATCCGATGGGGTGGCGGATCGTGCTGCTGGTGCTGATGCTCATTCCGCTGGTGGGACTGATCGAGCTGCTCGTGCTGAGTTCCAAGGCCACCTCGCGGCTGCGCAAGGCGGGGTACTCGGTGGGGTTGCTGGGGGCTCGGGATTACTAGGTGCAGGGCCGCCGCTCAGGGTCGAACTCAAGCAAGAGCGCGTGCCTGATGTCGAAAGCGGGCTGTCCTGCCCGCTTTCGACTCGCCGGGCCACGGCCCGGCTCCGCCGACTCAAGCGCCAGGGCGCTTGAGTCGCGAGCGGTCCATCCATGGACCGCTAGTCCTCTTCAAGCTTCGGCTTCCACGCCTCGCTGAGCTGCTTCTGCACGGGCGCCGGTACCGGTTCGTAGTGGCTCAAGTCCAGGCTGTAGCGACCGCGACCGCCGGTCATGGCCTTGAGTTCGGTGGGGTAGTCGATGAGTTCGGCCAGCGGGGCCTGGGCGCGGATCATCAGTTCGCCGCCGCGCCGGCTGTCGGTGCCGAGGATGCGCGCGCGCTTGCCGGCGAGGCCGCCGGTGACGTCGCCCACGTCGCTCTCGGGGATCGACACCTCCACGTCCACGATCGGTTCCAGCACGATGGGGCGCGCCTTGCCCACGGCGTCGAGGAAGGCCTTCTTGCCCGCGCTGACGAAGGCCACTTCCTTGGAGTCGACCGGGTGGTACTTGCCGTCGTACACGGTGACGCGCAGGTCCTGCAGCGGGTAGCCGGCCACCGCGCCGCGTTCCATTGCCTGGCGCACGCCCTTCTCGATCGCGGGCAGGAAGGTGCCGGGGATCACGCCGCCCTTCACCGCGTCGACGAACTCGAAGCCGGCGCCGCGCTCCAGCGGCTCCACGCGCAGGAACACCTCGCCGAACTGGCCGGCGCCGCCGGTCTGCTTCTTGTGGCGGTGGTGGCCTTCGGCCTGCGCGGCGATGGTCTCGCGGTAGGCGATGCGCGGCGGGTGGGTGACGACTTCCACGCCGTAGCGTTCGCGCATGCGTTCCAGCGTCACCTTGAGGTGCAGCTCGGAGAGGCCGCGTAGCACGGTCTCGTTGAGTTCCTTGTGGTGTTCCATGCGCAGGCAGGGGTCTTCCTCGGCCAGCCGCGCCAGCGCGTTCGCCAGCTTCTGCTCTTGGCCCTTGTGCTTCGGCTCCAGCGCAAGGCCGAACATCGGCTGCGGGAAGCGCATCGGCGCGAGGTGGATGCGGTCCTCCTCGTGCGCGTCGTGCAGCACCGCGTCGTAGTGGATCTCCTCCACCTTGGCCACCGCGGCGATGTCGCCGGGCACCGCCTGCTCGATCTCCACGTGGTTCTTCGCGTTGAGCCGAAACAGGTGGCCCACGCGGAACGGCTTGCGGCCGTCGTCGACCAGCAGCTGCGCGTCGCGGCGCACCGTGCCCTGCCACACGCGGAAGATGCCGAGCTTGCCGACGAAGGGGTCGTTGACGATCTTGAACACGTCGGCGATCACGTGCTGCGCCGGGTCCGCGTTGACGGTGATCGCCTCGCCCTCGCCGTTGACGAAGGGCGGCGGGTTGCCTTCCGCGGGATTCGGCAGCAGGCGCTCGGCGATGTCCAGCAGCTCGGCCACGCCGGCGCCGCTGCGCGCGCTGACGAAGCAGATCGGCACCAGGTGCCCTTCGCGCAGGCATTGCTCGAACGCGTCGTGCAGCTGCTCGCGGGTCAGCGCGGCTTCGCCGTTGTCGAGGTAGGCGCCCATGGTGGCCTCGTTGATCTCCACCACCTGGTCGAGGATGTGCTGGTGCGCCGTGGCCAGCGAGGAGAAGTCGGTGGCGCCCTCGGTGTGGAAGAAGCAGTCCAGCACCTGCTTGCCGCCCTGCGCGGGCAGGTTCACCGGCAGGCACTCGGGGCCGAACTCCTCGCGCAGCGCCTCCACCAGCGCGCCGAGGCGGGCACCCTCGAAATCGATCTTGTTGACCACCAGCACGCGGGCGAGGCCGCGCGAGCGCGCGTGCTCCATCATGCGGCGGGTGCCGTGCTCGATGCCGTTGACGGCGTTCACCACCACCATCACGGTTTCCACCGCGGCGAAGGCGGAGAGCGTGCCGCCGCGGAAGTCGTCGTAGCCGGCGGTGTCGATCAGGTTGATGTGGCAGCCGCCGCGGTCGATGCCGGCGATGCAGCTGTCGATGGAATGGCCGCGCGCCTTCTCCTGCGCGTCGGTGTCCGACTGCGTGGTACCGCGCTCCACCGAACCCTGCGCCTGGATCACGCCGCCGGCGTGCAGCAAGGCCTCGAACAGCGTGGTCTTGCCGCTGCCGGCATGGCCGGCGAGCGCGATGTTGCGGATGCTTTCCGTGTTGTAGGACACGATGCGACCCTCCTCTGTTGAAGGCACGGGATCGTGTGGCATGAGCGGCGCCGCACGAAAGCCGCGCGTGGCGACTGGCGGGCCGTCATGGTCGTCCGGGCGCGGACGCGGGGGCGGTCATGGCGGGTGAGTCGGGCGATGGTACGTCGCGGCGGGGTTAGCCTCGCGTCAACGCTGGCGGCGCGGCGCGGCGGGAACCGCCGCCACGTGCCGTGGTCTTGGGGATACGGTTCAATCAGCGCCGTCCATACTTCTCCATTTTCCCGGCGCAAAGGCACTCCCATCGTCCACCGCACGCAGGCCGCAACCCGCGCCACGCCGCCGCCCGGCCCCGACCGGGACGGCACGCTCGCGCTCGACATGGCGACCCTCGCGCGCCTGCGCCAGCTGCGCTGGCGCGAGCCGCCGCGCGGCTACCGGCTGGCGTGGCTGGTGCTGGCCGTCGTGGTGCTGCTGCACCTGCTGTTCGCGCTGATGGTGTGGTGGGCGATGCGTCCGCCGCCGTCGCGCGGGGAGCCGGTTGCGCCGGTCACCGGCGTGCTCGAGGTGCGGTTCATTCCCGCCGCCAGCGCTCCGGCCGCACAGGCGCCGCCGCCACCGGTACCGTCGCCGCCGCCGCCGCGCAGGCCGTCGCGGCATGCCGCCGAACCCGCGGCGAAGAACGCGCTCAGCGTGCAGCTGCCCGCGTCGGCCGCCAGCGTGGCGCCACCGCGGCTGTTCGACCGCAACGGGCAGGCGATCCTGCCGGCCGCCACCGGTAGCGCGCCCGCGCCCGAATACGTGCAGCGCCTGCCGCAGGGCGACACGCGGATCATGCGGCACGACAGCCCGGTGAAATACCAGGCCACCCGCTTCGACAAGGACTGGGGCAACGGCACCACCAATGCGATCGACGACGTGCTGCAGAAGGCGGTGGACAAGACCACGGTGAAGCACACCTTCCATCCGCTTCCAGGCCTCCGCATCCATTGCGCGGTCGCGCTTGCGATGCTGGCCGGCGGTTGCGGCGGCGACCCGCCGCCACCGCCATCGCCGAAGGACGGCGACGTGCGCCTGAACATGGCGCCGGCACCGCTGGCGCCGAACCCGAGCGCGCCGAAGCCGCCGCCGCTGTCCGAGTGCATCGCGCTGTACCGCGCCGGCAAGCCGCTCGCCAGCGGCTGTCCCGCCGACACGCCGATCCGGGCGGTGGACGAGGAGCTCCGCGGGCAGCGCGCGCGGCAGGCCAGGCAGCCGGCGGGGCAGTGAACTTGCCCGCTACACTCGCCGCATGCCGCTGCCCACGGACCCGAACGCGCCGCGCCCGTCCCCCCAGCGGCCGGCGCAGGTACTGCTGAGCTCGCCGCTGGCCGCCTCCGCGCGCCTGCGCATCCAGCGTGCGCGACGCAACGAGCAGCCGCGCGTGCTGTGGCGGCGCGTGCTGGCCGTCGTGGGCAGCCTGCTGGTGCACCTGTTCTTCCTGTTCGCCTTCATCCTGGGGCCGGCCTGGGAACCGCCGCCGCCGCGCGAGGGGCCGCCGGCCAAGCTGCAGGCGCGCTTCATCGAACTGCCCGACCTCGCGCCGCCGCCGCCGCCGAAGGGCGAGCCGCCGCGCCGGGTGGGGCCGGCGCACCAGGGCCACGCGGCGAATCCCGCCGTGCGCCGTGTCGCGGCGGCTTCCGCCGCGCGCAGGGCCCCGACGTCGCCCGCCGTCGCCGCGCACGCGGTGGCGGCCAGGCCTGCCAAGGCGGTCGCGGCACCGGTGCCGCCGCCCAGCCTGCCGCAGCCGGCACCGGTGCCGCAGCTGCAGCCGGTGCCGGTGGCGAACCAGCCGCCGCCGGTGAGCCTGTCGACACCCACGCTGCAGCCGCCGGTGCCGCCGAAATTCCAGCCGCAGCCCGTGCGCGCGCCGCAGCTCGAAGGCAACCAGCCGATGCCGCCACCACCGTCGCTGGCCATGCCCAGGCTGCCGCCGCAGGCGCCGCCCGCGATCGCGCCGCCCAGCGTGGCGCTGGATCGCGTGGCGCCGACCACGGTGGCGCCGGCCATCACGCAGCCGGTACACGTGGACCTGCCCGCGGCACCGCCTGCGCCCGAACTGCAGGCCGTGCCCCTGCCGGCGCAGGCCGCACCGCAGGTGAACCTGCAGGCGCGGTTGAACGCGCCCGCACCGGCCGCACCGCGGCATCTGCCGGAGGTGCAGGCCCCCGCGCCGCTTCCGGCGCCGGAGCAGCCGCTCGCCGCGATCCCGTTGGCGGCGCCGGCCGCGCCCAGCGTGACGCCGTCGTCCGCGGTCACGATCCGGATCGCCAGCGAGCAGGCGCTCACCCGGATCAGCCAGCCTGCGCCGGTGGCCCTGTCGCCCGCGCAGGGCGCGACGGCGGCGACGGGCGCGTCGAATGCGTCGGCAGCGGAGTCCGCGGCGGCAAGCGCCGCAAGCGCGCCCGTCGGCAAGCCGGACGAAACCGCGGCGCCGGACGTCAGCACCGCGCCGAACGCCAGGCCGCAGGGCAGCGACTACGCCCGCCCCGGTGAACCGCAGGGCACGACCAGCGCCGCGGAGACGGCCACCGTGCACGGCAACGGACCGCCGGAGTCGCACGGCCTGGGCCATGCCACCGCGGGCGCCGCCGGCAAGGGCGAGCGCGCGGGGACGCAGCCGGGCGCCGGGGCCGGTGCAGCCGGTGCCGGCGCGCAGCCGTCGGGCAACGAGCCGCGCGGCGTGCCGGAATACGTCCAGCTCAAGCCCACCGGCGACACCACGGTGATGCGCCACAAGATCAACGGCATCAGCTACAAGGCCACGCGCTTCGATCCGTACTGGACGCCCGATGGCGAGAGCTCGGTGGACACCGCGCTGCGCCACGCCGCGGAAAAGACCACGCTGCAGCACACCTTCCATCTGCCGCGCGGCATCCGCATCAAGTGCAAGGTGATGCCGCTGGTGCCGGTGGCGCTGCTGGGCTGCGGCGACGCCGACTCGCCGCCCGCCGCTGCGGCGCCGAAGGTCTACGACCGGCTCAACCTGCCGGCCGTGGCCGGCGGCAGCGTGCCCGGCGTGCCGCCGCCCGCACCGGCCGCCAGCGCGGCGACACCGGCGCGCGTGGTGCTGGACAACAGCGTGCAGTGCGCGGAGGCGCGCGTCGCCGGGGGGCCGCCGCCGCCCGGCTGCCCGCCGACCGAGCCGGTGGTGAAGCGCTACGTGCCCGCCGCGTCGTCTAGCTCTTGGGTACCGGCCAGCGACCAGTTCCATTGATCAGGCGGAGGGAGTGACGATGGGCGATACATCCGTGGATGTCTTCGACGGTGGCTGCGACTGCCGCGCGGTGCGTTACCGCATGACCGCCACGCCGCTGTTCGTGCACTGCTGCCATTGCCGCTGGTGCCAGCGCGAAACCGGGAGTGCCTTCGCGCTCAACGCGATGGTCGAGGCGGACCGCGTGCTGCTGCTGGGCGGCGAGCCCGAGCGGGTGCCGACGCCGTCCAGCAGCGGCCGTGGCCAGCAGATCGCGCGCTGCCCGCATTGCCGCGTTGCCCTGTGGAGCCATTACAGCGGCGCCGGCGACGCGGTCAGCTTCGTGCGCGTGGGCACGCTGGACGACCCCGACCGCTTCCCGCCTGACATCCACATCTTCACCGCCTCGAAGCAACCATGGGTCCGGTTGCCTCCTGGCGTGCCGGCGATGGCGGAGTATTACGACAGGGAGAGCCATTGGCCGGCGGCCAGCCTGGCGCGGTGGCGGGTACTGCGGGCTTCAAGAGGTGGCTAGTGGTGGCTGTCGTGGGCAATCCGACGCATGGCAATCAATGATTGGGCGAGGCAGCATGCAGATATCGACCGTGTTTGTGCTGACGATGTTCCTCACCGAGTTCATCGTGTTCTTTTTCGCGGCGAGGTTCGTGATTTTCTCGTCGCGCTACTTCGACAAACAACACCCGGACTACGAGCGGCTCAGCATGGGCAACCAGCTCAATGCCGTGTTCTTCAGTCGACTGTTGATGGATGAAGGAATGCGGCAGCGGACCACGGTGGGCAGGGTGCTTGGTGCGATATGGCTGCTCTTTGTCCCAGTCGCGCTAATCGTTTCGTGGCTTGGGGCAAGATGAGCGCATCGGCGGGATGGCTCGCCTGCGGCGGGCTTTCGTGCGCCTGCCGGCACCCGAGTTACTTTTCTCTTGCGTGGCCAAGAGAAAAGTAACCAAAAGGGAAGGCCACCCCGGTTGGCGCTCTGCGGGCATCCTGCCCTGCGAGTGCGTGAGGCGGTGCCGGGCTTTTGGAGCGGGCATCGTGCCCGCGCGAAAAGGCGAGTCCCTCCCTGGACTCGCCCGCTGCGCGGCCTCCTCGTCCCCGCCTCACCGCCGCCCAGGGGCCCCGGAAAAGCAGCGCGCTTCCGGCGCGCAAAAGCCACGGCAACGGCCAGAGCGGAGCCAAGGCGGCGCTAGGCGCCGCGAGGGTTTAAGTCTTTATGCCCTCAGTCCCCAGATACGGCGCGGCGTGGCCACTCCGTCTATCGCGCAGGCGGGAGTGGCTCCCAAAACCTCGACACAACCGGCTTGTAGTTTCGGCGGATTGAATCAGGCCATTCTCTCTTGGTTACTTCTCTTGACTCCGGGCATCCCGCCCTTCGCCCTTCGGGCCGGCTTCGCCGTTCGCCGCAGCTCCTGCGGCGGCGTGGGCCAGCAAAGAGAGGTAACTCGGGCGCCGGCAGGCGCTCGAAACCGCTTTGTCCCAAGCGGCAGGCGCCCAAAACCGTCTTGCTGTCCCTCGCGGCAACCGACCACCATCCCTCGCGTCGAGCGCAAACAAAACCCGCAGGCGCTCCGAGTCGCGACAGCGCCCCCATCCAGCTACGACAATCGCAAAAATTCCTTCATCAGCGGCAGCCGACGCACGCGCACCGCGCTGACGCGGAACACCGAGTTGGCGAGCGCGGGGGCGGCGGTGGGCATGGCGAGGAAGCTGGCGCCGAGGGGTGGGCGGTTGTCGTCGGGGACGACGATCACCTCCACCTTGTCGGGCAGCTGGGCCATGCTGGCCAGGGGATAGTCCTTCCAGTCGCGCTGCTGGATCTGCCCGTCCTTGTAGGTGATGGCGAGGTTGAGCGCGGTGGACAGTGCGTCCAGCGTGGCGCCGGCGACCTGGCCCTCGAGGCCGAGCGGGTTGATCACGCGGCCCACGTCCACCGCGCAGACGACGCGGGCGATACCGAGCTTGTCGCCCTGCAGCGAGGTCTCGACGGCATGCGCCACGTAGGCGCCGTCCATGTGCCAGCAGGCGATGCCGAGGCCGTTGACGCTGCGCAGCCAGTTCTTCCACCCGATGCGGTCGGCGACCAGCTGCAGCACGTTGCGCAGGCGGCCGGTGTCGAGCGTGCCGCCGTTCTTCAGCGCGATCGTGCGCGGTTCGCCGAGCAGGCGCAGGCGGGTCTTCAGCGGGTCCTCGCGCAGCTGGTGCGCGATCTCGTCGACGAAGCTTTCCGCCGCGAACGCGTTGGCGAGGTGCGGCATCGCGCGGTGCGGGCCGCGCGGCAGGGCGGATTCCAGCGCGTACCAGTCGCTGCGGTAGTTCGGCACCAGCCCGGCGGGCAGCTGGTCGGGCAGCACCTCCGAGCTCCACAGCCGGTCCGCGGGGACGCCGCGGCCGCCGAGCGCGGAGGCGCTGGCGAGGCGCTGGTTCCAGGCGATCACGTTGCGCTTGCGGTCGATGATCGCGCTGATCTTGTGCACGCTGGCGGAGCGGTAGAAGTCGTGGGCAAAGTCCTGCTCGCGCGTCCACAGCAGGCGCACGGGCCTGTTCGCCGCCTTGGCCAGCATCACCGCCTCGGCCACGTAGTCATGGTCGAGCCGACGGCCGTAGCCGCCACCCACGCGCGGCACGCGGATCTCGATCTGGCCGGGGGCGAGGCCGGTGAGGCGCTGCACCACGGCCCAGGCCTGCTGCGGCGCCTGGCTGGGCACCACGAGCTGGGCGCGGTCCTTGTCGATGCGCGCGAGGCAGTTCATCGGCTCCGGACAGGCGTGTGCCAGCCACGGCTGGTAGTAGCTGGCCTCGAAGCGGCGGGCGGCGTGCTTGCCGGCCTTCTCCACGTCGCCGTCGTCGCGCACCCGCGTGGTGGGCGCGGCCTGGCCGTCGAGCAGGGCGGTGGCCTGCTGTTCCAGCGCGCCGCTGCTGGCGGCGGCGCTGGCGCCGGGCTTCCATTCCAGCTTGAGCTGGTCGCGGCCCTGGAGCGCCGCCCAGGTGTTCTCGGCGAGCACCGCCACCGCGGGTGCGATCACGGTCTGCCCCGGCGGCTGGCCGGGCTCGGGCTTGAGCTGCATCACCTTGACCACGCCCTTCACCGCGAGCGCGGGCGCGGTGTCGATGCGCGCCAGCGTGCCGTCCGGCCACGGACAGTGCAGCAGCACGGCGACCAGTGCCTCGGCCTCGTGGTGGTCGATCGCGTACTTCGCCTGGCCGGTGACGATGGCGTGCGCGTCGGTGTCGCCCACCGGCTTGCCGATCAGCGTGTAGCGCTCGGGTGGCTTCGGCGTCGGCGCCTGCTTCGGCAGGTCGAGCTTGCTGGCGTCGTCGACCAGGCTGCCGTAGGTGACGCGGCGGCCGTCGGGCGCGATCACCGTGCCGGCCTCGCAGCGCAGGCGGTCCGCGGCCACGCCGAGCCGGCGCGCGGCGGCCTGGGTGAGCAGCCAGCGCGCTAGCGCGCCGGCCTGGCGCAGGTCGGCCCAGGCGGCGGGGATGGAATCGCCGGTGCCGCCGCGCTGGCGGCCATAGGTCCACTGCGGCTGGCCATCGGCGCCGGCCGCCACGCCGAGGCCCAGCTGCACCACGCTGACGCGGTTCCAGTCGGCGTCCAGCTCGTCGGCGATGATCATCGGCAGCGACGTGGCGACACCGGTGCCGGTGTCGGGGTCGCGCGCGCCGATCAGCACGTTGCCCTCGGCGTCGATGCGCACGTAGGCGCCCAGTTCGTGGAAATGGTTGCCCAGCCACTCCGGCGGCAGCGGCGACTCGTCGGCATGCGCCATGCGCACGCCGACCACCAGCGCGCCGGCGGTGCCGGCGAGGATCTGCAGGAAGCGCCGGCGCGACAGCCGGATGCCGGTCGACGTGCGCGCGCTCATGCCTGGCCCGCCTTGCCGGCGGCGGCGCGCTTGATCGCGGCGCGCACGCGGGTCTGGCAGCCGCAGCGGCAGGTGTTGGGCAGCTGGTCGATGTCGGCGTCGGTGGGCTGCGGCTTGCGCTGCAGCAGCTCGCAGCCCGCGATCAGCCAGCCCGGCGTGCAGTAGCCGCAGCCGATCGCGTCCTCGTCGATGAAGGCCTGCTGCAGCGGATGCAGGGTGCCGTCGATGGCGGCGAGGCCCTCCACCGTGGTGATGCGCTTGCCGTCGAGCTTCGCCATCGGCTGCGTGATCGCGGAGACCGGCTTGCCGTTCACCAGCACCAGGTCGGCGCCGTTCCCGCCGTGCGCGCCGCCGTACTTGGTGCCAGTGAGCCACAGCACGTCGCGCAGGTACCACAGCAGCGGCATCTGCGGATCGCCGGCATGGACGAAGCGTTCGCCGTTGACCTCGACCGCGATGCCGTCGTGCGCCGCGGGCGCGGCGCCGCTGTCCGCCGCGAGCGGCACACCGTGGGCTTGGGCTGGCGCCATGCGGGATCTCCTCAATCGTATCCGCGCATTGTGGCATTGCCGCGGCCGGCATAGGAATGCGCGGCGCTGAACGGTCGGCGGGGGACGACGGCCGCCTGCGCGGCCGTCGTCCGGGTGAAGCCGTTGCGGCGGAACCTCAGCGGCCGCCCAGGAACAGGTTGAGGTTGGCCACGTCGAGCGTGCCGATGCCGGCGCCCGGGGCGTAGTTCGGCGCACCGGAGTAGAACCAGTTGTCGCCCGCATCCACGCTGTGGAAGGCCGACCACGGGCCGTAGCCGAAGATGTTCTGCAGCAGGTACACCTGCGGATTCCAGAAGCCGACGCGGTGCCCCGTGCTCTGCGCGAGCAGGGCGCTGATGCCGTTGAGCTGCGGCGCCACGAAGCTGGTGCCGCCCTCCGAGACCACGCCGCCGTCGGACGTGGACACCACCACGTAGCCGGTTTCCGGATCGGCGTTCAGCGAGATGTCCGGCACGTTGCGGCCGCGGAAATTGGCGGGCAGATCGAGCAGCGGGGTGGGACCTGCCGCGGGATCGTTGTAGACCAGCGACTGCTTGCGCTCGCTGCGGCGGACGCCGCGGGTGAGCCACTGGTAGGACGGTTCGTGCCAGTACACGCTGACGCCGCCGCCGCCGCCGACCGAGAACAGCCGGGCACGCCAGCCGCCCGTGATCGGATGATTGGCGTCGAGGTAGGTCTGCAGGTAGTCCCAGCCCCACACGCTTTCCTGCGAGAGCGAGGCGCTCGGGCCGCCGAAGAAGCTGTAAGTGTACGGCACGGTGGTGCCGCCGGCCGCGGTGATGTACGGATCGGAGGCGGGCGAGTCCACCGTCAGCGGCGCGCTGAACTCGCCGGGTCCGGTGCCGGTGCCCAGGCTGCGCACGGTGTCGTAGGCGCCCGAGTCGCCGGAGGCGGCGAACACCGACTGCCCCTGCGCGGCGGCCTCCATCAGGATCTGGTGGAACGCGCGCAGGTCGCCCACGTCGGTGGTGTCGGTGACGCTGGCGCCGGGCGTGTTCAGCGCGGCGAAGTTGTAGATCTCCGGCAGGCCCCAGCTGGTGGAGATGCTGTCCGCCTTGTTGTCGGCGACCGCCTGCGCGAACGCGTCGATGAAGCCGTTGCCGGCGTTCGGCGCGTCGTACACGATGATGTCCGCATCGGGCGCGATGCCGCCGGACTGCTCCACGTCCAGCGCGGTCTCGCCGCTGCCGCCGTCGATGGCGCCGCCGCCGTCCACGTGGACCTGGGTGATGCGGTTCGGCTTGGTGGCCAGGCCGATGGTGTCCCAGTAGGTCTGCGCGTCGGCCGGGTAGAAGTTCGACAGGGTCACGATCGCCACCGTCGAGCCCTTGCCGTTGATGCCGTGCTGGTACAGGGGATTGATGTTGTACAAGTCAGCCACGTCGCCCACGGTGTAGTTGCCCGGCTGGCCGGTGGCGGTGGGGTTGCCGCTGGTGGTCTTGCTCAGCGCCTTCAGCGTGAGCGCCGGCTGCGGCGTGGCCGGCAGCTGAGGTGCGCGGATGCGGTGCGACAGGAACTGCCGCTCGTTGCTGAGGCCGCTGGCGAAGATCACGCTGCCGGCCAGCGCGGCCGGCATCTGCGGTGCGGTGGCCGGGCGATGGAAGTGCCGGCCGCTGTCGGGCGCGACGTAATCGTGGATCGGCGCGTGGAAGATCGCGCCGAACTGGGCCAGCGTGCCGCTGGTCTCGATCGCCAGGTGGCTGGCCAGCACCTGGCCGCCCAGACCGTGCCGGCGCAGGAACGCCTGCACCCGAGCGATGTCGGCGTCGCTGGCGCCGTAGCGGCTGGCGAACTCGCCGGTGCTGAGGAAGCGGCGGTAATGCGCGCTGCCGGGCGTGATGGTCTGCCGGATGTAATCCTGCAGCGCCGCCGCGTTGCGCAGCTTCAGCAACAGCGTGACGTGCACGGGCCGGGCGGACGTGGCCACGCCCATGTCGATGCTCGGCCGCACGTCGGCGGCCAGTGCCGTGCCGCCCGCGCCTGCAAGCAGCAGGGCGAGGCAGCCGGCCAGTGATTTGCGTTGCAGCTTCACGAACATTGCGCTTCCTCCTGATGGCAAAGATTCGGGCATGCGCGGGCGGTGCGGCGTCGTTGCGGCGCCTTACGCACGATCCGCGCGGGCGTTTCGTCGAGACGAGCGGTGGAATCCGGGTTTCCCCAAGCGACGTCGTCGGTCTCCCCTGACGACTGGCGTTGCGCCGCCCGGCGAGCCTACTGCGCCGGTCGGGCCGCCGGTAGTGCTCGCAGGAAACCCGGCTGCGGCTTGGGGGCGCGAGCGGGCTGCGGCACAATAGGCGGTTGGCGCCGCCGGTTCACCGCCGCGGCGCTCCTCGTCCACGCCAAAGCCAACGCCATGACCGCCATCAAGCAAGCCGACCTGATCCAGTCCGTCGCCGATGCCCTGCAGTACATCAGCTACTACCACCCGGTCGATTACATCCGGAGCCTCGCCGCCGCGTACGAGCGCGAGGAGTCGCCCGCCGCGAAGGACGCGATGGCGCAGATCCTGATCAACTCGCGCATGGCCGCCGAGGGGCACCGCCCGCTGTGCCAGGACACCGGCATCGTCACCGTGTTCCTGAAGATCGGCATGAACGTGCGCTGGGACGACGCCACCATGGGCGTGGAGGAGATGGTCAACGAGGGCGTGCGCCGCGCCTACCTGCACCCGGACAACAGGCTGCGCGCCAGCGTGCTGGCCGATCCGGCCGGCAGGCGCATCAACACCAGGGACAACACGCCATCGGTGGTGAACGTGTCGGTGGTGCCGGGCGACACCGTGGAGGTGATCGTGGCGGCCAAGGGCGGCGGCTCGGAGGCGAAGTCGAAGTTCGTGATGCTGAACCCCTCCGACTCCATCGTGGACTGGGTGCTGAAGACCGTGCCGACCATGGGCGCCGGCTGGTGCCCGCCGGGCATGCTCGGCATCGGCATCGGCGGCACCGCGGAGAAGGCGATGCTGCTGGCGAAGGAGTCGCTGATGGAGCACATCGACATCCAGGAGCTGATCGCGCGCGGCCCCAGCAACCGCATCGAGGAGCTGCGCATCGAGCTGTACGAGAAGGTCAACGCGCTCGGCATCGGCGCGCAGGGCCTGGGTGGCCTCACCACCGTGCTCGACGTGAAGATCAAGGACTACCCCACCCACGCGGCGAACCTGCCGGTGGCGATGATCCCGAACTGCGCCGCCACCCGCCACGCGCACTTCACCCTCGACGGCTCCGGCCCGGTGGCGCTCGATCCGCCCTCGCTGGAGCACTGGCCCAGGCTCACCTACAACCCGGCCAACGCGCGCCGCGTGAACCTGGACACCATCACCCGCGAAGAAGTCGCCAGCTTCAAGCCGGGCGAGGTGCTGCTGCTCAACGGCAAGCTGCTGACCGGCCGCGACGCCGCGCACAAGCGCATGGTGGAGATGCTCGACAGGGGCGAGCCGCTGCCGGTGGATTTCAACGGGCGCTTCATCTACTACGTGGGCCCGGTCGATCCGGTGCGCGACGAGGTGGTCGGCCCCGCCGGCCCCACCACCGCCACCCGCATGGACAAGTTCACCGAACAGGTGCTGGCGCAGACCGGCCTGCTCGGCATGGTCGGCAAGGCCGAGCGCGGCCCCGCGGCCATCGAGGCGATCAGGAAGCACCGCTCCGTCTACCTGATGGCGGTGGGCGGTGCCGCCTATCTGGTGTCCAAGGCGATCAAGGCCTCGAAGGTGCTGGCCTTCGAGGACCTGGGCATGGAGGCGATCTACGAGTTCGAGGTGAAGGACATGCCGGTCACCGTGGCGGTGGACAGCGCCGGCACCTCGGTGCACCAGACCGGGCCGACGGAGTGGCGCACGAAGATCGGCAAGATCCCCGTGGTCCTGGTGTAACACCGCTTTGCTTCCTCTCCCCGCCGGGACGCGAGGAAGGGTCATGGATGGCCCTGCTCCGAGGAGCGAGGAAGAGGATCGAGGTGAGGGGAGGGTGCTCGCGAAGGAATCACATCAACAGCATGCGGCGCTCCATCAGGGCCTTTCGCCCGCCCCCTCACCCCAACCTCTCCCCAGCGGGGAGAGGGAGTGAAGCGCGCAGCGCCTCCAACGCACCGAGCAAGCGCTCCGGCTCCCGTAGCGCGCGCCGTGCCATGCCGACCGCGCGCCGCGCGTCGCCCGGTGCGGCTCCGCGCTCGATCAACGCCACTGCCGGCCGGTGGCAGGCGGCCAACGCATCGATCCAGTCCGCCGGCTGGCGCCAGCGCGACTGCAGGCCGAGCACGCGCGCGGCGCGGAAGGCCGGCGCCAGTTGCCGCACGGCATCGAGCGCTTGCGTGAAGGGTGCCGCGCTGCGCGGCGTGATCGCCGGGTCCAGCGCATCGCCGAGTGCCGCCAGTGCATCGGCCAGGCGCCGGCGCAGCACATCGGTGGAGCGCACCGGCAGCACCAGCCAGGCCACCGCCACGCCGATCGCGGCGCCGGCCAGGATCGCCGCCAGGCGCAAGGTCATCTCCGTTGCCGCGGGCAACCCGGCGTAGTTCTGCAGCAGGGCCAGCGCCACCGTGGCGAACAGCGCCCACCACGCGTAGTTGAGCGGGCGCAGCCAGGTGCCCAGGAAGACCGCAAGCAGGATCAGCGCCGCGGCGGCGCTGCCGTGCGTGCCGGCCGGGGCGGCCAGCAGGGCGGCGGCCAGGCTGCCGCCGGCCGCACCGCCCAGGCGCAGCAGGCTCTTGTACGCCACCTCCAGCCGGCCGCGGTTGCCGCTGTGCACGATGAAGGCGGTCAGCACCACCCACGGCCAATGCCTGCCGAAGCCAGCGTGGCCCATCGCGAATGCGCCGGCCAGCGCCACCGCCATCTGCAGCGCCATGCGGGTGGTGGCCGAGGGCCGCATCCGGCCCGGCGCTGGCTGGACCGGCGCCGCTGCGGCGCGGTGTGCCGGCGGCACCGCGTCGGGCAACAGGCGTAGCCGCCGGCCCAGCGCGTCCAGCGCCGACACCCAGGCCAGCGCCAGCAACGCGATCACCACCGGCACCAGTACGGCCGGCAAGGGTCCGCGTTGCGCAGCTGACAGGTGCGGCACGGTGAGCACGGTCACGAAAGGCAGCGCAATCAGCCGGCCAGCGCGCCGCGCCTGTTCGCCGAACTGGCGCAACCACACCGATGCCGCCACGCCGACGGTGAAGGCGGCGGCGCCGAGCCAGGGCGCGTCGCGCAGCAGCAGGCCGACGCCGGTGGCGGCCAGACCCACCACGGGCAGGGCGATGGCGGCCTCCAGCCGGCCGCGCCGGTCGCGGTCGAGCCGGCTGCGGGCGAGCGACAAGCTCAGCACCACCGCCAGCACCGCGCTGCCCGGGCCCGGCGCCAGCAGCTGCGCGCAGGCCAGCGCGAGCAGGGCGGCAACCAGCGCCACGACCGCCTCGGGCAGCGCGTGCAGCGCGGCGGCCGCGCCGCGCACGGGAACGTGGAACGCGTTGGCCATGCGCGGACCGGCTCCTTTCCGGAAAGGGGGCAGTCTAGCAGCGCCGCGATCGGGGCCGCGGGTCCGTGCAAGTGGACGTCTGGACGTCCAAACGCCGACGCATGGGGGCGTAGTTGCATTCCCGTTGCCGCAGCGCAACACTGGCGGGATCGCTTTCCCTCCAACCACCCAAGAGAGCCGTGAATCCCAACGCCCCCGCGCCGCTGCCTGCGGACGCCCCCTGGATCGTGATGAAGTTCGGCGGCACCAGTGTCGCCACCCTGCCGCGCTGGCAGAACATCCGTGAGCTGGTCGCCAGCCGCCGCGCCGAGGGCGCGCGCGTGCTGGTGGTCGTGTCCGCGCTCACCGGCATCACCGATGCGCTGAAACAGCTGTGCGGCGAGGGTGACCAGGGCAAACGCAAGGCGGCGGCCGGCGCGATCGCGCAACGCCACCACGAGCTGCTCGGGCACATGCAGCTGCCGCTGCCGGCCACGCTGGGCGCGCGGCTGGACGAGCTGGCCGCGCTGGCCGCGGAAGGCCCGGCACGGCTGGGCGAGCTGGCCTGGTCGGCGCTGGTGCAGGCGCACGGCGAACTGATGTCCAGCGCGCTGGGCGCAGCCTTCCTCAGCGGGAGCGGCCTGCCCACGCGCTGGCTGGATGCGCGCGACTGCCTCGCCGCGGCCGTGCTGCCGAACCAGAACGAGCGCACCCGCCTGCTGTCGGCGATGGTCGAGGCCAAGCCCGATCCCGCGCTCAATGCGCGGCTTGCCGCGCAGGGCGAGGTGTTCATCACCCAGGGCTTCATCGCGCGCGAGACCGCCTCCAACGGCAGCGGAGGCCGCACGGTGCTGCTCGGCCGCGGCGGCTCGGACACCTCGGCGTCCTACTTCGGCGCGCTGCTGAAGGCGGCGCGGGTGGAGATCTGGACCGACGTGGCCGGCATGTTCACCGCGAACCCGCGCCAGGTGCCGGGCGCGCGCCTGCTGCAGAAGCTGGACTACGAGGAGGCGCAGGAAATCGCCTCCACCGGCGCCAAGGTGCTGCATCCGCGCTGCCTGTCGCCGTTGCGCGAGCCGCGCGTGCCGCTGCTGGTGAAGGACACCAACCGTCCCGAACTGGAGGGCACCGTGATCGGCCCCGAGGTGCGCGACCACGCGCCGTCGGTGAAGGCGATCAGCGCGCGCAAGGGCATCACCCTGGTGTCGATGGAGTCGGTGGGCATGTGGCAGCAGGTCGGCTTCCTCGCCGACGTGTTCGCGCACTTCAAGCAGCACGGCCTGTCGGTGGACCTGATCGGCTCGGCCGAAACCAACGTCACCGTGTCGCTGGACCCCACCGAGAACCTGCTCGACTCCGACGCGATCGCCGCGCTGGCCGGCGACCTCGCCAAGGTGTGCCGGGTCAAGGTGATCGCGCCCTGCGCCGCGATCACCCTGGTCGGCCGCGGCATGCGCTCGATGTTGCATACGCTGTCCAGCGTGCTGGCCGAGTTCGACCAGCTGCGCGTGCACCTGATCTCGCAGTCGTCCAACAACCTCAACCTCACCTTCGTGGTGGACGAGGACGTGGTGGACGACCTGCTGCCGCACCTGCACGAGCTGCTGATCGCCGCCGGCGCTCTGCGCACCGACGACAGCGTGCTGTTCGGTCCCAGCTGGCAGAACCTGTACGGCAGCGGCGAAGTGGCCATGTCTGCCGCATGGTGGCGTGAGCCGGCGCAGCGCCGGCGTCTGCTCGACATCGCCGCCGAGGCCACGCCGCGCTACGTCTACCACCTGCCCACCGTGCGCGCCCAGGCGCGCGAGCTGAAATCGCTGGCGGCGGTGGACCGGCTGCACTACGCGGTGAAGGCGAACACGCATCCGGCGATCCTGCGTGTGCTGGCCGCGGAAGGCTTTGCGTTCGAGTGCGTGTCGCCCGGCGAGCTGGAAGCGGTGTCGGCGGCGGTGCCGGAAAGCGCGCCGCTGCTGTTCACGCCGAACTTCGCCTCGCGCGCGGATTTCGAGCGCGGCCTGGCCACCCGCGCCACGATCACGCTGGATGCGCTGCATCCGATCGAGCACTGGGGCGAGCTGCTCCGCGGTCGCGAGATCGCGCTGCGCGTGGACCTCGGCCGCGGCCTAGGCCATCACGAGAAGGTGCGCACCGGCGGCAGCGGCAGCAAGTTCGGCCTGCCACTGGAGCAGCTCGACGCCTTCCTGCGGCTTGCCGACGCGCATGGCGTGACCGTTCGCGGCCTGCACGCGCACCTGGGTTCGGGCGTGCTCGACGCGAAGCACTGGGGCGAGGTGTTCAACCAGCTTGCCAGCCTTGCCGAACGCATCGGCAGCATCGCGTTCCTCAACATCGGCGGCGGCCTGGGCGTGCCCTCGCATCCGGGCGAGGCGAAGCTCGACATCGCCGCGCTGGACAAGGTGCTGCGCGAGGTGAAGGCCGCCTATCCGCATTACCAGCTGTGGATGGAGCCGGGCCGTTACCTCGTCGCCGACGCCGGCGTGCTGCTGGCGCGCGTCACCCAGACCAAGGGCAAGGGCAGCTGGCGCTACCTCGGCGTGGACACCGGCATGAACAGCCTGATCCGTCCCGCCCTGTACGACGCCTGGCACGAGATCGCCAACCTCACGCGGCTGGACGAAGACGCCACCGGACTGTTCCAGGTGGTCGGCCCGATCTGTGAGAGCGGCGACGTGCTGGGCAGCGACCGTCGCCTGCCCGAGCCGCAGGAAGGCGACGTGATCCTGATCGCCCAGGCCGGCGCCTACGGCAAGGTGATGTCCTCGCCGTACAACCTGCGCGGTGAAACGGAAGAAGTGGTGATCGACGCCTGAAGCTCTACTCCCTCTCCCCTTTGGGGGAGAGGGGTGGGGTGAGGGGTGGGTGCTCGCGGAATTGTGACCAACGAAGCGGGGCAAGGATGAACCGCCTGAACGTGGATCGAGCGCGCAGTCTGAGAAGCGGTCAAGCCGATGCCGAACAAAAGCTCTGGTACCACCTGCGCAACCGCCAGCTTCAGGGATGGAAATTCCGCCGCCAACACGAGATCGACCGCTACATCGCCGACTTCCTCTGCCCCGATGCGGCGCGGATCGTGGAGCTGGACGGCAGCCAGCATGGCGAACAGATGGCATATGACGCGGTGCGCACGCGCAAGCTGGTATCCATGGGCTACCGCGTGCTGCGTTTCTGGGACAATGACGTACTGACAAATATCGAGGGCGTGCTTGAGGTGATCCTGGCGGCCTTGGCAAGTCCGGCCCCTCACCCGGCCCTCTCCCCGCAGGGGAGAGGGAGTACGCCGCGGAGACTGACAAGTGACGACCAGCACCAACCCCCGCCTCACCCAGGTGTTCCGCTTCCTGCACGCGCGCTACGCCGACGGCGTGGCCGAGCTGGCCTATGCCTTCGACGACGGCGTGCCGATGGTGGAGCGCATCACGTTCCCACATGCGCCGGAGCTGCCGCGCGAGCGGCAGGCGGCCTTCGACGCCGTGCTGAAGCTGCTCCACCTGATTGCCGGCGTGAGCTACTACAAGGCCGGCGTACCGCCGAAGATCGAAGTGGTCGACGGCCCGCTGGACGACGCCACCGCGAACCTGCTCGACGCGCTTTACCTGCACGGTCTCGCGGAATTCGCTTACCGCAATGGCCTGGACCTGCGGGGACGCATCGCCTTCCCGCGCCTTTCTCCCTCTCCCCTCCGGGGTACGCGGGGAGACGCCATGGATGGTGTCGGCTTTGAGGAGCGAGGAGAGGGTCGTGGCGAGGGGGCAAGCTCGCCGCAAGCCCCATCGCTCGGCTTGCCCAAGCGCACGCTGGTCCCCATCGGCGGCGGCAAGGATTCCCTCGTCGCGGTGGAGGCGATCAAGTCGATCGGCGGCGAAGCCACTGCGGTGTGGGTGGGCAACTCCGCGTTGATCGCCGCCTGCGCCGCGCGCACCGGCCTGCCCATGCTGAACATCCAGCGCGAGCTGGCACCCGCCCTGTTCGAGCTGAACCAGCGCGGCGCGTGGAACGGCCACATCCCGGTCACCGCGGTGAACTCGGCGATCCTCGCCGTGGCGGCGATCCTCTACGGCCACGACTCCATCGCCTTCGCCAACGAGCGCTCAGCCTCCGCCGCCACGCTGGAGTACGACGGCCAGCAGGTGAACCACCAGTGGAGCAAGGGCTACGCGTTCGAGCAGCTGCTCGGCGACTGGTTGCACACGCACGTCGCCGCCGACCTCGACTACTGCTCGCTGCTGCGCCCGTATTCCGAACTGGCGATCACCCGCGCGTTCGCCAGGCTCACGCCGTATTTCGATGCCTTCTCCAGCTGCAACCGCAACTTCAGGATCCTCGGCCCCAAGCCGGCGGACCGCTGGTGCGGGCAGTGCCCGAAGTGCCATTTCGTGTTCCTCGCGCTGGCGCCGTTCCTGCCCAAGCCGCGCCTGCTCGCGATCTTCGGCCGCAACCTATTGGACGACGAGACGCAGGCCGCCGGTTTCGACGCCCTGCTGGAATACCAGGACCACAAGCCGTTCGAATGCGTGGGCGAGGGCGCCGAGGCGCGTGCCGCGATGTACGCGCTGAGCCAACGGCCCGAGTGGCAGGAGGACGCGCTGGTGGCGCGCTTCCGTGCCGAGATCCTGCCGCAGCTCGATGCGACGCAACTCGCGCTGGAGCCGTGGCTGCAGCCTTCCTCCGAGCACCGCGTGCCGGCCCGCCTGCAGGCGGCGCTGAAGGCCATCGCCTGATGCGCATCGCCGACCTGGCGGGCAAGCGCGTCGCGGTGTGGGGCTTCGGCCGCGAAGGCCGCGCCGCGATCCGCGCCATCCATGCACAGCTGCCGCAGCTGCCCTTGGCTTTGTACTGCGGCGAGGGCGAGGCCGCCGCGGCGCGCGCGTTCGACGCCACGCTCACCGTCTACGGTCAGGAGCCGGGTTCGGTGGCGCTGTGCGCCTACGACGTGGTGGTGAAGTCGCCCGGCATCTCCGCGTACAAGCCCGCGGTGACCACCGCGCAGGCGCAGGGCACCGTGTTCACCTCGGGCACCGCGCTGTGGTTCGCGGAGAACCCGCAGGCGCGCGTGGTTGCCGTCACCGGTACCAAGGGCAAGAGCACCACCACTGCCCTCGTCGCGCACCTCGCGCGCGCGCTGGGCGTGCGCACCGCGCTGGCCGGCAACATCGGCCTGCCGCTGCTGGAGCTGCTGGGCCAGTCCGCCGAGTTGTGGGCGATCGAGCTGTCCAGCTTCCAGACCGGCGAAGCAGGAGCGCTGGAGCTGGGCGTGGTCACCAGCCTGTACGAGGAGCATCTCGACTGGCACGGTTCGCGCGAGCGCTATGTCGCCGACAAGCTCAGGCTCGCCGACGTGTCGCGCACGCTGCTGGTCAACGGCCTGCAGGCGCCGTTGCTGGAACGCACCGCCGCGCATCCGCACCGCCTCGTGTTCGGCACGCCCGCGGGCTGGCATGTGGCGGATGGCGCGATCCGCCGCGGCGAGCGGGCCGTGTTCGACATCCATGCAATGGCCGCGCCCGGCGTGCACAACGCGCTCAACGCCTGCGCCGCCTTGGCCGCGCTGGAAACGCTGGGCCATGACGCGATCAGGGCCGCGCCCGCGCTGGCGGATTTCCACCCGCTGCCGCACCGCCTGCAGCCGCTGGGCGCGCGCGACGGACTCGACTGGATCAACGACTCGATCAGCACCACCCCGCAGGCCACGCTGGCCGCGCTGGACAGCCTGGCCGGGCGCGAGGTCACGGTGATCGTGGGCGGCCACGACCGCGGGCTGGACTGGTCGGACTTCGTGCAGGCCGTGAAGGACCGCGCCGGCCTGCGCATCGTGGCGCAGGGCGCCAACGGCCCGCGCATCGCACGGGCGCTGCGGCAGGCGAAGACCGAGCTGCCGCTGGGCGAGGCCGAGGATTTCGCCGACGCGGTGGCGATGGCGCGAACGGTGACGCCCACCGGCGGCGTGGTGCTGCTGTCGCCGGGCGCCCCCAGTTTCGACCAGTTCAAGGACTACGCCGAGCGCGGCCGGTGCTTTGCCGGGCTGGCCGGTTTCGACGCCCAGGGCATCGCGGGCATCGAGGGGCTCGGCGTGGCGTGACGGCCCCGCGGGGCCGTGGATTCGCGCCCCGCCGCGGGGCGCCATTGCAGCATTTTCCGAGGGTATGGCCATGATCCAACGCATCGAACCCGGCCCGCGCATGTCCGAGGCCTGCATCCACGGCGGCGTGGTCCATCTGGCGGGGCAGGTGCCCGAAACCGCGGGCGCCGACATCGAAACCCAGACCCGCGAGGTGCTGGCGGCGATCGACGCGCTGCTGGCGCAGGCGGGCAGCGACAAGACGCGCATCCTGCGCGCGCAGATCTTCCTCGCCGACATCGGCGACTTCGCGGGCATGAACCGCGCGTGGGACGCCTGGGTGACGCCGGGCCAGGCGCCGGCGCGCGCCACCGTGGAAGCGCGGCTGGCCGACCCGGCGTGGAAGGTGGAGATCGTGGTGACGGCCGCGCTGCAGCCGTAGCCGCCGCTCCGGCTTACGCGCCGGACTCGCGCTCGTTGCGCCGGCGCGGATCCTCTTCCACGTCGAGCGGCCAGAACGGCCGCAGTTCGATGCTGCCGAAACGGGCCATCGGGTGGCGCGCGGCGATGGCGACGGCCTCGTCGAGGCTGGCGCAGTCCAGCAGGTCGAAGCCGGCGATCCATTCCTTCGCTTCGGCGAACGGGCCGTCGCTGGCCAGCACCTTGCCGCCCCGCACGCGCACGGTCGTCGCGTAGGCCGGTGGCCGCAACCGGTCGCCGGTGATCCGCGTGCCGCTGGCCGTCGTACCGGCCACCCATTCGGCGATGTTGTCCTGCTCGGGAACGTAGGGCTCCGCGCCAGGGTCGTGCACCACGAACATCATGAACTGCATGGGGGTTCTCCTCATCGGCCGGGCTGTGACAGTGCGACGAACGAGGGATGCCGCATTCGACATGGGGACTCCGCGCGCCGCCCGCGCTGCGCCACGTGTTGGGGCCTGCGGCGCGCTGCCCAGTCCCGGCCGGGGTTCCCGTCCTTCAGCTCCGTGCCGCCGCCGAGGCGTCGATGCCCGCATCGCGCAACAGCTCTTCCAGCGGTCCCAGCCAGGGGCGGAATTTCTCCCAGCGCCCCACGGCGCGGCGGTGGATCCCTTCGCGCACCTGCACCGTGCTGGCGGTGGCCACGGCGGCGCGGTTGTGCTGGAAGTCGAGGCAGGCGTCGTGCCATTCCAGGTCGCAATGGGCAAGCAGCTGGCGCGTGGCGGCTTCCTGTCCGGACACCAGGGCTTCGTAGTCCAGCTGCAGGATGCGTCCGGGCAGCACGGCGTTCCAGTGCGCCATCATGCGGTCGAACTGGACGTAGAAGCGGCCGATGTCGAGCAGGTCGAAGCTGTAGCCGTGGAAGGCGGAGTCTTCCGCGAACGCTTCGCGGAAGTTGCTGAGACAGGTGTCCAGCGGGTGGCGGCGCAGGCAGACGATCTTCGCGTTCGGCAGCGCCCTGGCGATCAGTCCGAGGTAGAGGAAGTTGCGCGGCAGCTTGTCGATGAAGCGGGGTTTGAGCGCGGTCTGCGGGCGCGTGCCGTCCACGTAACGCAGGCCGAGCTGGTGCCAGTCGTAGCGGTGTGACTGCGCGATCAGTTCAGGGCACAGCGTGGTCGGCGCGCCTGCGGGGGCGAGGCGGCAAAGCTGGGTGCCGAACTCCGTCAGCTCGCCGGCGGAATGCACCTCCGGATGGCTGGACAGGATGCGCTCCACCAGCGTGGTGCCGGAGCGAGGCATGCCCACGACGAAGATGGGTTCGTCGCTGCCGTAGCCGGTGCCGGTGGCCACGGTGTCCGGGAACGCCGCGATCAGCGCATCGACCATCGCGCGGTCCTGTTCGGGCCGGTAGTCCACGCGCGTGCGCGCGGCGGCCTTGCCCAGGCGCATGTGCTCGAAGGCCGCCGCGTAGTCGCCGAGATCCTCGCATTCCTTGGCGAGCGCGCTGCGCAGGTGGATCTGCGCATCGACCTCGGTGGCGTGCGCGGCCAGCAGCGCGCGCAGCGCGTCGACGTGGTTGTCGTCCGCCGTCTGCCGGCGCAGGCGCGAGCGCAGCCCGTAGGCCGGCCAGCACGTCGGCATGCGTTCGATGCAGGCGTCGAAGTGCGCTTCGGCGGCGGCGAGGTTGCCGGTGAAGGTGGAGGTCACCGCGGCGTTGAACCGGCAGAGGGCGCGGTCCGGCAGCGCGGCCACCGCACGGCGGAACATGGCGTTGGCGCGTTCGTGGGCGTTGCATTGCATGTAGACGCCGCCCAGCACGTCCAGCGTCAGCGGATCGGCCGGGGTCAGCGCGTAGGCGATGTTGGCGACCTGCAGGGCGTGGCCGTAGCGCCCCGCCGCCGCCAGTGCGCGCGCGAAATGCGTGGCGTATTCGGCGTTCTCGGTTTCGATGGCCACGGCGCGGTTGAGGTGTTCCAGCGCCCGGCCCAGCTGCCCGGTGTCGAGGCAGGCCAGACCGGCGAGGTAGTGCGCTTCGGCGCAGCTGGCATCCAGCTGGGTGGCCTGCACGGCGAACTGGCCGGCTTGCGCGTGGTCGCCGCGGGCGTGGGCCTGGCGGGCGACGTCCAGCAGTTGGCGCAGGGCCGGGGAGGTTGGGGGCGTGTTGTCCATGACGCCCATTATGGGAAAAGCCGCGCCCTTGCGGGCGCGGCTTTTCGCGGGTTCGGCCGTGGCCGGCTTACCAGATCTTCACCCGCTGGTCCGGTGCGAGGTACAGCTTCTGGCCGGGTTGCACGTTGAAGGCCGGGTACCACGCGTCGAGGTTGCGCACGGTCAGCGCACGGAACTGCGCAGGCGCGTGCACGTCGGTGGCGAGGCGCTGGCGCTGGGCGGCGTCGCGGATCTTCGAGCGCCAGGCCTGGCCGAACGCGAGGAAGAAACGCTGGTCGCCACTGAGGCCGTCGATCACCGGCGCGGGCTTGCCGCCAAGCGACCTGTGGTACGCAAGGTAGGCGATGGTGAGGCCGGAGACGTCGGCGATGTCCTCGCCCAGGGTCTGCTCGCCGTTCACGTGCAGGCCGGGCAGCGCCTCGTACTGGTCGAACTGCTTGGCGAGCTGCGCGGTGGCGGCCTTGAAATGCGCCTCGTCGGCCGGCGTCCACCAGTTCTCCATCCTGCCCTGCGCGTCGAAGTCGGCGCCGGTGTTGTCGAAGCTGTGGCTGATCTCGTGGCCGATGATGGCGCCGATCGCACCGTAGTTCGCGGCGGCGTCGGCCTTCGGATCGAAGAACGGCGCCTGCAGGATCGCGGCGGGGAAGTTCAGCGCGTTCTGCAGCGGCAGGTTCACCGCGTTCACCGTCTGCGGGGTCATCCACCACTCGCCGCGGTCCACCGGCTGGCCGAGCTTGGCGAGCTGGTGCTGGTACTCGTGCTTCACCGCGCGCAGGTGGTTGCCCAGCGGATCGTCGGCGCTGATCTTGAGCGTGGCGTAGTCGCGCCACTTCTCCGGATAGCCCACGCCGACCTTCAGCGTGACCAGCTTTTCCTTGGCCTTGGCGCGCGTGGCCGGGGTCATCCAGCTCAGCGTGTCGAGCCGCTCGTCGAAGGCGGCGATCAGGTTCTTCACCAGCTGCTGCACCTCGGCCTTGGACGAGGCGGGGAAGTACTTCTGCACGTACAGCTGGCCCACCGCGTCGCCGAGGTCGACGTTGGTGGCGCCCACCGCGCGCTTCCAGCGCGGCTGCTGCTCGGGCGTGCCCTGCAGGGTGCGGCCATAGAAACCGAAGTGCAGGTCGGCGTAGGCCTTGGGCAGCAGCGGTGCGGCGCTGTCCAGGGTGTGGAAGGTGAGCAGGTCCTTCCACGCGTCCAGCGGCTGGCTGGCCACCAGTGCGGCGAGGCCGGTGGTGGCGCTGGGCTGCCACACGTCGATCTGCTTCTGGCCGTCCAGGCCGGCGGCCTTGAAGTAGGCGGCCCAGTCGAGGCCCGGCGCCTTGCGCGCGAAGTCGGCCATCGTCCACAGGTTGTTCGCCTTGTGCACGTCCTGGCTTTCGATGAGGCTTTCCTGCGCCTTGGCGATCTTAGTTTCGAGATCGACGACGGTGTTCGCCTTCGCCTCGGCGTCGGCGATGCCGGCCTGCTTCAGCAGCGCCACCACGTAGGCGTGGTACTTGTCGCGGAACGCCGCCATGTGCGGATCGGTGGAGAGGTAGTAGTCGCGGCTGGGCATGGCCAGGCCGCCCTGCAGCAGGTAGGCGACGCTGCGCGAGGGATCTTCCAGGCCCTGCGTCACGAACAGGCCGAACAGGTGCTCGGTGTGGAAATTGGTGGCGTTGATCGGATCCACGTCGGCGCGCAGGCGGCTGCCCAGCACGCGGGCGAGGTCGTCCTTCGTGGCGATCGCGTCGATCGCGGAGAGCTCCGGCTTCAGCGGCGCAAGGCCATGCTTCGCGATCGCGGCCTCGTCCATGAAGGCGGCGTAGTAGTCGGCGATCTTGCGCGCGTTGCTGCCCGCGGCGGGGTGGCTGGCGCCGGCATTGCGGATGAGGTCGGCGGTGTGCTTCTCGGTGAGCTCGAAGATCTTGAGGAAGGTGCCGGTGCCGGAGCGGTCGGCGGGGATCTGTGCGGTCTTCAGCCAGCCGCCGTTGGCGTAGTCGAAGAAGTTGTCGCCCGGCTTCACGGCGTGGTCGATGCCGGCGAGGTCGATGCCGATGTCGGGGCTGTGCGCGGCGGGTGCCGCCGCCAGGGCGGGAGTGCCGCAGAGACCGGCGGCGATCGCCGCGGCCAGGATCCATCGGGTGTGCTGCATGGGATCACCTCGTCAGTGTCGGGTATCGGTGTAAAAACGCTCCGCAGCATGCCATCGCCCGCCGCGTGCGGCACGCGGCGCTGCGGAATCGTCCGCGCAAGCCCTTGCGGCGGTCACTTCTCGTAGCGGTAGTTGAAGCTCGCGCGATTGAATCCGGTGGCGCTCTGCGCCTCGAAATTCCAGCGCTGGCTGAGCCGGTAGCGCAGGGTGACCACCTCGCCCGGCTCGAACAGGCCCACGCCGTAGCTGAGGTAGAGCCGCGGCGAGAGGTACTTGCCCACGGTGAACGCGGAGCTGCCGCCGAGCGCCTCGTTGCTGGACACGCCGATGTCGTCCACGCCGATCTTCGCGCCGACGCTCTTGGCGAGCAGGTTGCCCGCGGCCGAGCCCAGCGCCTGCGCCGCGGCGCCCACCATGTTGCCCTCGCCGCCCTTCACCTGCGACAGCGGCTTGCCGGTGATCAGGTAGGAAAGCGCGTCGGACTGTTCCATCAGCGGGTTGGAGAACACGGTGAGCACCGGCCGCCGCGCAGTGCCGGAGATCTGCAGGCCCACTTCCTGGCCTTCGTCGATGGTGGCGTTGGGGTTGAGCTTGCGCACCGCACGGATGTCCAGGCCGGGGTTGTCGATCGGCGTGCCGGCGAACAGCAGCTTGCCGCGCTGGATCGCGAGGCTCTGGCCGTAGGCCTTGTAGGTACCGCTCACCGTGACCTGGCCCTGCCCGGTGGTGGCGCGGCCGGGACGCTCGTTCACCGTGAGCATGCCGCCGAGGCGGCCGTCCAGGCCGAAGCCGGTGAGGTGCGTGCTGCGGCCCAGGTCCACCTTCACCGTGGCGGTGAACGGCAACGCCGCGCCGGGCGCGGGCGGCGGGCGGTCGACCACCACCACGTCGGGCGACGCCTTGCTGGCCCCGGCGCCGGGCAGCTTGTCGAGGTTCACGTCGGCGCTGTCCAGCAGCACCGAGCCGCCGAGATCGAGGCCCTGCGCGTTGCGCCGCAGGCGCAGGTCGGGGCTGATCGCCACCGTGGCGGCGGGGATGTCGGCGGCGGTGAACCGGTTGCCCTTGATCGCGATGTCGGTGGCGACATCGCCGCCGAGGCCGGCGACGCCCGCCACGGTCAGCGTGCCCGCGCCGGATTGCACGCTGCCGTCGACGCGCAGGCTGTGCGCGCCGATCGCGCTCACGGCCAGCCTGCCGTTGGCGAGCCTGAGTCCGGCAGCCGGAATCTCGGCGGCAAAATCGTCCACCGCGGCATGGCCGCTGACGGCGGGCTGCGCCAGCGTGCCGCCGAGGCGGAAGCTGCCCGTGGCCCGGCCGTGCACGTTGGCCAGCGCGTTGCCGAACAGCTCCAGGAAGGCGAGGTTGTTGAGGCGCAGGTCGAGCTGGCCCGCCAGCGCCTGCTGCTTCCCGCCGAGGGTCGCCTGCCCGTCGATGCCGCCACCGTGGTCGAGGTTGGCGCACAGGCTGAAGCGCCGGCTGTCCGCGCCGAGCTCGGCGTCCAGTGCGAAGTGGTCGTAGCTCAATATTGGCGCGTCAGGGTGTTCGACATAGGTGACGCTGCCACGGTCGGAGCCGATGCTGGCGTGGCCGCCGAGCGCGCCGGCAGCGCTGCGGCGCAGCTGGCCGTCGCCGTGCAGGCTGCCGTCCACGCGCAGCGGCAGGCCGGACTCGCCGGCGGCGTTGAGCAGCAGCGCCAGCGGCAGCCCGCGCAGCCGGTAGCCGGCGTCGAGGTCGCCCGCCTTGTCCTGCTTCGCGCTCAGGCACAGCAAGGGATCGCCCGCGGTGAGGCAGGTCTCGGAGAGGCTGAAGGCACCGTCGCGCCAGGCCAACTGGCTGGGGCGTTGCAGGCGCCAGCCCGGCAGGCCCTGCGGTTCGAGGTTCAGCGTGGACAGCGTGCCGTTCCATGCCTCGTTCTTCAGCGCGCCATGCAGCGCCAGCGTGCCGGAGAGCTGGCGGCCGCGCGCGTCCAGTTCCAGCCGGTGGTCGCCCTGGCTGCCCTCGGCCAGCAGGTGCAGCCGCTGGAACGCCAGGCCGCCGAGATGGGCGCCGCCGGCGGTGAGTTCCAGCTTGCCCGCGGGATGGCTGATGTCGGGAACGCCGGCCACCAGCTGCAATGCGTCCACGCGCTGATGCTGCCAGGCCAGTGCGCTGCCGTGCAGGTGGCCGTTGACGGCCAGCCGGGGCAGCAGGCCGCGCACGTTGAATTGGCCGTCCAGACGTCCGCCGGCGCCGGGCAGCCAGTCGCCCAGCGAGGCGATGGCGAGCCTGACATCGGCATCGTTGCTGCGACCCGCCCTGGCGTCGAGCTGCACCGTGCTGCCGCCGGAGACGAGCCGCAGCCGGCCATTGACCACCTTGTCGGGCGAGAGGTGCAGCCTGGCGTTGCCGCTGACCGCGCGTCCGCGCAGGCGGCCGCGGAGCTGCATGAGCTCCAGCGTGGCGTCGGGGCCGGCCCCGGTCAGCCGGCCGTGGCTGGTGAGCGCGAGATCCAGCGCCCCGTTCCAGCCCGCGATGAGCTGGCCCGGATCGAAGCGGCTGGCGCTGGCCTCGAGTTGCCAGCCCGGCTCGGGTCGCAGCTGCAGCGTGCCCTGCACCTTCAGCTTGCCCTGCGGCTGCTGCAGCACGAGCGGGTGCAGGGCGATCGCCTGCGGGGTGCCGTCCAGGTCCAGCCGCAGGTGGGCGGGTTTGCCGGGCGGTCCGATCGTGAGGTCGCCGCTGGCGTGGAAACGGTCCGCGTTGCCCTGCACGTCGAGCTTGCCGGCACTGGCCAGCGGCTGGCCGACGAGGTCGGCGGGCAGTTGCAGGTCGTTCCACTGGATCGCCAGCCGGCCGCCCAGCGGCTTCGCATCGAGCTGCAGCGTGCCGCTGGCGTCGAGCCGGCCCTTCACCTGCGGCGAGGCCAGGGCGAGCTGTTGCAGTTCCAGCAGCCTGCCGTCGTCGCTGAGGCGCGCGCGCAGCGGCTGCAGCAGCAGGCGGTAGCGGCCGAGGTCCAGCGTGCCGGTGAGTTCGCCGCCGTGGCGGTCGCCGTGACCCTGCAAGGCCAGAGCGAGCGACTTCGGCGCGCTGTCACCCAGCAGCGGTTTCGGATCGAAACGGGGCGCGCTCAGCGCGGCCTTCCAGTCGTAGTTGCGGTTCTGGGCCAGTTCGAGGTGCAGGCGCGCGGCCATCGGCTGCCGCAGCGCGAGATCCAGCTGCGCCCGGCTGCCGTCGCCGTGGGCGGCGAGCTGGCCTGCATAGTCGACGCCGCCCAGCTTCCACGCGAAGTCGGCCTTGCCGCTGCCGCGCTGGCGGCGCGCGAGGACAAGCTCGCCCTGGAGGTCGGCGTGGCCATCCGGCGCGCGCAGCTTCAGCGTGTCGATGGCGATGCCCGCATGCGTCCAGCGGCCGGCGAGGTCGAGGCTGTCGGAAACGAACAGCGGCTGGCCGGCGCGGCTCACGCGCAGTGCGCCCACGTGGGCGCGATCGAGCAGCAGGTCCACCGGCGGCTGCAGCGGGTAGCTGCCGGAGCTTGCGCTGCCGGCCGTGCTTTTCGGCAGCACCACCGCCACGCCGTCGACGTCGAGGTCGCGCACGTGCACGCGCCCCAGCAGCAGCGGCCAGAAGCGCAGGTCGAGTCGGGCCTGCGCCACCTCGGCCACGGTGCCCCGGCCATCGTCGTAGCGCAGTCCGTCGAGCCGCAGCGGGCCGAGCAGCGAACCCTGCGCCTGCCGCCACTCCAGCGCGCCGTGCGTGGCCGATTGCGCGCGCGCCAGCGCGAAGCGCAGGCCAGCGCCGGTGCCGAGCAGCCACCACAGCGTGGCGGCCAGCACCAGCAGCAGGGCGGCGATTGCGATGGCGAGGCGCTTCAGCCATTTCATGAAACCAACGGCCTCCGTGATTTGCACGTGCTCGTTTGTCGTATCCCGAAATCAAAAGCAGAGCCTTGCCTATGTCGAAAACGGGCTGTCCTGCCCGTTTTCGACTCGCCAGGTCCGCGGCACGGACCCGGATCCGCCGCATCGGTCGCAGAGCGACCGATGCGCGTGCGGCCATCCATGGCCGCCTGTGAGCGGGTGCCGTGGCACCCGCTCACAGATCCGGCCCTATCACCAGGTGGAGGACGATGCCGTGGCGTTGCGAATCGTGGATCGGCGTACCCAGATCCACCCGGATCATGCCCACCGGCGAGCGCCAGCGCACGCCGAGGCCGGCGCCGAGCTTCGGCCGGTAGTCGGTGCCGTCGAAGGCGTTGCCCGCGTCGAGGAAGGTGGCGATGCCCCAGTTGCGGGTGAAGTAGTGCTCCACCTCGGCGCTGGTCACCAGCAGGTTCACGCCGCCGAGCACGCGACCGTAGCTGTTCTCGGGGCCGATGGACTGGAAGCCGTAGCCGCGCACCGAGCGGTCGCCGCCGGCGAAGAAGCGCAGTTGCGGCGGCAGCGCGGCGAAATCGTCGGTCCAGATGTGCCCTGCGCTGCCGCGCAGGATCAGCCGGTTGCGCCGCTTCGCGCCGAATGCGCGTATCCACTTGGCGTCGGCGGTGAGCTGGCTGAAGCTGGCCGAGGAGAGCAGGTCGCCAGCGGTGCTGCGCGCCGCGAAGCCGAACGACCAGCCGCGGTGCACGAAATCGAAGTTGTCCGCCTGCTTGCGCGACAGTGAGGCCTCGGCGAACAGCAGCGTGCTGCTGCCGCGCTCGATGCCGGGCGTGGAGTCCGGTTCGTCGCCGCGCTTGCCCACGGTGAAGCTGCCGGACAGCGCGTGCAGGCCGACGGTGCGGGTCCAGCCGTGCCACTGTCGCGTCTCGTTGCCCACCAGCTCCAGCGTGCGCGACTGCGAGGTGCTGGTGTTCGCGTCGCGGAAGTTCGCGCCGACGTTGAAGCTGCGCTGGTCGGCGCCGGGCATCGGGACGGAGTACAGCGTGGACAGCGTCTTCAGCCGCTGCGCCAGCACCAGCTCGTTCTTCCACTTGTGGCCGCGCCGGTTCACCCAGCGCCGCTCCATGCCTGCACGCACGCCGAAGCCGGTGTCGGTGCCGATGAACGGGCCGCCGGTGTAGATCGTCCGTTTCGCCGGGACCAGCTCCACCTTGACGTCGACCCTGCCGTCGGCCTTTTCGTCGATCTGCGGCAGCACGTTGACCACGGCGAAGTAGTCCGCGCCGTTCAGCGCCTGCTGCAGCTGGAGCAGCTGGTCCTGGTCGAAGTAGTCGCCGGGCTTGAACGGCACGTAGCGCTGGAGGAAGCCCTCGCGGAACTGCGAGCCCTCGAAATGCACCGCACCGTAGCGGTAGCGTCGCCCCGCCTGCCAGGCCAGGCGGATCGCCGCGCTGTGCTGCGCCGTGTCCACTTCCACGCGATGCGTGACGAGCCTCGCGTCGAGGAAGCCGCTCGCGGTGAGCGCGGCGGACAGCGCGTCGCGCGCCGCGTCATATGCGGCGTCGTCCAGCCGCTGGCCGCGCATGCGCTCGATCGCGCCGCGCGCGCGGCGGATCGACGGCAAGGCGAGCGCGGCGGCATCGAGCCGCACGTCCACCGTGGTGACCTTGACCGGCTCGCCCGTGCGCACGTCCAGCGTCACCTTCCAGTCCCTGCCCACCGCCTGCAGCTGCGCGACGACGTCCGCGTCGTAATAGCCGTAGGGCTCCAGCGCCGCCTTCGCCTGCGCCGATGCCTGCGCGTACAGGCGGCGGATCTGCGCCTCGCTGGCCTCGCGATGCGCGTACTGCGACAGAGTCACCGAGGCGGCGATCGCCTGCTGCAGCGGCTCGTCCACCCCGCGCACCACCAGCTGCACGCCGGCCCGCGCCAGCGACGCGAACAGCAGCATCGGCAACAGCGCGAGCAGTGCCAGGCGTCGGCGGGGGCGGCGCATGCGCAAGGGATCCATCCTCGAGGGAGCGTGGGTTAGCTGTGGGACAGCTTACCGAAGGGGGATGGAGTGCGGATGAATCCGCGAACGCGCAGCCCGGCGTGATTGCGTTGGCGACGAGGGGATTCGCGCGCCTCACTGCCACCGTTCTCCTCTCCCGCTTGCGGGAGAGGAGGGGAAGGGCTCTTGCTTGTATGTCCCGGCAGGCGACAAAGCAGTTTCGGACCGCCGTCGCGGCTCCTGCTGCACCAGGCGTTCCAGGAAGTTGGTTTGCTCAACGGAATTGGCAACAGGCTCCGCGGCCGTGAAACAGCACAGACCTGAAGCGGCCTGCTTGGAGAGTGTGCCTAGCCAGTGGAGGAAAATCGTTCCCTATAGCTCGCAGGAGAGACATGCAAACGCCGCATGAACACCCTTCTCATGCGTTCCTCGTCGCCGAAGCCACAAAGGCTGGCGACTTTTTTGATGGAAACACAGCCTTCTTCGAGATGCCGACGAGCAGTTTCAAAACGAAGGTCCTCGACGAGTTTCGTCGATGTGCGACCGTACGCCTCGACAAACTTGCGCGCGAAAGTGCGTGGCGTCATTTTCACGCGCTCGGCAAGGCGCTCAACCGTGAGTGCCTCATCCAGGTGCTCGACGATCCAGGCGTACAGGACACTCAGCCGGGACGCGACGTCGCGCGTACTCATTTCCGTTTGCGATGCCAGGGTCAGACTGAATTGGGCTTGGTCGCCGGGACGATGCAGAAAGACGACAAGATCCCTGGCGACTGCCAGACTCAGGCGCCGATCGTGATCGGCTGCCACTAGGGTCAACGCCAGATCGATGCCGGCCGAGATGCCCGCAGAAGTCCAGATGTTGCCGTCGTTGATGTAGATGGGGTCAAGCTGCACGTCCACCGTCGGGAACTGCGCCAGAAGATCGCCCACGGATGCCCAATGAGTGACGGCGCGGCGCCCGTCAAGCAGGTGTGCGGCGGCCAGCAGGAAGGCGCCCGTGCATACGCTGCAAGTGCGCCGCGCCACGGTGGAGGCATGCGCTATCCAATCGATCAGTGCCGTATCGCGCATTGCCTCGGCAACTGTGGCGCCGCCGACCACGATGATCGTATCCAGCCCGCCCGCATCGACAGTTGCGATGGCCTCGGTGTGAATCGACATGCCGGAACCGGTCCTCACCAGGCCGCCCGTGGTGGACAGATAGACAAGCCGATAGAGCGGAACGCTTCCGCCGGACAGTCGATTGGCGCTGCAAAAAGCTTCGGCGGGTCCGGCGACGTTGAGCGCCAGTGCGTCGTCGAAGAGGACGAATGCAACTGTCTTCGTGGAGGCCATCGGTTTGGCAGGAAACGAGGTCTGATTAGCGTTGCCTCGCCGGGATCGAATCGTCAAGATCCAGTCTCGATCGAGTGCCTGCGCCATGCGCGGCAATTGCTTCGCAACGACCGTCCCTTATCTGCCTTGGGAGAACTTCTTATGCGCGATTCAACGGCTTTGGCTGCGCTGGCCATGCTGACCTTTGCCTCGCCCGCCTGGTGCTCAGGTGCGCGGCCCCTCGCCCCGGAACTTCGGCCGTTGGACATCACGGCCGGTACATGGGTCTATCACGGAGAAAATCTGGCCGTCGCCAGGCAGAAGGCCGCCAAGTGGACTTGGTTGGAAAACTGCAAATGGTCGGCCACGCGGGCGTTCATGGCTTGCAGCTTCACCATGAGCGAACCCGGCAAGGTAGTGAAGTCGCTTGCCGTCAGCACGTATAACTACAGCGACAAAAGCTATTGGCATTATGAAATGTTCGACTCCGACGGAAGCGGTGCGGAGCCATTCATTGCGCGCATGACCATCGAAGGCGATACGTGGACAGCATACGGAAACGCCGACAACAAGACCTACCGCGTCGTCTACCACTATGCTTCGCCGACCAAGGTAAGGGTCAGCGTCGAGCTGTCCAGCGACAAGGTCCATTGGACGATGCTGGCCCGTGGCGAGGGTATCAGGCAGCCGTGACTCTAGCCGCAACGACGCCGTGGCATCGGACGGGGGCGCATTCGAAGCACAGGGCCGACGTCACAAGGCAGCATCGGCTCGGACGAATGGTGGGACGTTAGCTCAAGTGAATTTTCAGCTTTGCGCGGAAACGTTGCTTGATTGAAATGCTCGAAGACTTGGTACGCCAGATGGTCCTGGAAGCCCAGTCGACAGAGCATTCTGCTCATGCACACGCCCCCCCACCGATACCCGCCCGCAATGGCAACAACGCCTCGGCTGCCGATACAAGCCGTTTTTTTCGGGCCGCCTGTTGCTCTAGTGTCGTGAGGGCTAACGTTTATCGGCGGGAGCGCACACTCTCGCTCTTGTTTTCGCCCACGATTGGTTGGCGCCACCGTGGCCTGAAGCAGTATCGAGCGAGCGCTCGTTCCTCAGCCCAGCTTCTCTATAGGAGGGGCGCGCTGGGGGGCGAGTGTCATTCCCTCACCGGAAACCACATCTCCGCCGTCGGCTGGAACGCCCGCGGCGTCACCCCCAGCAGGCGTTCCAGTTCGCCGTTGTCGGCGACCAGGTCGGCATCGAGCCGCGCGAGTGGCCCGCGCAGTTTTGCGGGGGCGAGGCGCTGGCCGGCGTGCAGCAGCCACGAGGGCAGCGGCACCGGCAGGTTGGCGTGGGGCAGGGTCTGGCGGACGCGGGCGAACATCTCGCCGGCGCTGAGGCGTTCGCCGCCGCCGATGGACAGGATGCGACCCGCACTGGCGGGGCGATCCAGCGCGGCGAGCACGGCGAGCGCGATGTCCTCGGCGTGCACCGGCTGGCGCAGCCCGCGGCCGGCCGGCAGCGGGAAGATGCGCGTGCGCCAGGCGCGGCGGGCGATGGGGCTGAGGCTCTTGTCGAGCCCGGCACCGTAGATGAGCGTGGGGCGCAGCACCGTCCACGGCGCGCCGTGGCGGGCGCAGGCGGCGGCCAGCGCCTGCTCGCCGTCGCGCAGCTGCTGCGCCATCGCGCGTTCGGCGGGCACGGTGGAGGTGCTCTTGGTTTCCGCGCTCATCGAGCTGGTGGCGATCACCCGCGGCGGCTCGCTGCCGAAGTCCGCGCGCGCCAGCCACTGCGCGAACGGGCCGATCGGGCCGAAGCTGACGATCGCTGCGGGATGCGGCAGCTCGCCGGGCAGCACGTCGGGCAGGCTGCCCTGCAGCCAGCGCAGGCCGGGTTGCGGGGCGCGCGCGTGGCGGCTCAGCGCCGTCACCGTCGCGCCCCGGGCGAGCAGGCGCGGCAGGAGGAAATGGCCGATCTGGCTGCTGCCACCGAATACCAACACCGTCATGTGCGGCTAGGTTCCCGACTGCAGGCGGGCGGCGAGGTCGAGCACGCGCGGCAGGTTCGGCGCCAGCTTGCGCGCCTGCTGCAGCGACTGCGCGGCGCCGATGCGGTCGCCGCCGGCGAGCTGGCGGTCGGCCTGGTCCAGCCATGCGCTGGCGAGGCGCTGGCTGAGGACACCCTGTGCGGCATCGCCGGGCGAGAGATCGGCGAGGTTGTCCAGCATCTGGCCGGCGCGGACGAGGTCGCCACCGGCCAGCGCGCGGTTGAACAGCTGCAGCACCACGCGAGGCAACGCCTGCAGGCCCTGCTGCGCGGCGGCGTTGTTGCCGTCGATCGCCAGCGCGTTGCGGTACAGGTCGTAGGCGCAGTTGCCGGGCGGCAGCATGATGTCGCCGCGCTGCGCGGCAGCCTGCGCCTGTTGCAGCAGGCGGGCGACCTGCGCGGTTTGCTGCGGCGTCAGGGCGGGATGCAGCATGCCGGCGTCGTCGGCGGGCGCGGCGTCCGGCGTGGTGTCCGGCGCGGTGCCGGCCTTGCCGTGCGCCATGCCTTGCAGGCGCGCGCGGGCGGCGGCGAGGTCGGCGGATTTCGGCGCCAGCGCCGCGGCGCGGTCGAGCAGCTTGCCCGCCTGCGCGGTGTCGCCGGCGTCCATCGCCGCGCTGGCCTGCACGGTCAGCGCCTGCGCCACCTTGCCCAGTCCGGCCTCGGCCTGCGGGTTGCCCGGGCTCAGCGCGAGCGCGGCCTTGTAGTGCGCCAGCGCGGTGTCGTCGCCAGCACCGTCGATGCGGCCGGCGCGCAGCGCTTCGTCGCCTTGCTGCAGGGCGGTGTCCAGCGCGGCGCTGTCCTGCTGCTGCGCTTGCGCACGCGCCGCGCGCAGGCCCGGCAGGGCGGCATTGTTCGGCTGCAGCGCGGCCAGCTGCTCGATGGTGGCGTCGGCGCCGGCGCCATCGTTCGCGTTCAGCGCCTTCTGCGCCTGCGCGGCGAGGGCGTCGCCGACCTGGTCCAGGCCGTGGCGGGCCACCGCATTGCCGGGGTCGGCGGCGAGCACCTGCCGGTACAGCGTGCCGGCGCCGTGCTCGCCGCCGTACTGGCCGGCGGCATAGGCCTGCTGCGCCTGCTGCACCAGCGTGCCGACCTGCACCTGCGAAGCCCGTTTCGCGGCGATCTGCCGGTCGAGGCGGTCGACATCGCTGCCGCCGCCGAGCAGTTCGCGCGCCACCGCGGCCTTCTGCGCGGCGACATCGAGCTGGCCGGCCTGCAGCGCGGCGTCGGCCTGCGAGACCTCGGCCATGCCGACCTGGTGCAGGCCGTTGCGCGCGGCGTCGTTGTCCGGCTCCAGCGCCACCGCGGCCTGGAACAGTTCGCGCGCGCTGCTGCCGTCGTCGCCGTCCAGGTGGCCGGCGGCCAGCGCCTGCTGCGCGCGGCTGAGCACGTCGTTGAGCTCGGTACGCGGCAGCAGGCTGCGCAGGCGATTCTGTTCGACCCAAGCGGTGCCCGCCACGCCGACCAGTGCCAGCACCAGCACGGGCACCAGCCAGCGGCGGCGAGCGCGATCCGGCATCGCCGAGGCGCGTCGCCAGCGACGCCGCGGTTCGTCGTCTTCCCAGGGCGGCTCGTTGCGTGGCGCTGCGCTGCGCTGCGGTGCACCGAGCTGGTCGAGATTGCCCAGCGTGGGCTCGATGCGTCCGCGGGATTCGGATTCGTGCTGGTCGCGGCGTCCGCTCATGGAAGTTGGCAGTTCAAGTAAATAAACATTGAGGAGTGCGGCCATGGATGGCCGCCCGTTTGATCCTCGCGATCAGGGATGATCGCAGTGAAACCCGAAGTGCGGTCATGGATGGCCGCCCGTTTGATTCCCGCGCCCATGGATGATCGCAAACGCCAGGCTCAGCTTAGCATCGCGCCCCGGCGCCGCTGCCTCGCGCAGGAACGCGCGTTCAGGATGCCCGCGGGCTGCCGATGCGGTGCGCTTCCACCACGTTCGGCAGCGCCAGCAGGCGGCCGAGCAGGGTGGAAAGCTGCTCGAAGTCGCGCACGCGCAGGGCGAAGCGCATTTCCACTTCGCCGCTCTTCGCAAAGGCGCGGCTGGAGGAGGCGATGATCGGGACGCTGGCGTTGCTGATGGTGCCGGTGACGTCCTTCTGCAGGCCCTTGCGGTCGTAGCCGCGCAGCTCGATGTCCACCTCGTACGCCTGGGCGCTGGGCTTGCCCCAGTCCACCTCGATCACCCGGTCCGGATCGCGCCGCGTCAGTCGCGCGAGGCTGGCACAGTCCGCGCGGTGCACCGACACGCCCCGGCCACGGGTGATGAAGCCGCGCACCGGGTCGCCCGGCAGCGGCTGGCAGCAGCGCGCCAGCGTGGTGAGCAGGTTGCCGATGCCCTCGATGCTGAGCGCGCCGGGGTCGCGCGCCGGCGCAGGCCGCGCGGGCGGCAGCGGCACGGCGTCGTCCTCTTCCAGCGGCTGCGCGATTTCCTGCAGCGCGCGCGCGACCTGGCCCGTGCTGATCTCGTTGAGCGCCAGTGCCACCAGCAGCTCGTCCTGGGTCTTCAGGTGGAAGTGCGCGGGCAGCTTTGCCAGGTCGACCTCGGGCAGCGCGAGGCGCTTCAGTTCGCGCTCGAACATCACGCGGCCCACCGCGAGGTTGGCGTCGTGCGCCAGCCGGCGGAACCAGGCGCGCACCTTGTCGCGCGCCCGCGAGCTGTTGAGGTAGCCGTGGTGTGGCGACAGCCAGTCGCGGCTCGGCTCGGCCTGCTTCGCGGTGAGGATCTCCACGCGGTCGCCGCTCTGCGGCTGGAAGGTGAGCGGCACGATGCGGCCGTTGACCTTGGCGCCGCGGCAGCGGTGCCCCACCTCGGTATGCACGTGGTAGGCGAAGTCCAGCACGGTGCCGCCACGCGGCAGGTCCACCACCTCGCCCTTCGGGGTGAGCAGGTAGACGCGGTCCTCCATCAGCTCGGTCTTGAGATCGGCGGCCAGCGCGCCTTCGTCCTCGCCGCGCGTCTCCAGCAGCTTGCGCATCCAGGCGATCTTGGCCTCGAACTCGGCGTCGGCGCCGCCACCTTCCTTGTAGCGCCAGTGCGCCGCCACGCCCAGTTCGTTGGCGCGGTGCATCTCGTGGGTACGGATCTGCACTTCCAGCGTCCTGCCGCGCGGGCCGATCACCGCGGTGTGCAGCGAGCGGTAGCCGTTGCCCTTGGGGCGCGCGAGGTAGTCGTCGAACTCGCGCGGCAGGTGCGGCCACAGCGTATGCACCACGCCCAGCGCGGCGTAGCAGTCGGCCACCGTGTCCACCAGCACGCGCACGGCGCGGATGTCGTAGAGCTCGGCGAACTCCAGGTTCTTGCGCTGCATCTTCTTCCAGATGGAATAGATGTGCTTGGGCCGCCCGGCCAGCTCGGCGCGGACGCCGGCGGCTTCGAGCGCGCGGCCCAGTTCGTCCAGCGATTCGCGGATGAAGGCCTCGCGGTCGGCGCGGCGCTCGTCGAGCAGCTTCGCGATGCGCCTGTAGGTGTCCGGCTGCAGGTGGCGGAAGGCGAGGTCCTCCAGCTCCCACTTCAGCTGCCAGATGCCGAGGCGGTTGGCCAGCGGCGCGTGGATGTCGCGGGTGAGCCGGGCGAGTTCCATCCGTTCGGCTTCGGGCAGCGATGCCGCATCGCGCAGCCGCGCGAGTTGGCGCGCCAGCAGCACGAATACCACGCGCAGGTCGCGGATGATCGCCAGCAGCAGGCGCCGCAGGCCTTCGGAGCCGCCGCCCGGCGCACGCTGCGCGTGCAGCGCCCATACCTGCTCCGCCGCCTGCTGGCCTTCCACCAGCCGGCGGATCTCGCCTGACAGCCGTGGTGCCTCGGCTTGCCACAGGGCCGGATCGACGCGCGACAGCGCGAACCACAGCGCCGCCGCCTGGGTGGGCGCGTCGCAGCCCAGCATCGCCAGCAGGTCGAGCACGTCGGCGCATTCGGCCTGGTCGACCGGCCGTGCCAGACAGCGCTCCAGCGCCGCGGCCAGCACGGGCGGCGCGCCGGCGCGGTCGTGCCAGGCCTGCAGGCGGGGGATGGGCGGGGAGGTGGTCATGGTCGGAGGCGTATCGCGGATGCCCATTCTAGGTGGATCGGCGGCGCTTGGCTTCGCCCTGTTCGGGCCGCAGAATCGCGCCGGTTCCCTTTCCACTTCGGCAGGATGCGTCATGCGCTGGTTGCGATCCCTGCTGGCCGCCATGCTGGCTGCCGGCGTCACCGTGCTCGGCGCGTCGCTGCTGATGGCGTGGAGCGAGGCGGGCGCGCCGTCGCTGACCGAATTTGCGCAGCGGCATCCCATGGCGGGAGCCGCCTTCGGCGTGCTGTCCACCTTGATCGTGGTGGTGTCGGCGCTGGGGCAGCGGCGCCGCCGCAGGTCACGCTGAGCGGAGCGCTTCCAGCGCCTTCGCCAGGCGCTTGGCCGACACCGGCTCGGCGGTCTTCAGCTCCTGCGCGAACAACGACACGCGCCATTCCTCGATCAGCCAGCGCAGCTCGTCGAGGTTCGCATCGCCGGCGGCGCGGTGCCTGAGGTATTCGCGCCAGCAGGGCAGCACCTGCAGCATGCGCTGCTGGTCCTTGGCCGGGTCCTGCCGCAGGCGTTCGCCGCGCAGGCGCATGGCCTTGAGGTAGCGCGGGTAGTGCGCGAGCCGCGCCAGCGGCAGTTCGCGCAGGAAACCGGGCGCGAGCAGGGCGTCGAGCTGCTCGCGCAGGTCGTCGTAGCTGGCACGGGCAAAGCCCATCAGCGGCGGCTCGAGCCAGGGCCTCAGCTCGGCCTGCGCCTCGATGACGGGTTCGACGAGTTTCAGCCGCTCGACGGCGCAGGCGAACAGCTCGCGTGCGGCCTGCGTGCGCAAGGCCTCGAAGGCGCCGGCGCTGCGCGCGTCGAGGTCGAGCCGCGCCACGAGATCGGCGAAACCGCCTTCGACGACGTCCTCGCGCAGGCGGTCCGCGCTGCCGAGCGCGGCGTATTTCAGCGCCAGCGGGTTCGCGATGGGCAGGCGCCGGCGCGCCTGCTTCAGGTCGCTGGCCAGCGCGTTGCGCAGCAGGCGCAACACGCCGCCCACGTGCGCCGTGGCGGCCTCGTCGCGGCGCTCGAACACGCGCAGCGCCACCGCGTCGCCGAGGTCGACCAGCGCAGGGAAGGCCATGAGGTTGCCCTTGGAACGCACTTCGCGCGGGATCTCGTCGAAGTCCCAGGCGACGATGTCTTCTCGGGTGAGTTCCACGTCGGTCTTCTTCGAGAACGCTTCGCGCGCGCGGCCCTCCCACTCCGCGCGCAAGGCAGCGAGGTCGCGGCCGGCGGCCAGCGTGCGGCCGCTCTCGTCGTGCACGCGGAAGCGCATCAGGTAATGCGGCGCGAGTTCGCCGGTGGCGAATTCGCCGGCATCGATGGCGACGCCGGTGGTGCGCTGGAGGAAGCCGGCGAGCGCCTTGGCCAACGGCTCGTCGCGCGGTGCCTCGGCCTCGGCGAAGGCGCGCGCGAAATCCGGCGCCGGCACGAAGTTGCGGCGCAGCGCCTTGGGCAGGCCGCGGATCAGTTCGGCGACCTTCTCGGCCAGTAGCCCGGGCACCAGCCATTCGCAGCGCGCGGCGGACAGGGCATTCAACATCGCCAGCGGCAGGTGCAGGGTGACGCCATCGGCCTCGTCGCCGGGGACGAAACGGTATTCGAGACGGTAGCGCTGCGCAGGGCCATCCTTCGGGGCGATCTCCAGCGCGGCGGGAAACGCCTTCGGGTCCAGCCCCGCGCCGCCCGCCATCACGTCGTCCAGCGACCAGCGCAGCGCGGCCTGCTCGGCGGGGCGGGCGTGGCGGTACCACGCATCCAATGCGCGGCTGGACGCGATGTCTTGCGGCAGCTTGCCGCGGAAGAAGTCGACCAGTTCGTCCTCGTGGCGGATCAGTCCTTCGCGGCGCTGCTTCGCCTCGATGCCCTGCGCGTCCTCCAGCACGCGCTGGTTGGCGCGCACGAAGTCGGCTTTCGCCTCGATGTCGCCGCGCGCCAGCGCCTCGCGCAGGAAGATCTCGTGGGCGAGGGCGGGGTCCTGTTTCTCGAACGTCACCGCGCGGCGCTCGACCAGGTTCAGGCCGAACAGGCTCACCTGCTCGTAGGCCACCACGCAGCCGCGCTTGCGCGACCAGTGCGCGTCGCGACAGGACGACTTCAGCAGGTGCGCGGCCTGCTGCTCGACCCAGGCCGGTTCGATGCGCGCGCACATCATCGCCCATACCTTGCCGCCCACATCGAGGATCTGCGCGGCAAACAACCAGTTCGGCGGGACCTTCGCCAGCGCGGAGCCGGGGAACACCTGGAACTTGCGCTCGCGCGTGCCCTGGAAAATGCCGCGCTCGTCCTTGCGGCCCACCTGCGTGGGCAGACCAGCCAGGAGGCTGCGGTGGATCGTCTCGAAAAGAAGCGCAGCTTCTTTTTCAACGGTAACGGGCTTTTCGCCCTTGCCTCCTCTCCCCTCGGAGGCACGCGGGGAGGCGCCAGGGATGGCGCCGGCTTTGAGGAGCGAGGAGAGGGGCGGGTGCTCGCGCGAACGCTCGTGCGAAGCGCGCTTGTTCTTGCCGGCACCTCGCGAGCTCGGCCCCTCACCCCGGCCCTCTCCCCGAAGGGGAGAGGGGGAAACAGCGTGGCCTCCCCGGAGGGGAGGGGAAGAAACAGCTGCGGGAGCAGAAGACGACAGCTTCCACCCCAGCTCCTGCACCACCAGCAGCAGCTGCCGGTGCAGCTCGCGCCACTCGCGCATGCGCATGAAGCTGAGGAAGTGCCGCGAGCACCAGTCGCGCAGTTTCGACTGGGTGAGCTCCTCGTGCGCCTGGTCGTACGCGCGCCACAGGTTCAGCACGCCGACGAAGTCGGACTTCGGGTTGGCGAACGCGGCGTGTGCGGCGTCGGCCTGCTGGCGTGCGTCGGCGGGGCGCTCGCGCGGGTCCTGGATGCTGAGGAAGGCGACGACGGTGAGCAGCTCGCGCAGTGCGCCGAGTTTCTCCGCCTCCACCAGCATGCGCGCCAGCTGCACGTCGATCGGCAGCTTGGCCAGCGTGCGGCCGATCGGGGTGAGCGTGCGCGCCGCGTCGATGGCGCCGATCTCGGCGAGGCGGCGGTAGCCGTCGGCCACCACGCGCGGGTCGGGCGCGTCGAGGAAGGGGAAGTCGTCCACCTCGCCCAGCTTCAGCGCCAGCATGCGCAGGATCACGTTGGCGAGCGAGGCGCGCAGCAGCTCGGGGTCGGTGAAGGCGTTGCGCGCGGCGAAATCGGCCTCGTCGTACAGCCGGTAGCAGATGCCCGGGCCGATACGGCCGCAGCGGCCCTTGCGCTGGTCCGCGGCGGCCTGCGAGACCGGCTCCACGTGCAGGCGTTCGAGCTGGCTGCGCTGGCTGTAGCGCTTCACCCGCGCGCTGCCGGTGTCGACCACGTAGCGGATGCGCGGCACGGTGAGCGAGGTCTCGGCCACGTTGGTGGCGAGCACCACGCGGCGTTTCGGGCCGGGCTTGAACACGCGGTCCTGATCGGCGGCGGAGAGCCGCGCGTACAGCGGCAGGATCTCGGTCTCGCGGTACTGGCGGCGCGACAGCAGCAGGTGCGCGTCGCGGATCTCGCGCTCGCCGGGCAGGAACACCAGCACGTCGCCCGGGCCGCTACCGAGGCTGCGGTCGGCCACGATCTCGTCAAGCACGGCGGCGATGTGCTCGGCGCTGCCCTGCTGCATGCGCTCGCCGGTGTCGGCGACCGGCCGCCAGCGCAGTTCCACCGGGTAGGCGCGGCCTTCCACCGACACCACCGGCGCGTTGCCGAAGTGCGCGGCGAAGCGCGCGGTGTCGATGGTGGCCGAGGTGACGATGATCTTCAGCTCGGGTCGCTTCGCGGCGAGGCGCCTGAGATAACCGAGCAGGAAGTCGATGTTGAGGCTGCGCTCGTGCGCCTCGTCGATGATCAGCGTGTCGTAGCTGGAGAGCCACGGGTCGCCCTGCGTCTCGGCGAGCAGGATGCCGTCGGTCATGAACTTCACCAGCGTGCGTTCGCTCACCTGGTCGGTGAAGCGCACCTGGAAGCCCACCTGGTCACCGAGCTGCGTGCCCAGTTCCTCCGCCACGCGGCGCGCCACCGAGCGCGCGGCGAGCCGGCGCGGCTGGGTGCAGCCGATCAGCCCGGCCTCGCCGCGGCCGGCGGCGAGGCAGAGCTTGGGCAGCTGCGTGGTCTTGCCCGAACCGGTTTCGCCGGCGATCACCACCACCTGGTGTTCGCGGATCAGTTTGACGATCTCGTCGGCGCGCGCGGCGATCGGCAGCGACTCGTCCAGGCGGATCGCGGGCTTGGCCTCGGCACGCGCGCGGCGCCGGGCCGCGGACGCCTCGATGTCCGTGGCGAGCGCCGCCAGGCGCGCCTCGTCGGGCCGTTTCGACAGCCCGCGCCAGCGCCCCAGCAGTCGCCCGAAGTCGCGGCTGGCCACGCCGTCCAGCGCCCGGCGCAGTTCGCGCAGGGAGCGGTCGGCAGCGGGCGGAAGGCGGCTCGTGTCGTTCATGGGACCGCACATGATAGCGGCAGGCACGGTGGCGGGCCGATAGCCTGTCGCTATCGAAGACATCGCAAAGATTCATTTCATTCACGGCGCCGCTGTCGTTATCGTTGCTCCGTCCCTTCCAGCCAACGTCACCCGAGGAGAAGCCCATGGCCACGAATATCGGTATCGCGAAGAAGGATCGCGAAGCAACCGCCAGGCAGCTGTCCAGGCTGCTGGCCGACACCTACTCGCTCTACCTGAAGACCCACAGCTTCCACTGGAACGTCACCGGGCCGCAGTTCAACAGCCTGCATGCGATGTTCGAGACGCAGTACAACGAACTCTGGCTGGCCGCCGACGAGATCGCCGAGCGCATCCGCACGCTCGACGTGTTCGCGCCCGGTTCCTACAGCCAGTTCGGCAAGCTCAGTTCGATCAAGGAGGAATCCGGCGTGCCGGAGTGGAAGGAGATGGTGAGCCAGCTGGTCGAAGGCCACGAGATCGTGGCGAACACCGCGCGCGCCGCGATCAAGGTGGCCGACAAGGCCGGCGACGAGGGCAGCGCCGACATGCTCACCGGCCGCCTGAAGGCGCACGAGAAGACGGCGTGGATGCTGCGCGCACTGCTGAAGTGAGCGAGCCGGCAGCCGGATGAGGAAAGGCCCGCCGATGGCGGGCCTTTCCGTTGCTGCGTCCTGCGCGTTTTCAGTTCTTCGGCGCCGGCCCCTTCACCGCGGTGACCAGGCCGTCGGGGCGCACGTACTTCGCGAACGCCTGCTGCACCTCGGGTGCGGTCAGCGCGAGGTAGTGCCGGGCGGCGATGGTCATCGCGTCCAGCGGCTTGCCCTGCTGCGACAGCGTGAGCAGCTGGCCGCCGATGCCGCCGAAGCTGGATTCGCCCAGCGGGATGCGGCGAAGCAGGATGCCCTTGGCCTGCTCGAGTTCCGTCCCGGTCACCGGCTGCTGCTGCATCTGCCTGAGGTCCTGCACCACCAGCGCGCTGGCGGCGCCCACCTTGTCGGGATCGCAGCCGAAGTACACCTTGTAGGTGCCACGGTGCTTGTTCGCATCGAGGTCGACGCCCACGGTGTAGACCAGGCCGTGCTTCTCGCGCAGGTCGCGGGTGAGGCGCGAGGCGTAGAAGCCGCCGCCCAGCACCTGGTTGCCGAGGTTGATCGCGAAGCGGGCGGGGTCGTCGTAGGTGACGGCGATGGTCTGCGCCATGTCCACGCTGTCCTGCACCGCGCTGGCGTCGGGCACGTGCAGCTTGCCGGGCGCGTTGGCGGGCACGGCGGCGTAGGCGGTCTCCGGCTTCGGCCCGGTGGCCTTCCAGCCGCCGAAGGCCTGCCCGATCACCTGCCTCGCCTGCGCCGGGTCGACCTTGCCCACGATCACGATGGTGGTGAGGTCGGGGCGGAAGGTCTGCGCGTAGTACTGCCTCACCTTGTCCAGCGTCAGCGCCATCACGCTTTGCGGCGTGGCGTGGCGTGTCTGCGGATCGTTCGCCGGCAGCAGCGCCTTGTCCAGGCCCAGTTGCAGCAGGAAATCGGGTGACTGCAACTCCCCGGCCAGCATGCCGGCGGTCTGCCGCTGCACCACCGGGAAGGCCTGCGCGGGCAGGGCGGGGTGCAGTTCGTTGTCGGCGAGCAGCTTCACGCCCTCGGTGAAGTGCGTGGACGGCACCGACAGCGAGAAGCCGTAGCCGGCGCTCACGTGTGCGCTGATCTCGTCGAGCGCGGCCTGGAACTGCAGGCGACTGAGGTGCTCGGTGCCGTAGGGGAACAGTTCCTCCAGCACGTCGGCCACGCCTTCCTCGCCCTTGGCGGCCTGCAGGTCCTGGTTGGTCTTGACGTTGCCGAACAGCTCCACCGTGTCGCTGATGGTTTCCGGCTGCACGATCAGCCGGAGCCCGTTCGGCAGGGTGTAGGAAACGGGGTTCAGCGACGACTTCGGCACGTCGAGCCTGGCGAAGGCCTGCTCCGCCCACGCCGGCAACTGCACCGGCTTGTCGGGGCTGGCGGCGAAGCTTTCCGCGCCGCCGAAGCCCTTGCCCGCCACCGGCTTGCCCGAGCTTTGCGGGGTGAGGATGGCGGTGATCGCATGCGCGGGATCGAAGATGTGCTTCGCCAGCGCGTTCACCGCTTCCGGCGTCACCGCCTCGATCGCGGTCTTGATCGCGTCGGGCGATTCCGCGCCCTGGAAGGCCAGCGCCTGCGACCACGCATTGGCGAGGCCGTCCACCGAGTTCTTCTTGAATTCCAGCGCGGCGATCGCCTTGCGCTTGGCGGCGTCCACCAGCGCCGGGTCGACGCCCTTGCTTGCCGCCTCGGCGAGGATGGACTGCATCCTGGCAAGGATGGGCTGCGGGTTGCCGCCCTTGGGGAAGATGCCCACCGCCATGCCCACGCCGGCCTGCGGCATGCCCTGATCGAAGAAGCCGCCGAACAGCGCGGTGCCGTCGAAGCGCATGCCGGCCAGCGCCGCGCGCTGCGAGCCCAGTGCGCCGCTCAGCACCATCGCGGTGGCGTAGTCCTTCGAGGTGAGGCCGGGCATGCGATAGCCGAGGTAGACCGAGCCGTAAGGCGCATCGGTGGGCAGTTGCACCGTCTTGGCGGTCACCGGCCTGAAGTCGAACGCCGGGCGCGCCGGCAGCGTCTTCTTCGCGATGTCGCCGAATTCCTGCTTCACCTTGGCCAGTGTGGCGGCCGGGTCGACGTCGCCCGCGATCACCAGGATCGCGTTGTTCGGCGCGTACCAGGTGTCGTGGAAGTTCTTCAGCATCGTCGCCGTGGTCTTGTCGAACGAGGGTCGCGTACCGAGCGGCGTGTGCGCGTAGGGCGTGCCGGCGAACATCTGCTGCAGCAGCTGCGAGTAGAACTTGAAGTCGGGGCTGGAGAGGTCGCGCGAGACTTCCTGCTCGATCGCGCCGCGTTCCTTGTCCCACTCCTTCGGCGCCATGTCCACGCCGCGCATGCGCAGGCTCTGCACGTGCAGCGCCACGTCGAGGTCCTGCGCCGGCGCCACGAAGTAGTACTGCGTCACGCCCTGCGTGGTGTCGGCGTTGAACGCGCCGCCCATGTTCGCCGCGATCGCCGCGAGCTGGTCCTTGCTGAGGCCGGGGCTGCCGCGGAACATCATGTGCTCCACCGCGTGCGCGGTGCCGGGAAAGCCCGCGGGCACCTCGTCGGAGCCGGCGAGGTAGTTCATCTCCGTGGTCACCACCGGCGCCAGCGTGTCGCGCACGATCACCACGCGCAGGCCGTTGTCCAGCGTGGCGCGGGTGACGTCGGCGCCGCCGGTCGCGGCCATCGCGCTGCCCGCCGCCAGGGCCAGGCCGATCGCGGCGGCCAGTCGCAGGGCTTGCTTCTTCATCGTGCGGTCCTTGTGTCGTTTGTGGAGATGAGTGCGTGCTGCAGCTTCGATGCCGTGTACATCGTCCGGTTTTCCCGCAAGCGTGGATGGCAGTCCACCAAGGCGCCAGGAATGGATGCGCACCGCCTGCCGGTTTTGTCGGTTGCGCCAGGCCGGGCATGGCGCAACCGTGCCATCGCGATCCAGCCCGTCCGTCATGGTCGCATGGGGGTTCCGCCCTCACCGGGTTGGCTGCCGATCATGCTGGCCGGAAGAAAGATATCGAGGAATGGCCATGCGAAGCCACCCGGCGCCGCATGACCTGTGGCAGGGCGTCGTCGCCGGCGTGGTGCCTGTGCGAGACTCGGGCTTTGCCCGCCAACCATCGAGGCATCGCCATGGTGACCCGCCGACGCATGTTGCAAGGTGCCGGAACGCTGGCCCTGCTGGCGCCCTTCGGCAAGGGCTTCGGCCAGGAGCGCGCCAAAGACGCGGCGCAGGTGGCGCAGCAGGAGCATGCCAAGCCCGCGGGCAAGGATTACGTCCCGGTCACCGATCCGCTGGTGAAGGCGAAGCTGGCGCAGTGGTCGGACTGGAAGTTCGGGCTGATCCTGCACTGGGGCATCTACAGCGTGCTGGGCATCGTCGAGTCGTGGACGCTGTGCTCGGAGGACTGGATCAAGCGTCCCGGCGGCGTCGCCTACGTCGAGTGGAAGCGGCGCTACGAACAGCTGCGGACGCGGTTCAATCCGCTGAAGTTCGATCCCGCGCGATGGGCGGAGGTCGCGCACGCCGCTGGCATGCGCTATGTGGTGTTCACCACCAAGCACCACGACGGCTTCTGCATGTTCGACACCGCGCAGACCGCTTACCGCGTCACCGCGCCCGACGTGCCGTTCCACGCCAGCCCGCGCGCGAACGTGGCCAAGGCCGTGTTCGACGCGTTCCGCCGGCGCGGCTTCGGCATCGGCGCGTATTTCTCCAAGGCCGACTGGCACCACCCGGACTACTGGTCGCCGTTGTGGGCCACGCCGACCCGCAACAACAACTACGACGTGCGCAAGTACCCGGACCTGTGGAAGCGTTTCGTCGACTTCACCCACGCGCAGATCGACGAACTCACCACGCAGTACGGCGGCGTCGACCTGCTGTGGCTGGACGCCGGCTGGGTGAACGCGCACGAACATCCCGACGCCAGGGCCTACGGCATGGACGTGCCGTGGGCGCAGGACATCGACATGCCGGGCCTGGCGGCCATCGCGCGCCGCAACCAGCCGGGCATCGTGCTGGTCGATCGCGACGTGGGTGGCCCCTACGAGAACTACCGCACGCCCGAGCAGGCCGTGCCGGACAAACCGCTGCCGTACCCGTGGGAGACCTGCATGACGGCGGGCGGCTCGTGGTCGTGGAATCCGCACGACACCTACAAGTCGCCGCGCGAGCTGGTGCACACCCTGGTCGGCATCGTCGCCAAGGGCGGCAACCTGCTGCTGGGCGTCGGCCCGCAGCCGGATGGCGAACTGCCCGCGGGGGCGCTGGAGCGCCTGCGCGCGATCGGCGCGTGGATGCAGGTGAACGGCGCGGCCATCCACGGCAGCCGGGCCATCGCGCCGTACGGCGAAGGCAGGTTCCGCTTCACGCAGGGCAGGGACGGCAGCGTCAACGCGATCTGGCTCGTCGACGAGGGCGAGCAGGCGCCGCCGGCCAGCATCATGCTGCGCTCGTTCAAGCCGGCACCGGACGCGAACGTGCGGGTGCTGGGAGCGGGTGGCGAGCTGGCGTGGCAGCAGCGCGACGGCGGCATCCATGTCGAGTTGCCGGAGACCGTGCGCCGGCAACTGGCGGGTTCGCTGGCCTGGACGCTGCGCATTTCAGCCGTGCGAGCCTGATTCTCCGGCAGGGGGCGTTTGCCGTTCGGTGCGGTCGGCGGCACGCCGCCCGGCCTGAGCTTGCGCTGACCGCCATGGCCGCCGTTTATTGTGACCGTCGCCATGCATTGGTTAAGCTCACGCGGCTTGGCCCGCGCCCGGAGCGGCGCCCACGGGGATTTTCTTGAGCGCCGACCCTTCCAACCTCCACCGCCGCCCTTCGCTGTTTGCCGCCGTCGTGCTGGCCCTGGTGGTGGCCGCGCTGAACATCGGCCTGTGGTGGTGGAGCAATCGCCCGCACGGCCCGGAGGACTGGCATGGCCCGATCGGCGGCTTCGCGCTGTCGGCGTTCCAGCGCTACCAGAGCCCGCTGAAGAACGACTTCCCCACCGACGAGCAGATCGACGGCGACCTCAGGCTGCTGCGCCAGTACAGCCCGAACATCCGTACCTACTCGATGTTGCAGAACCCGCAGATCCCGCGGCTGGCCGAGCGCGACGGGCTGAAGGTGCTGGCCGGCGCGTGGATCGACGCCCGGCTGGACAACAACGACAGGGAGATCGCTGCCCTGATCGCCCAGGCGCGGCGCTACCCAGGCACCATCAACCGGGTGCTGGTGGGCAACGAGGTGCTGTTCCGCAACGACATCCCGCCCGAAAAGCTGATGGCCTACCTGGACCGGGTGCGCGCCGCGCTGCACCAGCCGGTGTCCACCGCCGAGCCGGACTACATCTGGGAGAAGTACCCTGAGCTCGCCCGGCACGTGGACTTCATCACCGTGCACCTGTTCCCGTACTGGAACGGCATCCCGCGCAAGGACGCCATCGGTGCCGCGCTGGGCAGCTACGACAACCTGCAGCGGATGTTCCCGAACAAGCACATCGTGATCGGCGAGATCGGCTGGCCATCGAACGGCGACCGGCACGAATACGCCTACCCGTCGGTGTCCGACGAGGCGATCTTCCTGCGCCAGTGGTTCAACGTGGCCAAGCAGCTGCACCTGGACTACTACGTGATGGAGGCGTTCGACCAGCCGTGGAAGGAGCAGCTCTCGGGCCGCACCGAGGCGTACTGGGGCATGTTCAACGCCGACCGCCAGCCGAAGTTCCCGTTCACCGGCCCGGTGACCGAGGACACCGCCTGGCCGTGGAAGGCGCTGGCCGCCAGCCTGCTGGCGCTGCTGCCGATGATCTGGTTCGCGCGACGCTTCGCCCGTTTCAAGCTCACCGGGCGTTTCTTCTTCTGCGCGCTGATCCAGCTTGCCTGCGGCCTGATCGTGTGGTCGGCCACGCTGCCGTTCCAGTTCTACCTGAGCTGGGTGGACTGGACGATGCTGGTGCTGCTGTTCCCGGCGCAGATCGCGATCCTCGCCATCCTGCTGATCAACGGCTTCGAGTTCACCGAGGTGCTGTGGAGGAGGGAATGGGTCCGCGAGGCGGGCATGCTGCGCCCGGACATCCCCGAGAAGCAGCCGTTCGTATCGATCCACCTGGCCTGCTACAACGAGCCGCCGGAGATGGTGCAGGTGACGCTGGATTCGCTGGCGGAACTGGACTACGCCAACTTCGAAGTGCTGGTGATCGACAACAACACCAAGGACCCGGCGGTATGGAAGCCGGTGCAGGAGTACTGCGAGAAGCTGGGCAAGCGCTTCCGCTTCTTCCACCTGGAGCCGTGGCCCGGCTTCAAGGCCGGCGCGCTGAACTTCGGCCTGAAGGAAACCGCGCCCGAGGCCGAGGTGGTGGCGGTGATCGATGCCGACTACGTGGTGCGGCCGGACTGGCTGTCCACCCTCACCGGCTACTTCCACGACCCGAAGGTGGCCGTGGTGCAGTGCCCGCAGTCGCATCGCGATTTCGAGCACAACCGGTTCCGCCGCATGACCGCGTGGGAGTTCGACGGCTTCTTCCGCATCGGCATGCACCACCGCAACGAGCGCAACGCGATCATCCAGCACGGCACCATGACCATGGTCCGGCGCTCGGCGCTGGAAGGCACCGGTGGCTGGTCGGAGTGGACCATCTGCGAGGACGCCGAGCTCGGCCTGCGCCTGATGCATGCCGGCTACGACCTGGTCTACGTCGACGAGCTGATGGGCAAGGGCCTCACCCCGGCCGACTTCAAGGCCTACAAGAGCCAGCGCTACCGCTGGGCGTTCGGCGCGATGCAGATCCTCAAGGGCCGCTGGAGCTGGATGACCAGGAAGGGCCCCCTGTCCAGCGGCCAGCGCTTCCACTTCCTCACCGGCTGGTTCAGCTGGTTCGCCGATGCGCTGCATTTGATCTTCACGCTGATGGCGCTGTTCTGGACCGCGGGCATGGTGGCGTTCCCGCAGTACTTCAGCCTGCCGATGCAGCTGTTCCTGATCCCGGTGATCGGCTTCTTCTTCGCCAAGGCGATCTTCGGCATCGTGCTGTACCGCGCCCGCGTGCCCTGCGGCTGGTACGACACCCTGATGGCCTCGCTGGCCAGCATGGGGCTCAGCCACGCCATCGCGCGCGGCATCCTGCACGGCCTGACACGCCAGAAGACCTCGTTCGTGGTGACCGCCAAGAGCCGGCGCATGGGCGGCAGCAGCTTCGCCGCGTTCGCCCCGGTGCGCGAGGAGCTGCTGATGGCGGTCGCCCTGATGCTGTGCATCGTGGGCATGGCGCTCGGCTACGGCACGCGCTACGTCGAAGGTACCTTGTGGATGTTCATCCTCGCGGCGCAATCGGTCCCCTACGTCTCGGCCGTGATCGGCGCCTGGATCGCGCACCGGGCGGGGGACAAGGCCGGCTAAGACGTCGCCTTGGCGACGTCTTGAAATCAGGTACGGCGCTTTTTCGCTATCCGGCCGCCGGAATGAGGCACACGCGGCCCCCGCAAGCCGCAGGCACGGGCTTCAGCCCGACATGCCGGGCAGGTCGGGATGAATCCGGACCCACGGGCAGCGCTGGGGACTGCTTCCGCCCCGATTAGCGCCGATTTCGTTCAGATGCGCGCCGGGTAGCAGGCCCTATCATCGGAGTCCCGTGCCCAGGATTTTCCCGCGTTGCTGACCCGAACCCGCTCGTTCGTCCGCGCCTGCTGGCCGTGGCTGCGCATTCCGTTCTGGATCGGCCTGGGCCTGCTGGTCGGCTTCGTGCTGCCGTACACGCTGGTGCTGAACAAGCGCGTGCAGGAGCGCTTCAACGACCTGGTGTTCGCGGTGCCCACGCGGGTGTTCGCGCGCCCGCTGCCGCTGGCCGCGGGCGAGCCGATGACGCCGGCGGCACTGCAGCTGGAGCTCACCTTTGCCGGCTACAACGACGACGGCCACGGCCAGGTGCCGGGCAGCTGGACGAAGAAGGGCGCGCGCTACACGATCTCCTCGCGCGGCTACGCCGGGCCGGAGGGCGGCGAGTTGCCCAAGCGCATCGAGGTGACGCTGGGCAGGGGAACGGTCGCGTCGGTGCGCGACCTCGCCACCGGCAGGCCGATCGCGCTCACCCATCTCGATCCCGCGCGCATCGCCACCGTGTACGGCGCCAAGCAGGTGGACCGGCGCATCGTGCACCTCGCCGATCTGCCGCCGCTGCTGGTGGGCGGCCTGCAGGCGGTGGAAGACCGCACTTTCAAGCACAACATCGGCATCGACTTCGGCGGGATCTTGCGCGCCGCTTTCGCCAACCTGCGTGCCGGCCATACCGTGCAGGGCGCTTCCACGCTGACCCAGCAGCTGGTGCGCAACCTGTTCCTCAGCCGCAGGCAGACGCTCACGCGCAAGGTCAACGAGGCGCTGATGTCGCTGCTGCTGGAGATGCACTACAGCAAGGACCGCATCCTGGAGGCCTACATCAACGAGGTGTTCCTCGGCCAGCAGGGCGACCAGGCGGTGCACGGCTTCGCCGCGGCCTCGGAGTTCTACTACGGCCGCCCGCTGCGCGACCTGCGCCCGCAGGAGATCGCGATGCTGGTGGGTCTGGTGAAGGGGCCGAGCTACTACGATCCGCGCCGCTATCCCGATCGCGCGCTGTCGCGCCGCAACCTGGTGTTGCAGGAGTTCGCCGACACCGGCCTGCTCACGCCCGAACAGGCTAGGGCCGCGCAGGCCACGCCGCTGGACGTGATCAGGAACGGCCAGCTGCCGCACGACCGCTTCCCCGCCTTCATGCAGCTGGTGCGCCAGCAGATCACCAGCGATTTCGACGAGGACACGCTGCGCGCGGGCAACCTGTCGATCTTCACCACGCTGGACCCGGCCGCGCAGATCTACTCCGAGCAGGCCATCACCGCCACGATGAAGGAACTGGGCAAGCGCGCCGACGCCGCGCAGGCCGCCGGCGTGGTCACCGACGCCCACGACGGCAGCGTGCTGGCGGTGGTGGGCAGCAAAATCCCCGGCGACCAGGGCTTCAATCGTGCGCTCGACTCGCAGCGGCCGATCGGCTCCACCATCAAGCCCTTCGTGTACCTGGTGGCGCTGAGCGATCCCTCGCGCTGGAATCTCGCCACCGCGCTGGACGACAGCCCGATCAGCATGCGCATGCAGAACGGCACGCTGTGGGAGCCGCACAACGACGACGGCCAGAGCCACGGCATGGTGCCGATGGTGGACGCGCTGGCGCAGTCGTGGAACCTCGCCAGCATCCGGCTGGGGCTGGCGGTGGGACTGCCGCGCATCCGCGGGTTCCTGCAGTCGTTCGGACTCACCGACGTGAACTCCGGCCCCTCGCTGCTGATCGGCGCGCTGGATCTGGCGCCGCTGCAAGTGGCGCAGATGTACGAATACATCGCCTCCGACGGCCACGCGCTGCCGCTGCTGGCCGTGCGCGGCGTGGTGGACGGCAACGGGCGCACCATCAAGCGCTACGAGGTGCGGGGCGGCAAGGGCGAATACCAGGAGGCGGTGCGACTGGTGACCTGGGCGATGCAGCAGGTGGCGCTGTACGGCACCGCGCATTCGCTCGGCGATTCCAGCCTGGCCTCGCTGCACGTCGCCGGCAAGACCGGCACCAGCAACGACCTGCGCGACAGCTGGTTCGCCGGCTTCACCGGCGAGCACCTCGCGGTGTTCTGGATGGGCCGCGATGACAACAAGCCCGCGCACCTGTTCGGCGCCACCGGCGCGCTGCGCGTCTGGCGCAACCTGTTCGCCAAGCTGCCCACCCGGCCGCTGTCCCCCGCACCGGGCGATGGCCTGCAGATGGCCTGGGTCAATCCCGCCGATGGCAAGCCCACCGAGCCGCAGTGCTCCGGCGCGAAACAGGTGCCGGTGGTGACCGGCTCGCTGCCCGGCGACGTCGAGGGCTGCTTCTGGCAGACGCTGTTCGGCGGCGGCAACCCGGCGGCGGCCTCCGGCGCTGTTCCGGTCAATCCCGCTGCGGCCCCCGCGGCCGCCCAACCCCCTGGTGGAAATTGAGCATGTCCGACGTCCGTCGATCCCTGCGCGCGTGGCCCCTGCCGTTGGCGGCGGCCCTGCTGGCGGCCTGCGCCACGCCGGCGCCGGTCGAGGCGCCGCAGCGCCCTGCGCTGGCACCCGCCGGCATGGTGGCGGCGATCCATGCGGCCGGCGAACGCGAGCAGTCCGTGATCGCGGTGCAGCCGCTGGCCGACCCCGGCATCGGCGCCTGGCGCCAGGCGGCCCAGGCCGACATCCAGGCTGGCCGTTACGACGCGGCGGCGGCCCTGCTCGACCAGGCGCTCAAGCGCAGCCCCGATTCGCCGGAACTGCTGCAGGACCGTGCCGAAGTGGCGGTGTACCAGCGCAACTACGCGCTGGCGCAGAAGCTGGCCCGGCAGTCCTGGACGCTGGGGCCCAAGCTCGGCCCGCTATGCGCGCGCAACTGGGAAACCATCGTCCAGCTGCGCCAGGAGGCCGCCGATGCCGCCGGCGCGGCCACCGCGCAGAAATGGGTGGCGAAGTGCCACGTGCAGGGCGTCAACCGGTTCTGAGCGGTTGACCGGGCCGCCACGGCTCCGGGGCGCGTCGCCGCCATTTCAATTTCCCGTCCCTCGAACGTCTGACTGGTGGCAAGCCGGCCTGCGGCCGCGACGGCCAGCGGCTCGTCGGCAACGGAACGGCGATCCGGCAACACGGATATCCCCTGCGACTACGCGGCCCGGTCCGTGGCAGGCGGACGGCTTGGCTATGGCGGCCCACCGCCTGGCGCGAGCGCGTCCGAACCCGGGACGCGTGTGCCGGGACAACCGGCGGCAGGCGAAGACGTATTTCCTGCCCGAGCCGGCGGTGCGGGCTTTCCGTTCGGGGAGTCGGCTCCGCAATGCAGGCGGGATCGGCGGTCAGGGAGTGGTACGCATGCCTTGCCCGGCAAGCATGCGGGTTTGCGCCGGGAGGGCGCGAAGTGCGTGCGACAGCGGCGCTTTCCCGGCAACCTGGCGGCACCCCCATGTCGCCAGCTTGCCGGGAGACCTCGCGATCGCGGCGCTGCCGGCGCGAAACGGGTTTGCCCCGCGCGCGGGCCGGGCGATACTGCAACGATGATCGACTCCGACGACACGACGCCCGCCGCCGTCGCAGCGCTGCTGGGCGCCGAAGGGCCGTTCGCGCGCGAGCTGCCGAACTTCGTGCCGCGCGCGGCGCAGCAGGCGATGGCCGCCGCGGTGGCCGAGGCCATCGCGGGGCGCGAGACGCTGATCGCCGAGGCCGGCACCGGCACCGGTAAGACCTACGCCTACCTGGTGCCCGCGCTGCGCTCGGGCGAGCGGGTGATCGTCTCCACCGGCACCAAGGCGCTGCAGGACCAGCTGTATTTCCGCGACCTGCCGAAAGTCGTTGGCGTGCTCGGCGCGCGGCTGAAGACAGCGCTGCTGAAGGGGCGCGCGAACTACCTCTGCCTGTACCGCCTCGACCAGACGGTGCGCGAGGGCGCCTCGTTCGACCGGGCGCAGGCCGCGCAACTGGCGACGATCCGCGCCTGGTCGGCGCGCACGCGCCGTGGCGACCGCATGGAACTGGCCGAGGTGCCGGAGGAGTCGCCGCTGTGGCCGCGCGTCACCTCCACGCCGGAGAACTGCCTCGGCGTGGAGTGCCCGTTCTACGACGACTGCCACGTGGTGAAGGCGCGCCGCGAGGCGCAGGAGGCGCAGCTGGTGGTGGTGAATCATCACCTGCTGTTCGCCGACCTCGCGCTGAAGCAGGAGGGCTTCGGCGAGATACTGCCCGGCGCGGCGGCCTTCGTGCTCGACGAGGCGCACCAGGTGCCCGAGCTGGCCGGGCAGTTCTTCTCGCAGAGCGTGAGCGCGCGCCAGCTCGCCGAACTGGCGCAGGACGCCTTGCGCGAATGCAGCGGCGTCACCGGTGCGATCGGCCTGCTGCTGGAGCCGGTGGAAGCGCTGCAGGACGCGCTGCGCCGCCTGCGGCTGGCGATGGAGCCGCTGCCGCCGCGCGGCGCGTTCGGTGCGCTCGAAGCCGTGGCCGCCGTGCGCGAAGGCCTGCGCGAACTCGGCGAACTGCTGGCCACGCTGGCCGATCTGCTTGCCTCGCAGGCCGAGCGTTCGCGCGGGCTGGCCAACGCGCACGAACGCGCCGCGTTGCTGGCGGAACGGCTGGAGCGCATCCTCGACCAGGACTCCGAGCGCGACGTGCGCTGGTTCGAGCTGTTCCCGCGCGGCTTCGCGCTGCACGCCACACCGCTGGATCTCGCCGCGCCGCTGCGCGCGATGCGCGAGCGCAGCGAGGCCGCGTGGGTGTTCACCTCGGCCACGCTGTCGGTGGCCGGGCAGTTCGACCACTTCGCGCGTCAGCTGGGCCTCGACGAGCCGCGGACGCTGGCGCTGGAAAGCCCGTTCGACTACGCGCGGCAGGCCCTGTGCTACCTGCCGGAAGGCCTGCCTGATCCCGCCGCGCGCGACTACACCGAACGCGTGCTCGACGCCGTGCTGCCGGTGCTGCAGGCGTCGAACGGCCGCGCCTTCCTGCTGTTCACCTCGCACCGCGCGCTGCGCCGCGCCGCCGAGCTGCTGGCGACGCGCGTGCCCTGGCCGCTGTTCGTGCAGGGCACGGCGCCGCGCCACCAGCTGCTGGAAGAGTTCCGCCATTCCGGCCACGGCGTGCTGCTGGGCGCGGCCAGTTTCTGGGAAGGCGTGGACGTGGTGGGCGACGCGCTCGGCGTGGTGGTGATCGACAAGCTGCCTTTCGCCGCGCCTGACGACCCGGTGCTGGCGGCGCGGCTGGAGGCGCTGGAGCAGCAGGGCATCAACCCCTTCATGGGCTGGCAAGTGCCGGCCGCGGCGATCGCGCTGAAACAGGGTGCCGGCCGGCTGATCCGCAGCATCACCGACCGCGGCGTGCTGGTGCTGTGCGATCCGCGCATCACCGGCAAGGGTTATGGCCGGCTGTTCCTTGCCAGCCTGCCGCCGATGCCGCGCACCCGCGCGCTGGCCGAGGTGCGGGCGTTCTTCGCACCAGCCGTCGATGGCCGCGAGGAGTCCGCCGCATGAACAGCGAACCCGAACTGCACACCGATCCCGCGCTGCTGCCCGTGCTGGAGGAGCTGCGCCGGCGCGAGCCGATCTTCCACCGCCCGGAATTCGGCGTCACGCGCGCCGACCATTGCGCGATGACGGCGGAGGATTTCTGGGAAGTGGGCGCGTCCGGCCTCCGCTACAGCCGCGAGTACGTGCTCGACGTGCTGGACGAGCGCCAGCGGAATCCGCAGCCGGACCCGTGGGAGACCAGCGGATTCCATTGCCGCCGGCTCGCCGACGCGGTCTACCTGCTCACCTACACCCTGCGCCAGGGCGAGCGGGTGACGCGCCGCGCCACGGTCTGGCGGCGCGATCCGGACGGCTGGAAGATCGTGTACCACCAGGGCACCCTGGTGGCGGAGGCCTGAGCGGAACAGCACCCGGAAACCCGTCATGCGCGTCTTCTCCCACACCTGTTCCAACACCGAGATCGTCTGCGCGCTGGGTTGCGCGCAGATGCTGGTCGGCGTGGACGCGGATTCCGACTATCCGCCCGAAGCCGTCGCCGGCTTGCCGAAGACGGGGCGCGACCTCGACCTCGACGTGGATGCGGTGCTGGCGCTTGCGCCCGAGCTGGTGCTCACTTCGCTCACCGTGCCCGGCCACGAGCGCGTGGTGGAAGCGCTGCAGGCGGCGGGGCTGCGGACACTGGTATGCGACCCGCAGTCGCTGGCCGACGTGTACGGCGACATCCGCCGCATCGCCGCCGCGCTCGGCGTGGACGGGCGCGGCGAAGCGCTGGTGGCGCAGATGGAGGGCGCGATGCCGTGCGTCGAACCGCGCGGGCCGCGCCCCGCGGTGCTGGTCGAGTGGTGGCCCAGGCCGGTGATCGCCGCGGCGAAGCGCTCCTGGGTCAACGACCTCGTGGTGCGCGCGGGCGGCCGCAATCCGTGGGGCGGGGTGGACGCGAAGAGCGTGCCGCTGGAAAACGCCGCGGCGGCCGCAGCCGCGCCCGACGTGGTGGTGATGAGCTGGTGCGGGGTGAAGGTGGAGAACTACCGCGCCGACGTGGTACGCCGCCGCGAAGGCTGGGTCGACGTGCCCGCCGTGACGGCGGGGCGCATCCGCGCGATCAGCGAGGCTTTCCTCGGCCGCCCCGGCCCGCGCCTGGTGGAGGGTTACCGGCAGCTGCGCCAGGCCATCGCCGCGGCGTCGGGGTGAGCTGCGGACATTGCGCGGGGCATCACCCCGTAGCAAAGTGCCGCGATGACCATTTCCTCGACGATGGATTACCGCGCGGCTGCGCAACGTCGCCTGCCGCCCTTCCTGTTCCACTACATCGACGGCGGTGCCTACGACGAGCAGACCATGCGCCGCAACGTCGAGGACCTGCGCGGCCTCGCCTTGCGCCAGCGCGTGCTCAGGGAAGTCGGCGAGGTCGATCTCTCCACCGAACTCTTCGGCGAGAAGCTGAGCTTGCCGCTGGCGCTGGCGCCGGTGGGGCTCACCGGCATGTACGCACGGCGCGGCGAGGTGCAGGCGGCGCGTGCGGCGGCGGCGAAGGGTGTGCCGCTCACCCTGTCCACGGTGTCGGTGTGCCCCATCGAGGAAGTGCAGGGCCAGCTGTCGCGGCCGATCTGGTTCCAGCTCTACGTGCTCAGGGACCGTGGCTTCATGAAGAACGCGCTGGATCGCGCCTGGGCCGCCGGCGTGCGCACGCTGGTGTTCACTGTGGACATGCCGGTGCCGGGTGCGCGCTACCGCGACAGGCATTCGGGCATGTCCGGCCCGCACGCCGCGTTGCGCCGCGCGTGGCAGGCCTGCCTGCATCCGCATTGGGCATGGCAGGTGGGTGTGCGCGGCCGCCCGCACGACCTCGGCAACGTGTCGGCCTACCTCGGCCGCCGCATCGGGCTCAAGGACTACATCGGCTGGCTCGGCAAGAATTTCGATCCCGCGATCGGCTGGCGCGACCTGCAGTGGATCCGCGACGCCTGGAAGGGCGCGATGGTGCTCAAGGGTATCCTCGACCCTGAGGATGCGCGCGAGGCGGTGCGTTTCGGTGCCGACGGCATCGTGGTGTCCAACCACGGCGGACGCCAGCTCGACGGCGTGCCGTCCTCCGCGCGTGCGCTGCCCGCCATTGCCGATGCGGTGAAGGGCAAGCTCGCCGTCCTCGCGGATTCCGGCGTGCGCTCCGGCCTCGACGTGGTGCGCATGCTGGCGCTGGGCGCCGACGGCGTGCTGCTGGGCCGACCCTTCGTCTATGCGCTGGCCGCGGCCGGCGAACGCGGCGTGGCGCACCTGCTCGACCTCATCGCCGCCGAGATGCGCGTGGCGATGACGCTGACCGGCGCGAGATCGATCGCGGAAATCACGCGGGACAGCCTGGTCGGCGTTGCCTAGCGTCCGGACCGCTGTTTCCTCCGCAATGCCTCCGCGGTGGCCCCGGACTGGCCGTTGCCGCCTTCGGCAGCGCCCGTCGCGCACGCCAGCAGCCGGTATCATGGCGTCGCCATGAACCTGCTTGCCATCGAAACCGCCACCGAAGCCTGCTCCGTCGCCCTGATCCATGGCGACGAGGTGATCGCCCGCAGCGAACTCGCGCCGCGCCGCCACGCCGAGCGCGTGCTGCCGATGGCCGACGAGCTGCTGGCCGAAGCGGGCCTTGGCCGCCACGCGCTGGACGTGATCGCCGTGGGCCGCGGCCCCGGCGCATTCACCGGCGTGCGTCTCGCGGTGTCGCTGGCGCAGGGCATGGCGTTGGCGCTGGATCTTCCGGTGGTCACCGTCTCCTCGCTCGCCGCATTGGCGCTGGAAGCGCCGGACGACGGCAAAGACGACACCGCCATCCTTGCCGTGATCGACGCGCGCATGGGCGAGATCTACGCCGCCTCCTATCGACGCGACGGTGCAGGCGGCCTGGTCGCGCTGGATCGCGAACGCGTCTGCACCGCCGACGCGCTGCTGCTGCCGGAGGCGGCGGCGTGGCAGGTCGTCGGCAGCGGCTGGGCCACCTACGAAGCGGTGTTGCGCGAGCGCCTGGGGCAAGTGCCGCGTTTCGCCGATGGCAACCGTTATCCGCAAGCCGTGCACGTGGCCGAACTTGCCGCGCGCGAATTCAAGGCGGGCCGTGCGCAGCCGCCGGAACTCGCGTTGCCGGTCTACCTGCGCGACAAGGTGGCGCTGACGCTGGTGGAGCAGGGCAAGGCCTGAGCCGTCAGCGGCCGTGGCGATCCGCACGGACGCCTGCAAGCCGCGGTGCAGCCGAAGCGGAACGATCTCAGCGCGCTGGTGCGCCCAGCGTCTTGCGGAAGAACGCCAGTGCGTCGGCATCCACTTGCCGGTGGACCGCGACACGGTCCACGCCGGGCGGATCGACGCAAAGCTCCGGCGCTTCCTTCGCCAGCTGCGGCGAGCAGGGCGACAGGAAGACGTAATGGCCCGCTGCGGGAACCCTCTTGATCCCGGCCAGCGTCCTGATCAGCGGCGCGACGTGCAACGCGTTGTAGCGGGGTGAGAGCACCTGGTCGTGCTGGCCGTAGTACAGGAACACCGGGCGGTCGACATGCGCCAGCCCGGAAGGGCCGAAGACCAGGCCCAGCGGGGCCATCGCGAACGCCGCCTTGATGCGCGGGTCGGCAGTCGTGCCCCAGCGACCGAGTTCCTTCTGCATCGCGTCCATGTAGGCCCGCACGCTGGGCTGGCCGGACCGGTGCAGCAGGCCGGCGATGAATGTCGGCGTGCCACAGGACCCGATGTCGCCGGGGTGAGCCTGGCAATACGAAACGAAGCGGTCGAAGCGCGGTATCGCACCGACGCTCAGCAAGGCGGTGTAGCCGCCGGCGGAGAAGCCGGCCACGCCGATCCGGCCGGGATCGATCAATGCGGCCCAGCGCGGATCGCCCAGCAGGCGGCTGATCGCAGCCTTGACCTGGATGGGGCGGCCCACCAGCACCTGCGCCGTCCCGGTGCCGCCGGTGTCGTGATAGTTGTCCCCGGGATGTTCCAGCGTCTCAACCACGAAGCCGTGGCCGGCCAGATACACCGCGAGGTCGTGGTGGCCGAGGTCGGAGCCGCCGTGTCCGTGCGAGATCACCACCAGCGGCTTCGCGCCCGCAAGCGGGCGTGCATCGCGCGTTGCGTGCAGCAGATAGGGGCCGATGCGGGTCGCGCCGCTCGCCCGCGCACTGGGGTAGAACACGTAGCCGGGCATCGCGCCGCCGCTGACCGGATCGTGGATGGTGATCGCCGCGAAGCCGACGCCCGCCGGGGTCTGCGCCGCGGCGCCAAAGGCGCAGCCCAGCCACAGCACGAGCCAGCAGGAGATTCGCAAGCGACGGTGATGCATGCCCATGGCAAGGCCTCTGGTGGAAGACGGATGACGGCCGGGGAGCGGCCCGGATCGCGATCGATCCCGCGGCGGCAATCCCCACCACGGCACTATGGTCCACCGGAGCCCGGCCGTATTGAACAAATTGGCAAGACGGTCGCGCCGCGGCGGCGCCGCGGTCACTTGGCGGAGACCGCTTCGGCCGCGGGCAGGAAGGGGTTGCGCCGGCTCCACACGGTCGGCGGTTCGCCCAGAAGCTCGGAAAATTCGCGCACCAGGTGCGCCTGGTCCGCGTAGCCGCAATGGGCCGCGACGTCGCTCCATGGCCGGACGCGGCCCGAGGCGCTGGCGATGGCGCGATGCAGGCGTTCGATGCGAAGCCAGAGCTTGGGCGCCAGTCCGATGTCCTGGGTGACCCGGTGATGCAGTGTCCTGGTCGCCAGTCCCGTGATTTCCGCCAGGTCGCGGACGCTGTCGGCGCGCCGCACCGGGAGCGGCCGGAAGTGCTGGTGTTTCGCGAACTCGCGGGCGAGGAAGGCCGCCAGCCGCAGCGGCGCCCCGTCCCACGAGGAGGGTTCGCCCAGTTGTTCCAGCAGCTGCCGGCCACGGGCGCCGAAGATCTCGGCGACGGGCACCGCGCGGCCGGTCATGTCACCTGCCGGCAGCCCGGTCAGCAGGGGAAGCACGCCCGGCCTGAGCCGGACGCCGCAGGTGAATACGCGGCCATGCACCGGAATGTCCAGAAAGCCCGCGTACGGACCGACCAGCATGCAGCGGGTACGGGGGCCGCCTGCCGCCGCTGCCCAGGCCGTGAAGATCAGGTACGGGTTGGCGTCCGGCGGAATGCGCCAGGCCTGGTCGAGCGAGGCGGAAATGTCCCCCTGCGTCCAGATGTGCTCGACGAAGGGCTGCAGCGGCCGCGGCGCCGCCAGCATCCGCGCGGTTCGCTTTCCCGCACCTGCCTGGTCAAACAGTATCAATGAGGTAACGCCGGGCGAGTCGGAGGAGCCTGAGCATAGCGCCAGTGGCACGGCATCCCAACGGTGGCGAACGGCGCCGCCGGCCCCGGCCGGTCTTGCCTGCCGACGGCAGCCCGGCGTCAGGGGCGAGGCTGCCGTCGGCGTGCGGTGCGCGGATTTCCCGGCGGGGCGGCTGCGGGCGCCGCCGGCGCTCAGAGCCGCCCGATCAGCAACTGCACCGCCAGGCTGCTCACGGACACCGCCGCCCACACGCCCAGCCCCAGCAGGATCGGCCGCGCGCCGCTGGCGATCATCCTGCGCAGGTTGGCGGAGAGGCCGATCGCGGTGAGCGCCACGATGATGAGGAATTCCGCGGCGTCGTGCAGCGCGGGCAGGATGGCGGCGGGAACCAGGCCGGCGGTGCGCAGCGCCGAGGCCACCAGGAACCACAGGATGAACCACGGGAAGATGCGGCGCAGGCTGAAGTCGGCGGCGCCGTTCTTCCGCTCGCGCGCGGCCACCGCGAAGGCCAGGATCAGGCAGATCGGGATGATCAGCGTGGCGCGGGTGAGCTTGACGATGGTGGCGTAGTCGCCCGCGGCGCTGCTGTAGCTGTAGCCGGCCGCCACCACCGAGGAGGTGTCGTTGATCGCGGTGCCGGCCCACAGGCCGAAGCCGAGGTCGCTGAGGTGCAGCAGGTGGCCGAGCAGCGGGAACAGCAGCACCGCCACCACGTTGAACAGGAAGATGGTGGAGATCGCGAACGCGGTGTCGTGCTCGTCCGGCTTGATGATCGGCGTCACCGCGGCGATCGCCGAGCCGCCGCAGATCGCTGTGCCCACGCCGATCAGGATCTTCAGCTTGTCGTGCACGCCCAGCCAGCGGCCCAGCGCCCACGCGCTGAGGAAGGCCACCGTCAGCGTCACCAGGGTCACCGACAGCGATTCGAGGCCGGTCTTCGCCACCTGGGTGAGGCTGAGGCCGAAGCCCAGCGCGATGATCGACCACTGCAGTACCTGCTTGCCGCCGAACACGATACCCGGCGTGAAGCGGGCGTCGGGCGAGAACAGGTTGCGCACCGCGATGCCGAGCAGGATACCGATCACCGGCCCGCCGATCAGCGGCAGCCGTCGGCCCAGCCACCAGGCGGCGAGCGCGATGGCGACGGCCAGCAGCAGGCCGGGGGCGCGGCTGCGCAGGGTGGGGCGGGCAAGGGCGGTGGCGAGCGGTGTGTTCATGGGGCGGTGCGCTGGGGGGATGCGCGCCATTGTCCTCGCCGCCATCAATCAGAAAAACTTGGAATATCTGATTGTTCGTATAAGATCCAGTGATGAACAACATCAGCCCGCGCCAGCTCGAGGTGTTCGTGCAGATCGCGCTGCTGGGCAGCGTGCGCGCCGCAGCCGAGCGGCTGTACATGACGCAGCCGGCAGCCAGCATGGCGCTGGCCGAACTGGAGCGCCAGCTCGACGCGCCGTTGTTCGCCCGTGAGCGCGGCCGGCTGCGCCTCAACCCGCGCGGCCGCGAGTTGCTGCCGCTGGCGCAGGAGCTGCTGGAGCGGCACGCCGAATTCGGCCGCCGCGGTCGCGAGGACGGCGATGCGCTCTCCGGCGAGCTGCGCATCGGTGCCAGCAACACGGTGGGCAACTACCGCGTGGGCGAGCTGCTGGGCGAATTCGTGCGCGCGCATCCGCAGGTGGCGATCCGCCTGCGCGTGGCGAACACCGATGCGATTGCCGCGGCGATGCTGGAGCACAGCCTCGACCTCGGTTGCGTGGAAGGGCCGGTGACGCATCCGCAACTGGAGGTGCGGCCCTGGCGCGACGACCTGCTGGTGGTATGCGCGCCACCGGATCATCCGCTGGCGCGCAAGCGTGTGCTCAGGCCCGCCGACTTCGCCGGTGCGCGCTGGGTGATGCGCGAGCCCGGCTCGGCCACCCGTACCATCAGCGAACGCGTGCTGTCGCAGCTGCCGCCCGGCGAGACCGTGCTGGAGCTGGACCAGATCGAGGCGATCAAGCAGGCGGTGATCGCCGGGCTCGGCATCGCCTGCCTGCCGCAGGTGGCGGTCACCGATGCACTCGCCACCGGCCGGCTGAAGGCGCTGAAGACGCCGTTCCTCGACCTGCGCCGCAAGCTCTCCATGCTGATCCATCGGCAGAAATACCGTGGCGCGCTGCTGGACGCCTTCATTGCCCAGGCCGGCCTCGGCCGCTGAGCGGCGCGGGGATCACCTGCGGCCGGCGATCAGCCTGCCGGCCTGCTGCACTGCCGGCGGCGGCATGGCGGTGTCGTTCGGCAAGCCACCCATGCCGATCACCTTGCCGCCCTTCCCGATGAACAGGAAGCTGCCATGCGCGTTGCAGCGAGGTCGTGTCGCGCGTACCGCGCAGCCACGGGTGGATGCGCACGAGGTGGAGAACGGCGCAGGCGCCGCAGCTGCCGGCAGGCGAGGGCGCAATGCGCGCATGCCCCCGAGGCCAAGGCCAGTGCGGCGAATGCGGCTTGCTAACGCGCTGGATCGTTGGTGGCAGGTGATGAATGGCGCGGACGCAGCGGGAGACAGGCCCTGCCGCGTCAGTCGTCGTCGCTGCCCAGGTCGAGCAGGTGCGCGGGCACGCCGGTGCGCGCGCCCCAGTAGTAGATGACCAGGCCGGCCAGGGCCACGGCCGCGGTATCCCAGGGATGGGCGATGATGCCGCGGCCGCCGAAGGTGCCCAGCCAGGACAGTGCGATGAGCAACGCGTAGTAGGCGACCAGCCACCACGATGAGTGCACCTCCTGGCGCAGCCTGGCGCGGCCGCCGGGGGATGGCAGCCGGCACAGCACGTAGATCGCGAACAGCACGATCTGCAGCCCCAGCAGCCACGACACCGTCTGCCAGCTCGACCAGTACACGATCAGCGTGGCGATCACGAACGAGGCCGGCCCGATCACGCCGAAGCCGCGCACCAGGAAGGGCCGCGGCAGCTCCGGTGCGTTGCGGCGCAGCGCCGCAACAGTGACCGGTGCCACGGCGTAGCTCAGCACCAGCGCGGCCGAGACCACGCTGATCAGCGCCTGCCACGAGGGGAACGGCAAGGTCCAGAAGACCGACAGCGCGAAGCTCAGCCACAGCGCAGGGCGCGGAATGCCGGACTTGCCGTCGATGCGGGCGAACACCTTGAAGAACGAGCCGCTGCGCGCCCAGCCGTAGATCACCCTGGGCGTGGCGTTCATGTAGATGTTGCCCGTGCCGCTGGGCGAGATCACCGCGTCGCAGACCACCAGCGCGGCCAGCCAGCCGATGCCCAGGGTCAGCGCGATGTCGTGGTACGGCAGCGAGAACATCGTGCCTGTGCCGCCCCAGCCCTGCGCCAGCATGCGGGTGGGAATGCTGCCCAGGAAGGCCGCCTGCAGCAGCAGGTAGATCACGGTGGACAGCAGCACCGAGAGGATCAGCGCGACCGGGATCGTGCGCTGCGGGCTGCGCACCTCGCTGGCGACCGAGATGATCGGCGTCAGTCCCAGGTACGCGAAGATGATGCCGCCGGCGGAAACCGCACCTTCCACGCCGCCGAATCCGTTCGGGGCAAAGCCGTGCACGCTCATGTTCCGCGGCTGGAAGTGCGCCAGCAGCACGACGACCACCAGCAGCGGCACGACGAACTTGAAGATGCTGATGAGGTTGTTGGCCTTGGCGAAGGTCTTCACGCTGAAGTAGTTGAGCGCGAAGAACAGCGTCAGCAGCGCCAGTTGCACCAGCCAGCCCAGCACGGTGGGGTTGCCCGCCGCGTCGCGGTTCAGCGCGGGGAACCAGGCCGCCGCATATTGGCGGCAGGCCACGGTCTCGATCGCGATCAGGCTGGAGAATGCGATCAGCGTGATGAAACCCATCAGCGAACCCAGCAGCAGTCCGTGCGAATACTCCGGGTAGCGCACCACGCCGCCGGCGCGGGGCAGGGCGGCGCCCAGCTCGCAATAGACGATGCCGAGCAGCAGCACGGCGGCGCCGCCGATCAGCCAGGACAGCATGCCGGCCGGTCCGGCGATCGCCGAGACGTGGCTGGCCGAGAACAGCCAGCCGGAACCGAAGATCGCGCCGAGTCCGATGAAGGTCAGGTCGGTGAGGCTGAGCTGGCGATGGAATTTTCCCGTCGATGGCATGCGGCGTGATCCGGCGGCTTGGGAAGGATGGCTCGGGCTTTCCGCGCGGCGCTGGCGGAGATCCGCCAGTGCCGCTTTGGTCATGGCGACTTGCATCCGCAACGATTGTCGTCGGCGTAGGGCGACTTGCCGCCGTCGGCGATGAAGCGGTCGATACGCGCGTTCAATACCGGCAGCGGCACCGAGCCGGTGGACAGCACCGCGTCGTGGAAGGCACGGATGTCGAACTTCGCGCCCAGCACCTTCTCGGCGCGCGCGCGATCCTCGCGGATGGCCATCTCTCCCAGGTAATAGGACAGCGCCTGCGCCGGCCAGGCGATGTAGCGGTCCACCTCGGTCTCGATCTCGTGGTCGGCCAGCGCGGTGTTGGCGCGCAGGTAGTCCTGCGCCTGCTGGCGGGTCCAGTGCAGGTGATGGATGCCGGTGTCCACCACCAGCCGTGCCGCCCGCCAGGCCTGGTAGCTCAGGTAGCCGAACTGCTCGTAAGGCGTGTGGTAGATGCCCATTTCCTGGCCGAGGTATTCGCAATACAACGCCCAGCCTTCGCCGTAGGCGGAGATGTATGCATAGCGGCGGAAGTCCGGCAGGCCCCGCGTCTCCGCCGCCAGCGGCATCTGCAAGGCGTGGCCGGGCGAGGACTCGTGCAGGGTCAACGCGGGCAACGAATACAGCGGGCGCGAGGGCAGCTTGTAGGTGTTGACCAGGTAGATGCCGGGGCCGCCGCGGCCGCCGGTGTAGATCGGCGCCAGGTCGGGCGGCACCGGTTCGATCGCGAAGCGGCGGCGGGGCAGTCGGCCGATGTAGTCGCCGATCTTGCCGTCCACTTCCTTGGCGATCCACGCCGCGTCCTTGAGCAGCTCGTCCGGCGTCTTCGCATAGAAGCGGGGATCGGTACGCAGGAAATGCAGGAAGTCGGCGAGGCTGCCCTTGAAGCCCGCCTGCCTGATGGTGTCCAGCATCTGCTGGTGGATGACCGCCATCTGCGCGAGGCCGAGCTGGTGGATGGCATCGGCGCTCATGTCCAGCGTGGTGTATTCGCGGATCTGCGCCTGGTGGAAGGCCTTGCCGTCGGGCAGGTCCTCGGCGGCGATGCCGGCGCGTGCCCTGGGGATGTATTCGTCCTGCATGAAGCGAAGCAGCTTCGCGTAGGCGGGGACCACCGCGTTCCTGATCGCCGCCAGCGCTTCGGCGCGCAGCGCGGCCTGCTCGGCAGCGGGGATGACCGCTGGCATGCGCCGGAACGGGGTGTAGAAGAGATTGTTCTCGCCGGGCGCGTCGATCACTCCGCTGATCGACTGCGTGCGGCCTTGCAGGACGATTTTCGGCTGGCTGAAACCGCGCGCCAGGCCCAGCCGCATGTTGTCGGTCTCCTCGCTGAAGTAGCGCGGGATGTCGCGCAGCTTGCCGATGTAGTCCCGGTATTCCTGCAGCGTGGCGTGGCTGGCGCGGGCGGTGAAGCCCAGGTCGCTCCAGAAGCCCGAGTCGCTGTTGAACGGCATTTCCCAGGTGCGGAAATGCTGGTCGGCCAGCAGGGTTTCGATCTGGTTGCGGTAGACCGCGTAGTCGACCGCGTCCTCGCCGCGCAGTTCGGCCGGCTTGATGGCGTCGAGTTTCGCCAGCACGTCGGTCCAGTAGCGTTCGCGCGTCGCCTGGGCTGCGGCGTCGACCCTGGGCAGGTGGTCGGAAGGTGCGCCCTGGCTGTCCTCGTCGTCCAGGCCGCGGAACTGGTCCTGGCGCCACGCCCACTCCCGCGTGTAGATCGCACGGAAGCGGCCGGCAGCGTCGTCGGCATGCGCCTGCATCGTCGTGGCGGCCAGGCAGACGGCGCATCCCAGGCTGGCGAACAGCTTGCTCATGAGCGGGGTTTCCGGTGGCTGTGGCGCATGCGTCGTCGGCATGGCGCCGGGGCAGTCAGGCAAATGGCTGGTCGATGGCGGGCGATGGCAGCGTGAACCAGGCGGCGCCGTCGTCGGTGACGTGGAAGTGGTCCTCCAGGCGCACGCCGAAGCAGCCGGGCAGCACGATCATCGGTTCGTCGCTGCAGCACATGCCCGGCTGCAATCCGGTGGCGTTGCCGCGCACCAGGTAGGGCGTCTCGTGGATGCTCAGCCCGCAGCCGTGCCCGGTACGGTGCGGGATGCCGGGCAAACGGTAGTCGGGGCCGAGTCCGGCGCGTTCCACCACGGCGCGCGCGGCGGCATCCACCGCCGCGCACGTCACGCCGGGACGTACCGCTTCGAACGCCGCGCGCTGCGCCGCCTGTTCCAGCGCCCAGATGCGCGCCTGCTCGGTCGTCGGCTGGCCGAAGATGTAGGTGCGGGTGATGTCGGACTGGTAGCCCTGCACGCTGCAGCCGGTGTCGATCAGCACCAGGTCGTTCTCGGCCAGCCACTGCTCGCCCGGGATGCCGTGCGGGTACGCGGTGGCGTGGCCGAACTGCACGATGCAGAAGGTGGAGCCGTTGTCGGCGCCCAGCGCGCGGTGCGCGCCATCGATGAAGCGGGTCAGCTCGACGCTGCCGATGCCTTCGCGGACCAGTCCCGCGGCGAGGCGGTGCACCTGCAGTGTCATCGCGGTGGCCTGTCGCATCAGCGCGAGTTCGGCTGGCGACTTGCACATGCGGCAACCGTCGATGATGGCGCTGGCGTCGACCACGGGCTTGCCGCCCAGCGCCGCGCGCAGGCGTTCGGCCACGACGCTTGGCGCGGCCGGGTCGAGCGCGAGGCTGCCGGCGCCGCGCTCGCGCAGCGCGTCGGCGACCAGCGCCTGCGGGTCCTCGTGTTCCTCCCAGTAGCGCAGGCTGGCCGGGATGCGCAGGACGTGCGCCAGCGAGCCGGCCTCGAACGCGGGGCAGATCACCAGCGGTTCGCCGTGCGCTGTCAGCAGCAGGCCGAGCAGCCGCTCGCTGGCGCCCCAGCCGATCCCGCTGAAATAGCGCAGCGAGGCGCCTGCGGTGATCAGCAGCGCATCGATGCGCTGTTCGCGCAGCAACGCGCGGGCGCGTTCCAGCCGCTGTTCGTACTCGGCGGTGGCGATCGCCGCGGCCGGTGTCGGCCACGGCGCCAGCATCGCCTGCGCCTGGGCGGGGTCGAGGCCGCCGATCTGCCGGGCCGGCGTCATGCGGCCGGCGTCCGGACATCGACGTCGTCGACGCACCAGTGGCCGTCGATCTGCCGCGCCACGCCGCCCGGGTTGCGGTCGCGCAACTCCGGCGGCAACTGCTCGTTCGGCACGTGGTCGTAGCAGTGCAGCGCGGTGAAGCGCTGGATCGCCGCCGGCATGCCGACCGCGGTGAAGCCGGGATGGCCGGTGCTGGGCCAGGGGCCGCCGTGGTTCATCGCCGGGCTCACCGCCACGCCGGTGGGCATGCGGTTGCCGACCAGTCGGCCCACGCGCGGGCGCAGGGCATCGGCGACCTGCACCCAGGCCGCCGCGTCGCTGCCGTCGGTGGCGCTGTACAGCGTGCCGGTGAGGTTGCCTTCGAACGCGGCCGCCAGCGCGGCCATCTGCGCGACATCGTCGGCGCGCACCAGCAGGCCGACCGGGCCGAACGCCTCGGTCTGCAGGGCCTGTGGCGCGCGCAGGAACTGCGCGGCGTCCACCTGCAGCAGGGTCGGCCGATAGCGGTAGCCCGGCCCGGTCGCGGCGCCGCCGACCAGCAGTTCGGCACCGGCCCCGCGCAGGATCTCCACGTTGCGCTGCAGGTGCTCCAGCACGCCGCGCGAGAACAGCACGCCTGCGGCGGCGTTGCCGAAATGCGCCACGGCGGCGGCGACGAAGGCATCGCCGTCGCCGCCGCGCGGCACCACCACCACGCCGGGATTGGTGCAGAACTGGCCGCTGCCCATGGTGCAGGAGCTGAAGAATTCCTGGGCCAGCGCGGCGCCGCGCTCGGCCAGTGCGCCGGGCAGCAGGAACACCGGGTTGACGCTGGACAGTTCCAGGTAGGCCGGCACGCCGGCCGCGTCGGCGGCGGCCTTCAGCGCCAGGCCGCCGGCACGGCTGCCGGTGAAGCCGATCGCGCCCAGGCGCGGATCGCCGGCCAGTTTCAGGCCCAGCGCCGGATCGAACTGGTAGAGCATCTGCACCGCCGCCGCGGGCAGGCCGGCTTCGCGCAGCGCGGCATGGGCCAGCTGCGCCAGCCGCTCGCTGGTGGCCGGGTGCGAGGGATGCGCCTTCGCGATCACCGGATTGCGCGCCGCGATCGCCGAGGCGAAATCGCTGCCGGCGATCGCGTTGAAGGCGAGCGGGAAGTTGTTCGGCCCGAACACCAGCACCGGTTTGTGCAGCGGCGCGCGATGGCTGCGCAGGCCCGCCGCCGTGTCGATCACCGGTTGCGTCCAGCTGAAGCCGCGCACGGCGCGCGCGGCCTGGCGCAGCTGGCCGCTGGTGCGCGGCAGTTCCACCTTGGCCAGCCGGGTTTCCGCGGGCAGCGCGGTCTCCGCGTGGGCCAGCGCGACCAGCGTTTCCGCGTCGCGCTCGATGCCGTCGGCGTAGGCGTCGAGGAAGGCGGCGATCCGTTCCGGCGGCATCCGCGCCAGTTCATCCGCCACCGCGGCGGCGGCGGCGACGGCGGCCTCGACGTCGGCCGCGCCGTTGACCGGGAACTCCGCGCCGATGGCGCCGCCGGTGGCCGGGTCCTCGGCGCGGAAGGTGGCGGACAGTTCGCTGGCTGGCCGCCAGTTGCCCGCGATCAGCAGGGGCTGCGCGGCCATCTCAGAGCACCGGCGCGTGGGCGATGGCGTGGTCGATCACGCGCAGGGCGGCCTCGCGTTCAGCGCCATGCAGCGCCAGCCGCGGCGCGCGCACGCGCTCGCTGCCCTGGCCGACCTTTTCCTGCACCAGCTTGATCAGCTGCACGAACTTCGGCACGGTATCCAGGCGCAGCAGCGGGAGGAACCAGGCATACAGTTCGGCCGCCGCATCGGCGCCGCCGTCGCGCGCCAGCTCGAACAGCCTCACCGATTCCTTCGGGTAGGCGTTGACCAGGCCGGCGATCCAGCCGCGCGCGCCCATCGCCACGCCTTCGACGATCGCATCGTCCATGCCTACCAGCAGTTCCAGGCGGTCGCCCAGCAGCGCCCGCAGCGCAGCGAAGCGGCGCACGTCGCCGGAGGATTCCTTCACCGCCTGCACGTTCGGGAACGCGTGCGCGAGCTCGGCGATCTGCTCGGGCGAGAAGTCGGTCTTGTAGGCGATCGGGTTGTTGTAGAGCATGCAGGGCAGGTCGGTCGCCGCGATCACCGCGCGCAGGTGCGCGCCCATCTCGCGCCAGTCGGTCGAGTACACGTAGGGCGGCAGCACCATCAGGCCGGACGCACCCAGCGCCCTGGCCTCGCGGGCGAGGCGCACGGCCTCGTCGGTGGACAGCGCGGCGATGCCGGGGATCACCGGCGCGCGCCCGTCGAGCGCCTTCACCAGGGCGCGGATGATCGCCAGCTTTTCGTCGAACGTCAGCGTGGCCGCCTCGCCCAGCGAGCCCAGCGGCACGATGCCCTTGCAGCCGCTGTCGATCAGCATGCGTGCGTGTGTGGCGAGGAAGTCGTGATCGACCTGGCCATCGGCGGTGAAGGGCGTGGTGATGGCGGGAATCACGCCGTGCCAGATGGATGCGTTGCTCATGGTCAGCTACCTCGTCATGCGTCGTCAGAAGGAAGGGCGGCAAGCCCGGCCAGCGTGGCCAGGCGGGCGGGGAAAACGGGCGGGCGCTCGCCGTCGCGGGGAAAGCGGCCCAGTTCGGCCAGCGCGGTGCCGCAGATGCGGCCCTGGCAGGCGCCCATGCCGCAACGCGTGGCGAGCTTGGCGGTGCGGGCGTCGCCGAAGCCGGCGAGGGCGCCCAGGCGGACGTCTTCGCAACGGCAGACCAGCGTGTGGTCGTCGGCCAGCGTGCGCAGGCGCGGATCGAGCGCGAAGTGCCGGGCCAGCAGCGCACCGAAGCGCCGCGCGCGGTCGCGCCGCGGCAGCAAGGCGTTGGCGGACGCGATGTCGCCGACCGCCATGTGGCCGGCCATCGCGCCTTCGATGCGCGCCACCGCCAGGCCGCCGATGCCGCAGGCTTCGCCGGCGGCGTAAATGTCGGCCACGCTGGTGCGCAGCAGGGCGTCGACCTGCACGCGCGGGTGGGTGTCCGCGTCGTCGAGGGCGCAACCGAGCAGCGACGCCAGTTCGGTATTGGGCACCAGCCCGTAGCCCACGGCGAGCAGGTCGCACTCGACGCGCTGCACGCCGCCGGGCGCTTCGATCGCCACGCCGCGCACGGTGCCGTCGCCGATCGCCTCGCGCACGAAGGAACCGAAGCGATACGGCACGCCGGCAAGGCGCAGGCGCAAGCCGGCGGCCTGCCAGGTGCGGGCGGGCCACCGGCGCAGTTGCCAGGCGAAGGAGCGGACCGCATTGGCGGAGGCCTGCTCGCAGATGCCAAGCACCTGCGCGCCATGCTTGCGCAAGGTATCCGCGGCGGCCAGCAGCAACGGCCCGCTGCCGGCGACCACGACGCGCTTGCCGGCGACGGGCCAGCCCTGCTTGGCGAGGGCCTGCAGGCCGCCGGCGCCGGTCACGCCGGGCAGCGTCCAGCCAGGGAAGGGCAGCAGCAGTTCGCGTGCGCCGGTGGCCAGCACCAGCGCGCCGTACGACAGCAGCCGGGAGTCCTGCGGCGTTTCCACGCGCAGTGCCGCCGATTCCGCGGCGACCACGCTGTGGCGCGCCAGCAATTCGACGCGCCGCAGTGTGTCGATGGCGTGGCGTGCCGCGCGCGGCGCCGGCAGGCGCACGTCGTGCCGCCAGACCTGCCCCCCTGCACGCGGCTGCGCATCGAGCAGGCCCACGCGCGCGCCGCGCGATGCGGCGGCCCGCGCCGCCGCAAGGCCGGCGGGGCCCGCGCCCGCCACGAGGACGTCGTAATGCTCACGCATCGGTGACCACCTGCATGCCTTCGCCGGCCGGCGTCATGCACGCGCGCACGTGGGCTACGCCGTCCACCCGCACGCGGCACTCGAAACACACGCCCATGCCGCACAGCGGCGCGCGTGGCGCATCGTCCACCGAGCGGCGGAGATGCGGGGTGACGTGCGCCACCGCCGCGGCGACGCTGGCGCCGGCGGGCACCTCCACCGGACGGCCGTTCACGACCAGCCGCACCAGCCCGCTCATGCGGCCATCCGCTGCGGCGCATAGGGCGCGGGATCGATGGCGGGCCGGCGGCCCTGGATCAGGTCGATCATCAGTTTCGCGCTGCCCAGCGCGGTGGTGACGCCCAGGCCTTCATGGCCGGCTGCGACCCACTGGTCGACGGCGCCTGGCACGACGCCGAGATATGGACGTCCATCCGGCGTGGTCGGACGGAAGCCGGTCCAGATGCGCAGTGCCTGCAGTCCGCGCAGGCTGGGCACGAAGGCGAAGCTGCGTTCCAGCATGCGCTGCACCATCGACGGCGAGACGGCGGCGTCGTTCGCGTGGAATTCGCGCGAGGAGCCGATCAGGATCTGCCCGGTCGGCCGCGGCTGCACGTTGAACGCCACGCTGCTGTCGGCATCGCCGTGGGCACTGTCGGCATAGCCGAGTTCCAGCAACTGGTGGCGGATGAGGCCGGGATAGCGGTCGGTGATCACGAGGTGCCCCTTGCGCGCGCGCATCGGCAGCATCGGCAGCAGGGCGGGCAGCGCGCAGCCGGTGGCCACCAGCACCGGGCCGCACAGGTGCGTGCCGTCGTCGAGCAGCGCACCACCTCGCTGCAGGGAGTGCACCCGGCGGCCCGCGTGGAGCCGGGCGCCGCGCGACTGCGCGCGCTGCACCAGGTGGCTGGCGACGCGCGGCGGATACACCACCGCCTCGCGGGACACCAGCATGCCGCCCGCCAGCCCCGGCGCCAGCGCGGGTTCCCGTTCGTACAGTGCCGCGGCATCGAGCAGCCGGGCCTCGATGCCGACGGCGCGCAGGCGCGCGATGCGCTGGCCGGCGGCGCCGAGTTCGTCGTCGTTGCGCGCCACCCACAAGGTGCCGCAGCGGCTGAATTCGGCTTCCTCGAGATCGGCGAACGCTTCCCACAGGCCCAGCGAGTAGTGGGCCAGCGCGAGTTCGGCGGGATCGTCGTCCATCGCGACGAGGTGGCCCATGGCCGCCGCCGTGGCGCCGCCGCCGACCGGACCCGGCTCCACGATGGCCACGCGCATGCCTTCCGCGCTGGCGGCATCGGCGCAGCTGGCGCCGACGATGCCGGCACCGACGACGATCAGGTCGAAGGTGGCGGCGGTGCCATTCATTCCGCGCCACTGCCCCAGGCGAAGGCGTCCGCTTCGTCGAACAGCAGCGTGCTGCGCGCCACCACGAAGGCGGTGCCGGTGATCTGCGGGCGCACCCCGCGCTCGCCGTGTGTGTAGCGGCCTTCGAACACGCTGCCGAGGATGCTCTCCTGTTTCCAGGTCTCGCCCGGCGCCAGCTTGCCGTCGGCGGCCAGGCAGGCCAGCTTGGCGCTGGTGCCGGTGCCGCAGGGCGAGCGGTCGTAGGCGAGGCCGGGGCACAGCACGAAGTTCCGGCCATCCATGCCGGCCATCGGCGAGCCGGTGTTGACCTCGATGTGGTCGATCTCGCCGCCTTCCGCGCCGGTGATGCCGTCCGCTTCCAGCGCGTGGCGTATCGCCTCGGTGTAGGTGGTGAGCGCGCGCTGGTGCCGGATCTCCAGCGGCAGTGGCGTGTCGTGGGTGATGAAGAACCAGTTGCCGCCCCAGGCGATGTCGCCGGTGACGCGGCCGTATTCCGGCACGTCGACGCCGACGCCCGCGGCGTGGCGATAGCTTTCCACGTTGTCGATGGTGACGCGGCCGTCTTCGTGCAGCTCCGCGCCCACGGTGCCCACCGGCGTGTCGATGTGGTGCCTGCCAGGGCCGATGCGGCCCAGGTGCTGCAGCGTGCGCACCACGCCGATGGTGCCGTGGCCGCACATGCCGAGGTAGCCGACGTTGTTGAAGAAGATCACCCCGGTACAGGCGTCCACGCTCTGCGGCGGCACCAGCAGGGCGCCGACCACGGTGCTGGAGCCGCGCGGTTCGCAGGCGATGGCGCTGCGCCAGCGGTCGTAGTCGCGGCGGAAACGCTCGCGCTGTTCCATCAACGAGCCGTTGCCCAGGTCCGGGAACCCGCCGATGACGACACGGGTGGGCTCGCCGCCGGTATGCGAGTCGATCACGTCTATCGTAGTCATGCGCTTATGCTGGCCCCGCCGCGAAAGGACGTCTAGGGACTCTTGTGGTCCGCCGATGCGGAAATCTGCATACTCCGCCTCCGTGCCGAGGCCGGCCGTGCCGTCCTCCCAGGCACCTGCCGGAGTTGCGCGATGGAAGTGAAAATCTCGGCGAACGAGCTGGAGGCGCTGTTCGACGCGCTGCCCGACGTGGTGTTCTTCGTGAAGGACACCGCCGGCCGCTACACGCATGCGAACCTCACCCTGGTGCGCCGGCTTGGCCTCAAGCGCCGCGAGGACGTGATCGGCCGCAGCGTGACCGAGCTGTTCCCGGCCACCATGGGCGGCTCGTATGCGTCGCAGGACCGGCGCGTGCTGGACGGCGAGGTCATCGAGAACCAGCTTGAGGTGCACATCTTCGCGAACCGTGCGCCGGGCTGGTGCCTGACCTGCAAGCGCCCGCTGCAGCAGGACGGCGACGTCCGCGGCGTGGTCGGCATCTCGCGCGACCTGGGGCAGCCGGACGGCCGCCATCCGACCTACCTGCGGCTGCGCCGCGTGCTCGCCTACATGCAGGAGCACTATGCGCAGAGCATCCGCGTGGCGACGCTGGCGGGACTGGCCGAGCTCTCGGTGGCGCAGCTGGAGCGGCATTTCCGGCGGGTGTTCCAGCTCACGCCGCAGCAGGTGCTGACCAAGCTGCGCATCGAGGCGGCGATGCGCATGCTGCAGGGCGACGACAGCGTGGCGGCGATCGGCCTGGCCTGCGGCTTCGCCGACCAGAGTTCGTTCGCGCGCCAGTTCAAGGCCACGGTGGGCATGTCGCCGCGCGACTACCGGAACATGACCGCGGCGTCGTGAACGGAGTGGTTCGGGGTGGTCGTGCCGACCGCAAGCCGGCGTATCGCCGCTACTCGCCCAGTTGCGCCAGCAGCGCGGCGACCTGCTCGTGGGTGAAGGCGCGCAGCAGGCGGGTGGCGTGGCCGCGCAGCGTGGCATGGTCGAGCGTGGCGAGGCGGTCGCGCACCAGCAGCAGCTGGCTGGGATGCATGCTGAATTCGTTGAGGCCGAGCGCGAGCAGCATCGCGGTGAAGTTGACATCGCCGCCGATCTCGCCGCACAGGCTCACCGACTTGCCCGCCCGGCGGCCCGCGCCGATCACGTGCGAGAGCAGGCGCAGCAGGGCCGGCTGCAGCGGGGTGTAGATGTTGTCCAGCGCGTCGTTGCCGCGGTCGGCGGCGAGCACGTACTGGGCGAGATCGTTGGTGCCGATGGCGAGGAAGTCGGCGTGTTCGAGCAGGGCGCGCACGTTGATCGCCGCCGCGGGCACCTCGATCATCGCGCCCAGCGGCAACTTCTCGGGCAGGTCGATGCTGTCGCGCTTGAGGTCCTGCCGCGCGAGCTTGAACAGCGTGCGCACCGCGATCAGCTCGTCCGGCTGGGTCACCATCGGCACCAGCACGCGCACCGGGCCGTAGCAGGCGGCGCGCAGGATCGCGCGGATCTGGGTGGTGAACACGGCGGGATAGCGCAGCGACAGGCGCACGCCGCGCACGCCCAACGCGGGGTTGTCCTCGCCGCGCAGCACCAGGCCCGCGGCGTCGGCCTTGTCGGCACCGAGGTCGAGCGTACGGATGGTCACCGGCAGGCCGCCCATGCCCAGCACCAGGTCGCGGTAGGCGATGAACTGCTCGTCCTCCGAGGGCAGGCCCTTGTGGCGCAGGAACAGGAATTCGGTGCGGTACAGGCCCACGCCGTCGGCGCCGCGGGTGCGCGCCAATGCCACGTCGGCGGCGGTCTCCGCGTTGGCCAGCAGGCGGATCGCCACGCCGTCGCGGGTGCGCGTGGGCGCGTTCGCCAGCGTGGCGAGGCGGCGCCCTTCGGCGGCGGCCTCGCGCTGCCAGGCGCGGTAGCGGGCGAGGTCCTGTGCGGTGGGGTGCACGATCGCCTCGCCACGCTCGGCGTCGAGCAGGATCAGGTCGTCATCGTGCAGCAGCGACAGCGCGTCGCGCGCGCCCACCAGCATCGGCAGGCCGAGGCTGCGCGCGAGGATCGCGCTGTGCGAGTACGCGCTGCCGGAGCTGGCGACCACGCCCAGCAGGCCATTGCCGGCGAGCTGGGCCATGTCGGCGGGCGCGATGGTGTCGGCGACCAGGATCTCGCCCACGCGCGCGGCCAGTTTGCGCTCCTCGGCGGTGGTCTGGCGCTGCAGCGCGGAGACCACGCGGGCGATCACCTGGTCGATGTCCTCCTTGCGGCTGCGCAAGTACGGGTCGTCCATCGCCTCGAACACCGCGGCCAGCTTGTCGCGCTGCTTCTTCAGCGCGGCACCGGCGCGGTAATGGCCGATCCTCACCAGGTCGTCGAGGCCGCGCAGCAGCTCGGCGTCGTCCAGCAGCAGGCTGTGCGCGTCGATGAATTCGTTGACCTCGCGTGCCAGCGCGCCGTGCAGCTTGCCGCGCAGCTCGTGCAGTTCCTGTCGCGCGGTGTCCAGCGCGCTGTGCAGGCGTTCGAGCTCCGGCCCGATTTCCTCTTCCGCCAGCGGACGGGTATCCACCGCGTAGCGGCTGGGCTGCACCAGCCGTGCGCGGCCCAGTGCCATGCCCCGCGAAGCCTGGGTGCCGGGCAGGACATGCCTCATCGGACGCTCCCCCGCACGGGCCCGGCAATCCGGTCGCGGGCCACGGCCAGGGATGCCGCGTGCGGGCGCGCGGCGCGCGCCGCCGACGCCGTGCCACCGGCGTTCGCCGTTTCCGGTTCCCTGTTCCCGACTCCCATGCGATCTCAGGCTCCCTCGTCGAACTTGCGGTCGAACAGCGCCACCACCGCCTCCAGCGCCGCCTGCTCGTCCGGACCCTCGGCGCGCACCGTCAGCGGGGTGCCGATGCCGGCGGCCAGCATCATCACGCCCATGATGCTCTGCGCGTTGATCTCGCGTCCCTTGCTGACCAGCCAGACGGTGGATTTGAAGCCCTGCACGAGTTGCACCAGCTTGGCCGAGGCGCGGGCGTGCAGGCCGAGCTTGTTGGAGACGACGATTTCTTGTTCAAGCATGTTCGGCATCAGGCATGGTCGATGAAGATTCCCCCGCGGCCGCCGCTTGCCGCGATCTCGGCCAGTTCGTCCAGTGGTTTTTCCGCGTAGTTGAGCACGCGCAGCAGCATCGGCAGGTTGAGGCCGGAGACGCAGCGCAGGCGCACGCCCAGCGAACTGAGCGAAAGGCCGATGTTGCACGGCGTGGCGCCGTAGAGGTCGGCCAGCACCAGCACGCCCTCGCCCTGGTCGAGCGCACGCGCGTGGCGGGCGGTGAGCGCGCGCATCACGTCGGGGTCGGCCTGCGGCGGCACTTCCACCGCGTCCACCTGCAGCGGCAGCTTCGGCATCACGTGGTGCGCGGCGGAGATCAGCGCCTGGCCGACCGCCTCGTGGGTCATCAGCAGCACGCCCACGCTCATGGCCGCGGACCTGCCTGCATGCATGCGACGGCCATGGCTTCAGTCCAGCTCGCGGTGGAACGTGAGCACGCCCTCGCGCGCTGCGCGGTAGTGCGCGGCGAGCTGCTCGACCAGGTACACCGAGCGGTGCCGGCCGCCGGTGCAGCCGATCGCGATGGTGACGTAGCTGCGGTCGTCCTGCTCGAAGCGGGGCAGCCAGGCGTCCAGCCAGCGCGTGGTGTCGGCGAGGTACTGGGCCACCAGCGGCTCGCCCTCCAGGTAGGCGCGCACCGGGGCGTCCTTGCCGGAGAGCGGGCGCAGTTCCGGCTGCCAGTGCGGGTTGGGCAGGCAGCGCGCGTCGAACACGAAATCCGAGTCCAGCGGCAATCCGCGCTTGAACGCGAAGGACTGGAACATCAGGGTCATGCCCTCGGTGGCCTGCGCGTAGCCGGTGGCAACGAGGCGGCGCAGCTGGTGCACGTTTAGTTCGCTGGAGTCGATCACCTTCTCGGCGATCGCCATCAGCGGACGCAACAGGCGGCGCTCCTTGCCGATCGCGTCGGCCAGCGACATGCCATGCGTGGCCAGCGGGTGGCGGCGGCGGGTTTCCGAGTAGCGCTTGAGCAGCACCTCGTTGCGGCAGTCGAGGAAGATCAGGTGCAGCTGCACGCCGCTCGCGGCGAGTCCCGAGAGGATCGTCGGCAGCTGTTCGAAGTCGGCGCCGCGGTTGCGCACGTCCACGCCCACCGCGATGCGCCGGTGCCGGCCGGCACCGCGGCCCGCCGCGTCCACCAGTTGCGGCAGCAGCGACGGCGGCAGGTTGTCGACGCAGTAGAACTCCAGGTCCTCCAGCGCGCGCAGCGCCACCGTCTTGCCGCCGCCGGACATGCCGGTGAGCACGACCAGGTGGGTCTCGTGCGGGTCGGTGTAGGGAGTGGTCGGCGGCGAATGGTCTTCGTTCACGGCGTCACCATGGCGGCAGTCGGCGCAGCTGGTGCGCCTGGCGGTCGATGAAGGTCTGTGCGGGATCGATGCCCTTGCTCTTCAGCGCGTGGCTGCGCACCGCCGCCTCGACCAGCACGGCGATGTTGCGGCCGGGCGCCACCGGGATGGTGATCATCGGCACCTTGACGTCGAACACCTCGCGGTGGCCGATGTCGCCGGTGAGGCGGGTCAGCGCATCGATGTCCTCGCCCTCGCGCAGCGGTTTCAGGTGGATCACCAGGCGCAGGTACTTGGACGGTTTCACCGACATCTGGCCGAACATCTCGCGCACGTTGAGCACGCCCAGTCCCCGTACCTCCAGCAGGTCCTGCAACAGCTCGGGGCAGCTGCCGTCGATCACGTCGGGCGCGATCAGGGTGAACTCGGTGGCATCGTCGGCCACCAGCCGGTGGCCGCGGCTGATCAGTTCCAGCGCCAGCTCGCTCTTGCCGGAACCGGCCTCGCCGGTGATCAGCACGCCGATCGAGAACACTTCCAGGAACACGCCGTGCAGGGTGGTCTTTGCCGCCAACTGGCGCGCCAGGTGGTATTGCAGGAAGGTCAGCAGTTCGTGGCCGCGCTTGGCGCTGACCCACAGCGGGGTATCGGTTTCCTCCGCCACCTCGCGCAGGTCCGGCGGCACCGGCTGGTCCCTGGTGACGATCAGCGCCACCGGCTTGCTGGCGGCGATCTTGTGGATCGCCTCCCAGCGCTGGCGCGAATCCAGGCCGTCGAGGAAGTTCAGCTCCTCCGAGCCGATGATCTGGATCTTGTTCGGGTAGATGACGTTGAGGTAGCCGATCAACGAGGGGCGGCGCGCCTGTGCAGCGCCGGGCTCCAGCACGCGGGATTCGCCGCGCATGCCGGCCAGCCAGCGCAGCACCATGCGTTCGTTGACGCCGTCGTAGAGTTGTCGTGCGGTGAGCCGGTCCAAGCCTTCGGTCCTTTGCGTCGCGCGTCGCCGGTCGGGAGCGCGGCGGGGCTGGGCCATTGTGCCAGCTTGGGCCGTGTGAGTGTTCCGGAGGGAGGGCAGGCCGCCCGGTGCCGGGCGGCCTGCGGGGGAGTGCATCAGCCGTACTGGCGCTCCTCGCGCACCGCGCGCTGATGCTTGTCGACGATCTTTTCGCGGTGACGACGCAGCTGGTTGACCAGCTTGTCGAACAGCATGTCGATGGAGGCGTACATGTCGGCCTCGGCCGCCTCGGCGTGCAGGGTGGCGCCGGTGACGCCGAGCGTGGCGTCCGCGCGGTGCCGCAGCTTGTCCACGGAAAGCACCACGGCGAGGCTGATCAGCTTGTCATCGAGGCGATGGAGGCGGTCGAGCTTGGATTCGACGTGTGCGCGCAGCGCGGGGGTGACTTCGATCTGCTGGCCGCTGAGCTGGAATTGCATGGTACGCCTCCTCTGGTGGTGCTTGCCGCGTTTCGCGGCGGGATGGACGCGCTACGGACGAAGCCGGAACGTGTCGTCGATCATCCTTCGCTTTCAGACATGGGAGCGTTTTCGCGGCAGGCAAGTTCCCCGTTCAGCCGATCCTCTGGCGTTCGCTGGAACTGGGGATGCGCAGCCCCTCGCGGTACTTGGCCACGGTGCGCCGGGCCACCTGGATGCCCTTGCCCTTCAGTTCCTCCGCCAGCGCCTGGTCGGACAGCGGCTTGCGCGGGTCCTCCGCCTCGATCAGCTTGCGCAGCATGGCCTGGATCGCGGTGGCCGAGGCGCTGCCGCCGTCCTCGGTGGAAACGCCGCTGGAGAAGAAGTATTTCAGCTCGAAGGTGCCGCGCGGCGTGTGCAGGTACTTGCGCGTGGTGACGCGCGAGATGGTGGATTCGTGCATGCCGACCTCCTCGGCCACCTCGCGCAGCACCAGTGGATGCATCGCCTCGGGGCCGTAGTCGAGGAACGCGCTCTGCCGCCGCACGATCGCCCCGGCCACCTTCAGCAGCGTTTCGGCACGCGACTCCAGGCTCTTGAGCAGCCAGCGCGCCTCCTGCAGCTGGCCCTTCATCCAGCTGGCGTCCTCGCCGCGGGCGCGGGCGATCAGGTTGCAGTAGTGCTGGTTCAGGCCCAGCCGCGGCTGCGCGTCCGGATTCAGGCGCACCTGCCAGCGACCCGCCTCGCGCACGGCGTAGACGTCCGGCGCCACGTATTCCACCGGGGTGGTGTCCAGCGCCGCGCCGGGGCGCGGATCGAGGCTGCGGATCAGCGCGGCGGCGGCGGCCACCTCGTCCTCGCTGGCGCGCAGCTTGCGCGCCAGCTTCGCGATGTCGTTGCGCGCGAGCAGCTCCAGCTCGCCGTCGACGATGGCGAGCGCCAGCCCGCGCTGCGGGGTGTCGGCATCGAACTGCTGCAGCTGGCTGCGCAGGCAGTCGCGCAGGTCCAGGCTGGCCACGCCCAGCGGGTCGAAACCCTGCAGGCGGCGGCGTACCGCCTCGATCTCGTCGAGATCGGCGGCGAGGTTCTCCGGCAGTGCCGCGCGCACCGCCTCGATGCCGTCGGCGAGGTAGCCGTCGGCGTTCAGCGCATCGATCATCACGGTGGCGATCGCGGTCTGGCGCGGGTTGAAGCCGGCGAGATTGAGCTGCCACAGCAGGTGCTGCTGCAGGGTTTCGGGGGCGGCGTTCTGCGGCTCGAAATCCTCGTCGCCGCGCGCGGCGCCGCTGTTGCCGCCGCCGTTGGAGAAGTCGATCGGGGTCTCCGCGCTGCCGCCGCCGTCATCGCTCCAGTCGGCGCCATCGTCGCCATCGACGCCACGTTCGGTGGAAGGGGTTTCGGCGGGGCCGGGCACCTGCACGTACTCGGCGTCGGGCGCGGCCTCGTCGGTGGTGGCCTCGTCCTCGCTCTCGTCGGCGAATTCCAGCAGCGGATTGCCTTCGGCGAGCTGCCGCAACTCGGCCTCCAGCTCCAGTTGCGACAGTTGCAGCAGGCGGATCGCCAGTTGCAGCTGGGGCGTCAGGGTGAGCTGCTGATGGAGGCGGAATTGCAGTGCGGGTTTCATGCCGGCCAGTTGCTTGGGATGACCCCATCCTACCCGCAGCCGGCGGGGGCGGCCATAGCCGCGCGCCGCCGTGAAGACTGCGTCACAGCCGGAATTCGCGGCCCAGGTAGACCTCGCGCACCTTCTCGTCGGCGAGGATGTGCGCGGGCGTGCCGCGCGACAGCACTTCGCCCTCGTTGAGGATGTAGGCGCGGTCGCAGATGCCCAGGGTTTCGCGCACGTTGTGGTCGGTGATCAGCACGCCGATCCCGCGTTCCTTGAGGTGGCGCACGATGCGCTGGATCTCGCCCACCGAGATCGGGTCGACGCCGGCGAACGGCTCGTCGAGCAGCATGTAGCGCGGGTTCGCGGCCAGCGCGCGGGCGATCTCCACGCGGCGGCGCTCGCCGCCGGACAGGCTGATGCCCTTCTGGCCGGCGATGTGGGCGATCTTCAGCTCGTCCAGCAGGCTTTCCAGCTCGCTGTCGCGTTGCTGGGGCGTGAGGCCTTCGCGCAGCTCCAGCACGGCCATGATGTTGTCCGCCACGCTGAGCCGGCGGAACACCGAGGCTTCCTGCGGCAGGTAGCCGATGCCGAGGCGCGCGCGAAGGTGCATCGGCAGGCCGGTGATGTCCTGCTTGTCCAGCTTGATCGTGCCGCCGTCGGCCTCGATCAGGCCCACCACCATGTAGAAGCAGGTGGTCTTGCCGGCGCCGTTGGGACCGAGCAGGCCGACCACCTCGCCCTCGCGGATGGAGAAGCCGAAGTCGCGCACCACCTGCCGCGACTTGAAGCTCTTCTGCAGACCTTCGGCAGAAAGCATGCTTACCTGCCGCCCGCCGACGCGCTGGGTGCGGGAGCGGCGGGCGCCGGCTGCTCCTTCTTCGGCTTGGGCAGGAAGGTCATGTGCACGGCGTTGTCGCCGCTGCTGCTGCCGGTCATCTCGCTGGTCTGGGTGTTGTAGGTGAGCTTGTCGCCGTGCGCCTCGCCGCGGCCCTGCTGCTTGACCACCGCCTTGCCGGTGAGCATGGCGATGCCGTTGACGTTGTCGTAGTCGAGCTGGGCGGCGTCGCCGGTCATCAGGTTGCCGCTGTCGTCCAGTTCCTGGATGTGCGCGGGCGCGCCGGTGACCTGCACGTGGTCGACGTTCTGGTCGGCGTCGAAATGCACCGTGGCCAGGTCGCCGGTGATCTTCATGGTGCCCTGGGTGATCGTCACATGGCCGCGCAGCTTGACCGTGCTGTTGGGTGCATAGGTACCGTCGAACGAATCCGCGTGCTCGACATTCATCGGCTGCTGGCGGTCGGACTTCTTCGCCAGCGCCAGCGCGGGCAGCAGCGCCAGCGCGGCCACGGCGAGCAGGCCGGCGGCGGACTTACGACTTGCGCCTGCGCGGCGGGAACGTGGCGTGGACATTGTCGAGCAACTCCAGGTGATTGTCGTTGAGGCTGGCACGCATGCCGACGCCGTCCATTCTACTGGCGCCCTGCGTCATCTGCGCCGGGGCGGCGGTCACCATGCGGTTTTCCTTCGGCCACACGGTGACGTCGGAGGTGACCAGGTCCGTGGCGGCGGTGTCCGCCCAGGCGGGGCGGTGCATCGTCACCGGGCCCTGCAGCTTGATCAGGGTGCCGCTCTTGTCCACCCAGCCGTATAGCGACTGGCCGTGCCAGTCCGGCACGCCGGGCTTCCTGGAGGACAGGTCGAACACGGGCGAATTGATGTACAGCGAGTCGTCGCCCTCGCGGCGTTCCAGGTGCGGCGCCTGCATCCGGAACGCGAGCTGCCCTTCCGGGTTGTAGGACCACAACCTGAAATTGGTGAGGGTGTAGCCCGAGCGCGGCGGGCCCACGAAGTCGTTCGGCTTCGGCGCCGGCCCCATCCACCACAGCAGCAGCTGGGCGAAACCCGCACCCAGTGCGACCACCACGGTCGCGCTGGCCAGCTTGCGGTCGCGCAGCCAGCGGCGCAGACGGCCGATCACCGCCAGCGCTCCCGCTCGGCGGCGCTCTTGCCCTGCGCATGCAGGATCAGGTCGCAGGCCTCGCGCGCCGCGCCCATCCCGCCGGGCAGACGGGTCTGCCAGTGCGCGGCCTCGGCCACCCAGGGGTGGGCGTTCGCCACCGCCACGGCGAGGCCGGCGAGGCGCATCGGCGGCAGGTCGGGCAGGTCGTCGCCGACGAAGGCGGCCTGCGCGGGCGCGAGGTTCAGTGCTTCCAGCAGGGCCTCGAGGCAGGCGCGCTTGTCGCCCTGGCCCTGGTAGACGTGGGCGATCTCCAGCTCCTCGGCGCGCAGCGCCACCGGGTGGCTGATGCGCGCGGTGATCAGCGCCACCTGCACGCCGTTCGCCTGCAGCCGCTTCAGGCCCAGCCCGTCATGCACGTGGAACACCTTGGTCTCGCGGCCGTCCTCTCCATACCAGAGGCGGCCGTCGGTGAGCGTGCCGTCCACGTCGAAGGCGGCCACGCGGATTTTCGCGGCGCGGGTCAGGATGTCGACGGGGATGTTGGCGAGATAGTCGGTGGACACGGTTCGGCGTTCGGGCTGGGCAAGAGTCAAGAGCGTGCGTGTTTGATTTGCCGATTCGCCGAAGCGAATCGGCAGGCAAATCAGACGACACGCGCCCGGAGCAGATCATGAATGTTCAGCGCGCCGACCACCCGGCGCCCGTCGTCGACGACCAGCAGGGCGTGGATCTGGTGCTTTTCCATCAGCTGGGCGGCCTCGGCGGCCAGCCGGTCGGGGCCGATGGTCTTGGGGCCGCGGGTCATCAGCTCGGCCACGGTGGCGCCGCGCAGGTTCACGTCCTCGTCGTCGAGCGCGCGGCGCAGGTCGCCGTCGGTGAATACGCCGAGCAGGCGGCCCTCGGCGTCCACCACCGCGGTCATGCCCAGGTGCTTGCGGGTCATCTCCACCAGCGCGGCGGTGAGGCTGGCCTCGGGCGGCACGCGCGGCACGTCGTCGCCCGAGTGCATCACGTCGCTGATCCTGAGCAGCAGGCGGCGGCCGAGGCTGCCGGCCGGGTGCGAACGCGCGAAGTCGTCGGAGGTGAAGCCGCGCGCCTCCAGCAGCGCGATCGCCAGCGCGTCGCCGAGCACCAGCGCGGCGGTGGTGCTGGTGGTGGGGGCCAGGCCCAGCGGACAGGCTTCGTTGCTGATGCTGCCGTCGATGTGTACGTTGGCCTGGCTGGCCAGCGAGGAGGCGGGCTTGCCGGTGATAGCGATCAGCGGGATGCCCTGGCGCTTGATCATTGGCAGGATGAACAGCACCTCGTCGGTTTCGCCGGAGTACGAGAGCGCCAGCACCACGTCGTCGGGCTGGATCATGCCGAGGTCGCCGTGGCTGGCCTCGCCCGGGTGCACGAAGAACGCCGGGGTGCCGGTGGAGGCGAGGGTGGCGGCGATCTTGCGCGCCACGTGGCCGGACTTGCCCATGCCGGTGACCACCACGCGGCCGCGGCAGGCCAGGATCAGCCGGCAGGCCTCCACGAAATCGCCGTCGATGCGCGGCTCCAGCCCGGCGATCGCGGCCGCCTCGGTGGCGATCACGGCACGGGCGCTGCGCACGATGGCGTCGGGCTGCGGTTCGATGGCGGCGTGCGGGGCGGGGCGTGGGTTCATGTCGGCTCGGTCGGGGCGCGGGAATGCCCGTGGCGGGGCACTGTCGTTTCTGCGACAGGGGATTTCCATTACCATGGCATATTCGCATTTTAACGTCACACGTCGACGCGATGGCCGCTACCGGCCGCGTCGCCGCCCCAGCCCGTGGAAGCCCGATGGACCCAGCACGCATCCAGACCCTGATCGAGACCGGCCTGCCAGGCGCGCGGGTGGAGGTCAGCGGCGAGGACGGCGTGCATTTCGAGGCCACCGTGGTCAGCGCCGCGTTCGCCGGCAAGCTGCCGCTGGCGCGGCACCGGCTGGTGTACGCCACGCTGGGCGAGCTGATGGGGGGCGCGATCCACGCGCTGGCGCTCAAGACGCTGACCCCCGAGGAAGCCGCGGCGCGCCCGGGGTGACGCGATGACACTTCCGGCATCCATGCCGGTTTTTTCTTGCGCCCAATGGCGGGGCGCACAAGTCTAGGAACATCCATGGCCAAGATCCTGATCAACGGCGGCGTGCCGCTCCAGGGCGAGGTGGGCATTTCCGGCGCGAAGAACGCCGTGCTGCCGATCCTCGCCGCCTGCCTGCTGGCCGACGCGCCGGTGAGCATCGGCAACGTGCCGCACCTGCACGACGTCACCACCTTCATCGAGCTGCTGGGCCAGATGGGCGTGCAACTGGTGCTCGACGACCGCATGAAGATCCACGTCGACCCGCGCACCACCAGCACCTGCATCGCGCCGTACGATCTGGTGCGCACCATGCGCGCCTCGATCCTGGTGCTGGGCCCGCTGGTGGCACGCTTCGGCCAGGCCGAGGTGTCGCTGCCCGGCGGCTGCGCGATCGGCTCGCGCCCGGTCGACCAGCATATCCGCGGCCTGCAGGCGCTGGGTGCCGAGATCAGCGTGGAGAACGGCTACATCAAGGCGCGCGCCAGGCGGCTCAAGGGTACGCGTGTGGTGATGGACATGGTCACCGTCACCGGCACCGAGAACATCATGATGGCGGCCACGCTGGCCGAAGGCACCACGGTGATCGAGAACGCCGCGCAGGAGCCTGAGGTGGTGGACCTGGCGCATTGCCTGATCTCGATGGGCGCGAAGATCGAGGGCGTGGGCACCTCCACCCTGGTGATCCACGGCGTGGAGCGCCTGCACGGCACCGACTACAAGGTGCTGCCCGACCGCATCGAGACCGGCACCTTCCTGGTCGGCGCGGCGATGACCGGCGGCAAGGTGCGCGCCCGCGGCGCCCGCGCCAGTACGCTGGACGCGGTGCTGGCCAAGCTGGAGGAGGCCGGTGCACAGATCTCCAGCGGCGAGGACTGGATCGAGCTGGACATGGGCGGGCGGCGACCGAAGGCGGTCAACATCACCACCGCGCCGTACCCCGCGTTCCCCACCGACATGCAGGCCCAGTTCACCGCGCTCAACTGCGTGGCCGAGGGTACCGGCGTGATCACCGAGACGGTGTTCGAGAATCGCTTCATGCACGCCCACGAGCTGCAGCGCCTCGGCGCCGACATCCAGCTCGAGGGCAACACCGCGGTGATCAAGGGCGTCGAGCACATGAGCGGTGCGCCGATCATGGCCACCGACCTGCGCGCCTCGGCCTGCCTGGTGCTGGCTGGCCTGGTGGCGCAGGGCGACACCACGGTGGACCGCGTCTACCACATCGACCGCGGCTACGAGAACATCGAGGAAAAGCTGGGCGTTCTCGGCGCGCGCATCCGCCGCTTGCCCAACTGAGTGCCGCGCCGCAGACTGTTTTCCGTTGCGCAACGGAGGGCGGGGCATGGCGTACTGCTGGCGGGTGGGGAGCATCCCCGAGCTGCGCGGTCTGGCGCCGGAAGACCGGCGCAAATGGTGGCGGGAGGCGGTTGCGGAGAGCCGCAGCGGTCGCGACCTGGCGATCAGGCTGGGCGTGTTTGCCGGTGCCATTTTCGCCGCGGGCGCAGCCGCCAACCGGTTCGGCTACGGCAGCGGCCCGGTCCATTGGGCCGCCATCGGCTGTGCGGTTGCATTGGCCTCCTGGGTGCTGGATGCCGTGCTTGAGCAGCCGCGAGCCCGTCGCTGGCTGCGGGCGAACCTCGTCAGGCAGGTGGCGCGGGAACGGAAACTGGGCGCGGCCTGATGCCTGTTCGCCGGCCGCTCACGGCTGCGAGTAGGTCACCAGTTCCAGCACGAGATTGCCGCCATCGCGCTGGGCCAGCTTCACCGGCAGCGGGTAGCGGCCGGGGACGTACCACGCGCTGAAGCCCCTGGCGTCGTCGCTGCGCTCGATGCGTTCGGCCCTGAAACTGCCGGCCGGTACCTTGACGGTCTCGGTGCCGGCGACCCTGAAGGTTTCGGTCTCCACCGTCTGGCGCACGCCCACCGGCAGGCTGAGCCGCTGCCTGCCCGCGTCGAGCGCGAGCCCGACCGCCAGCGGCAAGGTGTTGCGCTCGACCATGCCGGGCTGGGCCGGATAGCCGGAGGCGTGCTTGCCGTCCTGCACGCTCACCTGCCGTTTCGGCCAGTCCACCTGCAGGTGGCGCTGCTTGTCCCTGCCGGCGGTGACGAGGCGGTAGTCGTAGCTGAGCGCTTCCGGCACGGTGCCCTGCCAGCGGAAGCGCGAGGTCTCCCGGGTGCTGGCGCCGAGCAGCGCGGCAAGGCCGGCGGTGCCTTTCGTGTCCTTGCGCAGGATCCAGCTGCCGTCGGGGCCGGGGCGGAGGGTCACGGTGGCCTCGCCCATCGGCTGGCCATCCTGGGAAACCTGGTAACGCGCGGTGAAGGGCCTGGGTGCGGAGGCCGTGGCGGCGATGCCGGCAAGCGGCGACAGGGCGAGTGCGGCGGCGAGGAGGATGCGTGTGCTCATGGCGCCCGAGTCTGCCCGCGGCCAACTGAACCGGGCGTCACTGCAGGCCGTGTTCGCCCAGTTGCAGCGGTGCGCGCAGCGGCCGGCCGTCCAGCAGCACGCCGGCATCTCCCAGCGCAAGGCGGCGCGCGGCGAGCAGCGCCACCGCCGCCGGCAGCAGACGGTGCTCCAGCGGCAGCAGGCGCGCGGCGAGGCTGTTCTCGTCGTCGCCGGGCCGGACGACGATGCGCGCCTGGGCGATCAGCGGACCGCCGTCCAGCTCTGCGGTGACGAAGTGCACGCTGGCGCCGTGTTCGGTGTCGCCGGCTTCCAGTGCGCGGCGATGCGTGTGCAGCCCGCGGTACTTCGGCAGCAGCGAGGGATGGATGTTGACGATGCGCCCCGCCCACGGCGCCAGCGCTGCGCCGTCGATCACGCGCATGAAGCCGGCCAGCACCAGCAGCTCGGCGCCGCTGGCGGCGATGCGCGCGAACAGCTCGCGGTCGAATGCCGGGCGGTCGGGATACCCCTTCGGGTTCAGCGCCAGCGTGGGGATGCCGGCGTCCTCGGCCAGCCGCAGCGCGCCGGCGGAGGCCTTGTCGCTGCCCACCAGCACGAACTCCACCGGCAGCGTGCCGGCGTCGCGTGCGGCGATCAGCGCGGCGAGGTTGCTGCCGCGGCCGGAGGCGAGCACGGCGACTTTCAGCGGGGCTGGCGTCACAGGCAGTTCAACCGATGTGGACGCGCTCGTCGCCCGCGGCCTTCACCACCTCCCCGATCGGGCGGCTGGCGAGGCCATGCTTCGCCAGCAGGGCCGCGGCCGCCGCCGCCGCGTGCTGCGGCAGGATCACGGTGAAGCCCACGCCGCAGTTGAAGGTGCGCCACATCTCCTCGCGTGCCACCTTGCCCTCGCGCTGCAGCCAGTCGAATACCGGGGGCAGCGCGAGCGTGGCGGCATCCAGCGCGAGGCCGAGGCCGTCGGGAACCACGCGGATGATGTTTTCCTTGAGGCCGCCGCCGGTGATGTGGGCCATGCCGTGGATGGCCGTACCCTGCGCGGCGAGCAGTTCCAGCATCGGCTTCACGTAGATCGTGGTGGGGGCCATCAGCGCGTCGGCCAGCTTCGCGCCACCCACGTCGAGATCCAGCGGGCTGCCGGCGCGTTCGAGGATCCTGCGGATCAGCGAGTAGCCGTTCGAGTGCGGGCCGCTGGACGCCACGCCCAGCACCACGTCGCCGGCCACGATGCTGTCGCCGGAGAGCAGCTGCGACTTCTCCACCGCACCCACGGTGAAACCGGCGAGGTCGTACTCGCCGGGCGGATACATGTCGGGCATCTCGGCGGTCTCGCCGCCGATCAGCGCGCAACCGGCCAGTTCGCAGCCCCGGGCGATGCCGCCGACCACCGCCGCGGCGGTGTCCACGTCCAGCTTGCCGGTGGCGAAGTAGTCGAGAAAGAACAGCGGCTCGGCGCCCTGCACCAGCACGTCGTTCACGCACATGCCCACCAGGTCGATGCCGATAGTGTCGTGGCGGCCCAGCGTCTGCGCCAGCTTGAGCTTGGTGCCCACGCCGTCGGTGCCGGAGACCAGCACCGGCTCCCGGTACTTGCCGCCCAGGTTGAACAGGCCGCCGAAGCCGCCCAGCCCGCCCATCACCTCGGGACGGCTGGTGCGCTTGACCAGCGGCTTGATGCGTTCGACCAGGGCATTGCCGGCGTCGATATCGACCCCGGCGGCGCGGTAGGTGAGGGCGTCGGACATGGCGGGAACCGGCGATGGGAAACGCACGATTCTAGCGCATGCGAGGCACCGCCGGTGGCCGGCCGGGTGCGGTGGCAGGCCGGTTCCGTGGCCCGCGGCATGGACGCCGGGAGGCCGATTGGGCAGACTTCCGCGGTATTCCCCGCGAAGTGTCCCGCCGATGCGCCTGCTCCCGATGCGTCTGCTCCGCCTGCTCTCCGTTGTCCTGCTGCTGGGCCTTGCCGTGTGGCCGCCGCTGCATGCGCAGGGCGCCTCGCCGTACTCGGTGACGGTTCCGGTGGCCGACACCAGCGACAGCCAGCGCAGCGACGCCTTCGCCGCCGCGCTCAGCCAGGTGCTGGCGCGGGTGGCCGGCGGGCAGGACCTGCGCAGCAAGGCCGGCTACGACGACGCGCTGAAGAACGCCGCCGCGCTGGTGCGCCACTTCCAGTACGCGCGTGCCGCCACCGGCATGAGCCTGGCCGTGGACTTCGAGCCTGGCGCGGTGCGCCACCTGGTGTCCACGCTGGGCGTGGTGGGCAGCGTGGGAGCCAAGCCGCCGGTGCTGCTGATGGTGCGCGGCAGCGACGGCCAGCTGCTGGACAAGGCGGCGCTGGCGAGCCTCGCCGGCGCGGCCGCCGCGCGCGGCTACGGGGTGGCCTACGCCGACCCCGCGAACGCGCCCGATCCCGCCAAGGTGGACGCTGCCGATCCCGCCACGCTGGCGGCGATCAACCAGCAGTACCACACCGGCCTGGTGCTGCTGGGCAGCCTGCACGACGGCAGCGCCGACTGGACCCTGGTTTCCGGCGGCAGCGCACAGCGCTGGACCGACAAGGCCGCCACCGAGGACGCGCTGCTGGCCGACGCCGGCAACGGCATGGTCGACCGCATCGGCAGGCAGCTCAACGTGATCGGTGCCGCGGTCAGCGACGAGAAGCTGTGGGTGAGCGGACTGGACAGCGCCATGGACTACGCCGCCGTGCTCAACGTGCTGCGCGCCGATCCCTCGGTGCGCAGTGTCGCCACGCTGGGCGCGGAGAACGACGGCATGCTGTTCGAGGTGAAGTCGGCGATGCCGGCCGACGCGCTGGCCGCGAACCTCGCCGCCAGCGGGCGGCTGATCCGCGACACCGCGCATCCGGGCACGGATGCCAGCCTGCGCTGGCTGCATTGAGGCATATGCGAATCCCGCGCAAAACCCCGCACATCCATGTGCGGACTCTCCGAAAGAGCCGGTTCCCGACCAAGGGAGTGGGCGCGTGATCCAGGAGAACCATCGCCGCTGGCAGCTGCTGGCGATCCTCGCGGTGATCGGCTTCCTGCTGTGGCGGCTGTCGCCGATGCTGATGCCGTTCGTGGTGGCCGCGATGCTGGCCTACCTCGGTGATCCGCTGGCCGACCGGCTGGAACGCCTCGGCCTGGGCCGCACGCTGGCGGTGAGCATCGTGTTCCTGGTGCTGGCGCTGGTGCTGGGCGGTGCGCTGCTGCTGTTGATCCCGCTGATCTCGCACCAGATCGAGAACCTGGTCCAGAACGTGCCGCGCTACGTGGACTGGGCCGAGCACACCGCGTGGCCATGGCTGCAGGCCAAGCTGCATCTCGACCCGCGCACGTTCGATAGCGACCGCCTGATCGCCACGATCAAGGAGCACCTCGGCTCGGTGGGCGGCATCGCCGGCCAGGTGCTGGGCAAGGTGTCGCGCTCGGGCCTGGGCCTGGTGCTGTGGCTCACCAACCTGGTGCTGATCCCGGTGGTGGCGTTCTACCTGCTGCGCGACTGGGACCGGCTGGTGGCGGCGATCGACCGCCTGCTGCCGCGCTCGATCCAGCCCACCGTCGCCCACCTCGCGCGCGAGTCGGACCTGGTACTCGGCGCCTTCGTGCGCGGCCAGTTGTTGGTGATGCTGGCGCTGGGCGTCTACTACGGCGCCGGCCTGTCGCTGGTGGCAGGGCTGTCGGTGGGTGCGCTGATCGGCATGATCGCGGGCCTGCTCAGTTTCGTGCCCTATCTCGGCTTCATCACCGGCTTCGGTGCCTCGATCATCGCCGCGCTGGTGCAGTACGGCGACTGGAGCCACGTGCTGATCGTCTGCGGCGTGTTCGTGGTGGGCCAGTTGCTGGAAGGCTATGTGCTGGTCCCCAAGCTGGTCGGCGAAAAGATCGGCCTGCATCCGGTGGCGGTGATCTTCGCGGTGCTGGCCGGTGGCGAGCTGTTCGGCTTTCTCGGCGTGCTGCTGGCGCTGCCGGCCGCCTCGGTGGTGATGGTGCTGCTGCGCTACCTGATGGAGCGCTACCGGCACAGCGAGTTGTACACCGAAGAGGGTGAGGCCGATCCCGCCATCCGCGAGGCGGTCGCTGAAGTGGACGTCGCGGTGGGCACCGCCACCGGCACGGTGGAGACCACGACAACGATCGAAACGCCGCCGCACGAGCCGCCCGCGAAGCCATGATCCCGCAACTGCCGCTCGCCCTGCGCTGGCCGCGCCGCCAGCGCTTCGAACATTTCCACGCCGGCGCCAACGCCGCCGCGCTGGCCGCCGTGGAGGCGCTGGCGCGCACGCCCGGCGCACCGTGGCTGTACCTGCACGGTCCCCCGGGCAGCGGCAAGAGCCACTTGCTGATGGCCGCCTGCCAGGCTGCCGGCGAAGCCGGCCGCAGCGTGCAGTACCTGCCGCTGGCGACGCTCGCGGACCGTGCCGCCGCAATCCGCGGGGTGGCCGGCGGTGCGCTGCTGGCGCTGGACGATCTCGGCGCCGTCGCCGGCGAACGCGAGGCGGAACACGCGCTGTTCGACCTCTACAACCGCGCCAGGGCCGAAGGCGCTGCGCTGCTGTTCGCCGCCGAGGCCACGCCCCCGCAACTCGGCCTCGGCCTGCCCGACCTGCGCTCGCGCCTCGGCGCCTGCACCCAGTTCGCGCTGAAGCCGCTGGACGACGCCGAGCGCCGCGACGTGCTCAAGGCGCAGGCCGGCCTGCGCGGCATCGAGCTCGACGAAGGCGTGCTGGACTGGCTGTTCGCCCGCCACACCCGCGACCTCGGCGCGCTGCTTGACCTGCTCGACAGGCTCGACCAGGCCTCGCTGGCGGCGCAGCGGCGGGTGACGATTCCGTTTTTGCGGGGCTTGTTGCGGGAGACCGGGGCATCCGCGCCATGAGCCGCTCCGTCGCGGCCGCCGCCCGTTGTCGATGCCTCGCCCGCCGATGAACGGCAGCATGCCGAAATACGCGCACGCCGAGATCGAGCGGCGCTGGCTGGTCGATCTGTCCGCTGCGGGTTCGCTTGACGGGCTGCCGTACCGCGCGATCGACGACCTCTACGTCGCCGACACGCGCTTGCGCCTCCGCCGGATGGAAGACGCGGCGGGCACGGTCGCCTTCAAGTTCTGCAAGAAGTATGGCGGCGACGGGCCCTCGGAGGCGATCGCCAACCTGTACCTGACCGCGGCGGAATATCGGACGCTTTCCGGGTTGCCGGGACAGCGCGTGCACAAGCGCCGGTACGCCATTGCAGGGGGTGCCTTGGACATCTATGGCGGAGTGCCCTCGCTGGCGATCTTCGAGATCGAGTTCGCAACGGCGGCCGAGGCGCTCCGCTATCGGCCGCCGGCTTTTGCGCGCGCCGAGGTCACGCGTGATCCGGCGTACTCGGGCGCCGCGCTCGCGCTGTCGCGTGGGACGCCGGCGCGCTAGGGTGCACGGCGTGGCGCCGGACCGGACGAGGACGATCTGTCGGCAGGAGCGGCCGGCCGGGTTCCGCCGATGACGCGCGGATCCGCTCAGGCCTTCAGCAGCTCCGGCGTGGCGTGCGCGCCGATCGCATCGGTCATCGCCTTCGCCACGTTGAGGTTGCCGGCGATGATGTTGCCGCTCTCGGGGATGCCGTCGCGGCCGGCGAAGTCGCCGTAGCGGCCGCCCGCCTCGTGCACGAGCAGCACGCCGGCAGCCAGGTCCCAGGGCTTGAGGCCGATTTCGAAGTAGCCGTCGTAGCGACCGGCGGCGGTGTAGGCGAGGTCCAGCGCGGCGGAGCCGGAGCGGCGGATGTCTTCGGCCTGGCCGAGCAGGGCGCGGGTCATCGCGAGCTGCGCGTCGAGATGGGCGCGCTGGCGGTAGGGAAAGCCGGTGGCGATCATCGCGCCGCCCAGGTTCTCGCGCTTGCTGACGCGGATGCGGCGATCGTTGAGGTAGGCGCCATCGCCCTTGCTGGCGGTGAACAGTTCATTGCGCAACGGATCGAACACCACGCCGTAGACCGGCACGCCCTTGTCGAGCATGGCGATGGAGACGGAAAAGTGCGGGATGCCGCGCAGGTAGTTGTGGGTGCCGTCCAGCGGGTCGATCACCCAGGTGAGCGGGCCCCTGCCGATGGCGCTGCCCTCTTCGCCGACGATGGCGTGGTCGGGATAGGCGCGGCGCAGTTCCTTGACGATCTCGGCCTCGGCCAGCTTGTCGACCTCGGAGGCGAAGTCCATGCGCTGCTTCTCGACGACGGTGAGGCCGTCGATGCGGTTCATGTAGCGCAGGATCACGTTGCCGGCGGCGCGCGCAGCGCGCACCGCGATGGTGATGGCGGGTCGGGTCATGGCTTCGGCTTTCGAAAGAACGGGTTGCGGCCGGCGATTCTAGCAGAGCCGGCTCGTGCGCTGCGGGGCTTGCCGTATGCTAGGCGGTCCGCCCGTCGACGGTTTTGCCCATGAATCCCCTCGAACTCGCCCCGCTTTTCCGCTTCGTGCTGGTGCGGACCTCGCATCCCGGCAATATCGGCGGCGCGGCGCGGGCGATCCGCACGATGGGCTTCACGCGGCTGGAACTGGTGGCGCCGCAGCGCTTTCCCGATCGAGAGGCGGACGCCTTGGCGGCGAATGCGGTACAGGTGCTGGCTGAGGCGGGCGTGCACGGGACGCTGGTCGAGGGGCTGTCCGGGGCGAGCTTCGCGCTGGGCCTGTCGGCGCGGCGGCGCGGGGTGAACCTGCCGGAGCTGTCGCCGCGCGAGGGTGCCGCGCAGGCGCTGGCGGCGGCCGCGCGCGGCGAACAGGTGGCGTTGCTGTTCGGCAACGAGCGCACCGGCCTGGAGAACGAGGAACTGGCGACCTGCCATGCGATGGTGCGCATTCCCAGCGTGGACGACTTCAGTTCGCTGAACCTCGCGCAGGCGGTGCAGGTGATGGCCTACGAGCTGCGCCTGGCGATGCTGGGCGATGCGCTGCCCGAGCCGCCGCCCGAGCACGACGAACCGCCTGCCGACGCGGCGCAGATGGAACGCTTCTACGCGCACCTCGCCGAGACGCTGGACGACATCGACTTCCACAAGGGTCGCGAGCCGACCACGATCATGCTGCGGCTGCGCAAGCTGTTCCAGCGCGCGCAGCCCGACCAGCGCGAGTTGCGCGTGCTGCACGGGATACTCGCCGATGCGCAGCGTATGGCGATGCTGGCGCGATCCGCGCCGGCATCGCCGCGATCCACGGAGGGATCGCACGTCAATCAGGCAGAGCCTGATTGACGGAGCCCGTTCCGGCCTGGGCTGGAGCGGGCGAGCCAGGAAAGGGCAGGAAGCCCTTTCCTGACATCAAGCCACGCTTTTGCTCTGGCTTTACGCGCCGCCGCTACCCCTCCGCCTCGTCGACGCTTTCCTGCTGCGGCACGCGGCTGACCAGCAGCTTGTCGATGCGCGCGCCGTCCAGGTCCGCCACCTCGAAGCGGATGCCCTGCCAGGCGAATACCTCGCCGGTCTGCGGGATATGCCCGAGCGCGGCCACCACCATGCCGGCGGCGGTGCGGAAGTCGTGTTCCTCCTCGCCGGGCAGACGGTCGACGTGCAGCAGTTCGCGCAGGTCGTCGTTGGCGAGGCTGCCGTCCACCAGCCAGCTGCCGTCGGCGCGCTGCACGATGGGGGCGCTGGCGTCGGCATCGCCGTGACCGTGGCCATGGCCGAGCTGGCTGGCGCCGACCACGGCGGCGAGCAGGTCGTTGACGGTGACCAGGCCCTCGATGTCGCCGTATTCATCCACCACCAGGGCCAGCGGCGTCTCCGCGTCGCGGAATTCCTCCAGCAGGTCGAGCGCGCGCGCCGTCGCGGGCACGTACAGCGGCTTGGCGAGATGATCGAACAGTTGCGGGCTGCCCTCGGCGAAGGCCTGCAGCAGGCGCTTCACCTCCACCACGCCCACCACCTCGCTCTCGTCGCCGCGGTAGACCGGGTAGCGTGAGTACGGCGTCTGCCGCATCACGGCCACGTTTTCCTCGCGCGACGCGGCCATGTCCAGCCAGGCGATGCGCACGCGCGGCGTCATCACGCTGTCCACGCTGCGGTCGCCGAGGCGCAGCACGCGGTTGACCATGGCATGCTCGTCCGCGTCCAGCACACCCTGTTCCGCGCTTTCGGCCACCAGCAGGCGGATCTCCTCCTCGGTGGCGGCGGCATGGCCGTGGCTGCGCACGCCCATGAGGCGCAGCAGCAGGCCGCTGGCGGTGTTGAGCAGCCATACGAACGGCGCGGTGGCGCGCGACAGCACCAGCATGGGGATCGCCACGGCGCTGGAGAGCTTCTCCGGCGCGGACAGCGCGAGGCGCTTGGGCACCAGCTCGCCGACCACGATCTGGATGAAGGAGATCAGCACGAAGCCCAGCGCCACGCCGATGATGCGGGCATAGGGCGCCAGCCATGCGGCGCGGTCGTTGTGCAGCAGGTCGGCGATGTGCGTGCCCAGCGCATCGCCGGCCACCGCGCCGGTGACCAGCATCATCAGGGTGATGCCGACCTGGATGGTGGACAGGAAGTATTCCGGCTTCTCGGCATGCCGCAGTGCCACCGCGGCGCGCTGGCTGTCGCGTGCCATCTGCTTGAGGCGGCTCTTGCGCGAGGCGACCAGGGCCATCTCGGACAGCGCGAAGAAGCCGTTGCACAGGGCGAGCACGAGGACGAGCGCGATTTCGGTCAGCATCGCGGGGATCGCGGGGAAGGACGCATGTGCCGGAGTGTAGCGACAGCGCCGCGTGGCGCACCATGTGGACGCCGCCACCGGCACGCAAGTACCTGATCGTGCTGGCGGGATCTGCGCATCCGCGGCGGTTGCGCGGTGGGGCGGCCGGGGCCTGCCGTGGAAGCGGCGGCATCCTTGCCGCTGCGATGCGGTGTAACTGTCCTGTAACATTGCGCCCTTCGACTCCCAGGCACGACCCGCATGTTTTCACTGCAGACGATCTTCGGCAAAGGCGACAAGTTCTACGGCTTGCTGGAGCAGAGCGCCGAGGCTGCGCACGACAGCGCCAAGGCGCTGCATGCCCTGGTCACCCAGGCCGACCACGCGCCGGTGATGGCCGCGTTCACCGCCACCCGGGCGCGCGAAAAAGCGCTGGCCGCGCAGATCAGCGAGGAGCTGGTCAACACCTTCGTCACGGCGCTGGACCGCGAGGACATCGAGGCGCTGAATTCGGCGCTGTACAAGATCCCCAAGTCGGTGGAGAAGTTCGCCGAGCGCTACGACATCGTGGCAACGCGCCTGCACGGCGTGGACTTCGGCCAGCGTGCGCTGGTGCTGGAGCGTTCCACCGAGGTGGTGGCCGAGATGATCGGCGAGCTGCGCCGCGGCCTGCGCATCGACCCGGTGAAGAAACTGCAGGACCGCCTGCAGACGCTGGAGTCGGAAGGCGACCGCATGCTGCTGGCGCCATACCGCACGCTCTACGTCGAGGGCAACGACGCGATGAAGGCGATGCTGGCGAAGGACCTGTTCGAGCTGATCGAGAAGGCCATCGACAAGTGCCGCGACGTGGGCAACATCGTCTACTCGATCGTGCTGAAGCATTCCTGAGGTTCGCCGCATGAGCCTCGGACTGGTCGTGGCGGTGGTGCTGATCGCGCTCGTCTTCACCTACATCAACGGATTCCACGACACCGCCAACTCGATCGCCACGGTGGTGTCGACCAAGGTACTCACCCCGGGCCAGGCGGTGCTGCTGGCGGCGGTGACCAACCTGATCGGCGCGCTGTGGGGCACGGCCGTGGCAGCCACGATCGCCGCCGGCATCGTCAACACCGGCGTGGTCGAGGCCGGGCCGCAGCTGCTGATCTGCGCACTGCTGGCCGCCATCGTGTGGAACCTCATCACCTGGTGGCTGGGCCTGCCGTCCAGTTCCAGCCATGCGCTGGTGGGCGCCCTGGTGGGCGCGGCGATCGCCGAGGCGGGCGGCCGTTTCGACGCGGTGGTATGGGCGCAGGGCGGCGCGCACTGGTGGACGGGCAAGGGCGTGATTCCCAAGGTGGTGGTGCCGATGGTGGCCTCGCCGATCGTGGGCCTGCTTATCGGTTTCCTGCTGATGGGCGGCCTGTACGCGCTCCTGGCGTGGTTCTCGCGCCGGCAGAACTGGTTGCGCCTGCTGGGCCGCACGCCGTTCGTCAACAGCTTCTTCAGCAAGGCGCAGATCGCCTCGGCGAGCGCGATGGGCGTCGCGCACGGCATGAACGACGCGCAGAAGAGCATGGGCCTCATCGCGCTGGCACTGGCCAGCGCCACCGCGGCGGGGCAGTTCGACCACCTGCCGGTGTGGCTGCATTTCCTGCGCGTCAGCGGTTCCGCCCACGGCGGTTTCGCGGTGCCGGCATGGGTAGCGGTGGTATGCGCGCTGACCATGGCCGGCGGCACTGCCGGCGGCGGCTGGCGCATCATCAAGACGCTGGGCCACAAGATGGTGAAGCTGCACCCGATCAACGGCTTCGCCGCCGAAGGCAGCTCGGCGATCGTGATCCTCACCGCCTCGGCGTTCGGCCTGCCGGTGTCCACCACCCACGTGGTGTCCGCGGCGATCATGGGCGTGGGCTCGGCCAAGCGCTTCAACGCGATCAAGTGGTCGGTGGTGGAGCGCATGGTGTGGGCGTGGATCCTCACCCTGCCGATCACCGCGCTGATCGCCTGGGGTTTCATCGCCATCGCTCGCCTGTGGGGTTGAGCCCCCGGGGCGGGTGGAGCCTGCGCTAGAACGCGTCGCTGCCGCTGACGACGAGTTGTTCGAGCTGGTCGCCGAGGCTGCCCAGTTCGACGATCACGCGCTGCAGCTCGTTCTCGTCGAGCAGCTCGTAGGGGCGGTTCTCGCACAGGTGCAGGTAGGGGGCGCCATCCAGGTCGGCCACGGCAAGGAAGCCGCAGCGTTGCGCCCAGTTGAAGCGCAGGCAGCGCTGCGGGTCGGTGCCCGCGAGCGGGCCGATCGGGGTGGAGATGCGCAGGTAGCGGCGGCCGGATTCCGCCTCCAGCTCGGCCAGGTAGATGCCCTGGTGGCGGCCATGCGGCAGGCTGAGGTCGAAACTGATCAGGTAGGGATCGTTCTGGCGCAGCCCGTGCAGGCTGCCCACGTGGGAACGCACGGCTTCGAAGTGGTGCATGGGACGCCCCCGTGGCTGGCCGATGGCCCTGCTACTCTGACACGTCCGCACGTTGCCTTGGTCAAGGCCCTGTTATCGCCATGCAAGACAGCCACGCCCGCGTCTACGCCGCCATCGCTGCGATTCCGCCCGGCCGCGTGGCCAGCTACGGTGCCATCGCCGCCCGTGCGGGCCTGCCCGGCAGGGCACGGCTGGTCGGCAGGCTGCTGGGCGAGGTGCCGGATGGCATGGAGCTGCCCTGGTTCCGCGTGTTGCGTTCCTCCGGCGAGATCGCCCTGCCCAGGGGTAGCCGCGGCTTCCGCGAACAGGTGCGGCGGCTGCGCGCCGAGGGCGTGGAGGTGAAGAACGGGCGCGTGGCGCTCTCCGCGTTCGGGCTGGATGCGAATCTCGACCGCGCGTTGTGGGGTATGTAAAGGGGACTGTCCCTGCGCCAGCGACAAAGCGGTTTCGTCCACCTGCCGTTAGGGACAGAGCGGTTTCGTCCACCTGCCGGTGGCCGAGTTCCTTTCTCTTTGCGTGCCCAAAGAGAAAGGAACCAAAGAGAAAGGGCACCCCGGGGCGGCGCTCTCCGGGCATCCTGCCCTGCGAGTGCGTGAGGCGAGGCCGGGCTTTTCGAGCGGGCTCCTGCCCGCGCGAAAAGGCGAATCCATCCATGGATTCGCCCGCTGCGCGGCCTCTTCGTCCCCGCCTCACCGCCGCCCAGGGGCCCCGAAAAGAGCAGCGCGCTCCCGGCGCGCAGAAGCAACGGCAAAGGCAAAGCCAAGCCAAGGCGGCGCGCAACGCTGCGAGGCTTTGTGCCCTCAGTTCCCAGATACGGTGCGATGTGGCCGCATCGTGTATCGCGTAGGCGGGAGTTGATCCAGAGCCATCGACATTTCTGGCTTGTAATGTCGGCGGATTGAACCAGGCCATTTCTTTGGGCCACCTTGCTTGACTCCGGGCATCCTGTCCTCCGCCCTTCGGGCCGGCTTCGCCGTTCGCCGCCGCTCCTGCGGCAGCGTGGGCCAGCAAAGAAAGGTGGCTCGGGCGCCGGCAGGCGACCGAAACCGCTCTGTTCCTTGCGTCAGCACCATCAGACGCACCAGCGCCAATCACCCCTCCGCGCGATCAAACCGCCGGATGAATTCCCGCACCTGCGGATAGACGACCTCGCGCCAGCGCCGCCCGCTGAAGATGCCGTAGTGGCCGGCGCCCTCGATCACCCGGTGCGCGCGGTGTTTCGCCGGGATGCTGCTGCACAGGTCGTGGGCGGCCTGGGTCTGGCCGAGGCCGGAGATGTCGTCCAGCTCGCCTTCCACGGTGAGCAGGGCGCTCTTGGCGATCGCGGCAGGGTTCACCCGTTCGCCATGCACGTCCCACAGCCCGCGCGGCAGCAGGAACTGCTGGAACACCGTGGCGATGGTGTCGAGATAGAACTCGGCCGGCATGTCGAGCACGGCGTTGTATTCGTCGTAGAAGCGGCGGTGCGACTCGGCATCCTCCAGGTCGCCGCGCAGCAGGTTCTGGTAGAAGTCCCAGTGCGATTGCAGGTGGCGGCCGGGGTTCATCGCGATGAACCCCGCGTGTTGCAGGAAGCCCGGATACACCTCGCGGCCGCGGCCGGGGTAGTTCGGCGGCACGGTGTGGATCACGTTGCCCTTGAACCAGGCCAGCGGCTGGGTGGTGGCGAGGTTGTTGACGCTGGTGGGGCTGCGCCGCGGGTCGATCGGGCCGCCCATCATGGTCAGGCTGCACGGCGTGGCCTCGCCGCGTGCGGCCATCAGCGACACCGCCGCCAGCACCGGCACGGTGGGCTGGCACACCGAGATCACGTGCAGCGACTCGGCGCCGATGTGGCGGATGAAGCGCTCGATCAGCGCCACGTAGTCGTCAAGGCCGAAGGGGCCGGCCGCGGCCGGCACCATGCGCGCGTCCGCCCAGTCAGTGATGTAGACCTTGTGCTCGCGCAACAGCGTGCGCACGGTGTCGCGCAGCAGCGTGGCGTGGTGGCCGGACAGCGGCGCCACCACCAGCACCACCGGGTCGTTCTTCATCGCCTCGACGGTGGCTGGGTCGTCGCTGAAACGCTTGAAGCGCTTCAGCTGGCAGAACGGCGTGTCCAGCGCCACGCGCTCGATCACCGCGATCTCGTGGCCGTGCGCCTCGACCTGGTGGATGCCGAATGCGGGCTTCTCGTAGTCCTTGCCGAGGCGGTGGACCAGCTCGTAGCCGGCGGCCAGCCGCTGCGTGCCAGGCCATTGCGCGAACGGGTTGCCCGGGTCGCTGAGCATCTGCGCGCTGGCGTCGGCGAAATGGCTGAGCGGGCCGAGGAAGGCGCGTTGCCACTCGTGGATCTGATAGAGCATGGCTGGCGGAACGGCTGGCTAAAAGTTCGCCATGGTAGCGCGGCTTGCCGCATGATGCTGCATCGCCACATCGATCGCCCGGTTCCGTTCGCCGGGCTGCTATCGCGGGGACGCCCCGATGGCGAACAGCCACAGGATCGCGCCCTGCGCCGGCGTGCCGGTCCAGCTGACGTCCCAGGTGCCGGGGCCATCCACCTGCTTCACCGCCACCGCGCACTGCACGGCGCTGTTCGGCGGCAGGTCCAGCCGCTGGTCGATCACCTTGAAGCCGTGGTCGGGCACGGCCGTCATGCGGAGCGCCCGCGAGTCGCCCCACCAGACCGCCACCAGGGTCGCGGGTCCGGTGGTGGTGACCTTGCCGCTGGTCAGCGTGGTGCCGCCGCCGGCCCCCCAGCCGGTCGCCCGGTGCCAGTCGCGGCCGAGCTTGTCGACGAGGCCGGGGGCGGGGTAGTTCTGCGCCACCGCCTGCAGCACGCCCGCATGCTCGATCTCGATGAAGGGCACGGTGATCTCGCCTTCCGCGTAGCCTGGCTTGGCGATGCGCACCCGGTGATCCTTGCCGCCGCTGGCCTGCGTTGCCACGAACGCCCTGGCCGAAAACTTGCCGTCGTAGCCGCGGTAGTCGACGGCGTCGCCCAGCGGCTGCCATTGGTTGCCGTATGTATCGGTGGGCGTGGTCGCGTTGCCCGCATAGCCGCCGACCAGCACCAGCAAGGTGCTGCCGCTGGCCTGGGTGTCGACCGGAGCGGTGACGGCCGGGTCCGTGCCCCTGCCCTCGGACTGCACCAGCAGGGTATGTGCGCCCAGCGTCGACGGGGGAGGCGGCGTTGCGGTGTCGGCATGGGCGGTTGCCGCGAGCCACAGTGCGGCCAGCGGCATCAGATGTTGCAGGCGTGCGGCGTGCCGCCGCTCCCCGGGGGCCGCCTTCCCGGGCGGCGCGGCGTGCGCGCTCGGCGTGGTTGAAAACCGGATCGTGTCCATGGCGTTGACTCCGGGGACATGCCCGCCCGTGCCGGGCGATCAGGGGATGCTTCGATGCATCCCGGCGCATCCCAAGGTATCACTGGCCGCCCATCTGCCGCACCTCGGTATCCGCGGCGAGGTCGTGCAGGGTGCGGCGGCGCGGATCGAACAGCGCCACGGCAAACCACAGCGCCCATGCGCCCAGCACCGTCCACAGCGTCGCGCGCAGGCCGATCGCCGGCGCCAGCGCCAACAGCAGCAGGGGCGCGGCGGCGACGGCGACACGGATCACCGCCTGCTGCAGGCTGATCGTGCCGCCGTCGTCGCGGCTCACCCGGATGCGCCACGGTCGCATGCCCACGGTCTGTCCGCCGCGTCGCCACGAGGCGACGAAATAGGCGGCCACCACCATGCCCTGCAGCAGCTGGTACCAGAACGGGATCGCCGTGTGCGCGCCGGTCTCGATCAGCCGGCCGCCGGTGGCGAGCTGGCACAGCAGCCCCACCACCATCACGATCGCCAGCACGATCAACAGGTCGTAGACCAGCGCGACCAGGCGGCGCCACAACGGGCAGAGTGCGTTGCTCATGCTTGCGCTCGCGGCGCGCGATGCTGGGAGCTTGGGTGACAGAAGCCATCCGGGCTGCAAAGCCCGTCGCGCGGTGCATATTTCCGCCGCTCTTTGGCCCATAGAATCACCATGGGCCCGCAAATCGTCGAAAATCTGCCCTCGCATGGCGAGCTTTTCGCCTCGAATGTTTCTGTCATCCAGGCTCCGGCATCGTGCGCATGAAGAAGGAAGATTCTCCCAGTATCGCCGAAGCGGATGCCGCAAGCATCGAGGCATTCATCGAACGCGTGTGGTCGGAGGACGGCCTCGCCGAGCGCACGCTGGAGGCCTATCGCCGCGATCTCGAGGCGCTGGCGCGCTGGCTGGCCGGCCGCGGTCGCTCGCTGTGCGACGCGCGGCGCGAGGAGATTTCCGCCTATCACGGCGCGCAGCCGGTGGCGGTGCGCTCGATGGCGCGGCGGCAGTCGGCGTTCCGCCGCTACTACGCGTTCCGCGCCCGCGAAACGCCGGGCTTCGAGGACCCTACGCTGCTGATCGAGCGCCCGCGCATGCCGCGCAGCCTGCCGAAGGCGCTGGCCGAGCGCGAGATCGAGGCGCTGCTGAACGCACCGGATACCGACAGCACGCTGGGCCTGCGCGACCGCACGATGCTGGAGCTGATGTACGCCTCGGGGCTGCGCGTGTCCGAGCTGGTGGAGCTGCCGCTCGCCGCGCTCAACCCGCGCCAGGGCGTGCTGCGCGTCACCGGCAAGGGCGGCAAGGACCGGCTGGTGCCGGTGGGCGAGGTGGCGCTGGGCTGGATCGAAAGCTACCTCGGCACGGCGCGCCCCGTGCTGGCGAAGGGCCGCCAGCCCGCGGCGCTGTTCCTCAGCAAGCGCGGCGAGGGCATGACGCGGCAGATGTTCTGGACGCTGGTGAAGCGCCACGCGCTCAAGGCCGGCATCCAGGCCAGGCGCATCTCGCCGCACGTGCTCAGGCACTCCTTCGCCACCCACCTGCTCAACCACGGCGCCGACCTGCGCGCGCTGCAGATGCTGCTGGGCCACAGCGCGCTCAGCACCACCCAGATCTACACCCTGGTGGCGAAGGAGGGCCTGAAGCGCCTGCACGCGCAGCACCACCCGCGCGGTTGAGATGCCGGTTCATAACCGCCGCGGGCGACTGTGCGAAAATCCGCGGAAGGCCGATTCCCCAAGGCCATCGAGGTGCGCGATGTTGAAGAAGCTGGTGCTGGCCCTGTGCGTCAGCGGGTTCGTCCTGACCGCATGCGCGGCCGACCACGCCGCCCCGGTCGCCGGCGCGCCGGCCTCCGCCCCGGTGCTCGGCAACGGAGTTGATGCCGCCGCCTTGACTCTGGTGCGGCAGTCGCTGGCGAAGCTGGCGCCCGACGTGGAAGTGGATGTGGTGAACCGCGCGCCGCTGCCGGGCTTCTACCAGGTGATCGCCTCGGGCCAGCTGGTCTACGTGAGCACCGACGGCAAATATCTGCTGAACGGCGACCTGGTCGACCTGGGGGCGAAGAAGAGCCTCAACGACGTCGCCTGGGCGGCCTACCGCAAGACCGAGCTGGCCAAGGTGCCGGCTTCCGCGCGCATCGAGTTCGCGCCGCCGAACCCGAAGTACCGCGTCACCGTGTTCACCGACGTCTCCTGTCCGTATTGCAAGGTGCTGCACGAGCACATGGCCGAGTTCAACAAGGAAGGCATCGCAGTGGACTACCTGGCCTGGCCGCGCGAGGGCGTGACCGACCGGCACGGCCAGGCCACGCCGGTGTACAGGGAGATGGCCTCGGTGTGGTGCGCCGCCGACCGCAAGGCCGCCTTCACCGCCGCGAAGAACGGCATTGCGCCGAAGCCGGCCAGCTGCGCCAACCCGGTGCGCTACGAGTACGAGCTGGGCCAGAAGCTGGGCGTCAACGGCACCCCGGCGATCTTCACCTCCAGCGGACGCCAGATCGGCGGTTACCTCACCCCGGCGCAGCTGCTGCGCGAGCTGCAGAAGGAAGGCTGAACAGGCTGGGCGTGGCGCCGCCGCAAGAGCCTGCGGCCGCCGTCATGCCGTGCTGCAGCATCGACCGGGTGCATCGGCTAGAATGGGCGTTCCCACAGCATGGCGCCGTTCCCCGCATGATCGCACTCGACGGGCAGAACGCCCTTTCGGCCTTCCGCCTCGAACGCCTCAACGCCCGCCTTGACGCCCTGCATCGCGGCATCCGCGTGCAGGCCGCCTGGTTCGTGTATTTCCTCGATGCCGCCACCGCGCCGGAAGGCGCGTTGCGTCAGCGCCTGCTGGAGGTGCTGGAGGCGAAGGACACCGTGCCGGCGCCGGCCACGCTGTGGGTGGTGCCGCGGCTGGGCACGATCTCGCCGTGGTCGAGCAAGGCCACCGACATCCTGCACGGCGCCGGTTTCGAGGTGCGCCGGGTGGAGCGCGGCACGGCCTGGCAGCTCGCCGGCATGCCCGATGCCGGCACGCCGGAGCACGCGGCGGTGCTGGCGCTGCTGCACGACGCGATGACGCAATCGGTGCTGGGTTCGCTGGACGAGGCACAGGGCCTGTTCCTCGCCGGGCGGCCGGGCGACCTGGTGCACGTCGCGCTGGGTGGCGACGCCCGCGCCGCGCTCGCCAGGGCCAACGCCGAGCTGGGTCTCGCGCTGGCCGACGACGAGATCGACTACCTCGCCGCGCGCTATGCCGAGCTGGGCCGCGATCCCACCGATGCCGAGCTTTTCATGTTCGCCCAGGCGAACTCCGAGCACTGCCGCCACAAGGTGTTCAACGCGAGCTGGACGGTGGACGGCGCGGAACAGGACAAGAGCCTGTTCGCGATGATCAAGAACACCCACCAGCATTCGCCCGCCCACACGCTGTCCGCCTACAAGGACAACGCCGCGGTGATCGAGGGCAGCACCGGCAAGCGCTTCTTCGCCGACGAAAACGGCGTGTGGCGCAGCCACGAGGAACAGATCGACTACGCGATCAAGGTGGAGACGCACAACCACCCCACCGCGATCGCGCCCTGGCCCGGTGCGGCCACCGGCGCCGGCGGCGAGATCCGCGACGAGGGCGCCACCGGCCGCGGCGCCAAGCCGAAGGCGGGGCTCACCGGCTTCTCGGTGTCCGACCTGCGCATTCCCGGCCATCTGCAGCCGTGGGAAGTGCAGCGCCCGCTGCCGCCGCGCATGGCCAGCGCGTTCGAGATCATGCGCGACGGCCCGCTCGGCGCCGCCGCGTTCAACAACGAATTCGGCCGGCCATGCCTGGGCGGCTATTTCCGCAGCTACGAGCACGAGACCGGCGAGGCCGGCCTGCGCCGCGGCTACGACAAGCCGATCATGCTGGCCGGTGGCCTCGCCAACATCCGCCGCGGCCACGTGCAGAAGCGCGCGGTGCAGCCCGGCCACGCGGTGGTGGTGCTGGGCGGCCCGGCGATGCTGATCGGCCTGGGCGGCGGCGCCGCCTCGTCGGTGGCCTCGGGTGCCTCCAGCGCCGAGCTGGATTTCGCCTCGGTGCAGCGCGACAACGCCGAGATGGAGCGCCGCTGCCAGCAGGTGATCGACGCCTGCTGGGCCCGCGGCGAGGCCAATCCCGTCGTCAGCATCCACGACGTGGGCGCCGGCGGCCTCTCCAACGCGATCCCGGAAATCCTCAACGATGCCGACGTGGGCGGCGAGATCGACCTGTCGAAGGTGCCTTGCGACGATCCCTCGCTGTCGCCGATGCAGGTGTGGAGCAACGAGTCGCAGGAACGCTACGTGCTCGCCATCGCGGCGGAAAACCTGGCGGAGTTCGAGGCCTACTGCGTGCGCGAACGCTGCCCCTATGCCGTGGTGGGCACCGCCACCGCCGAGCGCGTGCTGCGTGTCACCGATCCGCGCCGCGATCTCGTGGTGATCGACCTGCCGATGGACGTGCTGTTCGGCAAGCCGCCGCGCATGCATCGCGATGCGAAGCGCATCAAGCCGCGCGTGGACCTGGTGCCCGACCTCACCGGCATCGGCATGAACGAGGCGCTGCTGCGCGTGCTGCGCCTGCCCACCGTGGGCAGCAAGAGCTTCCTGATCACCATCGGCGACCGCACCGTGGGCGGTCTCAGCCATCGCGACCCGATGGTGGGGCCGTGGCAGGTGCCGGTGGCCGACTGCGCGGTGACGATGGCCGACTTCGACGGCTACCGTGGCGAGGCGATGGCGATGGCCGAGCGCGCCCCGGTCGCGCTGCTCAGCAGTGCCGACGCCGCCCGGCTGGCGGTAGGCGAGGCGATCACCAACCTCGCCGCCGCGCCGATCGAACACCTCGGACTGATCCGGCTTTCCGCGAACTGGATGGCCGCGGTGAACCATCCCGGTGAGGACGCCGCGCTGTTCGACGCGGTGAAGGCCGTGGGCATGGAACTGTGCCCGCAACTCGACATCTCCATCCCGGTCGGCAAGGACTCGCTGTCCATGCAGACGGTCTGGAACGACGGCGACATGCCGCAGCGCACGGTGGCGCCGGTGTCGCTGGTGGTCACCGGCTTCGCCCGCGTGGACGACGTGCGCCGCACGCTCACGCCGCAGCTCCGGCTGGACCGCGGCGACACCGACCTGTGGCTGGTCGACCTCGGCGCAGGGCGCGACCGTCTCGGCGCCTCCGCGCTCACCCAGGTGTTCAACCGCGGCGGCGGCGTGCCGCCGGACCTCGACGACGCGCGGCGCCTCAAGGCGCTGTTCGAGCTGGTGCAGGAGGCGAACCGCGGCGGCTTGCTGCTGGCCTACCACGACCGCTCCGACGGCGGCGTCATCGTCACCCTGCTGGAGATGGCCTTCGCCGGCCACTGCGGCCTGGAGATCCATCTCGACGGCTGGGCCGAGGCCACGCTGCGCGCGCTGTTCAACGAAGAACTGGGCGCGGTGCTGCAGGTGGCGGCAGCGAATCGCGAGGCCTTCGAGGCGTTGCTGGTGAAGCACGACCTCGCCGGCATGAGCTACCGCATCGGCCGGCCCAAGGAGAAGCTGGGCATCAAGTTGTACGCGGGCGGCGAGGCGGTGTTCAAGTGGAACTGGAGCACGCTGTACCGCGCCTGGAATGAGACCAGCCACGCGATGCAGCAGCAGCGCGACAACCCGGCCAGCGCCGACGCCGAGCTGGAATGGCGCCTCGACGATGCCGATCCGGGCCTGAGTCCGAAGCTCACCTTCGACCCCGCCGAGGACATCGCCGCGCCGCTGGTGCATGCGGCGATCGTCGGCGGGACCAAGCCGCGCGTGGCGATCCTGCGCGAGCAGGGCGTCAACGGCCAGGTGGAGATGGCCGCCGCGTTCGCGCGTGCCGGCTTCGAGGCGGTGGACGTGCACATGTCCGACCTCGCCAGCGGCCGGGTGCGGCTGGCCGACTTCCGCGGCTTCGCCGCCTGCGGCGGCTTCTCCTACGGAGACGTGCTGGGCGCCGGCCGCGGCTGGGCCACCTCGATCCTGTACAACGACTACCTGCGCGCCGAATTCGCGGCATTCTTCGCGGATCCCTCGAAGTTCGCGCTGGGCGTGTGCAACGGCTGCCAGATGATGAGCCAGCTCAAGGACATCATCCCCGGTGCGCAGCACTGGCCGAAGTTCCTGCGCAACGCGTCCGAGCAGTACGAGGCACGCGTGGCCACGCTGGAGGTGCTCGATTCGCCCAGCCTGTTCTTCAAGGGCATGACCGGCTCGCGCATCCCGGTGGCGGTGGCGCACGGTGAAGGCCGTGTGCATTTCCCGAACAGCTGCAGCCCGTCCAAGGCGCAGGCGGCGCTGCGCTTCGTGGACAACCGCGGCAAGCCCACCGAGCATTTCCCGCTCAACCCGAACGGCTCGCCCGGCGGCCTTGCCGGCTTCACCGCCGCCGACGGCCGCGTGACCATCCTGATGCCGCACCCGGAACGCGTGTTCCGCAGCGCGCAGATGAGCTGGGCGCCGGAGGCCTGGGGCGAGGATTCGCCGTGGCTGCGCATGTTCCGCAACGCAAGGGCGTGGTGCGGCTGAGCGAGCCTGCGCCGCGGCGCCGGTGGCCGGGCTGGCTGCCGGCACTGGTCTGGTTGCTGCTGCTGGCCGGGCTGCCGTGGTGGCTGGATCTGCCGCTGCTCGCGGCATGTGCACTGGCGCTGCTGTGGCGGATCGGACCGCTGCAAGGGCAGGCTCCGGCGTTGCGGCGCGGCCTGCGCTGGGGGCTGCCGGGCCTGCTGCTGGCGATATTGCGCGGCTTCGGTGCCGATGCGCTGGCCTGGCTGGTGGCGCTGCTGGCCGCGCTGGCCGGCTTCTCGCTGCTGATGCTGCTGGAGAACTGGCTGGACCGCGGCCGGCCGCGCGAACCTTCGTCGGCGGCCGCGGGTGAATGGCCCGAACTGGCGATGGCGCCGGTCGGGCCGGCCGCCGCGATCATCGAGTTGCAGGCACCGCAGTGGCGCCCGCTGGAGAACGGCGTGGTCGATCCGCTGGGCGGCGAACTGCGCTGGCGTGGCGAGGCCGTATCGCTGGCCGACGGCAGCCGGCTGCAAGGCGTGGAACCCCGTTGCGATTTCGTTGCCGACGGGCGCTGGCTGGTGCTGCCGCTCACCGGGAAACGCGGGTTGCTGCTGCTGGACCGCCGGCACGATCGCAGCCATCGCCTGCGCGGCTGGCAACTGGCCGGCTGGCACGCCGGCCAGCCATGGCTGAGTCGCGACGAGGAACACACGCCGCAGGCCATCGCCCACGTGCTGGGAGACGACGAAGAGGCTTGAGTCGCCGCCTTGCGACCATTTCGACGCGATCCGATGCACACGCCCCGCGTCAGCTGCCGCATACTTGCACCGTGAATCCGTCTCCTGCTTCCTCCCCGCTGCCGCTCAGCGTGATCGTGGTGTCCTCCGACAGCGGCCCGGGCCTGCGCGACTGCGTGCGTGCCGTGCTCGCCTGCACTACCCCGCTGGAGCTGCTGCTGATCGACAACGCCTCGGCCGACGGCGTGCCGCAGGCGCTCGCGCGCGCCCACGAGCACGAGTCGCGCTTCCGTCTGATCCAGAACCACCGCAACCTCGGCTTCGGTCCCGCGGCGAACCGCGCGGCGGCCGAGGCAACCGGGCAACTGCTGCTGGTGCTCAACCCCGACTGCCTGCTGGACCAAGCCAGCCTCGACCGCCTGCTCGCCGTATTCGACACCGAACGGCAGGTCGGCCTGCTCGGCGCCGTGGTCTGCGACGCGCAGGGCGTGCCCGATCCCGCCTCCTACCGGCGCGACCCGCTGCTGCGCCGCGCGCTGGCCAGCCTGTTCGGTGGAAGCGGCGAGCGTGTCGAAGTCGGCGGCGAGGTGCCCGATCACCTGGTCGAGGCCGAAGCGGTGTCCGGCGCGCTGATGCTGCTGCCGCGCAATCTGTTCGAGCGGCTGGGCGGCTTCGACGAAGGCTATTTCCTGCATTGCGAAGACCTGGACCTGTGCCGCCGCGTGCGCGACGCCGGCTGGCGCGTGCTGCTGGCCGGCGACGTGCGCGTGCTGCACGGCAAGGGCGGCTCCAGCCGGCACCGCCCGGTGTTCGTCAGCCGTCACAAGCACCGCGGCATGTGGCGCTGGTTCCGCAAGTTCGATCCGGAGGCACGCCGGCCGCTGGTGGCGGCCACGGTGTGGCTGGGCATCTGGGCGCATTTCCTCGCGCAGATTCCCGGCCAGTTGCTGCGGCTGGCGAGGAGCGGGCAGAGAGAAGCGAGAAAATGAAGCACGCCAACGCTGCGCCGGCGTGCCGCGCTCCGCTCGCACTCCTCTCCGCCCACTTCTGCTCATGACGTCACGCACCACGATCCTGCCCACCCTCGGCCTGCTGGCGATGACCGCCGTGTGGGGCTCGACGTTCTTCATGATCAAGGACGTGGTGGCGCGCATGCCGGTGGCGGACTTCCTCGCCGTGCGCTTCGCCGTCGCCGCGCTGGCGATGCTGGCGCTGTTTCCGCGCCATGTGTGGCGGCTGGGACGCTCGGGCATCGCGCGTGGCCTCGCGCTGGGCGCGGTCTACGGCGCCGGGCAGCTGCTGCAGACGCGCGGCCTGCAGCTGATCGCGCCCAGCGTCAGCGGCTTCGCCACCGGCATGTACGTGGTGTTCACGCCGATCCTGGCGACGCTGCTGCTGCGCCAGCGCATGCCCGGCGTGGCGTGGATCGCGGTAGGCCTGTCCACGGCCGGCCTCGCGCTGCTCTCGCTCAATGGCGTGTCGGTCGACGCGGGCGTTTGGCTGACGCTGGCCTCGGCGGCGCTCTACGCGCTGCACATCGTGCTGCTGGGGCAGTGGTCGCGCCACGGCGAGGCATTCGGCCTGTCGGCGGTGCAGATGGTCGCCATCGCGCTGGTCTGCCTCGTCGCCACGTTGCCGCACGGCGGGCCGGCGGCGCCGCCGGATCGCGCGGCCTGGCTGGCCGTGCTGTACATGGCGTTGATCGCTGGCGCCGGCGCCATGCTGATGCAGACCTGGGCGCAGTCGCACCTGCCGGCCACGCGCGCCGCGATCGTGATGACCACCGAGCCGGTGTTCGCCGCCGCGTTCGCGGTGGCTTTCGGCAGCGACCTGCTGACCTGGCGGATGCTGGCGGGCGGCGCGCTGGTGCTGGGGGCGATGTACCTGGTGGAACTGGCGCCGCGGCGATCGATGGCGCTGGCGGCGGAGGCGGGGCATCACGAGGTGTGAGGGGTGGCCTGTGCGGCCGTGCCTTTTCATTCCCGTGGGCGGGGGCTTGCGATGGGTCTGGTTGATCCGGCTTTCTTGCTGGTTGCTGGTTGCTGGTTGCGCCAGCGACAGAGCGGTTTCGTCCACCTGCCGGTGGTCGAGTTCCTTTCTCTTTGCTTGCCAAAAGAGAAAGGAACCAAAGAGAAAGGGCACCCCGGTTGGCGCTCTCTGGGCATCCTGCCCTGCGAGTGCGTGAGGCGAGTCCGGGCTTTTCGAGCGGGCATCGTGCCCGCGCGAAAAGGCGAGACCCTCCCTGGTCTCGCCCGCTTGCGCGGCCTCTTCGTCCCCGCCTCACCACCGCCCAGGGGCCCCGAACAGCAGCGCGCTCCCAGCGCGCAGAAGCAACGGCAACCGCAACGGCAACAGCCAGAGCGAAGCGGAAGCAAGACCAGAGCAAAGCGAGAGCCAAGCCAAGGCGGCGCTACGCGCCACGAGGCTTTGCCCCCCTCGGTTCCCAGATATGTCGCGGCGTGGCCGCTCCGTCTATCGCATAGGCGGGAGTGGCTCCCAAGCCCTCGACACGTCGGGCTTGTATTCCCGGCGGATTGAACCAGGCCATTTCTCTTGGTTCCTTCTCTTGACTCCGGGCATCCTGCCCTCCGCCCTTCGGGCCGGCTTCGCCGTTCGCCACCGCTCCTGCGGCGGCGTGGGCCAGCAAAGAGAAGGGACTCGGGCGCCGGCAGGCGCTCGGAACCGCCTTGTCGCTTGCGCCAGGCCCCCGAAACCGCTTAGCCGCCCGCGACAGTCCGCGAATCCGCCGTGGCGAATGCGAAGACGGCAGATCACGCCGAACCGGAGACAGGAGTCCATCGCAAGCACCTGGCGTTGGCCCAACCCCGGGAGAGAGAGCAACGTATCGCGACGCCCCCTCAGTGGAACCGGGCGTGCGCCGCCCTGCGCAGCTCGCGCGTCTGCAGCGCCACGCGCACCAGGTACACCACGATCGCCACGTTGCCGACCAGGGCAGCCAGTTTCAGCCAACCGAAGCGGAGCAGGGTCTCGTACAGCTCGATCGGGATCAGCGACGCGGTGGCGATCACCGTGAACCACTCGGCCCAGTATTTGCCCATCAACAGGCCCACGCCTTCGATGCCGAACAGCACGGCATAGCCCAGCGCCACCAGGCCCACCGCCACGAAGCGGCTGGGGCCGAATTCCTGCAGAGCACCCACCAGATGCCAGCGCAGTTCGTTGCTGCCGGTGAGTGGCAGGTGTTCCAGCCAGTGCACCAGCTGCTCGAAGTTCTGCTGACGGTCGAGGTGGAACGCGGCGATGGCCACCAGCACCAGGCAGACGGTCTTGATGACTTCGTAGATGGCGATCACGCGCAGGCCAGCGCGGTGCGACGGCGGGGCCGCGGTACGGGCGGGGGGAGCAACGGCGACGGTGGTTTCGATCTCGGACATGGGCGGCTGGGCTGGCAATCCGCGTATTGTCGCGGCCGCCGCATGAACGGCCAGTGCGCAAAGGCATGGGGCGGAGATGGCGGGGCAGGGGAAAATGCGCGGCCCCGCCGGCCGGAGCCGGCAAGGCCGCGTGGGGCAAGCGATTCAGCAGCAGCGCCCGCCGCCGCCCTTGTAGCGGGCTTCCTGGCGCTCGCGGAAGAATTCCGCGTAACTGGGGACGGTGCGCTCGGGGTGGTGCTCGCGCAGGTGCTTCACGTAGATCTCGTAGTCGGGCACGCCGCAGCAGAGGCGGGCGGTCTGCACCGCCCGCTTCCGGAATGCCAGCAGTCGCGCGACGAGTTCCATCGGTCAGTGCGCGGGCACGTCCCCCAGCGCCACGTAGGGTTCCTCGTTGGCGGTGGGGTGGTTGATGCTCCAGGCCTTCACCATGGCGCGCAGGCAGAACAGCGTCATCACCACCACCAGCGCCATGAAGATGGCGGTCATCGCCATGTCCACGCGGTTGTTGGTCACGATCTGCTGCATCGCTGCGGCGGTCTTGGCCGGCGCCAGCAGCTGGCCGTTCGCCAGCGCGGCGGCGTACTTGTCGGCCGCCGCGGTGAAGCTGATCGGGCCGCTGAGCTTCTCCCAGCCCGCGGTGAGTGTGCACACGATCAGCCAGATCGCGGGGACGCCGGGCACCCACACGTAGCGCTCCCGCTTCAGTTTCACCACCACCACGGTGGCCAGCATCAGCGCGATGGCGGCCAGCATCTGGTTGGCGATGCCGAACAGCGGCCACAGCGTGTTGATGCCGCCGAGCGGATCGACCGCACCCTGGTACAGGAAATAGCCCCACAGTGCCACGCAGACCGCGGTGGCGAGCAGGTTGCCGGTCCACGACTCGGTGGCCTGCAGCGGCTTGTGGATGAGGCCGGCGATCTCCTGGATCATGAAGCGGCCCACGCGGGTGCCGGCATCCACCGTGGTGAGGATGAACAGCGCCTCGAACAGGATCGCGTAGTGGTACCAGAACGCCATCATGCCCTGGCCGGGCAGGATGTTGTGCAGCAGCTGGGCCATGCCCACTGCCAGCGTGGGCGCGCCGCCCGCGCGGCTGAGGATGCTCTGCTCGCCCACGTCCTTCGCGGTGCGGATCAGGTCGTCCGGCGTCACCACGAAACCCCACTGGCTGATCGTCTGCGCCGCGTGCTCCACCGTGGTGCCGATGATCGCGCCCGGCGCATTCATCGCGAAGTACACGCCCGGGTGCAGCGAGACCGCCGCCACCATCGCCATGATCGCCACGAAGGCCTCCATCAGCATGCCGCCGTAGCCGACCATGCGTGCCTGGCCCTCGTTCGCCAGCAGCTTGGGCGTGGTGCCCGAGGCGATGATCGAGTGCCAGCCCGACACCGCGCCGCAGGCGATGGTGATGAACAGGAACGGGAACAGGTTGCCGGCGAACACCGGACCGGTGCCATCGATGAACTTTGTCACCGCCGGCATCTGCAGCATCGGCGCGGCGAGGAAGATCGCCAGCGCCAGCAGCGCGATGGTGCCGATCTTGAGGAAGGTGGAGAGGTAGTCGCGCGGCGCCAGCAGCAGCCACACCGGCAGCACCGAGGCGCAGAAGCCGTAGCCGATCAGCCACCAGGCCAGCGCCTTGGCGTCGAGGTCGAACACCGGCGCCAGCGTGGCCGAATCGGCCACGAACTTGCCGGCCCAGATCGCCAGCAGCAACAGCACCAGGCCGATCAGCGAGACCTCGAGGATGCGGCCCGGGCGGAACCAGCGCAGGTAGGCGCCCATCAGCAGCGCGATCGGGATCGTCATCGCCACGGTGAACGTGCCCCACGGACTGTGCGTGAGCGCCTTCACCACCACCAGCGCCAGCACCGCGAGCACGATCATCATCAGCACCAGCACGCCGAACATCGCCACGATGCCGGGCGCCGGGCCCAGTTCCTCGCGCAGCATGTGGCCCAGCGAGCGGCCGTCGCGGCGCAGCGAGAGACCGAGGATCATGAAGTCCTGCACCGCGCCGGCGAACACCACGCCGAACAGGATCCACATGGTGCCGGGCAGGTAGCCCATCTGCGCCGCCAGCACCGGGCCGACCAGCGGGCCGGCACCGGCGATCGCCGCGAAGTGATGGCCGAACACCACCCACTTGTCGGTGGGCACGTAGTCCAGGCCGTCGTTGCGCAGCACCGAGGGCGGCGCGCGCGTCGGGTCCAGCCGCAGCACCGACTGTTCGACAAACTTGCCGTAGAAGCGGTAGCCGATCACGAACACCGCGATCGCCGCGGCGACCAGCCAGATCGCGTTGATCGGCTCGCCACGGCGCAGGGCCACCACGCCGAGGCACCAGGCGCCCACGATGGCGATCGCGACCCAGAGGATCTTCGCCGCCGGGCTGGGTTTGACGGTTGCGCTGTGCATGGAGTCTCTCCCGGAAAGTCCATGCAAGGGTCTCGCCGGGCGCCGTGGGGGTCAATGCCGGCGGTCTTAGCCTTTGGTCGTATGTCGGGCCCGCGCCGCGCGGGCGCGTTCACGCATCGGCACGCCAGCGTCATGCAGGCTCGGCTAAAGTCGGGGAACCATGGCAAGCCGGGTGAGGCAGCGATGATCCGCGAGATCCTGAAGATGGGCGACCCGCGCCTGCTGCGCGTGGCGCCGCCGGTGCCCGACGCGATGGTCGGCAGCGCGGAGCTGGACGCGCTGATCGCCGACATGTTCGACACCATGCAGGAGGCCGGCGGCGTGGGCCTGGCCGCGCCGCAGATCGGCGTGGACCTGCAACTGGTGATCTTCGGCTTCGAGCATTCCGAGCGCTATCCCGATGCGCCCGAAGTCCCGCGCACCATCCTGCTCAACCCCGTCATCACCCCGCTGTCGCAGGACATGGAGGAGGGCTGGGAGGGCTGCCTCTCCGTGCCCGGCCTGCGTGGCGCGGTGAACCGCTACAGCCTGATCCGCTACCAGGGCATCGATCCCAAGGGGGGCGCGATCGATCGCCGCGCCGAGGGCTTCCATGCCCGCGTGGTGCAGCACGAATGCGACCACCTGATCGGCCGGCTCTACCCGTCGCGCATCACCGACTTCAGCAAGTTCGGCTACACCGGGGTGCTGTTTCCGGACATGGACGTGGCGGACGAATAGCAGCAGCTTCGCCGTCGCGCATCCCGTAGGCCAGCGCCGCCAGCGCGAAACCCAGTACCACCAGGCAGGCGCCCGGCCAGCCGGCACGGGCCCAGGCCAGGCCAGCCACGGCCGAGCCGGCCGCGCCGCCGAGGAAGAACACGCCGGTGTAGACGCCGTTGATGCGGCCGCGCGCTTCCGGGCGGATCAGGTTCACCTCGCGGCGCCCGAGGGTCAGATCGCCGATGGTGCCGGCGTCCAGCAGGATCGCGGCCGCCACCAGCAGTCCCAGCCCCCACGGCGCGTCGTGCGTCTCGCCGCCCAGCCATGCCAGCGCCGCGGCCAGCACGACACAGACGTGGAACACGCGCTTTGCGCCGCGCGTCCTGCCGGCATCGCCCAGCCGTCCGGCCAGCGGTGCGCTCACCGCGCCGCTCACGCCGGCCAGCGCGAACAGCGCGATACCGTCGGCACCAAGGTGGAACGGCGCCGCCGCCAGCCGCAACGCCACCAGCGCCCAGAACGCGCTGAACGCGCCGAAGCAGAGCGCCGCCGGAATGGCGCGCCGGCGCAGCAGTGCCTCCTCGCGCCACAGCCGCACCATCGAGGCCAGCAGCGCCGGATAGCTCGCGCGCTGCAGCGGCGGCAGGCGCGGCATCGAGCGGCCCAGCATCAGCGTCAGCGCCGCGATGGCCGCAGCCAGCGCCAGGTAGCTGGTGCGCCAGCCCCCCCATCCGCCGATCACGCTGGCCAATGGGCGCGCCAGCATGATGCCGAGCATCAGCCCGCTGGTGATGTTGCCGATCACGCGGCCGCGCTGCGCTTCCGCCGTCATCGCCGCCGCCATGGGGATGAGCATCTGGATCACCGCGGCGGTGAGGCCGGCCAGCAGGCTGGCGGCGAGGAAGGCGGTGGCGGGGATCGGCAGCGCAGCCACCAGCAGCGCCAGCGCATTGGCCGAAAGCGTGAGCAGCACCAGGCGGCGGCTTTCCACCAGGTCGGAGAGCGGCACCAGCAGGAACAGGCCCAACGCGTAGCCGAGCATCGCCAGCGTGGACACCAGGCTGATCATGGCAGGCGCCAACCCCAGCGAAGCGGCGATGGCGCCCACCAGCGGCTGCGCCACGTAGAGCCCCTGCACGATCACCGCGGTCGCCAGCGCAAACAGCAGCACCGGTGCCCGCGCAACCGGCGCGGCGGCAGCGTCCATCGCACTCATCGCACGGCCTCCTGGTAGGCGGCGAGCAGGGCCGGGTCGTCGAACGAGCCGTGGTGATGCACCTGCCGCCAGGCGCCGTCGATGCGGCGGAACAGCCGGCTGGTGCGGATGGCCGGCTCCAGCCGCAGGCCCTCGCGTTCCAGTGAGCCGCGCTCGCGGCCCACGGCGTAGAACAGGTCGCCGGCGACATGCAGCGTGTAATCGTGGAATGCCACGTGCACCCGCGCCGGGCCTTCGAAGATGCGCCGGTACACCGCGCGGATCGCCGGCCAGCCGCGCGCGATGCCGCCCAGCGGGTTGCTCATCGAGGCGTCGTCGTCGTCGTGCCAGTTGCGCGCCATCGCCTCGATGTCGCGCGTGTTGAAGGCGCGGTAGAAAGCGCTCAGCGCGGCCAGCGGCGAGGCGGGGTCGAGGCCGGCTTCGTCGCCGTCGATGGCGGTGGGGAAGGGTGTGGACATGGGGCTTCTCCGGCTTGGGTGGGGAGTGACGACCGCCATTCTTCGTCCCGGTCCGGTTCGGGAGAATAGCCATTATCATGGATGGACTATCACGATTTACGGGAGAACGCCGTGGCCAGCCTGGACGACTACCGCGTCTTCGTCGCGATCGTGGAGCAGGGCAACCTCACCGCGGCGGGGCGACATCTGCACCGTTCGCTGCAGGCGGTGAGCCGTTCGCTGCAGTCGCTGGAGCAGGAGCTTGGTGTGGAGCTGATCCAGCGCACCACGCGTCGCGCGCAGCCCACCGCGGCGGGGCTGGCCTTCCATGCGCGGATCAAGGTCGCGCTGGCCGACATCGACTTCGCCCGCTCCGAACTGGCCGAACACGGTGCGCGCATCGACGGCACGCTGCGCATCGGCGGCTCCACCCAGTTCAGTGCGCCCTACCTGGTGCCGCTGGTGGCTGCCTTCATGGAGCGCTATCCCGACGTGGCGGTGGAACTGCTGGTGGCGGACCAGCACGTCGACCTGCAGCGCGAGAAGCTCGACGTGGCCGTGCGGCTGGGTGAGCTGGCGCCCAGCCGGCTGCATGCGCGCCAGCTGGCCACGCTGCGCATGCTCACCGTCGGCGCGCCGGGTTATTTCGCGCGGCACGGCAGGCCGCGCACGCCGGCGGAACTGCGTCGGCACCATTTCATCGTGCGTCGTTGCGACGGTGCCAGGCAGCGCCTGGAGTACCGCCGCGGCAGTCGCCGGCAGACGGTGGACGTGCTTGGACGCTTTCGCACGGACAACGCCGCCGCCTGCAACGCGGCAGCCGTGGCAGGCCTCGGCATCGCCACCGCGGCGTTGTGGCAGGTGCGGGCGCTGCTCGACCAGGGACGGCTGGAAACCGTGCTGGACGACTGGCAACTGCCGGGCCTGCCGCTGCACGTCGTGTGGCCGCCGGGCAAGCAGCTGCCTGCGCGCACGCGCGCCTTCATCGATTTCGCGGCGGCGCGCTGGACGGCCGAGCCGCCGGGTTGACGCACGGCCCGGCCGTCGCGCTTGCCTGCCACAAGCCCGGCCGTCACCATCGCGACTCGACACGACGGGGCGGGCTGCATGCGCGAGACGGTTGCATCCATGGCGACGGGCGATGCGGGCGCGCGCAACCCCGGCATCGACCTGCTGCGCGGCCTGGCGATCGTGCTGGTGGTGTTCAACCACCTCGGTCTGCGCATCCCGCTCGGCAAGACGGCGCTGGCCGGCGTGCTGCCGGCTTGGCTGCTGCGCGGCCTGAACTGGAACGGCTACGAGGCCGTGTACGTGTTCTTCGTGATCTCCGGCTTCCTGATCGCCGGCAATGCGCTGCGGCGCTGGGGCAGCCTCGCGGCGATCGACGCGCGCGCGTTCTACGCGCGGCGCTTCGCGCGCATCGTGCCGTGCCTGCTGGCATTGCTCGCGGTGCTGGGCGCGTTGCACCTGCTCGGCGCGCGGGACTACGTGATCCATCGCGCCGGCCAGTCGCTTCCGCGCGCCCTGCTTGCCGCGCTTGGCCTGCACCTGAACTGGTACGAGGGACAGACCGGCTACCTGCCGGGCTCGTGGGACGTACTGTGGTCGCTGTCGATCGAGGAGGCGTTCTACCTCGGCTTCCCGCTGGCCTGCCTGCTGCTGCGCCGGCGCGCGTTGCTGGTGCCGCCGCTGGTGCTGCTGGCGCTGTCGCTGCCGTGGGCGCGCGCGGCGCTGCACGGCAACGAGATCTGGCTGGAGAAAGCCTACCTGCCGGGCATGGCGGCGATCGCCACCGGCGTGCTGGGCGCGCTGCTGGCCAATGCCTGCCGCCCACCGGGACGCACGGTCGCGATGCTGGGCTGGCTGGGAGCGCTGGGCCTGGGCGCGGTGCTGCTGGACGGCGGCGCGCTGTGGCATTGGCTGCGCGACGGCTACATGCTGGTGCTCACGCTGTCCGCGCTGTGCCTGCTGCTGTGCTGCCGCTGGCGCGCCGACGGCGGCACGATGCGGCCGCTGCGCGGTTTCGGCTGGCTGCGCTCGTGGGGGCGCCTCAGCTACGAGATCTATCTCACCCACATGTTCGTGGTGTTCGCGCTGGTGCGCGCGTACCGTGCGTTGGGCGGCGGCCCGGCACTCGGCTGGCTGTGGTACCTGCCGGCACTGGGGTTGTGCTGGCTGCTCGGAACGGCAGTGGAGCGCCTGCTGTCCACGCCGTGCGAGCGCCGGCTGCGGGCGATGCTGCCGGGCGGGACGCGGCACGGCTGCGGCGTCGCGCCATCCGCCGGGGCGAACCGCCGGGCGCCGTCGGAGGCCTGGGAGACCGGGCGCGACTGAACGCCTGCTGTCCACGCCGCCTCAAGCCCCGGGTGGTCCCGCCGATACCCCCGCCATGGCGTCGCATGAATTTCATCCCCGTGCCGGTACCGTTGCAGGTACCCATGAAAGCGCGCGCAAGCCTGCGGGCGCGGGACACCTGGCGAAGCCGGTGTCCGGCCAAAGAGCCAGCATGAACATGAGCCGTTACGACAAACCGCCATCCGGCAACAGCGTGGACTGGAACAACCCCGAGCTCCAACTGCTGCTCAACCGGACCGAAGGCTGGAGCCTGGACAACCGCGGCGTGTACACGCCCGTGGCGTGCGAACTGCACGTCGGCTGGGGCGCCGGTGTGGGGAGGCTCGCCACCCTGGTCTACGAGCGCGAAGGCGTGATGGTGGTCGAGACGCGCTTCGCCATCCCCAAGGGGGAGCACGTGCGCGTGGACCGCATCCAGGCCGGCGCGATGCGTTCGAGCTGGGGCATCGTGATGGACGGGCGCGAAGGCTTCCGCGCCGAGGACCGCGCCAACAACATCCATGTGCACTGGGTGCACGTGCGCTGAGCGCGGTGGACCTCGGCCTCCCGGCCCCGCTGCGGCCGACTGGCGATGGCGCGCGCGGACATGCGCCGGAAACGTCGGCGGAAAACCCAACGGTATGCACGGTCGCCCGCAGGTTCCGGGTCGTCGCGCCGGTTGACCTGGATCATGGGCGGGCGGGCCGGTGCTCTGCATCATGGCGCGCCGGCGCGTGCCGGCATCTTCCACAAGGTGCCCCGATGCAGTTCGAACTCTCCACCTGCCACAACGACGCGGCCACCATCGCCGCCGCGATGCGCACGCTCGATGCCCATGCCACGGTCACGCTGGACGCCGCGCACGGTCGGCTGGAGGTGCTCACCAGTGCCGCTGCGGCGCAGGTGCTGGACAAGCTGCAGGGTCTGGGTTGCGGCGCGCGCCTGCTGGAGCAGCCCGTGCACATCAGCGGCGGCAGCACCTGCTGCGGGTCGTGCGGCTAGCTGGTGTCAGCGCAGGTTGCCCGGGTTTTCGGCGCGCCGTACCAAAGAAGCGATATGGCCGTGCTCCGCTCGGTCGCCGCCGCACCCGCGCTCGCACTCAGGTATCTCCTGCGCAGGCACGGGCAGCTGCGTCAGCGGGTCGGCGCCGGCAGACGGGCGGTCATCGCCGGTCCTGCGGGGACCCGCGGGTGGCGTGCATGCGCTGGATGCGCGCGACGCTGCCGCCCTCGTACCTCACCACGTAGGTGGAGCCATCGTGCGTTTGCCGCATGACCCGGACGGGGGCGCTCTCGATGGCCTTCTGCAGCGCCTGCCGGTGGAACGCTGCCAGGTCGCCTTCCGGAATCAGGGTCAGTGGCGGGCTGATCTGCCGGAAGGTGGTGAAGTGGCTGCCGCACCGGGTGGTGTCGTTGCTGAACTTGAGCCAGCCTTGGCCGCAGCTCTGGCCTGAGATTTCCGGCAGGCGCTTCAGCCAGATGAAGTACTTGTTCTCATGCGTGATCCGCACGCGGTTGTAGCGCGCGTCGTTGCCGCCGATGTTGTCCGCGCTCCAGAAGCGCACGATGCTGGCTTCGCGGCAATCGGCCGACGCGCACTCCTGCAGCACCAGGTATTCGTCGTCCTGCAGGGACATCGGCTCGATGTCGAGAATGTCGCCCTTCACCAGCGCCTGCGCGGGGAACACCACCCACGGCATGCGCGGGTCGACCCTGAAGTCTCCGGAAATCAGGTAACCGCCGTGCTGCGACGAGAACGGCGGCGCGGTGACCTTGACGCCGGGGAGATCGGTTTGCGCCGGGGCGGCGAAACTTGCGCAGATGCACCAGCCGAGCAAGGCGACCGTCGTGATCTTCATGCAGGCTCCGATGATGTCCTGTCGCCGGCCGCCACGGTGATCAGGCCGGGGCGCCGCGCAACACCTGCCCGTATGTGTGCACCTCGTCCACCAGCACGCGCACGTGTTCGGGGTCGGTTTCCGGCGTGACGCCGTGGCCGAGGTTGAACACGTGGCCGGGGTGGTTGCCGTAGCTGTCCATCACCGCGCGGACTTCGCGGCGGATCACCGCGGGGTTGGCGCGCAGGATCGCGGGGTCGAGGTTGCCCTGCAGCGCCACCTTGCCGGCCACCGCGCGGCGGGCGTCGGCGAGGTCGATCGTCCAGTCCACGCCGAGCGCGGCGCAGCCGGACTCGGCCATCCCCGCGAGATGCGCGCCGGCGCCCTTGGAGAACAGGATCACCGGCAGCTCGCGGGCGTGCGGGTCGGCTTTCAGCGCCGCCACGATCTGCGCCATGTAGCGCAGCGAGAATTCGCGGAATGGCGCCGGGCCGAGCAGGCCACCCCAGGTGTCGAAGATCATCAGCGCCTGCGCGCCGGCCGCGGCCTGCGCCGCGAGGTATGCGGCCACGCTGCGTGCCAGCACGTCGAGCAGCCGGTGAGCCAGCGCCGGCTCGTTCCAGCACAGCGCCTTCAGCCGCGCGAAATCGCGCGAGCCGCTGCCTTCGACCATGTAGCAGGCCAGCGTCCACGGGCTGCCGGCGAAGCCGATCAGCGGCACGCGACCGGCCAGTTCCCGGCGGATCAGCCGCACCGCGTCCGTCACGTAGCGCAGCTCGCCGTCCATGTCGGGCACGGCGAGTTTCGCGATGTCGGCGGCGCTGCGCACGGGGCGCGCGAACTGCGGACCCTCGCCGTGGGCGAACGACAGGCCCAGGCCCATCGCGTCGGGGATGGTGAGGATGTCGGAGAACAGGATCGCCGCGTCGAGCGCGAAGCGGTCCAGCGGCTGCAGCGTCACCTCGCAGGCGAACTCGGGATGCTGCGCCAGGTCCATGAAGCTGCCGGCGCGCTCGCGGGTGGCGCGGTACTCGGGCAGGTAGCGGCCGGCCTGGCGCATCAACCAGACCGGCGTGGTGTCGACGCTCTCGCGCCGCAGCGCGCGCAGGAAACGGTCGTTCTTCAGCGGTGCGTTCATCTCAGCGTCCATAGGGGCCTTCCAGGCCCTGCGCGAACATCACGCGGTAGCCACGCTTCAGCTGGGCGTCGCGTGCTTTCTCGAACGCGTTGATCGCCGCGTCGCGCTCCAGGAATTGCTCGCGGCGCAGCGTGGCCTTGCCGCCCTGCTGGCCCGTCTCGCGGTACAGCGTCCAGCCGCCGAGCAGATCCTGTTCCAGCACGATCTGGACGTAGCGTGGCGGCTCGGCGCTGCCGGGCAGGTTTTGCAGGTAGAGGCGCATGGCAGGCGTGGCGTCGGGCGTGAGCCGGCCTATCGCCGGTGCGCACAGTTTATTAGGTGCCGCCACGGCTTTGTAGGAGCGCGCCCTGCGCGCGAACGTCGCGGCGAACGTGCCGCGTGACTCCTATCGGCGGGCGATGGCGTCCTGCAGCACGGCCAGCACGTCTTCCTCGGCCACCCCGCCCACGATCTCGGCCTTGCCGATGCCGCGCCACAGGATCAGCCGCAGGCTGCCGGCGGCGTTCTTCTTGTCCAGTCGCATCAGCGCCAGCAGTTGCTGCGCATCCATGCCGGGTGGGACCGCCACGGGGAGACCAAGCCTTTCCAGCAGGCGCTGCAGGCGCGCGGTGTCGGCGGCGGCGCCCATGCCCAGGCGCTCGGAGAGTTTTGCCGCGAGCAGCATGCCGACCGCCACGCCCTCGCCGTGCAGCAGGGTGGCGTAATGGCCGGCGGTTTCCAGCGCGTGACCGAAGGTGTGGCCGAGGTTGAGCAGGGCGCGTTCGCCCTGTTCGGTTTCGTCGCGCGCCACCACGCCCGCCTTGTAGCGCACCTTGCGCGCGATGGCCTCGACCACGGCGTCGCCGTCGCGTGCGGCCAGTGCGTCGGCGTGGCCTTCCAGCCAGGCGAAGAACGGTTCATCGCCGATGGCAGCACCCTTGACGACCTCGGCGAGGCCGGCGCGGTATTCGCGCCCGGGCAAGGTGGCCAGCGTGTCGATGTCGGCCACCACCGCGCGCGGCTGGTGGAAGGCGCCAACGAGATTCTTGCCGGCGGGCAGGTTCACGCCGGTCTTGCCGCCGACGGACGAATCCACCATCGCCAGCAGGGTGGTGGGCATCTGGATGAAGTCGATGCCGCGCATCCAGCATGCCGCCGCGAAACCGGCAAGGTCGCCCACCACGCCGCCGCCCAGCGCGATCACGCAGGCATCGCGGGTGGCGCCGAGTTTCGCCAGCGCTTCCAGCACGCGCTCCACGTTGGCGAAGCTCTTGTGCGCCTCGCCGTCGTCGAGCAGGAAGCTGGACCATGCGAGGCCTTCCAGCCCTCTTGTCACACGTTCGAGATGGAGCGGTGCCACCGTGGTGTTGCTCACCACCAGGGCGTGGCGGCCGCGCAGCATGGCGCGCCAGCGGGGGCTGTCGCCGAGCAGGCCGCGGCCGATCCAGACCGGATAGCTGCGTGCGCCGAGGGTGACGTCGATGGTGATGGGCTGGCTTGCGTTCATGCAGCGGGCGAGGGCGTGGGGAGGGGGAGGGGGAGGCGCTGCCAGTGGCGGTCGATCAGTGCGATGGCCTGCGTGCAGATGGCGGTGATGCCGTGGGTGGCGGGCAGCGCGAGGTCGGCAGTCTCGCGGTACAGCGGTTCGCGCGCCGCGGCCATCACCTCCAGCCGCGCGCGGCGGTCGGCGCCGGCCAGCAGCGGCCGCTGGGTGTCGCGCGCCAGCCGCTGCAACTGCTGCTCGAGGTCGGCCTGCAGCCACAGCACGTAGCCACGCGCCGCCAGCAGCGCGCGGTTGCGCGGATCGAGCACGGCGCCGGCGCCGGTGGCCAGCAGCACGCCATCGCCCGCGCTGAACTCGTCCAGCAGCGCGCTCTCGCGCTGGCGGAAGCCGGCCTCGCCCTCGAGCTCGAACACGGTGGCCACGTCGGTGCCGGTGCGATGTTCGATCTCGCGATCGAGATCGACGAACGAGAGGCCATAATGGGCGGCGAGGCGGCGGCCGACCGACGTCTTGCCGGCGCCGGTCGGACCGATCAGGAACAGGTTGCGCGACGGATTCATGCCGTCACTTTACAGGTGTTTGGATGGCTGAACGAATCTTGCTGGCCGGTTGCGGCGATCTGGGCTTGAGGGTGGCTGGGCGCCTGCTTGCGCAGGGCGACGAGGTGTGGGCGCTGCGCCGGCGGCCACCGCCGGAGGACGTGCCCGGCCTGCGCTGGCTGGGCGCCGACCTCACCGCGCCGCACAGCCTGGGCAGCCTGCCGACGGGCATCACCCGGGTGGCGTACCTGCCCGCGCCGGACGCGAGGGACAAGGCAGCGTATCGCGCGCTGTTCGTGGAAGGCCTGCGCCAGCTGCTGGAGGCACTGGACGCCAGTGCGCTGCAGCAGGTGCTGCTGGTGTCCTCCAGCGCCGTGTACGGCGAACATGACGGCGATTGGGTGGACGAAGACACGCCGCCCGCGCCGCTCGGCTTCAACGGAGCGCTGTTGCTGGAAGCCGAGCAATGGCTGGCCGCGCAGCCGGTGCCGTCGACCGTGCTGCGCCTCGCCGGCCTGTACGGGCCGGGGCGGCTGCAGCTGGTTGAGCGCCTGCGCGCCGGCACCGCACGCGTGCCGCGCTTGACGCCGCATTGGGCCAACCGTATCCACGTCGACGACGCGGCGGCGGCGGTCGTGCATCTTTTGCGCCTGCCCGCCCCGTTGCCGCTGTACGTGGGCGTGGACGACACCCCGTTGCCGCTGGACGAGTTGTACGACTTCATCGCCCAGCTGGTCGACGCGCCACTGCCCGCCGAAGGCCCGGCACCCGCCGGCGTGGGCAGCAAGCGGCTGCGCAACGCGCGCCTGCGGGCGAGCGGCTGGGTACCGCAATGGCCCGATGCACGCGACGGCTGTGCGGCCTTGCTGTCAGACTGACCTGAATCGGCCTGATGGCGCAGTCCCTGGACGGACTGCCCGCGATTCGATGGGGCAAGCCATTGAATCGGCGGAAGCGGGTCCGGGTGTGCAGCGGGTTCGTTGAGCCGAGAAGATGCGGGAGGGCAACTTCCTCGACGATCTGCAAGATACTTGGGCGGTCCGCCTTTCCACCGAGGAGAACATGCATGGCCAGTTTCCCGATCCCGCACGTCATGGTCACCACCGGCAACGACCTGCACGGCTATCGCGTGGTACGCGCGTTCGGCATCGTGCGTGGCATCACGGTGCGCTCGCGCAGCGTGGTGGGCAACCTCGGTGCTGCGCTGCAGACCCTGGTGGGCGGCAACATCACGATCTACACCGAGCTGTGCGAGAAGGCGCGCGAGGAGGCGTTCGAGCTGATGCTGCAGCACGCCGCTGCGATGGGCGCGAACGCGGTGGTCGCGATGCGCTATGACGCCAACGACGTGGCCGAGGGGGTCACCGAGGTGCTGTCCTACGGTACCGCGGTGCAGGTGGAGCCGGTGGCCTGACGGTGCGCCGCCGCCGGGCTCACGCGTGCGTGAGCCCGGTCATGTGGCGTTCGTCGTCGTACTCCACGCAGCTGTCGGCAAGCGCGGGCAGGGTGGCCAGCGCGTGGCGGCTGAGCCGTTCGAAGTGTTGAAGGAAGCGCTCCATGGTGGCGGCGTCCATCGCCAGCGGAGCGCGTCGCGCCAGCAGTTCCTGTTCGGTTTCGCCGCGCCATCGGCGCACCACGTCCCAGTTCGGCGCCTGCAGCACGATCAGCGCGTCGAACTTGCGCCACAGCGGCTGGTAGCCGCGCAGCTGCTTGTTGACCCAGTGGCGCCAGCCGCCGTCGGCGTCCTCCTCGCGTTCCAGCCGGTTCACCGGCTCGTCCAGCGCAGCCTGCGACTGCGGCCGGATGCCCAGCGCCCAGCCCTCCACGATCACCAGCCGCGGCGGGCGGGTGACGCGCGGCCAGCGCGAAGGCTGCATCCGCGTGTCGCGGCCCTTGTCGAAGCGTGGCCAGGACACCGGCAGTTTTTCCGACGCCTGCGGCAGCGCGGCCAGCACCGAGAGCAGCAGCTCGATCTCGTGCGTGCCCGGCACGCCGCGGGTGCGCAGCAGCGGGTGGATCTGCTGCGCCATCTGCTCGCGGTCGGCGCGCGAGTAGTAGAAATCGTCCAGCGACAGCACCTCGGTGGGCCAGCCGCGCGCCTCGGCCTGCGCCTTCATCTCGCGCGCCAGCGTGCTCTTGCCGCTGCCCTGCAGGCCGGACAGGCCGATGATGTAGGGGCGGCGCGAGCGGGCGATGCGCCCCGCGTACTGGTCCAGCAGGTGGCCCGCCAGCGAGGCGTTCGGCGCGACGGCATGCGGCTTGGGCGTGCTCATCGGCAGCCTTCCGCTTCGGGCGGGCGCAGCCGGCCATGGACGCGGGCGGGATGGGGGATTGGGTTAAGATGGGCCGGTTTCATCCGCGTCATGATGGCGCGAGTGCGCCACGATTCAAGGGAAAAGTTTCAAAGCCATGCTGAGCCCCGAGATTCTGCAGACTTTCCGGCAATTGCTGGAGGAGGCGAAGGCCTCCGGCGACCCCGAGCCTACGGCGATGAACCTGGCCAGCGTCGATGCCGACGGCCGCGTGGCCTCGCGCATCGTGCTGCTCAAGGGCGTGGACGAGCGCGGCCTGCGCTTCCACACCAACTACGACAGCGACAAGGGCAGCCAGCTGGCGGCGCACCCGCAGGTGGCGCTGTGCTTCCACTGGAAGCAGCTGCGTCTGGGCGTGCAGGTGCGCGTGGAGGGTGTGGCGCGCAAGCTGCAGGCGGAGGAATCCGACGCCTACTTCGCTACCCGGCCGCGCGGCAGCCAGATCGGCGCGTGGGCCTCGCTGCAGTCGCAGACCCTGCCCGAGCGGCACAGCTTCGACGAGCGCGTGGCGCGCTACGAGCGCGAGTTCGAAGGCCGCGAGGTGCCGCGCCCGCCGCACTGGGGGGGCTACCTGGTCGAGCCGGACATGGTCGAGTTCTGGTACGCCGTCGAGTTCCGCATGCACGAGCGCGTGCGCTGGAGCCGGCACGGCCAGACCTGGACCCATCGCCTGCTGTATCCGTGAGAGCCTGCCCAATGCCTCCGCATAGCCCGCGTTGCCTTGCTGTGGTCGTCATGCGGTGGCGCGTGGTGCGGCGCCTGCCCGGCTGGCAGGTCAAGCCGCGCGCTGCCGCATGGCGGCCACGGCAAGGCAACCCGAAGGGCCGGGTCTGTTTGCCCGCCTGCCTGCGTCATCACCCGGTCGTGGACGGACGTCCACTCCCTCGTTCTCCCTTGGCCTGCGCGCAAACAGCTTCCGGCGCGGGGCATGCGGAGACGTTGGGCAGGCTCTAGGGAGATCCGCGCCATGAGCCGTTCCGTGCCCGCCGACCACGCCGGACAACACGGCTTCACGGTGCATACGCGCGGCCGCGGCTTCACCGAGATCACCGACCAGGTCGCCGACGTGGTGGCCGCCAGCGGCGTGCACGTCGGCATCGCCCACGTGTTCACCGCACACACCAGCTGCTCGCTGCTGCTCAGCGAGAACGCCGATCCCGCGGTGCGCGAGGATCTCGAGCGCTGGTTGGCCCGCGCCGTGCCCGATGGCGACGCGATCTTCGGGCACGACGCCGAAGGACCCGACGACATGCCTGCACACGTGCGCTCCGTGCTCACCGGCGTGAGCCTCGTGGTGCCGGTGCACGGCGGCAAGCCGCAGCTCGGCACCTGGCAGGGCCTGTTCCTGTGGGAGCACCGCCGCGACCCGCACCAGCGGAGGGTCACGGTGACGGTGTTGGGGCATTGAGCGCGCGGCGCTGGCGCGGTCGTTGATTCGACGTGCGCTGCGGCGTTGTGCTTGTTGTCCCCTCGCCCGCCTGCGGGAGAGAGGTTGAGGGAGAGGGGCTCTTCCTACTCGTCTCGCAAGTTTCAAAGCGGTTTCGAGCCGCTGCCTCGGCCCGAGTTACTTCTCCTTTGCTTGTCCAAAGGAGAAGTAACCAAGAGGAAACGACACCCCGATGGCGCGCCCTGCGCCCATCCATGGGCTCCGGGTGCGCGGGCGGGTTCCGGGGTTTTTCGACGGCACCTCCGTATGCCGGCGAAAAACTGGCCCGCATCCATGCGGGCCGTCCCGCGGACTTCCCTCCACCCACCCGCCGCGCCATAGGGGCCCCGGGCAAAGCAGCGCGCTCCCAGCGCGCACTCGGACGCAGCCGCTGCGCGGCTGCGAGAGCACTGCACGCAGGGCTTCGATGATGGAATTGATGCCTGAATTTAGCGGAGTGAGCCGCCGGCGAGCGCCCGCTGGAATGAGTTGCTAGGCCATGACTGGAAATATTTCGGATGCCATGAGCCAAACGATTGGAGTCAGTACGAGCAGCCATGCGAGCCAGTGAATAAGCCAGCGCCAAGCCCAGCCCAAGAACATGGCGGACGCAGCGAAACCGAGTATTGCGAAGACCGGAAGAAAGTACCGGTTCGCTGCGAGGATCTCGTACACACCGGAGTCGACGTTGTGCCCATAGCGAGCCACGGTTTCGTCCACGGCGATCCTTGAGGCTCGATACAGCCATGCCGCCATTGCAAGCGACGTGGCGCTGGCGATGGCGTCTATCCAGGCTCCCAACCGCGCTGAGGCAATCATTGTGGCTGAGCTAGATTCAGGCCCTGGAATTGGGGTGTTGCGCGGCATGCTGTGATGTGGCCGCGGGTGGCGTCAAGTTGCTGCCTGAGTTGGATCAGTCTTTTTGGGGACACGTCTCGGGCTAGCGATTCGGGGGCCACGCGAGATGTCGGCTTCGGACACGCCGGGGTGTGGCATGGCGCAGCGAGTCGCGCTTTTGATCCGGCTTTTCGAACAGTGCGCGCAGGATGCGCGCTGCTTTTCCGGGGCCCCTCGGCGGCGGTGAGGCGGGGCGATCAGGCCGCGCAGCGGGCATCGCCATGGAGGGCGATGCTTTTTCGACCGGGCAGGAAGCCCGGCCGAAAAGCCCGGCCACGGCTCACGGACTTTCCGTCCATGGATGGGCGGAAAGCGGCGCCGCGGGGTGTCGTTTTCTCTTGGCTACTTCTCTTTTGGACAAGCAAAAGAGAAGTAGCTTGGGCGCCGGCAGGCGCACGAAACTGCTTCGTTGCTTGCTCGAAACCGCTTTGAAACTGGCGAGAGCAGAGCAAGAACCCCCCCTCCCCCAACCCCTCTCCCGCAAGCGGGCGAGGGGAGAAAAGCGCTGCGCGGGCGAGGAGAGAAAGCGTGGGCGTCAGCCCACCACCGCCAGCTGCATCCCGAAGTCCAGCAGCGGCGCCGCCACCAGGATCCGCGCGAGCAGCAATCCCACGATCACCACGGTAGGGGAGAAGTCGATCATGCCGATGACCAGCCGCCCGCGCAGCGGCCGCATCAGCGGGTCGACGATGACACCGAGCAGCCGCTGCAGCGGCTGGCGCTGGTCGGGAACGAACATGCTGAGCAGCGACCAGCCGAACACCAGCACCAGGTAGAACAGCAGCGCGAAGTCGAGCAGTTCGGCCAGCGACAGCACTACCAGGCCGGCAGCATGCGGCACCAGCCCCATCAGGGCAAACAGCGCCAACCGCTTCAGCAGCATCGCCAGCCAGGCCACCAGCAGCGCGGCGAGGTTGAGGCGGCGCCAGTTAGGCAGCACGCGGCGGATCGGCGCCAGCACCGGGTTGGTGGTGCGGTAGATGAACTGGCTGAGCGGGTTGTGGAAATCGGCACGGCAGGCTTCGGCGGCGAGGCGCAACAGGAACAGGGTGGCGACGGCGTCGAAGGCCAGCTCGACCAGCAGCGCGATGGCGTTGAGAAGGTAGCTCACGACTGGATCTCCCGGTCCAGCGCCGCGGCGAGTTCGGCGCCGCGGCGGGTGGCGGCGGCGACGGCGCGCGCGGCGATGCGGGACAGGCCATCCGCAGCGAAGCTTTCCAGTGCGGCCTGGGTGGTGCCGTTGGGCGAGGTGACGCGGCGGCGCAGCTCGGCGGGGTCCTCGCCGCTCTCGGTGAGCATGCGGCCGGCGCCGAGGCAGGTCTGCGCCGCCAGCGCGCGGGCGGTGTCGCGCGGCAGGCCCTGCGCAACGGCGGCGTCCTCCAGCGCTTCGACCAGGGCGAAGAAGTAGGCCGGGCCGGAGCCGGAGAGCGCGGTGACGGTGTCCATCAGCGCCTCGTCGTCGATCCAGCGGGTGAGCCCGGCGGCGTCCATGATGTGCTGCGCCTGCGCCTTCTGCGCGGGGCTGACCCGGCCGTTCGCGACCAGGCCGGTGGCGCCGGCGCCGATCAGCGCCGGGGTGTTCGGCATGCAGCGCACGATCGGCAGCGCGCCCAGCCAGCGTTCGAGCTGGTCCAGCCGCACACCGGCGATGATGGAGATCAGCAGCGGGCGCCGGCCCTGCAGGGCGAGGCGCAGCTCGGCATGCACCTGGGGCATGATCTGCGGCTTCACCGCCAGTACGATCACCTCGGCGTCGGCCACGGCGAGCCGGTTCTCGGCGAAGGTGGCCACGCCGAAGTCGCGGCCCAGCCGCTCGCGCGCCTCGGCCAGAGGCTCGGCCACGCGGATGTCGGCGGCTGCCTGGCCGGTGGCGAGCAGGCCGCCGATCAGGCTGCGGGCCATGTTGCCGCCGCCGATGAAGGCGATGCGTGTCATGGGAAACCTTGGACAGTGGGAGACGGCCGCATACCTTACCGGAGCCGGCGTCGTCGTGCGTTGCCGGCGTGCCGGTGGTCGCCTGTGGAAGGCATGCTGAAGCCGGTGCGGAGGGCGCCGCGGACATCCTTTGGTGACCGGGTGCGCAAACCGCCGCGAAGGCTGGCCGCGCGGCCCGTGCCGCGAGTAGTATCGACCCGCTGCAAGGGGAGCCGGATGGCCGGGCCGCATGCGCGCGTCGCCGCGCGGCACCGCACGTCACCTTTCCGCTGCAGCCATCGCCACAGCATCCTGACGACCGGTTGAGGGGAACCCCTGATGGACATCGCCGAACTGCTTGCCTTCTCGGTGAAGAACAAGGCCTCGGACTTGCACCTTTCCGCCGGCCTGCCGCCGATGATCCGCGTGGACGGCGACGTGCGCCGCATCAACATCCCGCCGCTGGAGCACAAGCAGGTGCATTCGCTGGTGTACGACATCATGTCGGACAAGCAGCGGCGCGACTACGAGGAGTTCATGGAAACGGACTTCTCGTTCGAGATCCCCGGCCTGGCGCGCTTCCGCGTCAACGCGTTCACCCAGAACCGCGGCGCCGGCGCGGTGTTCCGCACCATTCCCTCCGAGGTGCTCACGCTGGAGGACCTCGGCTGCCCGCGCGTGTTCAAGGAGCTGATCGAGCAGCCGCAGGGCCTGATCCTGGTGACCGGTCCCACCGGCTCGGGCAAGTCGACCACGCTGGCGGCGATGGTCGACCACATCAACAAGAACGAATACGGGCACATGCTCACGATCGAGGACCCGATCGAGTTCGTGCACACCTCGCAGAAGTGCCTGGTCAACCAGCGCGAGGTCCACCGCGACACGCACGGCTTCAACGAGGCGCTGCGCTCGGCGCTGCGCGAGGACCCGGACTACATCCTGGTCGGCGAGTTGCGCGACCTGGAGACGATCCGCCTGGCGCTGACCGCGGCGGAGACCGGCCACCTGGTGTTCGCCACCGTGCATACCAGCTCGGCGGCCAAGACCATCGACCGCATCATCGACGTGTTCCCCGCCGGCGAGAAGCCGATGGTGCGCTCGATGCTGTCCGAATCGCTGCGCGCGGTGATCTCGCAGTCGCTGCTGAAGAAGTCCGGCGGCGGCCGCCTGGCGGCGCACGAGATCATGGTCGGCATCCCGGCGATCCGCAACCTGATCCGCGAGGACAAGGTGGCGCAGATGTATTCCGCCATCCAGACCGGCCAGCAGTACGGCATGCAGACGCTGGACCAGAACCTGCAGGACCTGGTGAAGCGCGGCCTGGTGTCGCGCCAGGAGGCGTACGGTTACGCCAAGAACAAGGACCTGTTCCGCTGACGCGGGGGAGTCGGGCGCGGGGAACAGGCAACCCCGCCCGCCTTGCCGGTTGGTCTTCCACGTTCCCGGGTAACGAGCTTCGGCCTTCCACCATTTCCCGTTCCCTTCCCCTTATTCCCAGGCAGCAGCCATGAGCGAATTCGACTTCACCTCCTTCCTCAAGCTGATGGTGCACAAGCAGGCGTCGGACCTGTTCATCACCGCGGGCGTGGCGCCGTCGATGAAGGTGCAGGGGCGCATCGTGCCGATCACGCAGAGTCCGCTGAGCATCCAGCAGTCGCGCGACATGGTGCTCAACGTGATGACGCCCTCGCAGCGCGAGGAGTTCGAGAAGACCCACGAGTGCCAGTTCGCGATTTCCGCGCAGGGCGTGGGCCGCTTCCGCGTGTCGTGCTTCTACCAGCGCAACTGCGTGGGCATGGTGCTGCGCCGGATCGAGTCGAAGATCCCCACCATCGAGGAACTGAACCTGCCGCCGGTGATCAAGCAGCTGGCGATGACCAAGCGCGGCATCATCATCTTCGTGGGCGGCACCGGCACCGGCAAATCCACCTCGCTGGCCTCGATGATCGGCTACCGCAACCAGAATTCGACCGGCCACATCATCACGATCGAGGACCCGATCGAATACGTGCACAAGCACGAGGGCTGCATCATCACCCAGCGCGAGCTTGGCATCGACACCGACAGCTGGGACAACGCGCTGAAGAACACCCTGCGCCAGGCGCCCGACGTGATCATGATCGGCGAGGTGCGCACGCGCGAGACGATGGAGCACGCGATCAACTTCGCCGAAACCGGCCATCTGTGCCTGTGCACGCTGCACGCGAACAACGCGAACCAGGCGATGGATCGCATCCTGCACTTCTTCCCGGAGGATCGCCGCCAGCAGCTGTTCATGGACCTGTCGCTGAACCTCAAGGGCGTGGTGGCGCAGCAGCTGATCCCCACCCCGGACGGCAAGGCGCGCCGCGTGGCGGTGGAGATCCTGCTGGGCACGCCGCTGGTGCAGGACTACATCCGCCAGGGAGACATCCACAAGCTGAAGGAAGTGATGAAGGAGTCCACGCTGCTCGGCATGAAGACGTTCGACCAGAGCCTGGTCGAGCTTTACCACGCCGGCGAGATCAGCTACGAGGACGCGCTGCGCCACGCCGACAGCGCGAACGAGGTGCGCCTGCGCATCAAGCTGGCCCAGGGCGGCGACGCGCACACGCTGTCGCAGGGACTGGAGGGCGTGGAAGTGGAGCAGCCGCGCGGCGGCGACAACTTCGGCGGCGGCCTGCTGCAGCGCTGAGCCAGGCGCCGGCCGGAAACGAAGAAGGCGCCTGCGAGGGCGCCTTCTTCGTCCGGCGTCGCGGCGTCGGGCGCTATCGCGCCGCCGCGACGCGACAGGTCATTTCAGCGTGGTACGGCTGGTGACCACGAAGCCGTTGCCGTCCACGTGCATCTCGGCGTCGATGCTGTCCACGCGCTGCGCCTGCGCCTCCATCGCGGCGAACTGCGCCTTGGAGCGGGCGGCGTCCGCCGCGGCCTGGGCGGCCTCGTCGGCGGGCGTGGTGTTGCCGCCGATCGTGGGCTCGTCGCTCTTGCTCATCTCGGCGGCGGCGGCGGCAAGACTGTCGGACTTCATCTCCATGTACTTCAGCCAGTCCAGGTACATCGTGCCGGAGAGGTGCATGCGCAGCACCTGGCCGGGGCCGCCCGCCGGATCGCGCAACGTGGCGGCGAGCTTGCCGTCCTCGCCGGCGCCGATGCCCAGTGCCAGCGCCTTGTCGCCGGTCGCCAGCCACACCGGGGCGCCGAGCATGGCGACCATGTCCGGGGGCAGCGCCACCGGCGCGCCGGTGGCGGCGGGCTTCAGCTTGGCCAGCGCGGGCACCATCATCTGGCCGGTGGCGAGCAGGCCGCTCGGGTCGCCGCTGCCCAGCACGACGCGGCCGGTGAAGTTCGGCAGGCTACTGGTCTTGTCGACGCCCAGCGTGTCCAGCGCGATGCGCAGGCCGAGCAGGTTGCCGAACGGGGGGATCGCCGTCTTCGGCAGTGCCTCGCCCAGCTTGGCAAAGCTGTCGTTGAGGTCGGCCAGCATCGGACAGGTGAACGGCTTGGCCGCCACCGCGTCGACCTGTGCCGACCAGAACTTGCGAAGGTCGGTCACCGGCAGCGCGATGCTGAGGTCGAACGGCGCCATGTTGCCGCCGTTGCCGAGCCCGGGCAGATCCACCGCGAGGCTGCTGAAGGCCTTGGCGATGTCGTCGGCCAGCGCCACGTCGAGGCGGCCGTCCTGGTGCCTGGCGTCCAGCCGGGTGTAGCCGAAACTCACCGACGGCACCCGCGCGGCGATGCGGCTGGCCTCGGGGCCGCAGGCGGGCGAGCTCTTCAGCAGGTTCGCCACCGGTTCGCCGGTCTTGGCCGATTCGGCGGCGGCATGCGCCTTTTCGATCGCGGCGATCAGCGGATCGCTGCCGGAGATCATCAGCGGCAGCGCGCGGGTGAGGTCGAGCTGGCCCACCAGCCATTTCGCGTAGCCCTTGTCCTTGGCCAGCGCAGCGAGGCGGCCGTCGTCCTGCAGGCTCTTCGCCGGGCGGTCCAGGCCCAGGGTCTGGCGCAGCAGCGGCGTGGTGGCGCCGGCCGGGAGCAGCGCCGCCACCACCTGCTTGCCGACCACGGCGAGGACCAGTTCGGTGCCGGCGCCGGCGAACACCTGCCGGCGGTAGCCCTGCGTGCCGATGGACGCCGTGTCGAGCTTCTTGCCGTAGGCGGCTTCCAGCCGGCCCACGAAGCCCTCGAAAGCCTTGGGATCGCTCAATTCGACGCGCAGCACGGGCGCCATGCCTTCGCCGTAGAGCGCGAAACGGCCCTTGAGGTCGAGGCCGTTGGCCTGGGCGAAACCCTCGATGGTCTTGCCCTTGAACTCGGCGGCGAAGGCGCGCACCAGGCGCGCGGCATCCGGATCGGTGGCCTGTTCGCGCGTGGCGAAGGCCTCCATCTGGGCGAGTTGCGACGGCAGTTGCAGGTCGGCCTGGGCGAGCAGCGCCCGGCGGGTGCCGTCGTCCAGCACGGCCAGGTTGGCGACCGCGTAGGGCGTGTCCGCCGGCACGAAGGCCAGCGGCGCGTTCTTGTCCTTGTGCGAGCAGGCCGCCAGTGCGACGCAGGCCAGTCCCAGCGCGATGAAGCGCGTCCTCGATTGCATGGTGTTCCCCGGTGGTGGATGCCGCTGCGCGCAATTATGCCCGCTTTGCGGCTTGCTGCATTGCACGACGGCGGGCCCTGCGGCCGCCCGCGGCGGCGCCGGGGCGGACTCAGCGCGCCAGCAACTCGCCCAGCACGGCCATGCGCACGAACACGCCGTTGGCCACCTGTTCGAGGATGCGCGACTGCGCGCCGTCGGCGACCTCGTCGGCGATCTCGATACCGCGGTTGAGCGGGCCCGGGTGCATCACCAGGCAGCCTTTGGCGGCGCGGGCGAGGCGGCGGTTGTCCAGGCCGTAGCGGTTGAAGTAGGCGGCCTCGTCGGGCAGCTCGGTGGCGGCCATGCGCTCCTTCTGCAGGCGCAGCATGATCGCCACGTCGGCGCCCTCGATGGCGCTGTCGAAATCCTCGGTGTAGCGGCAGTGCGGGAACTCGGTGGCGTCCGGCAGCAGCGCGCCGGGGCCGCAGAAGCGGATTTCCCCCACGCCCAGCGCGCTGAGCGCGTGCACGTCCGACCGCGCCACGCGCGAGTGGCGGATGTCGCCGCAGATCGTCACCACCAGGTTCTCGAAATCCGGCCGGTGCTGGCGGATGGTCAGCGCGTCGAGCAGGCCCTGGGTGGGGTGGGCGCGGTTGCCGTCGCCGGCGTTGATCACCGAGACGCCGCTCATCGCGTGGCGTACCAGCTCGTCCGGGGTGCCGGAGACCTTGTGGCGCACCACGATCGCGTCCAGGTGCATCGCTTCCAGCGTGTGCAGGGTGTCGTACAGCGCCTCGCCCTTGGCGGTGGAGGAGAAGCCGATGTCGAAGTTGATCACGTCGGCGCCCAGCCGGCGCGCGGCCAGCTCGAATGAGGTGCGCGTGCGCGTGGACGGCTCGAAGAACAGGTTGAGCACGGTTCGCCCGGCCAGCGTGTCCAGCTTGCGGGTGCCGTGCGCGCAGGCGTCGCGCATCGCGATGGCGCGGTCGAGCAGGCGCTCGATGCTGGCGCGCGGCAGGTGTTCCAGCGTGGTGAGGTGGCGCAGGCGTTGGGTCATGGCGGGGCGGCGGCGGTGGGAGGGGTGGAAGGTGGCACGGGGGCGGCCAGCCAGCGTTCGAGGATCACCGCGGCGGCTTCGGCGTCGATGGCGGCGGCGTCGCGGCGGCGCTTCAGGCCCGTGGCGCGGGCGGTGGCGAAGCGCCGCGCGGCCTCCCGCGAGCTGTGGCGTTCGTCGACCAGCGCCACCGGCACGGCATAGCGCCGCTGCAGCGCCGCGGCGAAGCGGCGCGCGCGGCGCGAGGCCGGCTGCTCGCCGCCCTCGAGGGTGAGCGGCAAGCCCACGACCAGGGTGTCCGGCAGCCACTCGCCGCGCAGCGCGTCGAGCGCGGGCCAGTCCGGCTCGCCGTCGCGCACCGCGAGCACGGCGAGCGCGCGGGCGCTGGCGGTGAGCGCGTTGCCCACCGCCACGCCGATCAGCTTGCTGCCGACGTCGAAGCCGAACGCACAGCTCATGCGTGGCCCGCGTAGCCGGTGAGCTGCAGCGGGTCGACGCCGACCAGGCCGGCGGCAGCGCTCCAGCGCTCCTCCAGCGGGGTGTCGAACACCACCCGTTCGCAGGCCTCGGCGGTGAGCCAGGCATTGGCCTTGAGCTCCTGCTCCAGCTGGCCGGCATCCCAGCCCGCGTAGCCCAGCGCCATGATCGCCTGGCGCGGCCCCTCGCCGGCGGCCATCGCCACCAGGATGTCGCGCGAGGTGGTCACCGACCAGCCGGCGTTGATGCGGTAGCTGGATTCCCAGTGGCCGGGTTCGCGATGCAGCACGAAGCCGCGCTCCTGCTGCACCGGGCCGCCGATCAACACCGGCGCGTCGGCCAGCTCGGGGTCGGCGCACTCCAGCTTCATCTGCGCCAGCACGTCGCCGAAGCGGTACTGCGACAGCTGGTTCACCAGGAGGCCCACCGCGCCTTCCTCGCTGTGCTGGCACAGCAGCGCCACGCCGCGCGAAAACGGCGGCTCGGCCAGGCCCGGCATGGCGATCAGGAAGTGGCCGGTGAGGGTTGGCGGTTCGGTGCGGCTCATGCGCCCATTGTAAGCCCGTGCGTGCCTACTTGCTCCTCAGCACGCCACCGGGCAGGAACTGCCAGGTACGGGTGATGTAGAGCTCGTCCGCCTTCGCCTCCGGCGGCAGCGGCGGGAACGGCGCGGCCAGCCGCACGATCCGTTCGGCGGCGGTGTCCAGCAGCGGCTGGCCGGAGCTGCGGATCACGTCGATGCTGTGGATGCTGCCGTCGCGGTTGATGCCTACGGTGAGCAGCAGGTCGCCGTGCAGTTCGCGCCGGCGCGCCTCTTCCGGATAGTTGAGGTTGCCCACCCGCTGCACGCGGTCGGACCAGCCGCGCATGTAGGCGGCGTAGACGTATTCGCGGGTATTGGCCGAGATGTACTTCTTGCGCGGGCGCTTGGCGTAGGCCTCGGTCTGGTGGCGCAGTTCGGCGGCGAGCTGCGCCATTTCCTGCTGGCGGCGCAGGTCATGGGCGTCGGGGGTGTCCTGCGGCGGCACGGCGGTCTGCGCGGTGTTGCTGGCCACGCTGAAGCGGCTCTGCCCGGTGGTGGTGACCATGCGTTGCGGCGTGGCCTCGCGCGGCCGCGGCGTGGCGGCGGTGACGTTCTGCATCGCCGTGCCGGGATCGGGCTTGGGCAGGGCGCCGGAGAACGGCTGCGACGGACGCGCCGCATGGTCGCTCTGCCCGCCGCCGCGGTTGTTCGCTTGGGCCAGGAAGTCGGCCTGGTCCGGCGCCTCGCGGTTGGCCACGTTGACCAGGGTGACGTCCAGCGTGGGCAGGCTGGGCTCGGATTTGGCGAAATGGAAGGTGATGCCCAGCAGCAGCACGCCGTGCAACAGCAGCGAAAACAGCAGGGTCGCGCCGATCGGGTCGGCGGCGGGGCGTGCGGCGGCGGAACTCACGGAGCGGGGCTTCCAGCAGGATGCTGCTCGAGGGCGTCGAACAGCAGGCCCGCGATATTAAGCCCGAACTGCGCGTCGAGCTCGCGCGCGCAGGTCGGCGATGTGACGTTGATCTCGGTGAGCCAGTCGCCGATCACGTCCAGGCCGACGAAGCGCAGGCCGCGCCGGCGCAACTCCGGCCCCACCTCGGCGGCGATCCAGCGGTCGCGCTCGCTGAGCGGCACGCCCTCGCCACGCCCGCCGGCGGCGAGGTTGCCGCGGAACTCGTCGCCCTGCGGGATGCGCGCCAGCGCGTACGGTACCGGCTCGCCGTCGATCAGCAGGATGCGCTTGTCGCCCGCGCTGATCGCGGGGATGAACTTCTGCGCCACGGTGAACTGGCGGCCTTCACCATGCGGGCCGCCGGCCAGCAGGGTTTCCAGCATGGAGTTCAGGTTCTTGTCGCCGGCCTTCACATGGAAGATGCCCCGTCCGCCCATGCCGTCCAGCGGCTTCAGCACCGCCTCGCCGTGTTCGGCCACGAAGCGGCGCAACTCCGCCGGATCGCGCGCCACCAGGGTGGGCGCCATGCACTGGGGGAAGTGCAGCGCGAACACCTTTTCGTTGCAGTCGCGCAGCGCCCGCGGGTCGTTCACCACGTTCACGCCGCCACGCTGGGCCGCCTCCAGCACCATGGTGTCGTAGACGAACTGCTGGTCGACCGGGGGGTCCTTGCGCATCAGCACCACGTCCATCTCGCGCAGGTCGCGCCATTTCGCCTCGCCCAGGCTGAACCAGTCGCGCGCGTCGTCGCGCACCGCGAGCGGACGCAGGCGCGCCCACGGCTCGCCGTCGCGCAGCGCCAGGTCGCCCTGCTCCAGATAGTGCAGGGCGTAGCCGCGCCGCTGCGCCTCCAGCAACATGGCCAGGCTGGTGTCCTTGGCCGGCTTGATCGCGCCGATGGGGTCCATCAGCACCGCGACCGAAAGGGGCATCATGATTCTCCGCGAAAGGTTTTGCGGCGCGATGCGCCGGCGACCGGGAGGACGATGTTCGCCCACGCCGCCGGTTGCGACAAGCGCGTGCGGGGCGCGCATGCCGCGGAGGGTTCAACGCTGCCGATGAGGGTCACATTGCGCGCCGCTGGGGCGCCCTGCAACGCGAATGTTGCTTGACGTGCTGGCAGGCAGGCAGTAAACAACAAAGCCTGCGCATCCCGCCGCAGAGCGGGTACCGCGGATCGCGATACAAGGTTGTCTTGTCATGTGTGCCGGCGGCATGCTTGTTGCCTGTCCAAGTGGTTGTCCTGGGTCCGACGTCGGGCGACAGGGGGGAGTAATGAATCTGAACGCGAACGCGAATGGTCTGGCCGGCTTGCGGGTCATGGTGATCGACGACTCCAAGACCATCCGTCGCACGGCAGAGACCCTGCTGAAGAAGGAAGGCTGCGACGTGCTCACCGCGGTGGACGGCTTCGAGGCCCTGGCCAAGATCGCCGACCAGAAACCCGCGATCATCTTCGTCGACATCATGATGCCGCGGCTGGACGGCTACCAGACCTGCGCGCTGATCAAGAACAATCCGCAGTTCCGTGCCACGCCGGTGATCATGCTGAGCTCGAAGGACGGCCTGTTCGACAAGGCGCGCGGTCGCGTCGTGGGCGCGGAGCAGTACCTCACCAAGCCGTTCACGCGCGACGAGCTGCTCGGCGCCATCCACCACCATGTCAGCACGGTTCCCAGCCGCTGACCGCAGATTCTTTCAGGGGGAACCTGTGGCCGACATCCTCATCATCGACGACTCGCCGACCGACGTGCGCGTGCTCACCACGCTGCTCGAACGGGCGGGTCATCAGGTCGCCTCGGTAGGCAACGCCGAGGAGGGCATCGAGCGGGTGCGCAGCGCGCCGCCCGCACTGGTCATCATGGACGTCATCATGCCGGGCATGAACGGCTTCCAGGCCACCCGCACGCTCACCCGCGACCCGGCCACCGCCGAGGTGCCGATCGTGATGATCACCACGAAGGCGATGGAGACCGACCGCGTGTGGGGCCTGCGCCAGGGCGCGCGCGCCTTCATCACCAAGCCGGTCAACGAGGGCGAGCTGCTCGCCTGCATCAACCAGTTGCTGTCGAGCGCGGCATGAACGCACCGTCCGGCCTCACCCCGTTCGAGATCCTTGCCCGTTACGAGCGGCTGTCGCTGGCACACGCTTCCGACACCCGCGAGCGGATGGATGCGCCGGGCCTGTGGCGCGGCATCGGCTACCGCGTGGGGCCGCGCCTGCTGGTCAGCGAGATCGGCGAGATCAACGAACTGCTGGCGATGCCGCCGCTCACCATGGTGCCCGGCACGCGGCCGTGGCTGCTCGGCGTGGCGAACGTGCGCGGCAACCTGATGCCGGTGGTGGATTTTGGCCGCTTCCTGTTCGACGAACGCACGCCGCAGACCGACCGCGCGCGCCTGCTGGTGGTGCGCCAGGGCGGCGGCAGCGTGGCGCTGCTGGTCGACGAGGTGTTCGGCCAGCGCACAGTGGACGCGGAGCAGCGGCGCGCGGCCGAGCCGGAGGACGACCCGAGGCTGGCGCGCTTCGCCGAGCAGCGGGTGGGCGAGGGAGAGCAGCAGATGGCGATTTTAAGCATGAGCCGGCTGGTGCGGGCGCCCGATTTCCGCCAGGCCGCGGCCTGACCCCACGGCGCCCGCATGCAGCAGGTCCGGTGCCGTCAGGGGCCGGAAACTCCAGAGTGGCAGGTCCAGGGTCCGTTCCCGTCCATGTCGGCGGGAGGGATCCGGTGAAGTAGACGGACGAGGTGAACATGAGCACTACAGGGGGCGTCGGCAAGGAGCGTGGCAACACCGCACTCATTGTCCTGTTGCTGGTCGCGATCGGTTTCGCGGCACTGGATTTCTGGCAGCTCAACGTGAAGAACGGCGAGGACCGCCAGGCGGTCGCGCTGACCACGCAGATCCAGGTGCTGTCGCAGCAGACCGCGAAATTCGCGCTGGAATCGTCCGACGGCAACGCCGATTCGTTCAAGGAGCTGGAAAGCACCCGCAACGCGATCGATTCGGCGGTGCGCAAGCTGAACAAGGGCGACCCGGCCACCGGCATGCACGCCTACGCCGACAACAACGTCTCGCCGGTCGGCCGCGCCGCCAGCGCGCTGGACGACGCGTGGAAGCAGCTGGACGGCGACATCGGCAAGATCGTCTCGAACAAGGCCGTGGTGCTCGACTCCGGCCAGCGCGCGGCCGCCGTGTCGCAGCAGATGCCGCTGCTCAATTCCAGCATGGAGCAGGTGGTCAACATCCTGCAGCAGCGCAACGGCAGTGCCGAGCAGATGCTGGGCACCTCGCGCCAGATGCTGTCGGCCGACCGCATCATCCGCCGCGTGCAGGAAGTGCTGCAGGGCGGCGACAACGCCCAGGCTGCCGCCGACGGCCTGCAGCGCGACGCCCAGCTGTACGGCAGCGTGCTGAAGGGCCTGATCGAGGGCAACCCGGGCAGCGGCGTGCGGCCGATCGGCGACGCGAATGCGCGCAAGATCCTCACCGGCATGCAGGACAGCTGGGACAAGCTGGGCGATCCGCTGGCCAGGCTGGTGTCCGCCTCCGGCAACCTCGCCGCGGTGAAGCAGGCCGGCAACAAGGCCTCGCTGGACTCGCAGTCGGTGCTGCTGCGCGCGAACGACCTCGCCGAACAGATCGGCAAGCTGCCGTTGCGCCGCCTGTTCCCGAACGTGTGGTGGGGCCTGCTGGCCGCGATCGGCGCGGTGGCGTTCGCCCTGCTGCTGGTGGTCAGCCTGGTGCGCGACCAGCGCCGCCGTTTTGCCGAGAGCACCTCGCTCAACCAGCGCAACCAGGAGGCGATCATGCGCCTGCTGGACGAAATGGGCGCGCTGGCCGAAGGCGACCTGACGGTGAAGACCACGGTGACCGAGGAGATCACCGGCGCGATCGCCGACTCGGTGAACTACGCCATCGACGAGCTGCGCACCCTGGTGACCACGATCAACGAGACCTCCGAGCAGGTCTCCTCGTCGGCGCAGGAAACCCAGACCACCGCACGCCACCTGGCCGACGCGGCCGAGCAGCAGGCGCAGCAGATCAGCACCGCAACCAGCGCGATCAACCAGATCGCCAGCTCGATGGACCACGTGTCGAAGAACTCGGCCGAGTCGGCCGACGTGGCCGAACGCTCGGTGCAGATCGCCTCGCACGGCGCCGAGGTGGTGCGCGAGACGATCTCCGGCATGGACTCGATCCGCGACCAGATCCAGGAAACCTCCAAGCGCATCAAGCGGCTGGGCGAATCCTCGCAGGAGATCGGCTCGATCGTGGAACTGATCAACGACATCGCCGAGCAGACCAACATCCTGGCCTTGAACGCGGCGATCCAGGCGGCCTCGGCCGGCGAGGCGGGCCGCGGTTTCGCGGTGGTGGCGGACGAAGTGCAGCGGCTGGCCGAGCGCTCCACCAGCGCCACCAAGCGCATCGAGACGCTGGTGCAGACCATTCAGTCCGATACCAACGAGGCGGTGAACTCGATGGAGCAGACCACCGCCGAGGTGGTGGCCGGTGCCCGCAAGGCGGAGGACGCCGGCAGCGCGCTGGGCGACATCGAGCGCGTGTCGCATGACCTGTCCGCGCTGATTCAGAACATCTCCAGCGCGGCGCGCCAGCAGTCGGCGGCGGCCACCGACATCTCGCAATCCATGAACGCGATCCGGGAGATCACCTCGCAGACTTCGCAGGGCGCCAGCCGCACTGCCGACTCGATCGGTACCCTGGCGCAACTGGCCAGCGACCTGCGGCGTTCGGTGGCGCACTTCAAGCTGCCGGGCTGACGGTGACCTACGGGCTGATGGCGATCCACATGACAGGGGGCAGTCTCGATGGTGGCGTGGCGGTGCGTCGCGCAATCGCTGAGAGAAGCGCATGAGACTTCAAGACAACATTGATTTCACCACCCTGCAGTGGGTTCGTCCCGAGCTGGAGCAGACGCTGGCGGATGCCCGCGAATCGCTGGAGTCCTACGTGGACAACCCGGCCAACGGCGCCGCGATGCGCGCCTGCGCCGGCAGCCTGCACCAGGTGCAGGGCACGCTGCGGATGGTCGAGCTGCCCGGCCCGGCGATGGTCGCGACCGAGATGGAAGCGCTCGCCATCGCGCTGCTGGAGGATCATGTCGCGCAGCGCGAGGAAGCCTATGCCGTGCTGATGCGCGGCCTGATGCAGCTGCCCGACTACCTCGAGCGCCTTGCCGGCGGCCATCGCGACGTGCCGGTGGTGCTGCTGCCGCTGCTGAACGACCTGCGCGCCAGCTGCGGCAAGGAGGCGCTGACCGAGGCGGCGCTGTTCCATCCCAACCTCGACGCCTTCCTGCCCACCCAGGCGCCTGCCGCGATGAGCGAGGCGCAGGCCGAGGCGCGCCGCGGCGAGCTGGTCGAGCTGCGCCTGCAGTTCCAGCAGCACATGCTCGCCTGGTTCCGCGGTCAGTCGCAATCGCAGCCGCTGGCCGGCATGCGCAAGGCGCTGCTGGCAATCGCCGCCCGCTGCTTCCACGTGCACGGCCGGCGCCTGTGGTGGATCACTGCCGGCGTGGTGGAAGGACTCGAGCGCGGCATGCTCGGCGCGCATGCCGCCGAGCTGCGCCAGCTGATCGGCAAGGCGGACCGCCACATCCGCCAGCTGATCGAGCAGGGCGAGGACAGCCTGCGCGGCGGCGACGCCGACGAACTGTGCAACCGTCTGCTCTACATCGTGGCGCAGTCGCGCCAGCACAGCCCGCACATGGAGCTGCTGCGCCGCACCTATGCGCTGGACAACCTGCTGCCCGATGCCGATGAACTGGAGCACGCCCGCGGCTCGATGGCCGGGCACAACCGCGCCCTGCTCGACTCGGTGGCGCGCGCGCTGAAGGACGACCTGCTGCGCGTCAAGGAGGCGCTCGACCTGTTCCAGCGGCAGCCCGACGCCGATCCGGCCTCGCTGGCGCCGCAGTGCGAGCTGCTGGGCCGCGTGGGCGACACCCTCGGCATGCTGGCGCTGTCCGTACCGCGCCGGGTGGTGGAGGAGCAGCGGCGTGTGCTCGACGAGATCGTCAACAAGCTGCGTGCCGTCGACGAGGACATCCTGCTCGACGTGGCCGGCGCGCTGCTGTACGTGGAAGCGTCGCTGGACGACCACATCGAGAGCCTCGGTGCGGGCGACGAGCCGCATGATGCCGCGGTGGCGCCCGGCCTGCCGCGCAGCGAGGCGCAAGGCATCCTCAGCACGGTGATGCAGGAGGCGATCCACAACACCGAGAAGGTGAAGGAGGCCATCGTCGCCTTCGTCGAATCCGGCTGGGAGCACAACGGGCTGGCCGATGCGCCGGCCCAGATGGGCGAAGTCGCCGGTGCCGCGCGCATGCTGTCGGCCGAACGGCCGGCCGAACTGGCCGAAGGCATCGGCCGTTTCATCCGCAACGAACTGCTGGTCGACCGCCGCGTGCCCAGCAGCGCGCAGATGGACCACCTGGCCGATGCGCTGGCTGCGCTGGAGTACTACCTGGAAGCGGCGCGCGAGCATCGCGGCGGCCTGGCGCACATCATCGACGTGGCCGAGCACAGCCTCGGCCAGCTCGGCTACTGGCCGCTGCCCGCCGAACGGCCGATGCCGGTGGCCGATGCGCCGACGCAGGACGCGCCGGCGCGCGGCGACGAGACCCTGTCCGAGCCGGTGAGCCTGTATCCCGGCAGCGACGCCAGCCACCTGTTCGTGGCTCCGGAAGCGCCGCGCGAGACGCCGGCGCACGACGTCGACGGTCTGCGCTACGCGCAGACCGAACCCACCGCGCCGCCGCTGGCCGCCGATGCGGCCGGCGACGACGCCGACTGGATCGAGGTCGAGGAGGAGATCGAGGAACAGGTGCCGGTGCACGATGTGCTGGCCGGCGCGTTCCGCTTCGACCACCAGGCCGAGGGCATCGACGACGACATCCGCGAGATCTTCCTGGAGGAGATGCAGGAGGAGATCGACAACCTGCGCGGCGCCGAGGGCAGCTGGCTGGCCGAGCCGTCGCAGCTGGAACTGCTGACGCCGATTCGCCGTTCGTTCCACACCCTGAAGGGCTCGGGCCGCCTGGTGGGCATCGCCGCACTTGGCGAGTTCGCCTGGAAGGTGGAGGACATGCTCAACCGTGTGCTCGACCACACCATCGAGCCGCACGCGGGCGTGCAGGCGCTGGTGCGCCACGCCATCGACGCGCTGCCGCAGCTGCTGGCCTCGCTGAAGGGCGAGGGCGCGCCGCACGCGCCGGTCGAGGCGATCATGCAGACCGCCGCCCGGATCGCCGCCGGCGATGCCGCCGCGCGGGTCGAGGACCACGCGCCGGTCGCGATGCAAACCGTACGCCGCACCGTGCGCCGCCGCGTGCCCCGGCTCGACGGTGCGGCCACCGCGGTCCCGGCTGCCGGGATTACCGATGCTGGCAGCGTTGCCGCCCCGGCGCCGGCCGAGCCGCCGGTGTCGCTGGCCATCTCGCCGTTGCCGTCGGTCGACCCGGTGCTGCTGGAGATCCTGCGCAGCGAGGTCGCCCAGTACCTGCAGACGATCCGCACCGCGATCCAGCGCAGCAGCGGCGAACTGTCGGTGGGCGAGGACCTGCTGCGCGCCGTGCACACGCTGCATGGCGCGATCGCGATGGTCGAGATTCCGCTGCTCACCCAGCTGCTGTCGCCGCTGGAAAACCTGCTCAAGCGCGTGCGCGCCGCCGGACAGGCGTTGCCGGTGGAAGGCGTGCGTCTGCTCGACCGCTCGGCCGACGTGGTCGACCACGTGATGGCCCAGTTCGACGTGGCGGTGCCGCAGTTGCCGAATGTCGATCTGCTCACCACCCAGCTGGCCGAGCTGCGCGACCGCTATCCGGAGTCGCAGGTGGCGCATGTCGGCGCCGAGCCGCATGCCGAGGCCGCGCCGTCGCCGGTCGAACCACCGGCCCGCGCCGACGGCGCGGATGCTCACGAAGCGGCTGGCGCCGGCGAACATGCCTTGCCGGGCGTGCTGCCGGAGGACGGCGGCCACGACGACTATGCCAGCGAGCTGATGGCTGCGCTGGGCGCCTTCGAGCCGAAGGCGCCCGCCGAAGCCGGGCATGCCGAGGCGGAACGCGCCGAGGCAGAACGCGTCGAAGCCGAGCAGCGTGCCCGCGAAGCCGCCGAACGGGAAGCGGAGGAACGCGCCGAAGCCGAGCAGGCGGCGCAGGCGAAGGCAGAGCAGGAACGCCTCGACCAGGAGCGCGCCGAACAGGCGAGGCTGGCGCAGGAACGCGCCGCCCGCGAGGCCGCCGAAGCGCAGATGCGCGCAGCGGCGGAAAAGGCGGCGGCCGAACAGCGCGCCGCGGAAGCCGCGGCAGCGGAGCAGGCCAGGCAGGCCGCGGAACGCGAGGCCGAGGCGGCCCGCCAGTCTGCCGCCGAAACCGCACATGCCGCGCCCGCTGCCGAGGCGACGGCCGCCGCCCTGCCGATCGACGCCGACCTGCTCGAGGTCTTCGTGGAGGAGGCGCGCGAGATCCTCGACCACGCCGACGGCGTGCTGGCGCAGTGGCACGCCGAGCCGACCGCGAGCGGCCACCTGCCCGAGCTGCAGCGCGACTTGCACACGCTCAAGGGCGGCGCGCGCATCGCCGGCCTGATGTCGGTGGGCGACCTGGCCCACGCGATCGAGACGCTGCTGGAGAAGCCGGTGGCCGATGCCGCCCAGGCGATCCCGCTGATCGGCGTGCTGGAAACCAGTTTCGACCAGCTGCACACCATGGTGCAGCAGGTGTCGCAGGGACAGGCGCCGGCCTATCCGCAATCCGCGATCGATCAGCTGCTGGCGCTGGCCGGCGAGCACCGGTTTGTCGACGACGCGGAGCCGGCCGCCCGTGCGGCGCCGGCGGCGCAGCCCGCCGCGATGCCGTTGCCCGACCTGCTGCCGACGGAACAGGGGGCCGAGGCGCCCTCGGCGCAGGAGCAGATCCGCGTCCGCGCCGAACTGCTCGACAACCTGGTGAACCACGCCGGCGAAGTGGCGATCTATCGCTCGCGCCTGGAGCAGCAGGTGTCCGGCTACCGCTTCAACCTGGTCGAGCTGGACCAAACCGTGCAGCGCCTGCGCAGCCAGCTGCGCATGCTGGAAATCGAGACCGAGGCGCAGATCATCGCGCGCTTCCAGCGCGAGCATCGCGAGGCCGGCAGCTCCACCGTGTTCGACCCGCTGGAACTCGACCGTTTCTCGCAGCTGCAGCAGTACTCGCGCGCGCTGGCCGAGTCGGTATCGGACCTGGTGTCGATCCAGGGCATGCTGGACGAGCTGACCCGCCAGGCCGAGAACCTGCTGGTGCAGCAGTCGCGCGTCAGCACCGAGCTGCAGGAAGGCCTGCTGCGCACGCGCATGCTGCCGTTCGACACCATGGTGCCGAACCTGCGCCGCACCCTGCGCCAGGCGGCGCAGGAGGAGGGCAAGCAGGCCCAGCTCCACGTGGAGGGCGCCCACGGCGAAATGGACCGCAATCTGCTCGACCGCATCAAGGCGCCGTTCGAGCACATGCTGCGCAACGCGGTGGCGCACGGCATCGAATCGCCGCAGGAGCGCCGCAAGGCGGGCAAGCCGGCCGAGGGCATGGTGCGCATCCGCGTGGCGCGCGAGGCCACCGAGGTGGTGGTGCGGGTCAGCGACGACGGCCGTGGCCTCGACCGCGAGGCGGTGCGCAAGCGCGGCGTGGAGCGCGGCCTGATCCGCGCCGACGCGCGCCTGAGCGACGACCAGGTGCTCGCGCTGATCACCCAGCCGGGCTTCTCCACCGCCAGCACGGTCACCCAGCTGGCCGGCCGCGGCGTGGGCATGGACGTGGTGGCGAACGAGATCAAGCAGCTGGGCGGTTCGCTGGCGATCGAGTCGCAACCGGGGCAGGGCACCACCTTCGTGCTGCGCCTGCCGTTCACCCTCGCCGTGACCCAGGCGATCCTGGTGCGCATCGGCGAGAGCACGTTCGCGATCCCGATGACCTCGGTGCAGGGCGTGGCGCGAATCAGCCCCGACGAGCTGGCAGCCAAGCTGGCCGAGCACGAGCCGGTGTTCGCCCACGGCGGCGAGCAGTACGGCATCCACGATCTGGCCGAACTGCTCGGCCTGCCGCCCGGCGCGGTGCCGGAGGGCGAACAGCCGCCGCTGCTGCTCACCCGCGCCGGCGACCTGCGCGCGGCGATCCGCATCGACGCGGTGCTGGGCTCGCGCGAGATCGTGGTGAAGTCGGTCGGCCCGCAGGTGAGTTCGGTGCCCGGCGTGCTGGGCGCCACCATCATGGGCGACGGCTCGGTGCTGGTGATTCTCGACCTGGCGCCGCTGGTCCGCCACGGTGTCGTGCGGCGCGAGCAACGCCTGGCCGAAGGCCTCAGCGCGGTCGAGCTGCCGCTGGTCGAGGAACAGCGCGCGCGGCCGCTGGTGATGGTGGTGGACGATTCGATCACCATGCGCAAGGTCACCGGCCGCGTGCTGGAGCGCCACGAGTACGAGGTCAGCACCGCGAAGGACGGCGTCGACGCGCTGGAGAAACTGCACGAGCGCGTGCCCGACCTGATGCTGCTGGACATCGAGATGCCGCGCATGGACGGCTACGAACTGGCCACCCACATGAAGGCGGATCCGCGCCTGCGCGAGGTACCGATCATCATGATCACCTCGCGTACCGGCGAAAAGCACCGCCAGCGCGCGTTCGACATCGGCGTGGACCGCTACCTCGGCAAGCCGTATCAGGAGGCCGAGCTACTCACCCAGATCGGCGAAGTGCTGGAGCAGCACGCGGTGGCACTGCTGGCGCAGGAGCCGCACCATGGCTGAGGCGCGGCCTTCGGTGGCGCTGCTGTTCGACGATGCCGAGCTGGGAGGCCACCTGCGCCAGGTGTTGCAGGAACACGGTGCGCGGATCGTGCATGAGGGCAACGTCGCGGGCTTCGATGCCGGCCTGCAGCGGCAGCTCGATCCCGATGTGCTGGTGGTGAACCTGGACGAGGAGGATGACGCGGCCTTCGATCGCCTGGTCGAGATGATCGACGGCGAGCGTCCGCGCCTGGTGTTCAACGATGCCCGCGCCAGCCGTGCGCTGAGCGGCTGGGACCGCGCGCGCTGGGCCCGCCACCTCGCGGTCAAGGTGCTGGCCAGCGGCGACGTGGACCCGCCGCGCCCGGCGGACGCGCTGACGGTGGAGGCGGTGCCGGCGGCAGTGGCCGCGGCCAGCGCCGAGCCGGCCGTGGCAGCGGTACCCGAGCCCGTGGCGGTGTTCCCGCCCGAACCGGCGATCCACGAACCGGCCATGCCGGAGCCGGCCGGCCGTGACGAAGCGGAACTGGCCGCGATCCACGATCATGATGGCGAACAGGTGGCGCAGAGCCGCGCCGCCTCGGACGACCTGGAGGCGGAGCTGGCCGCATTGCTGGCGGCCGACGAGCCGCTGCCGGAACAGGACACGCCGTCGCCCGCGCAGCGCGAGGAACTGCCCCTGCACGACGGCGATTTCGGCTACGCGCTGCCGCTGGATGAGGAACCGGCCGCGACGCCGGTCGAGGCGGTGGCGGCGCCAAGGGCGCCGGCAGCTCCCGAAAGCTGGGCGCTGGTCGACGACGAAGCTGCCACGCAAGCCGATGCGACACTTCCCGACGCCGCCGAATTCGGCATCCAGAAGCTGAGCGCCGCCGATTTCCTCGCCCCGGACGTCGAGCCGGCGGCGCCGGAATTCCAGCCGACGATGAGCCTGGAGCTGGTGTCGATGGAAGAAGCCGTGGCGCCGCAGGCCTGGGAGCCGGCCGAAATGCTGCTCGACGATCTCGGCAGCGTGCCCAGCCGCGTGGTGCTGCTCGGCGCCGCCGTCGACGGCCTCGATGCGGTGTGCGACTTCCTGGCGACGCTGCCTGGCACGGCGCGCCACACGATCCTGCTGACCCAGCACTTCGGCGGGCAGCCCGCCGCAGCCGTGCTGCAGCGGCTGGCGACCCGTTCCAGCCTGCCGGTGCGGCTGGCGGCGCACGGCAGTCGCGCCCGCGGCGGCGAAGTGCTGCTGACGCCGACCGACAGCCAGGTGCAGCTGCGCCGCGACGGCAGCGTCGAGCTGCGCAGCCTCGACGACGCGCAGGAGCCGTCGATAGATGCCAGCTTCACCATGGCGGCGAACGTGTTCGGGCGCGACGCGCTGGGCATCGTGTTCGCCGGCCACTCCACCGACGCGGTGGCCGGCGCGCAGGCGATCCACGACCGCGGCGGCCAGGTCTGGGTGGAGGCGTCCAGCGGCGAGCACTTCGCCGACATGGTCAGTGCCATCTTCGCCGAACGGCTGGTGAGCTATTCCGGAACGCTGCACGAACTGGCGGCGCACCTGATCGAGGTCTATCCATGAGCGACGTGTTGCCCCGCGAAATCCGCTGCGTGCTGGTGCCGGCCGGCAGCCTGCGCATGCTGCTGCCCAACGCCACCGTGGCCGAAGTGATCACCCAGCCCGCTCACGAGGCGGTGGAAGGCGCGCCCGACTGGCTGGTTGGCCGCATCACCTGGCGCGGCTGGCGCGTGCCGCTGGTGTCGTTCGCCAGGCTCGCCGGTGCGGGCGAGGGCGACGCCGAGCTGACCGTGCGCGTGGCCGTGCTGAAGGCGCTGGGCGGCCATCCGCGACTCCCGTTCGTCGCCGTGCTCACGCAGGGCTTCCCGCGCCTGACCACGCTGAACGCCGAGCTGATCATTCCCACCCACGACGGCAACGAGCTGCCGCCCGGCGTGCGCGCCCAGGTGCTGGTGCGCGACGACGTGGCGGTGATTCCCGACCTCGAGGGCATCGAGGCGGAACTGGTCCGCCTGCTGGGTCTGGACGGGGAGGCCGAGCTGCACGGAGTGGCGTGACGGAGTGCTATCTGGCCAAGCTCGCAAGAGGGTTGTTCGCGCTGGGCGGTACGACGTTCGTTGCTGCTGCGATATTTGGCGGCAAACTGGCTTTTTACGGTGCGGCGGTGGCTTTCGTCTCTGTCGCAGCCTTGCTCTGGCCAAGGGTGCGCAAGTAGCCTTATTTTCCGCCAGTCAGAAATCCCCGTGCAGCGCCTGCAGCGCAGCGAGTGCCGCCAGTCCGGCGGTTTCGGTGCGCAGGATGCGCGGTCCCAGCCGCAGGCCGGCGAAGCCGGCTTCGAGCAGCGCGGCGACATCGCGCTCGCCGAGGCCGCCTTCCGGCCCCACCACCAGCATGGCGCCGGCCTCGCGCGGCTGCAGCGCGCGCGCGGAAGTGTCTGCCTCGGGCAGCAGGGCCAGCCGCAACGCGCCGTCGTCGGCGAGTGACGCCAACCATGCCGGAAGCGGCAGGGCAGGAAGAATATCGGGCAGGCAGGCGCGGCCGCACTGCTCGCAGGCGCTGGCCGCCACCGCACGCCAGTGCGCCAGGCGCTTCTCCGCGCGAACGGGGTCGAGCTTCACTTCGGAGCGCTCGGTGAGCAGGGGTACGATGCGTGCCACGCCCAGTTCGGTGGCCTTCTGCACGATCAGGTCCATCTTCTCGCCACGCGCCACGCCCTGCGCGAGGGTCAGCCGCAGCGGGGATTCGCGGGACACTGGCTGCCGATCCAGCACCCGCACACGCACCTCGCGCTTGCCTACGGCCAGGATGGTGGCGGCGTAGTCGGCGCCGTCGCCGTTGAACAGGGTCAGCGGGTCGCCCGTCGCGAGGCGCAGCACGCGCGCCACATGCTCGCCGGCCTGCGCCGGCAGCACCAGTTCGGCACCGGCGGTCAGCGGCAGGTCGACATGGATGCGGATGGTGCGCATGGGGCGGCTTCGGTGCAAAACGCAAGCATAATCGAGCCCTCTCGCAAGCTGAATGCCGGGGCGCTGGCCGGCACCGGTTGCCTGCGGTACGGGCCGAGCGCAGGATGCTGGAGTCACGGAGCAGCAGGAGGTAATCGCCATGCTCAAGACGACCATGCTTTCACTGGCGGCAGTGTTCGGTCTCGGTATCGGCACGCTCGTGGCGGCGCAGACGGCGCAACCCGCGCCGGACGCCATGCAGAAGGCCACGGCCCGGCCGGCGGCCCGGCAGCATCAGGTGATCAAGCCGGGTGACCGCAACTGCATCCGCGACACCGGCAGCCTGATTCCGGCGAAGAAGGGGCAGTGCCTGCAAGGCGCGTTCGGGCGCAGCTACAGCGCCAGGGAGTTGCGCAGCACCGGCCAGCAAGACATCGCCGGGGCGCTGCGCATGCTGGACCCGGCGGTCCACTGAACGCCGCCGCGGCTCAGTCCGCCACGGCGCGCTCGATGCCGGCCGTCGCCACGTCGACCAGATGATCGAGTTCCGTCTCGCTGGTCACGTAGGGCGGCATGAAGTAGACCACGTTGCCCAGCGGGCGCAGCAGCGCCTCGTGCCGCAGGCCGTGCAGGTAAACGCGCAGGCCGCGCCGCTCGTTGGCGGGAAAGGGACGGCGGCTGGCCTTGTCGGCGACGAGTTCCACCGCGGCGATCATGCCGGTCTGGCGCACCTCGGCCACATGCGGATGGTCGGCGAGCGGTGCCAGCCGGCGGGCGAGGTGGGCGGCCTGCGCGCGGTTGCGCTCCAGCACCGGCTCGTCGCGGAAGATCGCCAGCGTGGCCAGCGCCGCGCTGCAGGCCAGCGGGTTGCCGGTGTAGCTGTGCGAATGCAGGAAGGCCTTGCCGGCGTCGTATTCGGCGTAGAACGCCTCGTACACGCTGTTCGTGGTGAGCACCACCGACAGTGGCAGCGTGCCGCCGGTGAGGCCTTTGGAGAGGCACATGAAATCCGGCGACACGTTGGCCTGCTCGCAGGCGAACAGCGTGCCGGTGCGGCCGAAGCCCACCGCGATCTCGTCGGCGATGAAGTGCACGGCGTACTCGTCGCACAGCCGCCGCAGCCCTGCGAGATAGTCAGGGTGGTACATGCGCATGCCGCCTGCGCACTGCACCAGCGGCTCCACGATCACCGCGCAGGTCTCGTACGCGTGGCACTCCAGCAACGCCCGCAATTCCTCCAGCCGCCGCGCGGCCACCTGTGCCGGCGTTTCGCCCGGCTCGCCTTCGTAGGCATCGGGCGAAGGCGCCAGGATCGGCGTGAGCAGCAGCGGCGCATAGGTCCTGCGGTAGAGCGCCACGTCGCTCACCGACAGCGCGCCCAGCGTCTCGCCGTGGTAGCTGCCGCTGAGCGCAATGAAGCGGGTCTTGTCGCCGCGGCCCTGGTTCAGCCAGTAGTGGAAGCTCATCTTCAGCGCGACCTCGATCGCCGCCGAGCCGTTGTCGGCGAAGAACACCTTGTCCAGGCCGGGTGGGGTGATGCGCACCAGCTGCTCGGCCAGCTCGATCGCGGGCGGATGGGTGAAGCCGGCGAAGATCACGTGTTCGAGTGTCCGTGCCTGTTCCGCCAACGCGGCGGCGATGCGCGGGTTGGCATGGCCGAACAGGTTCGTCCACCACGAGCTGATACCGTCGAGGTAGCGGTGGCCCTCGGCGTCGATCAGCCACGCACCCTCGCCGCGCACGATCGGCAGCAGGGGAACGGTCTCGTGGTCGTGCATCTGGGTGCAGGGGTGCCAGATGTGCTTCAGGTCGCGCGCGGCGAGCACCGAGTTGCGGTCAGCAGGGTTCGTCATCCGGTTATGATCGACTTGCGCCGGCGCGCGCTCAAGTGCGCCCATCGGAGATGCGGAATCCCTGCTTGAAAACCCCGAGGAAAATCCTGGCGGCCGTGGCAGCGGTGGCGCTGGCGGCCGCGCTCCTGCTGTGGTGGCTGCCCGCGCGCTGGGCCTTGCCGCTGTTGCAGCCTTCGCTGCACGGCCTGCGCCTGCAGCAGGTGGGCGGCACGCTGTGGGACGGCCGCGCGGGACGGGTGCTGTCGACCGACGGCCATGATCTCGGCCGCCTGCAATGGCAACTGTCGCATCGCATCCTGCTCGGGCGGGCGGAGCTGCGCGTCGATTTCGCCGGACCGCAATTCGCGTTCAGCGGGCAGGTCCGGAAACTGCCCGCGGGCCGGATGGAATGGAGCGGCCTGCAGGCCCGTGCGGAGCTGTCCGCGCTGGCCGATCCGCGCCTGCGCCTGCCGCTGGGGCAACCGCGGGGAGAGCTAGTCCTGCGTGCCGACCATGCGCTGCTGCAGGGTGGCTGGCCGCTGCGGATGCGGGCCGAACTGCAATGGCGGCAGGCCGCGATGCGGACGAAAGGCGGCGACGTGGCGCTGGGCGGCCTGCATGGGCAAGTCACTGCGCAGGGGGGCGTGATCCATGCACAATGGCAGGACGACGGACAAGGCCCGCTGCGCACCAGCGGTGCGCTGCAGTTGAGCCCGCTGGGCTGGCGCCTGCAGGGCGAGCTGCAGCCGCGGCAGGGCGATTCCGCCCTGCGGCGCTGGCTTGCCACGCTGGGCCAGCCCGATGCCGGCGGCACGATTCACCTCGAACGCAGCGGCGGACTGGCCGCTGCATCCATCATGGGAAAAGCCGCACGATGAAAGCCGAAACCGCCGCGCTGGCCCTCGCCGCCGCCCGCGAAGCCGCCGCCGCCGCCGCCGAGGTGATCCTGCACTACTGGAAGCGCGGCGTGGACGTGGAGATCAAGGGCGACGCCACCCCGGTGACCATCGCCGACCGCGAAGCCGAGCAGGCGATCCGCAAGCTGCTGCGCGCCGCGCTGCCGGAGGCCGCCATCTACGGCGAGGAATACGGCCTCGACGGTGCGCGCGACGGCCTGCTGTGGCTGGTCGATCCGCTCGACGGCACCAAGAGCTTCGTGCGGCGCACGCCCTTCTTCTCCACCCAGATCGCGCTGATGGATCGCGGCGAACTGGTGCTGGGCGTGTCCAGCGCACCGGTCTACGGCGAGACGATGTGGGCCAGCGCCGGCGGCGGCGCCTGGTTCGAGGGCGAGCGCGTGCGCGTGGCCGACACCTTCGACATGAAGCAGGCATCGCTCTCCATCGGCAACGTGAAGACGCTCACCGGCGATGCGCGCTGGGCCGCGCTGGGCGCGCTGATCCGCGACAGCAACCGCATCCGCGGCTACGGCGACTTCTGCCACTACCACCTGCTCGCCCGCGGTTCGCTCGACCTGGTGATCGAGTCGGACGTGAACATACTCGACGTGGCCGCGCTGGCGGCGATCGTGCGCGAGGCCGGCGGCACGTTCACCGACCTCGCCGGACAGCCGCCCACGCTCGAAACCACCAGCGTGCTGGCCGGCACCGTGGCGATCCACCGGCAGGCGCTGCGCCGGTTGGCGGTTTGACGCGGTTACAATCGCACGATGCCCAAGCCCATCATCCACGCCACGCGCGAGATCGAGCGCAGCCGTTTCCTGCGTCTCGAACAGGTCGACCTGGAATTCTCCAACGGCGCGCGCCGCACCTTTGAGCGCATGCGGCCCGGCGGGCTCGGCGCGGTGATCATCGTACCGATGCTGGACGCGGAGACGGTGTTGCTGGTGCGCGAATACGGCGTGGGCCTGGATCGCTACGAACTGGGCCTGCCCAAGGGCCGGCTCGACCCCGGCGAAACCGTCGAGGAAGGTGCCGACCGCGAGCTGAAGGAGGAGGTGGGCTACGGCGCGCGCCGGCTCACGCCGCTGCACCAGCTGTCGCTGTCGCCGTCCTACATGTCGCACATCGCGCACGTGGTGCTGGCGCAGGAGCTCTATCCCGAGCGCCTGCCCGGCGACGAGCCCGAGCCGCTGGAAGTGGTGCCCTGGAAGCTTGCCGACCTGCACACCCTGGTGGCGCGAGACGACGTCACCGAGGGCCGCTCGATTGCCGCGCTGTTCATGGTGCGCGAATACCTCGCCGGAAGGATGCCCTTGCCGTGAGCGCCGCCCCGGACCATCCGCTGCTGCTTGAGATCGGTGCGCTGGCGCGCCGCGCGGGCGAGGCGATCCTCGAGGTGTACCGCCAGGACTTCGATGTCGAGCTGAAGGACGACCGCTCGCCGCTCACCGCCGCCGACGTGGCCGCGCAGCATGTGATCGCCGAGGGCCTGGCGCGGATCGAGCCGGCGCTGCCACTGGTGTCGGAGGAAGCCAGCCAGCAGCCGTGGGAACAGCGCCGGGCGTGGACGCGGCACTGGCTGGTCGATCCGCTCGACGGCACCCGCGAGTTCGTGAAGCGCAACGGCGAGTTCACCGTCAACATCGCGCTGATCGAGCGGCACCAGCCGGTGCTGGGCGTGGTGCTGGCGCCGGTGACCGGCGATCTCTACGTCGCGGCACGCGGCACCGGTGCGTGGTGGCAGGTGGAAGAGGGCGGCGACTGGGAGCGCATCGGCACGCGCGCGCTGGCGCAGCCGGCCATCGTGGCCGGTAGCCGCTCGCACGGTGGCGCGCAGGAAGAGACCCTGCGCCGCCTGATCGGCGAGGACTACAGCCTGCAGCCGCTGGGCTCCTCGCTGAAGTTCTGCCTGCTCGCGCGCGGTGGCGCGGACGTCTACCTGCGCCGCGGCCCCACCAGCGAGTGGGATACCGCCGCCGCGCAGTGCGTGCTGGAGGAGGCCGGCGGCGCCGTGCTGGATCTCTCCGGCCAGCCATTGCGCTACGACCGTGGCGAGTCGCTGCTCAATCCCGAGTTCATCGCGGTGGGCGACGCCGGCCTCGACTGGCCCGCCAAGCTGCGCGACGCCGGCCTGCCGTGAGCGAAACCGCACGCCACAGCCTCGACGACCTGCTGGCGATCATGGCGCGCCTGCGCGATCCCGCGCAGGGTTGCCCATGGGACGTGCAGCAGGACTTCGCCAGCATCGCGCCGTACACCATCGAGGAAGCCTACGAGGTGGCCGACGCGATCGACCGCGGCGACTTCGACGACCTGCGCGAGGAGCTGGGCGACCTGCTGCTGCAGGTGGTGTTCCATGCGCAGATGGCGGCCGAGCAGGGGCGCTTCGATTTCGCCGACGTGGCGCATGCGATCAGCGCCAAGATGATCCGCCGCCATCCGCACGTGTTCGGCGGGGCATGCTACGCGGACCTGGACGCGCAGAAGCAGGCGTGGGAAGAGCTGAAGGCCGCCGAGCGCCTCGCGAAGGGCGAGGCGCATGATGCCAGCGCGCTGGCCGGCATTTCGCGTGGCCTGCCGGAGTGGAAGCGCGCAACGAAGCTGCAGCAGCGCGCCGCCGCCGTCGGCTTCGACTGGCCGGACTACCGCCCGGTGCTGGACAAGCTGGCCGAGGAGATCGACGAGGTGCGCGCCGAATTCGAGGCGGGTGCCGACCCGGCACGACTGGAGGACGAGATCGGCGACGTGCTGTTCGTGGTGGCGAACCTCGCCCGCCACGCGGGCGTGGATTTCTCGCGTGCGCTGCGGCACGCCAACGCAAAGTTCGAGCGACGCTTCCGCCGCATGGAGCAACTGGCCGCCGATGCCGGCGGCACGCTTGCCGACCACGACCTGCCCGCGCAGGAGCGCCTGTGGCAGCGCGCCAAGCAGGATTGAGCCCTTGCGATCGTTCCTGATCGCGAAGGTCGAACGGGCGGCTACCCCTGGCCTCGATGGATGCTTGCGATCGATCCCCGGTCGCGGAGATCAAGCGGGCAGCCATCCCTGGCCGCACCCTTGATGGACGACGGTCTTGCAACCTTTCGCCGGCGGCCTGCATCAGAACCCGTCGACACCCACCCGAGGAGATCCGCCATGCGCCGTACTGCACTTGCCCTGCTGCTGCTCGCCCCGCTGTCCGCCTTCGCCGCCGGCCAGTGCAAACACGAGGCGCCGCGCAACCTGCAGCTCGATCTCGCCGGCGTGCGCGGCGTGCAGATCGACGTCAACAGCTACGACCTGCACGTGAACGGCGCGCCCGGCACGAAACAGCTGGTGCTGAACGGCCGCGCCTGCGCCTCGGACGCGGCGATGCTGGAAGACCTGCAGATCACCCAGCACCGCGATGGCGACCAGCTCATCGTCGAGCTGGGCGGCGACCGCCATCATTCGTTCTCGATCCACCTGTTCGGCAGTTCCTACACGAACCTGGAAGCGAACGTGCAGCTGCCGCCGGAATTGCCGGTGACGGTGCGCGTGGGTTCCGGCGACGCCACCGTGGCCGGCCTGCAGCAGCTGCGCAGCATGGTGGGCTCGGGCGACCTGCATGTCAGCAACGTCGCCGGCGCCTTCAGCACCAGCGTGGGTTCGGGCGATGTCGACGCCAGCGACGTCGGCAGCCTGCAGGTCGGCTCGGTGGGTTCGGGCGACTTCAAGGCGCATGGCGTGAAGGGCGACGCGAAGGTTGGCAGCATCGGTTCCGGTGACGTGACGCTGCGCAACGTGGGCGGCAGCGTGCACGTGGACACGCTGGGCTCGGGCGACCTCGGCGTGCACGACGTGGGCGGCGACCTCAGCCTCGGTGCCAAGGGCAGCGGCGACGTCGATCACAGCGGCGTGAAGGGCAAGGTCAGCGTGCCGCGGGACGACGACTGACCGCGCTCCGCTTTTCCCTCTTTTGCCGGGGGCATGGGTTGTTCTGTCTGCCGCAAGGGGCAAAGCGGTTTCGTCTGTTTGCCGCAAGGAACAAGGCGGTTTCGAGCGCCTGCCGGCGCCCGAGCTACTTCTCTTTTGCGTGCCAAAAAGAGAAGTAGCCAAGAGAAAAGGGCACCGCGGGGCAGCGCTCTCCGGGCATCCTGCCCTGCGAGTGCGTGAGGCGGTGCCGGGCTTTTCGAGCGGGCTCCTGCCCGCGCGAAAAGGCGAGCCCATCCGTGGGCTCGCCCGCTGCGCGGCCTGATTGTCCCCGCCTCACCGCCACCCAGGGGCCCCGGAGTAGCAGCGCGCTCCCAGCGCGCAGAAGCAACAGCCAAAGCCAAAGCGGCGCACCGCGCCGCGAGGCCTTGTTCCCTCAGTTTCCAGATACGGCGCGGCGTGGCCGCCACGTCAATCGCGTAGGCGGGAGTGGTTCCAACCCCCTCGACATGTCGGGCTTGTAGTTCCGACGGATTGAACCAGGCCATTTCTCTTGGTTACTTCTCTTGACTCCGGGCATCCCGCCCTCCGCCCTTCGGGCCGGCTTCGCCGTTCGCCGCAGCTCCTGCGGGGGCGTGGGCCAGCAAAGAGAAGGGACTCGGGCGCCGGCAGGCGACCGAAACCGCCTTGTTCCTTGCGACGGGCACCCGAAACTCTCGCGTCCCTAGCGGCACTCCACGAATCCGCCCTGCCACGTTTGCACCATCGCAAAACGGAAGCGCAATCGGCAAACGCACACCAAGTGACAGGCGCCAGCGGAACGGCAGGCCTACCCCAGCCACCGCCAGACCAGATACACCAGCGGCGCGCACACCAGCAGGAACGGCACCGACACGCGATGGAACATCCGCAGGCCATGCGGCTGCCGCGCCAGGCGCAGGGCGATCAGGTTCGCCAGCGAGCCGATCGCCAATCCGAAGCCGCCCACGTTCACCGCCACCGCCAGCGCAGTGGCGTCGTGTGCGCGGCCCAGCAACAGCACCGTGGCCGGCACGTTGCTGATGATCTGCGAGGCCACGATGCCGCTGGCGTACAACGTCAGCGGCCGGCCGAGCGCAAGGCGGTCGAGGCCTTGCGCCACCTGCGGCAGTTCGGCGAAATGCCCGAGTCCGAGGAAGATCGCGGCGAAGGTGGCGAGCAGCATCCAGTCGATGCGCGCCAGGCTGCGCCGCGCCATCAGCGCGAACGCCAGCACCAGGAACAGGGCGCCGGGCACGGCATGGCCGTATTCCATCGCGAGCACCATCGTCGCCAGTGCCGCCACCGAGCCCGCGGCCAGCGGCGCGGCCACCGCGTGGCCGTCCACCTGCGCGGCCTGCAGGGCCACCCGGCCCCGCGGCAGCCATGCCAGCGTGAGTCCGGCCACCAGCGCGAACATCACCGCCGCCGCCGGCAGCATCGCCAGCACGAAGCGCAGGAACGGCAGGTGCGCGTGCTGCCACAGCAAGAGGTTCTGCGGGTTGCCGATCGGGCTCAGCGTACTGCCCGCGTTCACCGCCAGTGCCTCCAGCACGGCCATGCGCGCCACCGGCAGGTTGGAAATGGCGCCGATCGCCAGCGTCAGCGGCACGATCAGGAACAGGCTCACGTCGTTGGTCAGCACCATCGCCAGCAAGGCGGTGCTGGTCACCAGCAGCAGACCCAGGCCGCGCAGCGTGTGCACGTGCGCCACCAGCGCACCCGCCGTGCGCTGCACCGCGCCGCTGTCGCGGATGCCCTGGATTGCCACCATCAGCCCCAGCAGGCCGGCCAGTGTAGGAACCTGCAGCCAGCGCCGGTAGCTGGCCGCCGGCTGCGGGTCGAGCAGGGCCAGCGCCAGCGCGAGCGCGGCGAACAGCAGCAACAGCCACTCGGATTTCAGCTTGGCCCGCCAGTCGTTGGCGGCGGCGACTGGCGTCACTTGCGGTCCCGCTTGTCGTTCTTGCCGCTGCCGACGCCGATCGCGACACCGATGGCGATGCCCGCGCCAATGCCCACCGCGAGGTTGCGCATGGCGAGGCCAAGCCCGGCGCCGAGGGCCACGCCGATGGCGATGCCGATGCCCAGCCTGCGCTGGCGTTCGGGGTCGGGTTTGCCGGGTGGATTCCGGTCGGTCATGGTGCACCCTCGGGAGTGCGGATTATCCGGGATGACGGCGGGTGGCGCGCATCACCATTCGCTCAGGCCTTCCAGCTCGTACAGCTTTTTCCAGCTCGGCCGTGCGCGCACCAGGTCGGCCAGCCGCTTCAGCGCAGGCCATCCAGTGGCGGGGCGCGGCATGTTGCGCGACCAGCGCATCAGCATCGTCAGCAGCAGGTCGGCGCCGGAGAAGTCGCTGCCCAGCAGGTACGGCCCCTGCGACGCGAGCTGGGCGTCGAGCAGGTCCCACACCGCGGCGATCTTCGCCTGCAGTGCGGCGCGGACTTCCGGCGTGTGCTCCGCCCCGCCGAGCTCGGCGGGATAGAACCAGAAGCGGTACGACGACATCAGCGTGTTGCTGAGATACACCGTCCACTGCAGCCAGGCCTCGCGCTCGGGCGTGCCGGCGGGCGGAATCAGCTTCGCCTCCGGGTGCCGCTCGGCCAGCATCTGCAGCAGCGCCGCCGACTCGGCGCGCGGCCGTCCGTCGATCACCAGGGTGGGCACCACGCCGCGCGGGTTGAGCTTGAGGTATTCCGTGTCGTGCTGCGCGTCCTTGTCGAAATCGACCAGCCGCAGCTCGTACGGTGCGCCGGTTTCCAGCAGCGCAAGGTGCACGACCATGCTGGCCGTGCCGGGCGAGTAGTAGAGGATGTACACGAGGCCTCCGGGCCGCCGAGTGATTCCGCCGATGGTGACGGTTCGCTCACCCCTCCCGCAACAGCCGCATCGGCGAGGTGTGCGTCACCTTGCGCGTGCCCGTGAGGCCGAGCAGCATTACCACGATGGCGCAGCCCAGCGCGCCCAGGGCCAGCGGCCAGGACGGCGGCAAGAAACCGTCGATGTGGAACACGGTGCGGCCCAGCCACAGGCCCGCGCCGGCGGCGCCCGAAGCGGCGGTGAGTCCGGCGATCAGGCCGAGCAGGGCGAACTCGCAGGCGGCGGCCACGCGCAGCTGCGCGCGGCGGGCGCCCAGCGTACGCAGCAGGGCCGCCTCGTGGCGGCGCTCGGCGGCGCTGGCGGCCAGCGAGGCGGCCAGTACCAGCGCGCCGGCGAGCAGGCTGAAGCCGAGGATCCAGCGCACCGCGCCGCCCACGCGATCGACGATCTGGCGGATGCGGTCCAGCAGGTCGTCCACGTCCACCAGGCTGAGGTTGGAGTAATCGCGCGACAGCTGCGCCATCGCCTGCGCATGGCCGCGCGGCAGGTGGAAGCTGGCCAGCCAGGTGTGCGGCAGCGCGTCGGCGTGCGCGGGATCGAGCAGCAGGAAGAAGTTCACCCGGAACGAGCTCCAGTCCACTTGGCGGAAGCTCGCCACCTTTGCGTCGATGCGCCCCTCGCCCACGTCGAAGGTCATCGTGTCACCGAGCTTCAGCGCGAACATGTCGCGCCACATGCGGTCCACCGACACCTCGGCCTGCACCGGTCGTGCCACGAACCAGCGGCCGGCGATCACCTGATTCGCGGGCGGCAGCGTGGCGGCCCAGGACAGCCGCAGCTGGCGGTCGGCCCAGTCCTTCGCGCGCGGGTCGGCGAAGCGCTGGCTGTCGACGGGCCGGCCGTTGATCGCGGTGAGCTTGCCCACCGCCAGCGGCATCATGTTGAGCCGGTCGGCGCCGATGCGCGCCAGCGCCTGCGCAAAGCCTGCGCGCTGGTCGTCCTGCAGGTTCAGCGCGAACCAGTTCGGGGTGTCGGCGGGCAGCTCCCTGCGCCAGCCGTCGAGCAGCGCCGGTGCCACCACCGACAACAGCAAGAGTGCCGTGAGACCCAGGCTCAGCGCGGTGGCCTGCACCACGCTCAAGCCCCGCCGTCGCGCCAGCGCGGCGAGGCCGAGGCGCAGGGCGGGATGCGCGCCCGGCGCCACCCGTCGCGCCGCCCACAGCAGCAGCGCGGCGGCGAGCGCAGCCACCAGTGCCACGCCGGCGAGGCTGGCGGCGAGGATGAGCGCGAGTTTCAGCGAGCCGCTCTGGCTGCGGATCAACGCCAGCGCCACCAGCGCCGGCACGAGGTACAAGGCGTAGAAGCGGCGCACCCGGCGCGCCAGGCTCTGGCGGAACACCGCCGCGGGTGGCACTTCGGCCAGCCGCAGCAGTGGCGGCAGCGCGAAGCCGGCCAGCACCGCCAGGCCCATCGCCGCGGCGCCGAGCGAGGGCAGCAGCGGCAGTTCGGTGGGAATGCCGCCGAACAGCGTGCTGGCGAACTGCCAGGCCAGTTGCGCCGCGCCCAACGTGAGCAGCACGCCGGCCAGCGCCACCGGCAGGGCCAGCGCGGCGAGCATGAGCAGCAGCAGGCCGAGCACGCGCCGGCGCGGCGTGCCCAGCGCGCGCAGCAGAGCCACCTCGGGCGTCTTGCGCCGCGCATAGCGCTGCGCGGAGAGCGCGATCGCCACGCCGGCCAGCAGCGCGGCGAGCAGGGCGGTGAGGTGCAGGAAGGCGCCGGCGCGGTCGAAGGCCGTGCGCATGCGCTCCTGGGTTTGTTCCGGCGTGATCAATTCCGTGCCCTGCGGCAGGCGTTGCCGTTGCGCCCAGGCGCGCCAGCGGATGACGGCCTGCGGTGCGCCGGCGAGGAGCAGGCGGTGATGCGCGCGGCTACCCGTGCCCAGCAGGCCGGCCTGTTCGGCGTCTTGCAGGCTCATCAGCGCGCGCGGTGCCAGTGCCACCAGCGCGCCGCCGTCGGGCTGCTGCACCAGTTGCGCGCCGACGCGCAACGGCCTGCCGCCCAGTTGCAGCGTGTCGCCTACCTTGAGCGCAAGCGCCACCAGCGCGCGGTGGTCGAGGTACACCGTACCGGCGGCCGGGCCGTGGCCGCTGCGTTGCCGCCCGTCGGCATCGGCCAGCACCAGCTTGCCGCGCAGCGGATACGCGCCGTCGGTGGCCTGCACGTCGAGCAGTTGGCTGCGGCCGTTGGCGAACGCCACGCTGGGGAAGCCGGCGGCATGGCTGATGGCGAGGCCGTCGCGGCGCGCCTGTTCGGCAAAGGCGTCCGGCACGGCCTGCGGCGCCGACACGCCGACGTCGCCGCCGATCAGCTCCGCCGCACTGGCGAGGATGCCGCGTTCCACCCGCGAGGCCAGTGTCGCCACCACGCCCAGTGCCAGCACCGCCAGCAGCAGGGAGCCGGCCAGCGTGCGCAGCTCGGGCAGGCGCCACTCGCGGCGCAGGTTGCGCAGGGCGAGGCGCAGCAGCTTCATGGCTGTGCTCCGGTCGGCGTGCGCGCGACGTGCTGGCGCGCGCTGTCTCCTTCTCCCCCGACAGCGTTGGGGGAGAGGGTTGGGGTGAGGGGCGCTTTGGCTTTTGGGCTTCGGCAAGTTTCAGAGCGGTTTCGTGCCGAGGCAGGCGCACGAAACTGCTGTGTTGCTTGCAACAGCGCAGAAGCAAAAGCCCCTCTCCCCCAACCCTTCTCCTCGCCCCTCAAAGCCGGCGCCATCCATGGCGCTTTCCCGCGCGCCCGCAAGCGGGCGATGGGAGAAATGCGCGCGCTCATGCGCCCACCGCCGCAACCGGCGCCACCACGCGCCCCTCCTCCAGCTCGATGCGCCGCTGGCAGCGCGCGGCGAGCTGCGCGTCGTGGGTCACCAGCACCAGGGTGGTGCGGTGGTCGCGATTGAGTGCGAACAAGAGGTCGGCGACGTGATGCCCGGTGCGCTGGTCGAGGTTGCCGGTGGGTTCGTCGGCGAACAGCAGACGCGGACCGTGCACGAAGGCGCGGGCGATCGCCACGCGCTGCTGCTCGCCGCCGGAGAGCTGCGCCGGATAATGCCGGCGCCGCGCCGCGAGACCCACCGCCTCCAGCGCCGCGCGTGCCCTGGCACGGGCCTGAGCGTCCCCTTCCAGCTCCAGCGGCAGCATCACGTTTTCCTCGGCGCTGAGTGCGGGCAACAGGTGGAAGGACTGGAACACGAAGCCCACCAGGCGTCGGCGCAGGTCGGCGCGGGCTTCCTCGCCCAGGGTTTCCAGCGCATGGCCATCGAGGCGGATGCTGCCCGCGCTAGGCGTGTCCAGTCCGGCGAGCAGGCCGAGCAGGGTGGTCTTGCCCGAACCGGAGGCGCCGACGATGGCGAAGCTCTCGCCCGCGCCGACGGCGAGACTCACACGGTCGAGAATCTGCAGCCGCCCCTCGGGGCCATCCACGGACTTGCTAACATCGTGCGCTTCCAGGACAAGGTGGGGCGTGTCGCTCATGCGTCGTTTCCTGTGTTTGCTGCTGTGGCTGGCCGGCGCTGCCGTCACGGCGCAGGCCATGCCTGCGCGGACCGTGCTGGTGCTGGGCGATTCGCTGTCCGCCGCGCACAACATTGCGACGGAGCAGGGCTGGGTGCATCTGCTGGAAGTCCGTCTGGGCAAGATGGCGCCGCCGTGGACCGTGGTCAATGCCAGCGTCAGCGGCGAGACCTCGCTCTCCGGGCGCAACCGCCTGCCGGCGTTGCTGGCAACCTACCGGCCCGGCGTCGTGGTGATCGAGCTGGGGGCGAACGACGGCCTGCAGGGCCTGCCGCTGACCCGGTTGCGGGACAACCTTGCGGCGATGATCTCCGCGGCCCAGGCGACCCACGCGAAAGTGCTGCTGCTCGGCATCGAGCTGCCGGTGAACTACGGCCCGCAGTACCGCGACGGCCTGCGCGCGGTCTATGCCGGCCTGGCGAAACAGAAGCACGTGGCCCTGCTGCCGTTCCTGCTCGACGGCGTGGCGCTCGATCCCGCCTTGATGCAGGCCGACGGGCTGCATCCGCTGGCCGCCGGCGAGCCGAGGGTGCTGGAGAACGTGTGGCGCGTGCTGCAGCCCCTGCTGCAGCCGTGAGCTGAACGTCTTCCTGCGGTTTTCACGCCGCCATCACCCCGTGCCCGGTTAGCTCTTCACATTTGTGAAGCCATTCGGGAGAAGCGACATGAGCGGACACGACGAGCAGGCCGGCCTGATTCTGCTGGTGGAGGACAACCGCCAGATCGCCGAGACGGTGGGCGAGTTCCTCGAACGCCGCGGCTATTCCGTGGACTACGCCGCCGACGGCGCCAGCGGGCTGCATCTCGCGGTGACCAGCAGCTACGACGTGATCGTGCTGGACCTGATGCTGCCCGGCCTGGACGGCCTCGAGGTCTGCCGCAAGCTGCGCCGCGAGGCGAAGAAGGCCACCCCGGTGCTGATGCTCACCGCGCGCGACACGCTGGAGGACAAGCTGACCGGCCTGGAGGCCGGCGCCGACGACTACCTGGTGAAGCCGTTCGAGGTGCGCGAGCTGGAGGCGCGGCTGCGCGCGTTGATCCGTCGCGACCGCCGCCAGGTCTCCGCCGAGGTGCTCAACGTGGGCGACATGACGCTGGACACCGCCACGCTGCGGCTGACCCGTGCGGGGCAGGAGCTCACCGTGTCGCCGATCGGCCTGAAGCTGCTGGCGATCCTGATGCGCGAATCTCCGCGCGTGGTGAGCCGGCGCGACATCGAACGAGAGATCTGGGGCGACATGCTGCCCGACTCCGACACGCTGCGCTCGCACCTGTACAACCTGCGGCGCGTCATTGACAAACCCTTCCCGCGGCCTCTGCTACACACCATCCATTCGGCCGGCTACCGGCTCGCGGACCTCGACGCGGAAGTGGCCTCGGCCGCCCACATGGCGTGATGCGCGGACGTTGATGAAAGCGAAAGAAGTGCAGGGCGCGGTGATCTTCCGCGCCGGCGCCTTCCGGCGCCGCATCGCCTGGGTGTTTGCGCTGCAGTTCGTCGCGGTGGCGATCGTCTGCGTGATGGGCACGTACGACCAGGCGCCGTTGCCGGCAGTGATCGCGGTGATCGTGATCGTCACCGGGCTGGCCTGGCTGGCGACGCGCCGCGAATGGCAACCGGTGAGCGCGCTGGCGCGCCTGATCAGCGAGTGGCGCGACGGCCAATCCGACCCGGCCGCGCTGCGCCCCGAGCGGCTGTCGCGGCGCACCGACGCCGACCTCGCGATGCTTGCGCGCGGGCTGCACGGCTTCGCCTCGCGCATCGCCGACTACGGCCAGCGCGAGCGCAACTTCACCCGCGACGCCAGCCACGAGCTGCGCACGCCGCTCACCGTGATCCGCATGGCGGTGGACATGCTGGCCGACGAGACCGGCCTCGGCGACTCCGGGCGGCGTTCGGTGCGGCGCATCCACCGCGCCACGCGCGAGCTGGAGGCGCTGGTCGAGGTGCTGCTGATCCTCGCGCGCGAATCCGATCCCGGCGGCGCCGTCGAGCGATTCGTGGTGAACGACGTGCTGCGTCGCGAGCTGGAGACCGCGCGCGACCTGATGGCGGGCAGCCCGGTGGAACTGCAGCTGGAAGAGCCGGCGCGCTTCGCGCTGCGCGGCTCGGTGCGCGCGTTCTCGGTGCTGTGCTGGCAGCTGATCCGCGATGCCTGCCAGCATGCCGGGACGGGGCGGGTGGTGGTCACCGTGCTGCCGGATGCGATCACCGTGAGCCATGCATCGGGCGACGCCGCCGCCCGCAGCGGCAGCGAGCGGCTCAGCTTCGAGCTGGCGATCGCCCAGCGCATCAGCGACCGCTTCGCCTGGCCGCTGGAATTGCATGCGCCGGGCAAGCCGGGCGTGGCCCGCGTGCGCTTCCCGCACACCTTGCCGGTGGCGGCCTGAAACATCGCGGGAGCAGCGCACCCGGTGCGCGATGGGCCCCTCGTGAAGACGCCAGCGCGCGCGGGTGCGCTGCCACAGGACTGCCCGGGCGCGATTATCGCTGCAGCGACGGACTCACCGCGAATGCGCAGCCGGTTTTCGCCTTCACCTCGTCCAGCGTCACGCCGGGGTTGAGCTCGGTCAGGGTGAGGCCCTTGCCCTTGGCCACCTCGAACACGGCGAGGTCGGTGATGATCAGATCCACGCACTCCTTGCCGGTGATCGGCAGCTCGCACTGCTCCTTGATCTTCGGCGTGCCGTCCTTCGCGCAGTGCTCCATCAGCACCACCACGCGGCGCACGCCGCTGACCAGGTCCATCGCGCCGCCGGGACCCTTCACCATCTTGCCGGGCACCATCCAGTTGGCGAGGTCGCCGGTGGCGGAGACCTCCATGCCGCCCAAGATCGACAGGTCGATGTGGCCGCCGCGGATCATCGCGAACGAATCCGCGCTGGAGAAGAAGCTGGAGCCGGGCAGGGTGGTGATGGTCTGCTTGCCCGCGTTGATCAGGTCGGGGTCGACCTGGTCCTCGGTGGGGAACGGTCCGATGCCGAGCAGGCCGTTCTCCGACTGCAGCACCACGTCCATGCCCGCGGGGATGTAGTTCGCCACCAGGGTCGGGATGCCGATGCCGAGGTTGACGTAGAAGCCGTCGCGCAGCTCCTTCGCGGCGCGCTGCGCCATCGCGGTACGCGTGGGGTTTTCCTTGCCGGTGTTCGCGCCGGCGAGCGTGCGGATCTCGATGCGCTTCTCGTACTTCGCGCCCTGGATGATGCGGTCGACGTAGATGCCCGGCACGTGGATGTTGTTCGGATCCAGCTCGCCCACCTCGACCAGGTGCTCGACCTCGGCCACGCAGACCTTGCCGCAGGTGGCGATCATCGGGTTGAAGTTGCGCGCGGTCTCGCGGAACACCAGGTTGCCGAGGCGATCGCCCTTCCATGCCTTGACGATGGAAACGTCGGCATGGATCGCCTCCTCCAGCACGTACTCCTTGCCGTCGAACACCTTGGTTTCCTTGCCCTCGGCCAGCTTGGTGCCGAACGCGGTGCGGGTGTAGAAGCCCGGGATGCCGGCGCCGCCGGCGCGCAGCTTCTCGGCCAGCGTGCCCTGCGGGGTGAGGTGCAGCTCCAGTTCGCCGGCCAGCACCTGGCGCTCGAACTCCTTGTTCTCGCCCACGTAGGAGGCGTACACGCGCTTCACCTGGTGGGTCTTCAGCAGCGGGCCCATGCCGAAATCGTCCACGCCGGCGTTGTTGCCCACGATGGTCAGCCCCTTGGTGCCGGCTTCCAGCAGCGCGCCGATCAGGTTCTCGGGGATGCCGCACAGGCCGAAGCCGCCGGCGGCGATCGTCATGTCGTCGAACAGCAGGCCGTCGAGCGCCCTGGCAGCCGTTGCGTAGACCTTGTCCATTGCCTTGCCTTCATGCAGGGGAATCAGCTGCCTAGGATACGACGGATTGCCGCCGGACCGACTCGTACCAGGGTCGCAGGTCGTTCCGAAGCGGGCCCGCCCGGGCTTGACGGTATGCATTTACGCATGTAAACATCGATTCACTTACACGCGTAAACGGTGACGCCATGGCGATCAGTGAAGCCGAGGCAGTGGTGATGGAGGTGCTGTGGGGCGCGGCGCCGCGCAGCGCCGAGGAAATTCTTGCCGAGGTCGGGCCGGCGCAGCATTGGCAGGAAGGCACGGTGAAATCCCTGCTCAACCGCCTGCTGAAAAAGAAGGCGGTGAAGGCCGAGCGCGACGGGCGCCGCTACCTCTACACGCCGCTGCTGAGCCGCGAGAAATACGTGTCGCAGGAGAGCAAGGGCCTGCTCGACCGCCTGTTCGACGGCCGTGTGGCGCCGCTGGTGGCGCACTTCTCCGAGCAGCGCAAGCTCACGAAGAAGGACATCGCCGAACTGCGCAGGCTGCTCAGGGAGCTGGACGATGAGTGAGATCCAGTTGCGGAGCCTCGAAACACTGGCAATGGCGTGGACAGCCCGAGGCTGGCTCGCCCTGCTGGCGTTCACCGCGGCGGTGCTGGCGCTCGCCGCGCTGCGCAGGCCGTCCCGCCGCTGGTTCGGTGCGGAGCGTGCGTTCCAGCTGTGGCTGCTGCCGCCACTGGCCCTGCTGGCCAGCCAGCTGCCGCACGCCGGCGTGGCGTCGGCGCCGTTGCCCCCGCTGTTGTACACGATCACCTCGGCGGCGGGCACGGCGCTGCCGCAGGCGGGCGCCGGCGACGGTTTCGACTGGCGCGCCATGGCCCTGCTGCTGTGGCTGGGCGGCCTCGCCGCGGTGCTCCTGGCGGCCGTCGCGGCGCAGCGCCGCTACCGCAGACGCCTGCGCGGCGCCGTGCCGATGGCCACCGCGTCGGTGGGTTGGCCCGTGCTGCGGGCCGTGACCGACGACGTCGGCCCGGCCCTGGTCGGCGCATGGCGCAGCCGCATCGTGCTGCCCGCGGATTTCCTCCAGCGCTACGACGCCACCGAGCAGGCGCTGATCCTCGCCCACGAGCGCGCGCATGCGCGGCGCGGTGACGGCTGGTGGTGCCTGGTCGCGCAGATGCTTGCCGCATTGCTGTGGTGCCACCCGCTGGCATGGTGGGCGCTGGCCGCGCTGCGCCACGACCAGGAACTCGCCTGCGATGCCGCGGTGCTGCGCGAACACGGCGCGCAACGCCGCAGCTACGCGAATGCCATGCTGAAAACCCGGTCGGCGGCACTTGCGTTGCCGGTGGGCTGCAGCTGGTCTCCCCGTCACCCACTCACGGAGCGCATCGCCATGTTGAAGCAGCATGAGCCGGGAAGGCTCCGCCGCAGATGCGGTTCGCTCGTCGCCTTGAGCGCCGCACTCGCGGTTGCGGGCAGCGTCTACGCAGCGACGCAACCGGCGGCGCCGGCGAAAACCGCAGGGCAGGCGGACGTTGCGGAACGCTACACGTTGAAGCTGGTGCTCGGGGTAGGGAGCGAGCCGCCGCGCTATCACGGCACGTTTTGCCTGAAACCGGGGCAGTTCTTTGACATGACCAATACCAACCTTGGCAGGCTGCCGCCCTGGCACGGACGCTTCACCGTGGTTCCCGCCGAACACGGACAACTGGAGATCCAGGCCACCATGAGCGGCGGTCCGTTGGCCGGGCCCACCAACCCGAGGATTCGCATGCTGCCCGGGCAACAGGGGACCATCCAAGTGGGCAGGAAGCTTGCGGACAAGGATGGCAGGGTCGCCGAGGATGAGACGATCAGGATCGATCTGACGCCCAGCGTCGGCTGCTGAATCACGCGCGGCGTGGCCGGCGCGGCTCGCTATACTTTCCCGTCAGTCCTCAGGGAAAGAGCCCGTGAAGCCGCGCCGCCTGCTGCTTGCCCTTGCCGCCTTCGGAGTCGCCGCGATGAGCCACGCCGCCGTGCCGCCCGTGCTGGTGATCCACGGCGGCGCCGGGGGCGTCAAGCGCGACCTCACCCCCGCGAAGGAGAAGGCGATACGCGCGGCGCTGACGAACGCGCTGCAGAGCGGCTACGCCGAACTGAAGGCCGGCAAGAGCGCGGTGGACGCGGTGAGCGCGGCGATCGTGGTGCTGGAGGACGATCCGAACTTCAATGCCGGCAAGGGTGCGGTATTCACCCACGACGGCAGGAACGAGCTGGACGCGGCGATCATGGACGGCGACAGCCGCCGCGCCGGCGCCGTGGCCGGCGTGGAACGGATCAGGAACCCGATCCTGCTGGCGCGCGCGGTGATGGAGAAGACGCCCTACGTGATGCTCTCCGGCCACGGCGCCGAGGCGTTCGCGCAGAGCATCGGCATGCCGCTGGTCGATCCCTCGTATTTCCGCACCGAGGAACGCTGGCAGCAGCTGCAGCGGGCGCTGAAGGAAGACGCCGCCGGCAAGCCGCACGCCGACGAGGAGACCGCGAAGCACTTCGGCACCGTGGGTGCGGTGGCGCTGGACGCGCAGGGCCACCTGGCGGCGGGCACCTCCACCGGCGGCATGACCGACATGCGCTGGGGCCGCATCGGCGACTCGCCGGTCATCGGCGCGGGCACCTACGCGAACAGCGACTGCGCGGTGTCCGGCACCGGCTGGGGCGAGTACTACCTCCGCACCGTGGCCGCGCATGCGATCTGCATGCAGGTGAGCGAGATGCGCGTGCCGATCAAGCGCGCTGCGGCGGTGGTGATCAACCAGGAGATCCCCGCGCTGGGGGGGAATGGCGGCGCGATTGCGCTGGACGCGCACGGCAACATCGCGATCCCGTTCAACACCGACGGCATGTACCGCGGCTGGATCGACGCCAGCGGCGTGCCGCACGTGGCGATCCGCGGCGACGAGGACGACGGCACGTCCGTGCCGCCGGCGCCCGCGCCGGCCGACAGCGCGGACGATGCCGGCGACGAGCCGTAGGAGCGCATCCTGCGCCTGGATCGCCCGGGCCGGGGCCTGGCGAAGGGCTTTCGCGCACAGGGTGCGCCCCTACAAGAGTCTGCGCAGCTGCGCCTCGCCGAGTTCGCCGCTGATGCCCTGCCGGCGGCCGTCGGCGCGGATGATCTCGGTGCGCGGCGTCTCGCCGCCCCAGTCCGGGTCGATCAGGAAATCGATGCGCTCCGGCGAGGCTTCCGCGTAGGCGCGTGCCGGATAGCCGTCCATCCGCATGGCCTTGAGCCGCGCGGCGATCTCCGCGCTGCGCGCGATGCTCTCGGTGGCCACCGTGACCAGTTCGACCTCGTGCGGATGCGCGCGCTGGAGTTTTGCCAGCGCCTGCATGTTCGCCTCGCAGTAGGCGCAGTCGAGTGCCCACACGGCGAGGATGCGCACGCCATGGGCGGGCGGCTTGAGCAGGACAGACAGCTCGCCCGCGGACAGCGGCGTGGGCGTGCCGGCAAGGGCGGGAACCGGCAGCGCCAGGGCGAGCAGCGCGGTGAGGACGTGGCGACGCATCACGGCACCCCGGCGGGGATCAGGCGGAAGCCGGCGGCGGTGTTCCATGCCACGTAGGCGCGGCCTTGCCGCAGCAACAGTTGCGGCGAACCGACCGCGGCAGCGGAGGTGGCGATGGCGTGCGGCGCGCCGAAGTGCAGGCCGCCGTCGCCGGAGGCGCGCAGCATCAGCGCGTAGCCGCTCGCGTCCACCTGGTTCCAGGCGACCCAGACCGTATTGCCCTGCACGGCCACGTCGGCGTGGCTGGCGCCGGGGCCGCCAAGCTTCAGCACGTGCCGCGGCGGATGGCCGGGGTCGAGCTGGCCGTACCACACCGCGGGACCGTGCCCGGCCGCGTACCACACCGCGTGGCGCACGCCATCCGCGGCGACCGCGAGGCCGGGGCCGTGGTGCGGGCACGCGGCGATCCGCCAGTCGTCGAAGGTGGTGCGTGCGGGGTGGGCAGCCTTGCCGTCGGTGGGCAGCAGGGCGAACGCGTGGTCGCGGACGTCGGCGCCGTAGACGCCGCGGAAGAAAGCGGCCACCCTGCCTTGCGGCGTGCGCGCGAGCGCGATGCGGCAGCATTCGCAGGAGTGGTCCATGAGCTTGCGCTCGGGCATGAAGCTCCGGCCGCCGTCGTCTGACCAGCTGTAGTACACCGCGGCGCCGGGGTAGGGCCGGCCCTGCACCTGCGCCGCTTCCAGGTCGCGTTTGTCGATCCATGCGATCACCACGCGGCCGTGGCCGTCCACCGCCAGCGCGTCGAAACGGTGGGTGATCTCGGCGCGGTCGTGGTGCACGGTGACCGGTGCGGCGAAGTGTGCGCCGCCGTCCGGCGAGCGGGCGAAGCGCACGAAGCCGGTCCAGGGCTTCGCCCGCGGCTGCGACCAGCTCACGTAAAGCTCGCCATTGGGACCGAACGCGATCTTCGGCCGGTTCTCGCCCTCGTCGTAGATCGGCTCGGCCACGGCGTTGACGTCCGCCGGTGCGCTCAGCGTCTTGCCGAGATCGTCGGAGTGGCGCAGCCGCACGTGGCCGTCCGCGGCGTCCACCACCCACAGCCGGCCGTGCGCGTCGAACGCCGCGCTGGCACCCAGCCCGGGTCCGCGAGGCATCGTCATGCCGGGCATGTCGTGGGCGAGGGTGGCGGACGACAGCAGGCATAGCAGGGCGAGGATCGGCGTGCGCATGGGCGTCCCGGCGGCTTGGTTCAGAGTTCCCAGTGCAGCTCGCCGAACCAGGTGCGGCCGGCGTAGGGATGGTAGACCCAGTAATGCTCGTTGCCGAGGTTGTCCACGCCCAGCGCGGCCGTCCATTGCGGCGCGAAGCGCCAGCGCAGTTTCGCGTCGGCCACCGTGAAGCTGCTCACCGCGCCGTAGGTGTCCACGACGTCGCTGTTGTCCAGCGTGCCGTACTGGCGGCCGGAACGGCGCAGGCCAAGCGAGGCGTCCCAGCCCGGCGCGAAGCGCCAGTCGGCGAACAGGCTGGCGCGCAGGCGCGGGATGCGAGGGAACGCCTTGCCGTCCGCCGCCGGGAACTGCCGGTCGCGCAGGGTGATGGCCTGGTTCCAGGCGGCGCTGGCGGTGAGGTCCACGCCCGAGCCGCCGATGTCGCTCAGCGCCAGTTCGCCCTCGACGCCGCGCGTGCGCACCAGGCCGATGTTCTGCACGTTGGTCACCGGCACCGGCAGCGTGAGGTCGGCCTGCGTGTACAGCGTGTCGGCCACGCGATCCTGGTACAGCGACACGCGCCAGTGCCCGTGCGGCAGCGTGCGGAGCAGGCTGAGGTCGCTCGACCAGTCGCGTTCGGGCCGAAGGTCCGGGTTGTTGTTGACGATCGCGCTGCCGGAGACCGAGCCCTGGAACAGTTCCTCGACGGTGGGGTAGCGCACCGCCTTGCCGAAGGACAGGCGCAGCTGCCAGTCGCAGGCGAGGTCCCAGTTCAGCGTGGCCTTGGGCGAGAAGTCGCTGCGCCGGCGCGAGGGGTAGTCGAGCGCGGTGCTGGCAGCTGCCCGCAGGCCGTCCCAGGCGCGCCACCGTTCCCAGCGCCCGCCCAGGGTCAGCGCCCAGGCCTCGGCGAAACTCCACACGTCCTGCAGGTAGAACGCACGGGTCTGCGTGCGGCCGGCGTAGGCGCCGACCTGCGGGCCGTCGGCCGGGCCCAGCCAGTCGCTGGCGGCGCGCACGCGCGAATCGAGCCGGTAGCGGTCGAGGTGGGCGCCGGCGTACAGCAGGTTCCCGTCGCCCAGCGGTCCGGAGCCCCGCAGGTCGGACGTGCTCCAGCCCGAGCCGCCCAGATCGGCCACCGTGCCGGGGCCGCCCCGGGCGCCGCCGGCGGACGGACCGGCGGCATCGTGTTCGAGGTTGTGCCGGTAGTCGTAGCGGCTGGCCACTGCCTCCCAGTGCCAGCCGTTGCCGAGCCTGCCGCTGAGCTCCGCGCCGTAGAGCACGTGGGTCTGGTCGAAGGCGCTGGGGGCGAGGCCATTGGCGGGCAGCGTCCAGGGCCGGCCGTCGGCAAGGATGCCGCCGATGTACACCGGACGGCCGGCGGCGTCGCGGATCAGGCTGCGGGTGGCGTCGTAGGCATGGTTGTGCCACCAGCCGAGCGTGAGCAGCGCGCTGATCGCAGGGGTGATGTCCACACCCACCTGCAGCGCCGCCTGCGTCTGCCGGGTGTGCTCGATGCTGTTGGCGCCGTAGATCAGGCGCGGGGTGCCGTTGGGGTTGCGGTCCGCCGTGGCGCCGGTCACCGGCACGGCGCCGGCTGCGCTGCCGCCGGCTTTCGCGATGGCGTACTGCATCGGCTGGCCGTGGTTGTCGAGCCGGTTGAGCGACAACAACCAGCGCCAGCGGCCCTGCCGGTCGCCGAGCTGGGCGGCGAGCCGGTGGCCGTCGTGGCGGCCGCCGGCGCCGTAGCGGTCGCCGTAGTCCTGGCTGAAGTATTGCGCGTCGGCGCTGGCGATCAGCTGCTCGGGCAGGCGCGTGTGGATCAGCACCGTGGTGCCGATCGAGTTGCCGGGGTACAGCGCGGAATAGGGTCCGTACAGCACGTCCACCGCGCCGATTTCGGCGGGCGCCACCATGCCCCAGCGCGGCGCGCCGTCCCAGCCGTTGCTCATCAGGTTGGAGAGCAGGAGACCGTCGGCGTACAGCAGGCTGCGTGCGCTCTGCAGGGTGCCACTGTTGCGGCCGCTGATGGTGGCGTTGGGGTCGCCGATGTAGCGCTGGCGCACCTGCAGGTTGGGCGCATAGCGCAGCGCATCGGCGCTGTCGGCGAGGTTCTGCTGGCGCAGGCGCCGGCGGGAAATGCGCACCGCCACGCTGGGCACGTTCAGCACGGCGGTGTCGCTGGCGTGCACGTGCACCGGCGCCAGCGTGGTGGATTGCGGTGATTCGACGGCGGATGCCGTGCCGGCGGCGGCCAGCAGCAGCGCGAGGGGGAAACGGACGTCCAAGCGGAAACCTTTGACCCAGGTCCAAGGTTTCAGTCTAGCCACCTCCTGCGGCGGCGACAGATGGCGGGTTGTCGCAGTCCCGGCCGATCAGCCCTCGCCGTCGGGCCGCTCGCGCACGGGATGCTTGCCCAGCTTGCGCTGCAGGGTGCGCCGGTGCATGCCGAGCCGGCGCGCAGTCTCGGAGATGTTGCCGTTGCATTCGGTGAGCACGCGCTGGATGTGCTCCCACTCCAGCCGGCGCAGTGCCAGCGGCGCCTCGGGGGCGTCGGGCAGATCCTCGTCGTCGCCTTCCGCGCCGCCGTCGCCGTCCAGCAGGGCGCGCACCACGGCGTCCGCGTCCACCGGCTTGGCGAGGTAATCGTGCGCACCGCGCTTGATCGCCTCCACCGCGGTGGCGATCGAGGCGTAGCCGGTGAGCAGCAGGATGCGCATGTCCGACACCAGGGTGTGCAGCTCGGGGATCAGCCGCAGGCCGTTCTCCTCGCCGAGCTTCAGGTCGAGCACGCAGTAGCGTGGCTGATGGCGGCGCGCCAGCATGCGCGCGTCGCCCAGGTTGGTGGCGGAGATCACCTCGAAGCCGCGCGAGGTCAGCGCGCGGGTCAGCACGCGCACGAAGGTGGCGTCGTCGTCGACCAGCAGCAGGGGACGCGCGGCGGAAGGGTAGGCTTGCTCGTTCATGCGGGAGAATCCGGGGTGGCGGCTGTGCACATTCTTGCCGCATGCGGCGGAACTTGCACGCGCGGCGTGCGTTCAGTGCCGCGAGATCACCGCCAGCGGCAGGCGCAGGCAGACCACCGCACCGTCGTCGCTGTTGCGCGCCACCAGCTCCCCGCTCAGGCGCTCGGCGGTGGCCACGGCCAGGGTGAGGCCGATGCCCAGGCCGGTCTGTTTCTGCGAATGGCCGAGCCGCGCGTTGCCCTCGGTGCTGGCGAAGCCGGGGCCGCGGTCGATCACCAGGAACTGCAGCCAGTCGCCTTCGCGTTCCACCTGCAGCAGCACCTCGCGCGAATCGCGCTGGGCGGAGGCGTCGGCGGCGTTGTTCAGCAGGTTCAGCAGGGCGTGGCGCAAGCCGGGCGGCACGCGCAGCGGCAGCGGCGCGATGTCTTCGTCCAGCTGCAGTTCCAGTTCGGCTTCGGGGCGCAGCAGCTGGAAGCGCTCGGTGCAGCTGTGCAGGAACTGCGCCACGTCCAGCCGCTCGGGTTCCTGCGAGAGCTGCGCCTGGCCGAACGCCACCATCTCGCGCAGGATGTCGCGGCAGCGGTCCACCTGGCCTTCGAGCAGGGAGAGATCCTCGGCCAGCCCGGTGTCGCCGGCGTGTTCGCGGCGCAGTTCGGGCAGCAGGGTGCGCATGGTCGACAGCGGCGTGTTGAGCTCGTGCGCGGCGCCGGCGGCCTGGGTGGCGATCGCGAGGATGCCCTCGTCGCGCAGCGCGCGCTCGTGCACGCGCTGCATCGCCAGCTGTTGCAGGCGCAGCGCGCGCGCCAGCCGGTTGATGAAGAAGCCCAGCAGCAGTGCGGTGATGACGAAGTTCACGCCCATGCCGATCACGTGCAGCGAAAAGCCGTGGTCGTGCATGCCGTCCAGTACCGGCAACGGCACGTACCAGAGCATCAGCACCAGGTAGGTCGCTCCGGCGAGCGCGGCCACCGCAAAGATGGCGCGGATCGACAGCGCGGCCGCGGAAAGCGCAATGGGCACCAGCAGCAGCGTGACGAAGGGATTGCTGGCGCCGCCGGTGAAGTACAGCAGCACGCCCAGCACCAGGGTGTCGAGGCCGATGTGGGCGATCGTCTCCGATTCGCTCACCGGCCATGGCCGGCCCAGTCGCCACGCCGCCAGCACCGAGAACACCGCGAGCAGGCCGATGCAGGCCAGCAGAGGCAGCAGCGGTATCGCCAGATGCAGCCAGAGCGAGCAGACCAGCACGGCCACGCTCTGGCCGCCGATCGCGCACAGGCGCAGCCACGCCAGCGCGCGTGCCAGCGCGAACGGGCCGATGCGGTTCTTGATCGGGCGATGCGACATGCGGTCCGTCCCGTTGCCGTGGGTCCGCCGCCGTGCGGCGGCGGACCGGCCGGATCAGGGCGTGTCGAACTCCTCGCTGCGCACGGCGGGCAGCGGCTCGCGGCCTGCCGCCACGTCGGCGTGGCTGGCGGACAGCTTCTTCATCATCGGCAGCATGGCCAGCGCGATCGCGGTGCAGGCAACGCCGGCGAAACCGAGCTTGTCGAACAGGTCGATGTAGATCGGCAGCGACACCACCGGGTCGGTCACGTCCTTCGGCACGTGCGCGAAGTTCGCCACCACGCTGCCCAGGTATTGCGAGATGCCCGAGGCCACGTAGTAGGCGCCCATCATGAAGCCGCCCATGCGCTCGGGCACGTAGCGGGCGATCATCGCCAGGCCCAGGCCCGACACCAGCAGCTCGCCCAGCGAGTAGAAGCCGTAGCCCCACACCATGGTCCACGAGGACACCTGGCCGCCCACCGCGAAGCGCGCGCCGAGGCCGTACATGAAGTAGCCGATCGCCACCGCGGCGAAGCCCCAGGCGAACTTGGCCGCGATCGACGGATCCCTGCCCAGCTTGCCCAGCGTGTTGTAGACGAACACCAGCACCGGGCTCAGCACCACGATCCAGATCGCATTGAGGTTCTGGAACTGCTCGGGGATCCAGTTGAACAGGTGGAAGCCGAACACGCCGAACGACAGGTCCACGTTCTTCTGCGCGAACAGGTTCAGCGAGGTGGACATCTGCTGGTAGAAGATGAAGAAGAAGATGGTCTGCACCACCAGCACCAGCGCGGCGATCAGGCCTGCGCGTTCGTCGCGGTGGCTGTTGGAGATCAGGTAGCCGAAGATGAAGAGCAGCACCACGCCGGCGGCGTACACGCAGATGCGCGCCACCAGCTCGTTGTGCAGGATGAAGGCGGAGACGAACACCAGCGCCGCGGCGCCGCCGAGCATTGCGGCGAAGCGCGCGGGCTTCACCGGTTCGTGGTCGGCGGGCGAGCCGATGTGCTTCAGGGTGCGGCTCATCAGCGCGTAGTTCGCCAGGCCCAGCAGCAGGCCGATCGCGCAGACGCCGAACGCGGTGTGCCAGCCCCAGTCGTCGCCGTAGTGTTCGCCCACGTAGTCGCGGATCCACGGCGTCAAGGTCATCGAGATCATCGAGCCGACGTTCACCGCCATGTAGTAGATGGTGAACGCGCTGTCGATCTTGGTGTCGTCGCCCTCGTAGATCTTGCGCACGAGGTTGCCTGCGTTCGGCTTGAACATGCCGTTGCCGACGATGATCACGCCCAGCGCGAAGTACAGGAAATTCGCGTTGTCGGTGGGAATCCACAGCAGCGCATAGCCCAGCATCAGCACCATCGCGCCCATGCGCATCGTGCGGCGGGTGCCGATCAGCCGGTCGCCCACCCAGCCGCCGATCGCCGGCGTCACGTAGATCAGCGCGGCGCCCGCGCCCCAGACCAGGTTCGCCTTGATGTCGACGAAGCCGAGCTTCTTCATCATGTAGGTGACCATCAGCACCTGCATGCCGTAGAAGCCGAAGCGCTCCCACATTTCGATGAGAAAGACGGTGCTGAACGACCGCGTCTGCGAAACGGGCGGATTCTGGATTGCCATGCATCGATTCCGTGCTGAGGATTACAACGGCCGCGCGAGCGCGGCCGGCGAGTTGCGGTACCGACAGGCGCCACAACCGCCGCAGGGTACCCCATCCGTTGCGGTGGCCTCGTTGCAGCGCAATATGCAGCGCGCAAGCACGGTAGCGGCCTGTGGCATCATCGCCGCCTCGTCCCGCGCCGCGGGCATCGTCCGCAGGAGACCCGTTCGTCATGCCCAGCCACGGATTCCGCGGCCACCCGCGCCAGCTCTGGAACGCCCTCCGCTGGTCGATGCTTGGCCTGCGCGCGGGCTGGCGGCACGAGGCCTCGTTCCGGCTGGAGGCGATGCTGGCCGTGGTGCTGATCCCGCTGGGCCTGTGGCTGGGGCAGGGCGCGCTGGAGAAACTCGCCCTGGTGGGACCGGCCTTCCTGGTGCTGTCGGCCGAGCTGCTCAACTCCGCGATCGAGGCGGTGGTGGACAAGGTCAGCCCCGAATTCCACGAACTGGCCGGTCGCGCCAAGGACATGGGCTCGGCCGCGGTGTTCCTGCTGCTGGTGCTGATGGTGCTGAGCTGGGTGTTGGTGCTGGGCTTGCGCTGAGCGCCGGCTCCGCGATTGCGCCGCGGGTTCCGGGATGCTGCAATGGCGCCCTCACCGGAATGGAGCCACCGCCATGAAACTGCTGCGCAATCTCGTGCTGTTGCTGTTGGCCGTCGGCCTCGCCGGTTGCGGCTACAACGCCATGCAGCGGCAGGACGAGGCGGTCAAGGCCGCTTGGTCGGAAGTGCTGAACCAGTACCAGCGCCGCGCGGACCTGGTGCCGAACCTGGTCGCCACGGTGAAGGGCTATGCCCAGCACGAGGAGAAGGTGTTCACCGAGGTGGCCGACGCGCGCGCCAGGGTGGGCAGCATCCAGGCGACGCCGGAACTGGCGAACGATCCCGCGGCGCTGGCGAAGTTCCAGGCGGCGCAAGGCCAGCTGGGCAACGCGCTGTCGCGCCTGATGGCGGTGAGCGAGAACTATCCCAACCTCAAGGCCGACGGCCTGTTCCAGAACCTGCAGGCGCAGCTGGAAGGCACCGAGAACCGCATCACCGTGGCGCGCCAGCGCTATGTGCAGGCGGTACAGCAGTACAACGCGCTGATCCGCACCTTCCCGAACAACCTCACCGCCAAGATGTTCGGCTACACCGTGAAGCCGAACTTCAGCGTGCAGAACGAGCAGGCGATCTCCACCGCCCCGAAGGTCGACTTCGGCGGTGCCGCGCCGGCGCCCGCCGCCTCGGCACATTGACATGATCGCGCGCCGCCCGCGGGCGCTGTGGGCATGGCTGCTGGCAGCGGCGCTGCTGCCGGCATTGCTGCATGCCGATGCCGCCGTGCCGAAGCTGGCGCGGCACGTCACCGACCTCACCGGCACTCTGAGCGCGCAGCAGGTGGACCAGCTCGATGCGCAGCTGGTGGCGCTGGAAAAGGCCAAGGGCGCGCAACTGGTGGTGCTGATGGTGGGCAGCACCAAGCCGCAGGACATCGAAAGCTATTCCCTCGACGTGGCGATGGCCAACAAAGTCGGCCGCAAGGGCGTCGACGACGGCGTGCTGCTGCTGATCGCCAAGGACGACCGCGCCGTGCGCATCGAGGTGGGCGCAGGCTTGGAGGGGGCGATTCCCGACGCCGCCACCGCACGCATCATCCGCGAATACATCGCGCCGAAGTTCCGCACCGGCGACTACTACGGCGGCATCCAGGATGCAGTCGGCGCACTGACCCAGCTGATCGACGGCGAGCCCCTGCCGCCGCCGGTGCAGGGCGCGCCGCACGAACGGCGGGGCCTGGACCTCAACAGCCTGCTGGGGGTCGGCTTCTTCGTGTGGATCTTCCTGCGCGGCGTGCTGGGGCGCACGCATGCGTTCGTGCGCGCACCGGTCGGCGGGTTGATCATCGGCGGCCTGTTCTGGCTGATGGCCTCCATGGGCATGGGCATTTTCGGCGGCATCGTGGGCGGGCTGCTGATGCTGCTGCCCGCTGGCGCCGGCCGCTCGATCGGCGGTGGCGGCTGGGGCGGGTTCGGCGGCTGGGGCGGCGGCGGTTTCGGTGGCGGCGGTTTCGGCGGAAGCGGCGGCTTCGGCGGCGGCGGATTCAGCGGAGGCGGCGGCAGCTTCAATGGCGGCGGCGCCTCGGGGAACTGGTGAGATGGCCCGCCTGCAACGTCTGCTGATGAACCTCGGCGAAGGCTGGTTCCAGCTGCGCCGACGCTTTCCCGCCGGCCTGCTGGACGAGATCGCCGCGGCGGTGGCCGCAGGCGAGCGCACGCACCGGGGCGAAGTGCGCCTGGTGGTGGAGTCGCGGTTGTCGCCGCTCGCGGTGCTGGCGGGGATGGACGCGCCGGCGCGCGCGCGCCAGCTGTTCGGCCAGCTCGGCGTCTGGGACACCGAGCACAGCAACGGCGTGCTGATCTACGTGCTGCTGGCCGAGCACCACATCGAGATCGTCGCCGACCGTGGCATCGCCCGTCACGTGGCGCCCGCGGAATGGGCGGAGACCTGCACGCACATGCGCGACGACTACGCGCGCGGGCAGTGGCGCGAGGGTAGCCTGCGAGGCATCGCCGACGTGCACGCCTTGCTGCGGCGGCATTTCCCCGGCGACGGCAAGCAGCGCCACGACGAACTGCCGGATCGGCCAACCCTGCTCTGACGGCCGCCCGCCGGCCTGGCGATGGGGCCGGTCTCCGGAAGGCCATGCCGCCGGCACGCTCGCGTGCCGCTTTCCCGGTCGGAAGAAGAACCCCAAAAAAGCGGGCCCTTGCGGGCCCGCCCTCGAGGTTCGGGTTCGGGGGAACTCAGAACTTCTGGTTGTACGACACGTAGAAGTAGCGGTCGATGTCGAACGCCGGCATGTACGGCGGGCTGCCGCTGCCGAAGGCGGTGACGTTGTAGTAGAACGGCCCCTTCTTGTTGAAGAGGTTGTTCACGCCAACGCTGACGGCCGCGTTCCACGGCAGCTTGTAGCGGAACTGCGCGTCGTTGAAGGCCACCGCACCCTTGTTGCTGGCGCCGACGGTGCCGATCCACGGGTTGGTGTAGTTCGGCTGGTTGCACTCCGTGGTGGCGTCCCAGCAGGCGTCGCGCAGGCCGCCGTAGTAGCGCACGGTCCACGTGGCGCCGAAGTTGCCGAGGCTCCAGTCCAGCGAGACGTTCGCGCGCAGGCGGTACAGGCCGTTGGTGTCGGAGATCATGCCGGCCATGCCCTGGGTGGGCTTGCCGGGGCCGTTGGTGATGTCGTACCTGGTCAGGTACGAGCTTTCCAGCGCGACCACGAACTGGCCGTAGGGCAGCTGCGGCAGGCGGTAGTGCGCGCCGAAGTCGTAGCCTTCGGTTTCGAGCTTGCCGAGGTTGGCCATGCTCTCGTTCAGGCTGCTGATGGCGCCGCTGCTGTCGCGGGTGAAGCGGCCGCAGAAGCCCGGGTCGTTCTGGATGTAGCAGTAGTTGAGGATGTCCGAGGCCACCACCGACTGGATGGTGTTGTTCACGTTGATCCGGTAGTAGTCCAGCGTGAAGTCCAGGCCCGGCACGTAGTGCGGGCTGTACACCAGGCCCATCGTGCGGGTGGTCGAGGTTTCGGGCTTCAGGTTCGGGTTGGAGCCGGACAGGAACGGGGTCGGCGTCTGGCCGCCGTTCGTGCTGTCGATCAGCTTGCCGGTGGCGTCGACCTGGCGGTAGCCGGCGGGCACGCCCGCCGTCCTGCAGGCGGCAGCCACGCCGGGGTTGGAGGCCGCGGCGCCGTAGGCGCTGTCGCAGGGATCGAGGAAGGTCTCGAAGCTCTGGCCGGTGCCGCCGTAGAGGTCGTTCAGCGTGGGGGCGCGGAAGCCCTCGGCATAGGTGCCGCGAACCAGCAGGTCGGCGATCGGCTTCCAGCGGAAGCTGTACTTGTTGTTGGTGGTGCTGCCGAAATTGCTGTAGTGCGAGTAGCGGCTGGCCACGTTGACGGCCAGTTCCTGCGCGCCCGGCAGGCCCTGCAGCACCGGCACGTCGAGTTCGACGTAGGCCTCGTTGGTGGTGTACTTGCCGTTGGTCGGCGCGCTGGCCAGATCGCTGGAGTAGCCGGACGAGGCGAACTGGTCGGGAGTGGACGAGCCGGCCAGGCGGCGGTGCTCCACGCCCAGGGCCATGTTCACGGTGCCGGCCGGCAGGTCGAACAGGCCGCCGCTGACGTTGGCGGTGAAGTCGCGCGTGGTGCTCACCGCGGAGGCCTGCTCGACGGCCTGCACGTAATTGCGCACGGCATCGGTGATGGAGCCCGGGCCGGCCAGGATGTTCCACGGCACGCAGCCGTTGGCGCGGTCGTCGGCGTTCGCGCAAACGATCTGGCCGCCGACGACGGCGGTCGGGCCCAGCGCCTTCTGCGCGTTCAGCAGGTTGATGTTGCCGATGGTGCGCTGGTCGAGGTCGGCCTTGGAGTAGCTGTAGTTGGCATCCCAGCTCCACTCCTGGCTGCCCAGGCTGAAGTAGCCATCGGCGCCGGCGCTGAAGTGCGACATCTTCACGTTGTTGCTGGTGACGCGCGGCATCTCCACCGTGCGGCGGTAGAACGTCACGTCCTGGCCCGGGAACGGGTTGAACGCGTTCTGGCCGGAGAGCAGCACGGTCTGGTTGCCGGCGGAGCGGAACGGATAGCCGGCCAGCTGCGAGGACGAGGTGCGCTCGCTGTAGTTGCCGGTGGCGTGCAGCGTGATGTTGTCGGTGAGGTTGTAGCGTTCCTGCACGAACAGGTTCTTCAGGCGCGTGGGTGCGCGGAACGTCATGTCGGCCTGGGTGTTGTACTTGTCCGCGTTGCTGTTCGGATCGTACGGGTGGTAGTTGCCGAGGTTGGCGGTGTCGGTGGCGCCGTGGTTGAGCACCCAGCTCTGGTTCTTGTCGTTCGGGTCGACCACGCGGCCCCAGGGGCCCTGGCCCCAGCCGGCGTCGGTGTGGCGCGGACCGTAGGCATAGCGGGTCAGATCGCGCTCGTTGTCCCAGACCGCATCGGTGTTCTGGTAGCTGGCGGTGAAGACGGTGCTGGACTTCTCGCCGTGGCTGCCGAACGTGAAGTCGTAGGCCTGCTGCTGGCCGTCGCCCTTCTGGTTCTGGCCGTAGTACGCATTGGCCTCGGCGCCGTCGTAGTGGTCGCGGGTGATGATGTTCACCACGCCGCCGATCGCATCGGAGCCGTAGATCGAGGACGCGCCGTCCTTCAGGACTTCGATGCGCTCGATGATCGAGGTGGGGATGGTCGACAGGTCGGTCAGGCCGTTGATGTCGGTGCTCCAGCGGCGACCGTCGACCAGCACCAGCGTGCGGGCCGAGCCGAGGTTGCGCAGGCTGGTGTAGGTGCCGCCCACCGAGGGACCGGAGGCCAGCGTGTCCTGCGGCGTGATGTCGGGCGAGTTGGCGGCGACGATGCGCTGCAGCACATCGCTGACGTTGGTCAGGCCGGTGGCGGCGATCTGCTCGCGGTTCAGCGACACGACGGGCTGTGCCGTTTCCACGTCCACGCTGCGGATGCGCGAACCGGTGACGGTCACGGTTGCGAGGTTCTTGGCCTTGGCGGGAGCGGTGGCGTCGTTCTGGGGGGCGGTGTCCTGCGCGATGGCCGACCATGCGTTCAGCACGAGCGCTGCCGCAATGGCCGAGGCCAGCAGTGTCTTATTCTTCATTGGCGGGAAAACTCCGGACAAAAACGACCTGCGTGCCGGCGCGGAGCGTCGACATTCAAGGTCTTTCAAGACGGCGCGCCCTGCCTGGGGAGGGCCTGCGCGCCACGGCATCGTCGAGCTTGGGGGAAGGACGATGTGAGACCGACGTTAAGCAAAAACAAACATTTTCGCAAGCTGCTGCGCAATGAATTTGCGTAGGCGTCCGTGTCGTCGTGACGATGCCGCAAGATCACGCGAATCCGCGGCAACGCGTGCCGCCGCTGGCGTGATCGAATGCGGCGGCGTGGGTGCGCGAGGTCGCGTGCATGAAGTCGCGTGCGTGAAAACGAGGAAGGCGCCGCAGCGCCTTCCCGGTGCGGATCGGATCGGGCAGCGGATCAGGGCGGCGTGGCGCCCTTGCCGATGTACTTGGCCAGGAACTCCTGCATCAGCTTCAGGCGATCCACGTTGTCGGCCTCGGTGTAGAAGCCGTGGGCTTCGTCGGGTTTGGCCATCCATTCGTAGGGCTTGTGCGCGGCATCCAGCGCGGCGCGCATCGCCTTGGCCTGGGCGAACGGGGCGCGCTGGTCGGCCTCGCCGTGGATCAGCAGCACCGGTACGTCGATCTGCGCTGCCAGCTTGTCGGGCGAGTTCTCGGCCAGTGCGGCGTCGTCCTTGCCGATCACGTGGGTGAGGTAATTCCTGCCGAAGGCATGCGTGCGGATGTCGCCCTTCTTGTACATCATCGCCAGATCGTAGATGCCGGCATACCCGATCGCGCACTTGAACGTCTTCGGTGCGCGGATCACCGACATCAGCGCCGAGTAGCCACCGAAGCTGCCGCCGTACACGCAGACCCGGTCCGGGTCGGCGTACTGCTGCGCCTCGGCCCACTTCACGCCGTCGATGAGGTCCTGCTGAATGCGCGTGCCCCACTTCAGGTAGCCGTCCTGCTGGAAGTTCGCCCCGCGGCCGCCAGAGCCGCGGTAGTTCACCTGCAGCACCAGGTAGCCGCGGCTGGCGAGGAACTGCGCATCCCAGTCGAAGAACCAGTCGTCGCTGATGCCGTGCGGACCGCCGTGCGGCAGCAGCACCATCGGCAGCCTGTTCATGGGCACGCCGTTGGGCACTGTGAGGATCGCCTCCAGTTCCATGCCGTCGCTGGCCTTGAAGCGCATCGGCACGCGTTCGGCCATCTTCGCCGGGTCGATCCACGGCGCCGCCGCGAACAGCTTGCGCACCTTGTAGTGCTCGGTGTCGATCAGGTACCAGGCGCCCGGATCGCGGTCGCTGCTCACGGAGAACAGCAGCTCGCGGCCGTCCTCGCTGAAGTTGATGAAATCGACGAACTCGCCGGGGAATTTCTGGCTGATCGCCATGTACAGCTTCGCCGCCGGCAGGGACGGATCGACGTAGATCGGGCGTGGCGCGCCGGTGGCGGTGATCACCGCGAACGGCTGCCGCGGCGGTGCCGTCCACTGCGCGTCGTGGACGCGGCCGAAGCCGTCCTGCGCCAGCACCTTGCGGCCGCTGCCGTCCGGCTGTTGCTCGATCAGTTCGGCGGGACCGCCGTCGGCGCTGTACCAGGCATAGACGTGCCGGCCGTCCGGGGCGATGGCGAACGGCTCGAACCGCTTGCCGGCCTGTGCCTTGCCCAGCTGCGCCCAGCGGTCGCCGATGCGCTGGTAGGCCACGTACTCGAAATCGGGGTTCGTGCCGAAAGCGAATTCCACCTTGCCGCCGGGGCCCACCAGGAAGTCGAGCTGGCCGACGCCGATGTCGCCGATCAGGTGACGCACGTTCTTCACGGCGTCGACGTCGTACAGCTCGCTGCGGTCGCGTTCGATCCAGTTGTGGGCGCCGAGGTAGAAATGGCCGTTGGCCTTGTCGGGCAGCCCGTCCACCGAGCCCCAGCCGTCGTCGGCCTGGCGAGTGTCGCCGCGGGTGCCGTAGCCGGACTGGTAGCCGAACAGGTAATCCTGGTGGGTGCCGTTCACGTCGGTGGCGAGGATCTCGCCGGTACCCACGGGCCGGTCGATGGAGCCGAGCATCCTGCCCTTTTCCACGACCAACCGGGTCGGACTGACCCAGGCCACGTCGACCGGCAGCTCGAACTTCGGCATGCGCAGCATGCTGACCGGCCGGCTCGTGTCGGCGACGTCGAAGATCACCAGCGCGTGGTTGTTGCCATCGTCCATGCGCAGCGCGATGTGCTTGCCGTCGGGCGACAGCCGCGGCATCGATATGCTGGCGTGGCGGGCGAACGCTTCCACCGGGATCAGGTCGGTTGCCGCGGCGACGGCAGGCAACCACAGGCACGCCGCGGCCAGCGCGACGCACAGCTTGCGCAGAGACATCATCCTTGCTCCCCCTGTTGGCGTGGCCCGGTCGTGGCGGATGCTCCCCTGCACCTTGGCTGACCGGACGCCAGCCAGTGTAGCCGCCGTGTGGAGCCCTGTCCCGCTACACTGGCGGCCTTGTCTGCCTCGATCCCGCACGCATGGCGCAGCCACCCGTCGTCAACATCGATCCGATCGCCTTCCATCTCGGCCCGGTGCAGGTGCACTGGTACGGGCTGATGTACCTGGTGGGCTTCTTCAGCGCCGCGGTGCTGGGCGAATACCGGCGCCGGCGCGGCCGGCTGCCGGTGACGCGCGAAGCGCTCAGCGACCTGTTCTTCTACGGCATGATGGGCGTGATCGTGGGCGGCCGGATCGGTTACATGCTGTTCTACTACGCGGGCGGCCTGCGCTGGATCTGGACCGATCCGCTGGCGCTGTTCCGGGTATGGGACGGCGGCATGAGTTTCCACGGCGGCCTGCTCGGCGTGCTGGTGGCAGGGCTGTGGTGGTCGCGGCGGCAGCAGCTGCACTTCTTCGACACGGTGGACTTCGTGGCGCCGCTGGTGCCGATCGGCCTGGGCCTGGGCCGGCTGGGCAACTTCATCAACGGCGAGCTGTGGGGCAAGCCCACGCAACTGCCATGGGGCATGATCTTCCCGCATGCGCACGGCGAGGACGTGGCCTACGCGGCTGCGCATCCGGCCTGGCAGGCGCAGCTGCAGCAGCTCGGCGGGCTGGTGCGCCAGCCCTCGCAGCTGTACGAGCTGGCGCTGGAGGGCGTGGTCATGTTCGCCGTGCTGTGGCTGGTGTCGATGAAGCCGCGCCCGCGCTACCTGATCTCCGGCCTGTTCGCGCTGATGTACGGCTGCTTCCGCTTCGCGGTGGAATTCGTGCGCCTGCCCGACATCCAGCTCGGCTACCTCGCGTTCGGCTGGCTCACGATGGGGCAGATCCTGTCGCTGCCGCTGATCGCCGTGGGCCTGTGGCTGCTGTGGCTGTCGCGGCGCGCGCCCACCTTGCGCCTTTACGAAGTGGCGATGCCGGTCAAGGACGGGAAATGAAGGCTTATCTTGACCTGCTGCGCCACGTGCTGGAACACGGCACGGAAAAGGCCGACCGCACCGGCACCGGCACGCGCAGCGTGTTCGGCTGGCAGATGCGTTTCGACCTCGCCGAGGGCTTCCCGCTGGTCACCACCAAGAAGCTGCACCTGAAGTCCATCGTCCACGAGCTGATCTGGTTCCTGCGGGGCGACACCAACATCGCCTACCTCAAGGAGCACGGCGTCAGCATCTGGGACGAGTGGGCCGACGAGCACGGCGACCTCGGCCCGGTCTATGGCAGGCAATGGCGTGCGTGGCCCACCGCTGACGGCGGCGCGGTCGACCAGATCCGCTGGGTGGTGGACGAGATCAAGCGCAACCCCGACTCGCGCCGCCTGATCGTCAGCGCGTGGAACGTGGGCGAGCTGCCGAAGATGGCGCTGATGCCCTGCCACACGCTGTTCCAGTTCTACGTGGCCGACGGCAAGCTGAGCTGCCAGCTCTACCAGCGCAGCGGCGACGTCTTCCTCGGCGTGCCGTTCAACATCGCCAGTTACGCCTTGCTCACCCACATGGTGGCGCACGTCTGCGGGCTGGGCGTGGGCGACTTCGTGCACACGCTGGGCGATGCGCACCTGTACAGCAATCACGTCGAACAGGCGCGGCTGCAGCTCACCCGCGAGCCGCGCCCGCTGCCGCGGCTGGTGCTGAACCCCGGGGTGCGTGCGCTGGAGGATTTCCGCTACGAGGACATCGCCATCGAGGGCTACGACCCGCACCCGGCGATCAAGGCGCCGGTGGCGGTGTAGCGACGGCCTTGCAGCCGGTCACGCAGCGGAACCAGGCGGTGGCGTGGGGGTAGTCGATGGTCATCACGAAGTGCTCGAAGGCGTTGCCGCCGACGGCGCCCGTCACGGCGCGGTCCATGTACTTCGACATGCCCTTGGCGCCGAAATTGCGGTCGGGACGCTCGGTGAACCAGACCGGGCCCACCGACCAGCCGCCGATCTCCACATCCGGCACCTCGATCATGCGTGAGGCGGTTTTCGGGCCGAGCAAGTCGTCGCCGCCTTCCACCACGCGCCAGCCTGGATGTGCCTTGTGCCAGCGCTCCAGCACGTTGCGGGTGATGTAGCTGGCGACGCCGTAGCCGTTGACCGTTGGTGTCCCGCTGGCCTGCTTGCCCGCTGCGGTGGGATGCGCGGTGGCGCCGGTATCCAGCAGCATATCCAGCGGCTGGCCGTCCACCCGGATGACAATGCGGGCAAAGCCGTCGGTTGGCCGACCATCGCCGTCGCGCGGAAAACCCAGCGGCACGGGATGTGCGGCGGGATCCGGACGCCAGGCCGAGCCTTGCAGCGTGAGGCGCTCGGCGGGATAGTCGAAAGTCCACACATGGCCGGGCAGATAGCCCGCGCCGAGCTGGCCGTCGTCGGGGGTGACGTCGCCGCGCGGGTTCACCAGCACCACCGCGCCACAGAAGCCGGAATCCGGCGGCGGCAGGGCGTGGCCGGGGCGATAGTCGGGGAGCGGGGCCACGGTCAGGTGGCTGCCACCCGCGGCGCAGTCGCGGGTTTGCAGGTGCAGCCGGTTCGCCGCAGCTCCGCTGATCCAGTACAGCCCGCCGCCACCGCCGCCGCCGGTGTCGACCACCAGCTTCAGCCGCTGGCCGTCGCGGGTTTCGGGCACCGCATAGAAGTGCCCAGCTTCATACACGGTCGGCATCACTTGGGGCGCGGTGCCTGTCGCGGCCGTCGGATCGGCGGCCAGCGCCGCCGCGGCGAGGAGTTCTGCTGCGATAACCATGCTCGTCATCCCCACGAATCGCTACAATAGGCGGTATTGTGAGCCGCCGCGCCGCGCCGTCGCATATGCCGTTAGATCCCGTGACTTCCTGCCTGGAGCCAAGATGGCCATTTCGCTGATCGCCGCGCTCGACGAGAACTTCGCCATCGGCCGCAAGGGGCAGCTGCCTTGGCACCTGCCGGACGACCTGCGTTGGTTCAAGCAGCTCACTTTGGGCAAGTACGTGCTGATGGGCTACAACACCGCCGTGTCGATCGGCCGCGCGCTGCCCGACCGCACCAACCTGGTGTTGTCGCGTCGGCACGAGGCGCCGTTCCCCGGCCAGATCACGGTGCGCTCGATCGACGAGGCGCAGGCGCGCTGCGACCACACCGGCCTGATGGTGATCGGCGGCGGCCAGGTGTTCCGCGAGGCATTGCCGATGGCGCGTCGGTTGTATCTCACTTGGGTCAGTGCGGCGATCGACGGTGCCGACACCTTCTTCCCCGGCGTGCACTTCAGCGAATGGACCGAAGTCTCGCGCGTGCACCACAAGAAAGACGCCGAGCACGCCTACGACTTCGACATGGTCGAGTACGTCCGCGGCAGCTGACCGTACCGCCGTGGCCAGTCCGCTGCACGTGCTGGCCGGCGCGCTGCACGACAGCGCGGGGCGCGTGCTGCTGGCCGAGCGCCCCGCCGGCAAGCATCTGGCGGGACTGTGGGAGTTTCCCGGCGGCAAGCGCGAACCCGGCGAGGCGCCGCTGGCGGCGCTGGCGCGTGAGCTGGACGAGGAACTGGGCATCGCGCTGGTCGAGGCCGCACCATTGATCCGCGTGCCCTGGCGCTACCACGAGCGCGAGCTGTTGCTGGATGCCTGGTGCGTGACGCGCTGGCGCGGCGAGCCGCGTCCGCTGGAAGGGCAGGGGCTGCAATGGTGCGTGCCGGCGCAGGCGGACCCGGCCACGCTGGCACCGGCCGACCGCGCCATCCTGCAGGTGCTGCGCCTGCCGCCGCATTACCTCATCACGCCGGCCGAGGCCTTGCCGGCGGAACGCGAGCCGTGGTTCGGCCGGATCGCCCGCGCCATCGAGGCCGGCGAGCGACTGGTGCAACTGCGCCTGCCGCTGTGGCCGCGCGAGGCCGTGCGTGAACTGGCGGCGCGCCTGTTGCCGCTGGCGCGCGAGTGCGGCGCACAACTGCTGCTCAATGCGGACGTCGAGGGCGCGCGGGAGCTGGGTATCGGCGTGCAGCTGACCGGCGCACAGCTGGCCGGGCTCGGCGAGCGGCCGCTGCCGCTGCAACAGGTCGTCGGCTCCAGTTGCCACGATGCCGTGCAGCTGGCGCAGGCGCTGCGGCTGGGCGCGGATTTCGCCACGCTGTCGCCGGTGGCGGCTACCGCCAGCCATCCACAGGCGCAGCCGCTGGGATGGGCGCCGTTCCAGGCCTTGGCCGAAGCCGCCGCCATGCCGGTGTATGCGTTGGGCGGCATGACGCCGGCGCAGCTGGCGCAGGCGCGTGCGGCGGGGGCGCAGGGTGTGGCCGGAATACGCGGCTTCTGGTCGGCGTCGTAGGCGCATCGCCGGTGTGCAACGGCTCCGGCCGGGGCGGGCGCGAGGGGCTTCCGCACCCAGTGAGCGTTCAACGGCCGGCGGCCAGCGCCAGGTAGCGACGGTGCAGGGCCAGCACCGCCGCGTCGAGTGCGGCCTCGTCGCCGCTGTTGTCGATCACGTCGTGGGCCAGCGTCAGCCGCTCCTCGCGGCGCGCCTGCTGCGCCAGCATGCGCCGGGCCAGTGCCTCGTCGATGCCGTCGCGGGCGATCAGCCTGGCCAGTTGCTGTTCCGCCGGGGCATCCACCAGCAACACGCGGTCGACCCAGCGGTAGTGGTCGATGTTCTCCGCCAGCAGCGGGATCGCCAGCACGCAGTAGGGCGCGGTATCGGCCAGCGCGCGCTCGTGCAGCCACTGGCGCACGCGGGGATGGATGATGCTTTCCAGCGTCCGCCGCGCCGTCGGATCGGCGAACACGCGGCGGCGCATCGCCCGGCGGTCAAGCCGGCCCCCGGCATCCAGCACCCCGTCGCCGAAGGCGGCGATCACGGCCGCCAGGCCTTCGCTGCCGGGCGCGACCACTTCGCGCGCAGCCACGTCGGCATCGTGCACCGGTACGCCCAGCGCGGCGAAGCGGTGCGTCACCGTGCTCTTGCCGGCGGCGACGCCACCGGTCAGGGCGACGACGTAGCTATGCCCCGCCGCATTCATCGCAGCCCGGTCAGCTGCAGGTAGGTGTGCAGCAGGGTGTCGCCGGCGATGAACCACACCCAGCCCGCCATTGCGATGAACGGACCGAACGGCATCGGCACGCCGCGGTCGTGCCGGCGCAGCGCGATCAGGCCGCCGCCGACAATGGCGCCGATCAGCGAGGAGAGCAGGATGACCGGCAGCAGCGCCACCGGCCCCATCCATGCGCCCAGCGCGGCCAGCAGCTTGAAATCGCCGTGGCCCATGCCTTCCTTGCCGGTGAGCAGCTTGAACAGCCAGTACACGCTCCACAGGCTGAGGTAGCCGATCGCCGCGCCGAGGATGGCGGCCGGTGCGGCGACGAACACGGGCGTGAGCGCCAGCAGCAGGCCCAGCCACAGCAGCGGCAGGGTGAGCTGGTCGGGCAGCAGCTGGGTACGGAAGTCGATGCCCGACAGCGCGATCAGCGTCCAGGTGAACACGAGCCCGGCCAGCGCGGGCCAGGTCGGGCCGAGCTTCCACACCACGATGGCGGAGAGTGTGCAGCTGAGCAGTTCCACCAGCGGATACTGGATCGAGATCTTCGCCTTGCAGTAGCGGCAGCGCCCCCCGAGCAGCAGCCAGCCGAACAGCGGGATGTTGTCCGCCGCCGATAGCGGGTGCTTGCAGTGCGGGCAATGCGAGCGTTCGCGCACGATGCCGGGCGGCAGGGCCTCGTCGATGGCCCCCAGCTCCAGCACATCGCGCGCCTCGCGGCGCCACTCCGCGGCCATGCGTTCGGGCAGGCGCAGGATCACCACGTTGAGGAAGCTGCCGACCAGCAGGCCGAGTACGGCGGCGAGGGCGATCCAGACGGACAGGGGCAAGTCGGGCATGCGTGTCGGGCGATGGCTACGGTGTGCTCAAGCTTACGGGCTCGCCGGCAGGAGCGCACCCGTGCGCGCGCCAGCTTCTGCGCTTCGGCTGGAGTGTGGGGCAATCGCGCACGTGGGTGCGCTCCTGCGGAGGTCGATCAGCCGACCGTGCCGGCCAGCTTGAAGATCGGCAGGTACAGCGAAACCACCATGCCGCCCACCACCACGCCGAGGATCACCATGATCATGGGTTCGAGCAGGGTGGAGAGGGTGTCGACCGCGTTCTCGACCTCTTCCTCGTAGAACTCGGCGACCTTGAACAGCATGCTGTCGAGCGCGCCGGATTCCTCGCCGATCGCGGTCATCTGCACCACCATGTTCGGGAACAGCCCGGTCTGCCGCATCGCCAGCTGCAACTGGTGGCCGACAGAGATGTCGTCGCGCATCTGCTTCACGGCGTCGCCGTAGACGATGCTGCCGGTGGCGCCCGAGACCGAGTCCAGCGCCTCCACCAGCGGTACGCCGGCGTGGAAGGTGACGCCCAGCGTGCGGGCGAAGCGGGCGATCGCCGACTCGCGCATGATCTTGCCGAACACGGGCAGCTTCAGCGTCACGCGGTCCAGGAAATGGGCGAATTTCACCGAGCGGCGCTTGCCGGCCACCAGGCCCACCACGCTGCCGATGATGATGGCCAGCACCAGCCACCACCAGCTCTTCATGAATTCCGAGGCGCTGATCACGACCTGGGTGGGGGCAGGCAGCGCGGCGCCGGCGTCCTTGAAGGTCTGTGCGAACACCGGCACCACGAACAGCAGCATGATCATGCTGACCAGGAAGGCCACCGACACCACCATGATCGGGTAGAACAGCGCCTTCTTGATCTTCTTCTTCAGCGCCTCGGTGCGTTCCTTGTAGGTGGCCACGGTGTCCAGCACCGTGTCCAGCACGCCGGAGGCCTCGCCGGCGCGCACCAGGTTGCGGTACAGCTCGTCGAACTGCACCGGGTGGCGGCCCAGTGCCTCGTGCAGCGCCTGGCCACCCTCCAGCCCCTGCTTCACGTCGTTCAGCATGTTCTTGAAGCGGACGTTCTTCTGGCCGTCGGCGATGATGTCGAAGGACTGCACCAGGGGCACGCCCGACTTCATCATGGTGGCGATCTGGCGGCTGAATACCGCCACGTCGCGCGGCTTCACCGAGCTGCCGGCGGAGCCGAACAGCGGCTTGGCCTTCTCGCGCACGGTCTGCGGGTTCATGCCCTGGCGGCGCAGCTCGGCCTTCACCAGCGAGGCGTTCTTCGCCGGCATGTCGCCCTTCATGCGCTTGCCGCGCTTGTCCAGCGCCACCCACTCGTAGACGGCGAGCTTGCTGACCGCGGCGCGCTCGGCGCCGAGCGCGCGCGCGTCCTTCTTTGCCGTTGCGGAAACCGTGGCCATGCGCTGTCCCCCTGGTGGTGCGTTCCGGCGAACCCAGCGGGCCGCGGAACCGTTCTGGTACCGAAGCTTACGTCATTTTCCTACCGTGAAACCGTGGCGGCTGCCGCAGCTTCGTGGCAAGGCTCACGCTCCTGCGACCCATCGGGTGCAGGCGGTCAATCCTTGGTCACCCGGTCGATCTCGGTGAGGCTGGTGAGACCCTGCTTCACCTTGAGCAGGGCCGAGGCGCGCAGGTCGTTGATGCCGGCGGCCTTGGCCGCCTCGGCGATCTGCAGCGCGTTGCCGCCCTGCAGGATGATCTTCTGGATGTCCTCCAGCATCGGCATCACCTGGTAGATGCCCACGCGGCCCTTGTAGCCCTCATTGCATTCGTCGCAGCCCACCGCCTCGTAGATGGTGAGGCCCTGGTCGATGTCCTGCTGGCTGAAGCCGGCGGCGAGCAGCACCTGCGGTGGCAGGTTCTGCGGCTTCTTGCAGCTGTGCAGTCGGCGCGCCAGCCGCTGGGCGATGATCAGGGTGACCGAGGAGGTGATGTTGTACGGCGCGATGCCCATGTTCATCAGGCGCGCGACGGTCTGCGCCGCGTCGTTGGTGTGCAGGGTGGAGAGCACCATGTGGCCGGTCTGCGCCGCCTTGATCGCGATCTCGGCGGTTTCCAGGTCGCGGATCTCGCCGACCATGATCACGTCCGGATCCTGGCGCAGGAAGGAGCGCAGCGCGCTGGCGAAGGTCATGCCGCGCTTGGCGTTCTGCTGCACCTGGTTGATGCCCTCGACGCGGATTTCCACCGGATCTTCCACCGTGGAGATGTTGCGCTCGGAGGTGTTCAGCATGTTCAGGCCGGTGTAGAGCGACACCGTCTTGCCCGAGCCGGTGGGCCCGGTGACCAGCACCATGCCGTAGGGCTTGTGGATGGCATCGACGTAGAGTTTCTGCTGGTCCGGTTCGTAGCCCAGCTTCTCGATGCCGATCTTCGCGGCCGAGCCGTCCAGGATACGCAGCACGATCTTCTCGCCGAACAGCGTGGGCAGGGTGCTGACGCGGAAGTCCACCGCGCGGTTCTTGCTGAGGTTGAGCTTGATGCGGCCGTCCTGCGGCACGCGCTTCTCGGCGATGTCCAGCTGCGCCATCACCTTCAGGCGCGAGGCGATGCGGCTGGCCAGCTTCAGCGGCGGACTGGCCACCGCGCGCAGCATGCCGTCCATGCGCAGGCGTACGCGGTATTGGCTCTCGAACGGCTCGAAGTGGATGTCGGAGGCGCCGCGCCGGATCGCATCGACCAGGATCTTGTTGACGAACTTGACCACCGGGGCATCGTCGTTGGCTGTCGCATCGATGCCGCCGGGCCCCTCGTCGATCTCGCCGCCCTCGGTGTCCAGCCCCTCCAGCTCGTCGCCGCCCATGTCGGGCATCACGTCGTGCATGCTGCTGAGTGCGGCGTCGATCGTGCGGTTGAGCTGGCTGCGCTCGACCAGGATCGGCTCCACCATGCAATTGGAGTGGAACTTGATCTCCTCCAGCGCGTCCAGCTGCATGGGGTCGGCGATGCCCACGAACAGGCGCTTGCCGCGCCGGAACAACGGCAGTGCGCGGTGCTTGGTCAGCAGGGCTTCGCTGATCAGGTTGATCGGGAACTGGGCAGGGTTCAGCGCGGCCACGTCCAGCATCGGCATGCCGAACTCCAGCGAGGACAGGCGCAGCAGGCGCACGCCGTCGACCAGGTTCTGGTCCAGCAGCCACGAGGTCAGGGTGACGCGCTGCTGGCCGCTTTCCAGTACCGCGCGGCGCGCATCGGCTTCCGGCAGCAACCCTTCGGCCACCAGCCTGCGCGCGAGGCCGGTCAGTCCGGTAAGTGACGTTTGCATTGCGGATGACATGAACTGGCGGCCCCCGAAACCTTCTGGCCCCGAATCTACCCCACTCCGCCTGGCAGGTCATCCATGCACGGCGACCTGATCGGCGGTCGTGACGCTTGCTTCACGTTATGATTCGTCGCAGTCCGGGGAGCCCACCGTTGAACCGTCTCAGCATCATCCTGCCTGCCAAGAACGAAGCCCCCGCGCTTGCCGACCTGCTGCCGCGACTGCGGGCCGCCCAGCCGGAGGCCGAAATCATCGTGGTGGACGACGGCTCCACCGATGACACCCGGCGGATCTGCACCGAGGTCGGCGTCCGTTGCCTCAGCTCGCCGTACTCCATGGGCAACGGCGCTTCGATCAAGCGGGGCGCGCGTGCTGCCTCGGGCGAGGTGCTGGTATTCATGGACGGCGACGGCCAGCACGACCCGGCCGATGTGGCACGGCTGCTGGCCAAGCTCGAAGAAGGCCACGACCTGGTGGTCGGCGCACGCGACTGGGACAGCCAGGCCGGCGTGGGGCGCGGCGTCGCCAACACGATGTACAACTGGCTGGCCACCCGCATGACCGGACACCAGGTGGCCGACCTGACTTCCGGCTTCCGCGCCGTGCGCGCGGACAAGTTCCGCGAATTCCTCTACCTGCTGCCGAACGGCTTCAGCTACCCCACCACCAGCACCATGGCGTTCTTCCGCAGCGCCTATCCGGTGGCCTATGTGCCGATCAAGGCCGCGCAACGCGTGGGCAAGAGCCACATCAGGCCGCTCAAGGACGGCATCCGCTTCCTGCTGATCATCTTCAAGATCGCCACGCTGTACTCGCCGTTGAAGCTGTTCGTGCCGGCAAGCGCGGTGTTCTTCCTGCTGGGTTGCCTGAACTATGCGTGGACGTTCATGCACGATGGACGCCTCACCAACGGCAGCACCTTGCTGTGGAGCGCAGCGGTCATCGTGTTTTTGATCGGGCTGGTGTCGGAACAGATCACGGCCTTGACGTATCGGCGCGATGCCTGAAGCGAAGCGTCCACGCATCCTGCTGGTGACACGCAACCTGCCGCCGCTGGTCGGCGGGATGGAGCGGCTCAATTGGCATATGGCGGATGAGCTGGCCAAGGTGGCCGACGTGCGCGTTGTTGGCCCGTCAGGTTCCGCCGTAATGGCTCCTGCAGCCGTTGCCGTGCGTGAGGTGCGGCTGCGGCCACTATGGAAATTTCTGCTGCAGGCACGGGCCATGGCGCGCCGCGAAGCGCGGCTGTGGAAGCCCGATATCGTGCTTGCTGGCAGTGGCCTCACCGCACCCATTGCACGGTCCGCTGCTCGGTTGTGCGGAGCGAAAACATGTGTATACGTGCATGGTCTCGACGTGGCGGTGAAACATCTCATCTACGGCGCCGTTTGGTTGCGCACGATCCGCAACATGGATCGCGTCATTACCAACAGTCGTGCCACAGCCGAGCTTTGTCATGGCGTCGGCATCGACCCCGCACGTACCGTTACGGTGCATCCCGGCGTCGATTTGCCTGCGGAGGTCGCCTGCTCGGTTGAGCACAAGCCGAAGTCATCATCTCGTCGAGAGCCGGGGAGCGATGTTCTTGCGTCAGGCTCGATCGAGCTTGGCTGTGCGACGCCGTTTCGCCAGGCGCACCGCCTCGGCGATCGCGCCTTGCTGTTGTCGGTCGGCCGCCTGTCCACCCGGAAAGGGTTGCGAGAGTTTGTCAGTTACGCCTTGCCGCGCATTGTGGAGGCGAGGCCGGACGCCATGCTGCTCGTCGTCGGCGATGCACCCAGGCAAGCCCTGTACGCCGAAGCGCAAACACCCGAATCCATTCGCGCCGCGGCCGACAAGGCGGGCGTTGGTGAGCACCTGAAGTTCCTTGGCGTCATCACCGATTATGCCGAACTTGGTGCAATCTACCGTGCATCCGACGTGCATGTCTTTCCGGTGCGCAATATACCAGGCGACCCTGAAGGTTTCGGCATGGTAGCTGTGGAAGCTGCAGCCCACGGCTTGCCAACTGTGGCCTTTGCCACCGGCGGCATCCTTGATGCGGTGGATGAGGGGCATTCCGGGCATCTTGTGTCGCCCGGAGACTATACGGCGTTGTCTGATGCGATTATCGCTGCCTTGGCTGGACAGGAAAGCATGAGGCAATCGTGTATCGAGTTTGCGCGTCGATTTGCCTGGTCGGAGTTCGGTGTTCAGCTTTGGCAACATCTTCGTTCCATGATGCCGGCATACCCAAGCAGGCCCAGCCGGCCATGACTACACCGCAGCCACAACGCCTGCCCCACGCCGTGCTTGACCTCGCCTCACGCAACCGGAAAGCGTTGAAGATCGAGCGTCTGCTGAATCTGGCCAGCCGCCAGCCACCCCTGCGCATGCTGGAAATCGGCACTGGCGCCGGTGGCATCGCCCACTACTTCGGTACCCATCCGCAGCTGCACTGCGATGTGACTGCCGTTGATGTCTCTGACAATCGCCTTGTGCATGAAGGCTACAGTTATCGACAGGTGCATAGTGTGGAGTTGCCATTCGACGATGCGAGTTTTGATGTCGTCATCAGCAACCACGTCATCGAGCATGTCGGCGATGCTGCCGCGCAGGCAGGGCACCTAGCCGAAATCTACCGTGTACTGCATCCTGGTGGCGTCGGCTACCTGGCCGTTCCTTGCCGTTGGATGCTGGTCGAGCCCCATTATCGACTCCCATTCCTGAGCTGGTTCCCCTCCTGGGTGGCCGACCTCTACGTTCGTGCGGTCGGCAAAGGAAGTCATTACGATTGCCGTCCGCTGACCGTGCCGGCTCTCGAAGCCATGCTCACCAAAGCGGGATTCCGTTTTCAGCAGAAAACTGGAGCAGGGCTGAAGTTGACTTACCAGTTGGAGAATCCGGGTGCATTGCCTTATCGGCTGCTGTTTCGGTGGTTTCCGGATTGGTCCTTCGATCTGCTTCGAAGAGTGTTCCCGACTCTGATTTACATAGTGCGCAAAGACATTACGGCTAACGACGCTTCTCGTACGTGCCGACCAGATAGCTCAGGCCAGCGAGTGACTTGACGAGCCACTTCTTGAGCAGGTAGGGCAATCCTCTTGCGCGAACAAATCGGTCCACCGAATTGGCGACCCGACTCAGCACGCGGTGACCCACGGCCGCGATGGGCACGAGCCAGCGATGTTTACGCACATCCAATATCCCGTAGCCCAACAGACGATAGGCGTCGGGATATCGCGCGGAAAATATCCTGGCCCCTTCACCGCCAGCCTCCACCATCTTGCACGAAACTACCCGTGCGTCGAGCGTGTCGGTGTGTTTCACGAAAGCTCCTGCGGCCCACGTGACACGGCCCTCGGAGGCTAGTCGAAGAAGCAGGTCGCGATCCTCGAAGCCGTAAGACCTGAACACGGGGTCGAAGCCGCCGCATGCCATGAAGGCGTCTCGTCGAACCATCATGTTCTGGCTGGAGCCCGTGTAGAAGGCGTTCTTGGCGTACCAGCGGGCGCGCCGCGCGGAGGCTTCGCATTGATACCGATGCCAAAAGCCGTCATCGTTCCCTGTCACCGGGCCCACGCTTGCCGCAACGCCTGGGCGCATGACCTTTAGGTGAGATGCGAGCAAATGGGAATCTGCGGGAAGGCAATCGCAGTCGATGAAGAGCAGTAGATCTCCCTCGCAGGCAAAGGCGCCCGCATTGCGGGCAATGGATCGCCCTTGGTTGACCCGCAAGCGCAACAGCTTGGCGTCGGCAAAGCCGATCAGTGCTTGATCGATCTTCTCCGCAGTTCCGTCCCCGGAGCCATCGTCGACCAAGACGATTCGGACGGTGGTATCCGGAGGCGGGTCTTGACGCGCGAGTGCGCGGACGAGCGCAATCGCCCGCGGCGCGTCGCGGAAGACGGGGGTCACGACGCAGATTCTTCGGATTTCAGCCATGGATTGGACTCAGTTGGGTATGCCCAACACCTTGGCTACGGGGATGCGCCAGAGCTTGTCCAGCAAGTTGAGCGCGGCCCGAGTCGCGCCGATTCTCGGACACCGAGCCTGGATGTGATAGCGCTCCCCCAGCATGGCCAGGCGGCGCCTTCTGCTGATGCCGCCGTCCGCGATGTCGACTAGCGGGTACGGAACATGGAGGCTCCGTATGCCGGGGGGAAGCCGTAGCAGAAAGTCGTAATCGGCGCTGATGCGGTAACGGATGTCGAACAAGCCATGGCGTTCGAAGAGCTCGCGCCGGTGCAAGGCGCCCGGATGGCAAATGGTCATTCTCCTGGCAACCTTGGAGTAATTCCATGGATTCCCGAACTCATGGCCGCGCCCGCGCCTGTCGCGCAGTACGCCTCGACCAGTGATCAGGTCGTATTGCCTGTGGCCGACGGTGTTGAATATTTCGCGCAGCGTCGATGGGGTATGCCAAGCGTCATCTGCTCCAAGGAACGCAACATACTCACCGTTGGCATGTGCCAGTGCCTGGTTCCAGGCGTCGTAGATGCCTGCATCGGTCTTGCTTTGCCACCACGACAAGGTCGGAGAGTAACGTTCAATCAGTTCAAGGGTGCCATCCGTGGAGCCTCCATCGGCAATGAGCAGCTCCCAGGCATCGAATTCTTGCGCCATGACGGACGCAAGACATGCTTCGAGTGTAGAGGCGGCATTGTAGGTGGCAATGATGATGGACAGTCGTGGTTGTTCCATAAGTCAAACAGCAAGGTGAGCGAGGTGGTTGATTATATGTGCGCCCAGCTTGGCAAGTCGCTGATCTGAAGCCTTCAGGAGCTCGCTTGATGTTTCCATCGCCGAAGTCGGATTGATGGCGTGGGCCATTTGCTCAGCGAGGGAATGTGGGTCTCCGGCCCGGAAAAATGCGACGCGGCCAATATCAATTTCACGATTTATGGGGATATCAGACACGATGACCGGGATTCCAAGACCAACTGCTTCGTAGACTGAACCGCCACCAGGCCCACCCTCAAAAAGGGTCGGCTGTATAAGTGCTTGGCATCCTCTCATCAGCGCTATTTGGTCGCGTTTTGGAATCAATCCGAGCGAATGAATTCGATCTTCGATGCCAAGCTCGCGAGTAAGCGCAATCAGGTTTGCGTAATGACATGGATCACGGTGATCGACCGGATCGCCGGTCAATACCATTTCAATAGCAGCGCCTCCATGACTCTTCAGAAGAAGAGAAAACGCGCGAAGTGCGGTGGCGTGGTCTTTGTGGGCCCAAAAGTGATTGCATATTAGAAAGTATGGAGAGGAGATGGAGTGCCGCGTCAAAACTTCATCGACGGGCGACTCGAACCACCACGGTTGCGCATAGGGAGTGAACGGCAGGACCAGCAGATGTTCCGATGTCACGCCGAGAAACTGTGCCGCCTCCGTTGCAACAGTACGCGAATTCACGACGATCGCATCGGCGTCCTCTACGATCCGCGCGAATTGCTTATTCCGGTTGCGTATGGTTCGTGGTGGGAAAAGGTGCGGAAGCCGGCGATGTTGGAAGTCGAACAGATAACCCACGCGAGGCGGTCCCGATGGCCCCAGCGGGAACATGGTCGGAAAGATAATATCTGCACGAATTCGAGCGGCAGCGTCCAGAATGCCTGCTGCACCTTGATCACATGAAATAGTGGGATGACCTCCAATTAGTTCGCAGGCCAACCGACGGAGGGCGCTTGCACTTCCTGTGTCTTGCTCCGATCGGGTAGAAACTCCGGCTCGGAGTCGCCGCCACCGCCTGAGTGCAGAGAGCAGCCAGCCACGCTTAAGGGTTGAGTTAGGCAATGCGAAGTGCAACTCCACATCTGGCCCAAGCTGAGTGGCCATTGCCGCCGTAAGGAGGCGCACAAGATCAATGCCTCCATTCCAGCCGATGAAGCCATGTAGTGGGAATAGGATGCGCATCCTCAACTAGTCCATTCTGCGTGCGGGCACGCCGACCCATGTACCAGATTGGTCGATATTGGCAGCCACGACAGCCCCTGCACCAACAACGCAGGCGTCCGTTATGTGTATCCCGTCGCGGATTACCGCGCCCGCTCCAACAAAGCAGTCTTTCCCGATGGATACACTGCCCGAGATATTCGATCCGGGACAAAGTGTGCTGTAGCAACCAATTTTTGCGTGATGTCCGATTGTGGAACCGGGGTTCACATGAACGAAACTCCCGATTTCCACAGACGTGGTCAAGGTGGCCCCGGGATAGATCAAAATTCCCTTGCCAAGGGTAACTTTTCCCTTACGACTGTCCATTGTTACGGAAGGGTGGATGACGTTTGGAAAACGGCAAGAGAAATATCTCTCCAGCCAGGAGACGACCTTGCGCTTGATGATGGGTGTGCCAATTGCGATGTACGCATCGAACTCTCGATGGTCCAGGAATGTATCCAGCTCGGATTCGCGAATAATTGGCTTGCCGCAAAATGTGTTTTCCGGCGCGATATATGTGTCGGGAACGCAGAATGCGTCAGCTGCCGCCGTGGTTCCCGCCGCGCCTTCCGCAAGCAGCCAGTCCAACTCGCTGGCGACTCCGCCCGCACCAAAAATGATGTTCACGGCGTGCTCCAATGAAACGACCGGATGATGCTAACGATTCGCTCGAGATCCGGGTCCGGAAGTTGGTGCCAGCTAGGTAGGTTGATTCCACGGGCGGCAATGTCTTCCGCAACCGGGAGGCGGTCATGTCCATGCAGATACATGGGCATGGTGTGTGCCGGGTGGAAAGCGGGCCGGGTTTCTATCCCGGCAATCTTTAGCGAGTCGCGAAGCGCGTTTCGGTCTGCCGCTGTCGGGGTAAGAATCGTAACCATCCAATATGACGGCAACTCACCGGCGGTCGGAGTCTGAAAAGCGATCGGCGTTTCGGCCAAGGCTTCGCGATAGCGCTGCGCCAGCAGCGTCTTCTGCCGCAGGATGTCGTCCACTCGCTCGAGCTGCGCTGTCCCGATCGCGGCGCAGATATTGGTCATGCGGTAGTTGTAGCCGATGACGTCGTGCCAGTACTCGCGATCGTCGGCGAGTCCCTGGCCGCGCAGGTGACGCACTTCCTTGTCCATGGCTGCGTCTCTGCTGACCACCATGCCGCCCTCGCCAGTGGTGATGGTCTTGTTGCCGAAGAAGCTGAAGGTGGCGATATGGCCGAATGTCCCCACGTGCCTTCCATTCAGGCGTGTTCCAATGGCCTCAGCGCAATCTTCGATCAATCGCAGATTGTGGTGCGCACACAAGTTGGAGAGCGCAATCGTGTCGCTTGCGCCGCCATAGAGGTGGACCGCCAGAACAGCTTTGGTGCGAGGGGTTATGCGGCGCTCCACATCCAAGGGGTCGACTTGCCACGTGTCCGGCAAGGAATCGGCAAACACCGGGGTTGCGCCCACGTAGCGGATGGCGTTGACCGAGGCAATATACGTAAGTGACGGAACGATCACTTCGTCGCCCGCGCCAATGCCCAGCACCAGCAGGGCGAGATGAAGAGCAACGGTCCCGTTGCAGACGCTGGCGGCATGGGGAGCGCCAACAAAGTCGGCGAAACCGCTCTCAAAACGCCCGATGAACTTGCCCTTGGATGAGATCCAGGTGCTGTCCATGCATTCCAGGACGTACTCCCGCTCCTTGTCGGAGAGGTCAGGCTGGTAAACCGATATCTGGTGCATCGACGGGTTCCGGATCTCAGTAGGCCTTATGCAGCGCCGTATGGACTAGCCGGCGCAAAAGGAACAACGTGGGAAACAGGCTGACGGTGGTGTAGACCAACACGGTGGCCCATGGGAGCAGATTGGCGCCGTACATTGTCAGTACGAGCGCCTTCAAGCCGATGCACAGGACGCCGAACATCAATGCAATCGTCACTTGAAACCGCATCAGGCTGGCTGCGTTGAAGAATGTGGCGAGCGCCGTTCCAAGCGCGTCGATGGTCACCCAGATGGCAAAGCCCGAGAGTATCAGCACGTCAGCGCTGAGCGGACGATGCACCCACAAGCCGATAATGGCCTGGAAGCCTAGGGCGAACACGAGCCCCAGACAGGCAGCTATTCCGGTGGCTGCAAGTGCCGATCGGCGTAGCGTACTGCGCACCCAGTCGACGCTTCTCGCCGCGAGCGCCTGCCGGTAGATGGGCCAAAGGGGTACCCAGACCAGACTGAGGCCCATAGGAATTACCCCAAACAGGCGCTGGACGATGGCATACCTCCCAGCCTCCTCGGCTCCACGTAGCAACGATATCAAGGGCAGATCGCCGGCGTACGCAAGGGCCGCAGCCAACTGCAGCACGAAGAACAGCAGGCCTTCACGTCGGATCGTATGGGCCAAGTCCCGCCGCTCATCCATCCGAGGGCTGCGAATGGCTGCCATGTCGCGGTGCAGCTGAAGGGTATTGGCCACCGCCCCGACCAGCGGGGCGGAGATCGCAGCTGCCGTGAGGCTGGCGAGAGAGGCGTGCAGTTCAGCCAGGCCGATGACCAGGCCGAGCGCGAGCAGTTGTCCAAGGGCTTGCCAGCGAAAGGCCCGGTCTCCGCGGCCTAGACCCAATTGCACTCGGCTCGCCAGGTTGAGTGGCACGGCCAGGATGATCGATATAAGGACAATTCCTGCTGCAAGTCGGCTTTGGCCGGACATCGATGCCGGCAGGCCCACCAAGTCATGCCATGGAACGAGCGGAAAAACGAGGGCCACCACCACTGCAAGGTATATCGCGACCTTGGTGAGCGTTCGCTGTCCTTGTGAGATAACCGCCTTCACTTCCAGCTGGTTATCTCGTCCATGGGCCGCGGCAACCAAGTTCATCGTGCCATTGCCAAGCCCGAAATCCAGAAAGCCCGAAAAGGCAACCAGCGATACCAGAGTCGCCCATGCGCCGAATTGCAGCGTCCCGAGTGCGTTGAGCACAAAAGGGACAGCGATGAACAAGTTTGCCGCGGCGCATGCTTTGGCCACCATGGACCATGCGCCGGCCCGGAGAACCGCTTGTCCGCGGTTACCGACCAGTACACCAAATCTGCTAAGCCGTGTAGCGAGCGACATCGCTTAGTGCTGCGCAGCGAACGTGCTGATCACCCTTTGCAGGCCGTCCCGCAACGATGTGGCCGCGCGCCAGTGGAGGGAGTCCATCAGCGTGGTATCCAGGCGCTTGCGGGGCGTGCCGTCTGGTTTCGACGGGTCGAAGGCGATGCGACCCTCGTAGCCGGTCAGCTCCGCGATGAGCCTTGCAAGTCCGTCGATACTGACCTCCTGGCCAGAGCCGATGTTGACTACTTCTGGCGCATCCGGAGTCCGCATAAGCGTCAGGCACGCATCGGCCAGGTCGTCGACATGCAGGAACTCCCGCAACGGCTTGCCCGACCCCCAGATGGTCACCTGCTCGGCTTTTTCCTCTTTGGCCTGGTGGAACCGACGAATCAACGCGGCCACTACGTGACTGTTTTCCGGATGATAGTTGTCGCCCGGGCCATACAGATTGGTCGGCATGGCGCAGATCACTGGGAAGCCATACTGGGCACGATAGGCTTGGCACATTTTGAGGCCGGCGATCTTGGCAATCGCGTACGCTTCGTTGGTGGGCTCCAATGGGCCAGTCAAGAGATAGCCTTCCTTGATAGGCTGGGGGCAGTCTCTTGGATATATGCACGACGATCCCAGGAACAGCAGCTTGCGGCAGCCATGTCGCCACGCTGAATGAATCACGTTGGTCTGGATCGCGAGGTTCTGCCAGATGAAGTCCGCAGGATAGGTGCTATTCGCATGGATACCCCCGACCTTCGCCGCGGCCAGGAATACATACTCGGGCCGCTCCTGGCTGAAGAAATCCTCGACTGCGTGCTGATCCGTCAAATCCAGCTCGTCACGGGTCCTGACCAGCAGCTTCTCCGCGCTAAACGCTTGCAAGCGGCGCACTAGCGCCGATCCGACCATCCCTCGGTGGCCTGCTACATAGATTCTTGCACCGAGTTTCATGATGTTACTCGTGATGCCGCAAGGTACGGAAGCCACCGGAACGCACGTAAGCATCGCGTGCAGCTTCCTCCAGATCCTGCTTCATCATCTCAGTCACCAATTGATCGAATGAAGTACGCGCCGACCAGCCCAATTTTTCACGGGCCTTGGAAGGGTCGCCGAGCAAGGTGTCCACTTCGGCAGGGCGAAAATAGCGAGGGTCGATGGCGACTACGCACTGGCCCGGGCGCATGGCAGATTCTTCTGGCGAGGCGGTGACAATACCCCTCTCCTCGCCACCCTCTCCCTGCCAATCCAGTTTCACACCTAGTTTGGAGGCCGCCTTGGACACAAACTCCCGTACCGAGTGCTGAATGCCGGTGGCGATGACGAAATCCTCGGGCTCAGGTTGTTGCAGCATGAGCCATTGTGCTTCCACGTAGTCGCGGGCGTGGCCCCAGTCACGTCTTGCATCCAGATTGCCAAGGTAGAGGCGATCCTGGAGCCCCTGATGGATGCGTGCTAGGCCGCGGGTGATCTTTCGAGTCACGAACGTCTCGCCGCGTAGCGGTGACTCATGATTGAAAAGAATGCCGTTGCATGCGTAGATCCCGTAGGACTCCCGATAGTTGACTGCGATCCAGTAGGCGTAGAGCTTGGCCACTCCGTAGGGCGACCGGGGGTGAAAAGGCGTGGATTCCGACTGGGGGATCTCTTTGACCTTTCCGAAGAGTTCGGAGGTGGACGCCTGATAGAGGCGGGTCTTGTTGCCGAGGCCGAGGATGCGGATGGCTTCCAGCAGTCTCAGCGTGCCAAGTGCATCGGCGTTGGCCGTGTACTCGGGCGTCTCGAAGGACACCATCACGTGACTCTGTGCGCCCAGGTTGTAGATTTCGTCGGGCTGCACCTGCTGGATAATACGGATAAGGTTCGTGGCGTCGGTCAAGTCGCCGTAGTGCAGGATGAACCTGCGGTCGGAGTCGTGCGGATCCTGGTAAAGGTGATCGATGCGGTCGGTGTTGAATGACGAGGCGCGGCGCTTGATGCCGTGTACCTCATAGCCCTTTTCCAACAGGAACTCCGCCAGGTAGGCTCCATCTTGCCCTGTGATTCCGGTGATTAGTGCGCGCTTCGTGGCGTTTGGAGGCATGGGGGACTCAATGGACTGAGAGCAGGCGGTTGAGGTCGTCAATCGTATCGTTCAGACGCCCGCCGATGTTGAGCGATTTGAGTTTTGTCAGAGCTTCCCTGGCTTCATCCCAGCGGCCTTCGGCGGCCAGCATTCGAATCTGTGTGATGCGATAGGCGGGTTCGTTCGGTGCAGTTTTCACCGCGCCTTCGATCATGCGCAGCCCAAGCGCATGGTTGCCAAGTACGTTCCAGGCGTAGTCGCCATAGGTGGCCTGGAGGCGCGCGCTGGGGTCCGCATGATCCAGCGCCGCCTCAAAGGCCTGCACCATTCGGTCGGTGGGCAACGGACAGGCCCGATCCCGGGCGCACTGCGTCAATGCGGCCAGCGAGCTCTCGTCTTGCACACCGGGTTTTCGCGCCCTGAGCTTGGCGATCATGCTATCCCACCATTGTGCCTTGAGCGGCAGGCCCATGCGGGAGTTCATGAAGATCAGCGCCTGCTGCGGAAGGATCGACGACTCGGGGAAGCTGGCGGCCCTCTCCAGCGGTGCATAGGCCAGCTGCGTGTACGGCGAGGCCAGGTCGTAATGCGAGTAGACGATGTAGGTGCGGCCCAGTTCGTATTGGGCACGGGGCGAGTCGGGGGCGCGGGCAGCCAGCTCCTGGGCCAGCCGGAGCGGATCACCCCAGGCGTAGGCAGTGATCGCGGTCAGTCCGCCCCACCACAGCAGGAGGCAGGCCAGCAGCGTACGCCGTAGAAGCGACCAGCGGGGCTGGGGTATGGGAAGCGTCACGGACCCCAGCGGAGCCGCCGCTAACCACGGCACCACCGTCAGCAATACGCCGAAGCTGGCGAAGTAGTTGCGGTGTTCGTACACCAGCTCCAGTGGCAAGAAGGTGCCGGTCAGCAGCTGGCAGCCGAGGAATAGGGCGATGCCCAGCGATGCCAGCGGTTGCCGCTTGCGCAGCCAGATCACCGAGGCGGCGAGGCATGCCAATGCAAGCAGACCGGCCAGTGTGGTCCATGGCCTGAAAAGGCCAGTCGAGACGCGGAACTGGTCGTGGTAGAACGACAGCGCATGCGGGGTGGGCAGCAGTGTCCATGCGATGTAGTCGCAGACGATGCGCGCCTCGCTGAGCAGGCGTTGGCCCAGGGTGAAGTCGCGCGTGGCCCAGCTGGACGGGTTGAATACTATCGGCAACTGCCAGGCCAGGCCCGCGATTGCGGGCAGCACCAGCACGATGGCGTACAGCGCATACAGGCGCCATGGACCAGTGCCAGCTGGCGCGCGGAACCGGAACACGATCCACTCGATAAGGAACGCGTAAAGCGGCAGCATCACCGCCGTTTCCTTCGCGAGCAGGCCGACGGCCGTCGGCAGGGTGAGGCTCGCTGCGCAGAGCCAAAAGCCACCCCGCTTTGACCATGCCTGGTCGGCCGAGGATTGCTGCAGCATGCGTCGCCGTCCGGCCGTATAACCGATCAGACCCATCAGCACGAACAGGTTCGCCATGCTTTCTTCGCGCTGAACCACGTAGAGCACGGCGGTGAGGTTGATCGGCAAGAGCATCCATGCTGCGGCAATCAGGGTGGCGACGATATGTGTCTGCCTCTTCGGTTCGTCCTTGGCGGCTGCGTCGCCCGGGGAGAGCGCGCGCAGGATTCCGGCTGCCAGCAGGTACACCAGCAGGCCGTTCAGCAGGTGAACAAGCAGGTTTGCCAGCTTCCAGCCCCAGGGATCGAGTCCACCGACCAGATAGTTCGCGGCAAAACTCAGCGAAGCGAGCGGCCGCTTGAATTCGCTGGCCGGCGAGGACAACGCGGCCCGCACCAAGGCGGGCACACTGGCCGCATGCGGCTGCACGCCAGGGTTGTCCACGATGTTGGGGTAGTCGTCGAACAGCCAGCTGCCGGAAAGGCCTGGCCAATAGAGCGCCGCAGCGACCAGCAAGGCGACCAGTGGCAACCATATGGCGGGGCGTCGATGGTTCATTGCTCGGGGATGTCCGGCTGCACGGCCATATATCTTAGCGACCCGCGACGTGGCGCCACGGCGGGATCACCTGCAAGGCCATCCCCGTGCGCAGGCGGCGCGCTCTCAGGGCCCCGGGATAGGCGAATGTGCGGCTGGCTGCTCGGCCAGGGTTTGCAGCGCATGTAACTTGGCGCTGTCGCGCAAGCCTGGCTGCAGCAGCTGCGCCTTGGCAATCACGGCCAAGGCTTCTTGCCGACGGCCTTGTTCGACCAGGTAGCCGGCCAGCCGCGGCGCGTAATGCGACAGATCCCCGTCGAGCGCGAGCGTCTGCTGCCACTGCGCGATCGCCAGCGGCGTGTCGTGCAACACGGCACCAGCCAGTTCGGCATATTCGGCGTGCAGGCTTTCGCGAAGAGGGGTGCGATCGACGGCGATGGCATAGGCGTCGGCCAGTTGCTTGGCGTCGATGCCGGTGTTGCCGCCTGCGCGCTCCGTCAACAGCTTGTTGAGGGCGAGATAGGTGTCGGGAATCAGCGGGCGGTTGCGCAGCTTGTGCTTGAAGCTGTCCCATGCGGGCTGGGTCGGCAGGCGGGGATTCTTGGACGCTTGCAGCAACAGCGCCTCCTCGGCCAGCGGCGAGTCCGTGCGCAGAGTGGTGGCGCGTTCCAGTTGCTGGATGCTGAGCGAATACAGCGGTGAGTCGGGGTTGCCGCCGGACATGGCCATGTAGCTGCGGGCCAGGTCTTGCGCGGCGCGGGCCGAATGAGGGTTGAGATCCGCCAGGGTGGTGGCTAGGAGCAGCTTGTCGCCCCACGTGGCGGCGCGCAGCGCAGTGAGGAGGCCGAGGTTGAGGATAAGTACGCACGCGAGCAACACCGGTACGCGCGAGCAGCTGCGTTGCGCGAGCCAGTACACGATATCGGCCAGCGCCAGCACCACGCCGAACAGGGCCGGATAGTTGCGATGCTCGAACACCAGTTCCAGGCCGATAGGCGCGCTGGTCAGCGCATGCGCCATGAAGAACCAGCCAATGCCCAGCGCCAGCAGCGGGCGGCGCTTGCGCATGGCGACGGCGAGGCCAAGCAGGGCCAGCAGGAACAGGCCGCCATACAGCGTGGTGGCGGGATGCAGCCAGCCGGTGGAGGCCAGGTAATCGTCGTAGTAGAACACCATGTGGCTGGGGGCCGGCCACACGATCAGGCCCAGGTAGTACGGCAGCACCCGCAACTGGGTCAGCTCGCGTTGCCAGGCGGTGAAATCCCGGCCCGCGTAGGCGCCTGCCGTGGCGTAGTGAGGCAGCAGGTAGAACAGGAACACGCCCACCGCGGCAACGCAGCCCGCGGCATAGAACCAGCGCCAGCGGCGCATCGTGACGGCCGAGGCTGCGTCAAAGCGCAGGACGGTCAGTTCCAGCAGCAGGGCGTAGCCCGGCACCAGTACGACGGTTTCCTTGGCGCCATAGCCAACAACGACCAGGCCGCCGCACAGCAGCAGCCATGGCCAGCCGCGCCGCCCGGCCTGTTGCAGCCGACGCGCGCGCCAGTAGGCCAGGAGCGCGAGCAGGGTAAAGGTGAACCCAAGCAGCTCCATGCGCTGTACCACGTACATCACCGTCGAGACATGCAGTGGGTGGGCGGCCCAAGCCGCGGCGATGCCCAGCGCCCACCAGCCGAGCTGGCGCCGACGTGCATCGCCGCCAGCGCTGTTGCCTGCCGGCCAGACGGCGCCCAGCAGTCGCCTTGCCAGCAGCCATGCCAGCACGGTGTTGCATAGATGGATGACAAGATTGAACAGCTTGAAGCCGAAGGTGCTGCCCCCCAGCGCATAGTTCAGCGCGTAAGAGAACATCGCCAGCGGGCGCTCGATGTTGATGCGCGACCACGTCCACACGCGATGCCATTCCGCCCAATGCCAGCCAGTGACGTGAATGGCCGGGTTCTCGGCGAAGATCGGGTAGTCGTCGAAAATGAGGCCGCCGTAGAGAGCAGGCCAGAAAGCCATAGCGACGATCAGCAAGACGCCGAGAGGGAGAAGCAACTGACGGGCAGATCGGCTTGGCATGGTGGTCATCTGGGCTTTGGCAGTTTTGTGTATCCATATGACAAGGGCCGCCAACCGGCGGCCCTTGCACGAAACGATGTACTGCGCTGCGTAGCTATCAGTTCGGGCAGCTGGACGGCGCGTACTGCGGGGTAATGTTGCCGGCGGTCTGGCAGGTCCACGAGCCGCTGCCGTTGCGGGTCCACTTGACAGTGCCACCAGCAACCTTAGTGTTGGCGTGGCCGCCCAGCGTAGCAGTGATCACGGCCGCGGTGCCGCCAGTCCATTGCGGGTGGGCCGGGCTCAGGATGTCAGATGAGCCGCTGGTGTCAACGCAATTGGTGCCAGTTGCAAACTGGACTGCGCCATTGTTGAGGCAGTCCTCAACTGCGACCTTCATGTCGCTTGCTTCGCCCATGGCACGGGTCACCTGCGACCGGATCACATAGGTCTGGTACTGCGGAATGGCGATGGCCGCCAGGATGGCGATGATCGCGACCACGATCATCAGTTCGATCAGGGTGAAGCCTTTCTGCATGCTCTTCATGGTGGTTCCTCGTGGATGGACTGACCTTTGATGCCCCCTGAGCCCCGGCTCCATACCCCTTGATGGAAACCGGCCCCTGCCATGCGTCGTCGGGAACGACCAGGAAGCTCGTTGCGGTTGGCTGCAGATTGCATGCCATGCCGGCTTTCGAACGTCGCCTGCATGTGGACAGGCGACGGGATTGTGCAGAGCTTCTCAGTGCGTTCGCAAGTCGTGATTCCGGATTAGATCGTTGTACTGTGGCGCGCGTCGCGTAGTGCCTGCGCGTGCTGACCTTGCAGGGCAGGGAGTGACGCTACGGGTCACTCCCTGCCCGCGCCTGGCTCAGCCCGGGCTGCAGCTGCGGGGCATGTAGCTGGGTTTCAGGTCGGAAACGCAACGCCAGCTGCCGCTGCTGTCGCGGACCAGGTCGATATACTTGTTGCGAACGGCCGTTGCGCCCATGAGCGTGCAGCGGATCCTGCTGTCGCCACCGGCGGGTGCGGTGGCCGAGATGGTGCAGTTCGGCGTGACGGCGGGCAGGCCAAGGTTGCCCGCATTGGCATAGACGCCGCCGCTGACCACGCCCTGGTTCACCAGCGTCTCGTAGGCGGTGCGCCCCGGCGTGATATCGCTGAGGCCGGCAGTGGCCTGGGCGCGCGCCACGTAGGTCTGGTAGAGCGGCGTGGCGATGGCCGCGAGTATGGCGATGATCGCCACCACGATCATCAGTTCGATCAGCGTGAAGCCGCCGGTGGTCCGTGTATGTGACATGGTCATTCCCCCTGGAATTCGCCATACCGTAGGCAGGTTCCGTACCAGCGCCGTGTCCCGATGCGGTTTCGTGGTGCATTTGGGCGGGTTCGTTGGCATGGATGGCTTGCACGGTGAAGCGCATCACATATTCGGCCGGGACGGTGCCCGGCTTGCCTCACCGGGGCGATCTGCTTACCTTGCCCCATTGCCAACCACCTGGGGGAACGATCATGAAGAACGCCCTGACAGCCGCGCTGCTGCTGGCGTTGGCAGCCTCGCCCGTGCTGGCGGCGGATGTCGGCACGGTGGCGCCGGTCGATACCGCGATCACCCTGGATCACGCGCCGCATCCGTTCAACGTGCGCGACCTGGTGATGATGGATCGGGTGAGCGATCCGCAGCTTTCGCCGGACGGTCGTTACGCCGCGTACAGCCTGCGCAGCACGGACTACGCGGCGAACAAGGGTGTCAACGCGATCTATGTGCTGGATCTGGCCAAGGCCGGCGCGCAGCCGGTGAAGGTGGTGAACATGGAGGCGTCCTCGCCGCGCTGGTCGGCGGACGGGCGCAGCCTGTATTTCCTTGCGGCGGTGAATGGCGTGACCCAGCTGTGGCGGCGCGGCGTGGGCGATTTGCTGGGTGGCGCGCGTCGCCCGCCGACGAGCCTCGCGCCGGTGCAGGTGAGCCACGGCGCGCTGGACGTGCAGGCCTACAAGCTCGCGCCCGACGGCAAGAGCGTGCTGCTTTCCTACGCGGTGTTCACCGATTGCGGCACGCTGGCCTGCACCAAGGATCGGCAGGACAAGCGCGCGGCGGACAAGGCCACCGGCACGATCTACAAGAAACTGTTCGTGCGGCACTGGGACACCTGGTCCGACGGCACGCGCAACCAGCTCTATCTCGGCCGCTTCGGTGCGAACGGCCAGCTGCCGGCGGAGCCGACCCTGCTCTCGCGCGGCATCGACGGCGACATTCCCAGCAAGCCGTTCGGCGACGACAGCGAGTTCGCGTTCTCGCCCGACGGCAGGACGGTGTATTTCGACGTGCGCATCGCGGGCACGAGCGAACCGTGGTCGACCAACTTCGACGTCTACAAGGTGCCGGCCGACGGCTCGGCCAGGCCGGTGAACCTCACCGCGGGTAACAAGGCCTGGGATGCCTGGCCGGTGCCTTCGCCGGACGGCAGGACGCTGTACTACCTGGCGCAGAAGACGCCGGCGTTCGAATCCGACCGCTTCCGCATCATGGCGCTGGACCTTGCCACCGGCGCGAAGCGCGAGGTCGACCCGCAATGGGATCGCTCGCCGGGTGGCATGGGGATTTCGGCCGACGGCAGGACGCTCTACGTCACCGCCGACGACGAGGGCCAACATCCGCTGTTCGCGGTCGACACGGTCAGCGGCAAGGTGCGCAAGCTGGTGGGCAATGGCGAGGTGGACGGCTATTCGCTGGCCGGTTCGCGCGTGCTGCTGGCGCGCAACGACCTCAAGCATCCCACCGACCTCTACACGGTGGATGCCGACGGCAAGAACCTGAAACAGGTCACCCGCTACAACGCGGATCTGCTGAAGAACGCGCACGAGGGCGACTTCGAGTTCTTCACCTTCAAGGGCTGGCACGACGAGCCCGTGCAGGGCTATGTGGTGAAGCCGGCGGATTACCAGCCGGGCAGGAAGTACCCGGTGGCCTTCATCATCCACGGCGGCCCGCAGGGCGCGATGACCAACGGCTGGAGCTACCGCTGGAACCCGCAGACCTACGCGGGACAGGGCTTCGCGGTGGTCACCATCAACTTCCACGGCTCCACCGGTTACGGCCAGAAATTCACCGACTCCATTTCGGGCGACTGGGGCGGCAAGCCGCTGCAGGATCTCAAGCTCGGCTGGCAGGCGGCGTTGGCGAAGTACGGCTTCCTCGACGGCAACCGCGCCTGCGCGCTGGGGGCCAGCTACGGCGGCTACATGACCTACTGGATCGCCGGCGTGTGGAACCAGCCATGGAAGTGCTTCGTCGACCACGACGGCGTATTCGACATGCGCATGATGTACTACGCCACCGACGAGCTGTGGTTCGAGGAGCACGAGAACGGCGGCCCGCAGTTCGAGGTACCGGCCAACTACGAGAAGTTCAACCCGCTCGACCACGTCAAGGACTGGCGCGTGCCGATGCTGGTGGTGCACTCGGGCCACGACTTCCGCATTCCGCTCAGCCAGGGGCTGGGCGCATTCACCGCGCTGCAGCGCCGCGGCATTCCCAGCGAATTCCTCACCTTCCCGGACGAAAGCCACTTCGTGCTCAAGCCGCACAACAGCGTGCTGTGGCATGACACGGTGAACGCGTGGCTGAAGCAGTGGACGGCGGAGCCGGCGACACCGAAATAGAAGCGATGGCAGGAGCGGCTTCAGCCGCGAGTCGTCGCACGAAACGGCAGCCCGTGGCTGCCGTTTCGCTTATGGGGCTGTGTTGTGAGGCGCGCGACCGCGACTGAAGCCGCTCCTGCCGTCACCCCTGTGTCCTTGCGTTACAGCCACTTCGCCCGCTTGAGCGCGAGATAGATGCCGCCCACCACGCAGGCCACCACGCCGATGATGGCGGGGTAGCTCCACGATTGTGCCAGCTCGGGCATGTGCTGGAAGTTCATGCCGTACCAGCTGGTGATGAGGGTGGGCGCGGCGAGCATCGCGGCCCAGCCGGCGAGTTTCTTCATCACCTCGTTCTGACCGAAGGTGACCAGCGACAGGTTCACGGTGATCGCGGCGGCGAGCATCTCGCGCATCGCGCTGATCGCGTCGTTCACGCGCGTCACGTGGTCGTGCACGTCGCGAAAGTAGGCACGCAGCTCATCGGGAATCAGCTGCGGGTGCAGGCGTACCAGCTGGCTGATCACGTCCTGCAGCGGCGCTACCGCGAGGCGCAGCGTCATCAGGTCGCGCTGCATGTCGTAGAGCCGCCGCACGGTGTCGCGGTTGAAGCTGGCGGCGAAGATGTCCTGCTCCAGCTCCTGCAGTTCCTCGCGGAAATCGCGCACGATCGGCAGCAGGTTGTCGACGACGAAGTCGAGCACGCCGTAGAGGCCGTAGCTCGGGCCCAGCGAGAGGAGGTCGGGCGTGTGCTCGCAGCTGCGCCGGGCGGGCGCGTAGGAGAGCGAGGCGCCATGGCGCACGGTGACCAGGTAGCGCGGGCCGAGGAAGATGTGTGTTTCGCCGAACGCGATGTGGCCGCCGCCCAGCTGGGCGGTCTGCACCACGATGAACAGCGAATTGCCGTAGGCCTCGATCTTGGTGCGCTGGTGCGCGCCCTGCGCGTCCTCGATGGCGAGGTCGTGCAGGTCGAATTCTTCCTGCAGTTTCAGCAGCAGCGCCGCATCCGGCTCGTGCAGGCCCACCCAGACGAAGGTATCGGGCTCCTTGAGCACGTCGCTGATCGCGTCGATGCCCACGTCGCCGATGCGCGTGCCGTCGTTGCGGTAGGCGACGCAGTTGACCACCATGCGGGTATCGGTTGGAGCGCTTGCGGAAGGTGTGGACATGGCCATGCTTCATGATGCCGCTGTGGCGAGCATCAGGGCAATGCCGGAATCATGGTTGGGCATGCCGTCGCTCTTTGACATTTCATGCATCGGCTGATCCGGTGGCGGCCACAGCCTTGTACCATCGCCGCACTCGCGGTCAATTTGCATGGGGCGTGGCAAATGAGGGGACATGAATATCGGCTGGGTTATCGGGCCGATCTGGAAGGCCTGCGAGCCGTGGCGATTCTGCTGGTCGTGGCGGTGCACGCGGGCGTGCCATGGCTGCGTGGTGGATTCGTCGGCGTTGACGTGTTCTTCGTGTTGTCAGGCTTCCTGATCACCGGCCTGTTGGTGCAGGAGGTGTCGACCACGGGACGGCTCCGTTTCGCGGAATTCTACGTGCGCCGCCTGCGCCGCCTGCTGCCGGCGCTGCTGACCATGCTGCTGGTGGTCGGGGCGTTGGCGGCGCTGCTGCTGGCCCCGGCGGAGCAGCGGGAGCAGTCATCTGCCGCTGCGATGGCGGCATTGTGGCTGAGCAACATCCACTTCGCGTTTGCTCGGTTGGACTACTTCGCGCCGGGTACCGATACGAACCTGTTTCTGCATACATGGTCGCTGGGCGTGGAGGAGCAGTTCTATCTGGTGTGGCCGGCCTTGCTGGTGTGGCTGCTCGGGCGTGATGGCGAGCGTGGCGTTGTACGCCTGAAGGTCGGCATGTGGGTGGTGCTGTTCGGTAGTCTGGCGACTTGCGTGCTGCTGACCTACAAGGCGCCGCAGCTCGCGTTCTACATGATGCCGATGCGCGCATGGCAGTTTGCTGCCGGTGCGTTGGTTTGGCTGTATTTCAAGGTGCCTCACGCATCGGCGGCCGGATTGCTACAGGGTGAGCGCTCGATGTTGTTGCGAGTGGCTGGATGCTTGGGGTTGGCCTTGATCGCATTGGCGGGGCTGCTGTTCAACGCCGACATTCCCTATCCAGGTGCCTATGCTCTGCTGCCGACGCTGGGCGCGGTAGCCGTCGTCGCTGCGGGTTGCATGGCGACGCAGCCGATCGGGGTGTCGCGTCTGCTGTCATGGCGGCCGTTGCAATGGGTCGGTGGAATTTCCTATTCGTGGTATCTGTGGCACTGGCCGATCCTGCTGCTCGGTCACGCGCTTACGGGCTCGGACACTGCTGTGTATCGCGCGAGCTGGATATTGCTGTCGCTGGCGCTGGCCTGCCTTTCCTGCTGGTTCATCGAAGCGCCGATCCGCAACCGGCGGCAGTGGTTGGTACGCCCCCGTATGGCGATCTTCGGCGCCTTGGCGGCGATGCTGCTGGCCAATAGCCTGTGCGCGCGCTGGTACAACATCGCTTCCGTAAAGATGCTGTCGCCAGCCGTTCAGCGGTATGCCATGGCACATGGCGATGCGCCGGTGATCTACGGCATGGGCTGCGACGATTGGTATTACAGCGACCGGGTACGGATCTGCGCGTTCGGTCCCGCCGACGCGAGGCATACAGCGGTGCTGATGGGCGACAGCCATGTGGGACAGTGGTTTCCGGCCGTCGCCGCTGCGTTCGATCGGCCGGGCTGGCGTCTGCTGGTACTTACCAAGTCGTCTTGCGCGATGGTGGACGAGCCATTCTTCTATGCACGCATTGGCAAGGAGTACACCGTGTGCGCGACTTGGCGCGAACACGCGTTGGAAAAAGTTGCCAAGCTCAAGCCGGACGTGGTGCTGATGGGTAGCGCCGAATACGGTTTCACGAAGCAGCAATGGATCGACGGTACGACCAAGGTGCTTGCCACGCTGAGCCCGGCCACCGGACACATCTACATCCTGCGCGACACGCCGCATCTACCCTTCGATGGGCCGGATTGCCTGGCTGAGCACGCTGGGCGCCCGGCACGGTTTGGTCTGCAGCATGCCTGCAGTGCTCCGGCTGCCGATCCCGAGGGGGATGCAACGTACCGATGGCAGCGCGAGGCGGCGGGTCACTTCGCCAACGTCAGCACACTGGATATGAATTCATGGATTTGCCCTGGAGGAACATGTTCGGCGGAACGGCAGGGAATGGTGGTTTTTCGCGATTCGCAGCATCTGGCCGGCAGCTTCGCTGCTTCACTAGGGGCCGTAATGGCGCAGAAGTTGGGTCTGGGCACGGCCAGCATGGCGAGCGAGGGTGGTGGTGCGGCCGCGTCCCGGGGCAGCAGCGCATCCTCGCGCTGACGTGTGACTTTGTCAGTTCGAAGCCGGTTGCCGCAGGCTCCACGCCAGCGCCAGCCAGACCGGCAGCGCGAACAGCAACCATGGCTGGTTCTGCTGCACGGTGCCGGGCAGCAGGTGCAGCAGCGCGGCGAAGAGGACGGCGGCGAGTTGCAGCACCAGTGCGGTGTTGGCGAAGCGCGAGGGCGCGACTCCGCGGCGGGCGCGCCACGCCGCGCGCAGCAACAGGAAGGCGAGCGGGCTGAACAGCAGCAGGTTGGCGTTGTACCAGGCGGCGTGGTGGCTGGTGAGCGTCCACAGCGCCAGCAGCAGCAGGCCGACGAGGCCGGCGACGAGCAGGTACAGCATGGCCAGCAGGGCGTGGAGGCGTAGCGCGCGACGCGCGGTCGCGGCGAGCGCGACGGCGAAGGCAAGCCCGACCATGCCCAGCGGCAGGCGCAGGTCGGGCGCCTGTGCGGGCGGCACGGGCAGCCGGTTCGGCGAGAGCAGTTGCTCGTTGCGCACCAGCGGCTGCGTGCCGCCATGGCCGTCGGGCACGCGGATGCCGCGCAGGTTCGCCTGCAGCTCGTAGGGCAGGAAGCTTTCGCTCCACGCGTTCATCGGTTGGTCGGCGTAGGGGCCGAGGCCGAGATCGATCAGCAGCATCAACCAGGGTTGCGCGCTCATCAGGCGATCGGTCTGCTGGCGGTAGCTCATGCCGCCGGGTTGCGCGGCCAAGCGCGCCCTGATGATGCCGCCCAGCGCCTTGTCCAGCGCGTCGCGCACGCGCGTGGTGCAGTTGTCGACGTAGTAGTCGTAGTTGTAGCCGGCGTTCTCGGGGCGCAGGTTCCAGAACAGGAAGTCGCGCAGCGCGCCGGCTTGTTCCGGCGTGAGCGCAAGGCGCTGGCGGGTGATCGAGCGGCCCACGTCCACGTACCAGCTTTCCTCCGCGCCGGTGGATTCGGCGTCGATCAGGTAATGCATGCGGCCGCGCGCGAAGTTGAGGAAGAAGTTCTTTTCGTTGAAGTCGAACACGCCGTAGTTGAAGTTCACCGCCTCGCCGCTGACGCTGTCGCGCAGCTCGATCGCGTCGTGGCCGAAGCGCTCCCAGTAGATGTCGCCCGGGCCGTAGGTGACCAGCGAGACTTCGAGGTTCGCGCCGGGGGCGTTGGCCACGCTGGCGTGGGCCGGGGCGATGGCCAGCAGGAGCAGGGCGAGCAGGGGCAGCAGCTTGGCTAGGGGCGGCATGATTGTCCGGGTTTGCAGGAGCGTCCCTTGGGCGCGATGGCCCCGGCAGCCTGGTCGAAGCGAGCGGCCATCGCGCCAGGTGCGCCCCCGCGGGTCAGGTTTCGCGGCGCGTGACGCGGAACTGCTGCACGCGGCGATCGTCGGCCTCGGTGACGTGGAACAGGAATTCCCCGGCGCCGGCCTCCTCGCCCACCTCGGGCAGGTGGCCGAATTCGGCGGTGATCAGGCCGCCGATGGTGTCGAACTCCTCGTCGGAGAACGCCGCGCCCACTTCCTCGTTGAAGTCCCCGATGGGGGTGAGCGCGCTGACCAGCCACGAGCCGTCGGCCTGCGCGTGGATCAGCGCGGGCACTTCCTCGTCGTCGTGCTCGTCGTCGATCTCGCCGACGATCTGCTCCAGCACGTCCTCGATGGTGATGAGTCCGGCCACGCCGCCGTATTCGTCCACCACCAGCGCCATGTGGTTGCGGCTGCGGCGGAACTCGGCCAGCAGCACGTTGAGGCGCATCGACTCGGGGATCAGCACCGCGGGGCGCAGAATCGAGTGGATGTCGAACGGCTCGTCGTTGCCGAAGAACTTCAGCAGGTCCTTGGCCAGCAGGATGCCGACGATGTCGTCCTTGTCCTCGCCGTGCACGGGGAAGCGCGAATGGCCGGATTCGACCACGGCGGCGAGGATGTCCTGCAGCGGGGCGTCGGCGGCGATCATCACGATCTGCACGCGGGGCACCATCACGTCGTCCACGGTGAGTTCGGTGACCTTGAGCGCGCCTTCCAGCATGGGCAGGGTGTCGGCGCCGAGCAGGCCGTTGACCTGGGCGGTGCGCAGCTCGTCGATCAGTTCCGCGCGGTTGCGCGGCTCGCCGGAAAACAGGTGGCCCAGTCGATCCCACCAGGTGCGATGGGCCGGGCCGCTGGTACTGCCGGGGTCGTCGTTCATTACTCGGTTTGCAACTGCCCGGGTGCGGGCGGAAGCACGAGTCTAGCGGAAAATCCGTGACAATTCAGGGCGTAGGAGCCCACCTTGTGCATGATGGCCCGGCGCTTGATCGAAGCCGGAAGCCGCCGCGCACGGGGTGTGCTCCTACGCGTAGGGATCGGCGATGCCCAGCCCGGCGAGGATGCGCGTCTCCAGCGCCTCCATCGCCTCGGCCTCGGTTGCCACGATGTGGTCGTAGCCGAGCAGGTGCAGCGTGCCGTGCACGGTGAGATGGGCCCAGTGGTCGCGCACGCGCTTGCCTTGTTCGGCCGCTTCGCGCGCCACCACGGGCGCGCAGATCACCATGTCGCCGATCAGCGGCAGCTTGAGTTCCGGCGGCAGCCCGGCCTCGAAGGAGAGCACGTTGGTGGCGTAGTCCTTGCCGCGGTAGTCGCGGTTGAGCGCGCGTCCCTCGTCGGCGCCGACGATGCGGATGGAAAGCTCGGTGGCCTTGCGCCGCTTCGCGCCGCGCAGCGCGGCTTCCACCCAGCGGCGGAAACTTGCGGACGACGGAATGCCCGCGCGCGGCACCGCGTAGCCCACGTGCAGCGTCACCGCGCTCACTTCGCGTCCTCGTCCTTCTGCTCGAAGGCCTCGTAGGCCCGCACGATCTTCGCCACCAGCGGGTGGCGCACCACGTCGCGCGAGGTGAAGAAGGTGAAGCTGATGCCGTCCACGCCGCGCAGCACCTCCACCGCGTGGCGCAGGCCCGAGCGCACGTTGCGCGGCAGGTCCACCTGGCTGACGTCGCCGGTGATCACCGCCACCGAGCCGAAGCCGATGCGGGTGAGGAACATCTTCATCTGCTCGACCGTGGTGTTCTGCGCCTCGTCGAGGATCACGTAGGAGTCGTTGAGGGTGCGGCCGCGCATGTAGGCCAGCGGCGCGATCTCGATCACGTTGCGCTCGATCAGCTTGGCCACCTTCTCGAAGCCGAGCATCTCGTACAGCGCGTCGTAGAGCGGACGCAGGTAGGGGTCGACCTTCTGCGTGAGGTCGCCGGGCAGGAAGCCGAGTTTCTCGCCGGCTTCCACCGCGGGACGCACCAGCAGCACGCGCTGCACGCGATTGGCCTCCAGCGCCTCCACCGCGCTGGCCACGGCGAGGTAGGTCTTGCCGGTGCCGGCGGGGCCCACGCCGAAGTTGATGTCGTGCCGCGAGATCGCGTGCAGGTAGCGCGCCTGGTTCGGGCCGCGGCCCTTGATCACGCCGCGCTTGACCTTGATGGCCACTTCCTGCGCCGTTTCGGCCGCCTCGGCGGTCGCCGCGTCCATGCCCGATTCGGCGAGGTGCAGGTGGATCGTGGCGCCGGTCAGCGACTCGGCGGCGGTGGCGTCGTACAGCGCATGCAGCACCTTTTCCGCGGCACGCGTGGCGGCCTCTTCGCCGATCACCTGGAAGATGCCGCCGCGGTGGTTGATCTCCACGCCGAGGCGCAGCTCCACCTGGCGCAGGTGTTCGTCGAACGCGCCGCACAGGTTGGCGAGGCGGGCGTTGTCGATCGGGTCGAGGGTGAAGTCGCGCTGGTTCAGGGAACTCATAGACCGCACAGCATAACGCGGAAGCCGATGGCTCCGACGGGAAGGTAGGTTCGGGAAGGCGCGCCGGCGGCGGGGCTTGCAATTAAATTAACTAATGAATTAATTTAATCGCCATGCCTGTCCGATCGCCCACTTCCAGGATTCGCCCACGCCGGGCCGGTCGCCCGGCCGGCGACGGCAGCGATGTGCGCGGCCGCCTGCTCGACGTCGCCGCTGTCCAGTTCGCCGGTGCCGGCATCGCCGCCGCCTCGCTGCGCACCATTGCGCAGCAGGCCGGCGTGACCCCGGCGATGCTGCACTACTACTTCGGCAACAAGGACGCCCTGGTGCGCGCCCTGCTCGCCGAGCGCCTGATGCCGGCGGTGCTGCCGCTGCGCGAGGCGCTGGCCACCGTCGGCGAGACGCCGCTGGAGCTGGCGCAGGCGTTCGCCCATGGCATGGCCACGGTGGTCGCGAAGCTGCCGTGGCTGCCGGCGCTGTGGGTGCGCGAGGTGTTGTGCGAGGGCGGCGCGCTGCGCGAATTCGTGTCCCGCGAGGTGGTGCCGAACCTGCTGCAGGTGCTGGCACGACGCTTCGGGGCGGCGCACGAGGCCGGGCAACTCGCATCTGGCATCGATCCGCGGCTGATGGTGGTCTCGCTGGTCGGCCTGACCCTGTTCCCGGCCGCCGGCGCGCCGATCTGGCAGAAGGCTTTCGGCATGCCGGGGTTCGACATGCCGGCACTCGTATCCCATACCCTGGCGCTGCTGGCCCACGGCCTGGGGGCGCCCGGCAAGGAGATCTCCCCATGACCCGCTACCTGCTCGCGTTCGGTCTTGCCACCCTTGCCCTGGCTGGATGCCACCAGGGCACGGAGCAGGCGCCGGGCACACTCGAATACGACCGGATCACCCTGCCGGCGCCGGCCGCCGAGCGCATCGTGGCGGTGCACGTGCGGGCAGGCGAGCCGGTGAAGGCCGGACAACCGCTGCTCGATCTCGATACGGCGCACACGCAGGCCAGCCTGGATGCCGCTCGCGCCGAGGTGAAGCATCAACAGGAGGTGCTGGCCGAGAGCGTGGCCGGGCCGCGCCGGGAAGACATCGCCAGGGCGCGGGCAATGCTGGCCGCTGCGGAGGCGCAGGCGCGGAATGCGCAAAGCTACCTCGAGCGCCTGCAGCGGGTCGCGCAGCGTGACAAGGACGCCGTGGCAGCCTCGGACCTGGACCGTGCCCGCGCCAGCGCGCAGGACGCCCGTGGCCAGGCCGACGCTGCGCGCGCCGCGCTCGACCAACTGCTGCACGGCACGCGCATCGAGCAGCTGGCGCAGGCGCGGGCCGCGGTCGATGCGGCGCGGGCGCAGGCCGACGCCCTGCGCGTCACGCTGGACAAGCTGCACGTGGTGGCGCCGCGCAACGGCCGCATCGACGACGTGCCGTACCGCCTCGGCGACCAGGCTCCGGTGGGTGCGCCGCTGGCGATCGAACTGGTCGGCGATCGCCCCTACGCGCGGGTCTACGTGCCGGTGGCGATGCGCGCGCAGCTCAAGGTGGGCAGCGCGGTGCAGGTGCATGTGCAGGGCCGCGACCGGCCGCTGGCCGGCCACGTGCGCCTGCTGCACGACGAGCCGGTGTTCACGCCGTACTACGCGTTGAGCGGCGACGATGCCACGCGGCTGAGCTACCTCGCCGAAGTGGCGCTGGACCGGCCAGCGGATCTGCCTGCCGGACTGCCGGTGCACGTGACGGCGGTTCGGCCGTGAGCGAGGCGCCGGCCATCCACGTGCGCGGGCTGAGCAAGCGGTTCGGCCAGCTGCTTGCCGTCGACGGTGTCGACCTGGATGTGCCGCGCGGGTGCGTGTACGGCTTTCTGGGGCCGAACGGTTCGGGCAAGTCCACCACCATCCGCATGCTCTGCGGCCTGCTCACGCCGACCGGGGGCGAGATCGAGGTGCTGGGCCTGCGCGTGCCGCAGCAGGCCGAGGCGCTGCGCCGGCGGATCGGCTACATGACGCAGAACTTCTCGTTGTTCGCCGACCTCACGGTGGGCGAGAACCTGGAGTTCATCGCCGAGATCCTCGGCGTGCCGCGCGGGCGCAAGCGCGTGCGCATCGCCGAGCTGATGGAGCGCTACCGCCTCGCCGATCGCCGCCGGCAGCTTGCCGGCACCATGAGCGGCGGCCAGAAACAGCGCCTGGCGCTGGCCTGCGCGGTGATGCACGAGCCGGAGCTGCTGTTCCTCGACGAACCGACCAGCGCGGTCGATCCTGAATCCCGACGCGACTTCTGGGAAGCGCTGTTCGAGTTGACCGACGCCGGCACCACGCTGCTGGTGTCCACTCATCTGATGGACGAAGCCGAACGCTGCCACCGGCTGGCGATCCTCGACCGCGGCCGCCTCGTGGCCGACGGCACGCCGGGTACGCTGACCGGGGCGCTGGAGGGCCGCACCTGGCTGGTCGAATCGGACGATCCGCGTCGTGCCCAGCACACCCTGGCCGACGCGCCGGGCGTGCTCGGCGTCGCCCAGGTCGGCCATGCGCTGCGCCTGCTCGCCGAAGAGGGGCAGGGCGACGCCTTCGCTGCCGCGGTCGAGCAGCGGCTGCGCGAGGCCGGGCAGGCCGCACGGCTGCGCGTGGCGCCGCCCAACCTGGAGGATGTGTTCGTTGCCGCGACGCACACGGGCGAACGGGAGCATGCCGCATGAACCTGCGCCGCCTGTGGGCGATCATGCAGAAGGAAGTGCGCCAGCTGCGGCGTGACCGCATCACGCTGGCGATGATCATGGTGGTGCCGATCGTGCAGCTGGTGCTGTTCGGCTACGCGATCAACCTCAACCTGCGCGGGCTGGATGCGGCGATCGTCGACCAGGCGCAGACCAGTGCCTCGCGTGCGCTGGTGATGGACATGCTGGCCACGGACGTGATCCGCCCGGTGGCCACGGCGCGCACGCCGGACGAGGTGGTCGACCTGATCCGCCGCGGGCGGATCAACGTCGGCGTGGTGATCCCGCCCGACTTCGAGGCGCGCCGGCAGGAGGGTCGTCCGGTTGCCCAGGTGCTGGTCGACGGCAGCGACGCCACGGTGGCCGTCGCAGCCGCGCAGCTGGCGCAGACCCCGTTGGACAGCCGGCTGCCCGACGCGCACGCGCCTTACGCCAGCACGCCGCCCGTGCCGCGCATCGTGGTCACCTCCTTCTACAACCCGGAGCGGCGTTCGGCGATCAACATCGTGCCCGGCCTGGTAGGCGTGATCCTGACCATGACCATGGTGCTGTTCACCGCCATCGCCATTGTGCGCGAGCGCGAGCGCGGCAACATGGAGCTGCTGATCGCCATGCCGATCACCAGCAGCGAGCTGATGCTGGGCAAGGTGGTGCCGTACGTGCTGATCGGCCTGGTGCAGACCACGGTGATCCTGGCGCTGGGGCGCTGGCTGTTCGCCGTGCCGATCCGCGGCAGCCTGTTCGATGTCTATCTCGCCGCGCTGCTGCTGATCGCCAGCAACCTGACCCTGGGGTTGCTGATCTCGTCGCGGGCACAGTCGCAGTTCCAGGCCATGCAGATGACGTTCTTCGTCTTCCTGCCGTCGATCCTGCTGTCGGGTTTCATGTTCCCGTTCTCGGGCATGCCGAAGGTCGCGCAATGGATCGCCGAACTGTTGCCGCTGACCCATTTCCTCCGGCTGATCCGCGGCGTCATGCTGCGCAACGCCAGTCTGTCCGAGCTGTGGGGCGATGCGTTGGCGCTGCTGGCATTCACGGCGGTGATGATGGCTGGCGCGATCCTGCGCTTCCGCCGGCGGCTGGATTGAGCCATTCCGTTTTCGCCCCGGGGCGAAGGGGGCGGGGCGTGCGCAGGGGCGCCTCTACGGGGCGGCGGCGTCGGCCAGCGCGTGCACGCGCCCGCGCAGCGAGTTGGTCATCGCGTCGGTGATCAGCACGTCGACGAAGCGGCCGATCATGCGCGCATCGCCGGGGAAGTTCACGTAGCGCATGTTCTCGGTGCGGCCGGCGAGCTCGTTCGGGTTCTTCGTGCTCGGCTTTTCCACCAGCACGCGCTGCACGGTGCCGACCATCGCCTCGTTGACCCGCTTCGCGTTGGCGTTGATCGCGGCCTGCAGGTGCTCCAGCCGCCGGTGCTTCGTCGCCATCGGGGTGTCGTCGGCCAGGTTCGCCGCCGGCGTGCCCGGGCGGGCGGAGAAGATGAAGGAGAAGCTCTGGTCGAAGCCTACGTCCTCGATCAGCTTCATGGTCTTCTCGAAATCCTCGTCGGTCTCGCCGGGGAAGCCGACGATGAAGTCGGAGCTGATGCAGATGTCCGGGCGCACCGCGCGCAGCTTGCGGATCTTCTGCTTGAACTCCAGCACGGTGTAGCCGCGCTTCATCGCGGCGAGAATGCGGTCGGAGCCGGCCTGCACCGGCAGGTGCAGGAAGTTGGCGAGCTTGGGCACGCTGGCGTAGGCCTCGATCAGCGAGTCGGAGAACTCCAAGGGGTGCGAGGTGGTGAAGCGGATCCGGCCGATCGACTCGATCTGCGCGATGGCATGGATCAGGACGGCAAGGTCGGCGGTGCCGCCATCGTGGGTCGGCCCCTGATAGGCGTTGACGTTCTGGCCGAGCAGGGTGACCTCGCGCACGCCTTGTTCGGCCAACTGCGCCACTTCCACCAGCACGTCGTCGAAGGGACGGCTGATCTCGGTGCCGCGGGTGTACGGCACCACGCAGTAGCTGCAGTACTTGGAACAGCCTTCCATGATCGAGACGAAGGCGGTCGGGCCTTCGGCGCGCGGCTCGGGCAGCCTGTCGAACTTCTCGATCTCGGGGAAGGAGATGTCCACCTGCGGCTTGCCGGTCTCGCGCTTGGCCTCGATCAGCTCGGGCAGGCGGTGCAGCGTCTGCGGGCCGAACACCAGGTCCACGAACGGTGCGCGCTTGATGATCGCCTCGCCTTCTTGCGAAGCCACGCAGCCGCCGACGCCGATCAGTACGGGTTTGCCGCCCTGCTTGAACTCCTTCCAGCGGCCGAGCTGGCTGAACACCTTCTCCTGTGCCTTCTCGCGGATCGAGCAGGTGTTGATCAGGATGACGTCCGCCTCGGATTCGTCCAGGGTCAGCTCCAGGCCGTGCGAGGCCCTCAGCACGTCGGCCATCTTGGCCGAGTCGTACTCGTTCATCTGGCAGCCGTGGGTCTTGATGAAAAGCTTGCCGCTCATGGTGCTCGATACCGTGGTTGCACGAGGCGCCGCGCGGGTGGCGCCGAACCGCGCAGTTTACGCCGCCTGGCCGGGTGCCGCCAGCGAGCGGTCCTGCCGGATCAGGCACTTGGGGTGGCGCCCGAGGGACGCGGAGCACGAAACGGCATGCGTACCCTTGGCGGGCGAATCGCGCAGCGGCACACTGCGGCCATGTTCGACGCCGTGCGCCACTGGGGGAGTGCCGGCCGGCCCGTTGCAGGCTCCCCGCCACCCGGTACGATCCCGCGACGGATCGCGCTGGGCTGTGCCCTGCTCGCCGGCGCGCTGTGGTTGCCCGCGGCGCACGCCGGCAACCTCTATCGCTGCACCGGCGCCAGCGGCGAGGCGGTGTTCACCGGCAGTACGGCGGGCTACCGCGATTGCCGCAAGCTCGGCAGCTACGGTCCGCCGGCGCGGCGCGCGCCCAGGGCCTCGCTGGAGCGGGTACGAGGTGCGGTGGTGGGCACCAGGCCGCGGGCCGATGCCGCGGCGGCCTCGCTGGCGGCCGTGCGGGGTGGCGTGCTGAGCACCACGACACTGCCGGCAGCCGATCCGCTGCCGCCCGCCGCGGCGGCGCCTGCTCAAGCGGCCGGCGCGGTGGTGCCGGCGGCCTTGCGCGGGCACTGGACCTACCGCCAGTCGAGCGATGGCGCGGGCGCTCTGCCCGGCGGCCTGCCGGTCGCCACGGCGCCGGGCGACCGCGTCCTGCGCGGCGCGGTGTACCGCATCGTGCGCGCGGACGGCGGCGTGGAGTACACCAATATCCGCCCGGTGGGTCGCAACGCGCACGCTGCCACGATGCTGTTCAGCTACATCGCCACCTGTTTCGCCTGCAACCTGCATTCGACCATCCGCTGGGGCAGCGTGCCGCTGAACCTCACCGCCTATGCCGAGGCGATCCGCGCAGCCAGCGCGGAGTACGGCGTGGACGAGGCCTTCCTGCGCGCGATCATCCATGCCGAAAGCGCATTCAACCCGCGCGCGCTGTCGCTGAAGGGCGCGCAGGGACTGATGCAGCTGATGCCCGGCACTGCCAGCGAGATGGGCGTGCTCGACGCGTTCGACACCGGCCAGAACATCCGCGGCGGCGCGCGCTACCTCGCCCTGCTGCTGCGCGACTTCGGCGGCAACGAGCACCTGGCCGCCGCCGCCTACAACGCCGGTCCGGGCGCCGTGCAGCGATATGACGGGGTGCCGCCGTATGCGGAGACCGAGGTCTACGTGCAGCGCGTGGATACCCTGCGCAAGCGCTACGAGGCGGCGCTGCATCCGCCGCTGGCGTCGGCGCGGCCCGGTTGAATCACGGCTGGTCGCCGGCCGCGGCTTCCACGTTCATCGGCGGCCGTTCGGCCAGCGTGGCCGTGGTGTGGAATGGGCTGCCATTGCGCAGGCCGGAGAGCTCCACCGTGGTGCCGGGCTTGATCGCCGATTCGCGCCGGCGCAGGTCGGATGGATCACGGATGTTGTCGTTGCCGATGCGCAGCAGGATGTCGTGCGGCTGGATGCCGGCCAGCGCGGCTGGGCTGCCGGGGTACACGTCGGTGACCAGAGCGCCACGTGCCGCCGCGGGCAGGCCGCTGTCGGCGGCCACCGGCACGAAGGTGTAGTCCGCGCCCAACCAGCCGCGCACCACGTGGCCGGTGGCGACGATCTGGTCCAGCACGTTCTTGGCGGTGCCCACCGGGATCGCGAAACCGATGCCTTCGGCGTTGGCGTCCTTGCCGATCAGCAAGGTGTTGATGCCCACCAGCCTGCCCTCGGCGTTGACCAGCGCGCCGCCGGAGTTGCCGAAGTTGATCGCCGCGTCGGTCTGGATGAAGTCCTCGGCGCTGGAGCTGTTCAACTGGCGACCCACCGCGCTGACGATACCCATGGTCACGGTCTGGTTGAGGCCAAGCGGGTTGCCGATCGCCAGCACCACGTCGCCGGGGCGGGGCTTCTGTTCCGCGAGCCGGATCACCGGCAGGTTGCCGGCGTCGATCTTCAGCACGGCCAGGTCGGTTTCCTCGTCCGAGCCGACCACATGGGCCTTGGCCACGCGGCCGTCGTACAGCAGCACCTGGATGTCGAAGGCGTGCGAGATCACATGGTAGTTGGTGAGCACGTAGCCTTGCGCGCTGACGATCACGCCCGAACCCAGGGTCTTTTCGCGGCGTGCATAGGTGGTGAGGGTGCCGCCGAGCAGCTGCTGCAGGATCGGGTTGTCGTACATCTTGATCGCCCGCTCGTTGACGATCTTGTTGGCGTAGATGTTCACCACCGAGGGCGCCGCGTCGGCCACCGCGTCGGCGTAGGAGGCCGGTGCCGGGGCCGGCGTGCTGGCGGCTGGCGCACCGGGCAGCCCCAGCCTTGCGCGCAGGCGCTCGCCGCTGCCCGGCCAGAACAGGCCGATCACGAACGCCGCCGCCAGGCCGACGACGACACAGCGGGCGAGGAAGGCAAGCGTGCCGGCGGCATGTTTCATGTCGTGCTGCAATCCGTGACGGGCGGGCGGGCGGTGGGTTAGGCTGGCGACGGGCTGGTAGCGTCGATACGCCGCGGCCGCTTTATTGTACGGTGTGGGGGCTGACGCTAGACTAGCGCGATTTTCAGGGGTTCCAAATCATTGCTGGGGCGCGAGCCCTTCCTGACGCATCAAGTACCGGAGAGCCTGATGGCGAACGAAGTCGTCGATCATGGCCGCCGCCGGTTTCTCACGACGGCCACTGCAGTGGTCGGTGGTGTGGGAATCGTCTCGGCGGCCGTGCCCTTCATCAAGTCGTGGGAACCCAGCGCGCGAGCCAAGGCCGCCGGAGCTCCGGTCACCCAATCCCTCAAGAAGATCGAGCCCGGCCAGCAGCTGATCGTCGGCTGGCGCAGCCTGCCGGTGTTCATCGTCAACCGCACGCCGGCGCAGCTGGCCGCGCTGCCGAAGCAGGACCCGCGCCTCGTCGACCCGAAGTCCGACGGCACGTCCGCTACCCAGCAGCCGAAGTACGCGCAGAACGAGACGCGCTCGATCAAGCCCGAGTGGCTGGTGATGGTCGGCATCTGCACCCACCTGGGCTGCGTGCCGAACTACGTGGGCGAGATGAAGCCCGAGCCGTTCGACCCGAACTGGCAGGGCGGCTACTACTGCCCCTGCCACCACTCGCGCTACGACATGGCCGGCCGCGTGTACCAGGGCGTGCCTGCGCCGAAGAACATGGAGATCCCGCCGTACCACTTCATCGACGACACGACCGTGCAGATCGGCGTGGATCCGCAGGGGGCCGCGTGATGGCGAACGTATTCTCGAGCATCGGCGACTGGGTCAACGAGCGCGCTCCGGGCCTCGCGCCCGTGTACCGCAAACACATGACCGAGTACTACGCGCCGAAGAATTTCAACCTCTGGTACTACTTCGGCTCGCTGGCGATGCTGGTGCTTGTCAACCAGATCGTCACCGGCATCTTCCTCACGATGAACTACAACCCGAGCGCGGCCGGCGCCTTCGACTCGGTGCAGTACATCATGCGCGACGTGGAGTGGGGCTGGCTGATCCGCTACATGCATTCCACCGGCGCATCGCTGTTCTTCGTGGTGGTGTTCCTGCACATGTTCCGCGGCATGATGTACGGCTCGTACAAGAAGCCGCGCGAACTGGTCTGGCTGCTCGGCATGCTGATCTTCCTGGTGCTGATGGCGGAGGCCTTCATGGGCTACGTGCTGCCGTGGGGCAACATGTCGTTCTGGGGCGCCAAGGTGATCGTGTCGCTGTTCGGCACCATCCCGGTGATCGGCAAGGACCTGGTCGAATGGATCATGGGCGACTTCCTGCCCGCCGACGCCACGCTGAACCGCTTCTTCGCGTTGCACGTGATCGCGCTGCCGCTGGTGCTGTTGCTGCTGGTGGTGCTGCACCTGGCCGCCCTGCACGAGGTGGGCTCGAACAACCCCGACGGCGTGGACGTCAAGCACGGTCCCAAAGGCAACCGCTGGAGCCCGACCGCGCCGGTCGACGGCATCCCGTTCCACCCGTACTACACGGTGAAGGACCTGTTCGGGGTTGGCTTCTTCCTGATCGTGGCGGCCTTCATCATCTTCTTCGCGCCGACCTTCGGTGGCTGGTTCCTCGAGCACGACAACTCGATCGCCGCGAACAATCTGGTCACCCCGGCGGAGATCAAGCCGGTGTGGTACTTCACCCCGTTCTACGCGATCGTGCGCATGATTCCGTCGTTCGCCGGCACCGCGGTGTGGGGCGTGCTGGCGATGTTCGGTGCGATCGCGGTGCTGTTCCTGCTGCCGTGGTTCGACCGCGGCAAGGTGAAGTCGATCCGCTATCGCGGCACCGGCTACAAGGTGGCGCTGGCGCTGTTCGTGGTCGCGTTCTTCGGCCTCGGTTCGGTGGGCGCGGGCATCACCGCGGAAGTGATCCCGGCCTGGTTCGGCAACGTCGACCTCACTGTCTGGGAAAACGCATTCGGCCGCACGATGACGCTGATCTACTTCGGCTTCTTCGCGTTCCTGTGGGCCTATACCTATTTCGGCTGGGAGAAGACCAAGCCGGTTCCGGATCGGGTGACGATGCATGACTAAGCCGACGCTCTTGATGAAACGGATCCTTCCCGCGGTCGCGCTGACCCTGGGTCTGCTGCTCGCCGGCCAGCCGGCAGTACGGGCCGAGGGCAGCGGGTTGATGGCATCGGGCTCCAGCGTGCGCGACCAGGCCTCGCTGCAGCGCGGCGCCAAGCTGTTCTTCAACTACTGCGTGGGCTGCCACTCGCTGAAGTACATGCGCTACTCGCGCATCGCCGACGACCTCGGGCTCACCGAGCAGCAGGTGATGCAGAACCTCGACTTCACCGGTGCCAAGTTCGACGATCCGGTGATCTCGCACATGCCGGCGGAGGACGCGGCGAAGTGGTTCGGCAAGGCGCCGCCGGACCTGTCGCTGGAAGTGAGCGCGAAGACCCCCGACTGGGTCTACACCTACCTCAACACTTTCTATCTCGATCCGAAGAGCCCGATCGGCTGGAACAACACCACGTTGCCGAACGCGGCGATGCCGTTCCCGCTGTGGGAGCTGCAGGGCCAGCAGACCGCGGTGACCAAGCCCGGCACCGACGAGGTGGAGAAGCTGGAACTGTCCCGCCCCGGCAAGCTGACTCCGGCGCAGTACCAGCAGGCGACACGTGATCTGGTGAACTTCCTGGAGTACGTTTCGGAGCCGGCGGCCCTGCAGCGTCACCATTACGGCGTATGGGTGGTGCTGTTCCTCGCGCTGTTCACCCTGCTGGCCTACTTTCTCAAGAAGGAATACTGGAAAGACGTGCACTGATTCTTCCGGGAGAAGCACCCAGCGGACGCGGCGCACCTTCGGGGCGCCGCTCCGTGCAACCGCAACAGGGAATACCGCGCATGGTTCCAAGCGCCCGCTCGCGTACCGCACTCACCCTCTACACCACGGCCGATGACATCCAGTGTCACCGCGCCCGTCTGGTGCTGGCCGCCAAGGGCGTCAGCTACGAGCGGGTACTGGTGGACCCGAGCAAGCCGCCGGAGGACCTGCTCGACCTCAACCCGTACGGCACCACGCCCACCCTGGTCGATCGCGACCTCACCCTGTACGACGCCAGCGTGGTGTGCGAGTACCTCGACGAGCGCTACCCGCATCCGCCGCTGATGCCCATCGATCCACTCTCCCGCGCGCGTTTGCGCGTGGCGGCGGTTCGCATCGAGAAGGACTGGCTGACCGAGGTCGACACCATCCGCGCCGGCGGCCGCTCCGCCGAGCCGGCGCGCAAGCGCCTGCGGGCCCACCTGCTGGCCGCGCTGCCGCTGTTCAAGGCGGCGAAGTTCTTCCTCAACCCCGAGATGAGCCTGGCCGATTGCCTGGTGGCGCCGGTGGTTTGGCGGCTGCCCTGGCTGGGCGTGGATCTCGGCCGCGAGGGCAAGCCGATCGTCGACTACGGCGAGCGCCTGTTCCACAGCCAGGGTTTTGCGCGCAGCATGACCGAGCAAGAGAAGGCCATGCGACCCTGATGAGCGAAACAACGCAACCGATGACCTCCAACCGTCCGTACCTGCTGCGGGCGATCTACGACTGGATCAGCGACAACGGCCTCACCCCGTACATGCTGATCGACGCCACCGCCGAGGGCGTGCGTGTGCCGCCGCAGGTGGTGAAGAACGGCCAGGTGGTGCTGAACATCGCGATGCGCGCGGTGGCGAACCTGGAGCTGGGCAACGACTGGATCGGTTTCTCCGCGCGCTTCTCCGGCGTGAGCCACGTCGTGCGCATTCCGGTGGGCGCGGTGCTGGCGTTGTACGCCCAGGAAAACGGACAGGGCATGATGTTCCCGGCCGAGGAGGAAGGCGGTGACACCCCGCCGCCCGCGCCGGCGCCCGACGAGCCGTCGTCCGGCGGCGGCGACGACAAGCCCAAGCGCGGCGCGCCGCATCTGCGGGTGATCAAGTAGGCCGCCGTCGGCCGCGAACGGGCTCCTAGTGCAGGCTGTCGCCGCCGGAATGCCGGCGCGGCCGCAGCGGCACCATGTTGCCGCCGGAAGCGGGTCCGCCCGGTTGGTTGGTGGCCGGTTCCACCGACCTGGCGGAGGCCGGCGTTGCGGCCGTTGCCACGGGCGCCGGCGGAGTGAGCACCACCGTGGGCAGCCGCAGCTCGCTCAGCGTGTCGCCCAGCATCCACAGCGAGCCTTGCTCGCGGTCCGCCCCGTCGATGCTCACCTCGAAACCGTAGCAGCGTTCCAGCCGGCGCCGGCCGGCCACGTGGCGCAGGCGCAGCGCGCGCAGGCCCACGGTTTCGTCCAGCAGCTGCAGGCCATGGCGTTCGCATTGCTGCCGCGCCTCGGCGGCCGCGCGCTCGCGCGCCGCGCTCAGCTTCAGCCACAGCCCGGTCACCGCGACCAGCGCCAGCAGTACCAGGAGGTCGTCGACGTTGCCCATGCCCGCAGTGTGTGGGCGGGCAGGGCGGTGCGCAAGACGCGTTCCGGACTACCCGACCCGCAGGCGCAGCGAGAGATCCACCGCGTGGACGTGCTTGGTCAGCGCGCCCACCGAGACGTAGTCGACGCCGGTGCGCGCGTATTCGCCGATGGTGGAGAGGTCGACGTTGCCGGACACCTCCAGCGGCACGCGGCCGGCGGTGAGCTGCACGGCCTCGCGCATCAGCGGCGCGGTGAAATTGTCGAGCATGATGCGGTCCACGCCGGCGGCAATGGCCTGCTGCAGCTCGTCGAGGTTCTCCACCTCGACTTCCAGCAGCAGGTCGGGGTGCAGGCGGCGTGCCGCCGCCGCCGCCGGCGCGATGCCGCCGGCAGCGATGATGTGGTTTTCCTTGACCAGGATCGCGTCGTACAGGCCAATGCGGTGGTTGTGGCCGCCGCCGCAGCGCACCGCGTACTTCTGCGCCAGGCGCAGGCCAGGCACGGTCTTGCGGGTGTCGAGCACGCGCGTGCCGGTGCCGGCCACGGCGGCCACATGGCTTGCGGTGGCGGTGGCGGTGCCGGACAGCAACTGCAGGAAGTTCAATGCCGAGCGTTCGGCGCTCACCAGCGAGCGGGCGTGGCCGGACAGCCGGCAGATCACCGTGCCGGGCGCGACGCGTTCGCCGTCGCGCGTCTGCCAGTCGATGCGCACGGCCGGATCCATACGCCGGAAGCAGGCGTCGAACCAGGGCGCACCGGCGATCACCGCGTCGTCGCGGCAGGTGAGCACGGCTTCGGCCACGGCGGCGTCCGGCAGCAGTTCGGCGGTGGCGTCGCCTTTGCCGAGATCCTCGGCGAAGGCGCGTTCCACGTCGGCAGCGATCAGTTCGGGAGGCGGCGGGTCGAACGGGAGCTTGGCATTCATTCGTCGTCGGTGTTCGGGTCCGGGGTGCCTGGCTGGCGCAGGCGGCTGACGATGGCGCTCATCGCGCGGTCGAACAGCGCATTGGTGGCCAGTACCTGGGCGTGGCCGCCGGCCAGCAGCACGGCCAGCTCCTGCGGCGCGTAATCGGCCACCTTCAGGCCGCGCCGGTTGACGAACAGGTAGCGGCCGCTCATCGGGCTGATCCACGACAGCTTGGCGCGCACCATCGGCTCGTCGGGCAGCTGGAACTCCAGCCACACGCCTGGCTGCAGCGCCTCCACCTGCTGCCACTCGGGGCTGTCGGTGGCGACCGGTACGCTCTCCTCCGGCAACTCGTCCGCCGCCTCCGCCTGTTCGACGATGGGCTGGATGCTTTCCGGTATCGCGGCGATGACATTGGCGGCGTCGGCCTCGGCGTCGGCGGCCGGTGCGGCGTCCCGCACGGGCTCGCCCAGCTGCTGGCGGTACCAGTCGCGCAGCTGCGCCAGCAGGCGCTCGATGTCCTGCGGCTGGAAGGCCACGTTGGCCAGGCCCTGGCGCAGCGCGCGCTCGATGCCGGGCAGCAGCTGGCGCAGCTGCTGGCGTGCGGTGGCGTCCTGCGCCGGCCGCGTGCTGGCGATGAAATCGTCGACGAAGCGCAGCCCGTCGCGGAACTCGGCCGATTCCTCGCCCTGGCGCAGCAGCACCAGCACCAGATGATTGGCCCAGGCGCGCGCCAGGACCTCGTGCACCAGCGGCGGCAACTTGCGGCCGTCGATGCGATCGACGATCTCGCGGGCGGCGCGGCGGCGCGCCTGCTCCAGCTTCTCGCGGCCGCGGGTGGACTCGGCCACGCGCTGCTCGGCCAGTTCGGAGCGGCGCCGGTTGAGCTCGTGGAACTGCTGCAGGTCGAGCAGCAGGCGCTCGAAGATGCCGAGGTCGTCGTCGAATTCGTGCAGCAGCTGGTCGACGATGCTCTTGACCTTGTCGTGCAGGCGGCCGTCGCGGTCCGATTCCGGCGACCAGCCCTTGGCCTGCTCCGCCAGCGCGTCGAGCAGGCGGCGCGCGGGGTGCTGGCGATGGGCGAACATCTTGCGGTCGAGGATCGCCGCCTTGAGGTAGGGGATCTGCAGCCGCGCCAGCATCACCTGCATCTCGGCCGGCAGGGTCTGGTCCTCGAGGATGAACTCGAACAGCATGCCGACCAGGTCGATGGTGTCCTCGTCGATGCTGGCGACATGGCTGGGGCGGGCGCCGCGCAGCGCGCCGAGTTGCCCCAGCAGCTGTTCCTTCAGTTGCGCCACGGCCTCGCGGTCGAAGCTGCCGGCGCCGCTTACCAGCGACGGCGCTGGCATGCTGCCAGCCGCCAGCTGGGTCTGCAGCACGCTGAGCGCGCCCAGCAGCTCGCTGACGGAAGGCGGCGGTCCGCCGGCATCGCCGACCTGTCCGGCCAGCGGGGAGGCATCGCCGCCGCGGCGCGCGACGAACAGGCCGTGCAGGGTCTGCAGCAGCTCGGCCGCAGCGGGATCGGCGGCCTCGTCCATGCCCGTGCCAGCCATCGCGGCCCCGGCGGGTGCCGCCTGTGCACTGCCGCGGGGCGCGCCGGCGCCGCGTGGCGCCACCGGGCGCAGCTGCGGCAGCACACCGGCCCGGGCCAGTTCGGCATTGGCTTCGGCGTACAGGTCTTCCAGCGTGGAAAGCACGTAGCGGTCGAACAGCTTGTAGATGAGGAGCTTCACGCGCATGTCCGCGCCCAGCTCCTTCAGCGCCTGGCGGAACGCCTGCGACAGCGCCGCCGGGGCGATCGGATTGCCGCCGTCGTCGATCTTGCGGCCGCCGCAGATCACGGAGAGGCGCTGGTTGATCGCGAACAGGTCGCGCGCCAGCCGGCTCTCGTGCTTGCTGCTCATGCTGGTGATCGCCAGCGATTCCTCCAGCTCGGCATCGGCCACCAGTGACAGCTCGGCCATGGTCGGTGCCGAGGCGTTCGGCGCGGCGCGACTGGCCAGGCCACCCAGTTCACGGTTGACCGCGGTGAGGAACTGTCGCTCGATCGCCGGGCGGCGCTTGCGCACCTCGCGCATGCCGTCGAAGTAGTGTGTCTGGGTGGCGTTGTTCTCGGCCTTCTCGGCGAGGTCGAACAGCGCGTCGTCCACGTGCTCGAACAGGTTGCCCAGGCACTGCTGCAGCCGCTTGCCGGCGATGCCGCGCACCGCGTTGAGCAGCTCGCCCACACGCTCGCCCGCGGTGGCGTCGAGGCGCGGTGCAAGGGGCACGATCTTGGGCGGTTCGAAGGCTTCGTTCATGGCCACACCGGAAGGTTGTCGTTGGCGCTGCGGCGTCCTGCGGATGAATTGTCGGTCCGTCGACGGGAGGTCAGTGCGTGGGGGACGCGGCTTCAGGGGGCGTGCGGGAAATCGTTCAGCTGGGTAGTGCCGATGCCTTCCTCGGGCAGCATCACCGGGATGCCGTCGTCGACACGATAGATCAGCTTGTGGTCGATGGTAATCAGGCCTTCGTCGAGGCGCCCGCGGACCGGGGTGCCGGCCGTCGTGGCCACGCCGCCGGCGGCGATGGCGCCGTTCAGCGCGTCCAGTTCGGCGCGGCCGAGCGGACGCACCGGCGTCTTGCTCACCGGGCAGCACAGGATGTCGAGCAGGCGCTTGTCCATGGGGCGAAATCGTTGCGGATCCGGAAAGCCCGTACAATAACCACTTTTGGACGGCCGGGCCATGACAGCAACGACGGAAACGCCGCGGGTGGGCGTGGTGATGGGATCGCGTTCGGACTGGGAAACCATGGAGCACGCCTCCGGGGTGCTGACCGAGCTGGGCGTGGCGCACGAGGTGCAGGTGGTGTCTGCCCACCGCACACCGGACCTGCTGTTCCGTTATGCCGAGCAGGCGGCCGGGCGCGGCATCCAGGTGATCGTGGCCGGCGCCGGCGGCGCGGCCCATCTGCCGGGCATGCTGGCGGCCAAGACCCGGTTGCCGGTGTTCGGCGTGCCGGTGCAGTCCAAGGCCCTGAACGGCATGGATTCCCTGCTGTCGATCGCGCAGATGCCGGCCGGCGTCCCGGTGGGCACCCTGGCGATCGGCCGCGCCGGCGCGGTGAATGCGGGGCTGCTCGCGGCGGCGGTGCTGGCGCTGCACGATTCCCGCCTGGCGCAGGCGCTGGAGCACTGGCGCGCCAAACAGACCCAGGCCGTGCTCGACCAGCCGGACCCCCGCGCATGAGCGCGTCCCGCCAACCCGTGCTCGGCATCCTGGGCGGCGGCCAGCTGGCGCGCATGCTGGCGCTGGCGGCTGCGCCGCTGGGCGTGAACACCCTGGTGGTGGACAGCGCCGCCGATGCCTGCGCCGGCCAGGTCGCCCCGCTGGTCAAGGCCGACTGGACCGACTACGCCGCGCTGGAAGACTTCGCGCGCAGGGTCGACGTGGTCACCTTCGATTTCGAGAATGTGCCGGCCGAGACGGCGCGCTGGCTGGCCGAGCGGGCGGCGGTGTTCCCGAACCCGCGTGCGCTGGCGGTGGCGCAGGACCGGCTGGCCGAGAAGACCCTGTTCCGCGACTGCGGGCTGGCCACGCCCGAGTTCATGGCGGTGGACACCCGCGCCGACCTCGACCGCGCGCTGGCCGCGGTGGGTGCGCCGGCGATCCTCAAGACGCGCCGGCTGGGTTACGACGGCAAGGGCCAGTTCCGCCTGAAGACGACTGCGGATGCCGACGCGGCCTGGGCGGAACTGGGCGCGCAGGCCGCGAGGCACGGGCTGATCCTCGAAGCCTTCGTGCCGTTCCAGCGCGAGCTGTCGGTGCTGGCCGTGCGTGGCCGCGACGGCGACTTCCGCACCTGGCCGCTGACCCGCAACTGGCACGTGGACGGCGTGCTGTCGATGAGCCTGGCGCCGGCGCCGGATATCGCCGCGCTGCAGCCGCGCGCCACCGCGCTGGCGCGCACGCTGGCCGAGCGCCTGGATTACGTGGGCGTGTTCGCGCTGGAGCTGTTCGTGAAGGACGGCGAGCTGCTCGGCAACGAGATGGCGCCGCGCGTGCACAACTCAGGCCATTGGACGATCGAGGGTGCGCACACCAGCCAGTTCGAGAACCACGTGCGCGCCGTGCTCGGCCTGCCGCTCGGCGATACCGGTGCGCGCGGGCTGTCGGCGATGTTCAACTGGATCGGCGAGCTGCCCGATCCGGCGCCCGTGCTGCGCGGCGTCGACGCGCACTGGCACGACTACGGCAAGTCGGCGCGCGCCGGCCGCAAGGTGGGGCATGCCACGGTCCGTGCGCAAGATGCCACGCAACTGGCGCAGCGGCTGGCGGCGATCGGTCGCGAGCTGGGCCGCGAGGCGCAGGTGGCGCCCACGCTGGAAGCGCTGCGGGGGTGATGCGCCCACGGATGGGTCCACGTCCAGCAGGCCTACGACCTGCTGGACGGAGCATGGCTCGCTTGGCGAGCCATGCGAGCCTGAAAAGGGCAGGAGCCCTTTTCAGGCATCAGGCAAGGCGCTCCGGCTTTCGCTCTCGATGCAGAAGACATGAAAAAGCCGCGGATATCCGCGGCTTTTTCATGTCGGAGTGGGTGGTCGCCAAGAGCGGAAGAGCACCGTGTCTGATGGTCAAAAAGGGGCTCCTGCCCTTTTTTTGACTCGCCGGATTCGCAAGGCGAATCCGGCTCCGCTTCGCGTGCGCCCATCCGTGGGCGCAGGGCTTGCGGGGGAGGTGCTTAGACCTGCATCGCCTTGGCGACTTCGGCCAGGTAGTCTTCCTGCACCTTCTCGATGCCTTCGCCCACGGCCAGGCGCGCCACCGAGGCCACGTCGGCGCCTTCCTTCTTCAGCGCTTCGCCGACGGTGACGTTGGTGTCCAGCACGTAGGGCTGGCCGACCAGGGTGACTTCGGAGACGATCTTGTTGATCTTGCCCGAGACGATCTTCTCGAGGATGTCGGCCGGCTTGTTCTTCTCCTTGTCCGACATCGCGGCCAGCGCGATTTCCTTTTCCTTGGCGATGAAGTCGGCGGGGACGTCCTCGGCCTTCACGTAGGGCGGGTTCATCGCCGCCACGTGCATCGCGATGCCCTTGGCCAGCTCCTCGGAGCCGCCCTTGAGCGCCACCAGCACACCGATGCGGCCGCCGTGGATGTAGCTGCCGATGGTGCCGTCGGTCTCGACGCGCGCCATGCGGCGCACTTCGATCTTCTCGCCGATGGTGGCGACCAGCGCCTTGGCGCCTTCCTCGACACTGGCGGCGCCCGGATAGGCGGCAGCCTTCAGCGAGTCGATGTCGGCGGCGCCGGACTTCAGCGCGATCTCGGCAACGGCGTCGCTGAACTTCACGAAGTCGGGGTTCTTGGTGACGAAGTCGGTCTCGCAGTTGACCTCGACCAGCACGGCCTTGCCGCCGGCCTGGGCGGCGACGATGCGGCCTTCGGCAGCCACGCGGCCGGCCTTCTTGTCGGCCTTGGCGAGACCGGACTTGCGCAGCCACTCCATCGCGACCTCGATGTCGCCGTTGTTCTCGACCAACGCCTTCTTGCACTCCATCATGCCGGCGCCGGAACGCTCGCGCAGTTCCTTGACGAGTTGGGCGGAGATATTGCTCATCGGTATTCCTCGAATGCTCGGGGCGTCGTGGCGGGGCACGCCACGACGCCGGGATGGGCTTCGGAGTCTGGGTGGCAGAAGCCGTTCGGGTTGCAGAGCCCGCCCTGCGGTACGTATTTCCGCCGCTTCTTGGCCCATGGAACCACCATGGGCCGGCGAACCGGCGAAAATCTGCCCTCACAGTGCGAGCTTTTCGCCTCGAACGTTTCTGCCGCCCAGACTCCTTGTCGCTGCGGCGGCGGTTGTCCGCCACCGCATCGGCTTACTTGGCGTCGCGCGGAGCGCGGCCCTCGCGGCCGCCCTCGCGGCGCGGGGCGCCGGCGCCCTTGCGCGGGGCGGCATCGCGGCGCGGCGCGGCCTTGCGCTCGCTGCGCTCCGCCTTGGCGACCGGGTTGCCTTCCTCGTCCAGTTCGACGAACTCGTCGGCGTCGCCCTGGGCGGCAGTCGGCGCGGCAGCCTTGCCCTCCAGGATCGAGTCGGCGGCGGCGCGGGCGTACAGCTGGATCGCGCGGATCGCGTCGTCGTTGCCGGGAATCGCGTAGTCCACCAGCTGCGGGTTGTAGTTGGTGTCGACCACCGCCACCACCGGGATGCCCAGCTTGCGGGCTTCCTGCACGGCGATGTCCTCGTGGCCGATGTCGATCACGAACAGCGCGTCGGGCAGGCGGTTCATGTCCTTGATGCCGCCCAGCGAGTTCTGCAGCTTCTCGCGCTCGCGGCGCAGCGCCAGCACCTCGTGCTTGACCAGCTTGTCGAAGCTGCCGTCGGTCTCGGCGGCCTCCAGCTCCTTGAGGCGGGCCACCGACTGCTTCACGGTGCGGAAGTTCGTGAGCATGCCGCCCAGCCAGCGCGCGGTGACGAACGGCATCCCGGCGCGCGAGGCTTCCTCGGCCAGCGCCTCGCGGGCGGAGCGCTTGGTGCCCACGAACAGGATGGTGCCGCGCTTCTGCGCCAGGCCCGACAGGAAGTTCATCGCGTCGGTGAACAGCGGCAGGGTCTTCTCGAGGTTGATGATGTGGATCTTGCCGCGGGCGCCGAAGATGTACGGCGCCATCTTCGGATTCCAGTAACGGGTCTGGTGGCCGAAATGCACGCCGGCTTCGAGCATTTCGCGCATGGTGACTTGAGCCATGGTGTAACTCCTTAAGCGTTGGGCCTTTTGGGTGTGGCCCGGGGGGTTGGGACCTCCACGCATCCCCGGCTTCGACCGCGGCAGCGAACTGCGCGCGGCACCCCGAAGACGGTGCCGATGCGTGTGTGGCGTTGGTTTGGGCTTGTACCGCGGCGCGGTTACAATCCCGTTCCGTTTTGCGCTGCGGCGGCGTGGATTGCACCGGGTGCAGCCTGCAAAACCGTGCAATTGTAGCCGGTGCGCCGGCGATGCGGCAAGTCGCTGGAATTGCAGCGTTTGTGCCGCCATATAGGCGAGATCATGGCCATTACCCTGAAATCCCCCCAGGACCTCGAAGGCATGCGCCTGGCCGGCCGGCTGGCCGCCGAGGTGCTTGCCATGCTCAAGGAATACGTCAAGCCCGGCGTCACCACCGAGGAGCTGGACCGCCGGGCCTACGAGCACATCGTCAACATGCAGAAGGCGGTGCCTGCCAACGTGGGCTACCATGGCTTTCCCAAGACGCTGTGCACCTCGGTCAACCACGTGATCTGCCATGGCATCCCCAGCCCGGGCAAGGTGCTGAAGGACGGCGACATCGTCAACCTCGACGTGACCGTCATCAAGGGTGGCTGGCATGGCGACACCAGCCGCATGTACTTCGTGGGCACGCCCTCGGTGCTGGCCAGGCGGCTGGTCGACACCACGCACGAGGCGATGATGCGCGGCATCCAGGCAGTGAAGCCCGGCGCCACGCTGGGCGACGTGGGCCACGCGATCCAGCAGCATGCCGAGGCCGCCGGTTTCAGCGTGGTGCGCGAGTACTGCGGCCATGGCATCGGCAAGGTCTACCACGACGAGCCCCAGGTGCTGCACTACGGCAAGCCCGGTACCGGCGTGGAGCTGAAGGAAGGCATGACGTTCACCGTCGAGCCGATGATCAACGCCGGCAAGCCGCACACCAAGCAGCTGCCCGACGGCTGGACCGTGGTCACCAAGGACCACTCGCTCTCCGCGCAGTGGGAACACACCATCGCGGTCACCGCCGACGGTTTCGAGATCCTCACGCCCTGGCCGGATGCGTAGAGGCGCATCCCGTGTGCGATGGAGCCTATGCGCCGATCAGGGCGGAAGGCAATCGCACACGCGGTGCGACCATGCAGGAAAGGCCGGGTGGCGTGGCAGACTGACGTCCCTCTCTCGCCGCACCGGTTTCCGCCCATGAGCGCCGTGCTCCCACTCCTGCCGCGCCTGCCCCCGGCCGTGCCGCGCTCGGGCGTGTCGACCGAGGCGCGGCGCGCATTGCGGCAGCTGCTCGGCGACGTGGACCGTGCACTGGCCACCGCGTTCCGCGACGGCGCCGATGCCAGCGCGCTGGCGCGGCGGCGTGGCGAGGTGGTGGCGCGCATCGTGGCGCACGTGTGGACGGCCTGCCTGGGCGAGGTGACCGGTGCGGCGCTGTTCGCGGTGGGCGGCTTCGGCCGCGGCCTGCTGTTTCCGCATTCGGACGTGGACCTGCTGGTGCTGGCCGAACAGCCCGAGCCGGCGCGCCTGCGTGCGCTGGAGCAATGTTTCGCCACGCTGTGGGACATGGGCCTCAAGGTGGGGCATGCGGTGCGCGCGCCGGCGCAGTGCCGTGCGCTGGCCGCCGCGGACGCCAGTGTGTTCACCAGCCTGCTCGATGCGCGCCGGCTGGTGGGCGACCCGGCCATGGATGCGAAGCTGCGCGCCATCGTGGACGACCCGGCGCTGTGGCCGCCGCGCGAGTACCTCGCCGCGCGGCTGGCCGAGCGCGATGCGCGCCACGCGCGGCACAACGACACCGCGAGCAACCTCGAACCCAACCTCAAGGACGGCCCCGGCGGGCTGCGCACGCTCGACTCGCTGCGCTGGCTGGGACGACGGCTGGCGCATGCCGGCGGCTTCGAGGCGATGCAGGACGCCGGCCTGCTCGACCCGGCCGAGCGCGCCAGCCTGTGCGAGGCCGAAGCGACGTTGCGCCGCTACCGTTACGCGCTGCACCTGGAGGCGGGGCGGCCGGAAGAGCGCCTGCTGTTCGACTACCAGCGTGCGCTGGCCGTGCGGTTGGGTTTCGAGGACGAGCACGAGAAGAATCTCGGCGTCGAGCAATTCATGCAGGGCTACTACCGCGCGGCCAGCCAGGTGGAGCGGCTGGGCGTGCAGATCGCCGAGCGTTTCGTCGAGCTGCTGGAGCCGCCCGGCGAGGCGAAGCCGGTGGGCGAGGACTTCGTGCGCCACGGCACGCGGCTGTCGGCGCGCGATCCCGAACTGTTCGCGCGGCGGCCGGCCGCGCTGGTAGAGGCGTTCATCGCGCGGCTCGACGAGCGGGGCCTGGTCGGCTTTTCCGCCGACACCATGCGCCGCATCCACCAGGCCACCGCCCTGCACGACGGCAAGCTGGCTGACGATCCCGCCGTGCTGGCCGCCTTCCTGCGCCTGCTGCGGCGTGGCGCGCCCGCGGTGGATGCACTGTGGCGGATGAACCGGCACGGCCTGCTGGCCGCGATCCTGCCGGCGTTCGGCCAGGTGTTCGGACGCATGCAGTACGACCTGTTCCACGTCTATACCGTGGACGAGCACACGCTGCGCGTGCTGCGCCAGATGGCGCGTTTCGCCGACCCCGAGGCGCGCAGCGAATTCCCGGTCGCCTGCGACGTCTGGTCCAGTCTCGGCCAGCCGGAGCTGATGCTGCTGGCCGGCCTGTTCCACGACATCGCCAAGGGCCGCGGCGGCGACCACTCGGTGCTGGGCGAGGGCGACGCGCGCGCGTTCTGCGCGAAGCTGGGCCTGCCTGCGGCCGACGGCGAGCGCGTGGCCTGGCTGGTGCGCTGGCACCTGCTGATGAGCACCACCGCGCAGCGGCAGGACATCACCGATCCCGACGTGGTGCGGCACTTCGCCGATGCGGTGGGCGACCGCGAACGGCTCGGAAGGCTCTACCTGCTCACCGTGGCCGACATCATCGGCACCAGCCCGAAGCTGTGGAACGGCTGGAAGGACCGCCTGCTGGCCGACCTGTACACGGCCACCCGCCAGACACTGCGCAGCGACACGCGGCCCGGCCACGATGCCGCGGCGCGCATCGACGCCTGCCGCGCGCAGGCGCTGATCCTGCTGCAGGACGAGGGCATCGCCGCGGAAGCGGCCGAGCGGGCGTGGGCCACGTTTCCGACCTCCAGCTTCCTGCGCCATCGCCCCGAGCAGATCGCCTGGCAGACCGCGGCGATCGTGCGCGCGAACGGCGCGTGGCCGCTGGTCGCCGTGCATCCGCTGTCGGTGCGCGGCAGCACCGAGCTGTTCGTCTGCACGCCCGACCGCGACGGCCTGTTCGCCAGCGTCACCGCGATGCTGGACCGGCTGCACTTCTCGGTGGTGGAGGCGCGTGTCCTCGGTTCCAGCGCCGGCATGGCGATGGACACGTTCCTGTTGCTGGAGGCGGACGGCCAGCAGCCGGCCAGCGCGGACCGCGCGGAGGAATTGCGCCAGCGGATGCAGCGCGCACTGGCGCAGGGCGGGCAGATCCTGCCGCCGCGGCGCAGCATGTCGCGCCAGCTGAAGCACTTCCAGATGCCGCCGCGCATCGACTTCCGCCAGGTCGACGGGCGCACCCGCATGGCGCTGGTGTGCAGCGACCGTCCCGGCCTGCTGGCCGCGGTGGCGCAGGTACTGGTGGCCTGCGAGGTGCGCGTGCACGACGCGCGCATCGCCACCTTTGGCGAGCGGGTGGAGGACTTCTTCCAGCTCAGCGACCGCGGCGACGCGCCGCTCGACGAGGCCCGCCAGGAACGGTTGCGCCAGTCGCTGCTGGCGCGGCTGGGGCCGGGTGCCTAGCGATGCCTGCCGCCGACGCGATCAGTCCGCCGCATCGGCGCCCCACAGCGCCTCCATGCCGATCCGGAAGCCCAGCGCCGGCAGGTCCACCACCTCGGCGATGGCGTGCGCCTCGACATCGCCGCGCCGCCGGATCGGCGAGCCGAGGCGCAGGCCGTCGTGCGTGGTGAGCGAAGCCACCACCGGCTGGTGGCCGGTGGGCCGGCGCTGGATGACCACCGCGAGCGAACCGTTGCGCAGGCGCACGCCAGTGCCCGGCGGGTAGACGCCCAGCGTCTTGATGAACACGCGCGCGAGGCTTCCGTCCAGCATGGCCCCCTCGTTGAGGAACAGCCAGCGCAGCGCCTGCGTCGGTTGCAGCGGCGGCCGGTAGTCGCGGCCGGCGACACGCGCGCAGTACACGTCCGCGAGGGCCAGCAGGCGTGCCGGTCGGCCGATCTCCGGCCCGCGCTTGCCGCCGGGATAGCCGCCGCCGTCGCTGCGCTCGTGGTGGTCGCGCACGGCGTCCAGCCAGCCGGCGTCGGCGACGCCGAACTCGCGCAGGCGCGCCACGCCGAGCTGGCAGTGCGCGCGCACCGCCGCATGCTGCGCGTCGGACAGCGGGCCTTCGCAGGCGAGCAGCCGGTCGTGCAGCTCGAACATGCCGATGTTCATCGTCAGCGCGGCGGCGACGGTCGCCGCCAGCTCGCCTTCGTCGAGCGCCAGGGCCGTGCCGGTGAGCTGGCAGGCGATCGCGGCGTTCACCGCGTGGCGGCTGCTGTAGGGACCCTCGGTGCGCAGCAGGATGCTGGCCAGCGCCACGTCGGGATTGATCCGGCAGGCTTCGCGTACCTGCGCGGCGACGTCCATCACCGCGCGGGGGAAATCCGCCGGCGCCGGGCCGGCGAGCATGGCCTGCAGGCGACGGCGTGCGTCCAGCAGGCGCGCCAGCGGCGACAGATCCACCGACGGCGGCGGCAGGGGGCCGCGGCATTCCTCCTCGGAACCATAGAACAGGCCGTGCTGCAGCAGCATCGCGCGTTGCGCCTCGCTGCCGATCACCTGGCCCACGCACAGCAGCAGATTGCCCCGCCCGTCGTAGGCGTTGAAGCGCATGGGCAGGCCCACGGTCAGTTCGGTCGTGTCGATCGGACGCCGCGGCACGGCTCCCCCTTTCGTTCAGGCGCGATGTCACCCGGACCGCGCATTTCAGGCGCCCGCCGGTTCCGCGCAGGTCCAGGAGGTCAGCACCGGCAGCGGTCCGGATGCGGGCAGACGGGCAAGTGTCGCACGCAGCGCGTCGATCGCGTTGCCGGCCGGAGGCGTCGCCACGGGCGCCACCCCGGCCCAGGCGTTGCGGCCCTGCCGCTTGGCCGCGTACAGGCATTCGTCGGCAACGTGCACCACCTGCTCCCAGTTCAGCCGATCCGGCTCGCTGGCGAAGAACGGGTAGCCGGCGAAGCCCACCGAGCAGCTGAGGTGCAGGTGCTGGCCGTTGCCGAGGTCGAAGCGCTGGCCGGCCACCGCCGCGCGGATGCGCTCGGCGAACTGCGGGCCGGCTCCCCGCGGGGCGTTGCGCGCCACGATCAGGAATTCCTCGCCGCCCCGGCGCACGGGCGTGTCCGATTCACGGGTCACCGACAGCAGCACGTCGCGGAACTGCAGCAGCACGCGGTCGCCGGTGGCGTGACCGTAGCTGTCGTTGATCTGCTTGAAATGGTCGATGTCCACCATCAGGAACAGCAGCTGCGCGCCGCCGCGGTCGCGACAGTGGCGGCGCGCGGCGGCCAGGTCGTGCTCGATGTGCTCGTTGAGGTAGCGGCGGTTCTTCAGGCCGGTAAGCGGGTCGGTGATGATCTGCTGGGCGAGCGCCTCGTTGGCCTGCTGCAGTGCCTGGTTGGCCCGGGCCAGCTCGCCGGTGCGCCGCGCCACCAGGGTGGCTAGTGCGCGGTTGCGCCGGCGCAACGCGGCGGAGCGCCAGCGCACCAGCAGGCTCAACGCCAGCATCCCCGTGGCGATCCACAGCAACCAGGCCCAGGCCGTGCGGTACCACGGCGGCAGGATGCGGAAGTCGAACGTGGCTTCCCGGCCCTGTCGGCCGTACACGTCGCGCGCCCTCACGTGGAAGCGGTAGCGACCGTCGGGCAGGTTGGTGTAGTCGCGGTAGGCGTCGACGCTCCACGGCGACCAGCCGCGGTCAAGGCCCTGCAGCCGGACCTGGTAGCGGTTGGCGTCGAAGTGGTCGTAGCTGGGCAGGGCGAACTCGAAGCGGATCGAGTTCTGCGCGTAGGGTATTTCCGGCGGCCGCGCGTCTGCCGGGTGGTCGACGAACAGCAGGCGGCCGCCTTGCCCGGCCACCATGCGCAGCAGCGTCTGCGGCGGCGCGCCCGGCAGCGGGGCGGATGCCGGGCGGTAGCGGAACAGGCCCTTGTCGCCGCCTATCCACACGGTGCCGTCGGCGTCGTCCAGGAACACGGACATGTCGCTGCCCGCCAGCGGCTGCAGTGGCGCGGCTTGCCAGCGCCAGCCCTTGCCGGCGCGGATGGCGTGGACGGTTTCCTTCGTGCCGTCGGCATCGGTGACGGCATACATCCACAGGCCGCCGCGGCGGTCCTGGTGCAACACGTCGATCGGTCGCGGGCCGTCGGGGAACAGGCCGGCGAACGCCGGGTCGACGGAGAAGCGGCCGCTCGCCTCGTCGAAGCGGTAGATGCCGTGCGGGGTGACGAAGCGGAGCGCGCCGTCGATCGTGACCAGGTCGTTCTGTTCCGGCGGCAGGCCGGCGGCGACGCCGAAGCGATCGACCTTGACGGCGCGTCCGTCCCTTGGCCCCTGCCAGTCCGGTGGCAGGCTCAGGCGGATCGCGCCACCGACCCACAGGCTCAGCCACAGATGACCTTCGGCGTCCGGCCGGATGGTGCGCACCTCCTGCTGCACCCCGGCGATGCGGCCTTCGTCGACCCAGCGATTGCCCTCGCGGCGCAGCGTGCCGATGCCGTCCTGGTAGCCCACGAACACGCGCGTGGGGTCGCGCGCGGAGCACCACAGCGCGAGCGCCGAGATCGACAGCGTGCTCTGGCGGGTGTCGAGCAATTGCCGGAACGCGTCGCCGGAGCCGGCGAACACGCCGTCGCTGCTGGCGACCAGTAGCTGGCCGTCGGCCTCGGCGAGGCCCCAGATCTGCCCTGTCACCTGCGGCAGCCGCTCGAAATGGGGGCCCGCGCCGCCCGCCAGGCGGTACAGGCCGTCGGAAGTGCCCGCGTAGAGCGTGCCGGCGTGGCGCCGCAGCGCCAGCACCGCGTCAGGCAGCCCGGCGCGCTCGCCGTACTGGGTCAGCGGCGAGCCGAGGTCGATGCGGCTGATGCCGTTGCCGGCGGCGATCCACAGGCCGCCTTCGCGGTCCTGGAACTGTGCCAGCATCATGTTCGTGGTGAGCCCGCTGCTGCGCGTCAGCGTGCGCAGCAGGCGGCCGTGCGCGTCGAGCAGGAACAGGCCGCCCCGCAGCGTGCCGGCGGCAAGCCGGCCGTCGGCCAGCCAGCTGGCGTTGTACAGCTGGCTTTTGCGGATCGCCGCGTCCGCCTCGGTGATCCAGGGCCGGAACGTGTCGCCGTGGCGGATGAACCAGCCCTGGGTGCGCGTACCCACCAGCAGGTCGCCCGGTTGCGCACCCGGTCCGCGCCAGGGCAGCAGCGCGTAGATCTTCTCGTCGGCGAAGCGGCTGCCGCCGGGCGACAGTTCCAGCCGCTCGCCGTCCAGTTGCATCAGGCCCAGGCCCGTCTCGCGGACGTACAGCGTGCCATTGACCAGGAAGCTGAGGTGGAAGGAGGTCTTCGGCTTCCACACCGTCATCGCGCCGTCGCGATAGCGGAACAGCTGCGTCGTGGTGGCGAAGAACACGCCGCCGCCCGTGGGATGGATCGACCACACGTCGGCGAAGTCGCGCTCGCTGGGCGGGATCTTGTCCAGCAGCGACACGAAGGCCAGCTGGCCGGAGGCGTCCGGCTTCAGGTAGCCCAGATTGCCCACCGTGCCCACGTAGATGCGGCCGTCCGCGCCCAGCGCCAGCGAGCGCACCGCGGCGCCGTTGGGCACCGGGATGCGCTGCCAGCGCGCGCCGTCGAAGGTCAGCACGGCGCCGTCGACGTTGCCCACGTAGATCACGCCCTGCCTGTCCTGCGCCACGGACCAGTTCTGCGCGGCGGCGCCGTAGCTTCTGGGATCGAAATTGCGGATGAAGGGCAGGCCCGCTTCGTTCGGCGTCGCCGATGCGCCGGCAGCGAGCGTGGGGGCCGCCGCCGGCGCCGGGCCGGCAGCCAGGCAGCACATCGTGAACGCCAGCACCCGGGCGAGGCGTGCGCGGCGTTTCCTCTGCTTTTCTACGGCGGCGGCCCTCTCATCCATCACAGTCTCGGGTTGGGCTGGCCGTTGCGGCGGGCCCGTACCGACCGGCAAGCAAGAGTCTTGCCGTACCCCTTATCGGCCGAAGGCGGCAAAGCTTGAGCGACGCCGGGAGCCGTTCCGGGGACGGGCGGGCACCGCTTCCGGTCGGCGGCACGATCTGGTTAAATGATAGCGATTCTCATTTGCTGGTTTGCCGCATGCCACCGATCCACCGCTTCCTCAAGGGCTGCCGACTCGTGCACCTCTATCTCGGCGTGTTCACGGCGCCGGCCCTGCTGTTCTTCGCGATCACCGGCGGCCTGCAGACCTTCGGCCTGCACGAGAGCGCCCGCGACGGCAGCCACGCGCCGCCGAAGTGGCTGGCGGTGGCGGCGCAGCTGCACAAGAAGCAGACCATGGATGTGCCGGTACGCAAGCTGCGCCCGGCGGCAAACGCGGCGTCCGTGCCAGCGGCGCGCCCGCTGGCCGGAACGGCCGCACGGAGGGCCGGCAACCCGCTGCCGCTGAAGATCTTCACCGCGCTGGTCGCACTGGCGCTGGCCGTGTCCACGCTGACCGGCCTCTACATGGCATGGCGATACACGCGCCATGCGGGGCGCGTCGTCGCGGTTTTCCTCGCCGGCGTCGCGGTGCCGCTGCTGCTCGCGCTGGTCTAGCCCGGGCCGCACCGGGCATCACCATCCGCGAACCTTGCGGGCGCCATGCCGCCTGCGCCGTGGGTATCCGGGCCATGGCGGTTCCCCCCGACGGCCCGGGCGGGCACAATGGCGGAGTTTTCATCGATTGATTTGGACGTCCATTCGCCATGCAGAGCATCGAATCCCTGATCGACGACGCCTTCGGGCGCCGCGACGAGCTGACCCAGGCCGAGGTCGAGACCCACCTGCGCCCTGCGCTCAACCAGGTGCTGGATCTGCTCGAGTCCGGCGAGCGCCGCGTGGCCGAACCGGACGGGCAGGGCGGCTGGAAGGTCAACCAGTGGCTGAAGAAGGCGGTGCTGCTGTACTTCCGCATCAACGGCAACCGCGTGGTCGACGGCGGCCCCGCACAGGCCTTCGACAAGGTGCCGCTGCGCTTCGCCCACGGCAACGACGCCGAGCTGCAGGGCCTGGGCGCGCGCGTGGTGCCCGGCGCGCTGGTGCGTCGTGGCGCGCATATCGCGAAGGACGCGGTGCTGATGCCCAGCTACGTCAACATCGGCGCCTACGTCGGGGCCGGCACCATGGTCGACACCTGGGCCACGGTGGGCTCCTGCGCGCAGATCGGCGCGGGCGTGCACCTGTCCGGCGGCGTCGGCATCGGCGGCGTGCTGGAGCCGTTGCAGGCCAACCCCACCATCATCGAGGACCACTGCTTCATCGGCGCGCGCTCGGAAGTGGTCGAGGGCGTGGTGGTGGAGAAGGGCAGCGTGATCGGCATGGGCGTGTTCCTCGGCCAGTCCACCCGCATCTACAACCGCATGACCGGCGAGATCGGCTACGGCCGCGTGCCCGCCGGCAGCGTGGTGGTGGCCGGCAACCTGCCCGCGAAGGACGGCTCGCACAGCCTGTACGCCGCGATCATCGTCAAGCAGGTGGACGAGAAGACGCGCGGCAAGACCTCGATCAACGAACTGCTGCGGAGCGGCGAATGAGCGCGACCATCTACGGCCTGACCACCTGCGACACCTGCCGCAAGGCGCGCAACTGGCTGGACCGTTTCGCGGTGCCGTACACGTTCGTGGACTATCGCGCCAACCCGGTGCCGGCGGCCACGCTGAAGGCGTGGGCGGCGCAGCTCGGCGGCTGGGAGGCGCTGGTCAACAAGTCCTCCACCACCTGGCGCAACCTGCTGCCGCAGCGCAAGAACCCGGGCACCGATCCGGAGTGGACGCTGCTGCTGAAGGAATATCCCGCGCTGGTCCGCCGCCCGGTGGTGCTGCAGGAGGACGGCAGCGTCAGCGTGGGTTTCAGCGACAACGGCTTCAAGAAGCTGTTCGGCCGCTGACGGATGATCGTGCGCCTGTGCAAGGTCGCGGTGCTGGCGGCGATCGCGCTGTGGATCGGGCTGGTCGCCTTCGGCAACCTCACGGACTACGCCAGCAACTGGCCATTCGTGCAGCACGTGCTGGCGATGGACACGATCTTCCCCGATGCGCAGATCCGCTACCGCGCTATCCATTCGCCGCTGCTGCAGCGCGCCGCGTACGCGCTGATCATCGCGGCCGAGACGCTGGCCGCCGCGCTGTGCTGGCTGGGCGTGTGGCGGCTGTGGCAGGCGCACCGCGCGACGGCAGCGGCGTTCCAGCGCGCCAAGCGCATCGCCGTGCTCGGTCTCGCCACCGGCGTGCTGCTCTGGCTGGGCGGCTTCGTGGCGATCGGTGGCGAATGGTTCGGCATGTGGATGTCCAGCCAGTGGAACGGCATCGAGAGTGCGTTCCGCTTCGCCATCGTGCTGCTGGCGATGCTGGTGTGGCTGGGCCAGCGCGACGACGAACTGGACGGCTGACGCAATGAGCGACCGCCGCACTCGCCGTTACCGCATCAACCTGCGCATCGAGCGCGACAACGCCGTGCTGTACGCGCGGCTGGCGGGGCTGGCCGCCGATCCGCGGCTGGCGCGCGCCTACCAGCGTATCGCCGAAGGCGAGCGCGCCAACGCCGCGTTCTGGGAATCGAGGCTGCGCGAGGCTGGGGTCGCCGTGCCGCCACCGCGCACCGGCGTACGCGTGCGCGTGCTGGGTTGGTTCGCGCGGGCCTTCGGCACCGAGTTCGTGATGCCGACGGTGGTGCGGCTGGAGCATGCCGACCACGACGCGACGCCGGTGGACCGCAGCGGCCACCGCGACCATTTCCTGCCGCCGCAGGCGCGTGCCGAGCGTGGCCACAGCCACCGCGCGCAGAGCGGCAACACGCTGCGCGCCGCCGTGCTGGGCGCCAACGACGGCCTGGTCTCCAACGTCAGCCTGGTGATGGGCATGGCCGGCGCCGCCGCCAGCGACCGTGCGGTGCTGCTGGCGGGGCTCGCCGGGCTGGTCGCCGGTGCCTGCTCGATGGCGCTGGGCGAGTGGCTCAGCGTGAACAGCTCGCGCGAGTTCTACCAGGCGCAGATCACCGAACGCGCCGAGCGCCTCGCAGTGGCACCGGAGGACGGCGTGCGCCACATCGCCGGCATCTACCGCGGCAAGGGCATGGACCACGCCGAGGCGGAGCACCTCGCCGGGCACCTCGCCGGAACGCCGCGCGCCGCACTGGACACCGTGGTGCGCGAGGACCTCGGCGTCGATCCCGACGAACTGGGCGGCTCGGCGTGGGGCGCGGCGGTGTCCTCGTTCTGCCTGTTCGCGTTCGGCGCGACGTTCCCGGTAGTGCCATACCTGTTCCTGCACGGCCACGCCGCCGTGCTCGGCAGCATCGCCGCCACCGCTGCGGGGCTGGCGGTGATCGGCACCGGCACCTCGTTGTTCACCGGGCGCGGCATGCTGTTCGCGATCGCGCGCCAGTTCGCCATCACCGTGGCCGCGGCGGCGATCACCTGGAGCGTGGGGCACCTGCTGGGAGCGGTGATCGCCGGCTGAGCGCCGTCGGCGCGCTGCTATGCTGCCGCATCGTCTTTGCCGACCCGCCGCCGCCATGTCCGACGTGCTCGATCTTGTCTGCGAACTGATCCGCCGCCGCTCGGTGACGCCGGACGACGCCGGCTGCCAGGCACTGCTGGCCGCACGGCTGCAGCGCGCGGGCTTCCGCATCGAGCATCTGCGCCATGGCGACGTGGACAACCTGTGGGCCGTGCACGGCGACGGCGGCCCGACGCTCGTTTTCCTCGGCCATACCGACGTGGTGCCGAGCGGGCCGGAGGCTTCGTGGCACAGTCCGCCGTTCGAGCCGGTGGTTCGCCTTTGCGATCTTCCTGATCGCGAGAATCGGAATGCGACCATCCATGGCCGCACCCTTCGTCTCTACGGTCGCGGCGCCGCCGACATGAAGGGCTCGGTGGCGGCGATGGCGGTGGCGCTGGAAGCGTTCGTGGCCACGCACCCGCGACATGCCGGCCGCGTGGCGCTGCTGCTCACCAGCGACGAGGAGGGCCCGACCAACCTCGACGGCGTGCGCAAGGTGGCCGAAGGTTTCCGCGCCCGCGGCGAGCAGATCGACTGGTGCGTGGTGGGCGAACCCTCGGCGAAGGAGAGGCTCGGCGACCTGATCCGCGTGGGCCGGCGCGGCTCGCTCTCCGGCGCGCTCACGGTGCGTGGCGTGCAGGGGCACGTGGCCTATCCGGAGAAGGCACTGAACCCGATCCACGCCTTCGCGCCTGCGCTGGCCGAGCTGGCCGCTGAACGCTGGGACGAGGGCAACGCGGACTTTCCGCCTACCTCGTTCCAGGTTTCCAACCTCAACGCAGGCACCGGCGCCAACAACGTGATCCCGGGCGAGCTCACCGCGCTGATCAACTTCCGCTACTGCACCGCCAGCCGCGCCGACGACCTGCGCACGCGCACCGAGGCGATCCTGTGCCGGCACGGCCTGGATTTCGTACTGGACTGGAACCTCTCCGGCGAACCCTTCCTCACGCCGCCGGACGGGCGCCTGCGCAAGGTGGTGGTGGACGTGTGCCGCGAGCTGTGCGGCGTCGAGCCCGCGCAGAGCACCGGCGGCGGCACCTCGGACGGCCGCTTCATCGCGCCGCTGGGTGCCGAGGTGGTGGAGCTCGGTCCGGTCAACGCCAGCATCCACAAGGTGGACGAATGCGTGGACGTGGCCGAGCTGGAACGCCTGCCGGATCTGTACCGGGCGATCTGCGAGCGGCTGCTCACCGGCTGATCGCGGCGGTTTCCGGCGCCGCCTGGTTTCGGCATGAGGCACGACACGCGGATCGAGTTCCGCGGCACGGCAGGCGCGGCTCCTGCCACCTGCCCGAGGCGGCCGGCCGGCGCATCCTGCTCGACCGCGGCATGGAGCAGGGCAGCCGCGACGCGGAAGCGCACAACGCGGAACCGTTCGCGTTCGATCCGGCGGCGATCGACGCGCTGGTGCTCAGCCACGCGCACACCGGCCCCGTCGGCCGCGTGCCGCTCCCGGTCGAGCGCGGCGGCGGCGGGCCGATATGCGCGCAGGCGGCCACCTGCGATCTGTTTCCCGTCATGCTGCCCGGTGCCGCCTCCCCGCCGAGCACAACGCCGCGCGCAAACCACGGGCACGCACCGCACGAACCGGAGGTCGTGCCGCTCTACAGCGCCGTGCGCCGAGGCGGCAGTCCGAATCATCCGCCGGTGGTGCTGGCGCAACCCGGCATGCAGCGGAAAGTTGAGCCGCCTCAACGCATGCTCTCGCGCCGCGCGTAACCGGCCGGCGAGCAGCCGACGAGGCGGCGGAAGTCGCGGATGAAGTGCGCCTGGTCGTAGTAGCCGAGCGCCAGCGCCAGCTCGGTCCAGGCCAGCGTGCGGCCCGCCTGCAGTTGCGCCACCGCCTCGTGCAGGCGGTAGCGTGCGATCACCCACTTCGGGCTGGCGCCCACGTAGTCGCGGAACAGCCGTTGCAGCGCGCGCAGGCCCAGACCTGCGTGTCCGGCCAACTGCTCGGCGCGCAGCAGCTCGCGGTTCGTCGCGGCCAGTGCTACCAGCTCGCGCGCCTGCGCCGCCAGCGGGTCGGGCGGCGGCAGCGTCGCCAGCAGCAGCGGCTCGACCAGCGCCGCCATGTCCGCGATGTCGGCGCAGCCGGGGATCGCCGGCACCAGCGCGTCGATCGCCGTGCCGAATATTTCATGCGCAGGCAGCGAGCGGTTCGCCAGCGCGCCTGCCGGGCGATCCAGCCACGGCCGCGCGCCGCCGGCGGCGAACTTCACCCCGAACACCGTCTCGCGGCCTTCCAGCACGCGGCGGAAACGGCCGTCGTGCACGCCCCACACGCGTGCCTCGCCGCGTTCGACCACCAGGTGCAGGTTCGGATGTGGCAGCGTCTCCTGCAGCTGCGGCGGACGGCCACGCAGGTCCCAGCGCACGCACCAGTAGTGCTCGACGAAGCCGGCCAGCGCCGGCGCGGGTGCCCGTCGCGCGTGCTCGAACGCGCCCTCGCCGAGGCGCGTGTGCAGCACGCCGCGCGGTGCACCGGCGGGATGTCGCGTTTTTCCAATCATCGGCGGGGCAGCACTGCTGGAATGCGTGAGCACGGCCATCATCATCGCAAAGGCCTCGCCGTGGCACGATGGCCCGGCCTGTTCGCCTTGCTGCCGCCGTCCGCCATGGCCGCGGCGGCGCCACCCCACACGGAGAGACACCCCATGCACGCCAGCGGTACGTTCACGGTGAAGCTGGAACCGCAGCCGCCCGCATCCGCCGACAGCGGATTGGGCCGCATGAGCATCGACAAGCGCTTCAGCGGCGACCTCGAGGCGCACAGCCTCGGCGAGATGCTGTCCTTCCGCAGCGTGGTGGACGGCTCGGCCGGCTACGTGGCGATGGAGCGCGTGGCCGGCGCACTGCACGGGCGGCGCGGCGCCTTCGTGCTGCAGCACTCGGGCACCATGGACCGCGGTACGGCCACGCTTGTCGTGGCCGTGGTGCCGGACTCGGGCACGGACGAGCTGACCGGGCTCGCCGGCACGCTGGCGATCCACATCGACGCGCAGGGCGGGCACTCGTACGCGTTCGATTACACCTTGCCCTGAGGCGCCGCGCCCGGAGGGATGCGGAACGCGACGCAGGCGCCGTGCGGCGTCACTGTCGCCCGGAACCCCGGCGATCGACGTCCGGCTCCGATCCGATGGACTCCGTGGGCCGCTCGTCGCCCTTGACGCCCTTGCGGAATTCGGCGACGGCGTGGCCGATGTCGCGCCCGGCATTGCGCAGTTTGCCGGTGCCGAAGACCAGGAGCACGAGGACGAGCAGGACGATCCAGTGCGAGACGCTGTCGAGTCCGAACATGGCGGGTTCCATTCAGTGGGAAAGGGCGGTTGGGGCAAAGATCGTGGCGCCGTGCGCCGGCGTGCCAGGCAACCGGGTGCCCGGCGACGGGGCAGCGCGGCAGGCCGGCAGCGCCGACGGCGCGGTCGCGGACGCCGAAGGACAGTGGTTCGCGAGCATCGCGACCAGCGCCGGGGTGACTTGCGCGAACCCGAGCACGGCGCCGCCGTGATCCGCCACGAAGGCCGTGGCGGCCGATCGCGTGGCAAAGGACGCCAGCGTGGGCCCCATCGATCCGGGCATCGGTTGCCAGGCCACGTAATACGCGTGGCGGGCGTCGATGAAGCTCGCCGCCGCGCCGTTTGGGTGCCGCCAGTCGATGCGGGCGCTGTCCTGCACGTAGAGCGCCTGTACGCCCGACTGATGCTCGGGCTGCAGCACCCAGGCGAAGAAATCCCGGGTGGAGTCGAACACCAGGGGACGGGAGCGGCCCTCCACCCAGGCCTGCGCGCGCGGCCCCGGCGAACCGTCCAGATACATGCCGCAGACGGCGCAGGCATCGTCGGCGTGGACGTCGACGGCCGGAGGGGCGGACGCTGGCGTCCTGCCGCAGCCAGACAGCGTCGCGACCAGCGCGCACAGCACGAAGGCAAACAGCGGTGGCAGCGGGCGGCTCGACATGGCGATCCTCAGATTTCCTTGCGGCGGAAGGCGAGCATGGCCAGCGCGAACGGCAGCGCGATCCACGCCAGTTGCGAGGCCAGCAGCAGGGCGGGCGGATAGGCGTGGCCGGCGGTCATGCCGGTCAGCAGGTCGTTGCCGGCGCCGTTGCCCAGGGTGCCGAGGATGGACAGGCGGAAGGTGTCGACGGGATTGAGCAGCAGCAGCCAGGGATAGGTCGCCCGTTCCACCGGATTGCCGCCGCTGGCCACCAGCAGCGCCAGCAGCGCCAGATCGAACAGCACCACGCAGGCCAGCCAGCCGATCAGGGCGAGCCCGGCGGCGCGGGCCTTGTCGCTGGCGCGGACGCTGATGAGGCAGCCCAGCGCCACGAAGCTGGCGCCCAGCAGCGTGGCGCTCGCCACGAAGTGCGCGATGTTCCCGTAGTCGGCCGGCGTGGCGGCGTCGGGCCGCATCGCCAACGTCACCGCGATGGCGCCGCCGAAGCCGGCCAGCGTGGCGACGGCCAGCGCGGCGCAGTGGCCGATGAACTTGCCGGCGACCAGCTGGCCGCGCCCGAGCGGATAGCTGAGCAACAGCAGCAGGGTGCCGTCGCTGCGCTCGCCGACCACGGCGTCGTGGGCGATCAGCAGCCCGATCAGCGGGATCACGAACGCGCCCAGCGTGGTGAGGCTGGCCAGCGTCGCGTCGAACGAAGCCAGGCCGACCCGGCCCGCGGCGGCGCTGCCGAACCAGGCGATGCCGAGCGCGAGCAGGGCGAACAGCACGCTGACCGCCAGCGTCCAGCGGCTGCGGAAATCGTCGCGGAATTCCTTCCAGGCGATGGTGAGGATCGGATTCATGCCAGGGCCTCGGCGGCAACCGCGGCACGGTTGCCCAGGTGGTCGTAGAGCTGGGTCAGCGAAGGGGCGCGCACGTCGAGGTCGGCCACCGCCGGATCGGCCAGCAGTTCGCGCAACACGGCGAGCTTGCGCGCGCGCGGCAGCTCCAGTTCGAGGCGGCCGTCGGTGCGCGTCAGCACGCCGAGACCGCGTGTCGCCAGCCGCAGCTGAAGCCCGTCGGCGGTGCCCGCGTGCGCCATCAGCACCACGCGGGCGGGCAGGGCGGTTTGCGCATCGAGTTCGGCGAGGCTGCCGGCGGCCAGCAGGCGTCCCTGGCGCAGGATCAGCGCGCCGTCGATGTGCGGCTCCAGTTCCGCCAGCAGGTGCGAGCAGATCAGCACCGTGCGCCCTTCCGCGCGCAGCTCGCCGAGGAGCCGGTAGAGCTCGCGGGTGGCTTGCGGATCGAGGCCGGTGGTGGGTTCGTCGAGCAGCAGCAGCGCGGGGGAACCGAGCAGGGCCTGGGCCAGTCCCAGTCGCTGGCGCATGCCCTTGGACCAGGTGCCCACGCGCCGGTCCGCGGCGTGGGCGAGGCCCACGCGCTCCAGCAGTGCCACCACTTGCTTCCTGGGCGCCCGCTTGAGGCGGGCGAGGTAGTCGAGCAGCTCGCGGCCGGTGAGGTTGGCGTAGAACGTCGCGCTCTCGGGCAGGTAGCCGATGTCGCGGCGTTGCGCGGGCGCCCCCCAGGGCGAGCGGCCGAGCACGTCGAGGCGTCCGCCGCTGGGGCGGATCAGGCCGAGCACCAGCTTGATCAGCGTCGACTTGCCGGCGCCGTTGTGGCCGAGCAGGCCGATCACCTTGCCTTGCGGCACGCAGCCGCTGATGCCGTCCAGCGCGGCCAGCGCGCCGTAACGTTTGCACAGGGCCTCGAATTCAATCGCGTGGTTCATGGTCGACTCGCAAGGGTGCCGGGGCACGCATCAGCGGGTGGCTGTCCTGCACCGCGGCCGGCGTGAACACCGGGAAGGCGCGTTGCACGTAGCGCATCAGCAGGATCGACGGGCTGGACATCAGACTGCGCGCCGCCGGGTATTTCCACAGCAGCACGTCGACGCCGTCGTTGGGCCGGAACGGCACGTCGCCGATGCCGTCGCCGTCCAGGTCCCAGCCGAGGTAGTCGCTCCAGAAGTTGCCGCGGCCGCGCTCGGACCACTCCTGGGCGAGGTTCTGCGCGTACTTCACCTGCACGCGGTTGCCGATGAAGCGGTTGTCCCACACCTGGTTGTGCTCCGAGCCAGCGGTCATGTGGATGCCGATCTGGGAGTCGGCGACGAGGTTGTCGTGGATCGCGTTGAACTGCGAGAGGTAGACGAACAGGCCCTTGCCTTCGCCGCCATCGACGGGCTGGCCGTCGATGCCGCGCTGGCCGGTGACGCCGCGCACCGTGTTGCCGGCGAATTCGCTGTAGGAGATGTAGTTGAGCAGGAACCCGTAGGCCTGGTCGCCGTCGCTGGTGTTGCCGACCACCCGCAGGTGGTCGGAGGCCATCAGCGCGTAGCCGGCGAGGTTGCCGCGGCTGACGTTGCCGATCAGCCGGTTGTGCTGGGAATACATGTAGTGGACGCCGTAGCGCACGTCGTGCACCACGTTGCCGGCGATGGTGTTGTGCGAGCTGACGTAGACGTAGATGCCGTCGCGCGTGTCGGCCACGTCGTTGTCCGCGATCAGGCAGCCGGTGTCGTTCCACAGGTGGATGCCGTCGCCGCGGTCGGCCACGCGCAGGCGGCGGATGCCGCGCACGGTGTTGTGCCGCACCCGCACGCCGGCGGCGCCGTCGAGGTAGATGCCGAACAGGCTGTCCTCGACCGTGTTGCCTTCGATGGCGACGTCATGCGCACTGCGCTCGATGTAGATGCCGGCGTTCATCGCGGTGAGGTCGGTGCCGCTGGCGCGCACTTCCAGGTTGCGCACCACGACATGGTCGGCGGTGATGCGCAGCACGTCGCCGCGGCCGTCGCCGTCGAGGATCGCGCCGGGCTGGCCGGCCAGGGTCAGCGGCTTGTCCAGCCGCAGGTGGACGTGATGCACGCCGGCGGGCACCTCGATCACGGCGCCCGGCGCGGCGGCCGCCACGCGTGCGGCCAGGTCGTCCGCGGCACGCACGCAGGGCACCGCCAGTGCGGCGGCCAGTACCGGGATGAGCAGGCGGGCGAGGGACATGGCTGCGCAGGTGCGGCGCCGTCGCGGGCAACGACGGCGCCGCCGGGCCTCAGGCTTCCACCAGCATGCGGCCCTGCATTTCCATGTGCATGGCGTGGCAGAAGAACGTGCAGTAGTACCAGTACACGCCGGCCTTGTCGGCGGTGAAGGTCACCGACGAGGTGGCGCCCGGGCTGATCTCCATGTTGATGCCGTAGTTGGCGATGCAGAAGCCGTGGGTCACGTCTTCGACGGCATCGATGTTGGTCACCACCACGGTCACCTCGTCGCCCTTCTTCACCTTGAAGTGGTTGAGGCCGTAGATCGGTGCGGCCGAGGTCATGTAGACGTAGACCTTGCGTCCCTCGCGGATCACCTTGCTGTCGGCCAGCACGTTGATGCCGTGGCGCTTGGCCATGGCCACGGTGTCGGCGAAGTACGGATCGTTGCGGTCCCATACGCGCTTGACCTTGTCGAGCAGGTAGCGGCGGTGCAGCAGGATCACGTCGTGCGGCTCGGCGTAGACGGGGCCGTCGGCGACCAGTTTCATGGTGTCGCCGGAGATGTCGATCAGCTGGTCGTTGTCCGGGTGCAGCGGGCCGGTGGGCAGGAAGCGGTCCTTGGAGAACTTGTTCAGCGAGACCAGCCATTTGCCGTCGGCGTCGCGCGTCTCGCCCATCGAGGTGTGGCAGTGACCGGGCTGGTAGGCCACATCGATCTTCTGGCGCAGGTAGTTGACCTTCTTGCCGTTGTGCGCGGCGATCGCGTCGGCGATGTTCCACTTGGCGATCTGGCTGTCGATGAACAGCGTGGTGTAGGCGTTGCCGCGGCCGTCGTAGGCGGTGTGCAGCGGGCCCAGGCCGATCTCCGGCTCGGCGACCACGGCATCGCGCGGGTCTTTCAGCTTGCCGGCGAAGTAGTCGTCGATGCGGCTCCATTCCATCACCGACACCGTGGGCGACAGCTTGCCGTTCGCCACCACGTACTTGCCGTCCGGGCTGGCGTTGACACCGTGCGGGTTCTTCGGGATCGGGATGTAGAGCGTCAGCGGCGAGCCGTGCCGGCCGTCGAGCACGGGCACCTTGGAATCGCCGATGGTCTTGAACTGGCCCGCCTTCACCGCCGCCTCGATGCGCGGGATGTTGAACACCACCACCCAGTCGCGTTCGGCCTCCATGGTGGCCGACAGATCCATGCCCTTTTCGCTGTTGTAGCAGGAGGAGATCGCGTACTTGCCGGTGTAGTCGGTCTCGGTGTTGTCGAGGTTGCCGTCCACCAGCACCTGCCAGGCGACTTCCATGGTGTCGCCGTCGATCGCGCTGAACATGGTCTGGTACTTGTCGACATCCTCCAGCGCATGGCCGTCGTTGGGTGCCGGGATCAGGAACTCGCCGTTGGCGAACACGTAGCCGGTGCGCGGCACGCGCTGCACGCGCAGGCCATGGATCGACTGCACGTTGGGGACGTTGACGATGCGGTCGGTGCGCATCACGTCGCAGCGTATGCGCGCCACACGCGTATGCGCCTTGTCGTTGACGAACACGTAGCGGCCGTCGTACTGGCCGTTGGTCTGGCTCATGTGCGGATGATGCAGGTCGCCGCCGGGCGGGAAGTTCGGCCCGAGTACGCGCTTGCTCTCGTTGGTGACGCCCCAGCCGATGGTGAAGTCCGGGTTGAACACCGGGATGCGCATCAGTTCGCGCATCGACGGCACGCCGTACAGGCGGACCTCGCCGGATTGGCCGCCGCTCCAGAAACCGTAGTACTCGTCGAGCTGGCCGGGCGGCACGTGGTCCTCGGGCTCGCCCTTGGCCGCGGCCGAGCCTGCCCCGGCCGGTCCGGCAGCCCCGGCCGCGCCCGGGTGCTCGCCCGGCCGGCCGCAGCCGGCCAGCGCCAGGCCCGCCGCGCCTGCCAGGCCGGCGAGTGCGCTGGTCCTCATGAACTGTCGGCGCGCGGGGTTGCCGGGCGCGGCCATCAGGTCGTGCTGACGGGGTTCGTTCTCGGTGTCGTCATGCATGGCGATTCATCCATTCGGTCAGGTGGAGGTGGCTTGTTCCGTTGCGGGTTGCGGCGTCTGCGCGCCGGTCACCAGCACCGGCGTGGGCAGCGGTCGTGCGGCGCGTTCGCGCTTCTTGCGGCGTTCGACCAGCGGGGGGCACTTGTGGTCGTTGTTGTAGGTCACCTGACAGTCCAGGCAGTAATGGCATTCGTTGAAGTTGATCTGGCCGATCTGGTTGATCGCGCGCACCTCGCATTCGTTGGCGCAGATCTGGCACGGGCGGCCGCATTCCTTGCGCCGGCGCAGCCACTCGAACAGGTGGAAGCGGCCCGATATCGCCAGGCCAGCGCCCAGCGGGCACACGTAGCGGCAATAGAACTTGTTGTTGAACGCGGACACCGCGACCAGCGCCAGCGCGTACAGCAGGTAGCCCCAGGAACGGGCGAAGTGCAGCGTGATCGCGGTCTTGAACGGCTCCACCTCGGCGTAGTGCTCGGCGGTGGCAAGCGATTGCAGCGACAGGCCGAACAGCACCAGGAGGATCAGGTACTTGATCGCCCACAGCCGCTCGTGCACGTACTGCGGCAGCTCGAATTGCGGCACCCTGAGCCTGCGCGCCAGCTTGTTCACCAGCACCTGCAGGGCGCCGAACGGGCACAGCCAGCCGCAGTAGACGCCGCGCCCGAGCAACAGCAGCGTGGCGGCGACGAACACCCACAGGATGAAGATCATCGGATCCATCAGGAAGGTGGACCAGCGGAAGCCGTGCAGCGTCGCCTGGATGAAGGTGAAGATGTTCACCACCGAAAGCTGCGCCAGCCCGTACCAGCCGATGAACACCAGCGTGTAGACGAGGTAGCCCACGCGGACGCGTTCGAGCAGGTGCGGGTACTTCACCAGCCAATCCTGGAAGGCGAGGATCAGCGTGAGCACGCCCAGGCCGGCGAGCAGCAGCGCGATGTCGACCCGCCGCCCGTACCAGACGCGTTGCCACAGCGGCGCGTCGGCGGGCAGCGCGATGCCGGACGCGGCGCTTGCCGGATGGGTCGTGTAGTCGGCCGGCATGCGGTAGTCGCGGGTGAAGGTGTGGTACAGGCTGCGCAACGGCCCGATCTGGCGGTTGACCAGCAGCTGCAGCGTCCAGGGGCGGGTGGCGTCGAAGCCGGTGGCTGCGTGGTGGACGATGAACACCGCCTGCTCGGCGAAGGCGGGCTCGCCGCGCAGCACGGCATCGCCCATCGGCACCAGGTCGGCGTCCTTGAACAGCACCAGCTTGCCGTCCTGCAGCAGGTGCAGGCGGTCGAAGATGCCGCCGCGCACGTAGCCCAGTCCCTTGAACGAGTAGATGCCGTTCGCCATCGCCGCCACCGCGGTGTCGCCCGGCTGCAGCCGCTTCGCCAGATCCGCCCAGGCCGCGTCGCCCAGCAGGTTGCGGCCCACGACGGGCGGCGTGACGTCGGTGAACCACAGGTCGATGAAGGTGTCGGCGCCGTGGCCCGCGGCCGGTGGCGCCGTGGGGTCGTCCACCAGGCCACTCTCGGGCTGGCCGCGGAACGCCGCGGCGACCTGCTGCCGGCTCAGGTGCAGGTGCCCGATGGCGCCGTGGGCGACCAGCGACGCCCAGTCGGCCGGGCGGTAGTTGTCCTGGCGTACCTGGTTCGCCGGCCGGCCTGCGCCGGTGGCGGCGCCGGCGATCACGTGGCGGGAGGCGGCCACCTTCAGCGCCGCGTTCATGATCGTCTCGTTGGCGACCATCGAGGTCACGGTGGCGCTGCTGATCGCGTCGATGTGCACGTTGCCGTCGCCGCTGCCGACCACGATGCGGTCGTCCACGCGGTGGCCGACGTAGCGCGCCACGAAGTCGTACAGCCGCTGCACCGGGATGCCGACCAAGAGGATGGGCTCGGACTGCTCCAGCACGCGCGTGTCGCGGATCGAGCCGTCGGCGCCGATGGCCACGAGGATGTTGATCGGCTTGCCCGAATAGGCCGGCACGGGCGCCACCATCGCCGTCTCGAACGCGTAGCCAACGACCTTGTCGCCGCGGTACACGGCCGCCGCCGGCGGCGTGCCCTCGATGTCGCCGAAGCGGGTGGCCTCGGGAAAGGCCTTGCGCAGTTCCGGATATTTCGCGTCGATGCCGGCGATCGCCGCGGCGGCGGGCAGCCACAGTGCCAGCGCCAGCAGCAGGCGGGCGAGCTGGCCGGCGTTGCTCCGCAGCGCCTTCATGCGGGTACCGCCTCGCCGGCGATCAGCGGCAGTTCGCGGGAGCGCCAGCGGCGCACGCCATCGCGCGAGAACGCCAGCCAGCGGTGCCCCTGCGCCGACATCAGTGCGGACAGCCTCGGCAGCGCCAGCGAGAACGACGCGGTGCTCATGCCGTCGGCGAGCATCGAACGCTCGGCCAGCACAGTCACGCTGGAATAGTCGAGCGGCGAAAGGCCGGTACGCGGGTTGACGATGTGGAACAGGCGCCGGTCGGTGGAGAAGAACACCCGGTAATTGCCCGACGTGGAGATCGCTGCGTTGCGCACCTGCAGCACCGCAGCCACCCGGCTGGTGTCGCGCGGGTCGACGATGCCGACGTTCCAGTGCCGGCGGGGATCGTTGCCGCACATCGCGTGCACGTCGCCGCCGGCGTCGACCAGCCCGTATTCGATGCCGGCGGCACGCAGGGTGGCGGCGCCCTGGTCGACCACGTAGCCCTTGGCGATGCCGTCCAGCGTCACCGCCATGCCGGGGCGCAGCAGGCGCGCGCCGAGCGCATCGAGCTGCACGCCGCGGTAGTCCACCAGTTGTTCGCGGCGCTCGATCACCCGGTGCTCGCGGGCATCCACGCCGGCCGTGCCGCGCAGCGTCTCGAAGTAGCGCAGCACGGGCAGCACGGTGACGTCGAACGCGCCCTCGGTCTGCGCCGACAGCGCCAGCGCCTGGCGCAGCACGGCCAGCAGATGGGGCGGAACCACGGCAAGGCTGCCCTCGCGGTTCAGGCGCACCAGCGGGCTGGCGGCGTCGAAGCGGCTCAGCTCCGCGGCGACGGCGGCCATGTGGGCGAACGCGGCATCGATGGCCGCGCCCGCGGCGTGGGGGTCGCTGGCCAGCGCGGTGATCGCCACGGAGGTACCCATCAACGTGCGCTCGCGGCGCACTTGCCACAGGCTGGTGCCCAGCCTGGCCAGCGACCAGCCGCCACCGGCGAGCAGGCCGCCCAGCAGTGCGGACTGCCCGACCAGCTTCAGCCAGCGACGACGCGGTAGCGAGTTCGGTTCGGCGGATGGATCGCGCAAGCGACGCATGGCAGAGCTCCCGGTCGAGGGGTTGGGCGGTGTGGCGAGGCGCCGGGCGACGACGCCGTCGGGCCTGGCTGGTATGCGGCGGCTGGTGAAACGTCCGGCGGGGCGGCCGAGGGCAAGCAGCTGCAAGGTCAGCAGGACGGATCATGGGCAGCCCGGTGCCCCGCCTCCTTGATCACCGTCAAGAGTGCTCGCTACGGCGTGTGGCCGGTTGCCACAGGCAGCTGACGCGCGCAAAGGCAAGGGCGCCGTGCGGCCGGGGCTGGTCCGTGGATGTTTCCCGCAGGGCGGGGCGCGGGAGCAGCGCGTCGCATCGACGTGCTTGCAGCCGGGTTCCGTCGCGCTGGATGCAGGCGGCGTGGCTCAGTCGGCCGCGGGCGCCAGCGTCAGCGTGTGTTGCGCGGGACCGGGCAGCAGCGGGGCGGGTCGGCCGCGCACCCAGTCCGCGTGGCCGGCGCCGTAGTACGGCGACAGCGGGTTGTCGCTCTGCCCGCCGGGCATTTCCAGGATGCCTTGCGCCTCGTGGCCGGGGGACACGTCGAGACGTTCGGAAGCGCCGAAGCCGGGGCGCGCCACGCGCGGCATGTTGTCGTCGCCGGGCAGTTCGTCGTCGGGCATGTCGAGGAAGTACGCGGCGAAGCCGGGCAGGGCGCGCGACAGCGGGTGGTCGATGCCGGCATGGTTGAGCTCGCCCCAGCGGCGTGCCGCGAGGCCGCCGGGTTGCCTGCCGAGCGTGTCGGCCACCCGGCGCGCCGCGGCGAGCAGCAGTGCGTGCCAGTCCGCGTATTGCGGATCGAGCAGGTTCATCGGCTGGCGTTGCACGAGCGTCCACACCGCGGCCTCGGGATCGCCGAGGCCGGGCCACGCGAAATCGGGATACTTCGCCTTGACGCGGGCGGCGAACGGCGCCAGCGCCGCATCGTGCACCGCATCGCGGAACGCGCGCACCAGCCGGTAGTCCACGCTGTCCGGATCGGCACGGTTGCGCCATGCGGCGGTGAGTCCGCGCAGCTCGCGCAGCGCCGGCTCCCGCGTGCCGGCCAGGGTGTCCTGCAGCAGGCGCTGCCAGCGGGTGAGGAACACCGCACGATCGTCGAGCTGGATGTCGAGCAGGTTGCCGGGCGTGAAGTCCGCGAGCGCGAACAGGTCGTCGCGAATCTGCCGCGCCCGTGCGCCGAGATCGTGGCCGCCGTTGCCGAGCAGGGCCAGCGCATCGCCGCTTGTCGTGCGGTTGTTCGCGGTCCACAGGCGGCCGTCGGCGGGATCGAGGATCCGCGGGTATTGCGCGGGCGCGGCCCAGCCGGTCCAGCCGGTACCCGCTTGCGACCAGTCGGCGGGTCGCTGCGGGTCGAAGCCCGCGCGCAGCGGGATGCTGTTGCCGGCGATGGTCCAGCCGATGTGGCCGGCGCTGTCGGCCACCAGGATGTTCTGCGGCGGCATGCCGAACGTGGGGGCGAGATCCAGCGCGGCGGCGGCGCTGGCGGTGCGTTCCAGCTGGATCAGGCCGAGGTTGTAGCTGCGCGGCTGCTGCGCGATCCAGGCCAGCGCCAGCGGAGCGCCATCGGTGTCCTGCGCCATGATCGGGCCCCAGCGCGTGTCTTCCACCGTCAGCGTGCGCGGCGCCGCGCCCTTCACGCGGATGATTTCCTCGTGCGTCTGCAGCCGCGCCCAGCCGCCGGGCACCCTGTAGCGCGAGGGATCGTGCGGATCGCGCTCGACGCGCACCCAGTCCATCCAGTCGTCGTAGCTGTTGGTGAAGCCCCAGGCGATCTGGCCGTTGGAACCCATCACGATCGCGGGCGTGCCGGGCAGGCTGACGCCTGCCACCACCCGCTCGCCGTGCGGGGCGGTGGGGTCGGGATAGCGCAGGCGGGTGCGGAACCAGGTGCCGGGCACGCGCAGCGCCAGGTGCATGTCGTTTGCCAGCATCGCCGCGCCGGTGTCGGTGAGGCGGCCCGCCACCGCGAAGTTGTTGCTGCCGGGCCGGCGCGCGTCGCGGCCCGGCGCGAGCACGGCGGCGAGATCGGCGACCGGCTTCGCCGCGGGCAGGGCGCGCAGGTCGAACGTGCCGGCGTCGGGCGGCACCGGCTGCGGCGACAGCGGTCCCTCGAGCGGCGCCTCCCACCCGGGATCGGGCGCGAGCAGGAAATCGACCAGCGGTCCGGGCAGCGCCGCGCGCATCTCGGCGATGCGCAGCTCGCGCGTGTCGCGGCCATGATGGTTGAGGTCGAGGTACATCGCCGCGATCACCAGCAGCGTGTCTTCCGAACGCCACGGCTGCGGTTTCGCGCCCAGCAGCAGGTACTCCCAGGGCCGTACGCGCAGCGCGGCGAGGCCGGCGTTGACGCCGTCGCGGTAGCGGTCGAGCTCCCGCCGCTGCGCGGGCGGCAGGCGTGCCAGGACCGCCTCGGCCACCGCGCGCAGGCGGTGGCGGCGATGGTCGAGGTCGGCGGCCAGCGCCGCCGGGCCGACCAGCGCGGCCAGTTCGCCCGCGGCGACGCGGCGGCTCAGGTCCATCTCGAACCAGCGTTCCTGCGCGTGCACGTAGCCCAGCGCGAAATCGAGATCGTCGCGATTTCGGCCGGTGAGCGTGACGCTGCCCAGCGCGTCGCGCTGGATCGTCACCGGCGCGTGCACGCCGGCCGTGCGCACCTGCCCGTCCAGCCGCGCGCGGCTGCCGGCGAGCAGGTACCAGCCCGCGCCGGACGCACCGAGCAGCAGCGCGGCCACCGCGAGCAGCAGGGCGCGCCACCAGCGCAGGCGGCGCAGCCTCATTGCGGCACGAACACCGCGAAGATGCCCGCGTACGGCTTGACCAGGAAGGCCGGCGCGCCGGCGTAGCCTTCGCCGTTGACGAAGATCTGCGAGATGCTGCCGTCGAGGTACAGCGCGTCGCGGCAGCCGAGCTTGTCACGGAACAGCTGCGCGAAGCCGTGGAAGTTCACCGGCACCTCGCTCACCGCGAACACCACCTCGGTGGGCGTCCTCGCGCAGACGCCGCTGCGCCATTTCAGGCTGCCCGAGTCGTCCTCGAACCGCGGGTTGAGCTGGCCGTCGATCACCAGCATCGGACCGGACTGCGTGGCCCAGCGCACCGGCTTGCCGTCGGCCTTGAAGTCGGCGCTGGTGCGCACCGCGGCGTGGCCGTCGGGGTAGATCGCGAACACGCCGTTCGGCAGCAGCGAGAAGTTGCCGGAGGCGGGATTGCCGTGCGCCATGTTCAGCGGCACCAGGGTCCTGCCGTCCTCCACGTACAGGCCCAGCGGCGCGTTCCGGCGGTCGTAGATGCCCGCGTTGGTGGCGAACAGCAGACGCCGGCCGTGCGCTTCGCCCCATTGCTGCAGCGTCTCGATGTCGCCATAGGCCTCGCCGCTGGCCGGGTCGCGCCAGTGCAGGCTGAGCGGATCGCGCTTCAGGTCCAGCGTCACCACGCGGTAGTTCTGTCCGTCGAAGCTCAGCTCGCGGCTGCTCGGCGCCCGTGCCGTGGCGTTGCAGCCGGCGATTCCCACGGGCATCAGCGCCAGCAGCAGCCAATGCCGCAGGTGGATGCCGAGGCGGGGCGGACGTCGGGCGTGGAGAGGCGGCTTGCGCATGCGGCGATGGTCGCCGGCCAGCGCTTGCCGGTGCAAGTCCGTGCCGGTCGCCATGCACCGGGTCCGGCATGTGCGACACGCAGGCCCCTCCAGCCACGGGCGCGGTCGGGAGCTGCCCGGAATGCGTTATGGTCCGTGCGGTTTCAACCACGATCGCAGGGGGGCGCATGTCGAAAGGTGTCTGGAGGTGGGCAGGGATGGCCATGGCGGCGGGCTTGTCCGTGGCTTCGCCGTCGTGGGCGGCGGAGATGTTCCGTTGCGACGCCGCGCACAGTGGCGTGTGCAGGACGGCGGGCCTTCGCGCGGCGCTCCTCGACGAGCAGCATCTCGCCGAACCGCCGTTGGCGTGGCGGTTCCGGACGGGAAGCCTCAACCGCTCCAGCCCGGTCGTCGCCGACGGCACGGTCTACGTGGGCAGCGACAACGGCAGCATGTATGCGTTGCGCGCCGATACGGGCAAGGCGATCTGGACGTTCCACACCGGCGGCGCGTTGAACTCCTCGCCGGCGGTCGCGGCGGGGACGGTGTACTTCACGGGCGGAGACGACGGCGTTTACGCGTTGAGCGCGGACAAGGGCCGGCGGCGCTGGGTGTTCCGCGCGGGCAGGGCCCTGCCCGCGCCGGCGCACGGCTTCGATTTCTTCCGCTCCTCGCCGGTGCCGGTCGATGGCGTGGTGTACGTGGGCAGCCGCGACGGCAACGTCTATGCACTGGATGCAGCGGACGGTCGCCGCCGGTGGGCGTTCCGCACCAGGGCGCGCGTGGATGCCACGCCTGCGGTGGCAAACGGCGTCGTCTACGCGGGCAGCATGGACGGCAACCTGTATGCGCTGGATGCGCGTGACGGCCATCTGCTGTGGAAATTCAAGACCGAGGGCAACGCGGATTTCCCGCTGGGCGAAGTGCAGTCTTCGCCTGCCGTGGCGGATGGCGCCGTGTATTTCGGCAGCCGCGACGGCCACCTCTATGCGCTGGATGCCAGGACCGGCGCCAGGCGCTGGGCGTACGACAACGGCGGTGCCTGGATCCTCGCCAGTCCGGCCGTGGCGCATGGCGTGGTGTATGCCGGCGGCTCCGATTCGCAGAACGTGTTCGCCCTGGATGCCGCCACCGGCAAGAAGAAGTGGGACTACAAGGCGGCGGGGCGCGTGTTCTCCTCCCCGGTGCTGGTCGGCAGCGTGCTCTACGTCGGCACCGCGAACACCTACCTGATGTTCATCGACCCGGCCAACGGCAAGCCGATGGGGGGCAAGCTGGCCGAGGGACCGGTATACGCGTCCGCCGCCGTGCACGACGGCAGCGTGTATTTCAGCAGCGACGACGGCTACGTCTATGCGCTGAGGTGACGCCGCGGCCCGGCGCCCCGATCGCCGGGGCACCGTCGCAAGCAGGGACGGCGCCAGCCGTGCGGCCAGGACCGATTAGAATGGCCGTTTTTGGTGGTCGCCGCGCCATGCCCTACACGCCCATCGTCGCCACGCTCGGCTACGTGCTGTCGCCCGATCGCACGCAGGTGCTGATGATCCACCGCAACGCGCGGCCCGATGACCAGCACCTGGGCAAGTACAACGGCCTGGGCGGCAAGATGGAGCCGGGCGAGGACATCGCCGCGTGCATGCGCCGCGAGATCCGTGAGGAGGCCGGCATCGAGTGCCTCTCGATGCGGCTGCGCGGCACGCTGAACTGGCCCGGCTTCGGCAAGCAGGGCGAGGACTGGCTGGGTTTCATCTTCCTGGTCGACCGCTACGAGGGCACGCCGCTGGCGCGCAACCCCGAGGGCACGCTGGAATGGGTGGCGCGCGAGCGGCTGTTGGAACTGCCGATGTGGGAGGGCGACCGCCACTTCCTGCCGCTGGTGTTCGACGCCGACCCGCGCCCGTTCCACGGCGTGATGCCGTACCGCGACGGCCGCATGCAGTCGTGGGCGTGCACGCGGTTGTGAACGAGGCGGCGAAACGCATCCGCATCGTCGCCGCGGTGGTCCGCGACGAGGCGGGCCGCACGCTGCTGGTGCGCAAGCACGGCGCCACGGTGTTCCAGCAGCCCGGCGGCAAGCGCGATCCCGGCGACGCGGACGACCTCGCCACGCTGGCGCGCGAGCTGCGCGAGGAACTGGGCTGCACGCTGGTGCCCGGCTCGGCGCGCTTCCTGTGCCGCGCCAGCGCGCCGGCCGCGAACGAGCGTGGCCACGTGGTGGAGGCCGAGATCTACGAGGTGGCGGTGAGCGGCGCGCTCCGCGCGCAGGCCGAGCTGGCCGAGCTGCGCTGGATCGATCCCGCCGCACCCGACGTGCCGGTGGCGCAGCTGAGCCTCGAGCACATCCTGCCGCTGCTGCGACGCTGAGCCTCGCCTATTCGCCGTCGCCGTCGTGCGTCGTTCCGTCGTCGGGAACGTAGGCCAGCAGGTCGCCGGGCTGGCATTGCAGGAACTCGCAGATCCGGCTCAGCGTCTCGAAGCGCACGCCGCGCACGTGCCCGGACTTGAGCAGCGACAGGTTGGATTCGGTGATGCCCACGAACTGGGCCAGTTCGCGCGAGCGGACCTTACGCAGCGCGAGCATCACGTCGAGCCGGACGATGATGGCCATCGGCGCCTCACACGATCGAGCGGCTGTCGTCCTCGAGGCGGGCCGCCTCGTCGAACAGGCGAGCCACCAGGAAGAACACGGAAGCCGGCAGCAGCGCCAGCAGGTCGCCGCCGTCGAACGTCAGCGCGGCGGCGTGCCGGCCCGCCTGCCAGGCCAGCGCGAGCGTGGCCAGGGGCGGCAGCAGCACGCGCAACAGGGCCGCCAGCGCCAGCAGCCCGGCGAAGCGGCGGAAATGGCGCACGACCGCGGCGCTGAACCATGCATGCGCCTGCAGCCGCCCCAGCATGCGCGCCAGTTCGATCAATGCCGCGGCACTGAGTGCCGCCAGCAGCAGGGCGATGCCGCCGGCCCAGGCGCGGGGCAGGCCACCGCTGGACAGCATGGCGGCGACCGGTGCGGTCCCGTCCGCGGGCATCAGTACGGCAAGCGCGGTGACGGCCAGGCAGGCGAAGGCAGCCAGCCAGGCCGCCACGCGCAGGCGACTGGCCATCCCGATGATCTTTTGGCTTGCTGTTGATTGCATAAAATTTTCTGTATTACGATAAAGTTTAGTTGCCTGACGGGATGAATCTATCATGCTGTGCCTATCCATCGTGCGATTGCCGCGCCGTATCGTCGTGAATGTGCTTGTCGGGCTGACTCTGCTGCTGATCGACGCCGGTGCGCTGGCGGCGCAATCGCCGCAGCCCCTGCCGCTGCCCGATACCGAGGTCGCGGCGCTGCTGTCCAGGCCCGGGCTCGGGATCTTCGCGCTGGAGGCCGCGCTGCCGCGCATCCGCGAGCCGTCGCTGGCCTTGCTGGCCCGCGCGCGCCTGGCGGCGGCACGGCTGGATGCGGCAGGAGCGCGCCGGCTGGTGGATCGATTCCTGGCCAGTCGCCCGCGTGATCCGCGGCAGCGCGCGCTGGCCTGGGCGATCGTTGCCGACGCGGCTTTTGCGGCAGGCGACTACGCCGCCGCCGCGCGGGACGCGCGCGAACAGCAGGCGGCACTCGTGGCGGCCGCCGGCGGCGAGGACGAGCGGGCCGGTGCCGCGCAGACGGCGACGATGGCGGCGCAACTGGCGGCCGCGCCGGCGCAGCAGGTGGCGTCGTACCGCCCGCAGGCGGAGCCGGTGCACACGGACAAGGTGGGCCTGCCGCGCGCCACGGCAGTCATCGACGGCGTCGCGCAGGAGGCGGTACTGGACACCGGCGCCAACCTCTCGGTGGTTTCACTGTCCACCGCGCGCCGGCTGGGCCTGCGCATGCGGCAGGGCGACGCCAGCGTGGGCAGCGCGAGCCGGGCCGCGGTGGCGGTGCGGCTGGGCATCGCCGACACGCTCAGCTTTGCCGGCCTCACCCTGCACAACGTGGCGTTCCTGGTGCTGGACGACCAACAGCTGGCGATGCCGGTGCCCGGCGGGTATCGCATCGACGCCATCCTCGGCTACCCGGTGCTGCGCGAGCTGCAGCGCTTCCGCATCACCGCCGCCGGCCGGCTGGAGCCCGCGCTGTCGCCCGCGTCGCCGGCCGCTGCGGCAACGGGCAACCTGCGCATGGTCGGCAACGACCTGTACGTGCGGGCGCAGGTCGGCGGGCAGCCGGTGGCGATGCACCTGGACAGCGGCGCGGCGAGTTCGGCGCTGTCCTCGTGGTTTGCCAGCCGCCACGCGGGCCTGTTGCAGGGGCTGCGGCAGCACCGCCAGCACGTGGCCGGCGCCGGAGGCGCCACGGTCAGCCACACACTGACTTGGCCTGACGTGTGCGTGCGCCTGGCCGGGCGCGGGACGGTGCTGGCCAGCCTGGATGTGGAGCAGGCCGGCAGCGCGGGATCGCCAAACCTGCTTGGCGAAGACGTGCTGCATGCGTTCGACTGGTGGTCGGTCGACTTCGGGCGGATGCGCGTGGAGCTCGGGCCACCAAGGCCGACGCCGGCGAAGCGCGGATGACGGTGGCCTGGGAGTGCGGCCTGTCGTCAGACCACGTCGGCGATCCAGCCGCCGGTGCCGAACTTGTCGCGCACCAGCGCCTGCGCCTGCGCCAGTTCATGCTCGCGCAGGCGGTCGTCGGCGAGGCCGTGCAGGCGGCGGAACGTGACGAGCATGCGTTCCACCACGGCCGCACGCGGCAGGCCGGTCTGGCTGCGCAGCGGATCGACGCGCTTGGCGGCGCTGGCGGTGCCCTTGTCGGAGAGCTTCTCGCGGCCGATGCGCAGCACGTCCAGCATCTTTGCCGCGTCGATGTCGTAGGCCATGGTGACGTGGTGCAGCAGCGCGCCGCCGCGGCGGGTCTGCGCGGCGCCGCCGATCTTGCCCGCGGCGGAGGCGATGTCGTTGAGCGGCTGGTACCAGGCCTCGATGCCCAGTTCGCGCAATGCCTCCAGCACCCATGCGTCCATCAGCGCGTAGGACTCCTGGAAGCTCAGGTCTTCGACCATCGACAGCGGCGCGTAGATCGAATAGGTGATGGTGTTGCCCGGTTCGATGAACATCGCGCCGCCGCCGGAGATACGGCGCACCACCTCGATGCCGTGGCGTTGCGCGGCATCGCCGTCGACCTCGTTGCGCAGCGACTGGAAGCGGCCGATCACCACCGCGGGAGAAGCCCATTCCCACAGCCGCAGCGTGGGCGGGCGCCGGCCTGCGCCGACCTCCACCAGCAGCGCCTCGTCCAGCGCCATGTGCAGCAGCGGCGGCTGCGGCGCGGTGTGGATCAGCTGCCAGTCGTGTTCGCGCCAGCCGCTGCGGCTCATGCCGGCGCTCCTTCGTGCAGCGCGCGACGCAGCGCGACGACGATGGCCTCGCTGGAGATGCCGTACATCGTGGTGCCCGCGGGCAGGGCGGCGTCGATGGCGGCGGCGAGCGTGGCATCGTCGTCCGCAACAGGCCGGCCTTCCAGCGCGGCGTTGATGGCCGGCAGCGCCGCGTCCGGCTCCAGGAAGAAATCGCCGCTCAGGCGCACGCCGGCGAGGAGGCCGTCGCGCAGCGCGAGATCGACCACCACCAGCTTGCCGCCGGGCATCTTGTATTCGCCGTGCATCGGACGTTCGCCAGCCTGTCGCCCGGCGATGCCGGGACGGAAGCGACGATTTTAGCGCGGCGCCGCGCTACCAGCCGCGTCCGTGGAAATGCCCCTGGCCCACGCCGATGGAGACGCTGACGCCGCCGTGGGGGTGGTCGCAGTCGCCGAGGTTCCTGGTGATGTTCACCGCGCCGGTCTGGTAGTTGCCGCTCATGTGGTTGCCGGCCATCACGCCCATGCCCACGCTACCGTGCACCTGCGCCTGGTTGTAGGTGGAGTCGTCGCAGGTTTGCACGCCGGCGGCGCGCTCGCCGGTATCGCCCATGCGTCCGCTGGTGTCGCCGTAGTACACGCCGGGCGCGCTGGCAGGCCTGGGCGCGCTGCTCGCGTGGGCGGGCAGGTCGGATGGCGGCAGGTCGCTCTGCGGCGGCAACTTGAGGTTGAGCGGCCGGCCGGCATTCTGCGCCAGGGCCGAGGTGGCCAGCAGGCTGACACTGAGTGCGACGACTAGCCGTTTCATGGGGCGATGCTCCGGGAGATGGCGTGCACAACGCGCGACACCGCGTCGTGGTGGACACGACATGGCTTTGACGGCCTGCTGTGGCCGGAAGTTCCGGCCGTAGCAGGCTCCCTGGTCAAGCCGTGGTCTCGATGCGCTCCACGCGGCGCAGGCCGCGCGGCAGCAGGCCGCCGCGGGTGGCGCGGTTGCCGCCGTACTCGACCAGGTCGGCCCACTTCAGGGTGAGCTTGCGCGCGCCGGCGTACATCGTCACCTCGCCCTTGCCTTCGGTGACCACCGCGATGCCCGCCACGCGCTCGCCTTCGGCGAGCTGCTTCTTCGGCACCTCGATCAGCTTGTTGCCCTTGCCCTTGTCCAGCTCCGGCAGCTCGGCCACCGAGAACATCAGCAGGTGGCCTTCAGTAGTGACCACCACGATGCGGTCGCGCGCGGGATCGGCGCTGGCCTGCGGCGCCAGCACCTTGGCGCCGTCGCTGAGGCTGATGATCTGCTTGCCGGCCTTGTTGCGGCCGGTGAGCGCCTCGAAGCGGGTGACGAAGCCGTAGCCGAAGTCGGTGGCGAGGATCAGCCGCGTGTCGTTGTCGCCGGCGGCGATGGCGTCGAAGCTGGCGCCGGGCGGCGGCGTGAAGCGGCCGGTGAGCGGCTCGCCGTTGCCGCGCGCGGACGGCAGCGTGTGCGCGGGCGTGGAGTAGCTGCGGCCGGTGGAGTCGATCACCGCCACCTGTTGCGTGGTGCGCGCCTTCGCCACGGCGAGCAGGCCGTCGCCCTCGCGGTAGCTCAGGCCCTCGGCATCGATGTCGTGGCCCTTGGCGGCGCGGATCCAGCCCTTCTGGCTCAGCACCACGGTGACCGGTTCGCTGGCCACCAGCGCGCTCTCGTCCAGCGCCTGCGCGGCCTCGCGTTCCACCAGCGGCGAGCGGCGCGCGTCGCCGTACTTCTCGGCGTCGGCGCGCAGCTCGTCCTTGATCAGGCCCTTGAGCTTGGCCGGCGACTTCAGCAGCACGTTGATGCGTGCGCGCTCCTCTTCGAGCTGGTCGCGCTCGCCGTTGATCTTCATTTCCTCCAGCCGCGCCAGCTGGCGCAGGCGGGTCTCGAGGATGTAGTCGGTCTGCTCCTCGCTGAGGCCGAAGCGCGCCATCAGCACGGCCTTCGGCTCCTCCTCGGTGCGGATGATGCGGATCACCTCGTCCAGGTTGAGGTAGGCGATGCGCAGGCCTTCCAGCAGGTGCAGGCGGCGCTCCACCTTGGCCAGGCGGTGGTTGAGCCGGCGCGTGACCGTGCTGGTGCGGAACGCCAACCACTCGGTGAGGATCTTCTTCAGGTCCTTCACCTGTGGGCGGCCGTCCAGGCCGATCATGTTGAGGTTGACGCGGAAGCTCTTTTCCAGGTCCGTGGTGGCGAACAGGTGCGGCATCAGCTCGTCGGCGTCGACGCGGCTGGAGCGCGGCACCAGCACCAGGCGGATCGGGTTCTCGTGGTCGGACTCGTCGCGCAGGTCCTCGATCATCGGCAGCTTCTTCGCGCGCATCTGCGCAGCGATCTGTTCGAGGATCTTCGACGGGCTGACCTGGTGCGGCAGCGCGGTGATCACGATGTTGCCTTCCTCGCGCACGTACACCGCGCGGGCGCGCACCGAGCCGGTGCCGTTCTGGTACATCGCCAGCAGTTCGCTCTGCGGGGTGATGATCTCCGCCTCGGTGGGGTAGTCCGGGCCTTTCACGTGTTCGCAGAGCTCGGCCATCGTGGCGTCGGGCTCGTCCAGCAGGCGGATGCAGGCCGCGGCGAGCTCGCGCAGGTTGTGCGGCGGGATGTCGGTGGCCATGCCCACCGCGATGCCCATCGAGCCGTTGAGCAGCACGTGCGGCACGCGCGCGGGCAGCCACGAGGGCTCCTCCAGCGTGCCGTCGAAGTTCGGCACCCAGTCCACCGTGCCCTGGCCCAGCTCGCCCAGCAGCGCCTCGGCGATCGGGCTGAGTTTGCTCTCGGTGTAGCGCATCGCGGCGAAGCTCTTCGGGTCGTCCGGCGAGCCGAAGTTGCCCTGGCCGTCCACCAGCGGGTAGCGGTAGGAGAACGGCTGCGCCATCAGCACCATCGCCTCGTAGCACGAGGTGTCGCCATGCGGATGGAACTTGCCGATCACGTCGCCGATGGTGCGCGCGGATTTCTTCGGCTTCGCGCTGGCGGCCAGGCCCAGCTCGCTCATCGCGTACACGATGCGCCGCTGCACCGGCTTCAGGCCGTCGCCCACGAACGGCAGCGCGCGGTCCAGCACCACGTACATCGAGTAGTCGAGGTAGGCGCGCTCGGCGTATTCCTTGAGCGGGATCTGTTCGTAGTTGGCTTGCAGGTTCATGCAGGTGCGTCAGCAGGCGCGCGATTCGCGCGGATAACCGGGGGATGGTGCCAGAACCGGCGGCGTCGGGACAGCTGGCGGGCCGCCCGCGCTTGTGCAGGTGCCGCCTCAGCGGCGCCGGGGTGGTTTCGGCAGCGGCGGGGCGCGCAGCGGCACCGGCGTGGACTGCACGATCGACGTGGTGGTCTGGCCGTATTGCAGGAAGCGGTCGAGGATCTGGTCGAGGTTTTCCAGCGCGTCCAGATGCACCTTGATGACGAAGCAGTCCTCGCCGGTGACGCGGTGGCACTCGGCGACCTGCGGCATCTTCTGCGCGAGTTCGGCGATCTTCGACAACTGGCCGGGTGCCGGTCGCACGCGCACGTAGGCGGTGATCGGCCAGCCCAGCGCCTTCGGTTCCAGCTCCAGCCGGCAGCCGCGGATCACGCCGGCTTCCTCCAGCCGGTTCATGCGCTCCTTCACCGCGGGAGCGGACATGCCGACGCGCCTGGCGAGCTTGGTCACCGGCTGGCGGGGATCGTCCAGCAGGGCCTGCAGCAGCTCGATGTTGCGCGGATCGGCCAGTAGCGTAGAAATCTGAGGCATATCGATGCGAAAACCTTCAAAAATTGAAGTATCGGTGGTTGTCGCCTGCAATCGTCGATGGATCATGCGCCACTCGTCTGCAAAAGTGGAGTCATGGATGCACGCCCCGATATCCACGTGGCAGATCAACCGCCATCGCCGCGCGCGACTGCTGCAGGCCGGGTGCCGCCGCAGCTGTATTTCGTGGCCAGTGCGGTTTTCCACTACCTCGGACCGGCCTTCGCGGTGCTGCTTTTCGCGCGCGTGGAACCCTTGGGCGTCGCCTGGCTGCGGATCGCCAGCGCGGCGCTGGTCTTCGCTGCATGGCGGCGGCCGTGGCGCGATTTCCGGCAGATGAAGGCGGCGGCACGATGGAACATCGCGGGGCTGGGCGTGGTGCTCGGCGGCATGAATGCCTGCTTCTACCTGGCGATAGCCCGCCTGCCGCTGGCGACGGTCGGCGCGATCGAGTTTCTTGGCCCGATCGCGCTGGCGCTGGCCGGGCTGCGCACACGGCGCAATGCCGTGGCGCTCGCGCTGGTGATCGCCGGCGTGTGGTTCCTGAGCCACCTGCGCCTTGCCGGCACGCTGCCCGGCTTCCTGTTCGCCTTCGCGAACTGCGCGTTGTTCACGCTGTACATCGTGCTTGGCCATCGGGTGGCCAACGATGGCGGCGGCAACGCGATCGACCGGCTGGCCGCGGCGATGCTGGTGGCGCTGGTGGCGGTCACCCCGGTCGGCATCCGTCCGGCGGTGCCGGCGTTGCGCAGCCTGCCGCTGTTTGCCGCGGGCGTCGGCGTGGGCGTGACTTCATCGGTCGTACCGTACGTATGCGACCAGCTGGCGATGGCGCGATTGCCGCGGGCCAGCTTCGCCATGCTGCTGGCCCTGCTGCCGGCCACGGCGTGCCTGGTCGGTGCCGTCGTGCTGCACCAGTTGCCCGGCCGGGCGGAGACGACAGGCATTGCGCTGGTCGCCGCCGGCATTGCCATCCATCACTAGGCTCTGAGACCGGGCCGAATACACGCAACGACAGCGAGGTGATCCCATGAATTACGTACGGCTCGGAAAATCCGGCCTCAAGGTTTCGCGCATCTGCCTGGGCTGCATGAGCTATTCGGTCACGCCCACCGAGGCGAGGCCATGGACGCTGGACGAGGAGCACGGCCGGCCGTTCATCCGTCGCGCGCTCGAACTGGGCATCAACTATTTCGACACCGCGAACATGTACTCCGCCGGCGGTAGCGAGCTGGTGCTGGGGCGAGCGCTGCGCGACTTCGCCCGGCGCGAGGAGGTCGTCATCGCGACCAAGGTGTTCTATCCCATGCGCGCCGACACCAATGGCGGCGGCCTGTCGCGCAAGGCGATCATGACCGAGATCGACGCCAGCCTGCGCCGGCTCGGCACCGACTACATCGATCTCTACCAGATCCACCGCTGGGACTACGCCACGCCGATCGAGGAAACGCTGGAGGCGCTGCACGACGTGGTGAAGTCGGGCAAGGCGCGTTACCTCGGCGCCTCGTCGATGATGGCGTGGCAGTTCGCCAAGGCCTTGTACACCGCCGACCTGCACGGCTGGACGCGCTTCGTCTCGATGCAGCCCCATTACAACCTGCTGTATCGCGAGGAGGAGCGCGAGATGCTTGGCCTGTGCGCGGACCAGGGGATCGGGGTGGTGCCGTGGAGCCCGCTCGCCCGCGGCCGCCTGTCGCGTGCGTGGGAAGACAAGCCGACGACAGTGCGTGGCGGCTCCGATCCCTGGGGTGACGGAGTCTATGCGCCCAGCAAGGCGGCAGACAGGATCGTGGTCGATCGCGTCGGCGAGGTCGCGGAACGGCTGGGCATCTCGCGGGCGCAGGTGGCACTGGCGTGGCTGTTGCGCCAGCCGACGGTCACCGCGCCGATCGTCGGGGCCACCAGACCGCATCATCTGGAGGAGGCCGTGGCGGCGCTGGCCGTGCATTTGCCGGATGCCGAGGCCGAGGCGCTGGAAGCGCCCTACATGCCGCACGCGGTCGCCGGCATCGACTGATCCAGCGAAGGCGACCTCATGTCGAAAAGCGTTCTCGTCCCGGGCGCGGCCCCGCTCCACGCCGACTTCACCGGGGTTTCCCGGATTAGCCCCCGAACTCGTCCAGACGTTCATCGACGCGCAGCACGAACGATTGCGTGGCCTCGGTTTCGAGGTCGAGAGCCGCCTCTTCGATCCGGCGGGGGATGCCGGGGCCGTCGTGGTGGGGCGCCTGGCGCAGTGCAGCTTCGACTGCATGATGATCGGAGCAGGACCGGGCGACGCTATCCAGGCGTGGAGCACAACGCCCGGAAGGTGGAGCTCCAGGCTCCGAACACCGGGCAAAAAGCTCGGTGCGCCGAACTCCGGCCGCGGAGAACCGGGTGGGGCAGGCGGGAGACGCGGCTTCCGGGTCGGGAGGTCGGGCCAAGCGCGTGGCGCGGAGCAGGCGGCCCGAGCCGCGGGTGCGAATAGGCGGGAGCCGTCACTCGCGCACGTAGCGCATGTGCGTGGCGTTCGGGCCATCGAGCACCCTGTCGATGCGAAACCGGGGCAAGGGCTCGCGCAGGTTCTCGAACAGACGCCGCCCGCCGCCGAACAGCACCGGCGCCAAGGCGATTTCCAGCTCGTCGACCACACCCAGGTTCAGGTACTGCTGGATCACATCCGCACCGCCCGCGATGCGGATATCGCGCGTGCCGGCGGATTCCCGGGCCAGTTCCAGCGCGCGTTCCGGCCCATCGTTGACGAAGTGGAACGTCGTGCCGCCGGGGCGTACCCAGGGTTCGCGCTTCTCGTGGGTGAGCACGTAGACCGGCGTGTGGAACGGCGCCTCCTCCGGCCAGCTGACCTCGCCCTGGTCGAACATCCGCTTGCCCATGATGTTGGCGCCGATGCGCTCGGCGGTGCTGCGAAGCAGGTCGTTGACCGGGCCGGTGTCTCCGCCCGGACCGAGCTTGAGAAGGTGCTCGCGGAAATACTGCTGCCGGATGATCCAGGCCATCATCGCGCCCCACTTGGCGCCCCAGTTCTTGTATTCGGGCTTGCCCATGGTCATGCCTTCCGGCGCCATGTAGCCATCGAGGCTGAGTCCGATGTTGACGAATACCTTGCTCATGGGTCTCTCCGCATGTCCGGGTATCGGCCTGGCGCGTGGATCCGGCGGCGCGCGTCGCCAAGTGCGCCGGGATGGGGCGTCAGTCCTCGGGTTCGTGGCAAACCACTTCGATGTTGTGCCCGTCCGGGCCAATCACGAAGGCCGCGTAATACCTGCCGCTGTAGTTCGGGCGCAGGCCCGGCGCGCCGTTGTCCTTGGCGCCGGCTTCCAGCGCCGCGCGGTGGAAGGCCTCGACCTGCTGGCGATTCTCCGCCACGAACGCCAGGTGCAGATGCGCCGGCTTCTCCTCGGTGGGAACGAGGCACAGGGAGCACTTGCCGTCCGCGCTCATCTCGACGCCGAGCGGTCCCTCCGCGACCACCGCCATGCCGATCGGTTCGAGCGCCTTGAGGTAGAACGCCCTGCTCGCCGCATAGTCGCTGACGCCGAAGACAACGTGATCGAACATGGGTGCTCCTGGGGCGGGTGGCGTTGGCCACGTGTGTCGCTGTCTCGAAACTATCCGGCGTGGCCCGCCATCGCATGCACGAGATAGGTCCGATGCGTCTCGTCTTGCTGCGTCGCTGGTGCCCGCGCCGCGAACCGGCCGTAATTTGCCTCCGGTGCCCCCGGTTGCGCCATCCGTACGTTCTGCCAGCCATTCTCGGTGAACAGCCCCTCGGGGTCATCCGTGCAGAATGGCAGGGGTTTCCCCGCCTGCTTGAGCCACTGCAGGTACCCCTGCATCGCCGGCGTTGCCAGCAGTCCGGTCCCAAACACATCGGCCAGAAACAGGCTTCCCGCAGCTGAGCATGCACGAGCGTCGCGCAGCAACGCCGAGACGCTCGCTGTCGGAAGGTAGAACAGGACGCCTTCGGCAATCCATGTCGTTGGTCGCGCCCGGTCATATCCGGACGCAAGCAGAGCGGATGCCCAGTCGCCGGCCAGGTCTGCGGAGACCGTGCGTCGGTCGCACCGGGGGTGAGCTCCGTGCCGGTTCAGCGCAGCCTCCTTTTCTGCAAGCAGTTCCGCACGGTCGAGTTCGATGACGCACGCGTGAACCGGCAGCGGCAGGCGATAGGCGCGAGTGTCATAACCCGCGCCGAGCAGGACGACCTGGCTGCGCTGTTGCATGTCTGCGAGGAGCGCGTCGTCGAAATGGCGGGTGCGAACGGGAAGGAAACGGTTCTCGCCGCCGGCAGCCTGCTCGGAGCGCGCCAGCATGGCGTGGCCGGCCTCGCCGGCGAACAGCTCCGCATACGGATCCGAAAACAGGCAGTCGGTACGGCGAGTCTCCCTCGCACGCGCAGCGGCGATCCAGCGAGCGGTGGTGGCGAATGGCTGGCCGGGTCGAGTGGGAGGCATGCGAGTAGGGGTGTGATCGCTGGGGCTGGAATTCATGCGGCTGATGCTGGAGTCAGGCGGCGCGCGGCGCCCGCGTTCGCCCGGCCGAGCCGCCAGGCGGCTGTCGGTTACTTGCCGAGTTCGCCAGATACATGCACAACCAGCTCTTCGGTGTTTCTGGCAAACTCCGCCTGCAGGTCAATTCCGCACTTGTTTGCCAGGACAATAATGGACCACAAACAGTCCGAAAGCTCATGACCGAGTTTCGCTTTGCAGTCGTCAATATCCCGAACGCCCGAGTGCGCCTGGATCAATTTGGCCAGGTCGCCTACGTCCCCCACGAAGCCAAGCGCAAGTTCTTCTGTACTCCAGACGCGCCCCCACCTCTTGATCTCAAGCTGCTCGTAGAGGTCATTCAGGTGCAGCGCTGATTTTTGAAGATCGCTGAATTTCATGTTGTGCAGCCTGACACTGGAGTTAAGGCGCCGGCCGCTGGCACAGCCAGTGGGCGGTGGATCTGAATTGTTAGGCCGCCCGTTTTATTGAACAGGCCAAAGCAGAGCAGCAGCAATCAAGATCATGCCCGCGGCAGAGACGTTCCAAACCAAGGAGCGTACCAAGCGAACGCGGTAGAGTGGGGCATATGCCAGTCGGGACCAAAAGTAGAGTTGCACTCCCCAGGAAGTTAATGGTCCCTCCCGATTTGCGACATGTGCGGCCAGTGCAAGGGCGGCAAAGATCGGGAAAGTTTCGAGAAAATTGGCTGAGACACGAGCAAATTGGTGTGCTGCTCCGGTGAGAGGTGGCACGGCCCCCTCCCTGGGGCCGGCGGTCCAGTCGTAGCCTCTTTGGAAGCTCGCCGTGTGCGACGCAAGAACGATTTGAGCGAAGCCAAGCAAAGCGCTATAGCCGACCATTCGTAGCTCAAGACCCATGGCATCCCTCCCAGCTGTAGTGGCGTAATGCTCGAGTTAAGCGGCGGCGAAGCCGTCCGCCTTGAACGAGATGCTGGATGTGCCAGATGTTGGCGAGTGCGTCAACGGCTTAACCACCGCGCAAATAGCCCAGCCCACCAACCGCCGCAAACCAAGGCAGCGTCTGCAAAGGCGTACACGGGCGCCGCGCCTTTGTAGCCAGGAACCGTGGAAGCCCAGTAAAGCCACGCGAGCGCTGCCCCCACACAGACAATAAGTACAAGCCCAACTAGCCAGTGCCATGGCTTAAGGGCCCAAGCACTTTGCATTGCGCGCACTTCCGGAGAAGCCGGCAACGTCCGCGATCGCCGACCGAGTGCAAGGGGCGCGAATATCGCAAGTAGGCCAACGCCATGGATTACAAAATTGTTGCCCCCGTAGAAAAGGCAAGCTGCAGCGAAAGCCAAAAGCGCGAACGTCGCGGTAAGGAAAAGCGCGCGCCCGAGTTTATTTGGGTTTCCCATCTGTTGCCCCAGTCCACACAGAGAACATCTAACGCTGGAATTAAGCGGCGGCGTAGCCGTCCGCCTTGAACGAATGGTTAGATTGCACCGACGAGTTGAGCCAAGGTGGTACGTGAACTGGTGACGATACTTTGCCACCTTGGTTCCTGTAGTAGCTGCTCGATGGTGCGTTCACCGTCACGAAGTTCCGCAAGATTGCGGTCGAAGGTTGCTGAGAATGACCGAAGAGTTGCTAGCTGCACCTCGCTAAACATATGCAGCGCGCTGGGCTCGTCCGGACAAAACGTGTCGAACCACCAGGAGGCAAACTCGTCGCTGTAGGAAGCGTAGAAGACCTTTGCAGCGAATTCGCGTTGCTGAGTTTCCGAAGCAAGAAACAAAAGCGTACTGAGGAGTGATTCTCGTATGTTGGTCTCTGCCTCGGTCATGGTGTGCAAACTAACGCTTAGCAGACCCCGCATCGAGGCATATGCAAGCCATGCTCTTCCCCTGTCAGCAGCGGTGTCAAGCGCGGAACGTCATGCGCAAGAGGCACTTGTGCAGCCCGACTGCATGCCCCCTTGCAGGCACGCCGGATTGCGTATCGCACGAAACGGGGTGGATATCTTTTATTGCTCCGGAAAAGCGGATACATACGTCCCGCCGGGCCGTGCGGTGCGTGGCATCTGGGTTACGGGAACTCCGGGTCCGCGGCACCGGCTCAGCGCGGCACGCGGTACCCGCCCGGCACGCCCTCGGGGCTCAGCGTGAGCTGCCACAGCTGGTCGCGGCGGCTGCGGAACACGGCGGCGGAGGCGGCGAGGTAGTAGTGCCACATGCGGCGGAAGCGTTCGTCGTAGCTTTTCGACAACCCGGGCCAGGCAGCGTCGAAGTTGGCACGCCAGGCGGTGAGCGTGCGGTCGTAGTCGGTGCCGAAGTTGTGCCAGTCCTCGACCACGAACAGGTTCTCCAGCGCGCTGGCGACCTGGCTCATCGCCGGGATCATCGAGTTCGGGAAGATGTACTTCTCGATCCACGGATCGGGCTGCGCAGGCGTGCCGTTGCTGCCGATGCAGTGGAGCACGGAGAGGCCCTCCGGCTTCAGGCAGCGCCGGACGGTCTCGAAGTAGGCGCGGTAGTTCTTGCCGCCGACGTGCTCGAACATGCCGATGGAGTACACCGCGTCGAACGCTTCGTCGACTTCGCGGTAGTCCTGCAGGCGGATCTCGATGGGCAGGCCCTTGCACAGCCCGCGGGCGAAAGCCGCCTGCTGTTCGGACACGGTGATGCCCACGCCGCTGATGCCGTACTTCTCCGCGGCGTACTTCAGCGCCTCGCCCCAGCCGCAGCCGATGTCGAGCACGCGCTGGCCGGGTTGCAGGCGCAGCTTGCGGCAGACCAGGTCGAGCTTCGCCTCCTGCGCGTCGTCGAGGTTGCCGGCCCCGGCCCAGTAGCCGCAGGAGTACACCAGCCGCTTGCCCAGCATGGCTTGGAACAGGTCGTTGCCGAGGTCGTAGTGTGCCTTGCCGATCTCGAAGGCGTGGTCGCCGCGCTGCAGGTTGACGAAACGGGCCCTGAGGTGGGCGATCAGGGTGTCGAGGGTCTTGAGGTGTTCGTCCAGGTGCGAGGTGAGCAGCCGCGTCATGAAGCCGGGCAGGTCGCCCGCATCCCACCAGCCGTCCATGTAGGCCTCGCCCAGGCCCAGCGAGCCGTGCGCGAACACGCGGGCGTAGAGGCGCTCGTCGTGCACGCGGATGTCGGTGGGCGCGTCGCCGCCGATGCGGATGCCGGCGTGCTGCAGCAGGTCGTTGGCGCGCTCCTTCAGCGAATCCTGGCTCATCGGTCGTCCTCGTGGCGCAGCACGCCGAAGCGCGCCGGGATGCGGGCGTACACCAGTTCCACGCCGGCGTCGCGCACCAGCTGCAGCAGGGTTTCCGCCTCGCTCTCGCGCAGCAGGAATTCCACTGCCACCGGCAGGTCGCCGGCCAGTTCGAAGAAGGCTTCCTGGTGCAGCACGCCGTGGCGGCCGAAGCCGGCGATGGCGCGGAACACCGAGCCGCCGCCCAGCTTGTGCCGCTTGGCGAGTTCCAGCAGCCATTCGGAGACCAGCAGTCCGTCGTGGCGGGCGTGCATGTGCACGTAGAAGCGCAACTGCACGCCGTCGATCAGGGTTTCCGTGCTCATGTCGGCGGTCTCCGTTTCAGTGCCGCAGCAGGCCGCGGGTGAGCGCGATGCCCACGATCGTCATGCCCAGCGTGCCGACCAGGTGCATGGCCACGTGGGCGCCGAACCACAGGTACTGCTGGCGCAGCAGCAGGGTGTCGGCTTCGGCCGAGAAGGTGGAGAAGGTGGTGAGCCCGCCGAGGAAGCCGGTGAGCACGAACAGCTGCAGTTCCCGCGGCAGCGTCTGGAAATGCTCGAAGATGCCCATCATGCAGCCCATGATGAAGCCGCCCAGCAGGTTGGCGGCCAGGGTGCCCAGCGGCACGGTGGGAAAGATCCCATTGAGCGTGCTGCCGAGCAGCCAGCGTATCCAGCAGCCGATGGCGCCGCCGAGGCCGACCGCGATGAATCCGTTGAGGTTCACGTGTAGCGTCTCCTGTCCGCGAAACGTGGTGTCCGCGACGACAGGCACGCCTGCGCCGCCGGAAGCCGGTGGTGCAGGCATCATCAGCCCCTGCGCCGTGCAGGGTGGGGCGGTTCGTCTCCCGGGACGCGGGAGACGGGAGGCATGCCATCTCCCTCATGAACCGGGATGCTAGCCGATGCGCGGGGGCGACGGTCAAGCGCGCCGGTTCACGCCACGCCGGGCGGCGCGGCGATCACGTCGCCGCGCAGCGCCTGCTCCAGTGTGGGAGAGCGGTAGCCGCCGGCGAGGCGCGCGTGCTGCCACACCGACGCGTCCACGGTCTCGTTGACGCCGCCGCCGATCACGCGGTTGAACGGCGGCTTGAACAGCTTGTAGACGCCGTGCATGAACTCGCCGTAGGAGTCGCGCGGCACGCCGCGGTCGGCGTCGGGCGGCGGCGTGCAGGGTTCGGTGAAGGACAGCCCAGCCGCCATCGCCTTGTGCTGCAGCCAGGCCAGTGGCAGCTCCGGTAGCAGGTCGGGCACGCGGCCGGCGCCGTCGTGGTCGTTGCCGCCGCCCACGTCGGCGTGCGCGCCCACGAACCAGCGCTGCTCCACCTCGATCTGCTCGGCCTTCTTCGCGGTGGGCGATTCGCCGGGGGGGAGCGTGGCTGGGTTGCGCGTCCACTTGGCGGGCGCGAAGTCGGCGCGATGCTCGTCCAGCGCCAGCGCCTGGTAGGCGTGCTTGACGATGCGGCTGAGCTCGGTGTCGTGGAACCGGTAGTGTGCGCGGGCGAACGGAAACCACGAGGCGGTGTCGGGAATGCCCAGTGCGCCGACGGTGTCCCACACGCCGATGAAATGGATGTCCGTTTCCGCCGAGCGCGCGGCGCGCCACGCTACGGCGGCGGCGTCGCCCGGCTTGACCCCGGTGTCGCGGTAGAACGCGTAGGCGCTCGTGATGGCGTCCTCGGCGACGGCGTCGCCGGCCGCACGACGCAGCAGGCCGCACTTGCGGATCAGTCCGCCGAGGCTGCGCGCGCTGTAGGCGCCGCGGCTGAAGCCGAACAGCCAGATCTGGTCGCCGGGCTGCCATTGCCGGCAGAGCCAGCGGTAGCCGTCCTTCACGTTGCCGGACAGGCCGTAGCCGAACGCGCCGCCGAGCAGGTGGGCCATGCCGGGCCTCACGCCCACGCCGGGGATGTATTCCACGTGTTGCTCGATGCCCACCGCGTCGCGGGGCGCGATCAGCCGGCGCAGGCGCTCCACGTTGGTGTTCGATTCGGGCTTGTTCCAGGTGCCGTCGAACAGCACGACCAGCCTGCGTGTGCTCATGTCGTCCCCCGTGGCGGCACGCGGCCGCGGCCATCGAAACGTCGGGTCAGGGCGTGCGGGAAATTCGGAATCCGGCGGGATGTTCCGGTCGCGCGCCCGGCGCACGACCGGGCGCGGACCGCACGCCGCGTCACAGCACCGGCGAATCGTCCCCCAGCATCGCCTTGCGCACGATCGCGATCGGTGCGAAGCCCTGCTGCATGAAGGCGTCGTGGAAGCGTTCGAGGTTGAAGTCCTTGCCTTGCTTCTTCTCCAGGTCGGCGCGCAGCTTGAGGATCTCCAGCTTGCCCAGCGTGTAGTACAGGTAGGTGGGGTCGCTGGTGCCGCGCTTGGTTTCCACCTCGCCCACGGCGCGCGACTGGTAGCCTTCCTTCACGAAGAAATCCACCGCCTGCGCCATGGTCATCTGGCCGGTGTGCAGCTTGATGCCGACGATGAAGCGCGCGTTGCGCAGCAACGCGTCCTGCAGCTGGCCGAGGCGCAGCAGCAGTTGCTGGCGGCGGTCGTGCGGGTAGAGGTATTGCGCCAGGCCTTCGTCCAGCATCATCTGTTCGCTGTAGTGCGCCCAGCCTTCCACGTTGGTGTTCGCACCGAGCAGCTTGCGCACGCGATCGTGCAGGCGGTGCATCCACAGGAACTGGATGTAGTGGCCGGGATAGGCCTCGTGCGTGGCCACGCTGTTGATCACCGGGTAGCTGAACTGCGCCATGAACTCGTCGGTGCGCTGCCTGCTCCACGACGGCTCGGGCAGGGTGACGTTGAGGTAGGCCTCCTTCGCCACCGTCTCGTAGGGCCCGGGGGTGTCCATCGAGGCGAAGGTGGTAGCGCGCATGAACGGCGGCGTTTCCTCCACGATGGGCCGCACGTCGGAGGGCACCGAGATGATGTGCCGCTGCCTGATGAAATCGACCAGCTTGTCGAGGCTGCCGCGGAACACGGCCAGCAGCCGGTCCGGCGCGGGGTGGTCGGCGGCGAGCTCGGCCAGCACCTGCTGCGGCGTCTTGCTCGGGTCGAGTTCGTGCGCCACCCTGGCGAACTGCTGCTGGTTCGCACGCATGTCCGCGGTGTCGATGGCGATCAGGCGGTCGAGCGGCAGGGTGACCATCTCGTCGTACTTCAGCTTGTCGCGGTAGGCCTGCGCGCCGATGCGGAAGTCGCCATGCGAGCGCGGCAGCAGGTCGGTCTTCAGCCACTGCTGGTAGTCCTGCAGGGCCTTGATCACCGCGCCGTTGCTGGCGGCGAACTGCTGCTTGAGGTCCGCGTCGGTGACGTCGGCGAAGGCTGCGGGCACGTCGTGCCGGAAGAAGGCCACCAGGCCGGGCAGCTGTTCCAGCGCGATCTGCGTATAGATCTTCGGCGGGTTGTCGAGGTTCCGGCGCGCATCCGCCAGCACGGCGGGCATCTGCTTCTCGCGGGCGATCAGCGCGCGCAGGCGCGTCTCCGGCGGTGCGAACTTGCGCTCCATCAGGGTGAACGCGCTGCTGGTGATGCCGCTGGAATAGCTGTCGGGGTTCTTCTGCCACGGCCGGATGGTCTGCAGCGTGAGCAGGGTGCTGCGGATGTTGTTGAGCACCAGCTCGCGGTCGCCCTGCACGTATTCGCCCAGCGTCTTCGGGTCCACCGCGGCGACGCGCGCTTCCCACTGCCTCAGCGCCTTGACGTTGGCGTCGACGCCGGCGCGGGAGTAGTCCTCCAGCTTGCCGTCCCAGGCGTGCAGGCCGTCGCTGGTGGCGATGCTGGGATTGGCGGGGAAGTAGTAACTGTCAAAGTACTGGTCGGCCAGGCGCATGAAGGCCTGGTCGGCGGGCGAGGTTGCGGCGGAGGTGGTGGCGGCGACCGCAGATGCGGTTTGCGCGGCGAGCGCGGCGCCGCCCAGCGGCAGGGCGAGGGCAATGGCGCAGGCGATCCGGGTGAGCGGCTTCATCGATGGTTCCCCATGGCGAGATGGGCCGCGCCGCATGCCGGCACGGCAACGCGCGAAGCCTAGCGCAGCACCGTGCCTGCGCGCAGTGCCGTGGCGCACGCGGCGCGGCGGGCTCAGAGGTGGGCGGCGAGCTCGCGCGCCACCGCCTCGGGCGCGAGGCCGTAGGCGTGGATCACGTGGTTGCCGGGGCCATAGGGACCCCACTCGTCGGCGCGGGTGGTGGTGAAGATGCCCAGCGTGGACACGCGCGAGGCGCAGGCCAGGTGCATGATGCCGCAGTCGAGGCTGAAGTAGCCGTCGAGACTGGCGAGCACGGCGCCGAGCTGGCGCAGGTCGGTGGAGAAGTAGCCGGGGTAGCGCGAATCGAGCATGGAGCGGCCGGACATCGGCACGATCTCCACCAGCCGGCAATCCGGGCGCAGCTGTTCCAGCGTCGCGAGCAGCGGGTTCCACCAGTCCGCGCCGAGCAGCTTGGGGCCGGTGGCGTTGGCGAACACGCCGATGGTCTTGCGCTGCTGCGGGTCGGCGGGCGCGGCGGCAAGCACGCGCTCCAGCACGCGCCGGCCGCGGGCGCGTTCGGCCTCGTCGAGACGGATGTCCGGCACGGGATAGCCGGCCTCGGTGGTGGTGCCCAGCGCCTGGCGCAGCAGGTATACCGGGCGTTGGCCCTTGCTCTGCACATGCTCGGGCACCTCGACCGCGTGCGTCACGCTGCCGCTCTTCTTCGACCCGCTGAAGCCCAGCGTCCAGGTGGCGCGCGCCTTCAGCAGCAGCAGGCGGCCGGTCTGCGATTGTGGGTCGACGTCGATCGCCAGGTCGTAATGCGCGCGGCGCATGCCGCGCAATCCGCGCAGCCACTGGCGCGGATGGCCGAAGCCGTGCGCGGGCAGCTGGAACACCTGGCCGACGCGGTCGTAGTGGCAGTACAGTTCGCGGCCGGCCTGGCTGCGCGTGATGATGTCGATCTCGGCGCCGGGCCAGGTGGCTTCCAGTTCCTGCAGCAGCGGGGTGAGCAGCAGCGCGTTGCCCAAGGTGTGGCTGATGTGGCAGACCAGGATGCGCTGGATGCCACGCCGCGGCAGCGGCTCGCCGCTGGGCTCGGCGGGCTTGCCGAACAGCAGCCGCATCAGGCCGCGCGCCGCGCGGCGGCGCAGGTGGTCGAGGTCGAAGGAGTCGTGCGGGGGTCGCGCCACGGCGGGCCTGCAGGGTGATGAGGTGGGAATGTCAGCCGGTGCGCAGCGCGGCGTCGACCGGCGCGGGAGGCCCGCCGCCGGGCGCGAGCAGGCCGCGTTCGACCAGCCATTGCCGCGCGTTCTCCGCGTCCTGCTCGAACCACGCGCGGGTGGAGCCGAGCCGGAAGCTGTAGCCCCAGGCATCCATGTCGGCCATCAGCCGCGCGCGGCCCACGCCGGGCAGGGCGTCGGCCAGCACGATCTGCAGGTAGCAGGCGGCGTCCTCTTCCGGGATGGAGTCGGTGGCGTCGGTGTGCACGGTGGCGCGGCGCTCCGGCGGCAGCACGATCAGATGGCAGGCTTCGTGCAACAGCGAGTGCACCGGCGTGTCGTCGCGCGCGTACACGATGTGGCCGATGATGCCGGCCTCGTCGTCGCCCCAGTAGCTGCCGGGAATCGGCGCGCCGTCGGCCACGCGGCGCAGCGCGAGGCCGTGGCGGGCGAGCAGCGCGGCTGGCGCGGCGTCGCCGATATCGGCGAGGCGCAGCACGCCGGGGGCAGAAGTGGTATCGGACATGGATGGTGCCGCCCCGGCGGGCCGCGGCGGCAGGGCGCTCAGGTGGCGGGCGTGGCCGCGGCCTTGCCTTCGGGCAACGCCACCGACAGTTCCAGCACTTCGTGCCCGCTGTCGCGTTCGACGTTGATGTTGATCGCCTCGATGTCGACGTGGACGTATTTCTTGATGACTTCGAGCAATTCGTTGCGCAGCAGCGGCAGGTAGTCCGGCGCGCCGCGGGTGGAGCGCTCCTGCGCCACGATGATGCGCAGGCGTTCCTTGGCGAGGCCGGCGGTGGGCTCGGGCTTGCGCTTCAGGAAGTCGAGAATGCCCATCGGGTCAGCCTCCGAACACGCGTTGCAGGAAACCTTTCTTCGGTGCGTCGAGGAAACGCAGGGTGCGTTCCTCACCGAGGATGCGGGCCACGGTGTCGCTGTAGGCCTGGCCGGCGTGCGAATTCGCATCGAGGATCACCGGCACGCCCGAATTCGAGGCGGCCAGCACCTGCTCCGATTCCGGGATCACGCCGACCACATTGATGCCGAGGATCTCCTCGACGTCCTTCACGCTCAGCATGTCGCCGCTGGCCACGCGCACCGGGCTGTAGCGGGTCAGCAGCAGGTGCTGCTTGATCGCGCTCTCGCCGCGCTCGGCGCGCCGGGTCTTGCTGGCGAGCAGGCCGAGGATGCGGTCGGAATCGCGCACCGAGGAGACTTCCGGGTTTACCACCACCACGGCGTGGTCGGCGAAGTACATCGCCAGGTGCGCACCCTTCTCGATGCCGGCGGGCGAGTCGCACACGATGTAGTCGAAGCCGTCGTTGGAGAGGTCGTCGAGCACCTTCTCGACGCCTTCCTGGGTCAGCGCGTCCTTGTCGCGGGTCTGGCTGGCGGCCAGCACGAACAGGTTCTCGTGGCGCTTGTCCTTGATCAGGGCCTGCTTGATGGTGGCCTCGCCGTGCACGACGTTGACGAAGTCGTACACCACGCGGCGCTCGCAGCCCATGATCAGGTCGAGGTTGCGCAGGCCGACGTCGAAGTCGATCACCGCGACCTTCTTGCCGGCCATCGCCAGGCCGGTGGCGAGCGAGGCACTGGTCGTGGTCTTGCCGACGCCGCCCTTGCCCGAGGTGACAACAATGATTTCAGCAGTCAAGGAACCATCTCCCGGGAACGTTCTTGTCGTTGTGGTTGTTGCGGCAGCCGAGGCCGGTCACAGGCGGGCCAGCAGCAGTTTTTCCCCTTCCAGCCAGCATCGCACGGATTGGCCTTCGAGGTCTTTCGGAATCTGTTCGAACACGCGGTAGTGGCCGGCGATGGCCACCAGCTCGGCGCGGAAGTCGTGCACGAAGATGCGTGCGTCGGTGTCGCCCTGGGCGCCGGCCATGGCACGGCCGCGCAGGCCGCCATAGACGTGGATGTCGCCATCGGCGATCACCTCGGCGCCGTTGGCGACGGCGCCGGTGACCACGAGGTCGCGGTCGCGTGCATAGACCTGCTGGCCCGAGCGCACGGTGCCGTCGTGGTGCAGCGTCCCCTGCGTCCGCTCGTGCGCGGGTTCGGCCGGCTCGTGCACCGGCGCGACGGCCGGTTCGGGCGTGGCGGCCGTCGCGGCGTGGCCGTCGGCCGGCTCGTAGGCGGCGCGGAACTTGGCGATCAGCGGCAGGCCCATGCGCCGCGCCAGCGCCTCGGTCTCGCTGGTGCCGTAGGCCAGGCCCACCGGCAGCATGCCCGCGCTGCGCACCGCCTCCAGCAGCGCGTCGACCGCGCCGTCGTCGGGCAGGTGCAGCAGGTGACTGAGATCCAGCACCACGGCGGCGCGGGCGAACAGCTGCGGCGCGGAGCGCACGCGGCGCTCCAGTTCCTCGCAGAGCGCGGCGGCGTCCACGCGCTTGATGCGCACGTTGGCTATGCCCACCTGGCCGAAGCGCAGGTCGCAGGCGTCGGTGGCGTCCAGTGTGGCGGTCATGCGTGGCGCTCCCCGGCTTGCCGGCGCGGTTGCGCGGTCAGCGTCGGGCGCTGACGCTCGGCCAGCCAGGGAAGATCCGGCAGGCCGCCGTGGTCGAGCCAGGTTTCGCGCACGTAGGCGTAGCTGGGCAGCTCCTTGGCGAGCAGGCTCACCTGGCGACCCTTCGGCCCCATGCGCTGCTGACCCACTTCCTGGAAGCCGTAGGTGCCGTGGAACAGCACGACCACGTCGTCGCGCGGCTCCAGGAACACCTCGCAGGCCAGCAGCGGCACGCGCACCTCGGCGTAGCTGGTGACGTCGCAGTAGAAGATGCGGCCGAGGCCGTGGCGGCGGTAGGCGTTGGCGATCACGATGCGATCGATGTACACGAACGCGGGGTAGCGTTCGCTGAACCAGCGGTAGTTGGGGCTGTGGTAGTCGCCGCCTTCGCGCAGCGCGATCAGGAAGCCGGCGACGTGGCCGTCGATCTCGGCGACGCGGAAGTAGTCGGCGCGCTCGAAGAAGTAGCGCAGCTGCGCGGCGTCGAGGACGATGATGGATTGACCGGCGGCGTTGTTGAGGGCCAGCACGGCGTCGAGGTCGTGCTCGCTGACGTCGCGGATGGCAAGGGCCATTCGTTGCTCCGCAGGGATGGAGTGGGCCGAGGCCGGCATGGCCTCGCGGCAATGGCGCATTATGGCACGCACCCGCCACCCGCACACCTCGCGATGCGGGATGTAAAGACCCCGTAAAACGCGGAGCCTGTGCCTTTTGGCAGGCATGACTTTCCACGGATTGCGCGCGCCGGGCGCGTGTCCAATCATGTGGGGCATGCCCCAGGTCAATTTCAGCCATATCCGGCTGCTGCGCTTCGCCGGATTGTTCACCTATCTGTGCGTGGGCACGCCGTTGCTGACGCAGTGGGCGTCCGATCGCCTGAATCAGCTGCATCGACCCGGGTTCTCGCTGCTGGTCTGGACGCTGTGCTACCTGATGTTCGGCCTGCTGTACTGGGCCGTGACCTACGACCTCGGATCGCGCCGCTACGTGGGCGTGCGCCTGCTGGGCGTGCTGGTGATGAGCGCCGCGGCGGTGGCGGTAGGCTGGTACAGCCACAGCGGCCTGGTCGCGATGCTGTTTGCGGTGACGGCCGTGGTGCTGCCGTGGCTGCTGCCGTTCTGGCTGGGCGTGTTCTGCATCGTGCTGCAGAACGCCAGTCTGGTGGCGGTGTTCGTGCACTTCCCCGAGTTCGGCCACAGCTTCGGCCAGGCCGCGCTGCAGACCATCATCTACCTGGGCATCTGCGCGCTGGCGTTCATCGCCTCGGTGGTGGCCAGCCGGCAGACCGAGGAGCGCGAGGCGCTGCGCCGGCTCAACTCCGAACTGCGCGCCACCCGCGCGCTGCTGGCCGAGTCCAGCCGGCTGGCCGAGCGGATGCGCATCGCGCGCGAGCTGCACGACCTGATCGGCCACCATCTCACCGCGCTGAGCCTCAACCTGGAAGTGGCCAGCCACGTCTGCAACGAGGACGCCGGCACGCACGTGCGCAAGGCGCAGACCACCGCCAAGCATCTGCTGGCCGACGTGCGCGAAGCGGTGAGCGAGTTGCGCCAGGACGACGCGATCGACCTCACCCAGGCGCTGCGCAGTCTCACCGAGGGCGTGCCGGGGCTTTACGTGCACGTGACGATGCCACCGCGCTTCAGCGTGGAGGACCCGCGCCGTGCGCAGGTGCTGCTGCGCTGTGCGCAGGAGATCATCACCAACACCGCGCGCCACGCCGGCGCGCGCAACCTGTGGCTGACCTTCGCCTATGCCGGGCCGAGCCTGCTGGGCCTGCATGCGCGCGACGACGGCCGCGGCGCCGCGCAGCCGGCGGCGGGCAACGGCCTGTCCGGCATGCGCGAACGGCTGGCCGAGTTCGGCGGCAGCATGGTGCTGGATACCGCGCCGGGCGAGGGCTTCTCGCTGACCGTTCGGCTGCCGCTGGGCGAGCAGCCGGAGCTGGCGCATGCGCCCTCGCGGACCGAGCCGCCGGCGCTGAGTGTGCCCTGATGCGCACTATGAGTTCGCGCCGTGCGCTTCCCGCATGCCAGAATGCGGCGGTTCGGACGCCGCACTGTTCCCCTTGTCGTTCGCCGGCGTGCCGGAACGACGACCGCTTCGAGGATCCGCGATGATTTCCGTCTGTCTCGTCGACGACCAGAACCTGGTGCGCCAGGGCGTGCGCTCGCTGCTCGATCTGGCCCAGGACATCCGCGTGGTGGCCGAGTGCGCCGACGGCGCACAGGCGGTGCAGGAGATTCCGCGCGTCAAGCCCGACGTGGTGCTGCTGGACCTGCGCATGCCGAACATGAGCGGGCTGGAGGTGCTGCAGGCGCTCGGTGCGCGCAACGAGCTGCCGCCCACCATCATCCTCACCACCTTCGACGACGACCAGCTGGTGCTGCAGGGCCTGAAAGCCGGTGCGCGGGGTTATCTCCTGAAGGACGTGTCGCTGGAGCAACTGGTGGAGGCGGTGCGCACCGTGGCCGCCGGCGGCTCGCTGGTGGCGCCGATGGTCACCCAGCGCCTGCTGGCCGGGGTGGGGCGCATGCAGAACCAGTTCACCAGCCTGGAGCAGCCCGACCCGTTGACCGAGCGCGAGACCGAGATCCTGCGCCTGCTCTCCGGCGGCTACTCCAACAAGGAGATCGCCAACTCGCTGAAGGTGGCCGAGGGCACGGTGAAGAACCACGTCTCCAACATCCTCTCCAAGCTGGGCGTGCGCGACCGCACCCGCGCCGTGCTGAAGGCGCTGGAGCTGGGCATCGTCTGAGCGCGCCGCGGGGCTGCGCTTCCATGCGCCCGCGGATGCTGCGGCGCAACGTCCGTCGCGGGCCGGCAAGCCTGTCGCGACAAGGCCTTGCGGCCGTCCATACGGCTCGCCGGAACCCGATGGCGTTCCGGCGCACGAGCAAGTAACATCCGGTCCTTCGGCGCTTGCCGACCCCCGGTCATCTCCCCGCGATCGAGCCATTGCCAAGGCTCGCGCGAAGGCTGGGGCAACACCTGAGTACCGCGTAACAGACGCTCGGAGACCCTGGAATGATGCGTGTTCGTGTTCTTGAATTTCTCATGGCGCTGGCCATCGTCGTCGGCATCGGCGTGCTGGCCGCGGTGGTCATGCCGGGCAGCGGCCACATCGAGCGCTCGCTGGTGGTCGGCAAGGACATGCGCCAGGTCTACGACGTGCTTTCGAACTTCCGTCGCCTGCCCGAGTTCTCCGTGCTGAACTCGTACGACCCGCAGCTCAAGTACAGCTACTCCGGCAAGGCCTTCGGCCCCGGCGCCGAGGTGAGCTGGAGCAGCAGCGATCCCCGCGTCGGCAACGGCTCGCTGACCATCGACAGCGCCACCCCTGACTTCAACAAGGTCGACGGCACCGCCAAGACCGCGAAGATCGTGTGGGACCTGGACAACGGCTGGAAGGGCTACGACAAGACCTTCACCCTCGACCTGGAGCGCCAGGGCAGCCGCAACCAGCTCACCAACGTCACCTGGTCGTATGACGTGAAGTACGGCTGGAACCTGGTGAACCGCTTCGCCAACCTGTACATCCACGGCGACCCCGACTCGTTCATCGAGTTCGGCCTGAACAACCTGCAGAACGTGCTGGCCTCGGTGCCGAACGTGAGCTACGGCGACCTGATCCCGTACATCCGCCAGACCGAGCAGACCCCGGTGCTGCTGGTGCCGGCGTCGATCCAGCGCAAGGACGGCATCGAGGGCCTGGCCGACACCGTCGACAAGGCGGTGGCGCAGATCCAGGCGACGGCGAAGAAGCTGGGCGTGAACGTCACCGGCCCGCGCATCATCTTCACCACCAACTACGGCGATACCACGTACACCTTCGACGTGGCCATGCCGATCGACTCCAGCACCGTCAACGTCAACGGCCAGACCCAGCAGCTCACCACGCCCACGCCGCCCGCCCTGGGCAGCGCGCCGGCCGATGCCGGCACCGCCGCGGCCCCGGCCGAGGCGGCCACGCTGAAGCCCGGCGACCACGACAAGTTCGGCCGCCTGGTCGTCGACGGCGACGTGCGCGCGACCCTGGCGTTCGGCGGCCCCGCGCTGGAAGGCGTGTGGAACGGCACCGCCGCCGGCGTACCGCAGACGCGCGACATGCTGAAGGCCTACGCGCTGACCCACGGCTACAAGTTCGACGACGTGGTGAACCGCATGTACGACATCCTCGCCAAGCCCGAGGTGAAGGACGCGCAGGGCAACATCACCAGCTACGCCGAATTCGACGTCTACCTGCCGATCACCAACGCGCCGGAGCAGACCCCGGAGCAGGCCGCCGGCATCAAGCAGCCGACGCTGGAAGTGGAAGGCCCGGCCGCCGCCGGCAGCGCACCGGCGCCCGCGAGTACGGCGGCGGATCCCGCCAGCAGCTGAGTCCCGTCCGCCGCTCCATCGAAAGGCCCCTCTCCGGAGGGGCTTTTTTGTGGCGCAGATCGCTGCGCGCCATCTCGGCGGGCGGGTGGAACGGCGCTCCGCCGTACCGTTGCCGTGTCGATACGCCGGAACCTTCCCGCCTGCATGCGGTACATTGCAGATGATTTCGCCGCCCGCCCATCCATGATCGAGACCGAACGACTCACCCGCCGCTACGGCCATCTCACCGCGGTGGACGCGTTGAGCATCCGCGCCGAGCCGGGGCAGGTGCTGGGGCTGCTCGGCCCCAACGGCGCGGGCAAGTCCACCGCGATGCGCATGATCGCGGGCTTCCTCGCACCCACCAGCGGCACCGCGCGGGTCTGCGGTCACGACGTGCAGCGCGAGCCGCTGGCCGCGCGCCGTGCGCTGGGCTATCTGCCCGAGGGCGCACCCAGCTATGGCGAGATGACGGTGCGCGAGTTCCTGGTGTTCATCGCGCGCATGCGCCGGCTCACCGCCGAAGTGGGGCGGCGCCGCTTCGACGAGGTGGTGGGCTGGCTGCAGCTGGAGGACGTGCTGGAGACCTGCATCGACACGCTCTCCAAGGGCCTGCGCCGGCGCGTGGGCCTGGCCCAGGCGATCCTGCACGACCCGCCGGTGCTGATGCTGGACGAACCCACCGACGGCCTCGACCCGAACCAGAAGCACACGGTGCGCCGCCTGATCGACGCGATGGCGCGCGAACGCACGATCCTGATCTCCACCCACCTGCTGGAGGAGGTGCACGCACTGTGCAACCGCGTGGTGATCGTCGCGCGCGGCCGGCTGCTGGCCGACGCCACGCCGGCCGAGCTGGAGGCGCGCTCGCGCTACCACGGCGCGGTGTCGTTCAGTGCGCCCGGCAGCGGCGTGTCGCAGGAGATGCTTGGGCGGCTGCCGCAGGTGGCCGCGATCGAGGTGGACCCGCTGGACGGCCGCATCACGGTGTTTCCGCGGCCTGGCGTGCGCATCCTGGAACCGGTGGAGCAGCTGCTGCGCGAGCAGGGACTGGAAGTCTCCGAGATCCAGCTCGAGCGCGGCCGGCTGGACGAGGTGTTCCGCCAGATCACCACCGCGCAGGACGACGCGGGGGACGCTGCATGAGCCCGGTCGGCGCGGTGATGCGGCGCGAGCTGCGCAGTTTCTTCGTCACCCCGATGGCTTGGGTGTTCCTGGTCATCTTCCTGGTGCTGGCGGGCATCCTCACGTTCTACACGGGCGATTTCTACGAGCGAGGGCAGGCCGACCTGCAGCCGTTCTTCGCGGTGCATCCCTGGCTGTACCTGATCCTGGTGCCCGCGGTCACCATGCGCATGTGGGCGGAGGAGGCCAAGGGCGGCACGCTGGAGCTGCTGCTCACGCTGCCGCTGGCGCTGTGGCAGGCGATGCTGGGCAAGTTCCTGGCCGCCTGGCTGTTCATCGGCCTGGCACTCGCGCTGACCTTCCCGCTCTGGCTCACCGTGAACTACCTCGGCGCGCCCGACAACGGCGTGATCTTCGCGGGCTACCTCGGCAGCTGGCTGATGGCCGGCAGTTTCGTGGCGATCGGCGCCTGCCTGTCGGCGCTCACCCGCAGCCAGGTGGTGGCCTTCGTGCTCACCGCCACGGTGTGCGTGCTGTTGATCCTCGCCGGCCAGCCGCAGGTGCTCGACTTCTTTTCCGGCGCGCTGCCGCGCCGGCTGGTCAACGCGATGGCCTACCTCAGCATGTTGCGCCACTTCGAGGCGATCGCGCGCGGCGTGCTGGACCTGCGCGACCTGGCCTATTTCGTGCTGAGCACGCTGGGCTGGCTCACCGCCGGCGTGCTGCTGCTCGCCCTGAAGCGGGTGCGCTGAGATGGCCCGCCTGCGCCTGCCCGCCGCATTCACCACGCCGCTGCGCGTCAGCCGGCGCGCCTGGCTGTACGCCGCGCTGGCGCTGCTGGCGCTGGTGACCGTATCGCTGATCGTCAGCAGCGGGCACTGGTTGCGCGCGCGCCGCATCGACCTCACCGCCGACAGGCTGTACACGCTCAGCCCGGGCACGCTGCAGATCGTGGAGCACCTGCAGCGGCCGCTGCGGCTCACGCTGTACTTCTCCGAGCACGCCACCCGCGACCTGCCCAAGCTGCGCAGCTACGAACAGCGCGTGCGCGACATGCTGCGGGAGATCGCGGCACGCTCGCACGGGCGCGTGCAGCTGCAGGTGGTCGACCCGGTGCCGTACTCCGACGACGAGGCCAGCGCCGAGGGCGCCGGGCTCACCCCGGCCAGCGGCGGCAGCAACGGCGAGCGGGTGTTCTTCGGCCTCGCCGGCAACGTGCTGCCGGCCGGCGCCGACGGCGAGGCGATGGAGGGGGCGGCGCCCGAGCGTTCGCTGGCGATCCCGTTCTTCGATCCGTCGCGCGAGCCGTTCCTCGAATACGACATCGCCAAGCTGCTGTACGAACTCAACGAGGCCAGCAAGCCGCACATCGGCGTGATCAGCTCGCTGCCGGTGGAAGGCAATCCGGTGCTGGGACAGCAGCCCTGGGTGGTGATGCAGCAGCTGGCCCAGCTGTTCGATGTGAAGACCATCGACCCGGATCGGCTGAAGCAGGTCGGCGCGGACATCCGTGTGCTGCTGCTGATCCATCCCAGGCAGCTGCCGGCGGACGCGCTGTATGCGATCGACCAGTACGTGCTGCGCGGCGGCCACCTGGTGGTGTTCGTCGATCCGGATGCGGAGCTGGACGACACGCCGGGTGATCCGGCGACCGGCGCGCTGCCCGACCACAGCTCCGACCTGCCGCGGCTGTTTGCGGCCTGGGGCGTCCGCTACGACCCGCACGAGGTGGTGCTGGACCGTTCGCACGCGCTGGCCATCGAACTGAACGGCGCCAACGCGAGCCATCCGGCGATGCTGGGGCTGGATGCCCAGCAGCTCAACCACGACGACGTGGTGACCGCCAGCCTGCAGCGCATCGACCTCTCCACCACCGGGCATTTCGACCTGGCGCCGGACGCGACCACGCGGCTGATCCCGCTCTTGCAGAGCAGTTCCGACGCCGAGCTGGTGCCGACGCAGCGGGTGCTGCAGGCCAGCGACAACCCGGCCCTGCTGCTGCAGGGCTACAAGCCGGACAACACGAACTACGTGCTCGCCGCGCGCCTGCGCGGCACGTTTTCCAGCGCGTTCCCGGAGCGCGCGCGGCAGCCCGGCCACCTGGCGCATTCCGCCGCCGGCGACGAGGTGATCCTGGTCGCCGACACGGACCTGCTCAGCGACCGCCTGTGGGTGGAGCCGCAGACCGTCCTGGGCCAGGTCATGATGCGGCCGTTCGCGAACAACGGCGAGTTCGTCAGCAACCTGGTGGACAATCTCAGCGGCTCCTCGGCGCTGCTGTCGATCCGCGGCCGCTCCACCTCGCAGCGGCCGTTCACCCGGGTGGAGGCGCTGCGCAACGTGGCCGACCAGAAATTCCTGCAGAAGGAGCAGGAACTGGAGCGCGAGCTGGCCGAGACGCGGCAGCGGCTGGAGGAGCTGCAGCCGGGCAAGGGCGGCGGCCATGCCGGCAGCATCGGTACCGAGCAGCGGCACGAGATCGAGCAGTTCCGTCAGCGCCAGCTGGCTATCAACAAGGAGCTGCGCGACGTGCAGCACCAGCTCAACGCCGAGATCGACGCGCTGGGTCTGCGCCTGAAGGTGATCAACATCGTGGTGGTGCCCGCGCTGGTGGCGCTGCTGGGCCTGCTGTACGGCTGGCGCCGCACCCGGCGCAACCGGCGGCGGCGGTGAGCACGTCCGTGATGCGGGCGGCAATCCGTCGCAATGGCGCCGCTGCCGTGGGCGCTATGCTGGGCCGGGTATCGCGTGCGGGCATGTCGGACTGATGGCGACGCTGCTGAAATGGTTCGTGCCGTGGGAGTTCTCGTGGGTGTTCCTCGCGAGCTTCCTGGTGGCCTGCGTGCTGTACTGGCGCGGCAGCCGGCGCGTGCGCGTGAGCCGCGGCCGCCGCGCGGCGTTCTGGATCGGCATGGCGATCATCTGGCTCACGCTGCAGACCTATCTCGATTTCTACGCCGAGCACGAGTTCTTCGTGCACCGCCTGCAGCAGTTGCTGCTGCATCACCTCGCGCCGTTGCTGATCTGCGCCTCGTTCCCGGCCAGCGTGCTGCGTGCCGGCCTGCCGCGGCGCTGGCGCGTGCGCAGGCTGAAGCGGCTGCGGCGTTCACGGCCCTGGCGCGTCGTCGGCGGCACGCTGTTCCAGCCGCTGGTGGCTTCGGTGCTGTTCGTGTTCTTCGTGCTGGTCTGGCTGGTGCCGTGGGCGCAGACGCTGGCTATGCTGGACTGGCGCGTCTACCGCTTCATGAACTGGACGATGCTGCTCTCGGGCTTCGCCTACTGGTCGCTGATCCTCGACCACCGGCCGCACCCGCCGGGGCGGATGGGCGCAGGCATGCGCGTGCTGTCGCCGGGCATCACGATGGCACCGCAGATCCTGGCCGGGGCGATCGTCACGTTCTCGCGCAGCGACCTCTACCCGATCTTCGAGATCTGCGGCCGCGCGTTCAGCTTCAACGTGCTCACCGGGCAGATGATCGGCGGCGTGATCACCTGGGTGCCGGCGGCGCTGCTGGAATCCGTCGGCGGCCTGCTCGCGCTGCGCCAGTGGCTGCGCCTGTCGCGCAGCGGCCGCCTGCCGCGCAAGACCTGGCAGACGCCACGCCGGGCGGTGCTCGATTGAAGCGTGCGATCAGGGACGATCGCCAAGTCAGTTGCTCAATCCTCGTCGCTCAACGCACCGGCCGGGCGCGCGAGGAACTTCACCGGCAGCGTGCCGCCATCGCCGAATTGCAGCACCACGCGCACCGTGTCGCCGGGGTGCACCGGCTGCTTCGCGTGCATCAGCATCAGGTGGTAACCGCCGGGCTGCAGCGCCTGCGTGCCGTGGGCGGGAATCGGCAGCGCATGGATCATCGTCATGCGGTTCATGCCGCCCGCATGGGAGCTTTCGTGCAGCATCGCTTCGCCGTAGGCGGGGCTGCTGGCGCCGGTCAGCGCGACCGGCCGGTCGCCGTCGTTGCGCAGCACGACGTAGCCGCCGGCCGGCAGGTCGCCGGGCAGCACGCGGATCCAGGCATGGCTGGCGACGACCTGGGCGATGGTGCCGGCATGTGCGAGACCGGCGCCGAGCAGGCCGGTGAGCAGCAGGGGCAGGGCGATACGGTTCATGCGGAAGCTCCCGGGGGCAGCAGCAGGCGCAAGTCGTGCACCAGGTCGTCCTGTGGCGTGCCGGGTGTGGAGAGCACGCGGGCACGGCCGTCGCGGTCGAACACGTAGATCGCGGAGCTGTGGCTGACTTCGTAGTTGCCGTCCTTGCTGCCCGGTTCGCGGGTGAACGAGGCGCGATAGCGCTTGACCAGTGCCTCGATCGCGCCGGGGCTGCCGGTAAGGCCCACCGCACGCTTGTCGAAGGCGTTGACGTAGGCGTGCAGCACCGCCGGCGTGTCGCGCGCGGGGTCGACGCTGACGAACAGGATGCGCACGTCGTCGGCCTGCTTGCTCAGCTTCTGCAGCACCACGTGCAGGTGGGCCAGCGTCAGCGGGCAGACGTCGGGGCAGTGCGTGTAGCCGAAGTACAGCAGCAGCACCTTGCCGCGGTAGTCGGCGGCGGTCACTGTCTTGCCGTTGTCGTCGGTGAGCCGGAACTGCAGGTCCGGCATGTGCCCGCTGATGTCGGTGAGCTTGAACGGCAGCGCGTCGCGGTGGCAGCCGCCCAGCAGCAAGGCGCCGGCCAGCGGCAGCAGGAGCAGGGCGAGACGCAGGAGGCGCGGGAACTTCATGCGAGAATCCGTCGGCATCGATCGCCCAAGCATACGCCAGCCCCTTCGCTGTGCGCCCCCTTTGCCTCCGGAGCCCGAGCATGCCGCGACAAACTGTCCGCTTTCGTGTCGGCGTGCCAGCTGCCGGCCTGCTTGTCGGCATTGCCGGCGCAAGCGCGGTATTACTGGGGGCATTCGGCGCGCATGCCCTGCGTGACGTGCTCGACCCCGCCCATCGAGAGCTGTGGCGCACGGCGGTGGAATACCACGCATGGCATGCGCTGGCGCTGGCGCTCGCGGCGGCGCTCGGCGCGGGGCGCGCGGGACGTTGCGCCACCGTCGCATTCGCGTTCGGCATCGCGCTGTTCAGCGGCAGCCTGTATGCGCTGGCGCTGGGTGCGCCGCGCTGGGTCGGCGTCGTCACGCCGCTCGGCGGCATCGCCTTCGTGGCAGGCTGGATCGCGCTGGGATTGGCGCTGCGCCCACGCGGGGCCTGACGCCGGCGAAGGCGTCATGCGCCTGTCATGGCGCGGCGCGAGCATGCCGGCATGCATTCCCCCGCGAGCCAGCGCGTTCGTTCCTGGTGGCCCGCCGCCGTTCTCTGGGCGGGCCTGCTGGCGATCGTGCTGGGAGGTTTCGGCCCGGCGCATCCGCCGTCGGGTTCGGGGCGGCTGATGCGCTGGCAGGGCGCTGGACGCGACTGGCTGCTGGTCGCCGACGACGCTGCGAACCGGCTGGTCGTGTACGACGCCACCGACGGCCGCCTGCTGCGGCGGCTCGATCCCGCTGTGGTGGGCGACGTCGCCACCCTGGCGCGGCGCGACGGGCGCCTCTACGTGGTGGGCGATGACGGCGCGCGCAACGAGCTCAGGCTTCCGCAACTGACGGTGGCGGCGTCAGGCAGGCGCTGAGGGTCGTGCCGACGTGCAGCCTCGCGCCAGCCGCCATCGGCAGCGCATGCCCCGGGCGGACGATGGTGCGCTGCCGAAGCGCTGCATGGCAAGGCCTTGCGAGGGGCGCGAAACCCGCGCCGCTCCACCTACAATACGCTCCCGCCCAGCGACGGAGCACGCCCATGAAACCCTTCGGCACGCCCCATTCCGATCACGCCGTGCGCGTGCTGCTGCTGGGTTCCGGCGAGCTCGGCAAGGAGCTGGCGATCGAGCTGCAGCGCTACGCGGTGGAAGTGATCGCGGTGGACCGCTACCCCGCCGCGCCGGCGATGCAGGTGGCGCATCGCAGCCATGTGGTCGACATGCTGGACGGCGCCGCGCTGCGCCGCGTGATCGAGACCGAACACCCCGACCTGGTGGTGCCGGAGATCGAGGCGATCCACACCCCCACCCTGGTGGAGATGGAACGCGAGGGCCTGCACGTGATCCCCACCGCGCGCGCCGCGTGGCTGACGATGGACCGCGAGGGCATTCGCCGGCTGGCCGCGCAGGAACTGGAGCTGCCGACCTCGCCGTACCGCTTCTGCGACAACGAGGCCGACTACCGCCGCGCGGTGGCCGACATCGGCTACCCGTTCGTGATCAAGCCGGTGATGAGCTCCTCGGGCAAGGGCCAGAGCATCGTGCGCGACGCATCCGGTCTGCAGCACGCGTGGGACTATGCGCAGTCCGGCGGCCGCGCGGGGCAGGGGCGGGTGATCGTGGAAGGCTTCGTCGACTTCGACTACGAGATCACCCTGCTCACCGTGCGCCACCGGGACGGCACCAGCTTCTGTGCGCCGATCGGCCATCGCCAGGAGGACGGCGACTACCGCGAGTCGTGGCAGCCCCAGCCGATGAGCGACAAGGCCCTGGCCGAGGCGCAACGCCAGGCTGCGGCGGTGTCGAACGCGCTGGGCGGCTGGGGCGTGTTCGGCATGGAATTCTTCGTCAAGGGCGATGCGGTGATCTTCTCCGAGGTCAGCCCGCGCCCGCACGACACCGGCCTGGTCACCCAGATCTCGCAGGACCTGTCGGAGTTCGCGCTGCATGCGCGGGCGATCCTCGGGCTGCCGATTCCCGTGATCCGCCAGTTCGGTCCCTCGGCATCGTGCGCGGTGCTGGTGGAAGGCGAGGGCCGCGCCCCGCGCTACCACGGCGTGGCGGCGGCGCTGGCCGAGCCGGACACCCAGCTGCGCCTGTTCGGCAAGCCCGAGGTGAAGGGACGCCGGCGCATGGCGGTGACGCTGGCGCGCGACGCCGGCATCGAGGCGGCGCGCGCGAAGGCAGTGCGCGCCGCGGCGCAGCTGCGCGTGGAGCTGTAACGGTTTTCTCGCGCTCCCCTCCGGGGCACGCGGGGAGCGGCCACGGATGGCCGCGGCTCCGAGGAGCGGGGGGAGGGTTGGGGTGAGGGGCGGCTCTGGCAGAGTCACTGTCATCGAAGCGTGCGTCGATCAGTGGTGTTCGAGCCTTGCGCCTCGCCTCGATCCTTTCCCCAAGGGGAAGAGGAGGAAGCACGCGTCTCGACTTCCTCGCTCACCAAGGCGCCGCCAGCCGTGGCTGCTCCTCGCGTTCGCACGCCGTGCGAGTTACGCTCGACGCGATCGCAACGCACGGGAGTCGCTCATGCAATCGACGGGATTCGCGCACTGGCTGGTGGTGCTGGTGGAAACGCTCGCGGCGCTGTTCCTGCTGCTGCTGGCGGTGGCGGTGGCGGTGATCGCGGTGGTGTGGGTGGTGGACCGCAACCAGACCTCGAACGCGGTGCTGCGCAACTTCCCGGTGATCGGCCATTTCCGCTACGGCTTCCTGCGCCTGGGCGAGTTCTTCCGCCAGTATCTGTTCTCCAGCGACCGCGAGGAGCTGCCGTTCAACCGCGCCCAGCGCGTGTGGGTGTACCGCGCGGCGAAGAATGCGGAGAACACCAACGCGTTCGGTTCCACCCGCGACCTGCGCGGCGAAGGCGTGCCGTTCTTCGTCAATGCGGCGTTTCCGGCGCTGGGCGACCACCACGTGGAGCCGAAGCCGGTGCGCATCGGCCCCTATGCCCGCGAACCCTACGACCACGCCGCGTTCTTCAACATCTCGGCGATGAGTTTCGGCGCGCTCGGCGCGCCCGCGGTGCGCGCGCTGTCGCACGGCGCGGCCAAGGCCGGCATCTGGGTGGACACCGGCGAGGGCGGGCTGGCGCCGTACCACCTCGAAGGCGGTTGCGACATCGTGTTCGAGATCGGCACCGCGAAGTACGGCGTGCGTACGCCGGACGGCAAGCTGGACGACCGGAAATTGCTGGCGATCTGCGCTCACAGGCAGGTGAAGATGGTCAGCATCAAGCTCGGCCAGGGCGCCAAGCCCGGCATGGGCGGCCTGCTGCCTGCCGCCAAGGTGACGCCGGAGATCGCCGAGATCCGCGGCATTCCGGTGGGGCAGGATTCGCAGAGCCCGAACCGGCACCTGGACATCGGCAACGTGCCGGAACTGCTGGACGCGATCCGCCACATCCGCGAGCTCACCGGCAAGCCCACCGGCTTCAAGGCGGTGTTCGGCGACATGGCGATGATCGAGGAGCTGTGCGACGAAGTGCACCGGCGCGGCATCGAGAGCGCGCCCGATTTCATCATCGTCGACGGTTCCGAGGGCGGCACCGGCGCCGCGCCGCAGACCCTGATGGAAGGCGTGGGCCTGCCGCTGCACGAGGCGCTGCCCGCGCTGGTCGACACCCTGGTCGTCAAGGGCCTGCGCGAGCGCGTCAAGGTGATCTGCTCGGGCAAGCGTATCACCGCCTACGACGTGGCCTGGGCGCTGTCGATGGGTGCCGACTTCGTCAACTCCGCGCGCGGCTTCATGCTGGCGCTGGGCTGCATCCAGTCGCTGCAGTGCAACCGCAACACCTGCCCCACCGGCATCACCACGCAGGACCCGAAGCTGCAGCGCGGCCTGGTGGTGGCCGACAAGAGCGGGAAGGTGGCGAACTACGCGAAGAACGTGATGCACGAGGTGGGCATCATCGCCCACAGCTGCGGCGTGGACGACCCGCGCCAGCTCGACCGCACGCATTGCCGCGTGGTGGGCGACGACGGCATCTCGGTGCCACTGGTGAAGCTGTTTCCGTATCCGGAAGCACCCGGGGCTTGAACTTGCAGGAGCGCGCGGCAGGGCGGCGCTCCTGCCTCACGGCATCACCTTCCAGCCCTCGGCCGTGCGCAGCTGCAGCGGCTTGAAGCGCCGCTTGTAGTCCATCTTCGGGTGGCCCTCGATCCAGAAGCCCAGGTACACCCAGGCCAGGTTGCGGCGGCGGGCCAGCGCCACCTGCTGCAGGATCGCAAAGGTGCCGAGCCCGCGCGCGTCTTCGGCAGGGTCGTAGAAGGTGTAGACCGCCGACAGGCCGCTGCGGCAGACATCGGTGACCGCCACGCCCAGCAGACGACCGTGCAGGCGGAACTCCAGGAACACGGTCGGGCTCCACGGCGCGGTGAGGAAGCGCCGGAAGTCGCTGGCGTCGGCCTCGTCCATGCCGCCGCCGGGGTGGCGCTGGCGCAGGTAGCGCTCGTACAGCGCATGGCGCTCGGCGTTGTAGCCGGCCTGGCATTCGGTGACGGTGAGGTCGGCGTTGCGCTTCAGGCAGCGCCGCTGCGAGCGGTCGGGCTGGAAGTGCAGCGCGTCGATGCGGCAGGGGGTGCAGGCGTGGCACTCCGGGCAGTGCGGGAAGTACAGGTGCCCGCCGGCGCGGCGGAAGCCGCGTTCCAGCGCCGGCCCGTACAGCCGGTCCAGCTGCGGCGCGGCCGGGTCGATCACCAGGTTCTGCGCCGTGCGCTCGGGGTAGTAGCCGCACGCGTGGGGCAGGGTCTGGAACAGGCGGACGTGTTCGGAACGCATGGCCCGATTCTAGGCTGGAGCGGCGGCAGGCGCACGCTGCAGGGCGTAAGAGCCTGTTCAATGTCTCCACGCAGCCCGCGTTGCCTTGCCGTGGCCGTCAGGTGGTAGTGCGTGGCGCAGCGCCTGCCTGGCCGGCAGGTCAAGCCGCGCGCTGCCGCATGCCTGCGTCATCGCTCGGTCGTGGACGGACGTCCACTCCTTCGTTCTTCCTCGGCCTGCACGCAAACAGCTCCCGGCGCGGGCCACGCGGGGATATTGAACAGGCTCTTGGCCTCAAATGATGTGCAGGTAGCGCAGCGTCATCATCGCGACGATGCCCAGGATGGCCAGCATCACGATGCGGCGCACGCGCGCCACGGTGTGTTTGCGCCGGGCCAGGGGCGAGGGATTGCGCGCCTCGGCCAGGTCCTGGCCGTGGCGCACCACCGGCTCGATGCCCAGGTCGCGCAGCAGGGCGCGGGCGCGGGGGTAGTCGTCGGCGCGGGCGATCCACACCTGTTCCCAGCCGCTGCGGTCGTAGTCCGTCTCGCGGTAGCTGAAGCGGCGGTGGCCGGGTTTGCGCCAGTTGGACCGGTTCTCCACCGTGGCCTCGATGCCGTGCTCGGCCATCAGGGCGACCACGCGGTCGATGTTTTCGGGGCGGGGCGAGGTGTAGATCTGGCGCATGTCGGAATTCTACTAGCCGTTCCGCAGGCGGATCAGGCCTTCCTGCGCAGTGGAGGCCACCAGCTGGCCGTCGCGGCTGAAGATCTGCCCGCGCGCCAGGCCGCGGCCGCCCTGGGCGGTGGGGCTGTCGAAGGAGTACAGCAGCCACTCGTCGACCCGGAACGGGCGGTGGAACCACAGCGCGTGGTCGAGGCTGGCCATCTGCACGTTGTGGGTGAGGTAGGAGATGCCGTGCGGCAGCGTGGCGGTGCCGATCAGGTGGAAATCCGAGGCGTAGGCGAGCATCGCCCTGTGCAGCACGGGCGAATCGCCGATCGGCGCGGTGAGACGGAACCAGATGTGCTGGATCGGCGGCCGCTTGGCCGGGTGCAGCTCGTCGCGTGGCCACACCTGGCGGAACTCGAACGGGCCGTCGATGCCCAGCCAGCGCTGCAGCTTCACCGGCAGCTTGGCCAGCTCGCCGGCGGGCAGGTGGCGCATCGGTTCCACGTCCTCCGGCGCGGGCACCTCGGGCATCGCCATCTGGTGCTCGAAACCCTTCTCCGGCTCCTGGAAGGAAATCGCGCCGTTGAGGATGGGCTGCCCGTGCTGGATCGCCACCACCCGGCGCGCGGAGAACGAGCCGCCGTCGCGGGCGCGCTCCACGCTGTAGACGATCGGCGCGTCGATGTCGCCGGCGCGCAGGAAGTAGGCGTGCAGCGAATGCGCCTCGCGCGAGGGATCGACGGTCTGCTGCGCGGCCGACAGGGCCTGCCCCAGCACCTGGCCGCCGAACACGAAGCGGGTGCCGATGTCGCGGCTCTGGCCGCGGAACAGGTTGTCCTCGAGCCGCTCGAGCTGCAGCAGTTCGACCAGTTCCTTGACGTGCTCTTCGCGCATGCGGCGGGCCTTGGCGGAAATGCGCCAGTATACCGGGAGCGCCCGCCGCTCCCGCCTCAGCAAGCGGGCAGCGGCACCTCGACCCTCGCCCCGGTCTCGATCGCCACCGCGAGGCCGGCGGGCGCGAGCGCGGCCAGGAAGTCGCATGCGTCGAACGCCTGTCCTGCGGCCAGGGCCCCGCAGCCGCTCACCCGCCCGTCGAGGATGCGCTGCAGCGCCTCGGCCAGCAGCGGCGCGGTGACGGCGTAGATGTCTCGCCCGCTGGCGGTGGCGCGCCCGGCGCGATCGCCGCGGCGCACGCGCACGTCGACCATGAAGCGCTGCGCGGAGCGGCCGCTGTCGTCGGCGGCAACGGGTGGCGGCGTGGCCGGGTCGCGCAGGTCGCGCAGCGGGGCCAGGTTCATCCAGGCGTGCAGGTTGCGGCAGGCGATGTGGTGCGGCACCAGCACCGCCTCGGACAGCGTGAGCAGCACGGTCTCCTGCGGCCCGAACGGCGCCGGGAAATCCGTCGTGCGCACTGGCGCCGGATCGGGCAGATGGAGCGTGCGCCCGTGCTCGATGTAGCTGCGCGGGTGGTGGTTGCGTTCGCCGGTGATGCGGGTGCCGCGGGTGGGATGCCAGCCGTCGAGAGCGACGGCGATATCGACCGCGTCCGCATCGCCGGCGCCGTCGAGCACGGCGCTGGCCAGCAGGTCGGCGAGGCCACCGTAGAAGGCCATCGCGGGCAACACCGTCACGCCGGCGCTGCGCGCCTCCGCGTCGCGTGCGAGGGCGTCCGCCACCACGCGCTGCTCGGCCGCCACGTCGAGGTAATGGATGCGTGCGCGAAGCGCTGCGTCGAGCACCGGCGCCGAGGTGTCCATGAAGGGTCCGGCGCAGAGCAGAACGGCGGCAGTGCCGGCGAAGGCCGCGTCCAGCGCGGCGGGATCCGCGACGTCGGCGACGCGGGTTTCGACGCCGGTGGCTTCGGCCAGCGCCGCCAGCTTCGCCGCATCGCGGCCGCAGGCCACCGGGACGAGACCGCGACGGCGCAGCTCGGCCAGCACGAAGCGGCCGGTGTGGCCATAGGCGCCGTACACCGCAATGCGGCGGGAATGGGGTGCGTTCATGTGGCTTCTCTCCAGAGCTTGCGCGCCTCTTCGGCGATGACGTCCGGGCGTTCCTCGGGCCAGAACAGCTTGCTGCGCGGCAGCCGGCGTACGCCCTGCGAACGTCCGAAGGCGCGGTCGAGGAAGTCGGCGTTGTCGGGGGCAAAGATCGTGTCGGCGTCGCCCCAGACAATGCGCACCGGCACGCGTGAGCGCGCCAGCAAGGGGGCGATGCCGGCCAGCGGGTTGTGTTCCAGCGCGATGGCATAGGCGTGCGCCAGATCGCGGCTGTGTTGCGACGCCAGCAACGGCCCGAAATACGTGTCGATGGCCTCGTCGCTGGGGTGCGCGGGATTGGCGTAGCACATGCCGCCGATGCCGGCGGCCGAACGTGCCAGGGCGTGATCGCGATACCAGTGCCCCAGCCAGTCGTCGACGAAGCGGCCCTGCCTGGCCAGCGCGATCACCGGCAGCATGGCCGGCGGCGGGCAGTCCTGCTCGGTGTCGCAGTTGGTCAGCAGCAGGCTGCGCACGCGCTCCGGATGGCGGGCAACCAGCAGTTGCGCCACTGCGCCTCCGCTGTCGCTGGCGATCACGTCGGCGCTTTCGACGCCCAGCGTGTCGAGCAGGGCGACCAGCATCGCCACCTGCGCGGCGGGCGCGCACGACTGCCCTTCGGCCACCCGGGTGTAGCCCAGGCCGAGGAAGTCGGGCGCGATGCAGCGCCGGTACGGTGCCAGCCTCCCGAGCGCACCGCGCCACTGGAAGCCGTTGAGCGGGAAGCCGTGCAGGAACAGCGCTGCCGGTCCGCTGCCGCGCTCGACGTAGGCGATGTCGCCGAACGCGGTACGCGTGTAGCGGCGCGCGGCATGGAACGTCGTGGCATCCATCGCAGGAGTGACCGCATGCGGCCAGCTGGCACAGCCGGCGAGTCCCGCTGCGCCCGCGCCCGCGGCCAGCATGAGGAAGCGGCGCCGGCCAACGTCCGGCGCCGTCGTCCGCGCGGCGGATGAGGGCATTTCGCCGCTCACGACCGCGCTTCCGCCTCGCGCAGCTTCTGCGCGCATTCCTCGCAGCAGACTTCGACGGTGCGCCCGCCGATGGTCACCTCGATGGCATTGCCGTCGAGCGGGTAGTCGCAGGTGGCGCAGGTGGCTTCTTTCGCTTTCATGGTGGTGCTCCGGTGATGCCCGCGATCGGGCAGGCACAGGAGACCATGGGCCGCCGTCGGCGGCTGTCAGGATCTTTAGCCGTTCACCGCTTCGGCGCCAGCGCGGCCTGGCGGAACTCGCTGGGCGTGCGTCCGTAGGCCTGGCGGAACGCGGCGCTGAAGTGGCTGTGGCTGGAGAAGCCGAGGTCCAGCGCCAACGCGGCGACATCCTCGCACTCGGCGACCCGGTCCAGCGCGCGTGCCAGCCGCAGGCGCAGGTGGTAGCGGTACAGCGGCATGCCCTCGACCTGCTGGAAGGCCTGGGTGAGGTAGACCGGCGAGCCGCCGACTTCCGCCGCGATCTCCGCCAGCGTCCAGCGCCGGGTGAGGTCGCTGGCCAGCAGCAGCTTGGCGCGGTCCACCAGCCGCTGCCGCGCGTGGGTGGCGCCGGGTGCATGGGTGGTGCGCGGGCCGAGGCTGCGGCACACCAGGGTCAGCGCCAGGCTCTCGGCTTCCAGGGGCTCGATGCTGCCGTGGCGCAGGCTGTGGCGCAGCAGCGCCACCAGCACCTGGGCGCGTTCGTCGATGCGCAGCGACTGGCCGTGGAACACGGGGACATCCCGCCGCTGCAACAGCGCGGCCGGCGCCAGTTCGAGCAGCAGCGGCTGCGAGACAGACAGCGACAGGCAGGCGTCGCCGCCGGTCACGGGGTGGCTGACCTGGTAGCCCTCGCCGGCGTTGAAGAACAGCACGTGGTTGGCGTCGGCCACCGACTGCGTGCTGCCCACGTGGCGCAGGAACAGGCCGCGGTAGGGGAACACCAGCTGGGTCGCCGCCGCGCACTCCTCCGCGCTGCGGTGGCGGCATTCGCCGCGGCAGTGCACGTCGTGTGCCGCGACGGTGGTCGACCGCAGCAACGGCTGGACGGTGAACTCGGGCATCGGACGCGAGCCGGGGAAGGTGGGCGCAGTCTAGCGCAGCCGTTCCAGGCCGCTGGCGGGGACGATGGCGTCCCACGGGAACAGCGGGCCGGGATCGAGCTTGCGCGGCACTGTCTTCGAAGGATCGTCGCTGGCCGCCACGCGAGCGGTGTCCAGATCCTCGTGGCCGGCGATCTGGCGCAGCTCGGGGAATTCGCCGCGCAGTTGCGCCAGCAGCGCGCGCAGCGCGGCGACCTGCGCCGCCGGGTACGGCTCGGTCATGGTTTGCCGGCGCGAATCGAACCAGTCCGGGTAGCGGCCGATGTTCACCAGTTCGATGCCGATGGATGGCGGGTTCCAGCCGCGCACGTGGTTCGCCACGCGCGTGCCGGGCACGTAGCGGTACACCGTGCCGTCGCGGTCGATGTAGTAGTGGCCGCTGTTGCCGGCGCCGCTGTCGTACAGCACCTTCTCGCCGTATTCGCGGGCGGTCGCGAGGTCGGGCAGTTCCGTGCAGTGGATCACCACCAGGGTCACCGCGTCCGCGGGGCGCTCTGGCAGTTCCGCCACGTACGGCAGGGGCTGGTCGTGGATGGCGAGCGTGGGCATGCGCGGAGTCTCGCACGGCGCCCGCTATCATGGACAACCGCGGCATGCGGCACCCACGACCCTCGGAGACCGCGATGCGCGGCCACATCATCCTTTCGCACGGCCTGGATTCCAGCCCTGGCGCCACCAAGATCAGCGCGCTGGCGGCCCGCGCCGAAGCGCGGGGCTGGCGCACGCAGCGCCCGGATTTCCGCGCGCACGACGGCAACGGTTATGCGGATGCCGTGGCGCCCCGCGTGGCGCAACTGCGCGCCGCCATCGCCGCCTGCGAAACACCGCCGGTGCTGGTGGGCTCCAGCATGGGCGCGTTCGCCTCGGCGCTGGTTTCGCTGGAGGCGCCGGTGGCGGCCCTGTTCCTGCTCGCCACGCCGCCGGCGATCCCCGGCTTCGCGCAGGCGCTGGACGTGCGTTCCGGCGTGCCGGCGATGCTGGTGCACGGCTGGCGCGACGAGGTGTGCCCGGTGTCGGCGGTGCTGGCCTTCGCCGCGCCGCGCCGGCTGCCGCTGCTGCTGCTGGACGACGACCATCGCCTGCTCGCCAGCATGGACGCCATCGCTGCGCAATTCGACGTACTGCTGGGGGCGCTGGCATGAACCGTTACTTCGCGACTTGCCCCAAGGGCCTTGAATACCTGCTGCGCGACGAACTGGCCGCGCTGGGCGCGCAGGACGTGCGCGAGGCGCTGGCCGGCGTGCATTTCGCCGGTCCGCTGGAAACCGCCTACCGCGCCTGCCTGTGGTCGCGCCTCGCCAGCCGCATCCTGCTGCCGCTGGCCGAGTTCGACGCGGCGACGGACGAGGCCTTGTATGCCGGCGTGCAGGCCATCGACTGGTCGCGACACCTCGCTGCCCACGCCACGCTGGCGGTGGATGCGCACACCGCGCTGAGCAAGCTCACGCACAGCCAGTTCGTCGCGCAGCGGGTGAAGGACGCGGTGGTGGACCAGTTCCGCCAGCAAGGCGGCACGCGCCCCGGCGTGGACACGGACGAACCCGACGTGCGCCTCAACCTGCGCCTGAAGCGCGACCGCGCCACGCTGTCGCTGGATCTCGCCGGTTCGCCGCTGCATCGCCGCGGCTGGCGCGAGCTGCAGGGCGAGGCACCGCTGAAGGAGAACCTCGCCGCCGCCATGCTGCTGCGCGCGCGCTGGCCGGAGATCTACGCCTCGGGCGGCGCCCTGCTCGACCCGATGTGCGGCTCCGGCACCCTGCTGATCGAGGCCGCGCTGATGGCGGCCGACGTGGCACCGGGCTGGCGCCGCGACTACTACGGCTTCCTCGGCTGGCAGCAGCACGACCTCGCGCTGTGGCGCGGCCTGCTGGACGAGGCGCGGCAGCGCGCCGAGGCGGGCCTCCAGCGGCTGCGCCCCTGCTTCTTCGGCAGCGATGCCGATCCGCGCATGGTGCAGACCGCCAAGCGCAATGCGCAGGAAGCGGGTGTGGCCGGCTTCCTCGCGCTGGAGAAGCGCGACGTGGCGCACGTCGAGCCGCCGGCCGGCGTGGAACGCGGCCTCGTGATCACCAACCCGCCGTACGGCGAACGGCTGGGCGAACGGGCGGCGATGCCCGCGCTGTACCACGCGCTGGGCGAGCGCCTGCGCACGCGGTTCGCTGGCTGGCGCGCCGCGGTGCTGGCGGGCGATGCGGAGCTGGGCCGCGCGCTGGGCCTGCACGCCGAGAAGAAGTACGCGCTCTACAACGGCGCGCTGGAAACCCAATTGCTCACGTTCGAGATCCGTCCGCGCGACGAGGCGCCGCGCGAGCCGAAGCCGCTTTCCGCCGGCGCGCAGATGCTGAAGAACCGGCTGGAGAAGAACCTGCGCCACCTGCGCAAGCGGCTGGCGCGCGAGGGCATCCATTGCTGGCGTGCCTACGACCAGGACCTGCCCGAGTACGCCGCCGCGGTCGACGTCTACGCGCGCGAGGGCGGCGACGCCTGGCTGCACGTGCAGGAATACCGCGCGCCGGCCGATGTGCCCGCCGAAACCTCGCGCATCCGCCTGCGCGAGATCACCCGCGTGGCCGGCGAGGTGTTCGCGGTGCCGCGCGAGCGCATCGCGGTGAAGACCCGCGAGCGCGGCAAGGGCGGCTCCAAGTACGGCCAGTTCGACCAGCGCGGCGAGTTCGTCGAGGTGGAGGAGGGCGGCCTGAAGTTCCTGGTCAACCTCACCGACTACCTCGACACCGGCCTGTTCCTCGACCACCGGCTGGTGCGCGCCAGGCTGCGCGAACTGGCCGCGGGCCGGCGCTTCCTCAACCTGTTCGCCTACACCGCCACCGCCAGCGTGTACGCGGCGGCGGGCGGCGCGCGCGACACCACCAGCGTGGACCTGTCGGCGACATATCTCGACTGGGCATCGCGCAACCTCGCGCTGAACGGTTTCACCGGCGCGAAGCACCGGCTGATGCAGGCCGACGCACTCACGTTCCTGCGGCAGGATCGCGGGCACTACGGGCTGATCTACGTCGACCCGCCCACCTTCTCCAATTCCAAGCGTGCCGAGGATTTCGACGTGCAGCGTGACCACGTGGCGCTGCTGGAAGCCTGCGGCGAGCGGCTGGCCAACGACGGCGTGATCGTGTTCTCCAACAATTTCCGCCGCTTCAAGCTGGACGAGGCGGCCCTGGCGGAGCGTTTCGAGATCGAGGACTGGAGCGTGGCGAGCATCCCGTTCGACTTCGCGCGCCGCGCCGACATCCACGGCTGCTGGCTGCTCAGGCCGCGCCGTGCACCCGAAGTCGATCCGTGGGCCACATCACGAATCAAGCGCTGAGGTTTTGCTTAGGCGAATCCTTCAGTGCGGATTAAGCGCATCGGGCCCAGCATCGCTCCCGCAATCAACGGAGGTTTCTGTCATGTCCAAGCGCAATGTCGGCAAGTGGATGGCGATCGGTCTGGCCGTGGCCGCCGCGGTGGCGATGCCGCTGAGTGCGTCCGCGCATGGCTGGGGTCACGGCGGTGGCTGGGGTCATCGCGGCGGCTGGGACCATGACGGCTGGCGCCATGGCGGCTACTACCACCACGGCGGCTACTGGAGTGGCGGCCGCTGGATCGCCGGCGCGATCGTCACCGGTGCGGTGGCCGGCATCGTCAGCGACGCGCTGGCGCCGCGGCCCGTGTACTACGCGCAGCCGCCGGTGGTCTACGGCCCGCCCACCGTGGTCTATGAAGATGCGCCGGTGGTGACGCGTCGCGTGGTGACCCGCACCGTGATCTACGACAATGGCTACCCCACGCGCTACGTGCGCGATGACGACGATGGCGATTGATCGTAGTCACTGATGCGCAAAACGAAGAGCCCGGCCAAGCGCCGGGCTCTTTTCGTTCGCGCGGGTCACGGCTTGCTGGGCTGGTTGGCGCCGCTGCCGCTGCGGCTGGCGTGCGCGCTGAGCTTGTCGAACTCGGCCTTGTCGATCTTGCGCACCGACTGGATCGGACAGGGCGGCTGGCCCAGCGCGCGCACCGACTCGCCCGCCTCGCCGCAGATGCTGAACGGGATCACCGCCTGGTTCGCGCGATTGGAATGGAACAGCAGGGTGGGCGGCCCGTAGCTCAGGCGCGGGCAGGCGACCTGGAGTTTCACCAGGTAGCGGTCGGGGCCGGTGCGGGCGGTAACCGTGCGGTCGTCGACGATGTGCCACTCGTTGATGCGGTCGGTGCGCAGGCAGTCGGCGACCGGACGCAGCGGGGTGTAGGCGGGAGCCTTCGGTTTCGTCTGGGCGGGGGCGGCGTTCGCGGCAACCGCGAACGTGAACGCGAACAGGCCGGTCAGGGCGGATTTCATGGGACACCTCATCAGGGATGTGGCGGATCGCAAGTGTGCGCCGTAGCGGCACCGTGCGCCATCATCGGTCGGTCGTGTACCACGGAAGGTGAACGCATCCCCGGAATACCCTCTCCGCGCCCCTCGACGCGGCGCCCTCCATGGCGCCTCCCCCGCATGCCCGCAGGCAGGCGGGAGCGGAGTCACTTCACCCCGTACAGCGTCTTCACGTCGTGCAGCAGGCTGGCCTGGCTGGACGGTCGCGCGTAGAACATGTGGCCGCCGGGGTATTCCTTCACCTCGACGCGGGTGGGGTCGCCCATCGCCGGCATCTGGTCGACGATCAGCACTGAGGCCATGAACGGGCAGGAAAGGTCGTCCCAGCCGTGGGCGATCAGCACACGCAGGCCGGGGTCGTTGGCCACCGCCTCGCGCAGCTGCTTCACCGAGCCGAGCCGGGCGTCATCGTCCTCGTGCCACAGCCGGTTCACGGCGTAGCTGAGCGCGTTGTAGCGGCCGTCGTACTTCCAGCCCACGGTCCGCGTGATGAAGTTCACCATCGCGGTGGTGGTGGGCGCGATGATGCCGTTGAGGATGGGGTCGCCGGTTTCCTGGTGCGGCGCATACGGGAACGGATCCCACGCGGTGACGTTGGAGTCGTAGCGGCTGCCCAGCTTGCCTTCGGCCCGATACACCTCGCGCAGATAGGCCTGCGTTTCCAGCCGGCCGCCGGAGCGCTTGACGAACAGCGGGTCGAGGCCGGTGAGCTCGGTGACCTTCCGGATCATCGCGTCGGTGGCGGCCGGGTTGCCACGGCCCTGCATCAGCGTGGTGGCGTAGGTGGTGCGGGTGTAGTCGACAATGGGCTGCATCGCCTCAGCCGTGAGCTTGTGCTCGCGCTCCAGGTGCGCGGCGGCGATGGACGGCAGGGTGAGCATCCACGGCAGCGGCGAGACGTTCCTGTCGTCCGACGCGGCCGGGTCGAGGTAGGGCGACAGCAGCACCACGCCGTTCATCGCCACGCCGAGCCGGGTCTGCAGGTAGTCGGTGATGCGCGGTCCGCGGAAGCCGCCGTAGCTCTCGCCCACCAGGTACTTGCGCGACTCCATGCGGCCGTTCTTCACCAGCCAGTCGTAGACGATGCGCGACAGGTAGTGGATGTCGGCATCGGTGCTGTAGAAGTCCCTGGTGGCCTGCTTGTCGTCCACCAGCGCACGGCTGAAACCGGTGCCCACCGGGTCGATGAACACCAGGTCGGTGAAGCCCAGCCAGGTGCCGGGGTTGTCGTGCAGCACGGCCGGATCGGAGGGATTGTCGCCCTCCACGCCGAAGTTCACCTTCTTCGGGCCGATCGCGCCGAGGTTGAGGTAGACCGATGACGCACCGGGGCCGCCATTGACGGCGAAGGTCACCGGGCGGTTCCTGCCCGGCATGGTGTAGGCGGTGAACATCACCTGCGCGATCACCTTGCCCTTCTCGTCGCGCACCGGCAGCGTGCCCACCGTGGCGGTGTATTTCAGCGTGCGGCCTTCCACGGTGGTGGACTGCGCAACGTGGGCGTCGGCGGGGAAGGGCGGCAGGTGGAAGCCGTCGCTGGCGCCCGGCGCCTCCGTTGCGGCCGGCGGTTTGGCATCGGCGGCCCGCGCCGGATGGTGGAAACCGGCCAGCAGCAGGGCTGCCAGCAAGCTCGTCTGCAGCGGCTTGCGCACGGGTCTGTCCTCGCGGGGGGCAAAGCTCGCAAGACTAGCGAGCCGCGGCGCCGCGCAACCGTGCCGTTAGGCATGGGTTGGCACGGGGCGTGCTTTCCGCAAACCCGGGTTCCGGCAGTCGCCCGCCACTCATCCGCCGCCAACCATGGCGCCACCCGGACTTGCTCTATGATCGCGCGATGATTCCAGCCGCCTCGCCATCTTCGAACGACACCCGCCGCGGCAGCCTGAGCTGTGTGGGACTGGGCATGACCCTGGGCTCCCATCTAACCCCGTTGGCGCGCAGCCACATCGTGCAGGCGGACGTGGTGTTTGCGGCGCTTTCCGACCCTATCGCGGAAGAGTGGCTGAAGCGCATGCAGCCGGACGTGCGCAGCCTGCAGCCCAATTACGCCGAGGGCAAGCCGCGCATGAAGACCTACCGCGAATGGGTGGCGCTGATGATGGTCGAGCTGCGCTATGGCAAACGCGTCTGCGGTGTGTTCTACGGCCACCCCGGCATCTTTGCCTGGTCGCCGCACAAGGTGATCGAACAGGCGCGCGCAGAGGGCTACGAGGCGCACATGGAACCGGGCATTTCGGCCGAAGACTGCCTCTACGCCGATCTGGGCATCGACCCTGGGCGCTATGGCTGCCAGCACTTCGAGGCCAGCCAACTGCTGTACTGCGAGCGGCGTATCGACACCGCGGGTTACCTGGTGCTGTGGCAGGTCGGAGTGGTCGGCAACCGTTCCGTGGGACGTTTCGACAACGGACCGGCCTATCGTGCCCTGCTGGTGGAGCGGCTGGAGCAGGACTATCCGCCCGACCACGAGGTCATCATCTACCGTGGTGCCACCCTGCCCATCGAGCGGCCGCGCATCCAGCGCATCACCCTGCGTGAATTGGCCAGGGTGTCGTTGACCGCCGAGGAAACTGTGGTGCTGCCGCCAGCCGTGACCTTGCAGCCGAACCGTGACATGCTTGAACGGCTGCAGGCGCTGGATTTGAGGGGACAGGAAGCTACGGCGACCTGAAGCGGGACGGTGCGGCACGTCAGTGCCGACCGAACATGGGGGCAGGGGGAACAACATGACCGATACGATCGAATTGCTGGAAACCATCGGTAGCGATGCGTCACTGCGCTATGCACAGGCTGACGAACTAAAGGGCGCGCTGGAGCAGGCGCAGGCGAGCGCCGGATTGTCGATGGCGGTGGCGTTGGGCGATGGTGCGCCTTTGCGCCATGAACTGGGGCTTCAGCAGATATCGGAAGCGCCCCAGATGAATTCGCCAGGCTACGGGGATGAAGAGGAAGAAGAGGACGCCCCGCTGCCGGAGCCATCCCAGCCTGATCGCTCCCCGTCCTCTCCCGCCAAGCAAGCCCTCTCGCACTGAGGGGCGACAGGTGTAGCGGCATGTCCCGTTGGACGAGCAGTCTGCGGCAATGGGCCGTCTGGGCGGGCCTCGCCAGCGGTCTGTGCTGGCGGGCGAGCCTGGCCGCCACGCCCATTGCCGACCCCGATGTCTACCTCAAGCAGACCCAGGCTCTTGCAACCACGGACCATCCGCGCTTCCTGCAGCAACTGGCATTGCTCAATCAGGAAGCATCCAGGCTAAGACCGGATCAGATGTGGCGCTTGCGGTATTCGAACGCATGGGAGGCCATGTACGAGAGCGATTACGCGAAGTCGGAGGCGCTGTTCCAGGACATCATCCAGCATTCCGATATCCCGGCCTTGGCCGATCGTGCATCTGCCATGCTGCTCAGTCAGCTCGGGCTCACTCGGCATTACACGGAAGCGTTCGAACTCGCCAATCGCATCGCGGCACGTCTGCCGCAGGTCACGGACGCGAAGGCTCGCTTGCCATTGCTGCAGAACTTGTCCATATCGCTGGGTGAGGCCGGCCAGACCGACGTGGCTGTGCACTACGCGCGCATGGCGATGGCTGCCGTTCCTGCCGGCGACAGCCTGTGCTATCCCGCTTCCGCTCTGATCGAGGCGCTCTTCGACGGTCATCGACTCAAATCCGACAGCCCGGAGTTGCAACAGGCCTTTGATGCCTGTCCCGTGGCCAGTGAACCGGTTTTCAACGCGAACCTGTGGCTCAAGCTCGCCGAGCTGCACATTGAGGAGGGGCAGCCACGCAAGGCGCTTGCCTTGCTCGACCGGATCGCGCCCGAGCTCGACGTCAACGGCTATGTTCCCTACAAGCTGGAGGCGCTGGTGGACAGGGCGAAGGCACTGGCTGCTGTGGGCGAGAATGTTGCCGCCAGGAATGCGGCCTTGGCTGCCATCGCCGCAAGGCCAGCAGGCGACTCCGGCAACTGGCTGAAAGACACCTACGAAGTCCTTTACCACATCGAGAAAAAGCAGGGCGATACCGCCGCTGCACTCGACTACTACGAGAAATACGCTGCGCTGGACAAGGCGTACCTCGACGACGTCAATGCACGCGCGATGGCCTACCAGGCGGTGCAGCAGCACGTGCTGGCGCAGAAGCTGGAGACGGAGAACCTGAGCCGGCAGAACGCGCTGCTGCGCATGCGGCAGACGCTGGACGCCAAGACGGTGGAAGCCAATCGACTGTACCTGGCATTGCTGTTGATGGTGCTGGCTTTTGCCCTGCTCTGGATGTTCCGGCTCAAGCGCTCGCAGCTGCGCTTCAAGAAGCTGTCCCACCTCGATGGACTGACCGCGGTGTTCAACCGCCAGCATTTCATGGGCGAGGTGGACCGAATGCTGCGCCTGCTGGAGAAGCGCGCCGGCAACGCTTGCCTGGTCTTCATCGACCTGGACCACTTCAAGCGGATCAACGACACCCACGGCCACGCCATGGGCGACGAGGTGCTGCGCCAGGTGGTGGTGGCCGGTCGGCAGCAGCTGCGTCCGGGCGACCTGTTCGGCCGGCTGGGCGGCGAGGAGTTCGGCATCCTGCTGGTGGGCTGCTCGCACGAACAGGGCGTGGCGATCGCCGAGCGCATCCGCAGCGCGGTCGAGGCCACCGCGGTGGAGTGCGAAGGGGCCGTCATTACGATATCCACGAGCCTGGGTCTGGCCTGTACCGGCGCCTGTGGCCACGACCTGCGACGCCTCTGCCGCGAGGCCGACGCCGCGCTGTACCGCGCCAAGCGCGGCGGGCGCAACCGGGTGGAGGCCGGTGCCGGGAATAGGGTGTCCGTCGCTGGCTGAGCGCCGCCGCTGCACGACAGCAGTTCCGCGCACATTGGCCCGCCGCCGGCGTTATGATCCCGGAATGGGGGAATCCATGATGGATGCGATTGAATCGCCGGAAGCGGCCGGCTTCACCGCGTTGCAGTGCCGGACATCGGCCGGCCGGACGGCTGGCATGCCGGCACCGTCGCACGGCGGGACGCGGTCCGTGGAACGCGGCGCCCGACCGATCGGCCATCTTCCGCTCCCGGAGTAGGGCGACCCGGCGCTCTAGCGTTCGCCCGAACGGCATGCACTGGCAATCGGACAGCTTGCGGTTGTGGCTCGCGTGGGCAGGCCTGGCGGGCTGCGTGCTCTGCCAGGCCGGGTTTGCCGCCGACGCTGTCGCCGACCCCTCCGCGCTGCTCAGGCAGACCTGGTTGTTGCCGGTCACGGATCACCCGCGATTCGTCCGCCAACTGGCCGAACTCAATCGGGTGGCTTCCCGGCTGGCACCGGATGAGCAATGGCGTCTGCGCTATCTGGACGCATGGGAAGCCATGTTCGAAGGCGAATACGCCAGGTCGGAGGTGCAGTTTCGCGACATCATCCGGCACTCCGGCGATCCGCACGTGGCCGACCGTGCGGCCGCCCTGTTGCTGAGCCAGTACGGGATTACCCGGCGCTACACGGAGGCATTCGAACTGGCCAATCGCCTCGCGGCACGCTTGCCGCAGATCACGGATGCCAAGGTCCGCTACGTGGTGCTGCTGAACCTGTCGCAATCGCTGGGCCTGGCTGGCCAGACCGACCTGGCTGTCCGCTATGCGCGCATGGCGATGGATGCCGTTCCTGCTGGAAGCAGTCCGTGCTATGCCGCCGCCGCCCTGGTCGTGGCACTCGACACCGGCCATCGGCTCAAGTCCGACAGCCCGGAGTTGCGTCAGGCGCTGACGGCCTGCCCGATGGCCACGGAACCGGTTTACAACACCGACCTGACGGTCACGCTGGCGGACCGGTACGTACAGGAGGGCCTGCCGCGCAAGGCGCTTGCCCTGCTCGGTCGGATCGCTCCCAGCGTGGACGGCAACGACTATGCCCCGAACAAGCTGTCGGCTCTGGTGGACAGGGCGCAGGCGCTGGCTGCCGTCGGCGACGACGATGGCGCCCGGAAGGCTGCCCTCGCCGTGATCGCCGCGGGAAAACCGGACGATATCGGCGCATGGCTCAAAGACACCTACCAGGTGCTCTACCGCATCGAGAATCGGCAGGGCCACGCCGCCGCGGCACTCGGCTACTACAAGAAGTACGCCGCGCTGGACAAGGCCTACCTCGACGACGTCAATGCGCGCGCAATCGCCTACCAGACTGTGCAGCAACACCTGCTGGCGCAGAAGCTCGAGACGGAAAAACTGGGCCGGCAGAACGCGCTGTTGCGCGTACGGCAGGAACGGGACGCCCAGAAGGCGGAAGCCAACCGGTTGTACCTGGCGCTGCTGCTGATGGCGCTGGCTTTCGCCGCGCTGTGGATGTTCCGGCTCAGGCGTTCGCAACTGCGCTTCAAGCAGCTGTCGCACCTCGACGGCCTGACCGCGACCTTCAACCGCCAGCACTTCATGACCGAGGTGGAGCGCACGCTGCGCCTGCTGGAGAAGCGTGCCGCCGCGGCCTGCCTGGTCTTCATCGATCTCGATCACTTCAAGCAGGTCAACGACACCCATGGTCATGCCATGGGCGACGAAGTCTTGCGGCACATCGTTGCCGTCTGCCGGCGGCACTTGCGTACTGTCGACCTGTTCGGCCGGCTGGGCGGAGAGGAGTTCGGCATCCTGCTGGCCGCGTGTTCGCGCACGCAGGGCGTGGCGATCGCGGAGCGCATCCGGCTGGCTGTCGAGGCGGCGCGGGTGGAGAGTGACGGCGTGATCGTCGGGGTGTCCGCCAGCGTCGGCGTGGCCTTCACCGACATCGCCGGCTACGACGCCCAGCGCCTGTGCAAGGAAGCGGATGCCGCGCTGTACCGCGCCAAGCGCGGCGGGCGCAACCGCGTGGTGGCCGATGCCGCGGACGACGATCTCGTCGAGGCCTGAAGCGCCGTGCGGCTCAGCGCACCCCGACCAGCTCGACGTCGAACACCAGGGCGGCGTCCGGCGGGATGGCGTCGCCGGCGCCGCGGCTGCCGTAGGCCAGCCGGGCCGGGATGATCAGGGTGCGCCTGCCGCCCACGTGCATGCCGCGGATGCCCTGGTCCCAGCCGGCGATCACCTCGCCTGCGCCCAGCGTGAAGCGGATCGGCTCGCCGTTCTCTTCCGAGCTGTCGAATTCCGCGCCGTGGTGGTCCTTCGCGTTCGCGTCGTACAGCCAGCCGGTGTAGTTCACCTGCACCGTGTCGCCGTCGCGCGCCACCGTGCCGCTGCCGACCACGCGGTCGATCTTCTGCAGCTGGGTGACCTTGCCGGCGGCCGATGCCGGCGGCGTGGCTGCGAGAGCGCCCAGCAGGATGGCGGCGAACGCGGCGGACAGACGGCGCATGCAGCGGGTTCCGGGCAACGAGGTGCGCGCAGTCTAGCGCAGTGCCCGTGGCGGCCGCGGTTCGACCGGCACGGGCGCTGACGGGGATGATGGATCAATGGTCCTGGTGGCCGTCCTTGTCCTTGTCCTTGCCTTTGGATTCGGACCTGCCGTGCGCGGGCGCGGGCTTGCCGTTGCCCGGGTGCGCGACGGGTGCGCGGGGAGGCCCGGCTGGCCGCGCTCCAGGTGGCAGGAGTGCGGGCCGTTGCGGCGGGTTGCCTCGCGGCGGGTTGCGATGCGGCGGCACCGGGCGGTACGCGGGCGGCGGAGGCGGCCGGCGCGGCATGGGGCGTGCGTACCAGCGGGTACGCTCGCGGTAGAACGGGCGATCGCGGTAGTGGCTGCTCCAGTAGCTGTTGATGACGAAGGTGACGATGGGTATGCCGATCTGCATGCCGTACCGGGGCACGAGCACATACTGGTTGTCGTAGTCGTACTGGATGAAGTTGCCGGCGACCCAGCCGCGCTCGTCCTGGAAGATCACGTCGCACCATTCCCAGCCGCTGGTGCAGCCCTGGATGTCCAGCGGGGCACCGGCCGGGATGGTGTCGATCAGCGGGTAGCCGGCGTCCGGTCCGGCGCGGAGGTTGACGTTGGCGGTGGTATAGCCCTCCACGGCCAGCGCGAGCGCAGGCAGGGCGAGCAGCGGGAACGTGGCGAGCCAGGCGGTGCGTTTCATCGAAGCTCCTCCGGTGGCGCGGAGCGTGGCGCCACGGACGGGAGCCTGCGCCCGTCCGGGTGAACCCGGCGAGACGGGCGGGCCGGCTCAACCGGGCGGCGCGAGCTGCGCCTGCACCTCGTTGATCGAGTCGCGGATGCTCTTGGAGAACACCGAGTCGAGATGGTGGATCAGCACCAGCCGTTCGGTGGCGCGGGTCATCGCCACGTAGAGCAGGCGCGCCTCGTCGACCTCGCGCTGGCCCTCGCGCGGCAGGGAGCCGAGGCCGGGAATGATCACGAACGGGAACTCCAGGCCCTTGCAGGAGTGCATGGTGAGCAGCTTCACGCTGTCCTTGACCACGAACAGCGCCTGCTTGCCGTGCTCGTCGGCGAGGCTGGAGGGGATGTCGATGCGCTGCAGCGCCTCGTGCAGCTTCTCGCCTTCCCAGCCGGCGCGGTAGATCACCGCCATCTCGCCCCAGGGGCGGCCGTGGGCGTGCTCGTCGCGCAGCTGGGCGACCAGCGCATCGAGTTGTGCGGCGGCGCTGTCGGTGCGGATCAGCTCGGGCAGCGGGCCGCGCCGCCCGGCACTTTCGGGGGCGACCAGCGGCACGCCATCGTCGTCGCTGCCGCGCGCGGCCAGCAGCTCGCCGGCGAAGTTGCGGGCCACCGCGAGGATCTCCAGCGTGTTGCGGTAGTTGAGCCTGAGGATGGTGGTGCGGCCCTGCGCCTGCACGCCCAGGCTCTTCCAGCTCAGCCGGCGACGGCCGGGCTTGCCGTAGATGTTCTGCGCGTCGTCGTACAGCACCAGCAGCGAGTTGGTGGCCGGGTCGATCATCTGCACGATCAGCCTGTACCAGTCCGGCTCGAAGTCGTGGCCCTCGTCGATGAGCACGGCGCCGTACTGGAAGCGCGGGATCTGCCCCTTGTCCACGCCCTCGATCACCCGCTCCACCATCGCCTCGAAGAAGTGTTCGCCCCTGGGCGGCAGTTCCACGTGGTAGCTGTCCAGCATGCGCCGGCACCAGCGGTGGAAGTTGTAGACCTGCACCTTGTCGCCGAGGCCGCGCTCGCCGATCAGTTGCTCCAGCCGCGCCGCCAGCGTCTTGTTGTAGCAGAGCACCAGGATCGGCCGGCTCATCGCCTGCGCCAGCTGCATCGCACGGAAGCCCAGGATCATGGTCTTGCCCGAGCCGGCTACGCCGTGGATGACGCGATGCTCGTCGCCCAGCGAGCGCGCCAGCTGCTCCTGCTGGGCATCCATCACCTTCACCAGGTCGGGGATCTCGAGTGCGCGCGCATCCTTGCCCTCGGCGGCGAACAGGCCGAACTGGCCGCTACCCGGCTCCACGCGGATCTCGGGGAACAGGTGCCAGCGCACGCGGTCGATCTGCGGCAGGGTGAGCGTTACCGGAAACACCTGCGGGAACATCGCCCACAGCCGTTCCTGCAACGCCTCGGCGTCGACCGTCTCGTACAGTTCGTCGCGGCAGATCGCGAGATGGCCGGGGATCACCGCGTCCAGCCCGCCCTCGTCGAACTGCCTGCGCGTGATGTTCGCCAGCACCGCGCCCCAGGCCCAGGGCATCACCAGCTTGCCGGCGTGGCGGTGGCCTTCCGGGAAGCGCAGCGCCGGGTCGCGCTCCAGCACCACGCCGATCTCCAGCGCGTAGGCGCGGGCCTGCAGCAGCGGGTTCGTTTCCTTCGCCAGGCCGCGCTCGGTGACCAGGGTGAACTGGGTCCTGTCGGCCTGGCGGATGGTATCGGCCTTCCAGTCCTTCACCTCCAGCACCAGCAGGCCGCGGCGCGGATGGAACACCACGAAGTCGGGGCGGCGCTGCCTGAGGCCGATCGGCACGTCGTACCAGAGCAGGTAGTCGTCCTCCAGCTTCTGTTCCAGCCGTTCGGACACGCGCTTCTCGCCGCCGGTCATCCGTGGCAGGCAGCTGTTGCGGGAAGGTATGAGCGTGGCCACTGGCGTCCCCCGGTCGATCCGCCGGAAATTAGCGGAAGCGGCGGATATGCGCAAAAGGACTTTGCGTGCCGCGAAAGCCTGTGTTATCACTGGCCTCCCATGACCCACACCGCCTGCCAGTACTTCTGGTTTTATGGCTACCGCAAAGCGCTGGCGGAGGCGTGGGTGTGTTTGTCATGAAGTCCTGAGACCCCATCCCGAAAGCCGCCAGCAGCACAGGCGGCTTTTTTCATGGCCGCCGCTGGCACCCCATCCGAGGAGAGCCGCCGCCATGTCCCAGTCCGCCACCGACGATCTGCGCATCCGCACGATCACCCCGCTCGCCACGCCCGCCGAGGTGATGGACGAGTGCCCCGCCCCGCCCGCCGCGCTCGCCACCGTGGGCCAGGCGCGCGTAGCGCTGCACCGCATCCTCGACGGCACGGACGACCGCCTCGCGGTGGTGATCGGCCCGTGCTCCATCCACGATCCGCGCGCCGCGCTGGAGTATGCGCAGCGTCTGGCGGCGCAGCGCGAGCGGCTCGGCGGCGAGCTGGAGATCGTGATGCGGGTGTACTTCGAGAAGCCGCGCACCACGGTGGGCTGGAAGGGGCTGATCAACGACCCCGACCTGGACGGCAGCTTCCACATCCGCAAGGGGCTGCGCGTGGCACGCCAGCTGCTGTGCGACATCAACGCGCTGGGCGTGCCGGCGGGCAGCGAATTCCTCGACATCATCTCGCCGCAGTACCTCGCCGACCTGGTGGCCTGGGGCGCGATCGGTGCACGCACCACCGAGAGCCAGGTGCACCGCGAACTGGCCTCGGGGCTGTCCTGCCCGGTGGGCTTCAAGAACGGCACCGACGGCAACGTGAAGCTGGCGGTGGACGCGGTGCAGGCAGCGGCGCATCCGCATCACTTCCTCGCGGTGACCAAGCAGGGCCAGGCCGCCATCGCCGCCACCAGCGGCAACCGCGACTGCCACGTGATCCTGCGCGGCGGCAAGGTGCCGAACTACGACGCGGCCAGCGTCGAGGCTGCCTGCGCCGCCATCGGCAAGGCCGGCCTGCCGGCGCGGGTGATGATCGATGCGAGCCACGCCAACAGCGGCAAGAACCCGGAGAACCAGCCGCGAGTGGTCGCCGGGATCGCCGCGCAGCTCGAGGCGGGCGAATCGCGCATCGTGGGCGCGATGGTGGAGAGCCACCTCGTCGCCGGCCGCCAGGATCTGGTGGACGGCCGTCCGCTGACCTATGGCCAGAGCATCACCGACGGCTGCCTCGGCTGGGACGACTCGCTGCAGGTGCTGGAATGCCTCGCCGCGGCAGTGCGCCGCCGCCGCGCGCTGGCCCGCGACGAGCTGGCGGCCTGACGGCGGCGGTATGCTTGGCGGCATCTTTCCAGGAGACCGCCATGGAGCTCGACATTCAGCACAACCGCGGCGCGCAACGTTTCGAGGTGACGGTGGAAGACACGCTCTGCGTGCTCGACTACACGCTGGCGGAGGGCGGCATGGCGATCACCCATACCGCGGTGCCGCCGCCGGCCGGCGGCCGCGGCGTGGCCGGCGAACTGGTGCGCACGGCGCTGGACTACGCGCGCATGAAGGGCTGGAAGGTGGTGCCGCTGTGCAGCTATGCCGAGGCCTGGATACAGCGGCATCCGGACTACGCGGACCTGCTCGCGTGAATACGCCGGCATCCGGCGGCGCGGGCGCGGCCTCGCGCTGGCGCCCGCTGCGCTTCATTCGCGCACGACCGCGGCTGAGCACCAGCACCGCGGTGTTCGTGCTCGCGGTGATGCTGCTCAGCTCGATCGGCGTGCGCCTGCCCCTGGCGGTGCTGCTGGGCTTCGACCTGGGAGCGCTGCTCTACCTGGTCGCGCTGGCGATCATGTTTTGCCGCTGCAGCACCGAGCACCTGGGACGGCAGGCGCGGCTGCAGGACACCGGCCGGCATGCCACGCTGGCGGTGGTGGTGGCGGTCTCGCTGGTGGTGCTGGGCGCGCTGGCCACCGAGCTGCACGCCGCCAGAAGCGGTGCGCTGGCGGTGGCGGTGGCCACGGCCAGCGTGGTGCTGTCGTGGTTGTTCGTGAACACCAGCTTCGCGTTGCACTACGCGCACAGCTATTACGGCGACGACGACTGCCTGCAGGGCGGGCTGGATTTCCCTTCCGCACTGGGGCCGGACTACCGCCCCGACTACTGGGACTTCGTCTACTTCTCGTTCGTGATCGGCATGTGCTTCCAGACTTCCGACGTCGCCGTGAGCAGCCGGCGCATGCGGCACATCACCCTGCTGCACAGCGTGGTGGCGTTCTTCTTCAACGTGTTCATCCTCGCCATCAGCGTGAGCGTGGTGGCCGGGCTGGGTGGCTAGGGGCGGCTCAGTCGCGCAGGTTGTCGAACTGCAGCGGCAGCTCCACGTCGGTCTTGCGCAGCACCGCCATTGCGGCCTGCAGGTCGTCGCGCTTCTTGCCGGTGACGCGCAGCTTGTCGCCGTTGATCTGCGCCTCGACCTTGAGCTTGGCCTCCTTCAGCGCGGCCACCAGCTTCTTGGCGACCGGCTGCTCGATGCCCTGTTTCACGGTGATCTTCTGCCGCGCGCCGGCGAGGTTGGTCTCCACCTCGCCGATGTCCAGCGCGCGGACGTCGATCTTTCGCGAGATCAGCCGGCCACGCAGGATGTCCAGCATCTGCTGCAGCTGGAAGTCGCTGGGCGCGCTCTGCGTGATCACGAACTTGTCCAGCTCGAACTTCGCGTCCGTGCCCTTGAAGTCGAAGCGGTTCGCCAGCTCGCGGTTGGCCTGGTCCACCGCATTGGTGAGTTCGTGCTTGTCGACTTCGGAGACTACGTCGAAGGAAGGCATGGCGGTGGCTCGATGGGGAACGAAGCGGACAGTTTACGCGAGATAATGCGCGCCCCGGCGCCGAGGATGCGGATGTGAAAACGGACGTACTGATCGTCGGCGCCGGCGCCGCAGGCCTGATGTGCGCGATCACCGCAGGGCAACGCGGCCGGCGCGTGCTGGTGGTGGATCACGCGAACAAGCCGGGCAAGAAGATCCTGATGTCCGGCGGCGGGCGCTGCAACTTCACCAACATCGGCGCTTCGCCGGCGAATTACCTCAGCGCGAATCCGCATTTCGCCAAGTCCGCGCTGGCGCGCTACAGGCCGGTCGACTTCATCGCGCTGGTGGAGAAGCACCGCATCGCCTACCACGAGAAGGAGCTGGGTCAGCTGTTCTGCGACGATTCGTCGAAGCAGATCGTGCGCATGCTGCTGGACGAATGCGCCGCGGCGGGCGTGCGGGTGGAAACCTCCTGCGCGGTGGAACGCGTGCGCAGGACGGGGGAGGGCTTCACCGTGCTCACCGCGCGCGGCGAGGTACACGCCGAATCGCTGGTGGTGGCCAGCGGCGGCCTGTCGATCCCCAGCATGGGCGCCAGCGGTTTCGGCTACGCGCTGGCGCGCCAGTTCGGCCACGCGGTGCTGCCCGTGCGCGCGGCGCTGGTGCCGCTGACCCTGAGCGGCAAGCACCAGGAGCATTACGCCGAGCTCGCCGGCGTGGCCCTGCCGCTGGCCGAGGCAAGGGTGGGCAGGCACGCGTTCCGCGCGGGCCTCCTGTTCACCCATCGCGGGCTCAGCGGGCCGGCGATCCTGCAGGTTTCCTCGTACTGGCAGCCGGGCGACGAGCTGCGCCTCGATCTCGCGCCCGATGCCGGGCTCGGCGACTGGTTGCCGGCGCAGCGCGCCGCGCGACCGGCTGCCGAGCTGAAGAACGTGCTGGCCGATGTCCTGCCCAGGCGCCTCGCGCAGCGCCTGTGCGAGCTGTGCTTCCTCGCTCCTCAAGGCAGCGACCATCCCTGGTCGCTCTCCGCGTCCCCGAGCCGCCCGATGCGCCAGTACCGCGACGCCGAGCTGCGCGAGATCGGCCGGCAACTGCACGACTGGCCGATCACGGCGAGCGGCACCGAGGGCTACCGCACCGCCGAGGTCACGCTGGGCGGCGTGGATACCGACGGCCTCTCCTCCAGCACGATGCAGTCGAAGCTCGTGCCCGGCCTGTATTTCATCGGCGAGGTGGTGGACGTCACCGGCTGGCTGGGCGGCTACAACTTCCAGTGGGCGTGGGCCTCGGGACACGCGGCGGGCGAAGCGGTGTGACGCGACGGTTTCGCGGGAGCTGAACACCCCGGATGTTTCACTGCATGGATCGGATACCCCGGGAGCACAGCACATGAAAGTCGGTTTTCTGGGCCTTGGCGCGATGGGCGCCGCGATGGCGACGAACCTGCTCAGGGCAGGCCATCAAGTGACGGTGTGGAACCGCTCGCCGGCGGCGGCGCAGCCGCTCGCGGCGCTGGGCGCGACGGTGGCCTCGGCGCCCGCCGAGGCGGCGCGCGGCGAGGCGGTGCTCAGCATGCTGGCGAACGACGACGCGGTGCGCGCCGTGATCCTCGACGGTGGCGCACTCGGCGCGATGGCACCCGGCGCGGTGCACGCGAACCATGCCACGGTATCGGTGGCGCTGGCGAAGGAGCTGGCGCAGGTGCATGCCGCGCGCGGCGTGGGCTACGTCGCCGCGCCGGTATTCGGCCGACCGGACGTGGCCGCCGCGGGCAAGCTCAACATCCTCGCCGCAGGAGAGGCGCGGGCGATCGAACGCGTGCGTCCGCTGCTGGATGCGATGGGCAGCCGGGTGTGGCCGCTGGGCGAGGCGCCGGAGCGTGCCAATGTGGCGAAGATCGCGGGCAACTTCATGCTGGCGGCGGCGATCGAGAGCATGGCCGAAGCGTCCGCCCTGGTGCGTGCGCATGGCGTCGGCGCGGCGGATTTCCTCGACGTGATGACCGGCACGCTGTTCGCCGCGCCGGCCTACCAGGGCTACGCGGCGCTGATCGCCACGCAGCGCTTCAAGCCGGCCGGTTTCGCATTGCCGCTGGGCTACAAGGACGTGGGGCTGGCGCTGAGCGCGGGCGCGGCGGCGCGGGTGCCGCTGCCGTTCGCCGGCGTGCTGCGCGACAGTCTGCTGGAGGCGCTGGCGGCCGGCGACGAGGACGTGGACTGGTCCGTGCTGTCGCAGGTGGCGGCGCGGCGCGCGCGGCTCGACGAGCGCGGTTGCTAGGTGCGGCGCTGTTGCAGCCAGCGGTCGAGCTGGTTCGCGAAGGCCTGCCTGTCGCGCGCGTGGAACGGCGCGTGGCCGCCGGTGTCCACGCCGGCACCGCGCAGTTCGTCCATGAAGTTGCGCATGGCCAGGCGCTGCGCGATCGTTTCGACGGTGTGCAGCTCGCCGCGCGGGTCCAGCGCCAGCGCGCCCTTGTCGATCACCGCCGCGGCCAGCGGGATGTCCTGCGTCACCACCAGGTCGCCGGCGGCGGTGCGGTGGGCGATCTCGTGATCCGCCACGTCGAAGCCACCGGGCACCTGCAGCGCGCGCACGAAGCGCGAGGGCGGCGTGCGCAGGTACTGGTTCGCCACCAGGATCACCATCACCCGTTCGCGCTCGGCGGCGCGGAACAGGATCTCCTTGATCGGCACCGGGCAGGCGTCGGCGTCGACGAGGATCTGCGCTCCGGCGCTCACTCGCCGTTCCAGTGAAGCGTGCCGTCGATGATGGTGTGGGTGCGGCCGCCGATCCACACCGTGCCGTCCACGATGCGAGCGACGAGCTGGGCGTCGTGGCCGATCTCGCGACCCTGGCTCACGATGTAGCCGCCGGCCAGCGCGCCGTGCGGCTCGGCCTGCGCGATGTACGCGGCGATCAGGCCGTTGGCGGCACCGGAGGCGGGGTCCTCGATGATGCCCACGCCGGCGGGGAAGGCGCGCACCACCAGCTGGTAATCGGGATGCGTGCTGCGCGCGAACGCGCACAGGCCCATGCTGTCGCTGGCGTGGGCCAGCGCACCGATCGCGCTGTGGTCGGGCTGCCAGGCGCGCAGGGCGGCTTCGCCTTCCACCTCGGCCAGCCACCAGCGGCGACCGCCATCGACCAGCGCAGGCGGCAGCGCGCCGGCGCCGATGCCGGCCAGCGCGGCGGCGAGCAGGGGATGCGCGTCGCGGCCGGTGCGCAGCACGCGCTCGCCGGGCGACTTCAGCAGCAGGCGACGGTTCGCGCCATCGCCCTCTACCCGGATCGGCAGCACGCCGGCGCCGCATTCCTGCCACAGCAGGCCGTCCACCGGCTGCACCAGGCCGCACTCCAGCGCGGCATGCGCGCTGCCCACGCTGGGATGGCCGGCGAACGGGATCTCCTTGTGCGGGGTGAAGATGCGCACGCGGTAGCTGGCATCGCTGGCGGTGGGCGGCAGCAGGAAGGTGGTTTCGACGAGGTCGGTCCAGCGTGCGAAACGCTGCATTGCCTCGCCGCTCCAGTGTTCCGCGCCGATCACCACGCCGAGGTGGTTGCCGCCGCCGTGAGTGGCGGCAAAGACGTCCAAATGCAGGTAGCGCAGCGCAGGCATGGCAGCAGGACTCGTGGGGGAGCGCGCATGATAACTGCCTCGGCGGGTGGCGGCGCGGATTCGACAAGCGGCCGCGCTGCCGCCAAGATGCGCCACTTCGTCACCTTGGTGCGGAAACGCTCATGCCGATCACCCTCATCATCCTCGCGGTCACCTGCATCGTCTCGTTCATCGCCCTCGGCAACCGCAAGGTGATGGACGACCTGATCCTGTGGCCGCCGGCGATCGCCCGCCGCAAGGAATACCACCGGCTGGTGACCTACGGCCTGGTGCATGCGGACTTCGGCCACCTGCTGTTCAACATGATCACGCTGTTCTTCTTCGGGCGCGTGATGGAGCGCTTCTACGCCAGCCAGCTGGGCACGTTCGGCTTCGCGCTGTTCTACATCGGCGGACTGGTGGTCTCGATCCTGCCCACCTACCTGAAGAACCGCGGCAATCCGGGCTACCGCAGCCTCGGTGCCTCGGGCGCGGTATCGGCGGTGCTGTTCGGCTACATCCTGCTGGCGCCGTGGTCGCGCATCATCGTGTTCGTGGTGCCGATGCCGGCGATCGTCTACGCGGTGCTGTATACCGGCTATTCGATCTACATGGACCGGCGCGGGCAGGACAACGTCAACCACAGCGCGCACCTGTGGGGCGCGGCCTACGGTGTGGCGTTCACCCTGCTGGTGTACCCGCCGGTGCTGTCGCATTTCCTCGGAGAGTTGCTGCAGCCGCGATTCTGAATCCCGGCCGGCGCCGGCATCAGCGCCGGTTCAAGCGGGCGGGCGCAGGCTGGCGCTGTCGTCTCCCATGGAGGCCATGCCATGAAACGCCTGCTCTGCGGTTTCGTCCTCGTCACGGTCGCCGCGCTGCTGTCGGGGTGCTACTACGATCCCGGCTACAGCTACGTGCGGGCCACGCCGTATACCGGTCCGGCCTATTACGGCAACGGCGTGGTCTACGACGACGGTTACTACGTGGGACCGGCCTGGTACGACGGCTGGTACGGCTGCTGCTACGCGCCTGGCGTGACGATCGGCGGCGTGTGGTACGGCCATGGCGGATATCGCCACGATCGCCACGATCGCCGTGGCGGCTGGCATGGCGGTGGTCACTGGCGTGGCGGCGACGGCCATGACCACGACCATGACCGTCGTGGTGGTCGTCGCGACGACCATCGTCACTGAGGAGCAGTGGACTTCAGCCGCGCCGCCCAGCCACGGGGCCGATTCGCGAGAGGTGCGCACGGGCATGGAGCGGGTCCGCCGGCACTACACCTGCCGCCCGATGTGGACTTTTCCGCCGATTCCCGGTGCTCCCCCGCCGGCAGCTGCGGCATCATGGCGGCATGATCCGGCCGCCGGCGAACGCGCATCGCGACCTGCCAAGGCTCATCGCGTTCGCGGCGATGAGCCTGACGCTGTGCGCGTGCAGCAGCATCCGCTACTACGCGCAGGCGGTGCACGGGCAGGGCGAGCTGGTGCTGCGGCGGCAGCCGGTGCGCAAGCTGCTCAGGGACCCGGCCACCGGCCCGAAGCTCGCCGCACGGCTGTCGCTGGCGCTGGCCGCACGCGAGTTCGCCTCGCGCGAACTGGATCTGCCGGACAACCGCAGTTACACCTATTACGTCGACCTGCACCGGCCGTACGTGGTGTGGAACGTGTTCGCCACGCCGCGCTTCTCGGTCGAGGCGGTACGCCACTGCTTCCCCATTGCCGGTTGCGTGGCCTACCGCGGCTGGTTCAGCGAGGCCGCCGCCGAGGCGGATGCCGCGCGCATGCGGGACAAGGGCGATGACGTGTGGGTGGGCGGCGTGCCGGCGTATTCCACATTGGGCTGGTTCGCCGACCCGATCCTCTCCAGCATGCTGCCCTGGGACGACGACGAACTGGCCGGCACGCTCTTCCACGAACTGGCGCACCAGCTGATCTACGCCAGGGGCGACACCGCGTTCAACGAATCCTTCGCCAGCTTCGTGCAGGCCGAGGGCCTGCGCGAATGGCGTGCCGCGCGGGGCCTGCCGCCGGCCGACGGCCACGCGCAGGCGATGGCCGACGGTTTCACGAAACTGGTGCTGGACCTGCGCGATCGCCTGAAGTCGCTGTACGCCGGCGGCGGGGACATCGAGGCGATGGAAGCGGGCAAGCAGCGCGAGATCGCCGCGTTCCGCCAGCGCTACGCGCAGTGGCGCGACGCGCACTGGCCGCACGACCACCGCTACGACGCCTGGGTGGAACAACCCATCAACAACGCGCGGCTGCTGCCGTTCGGCCTGTACGATGCATGGACGCCGGCGTTCGCCGTGCTGTTCCGCCAGAGCGGTGCGCGGTGGCCGGCGTTCTACGCGCGGGTGCGCCAGCTCGCGCGCAGGCCGAAGGCGAAGCGCGATGCCGCGCTGCAGGGCCTGCTTTGCGAGCATCCCTGATCGCGAGGATCAAATGGGCGGCCATCCATGGCCGCACTTTGCATGACCTTTGCGATCATCCTTGATCGCGAGGATCAAACGGGCGGCCATCCGTGGCCGCACTTTTCATGGAGTGGCCTTGTGTTTGGCCATGTAGCGCAGGTAGGCCAGCACCGCATCGAGGTCGGCGTCGCTGAGCGACGCCTGGGTGGGAAAGCCGGACATCCTCGCCTGCGGCCAGCGGCGCAGCGACTGCGGGTTGCGGATGAAGCCGCGCAGCAGGTCGGCGCGCAGGTATTCGGTGGGGTTGTAGGGCAGGTTGAGGTCCGGCCCCAGTTGCGCGTCGCCCTCGCCGTTCATGGTGTGGCAGGCGAAGCAGGTGCGCTTGAACACTTCGAAGCCGCGGCGCACGTCGGCGCCGGCGTCGGCGTGCGGCACGATGGCCGGGAAGCGCTCGTCCGCGCCGGCGAGCACGCGGATCGACGCCAGCTGGTAAGGCCACTGCTCGGGACCGACCTGCGCGGCCTGCGGGTTCGTCCACACCAGGTAGAACGGGCCGGCGCTGTCGGCCTTCGCGGCCAGCGCGGGCCAGGGGCGGGCCGGATCTTCCACCGCCAGCCAGGCCTGCGCGCCCTGGCGGTTCAGCAGCACGCCGGCAGGCATCTCGGCCACGAAGCCGTCGCGCGCCACGAATTGCAGGTGCTCGCCCTTCGCCAACCCCGGCAGCAGCGCCCGCAGGGGTACCGCGCGGTAGCGCATGGCGCGGCGGTAGGCGACGTCGATCGGGATGGCCACCTCGCGCGCGTCGGCACGGGCCAGCAGCTGCGCGCTGCTCCAGTCCTGCACGCCATGGCCGGTGTCGATGCGCAGCTGGGCGGCATGGGCGACGAACGGCAGGCACAGCCAGAGCAGGCAGGCGGCGAGCAGCGGTTTCATGCGGGCTCCGTGGGATGGCGGCTGGCTGCCGCGCCGCCATCCTCGCATGCGCCGCTCAGCGCGTGCCGTCGAGGCGCCTCGCCACCGCGGGGTCGAGGCTGCGCATGAAGGCTTCCACCGCTGCGGTGTAGGCCGAGGGCAGGCCGAGCTGCTCGTTGATCTCCTCGTGCGAGAGATCCTCCGGCAGCACGCTGGCACGCGTGCCCATGCCGGCGGCCTTGGCCACGAAGGCCCTGGCCTGCGGGCAGGATTCGCGCCGGCGCGAGGAACACACTGCGAGGAACGGCGCGATGCGCCCGTCCAGCCGCTGCCACGGCGAGGCCGCGGCCCACAGCGCGGCGTCGCTGCCGAAGGCGGTGTCGTAGAGCCGCAGGTGGCGCCCCTGCATGATCTCCACGATGTTGTAGCCCGCGCCGTCCAGGTCCACCGTGCCCAGCCAGGGGGTGGCGCCGCGCGCGAGCGCGATCGCGGGCGCGGCGCCGATCAGGCTGACCAGATGCCCGCCGGCCGAATGGCCCATCAGGATGAAGCGCCGGCGGTCGCCGCCCCAGCTCGCGGCCATGCGCTGCGCGGTGGCCAGCGCGAGGCCCAGCTCCTGCGCCTGCTGCAACGGGTTGGCCTGCGGCACCATCGGGTAGTTGGCCGACACCAGGATGAAACCGCGGGGCACCCAGCGCGCCACCTTGTTCTGCACCACCCGCAGGGTGTTCTTGTCGCCGCGCGTCCAGCCGCCGCCGTGCACCATGAAGATCACCGGCGCGTCGTGCACCGGGCGCTCGGGCAGGTACACGTCGAAGCGCTCCTGCGCGTCGTTGCCGTAGGCGATGTCGCGGATCGCGCGCACGCCCGCCGGCAGCGTGGTCATCGGCGCCAGCGCCGCCGGCTGTTGCTGCGCGCGGCGCTGCATCAGCAGGCGACGGAACATGCCGGCCTGCGCCTGCGTCAGCGCCGGTGCCAGCAGCGCGGCCGCCGCGAGCGCGGTGGCCAGGACGGGGATGCGGTTGCGGTACTTCATCGGGGTCTCCGGGGAGGTCGCTTGGAACGGCCAGCGTTCACTGGCCGCCATGGTCCAGTCGCCGCGCGACCGCGGGGTCGAGCGTACGCATGAAGTCTTCCACGGCTTCGGTGTAGGCGTCGGGCAGGCCCAGGTCGGCGTTGATCTCCTCGTGCGTCAACGGCTCGGGCTGCATGCTGGCGCGCGTGCCCAGCAGGTCGGCCTTCGCCACGAAACGCTGCGCCTGCGGGCAGGACTCCCGGCGCAGCGAGGAACACACTGCGAAGAACGGCGCGATGCGGCCGTCGAGCTGGACGATCGGCGAGGCCGCGGCCCAGAACGCGGGATCGCTGCCGAAGGCGTCGTCGTAGAGCGGCAGGTGCGGGCCTTGCATGATCCGGGTGACGTCGTAGGCCGCGCTGTCCAGCGCCACCGTGCCCAGCCACGGCGCGGCGCTGCGTTCCAGCGCCAGCGCCGGCTCGGCGCTGACCAGGCTGACCAGGTGGGCGCCCGCCGAATGGCCCATCAGGATGAAGCGCTGGCGGTCGCCGCCCCAGCTGCCGGCCATGCGCTGCGCGGCGGCCAGCGCGTTGCCGACGAACTGCGCCTGTTGCAGCGGGTTCGCCTCGGGCAGCATCGGGTAGTCGGTGGAGACCAGGATGAAGCCCTCGGGCACCCAGCGCGCCACCTTGTTCTGCACCACGTTGGCGTCGGTCTTGTCGCCGTGCGCCCAGCCGCCGCCGTGCACCATGAAGATCACCGGCGCGTCGTGCGCCCCCTGCGTCGGCAGGTAGATGTCGAAGCGCTCCAGTTTGCCCGCGCCGTAGGCCACGTCGTGGATTTCGCGCACGCCGGACGGCAGCGGGGCGGCGCGCGGCGTCGGCGCGGCCGATGCCGATGGAAGGACGGTGGCGGCCAGCGTGGCGCCGATGGCGAGGGAAAGCAGCAAGGTTTTCATCAGGGTCTCCCGAACAGGGCGGTCAGGGTTTCGCGTGGCCCGTGGGCCACGTGCAGGGCATCCAGCAACCGTCGCCATTCGCCGAACACGATGGCGGCCGGTCGCCGCGAGGGCAGGGGATGGGCCAGTCCGTAGCGCACCGGCTCGTCGGCGCGTTCCTCGCGCAGCGTGCCGAACAGGCGGTCGAACACGATCAGCACGCCGCCGTAGTTGCAGTCGAGGTAAGCGGGGTTGGAGGCGTGGTGCACGCGGTGGTGGGCCGGCGTGTTCAGCGCGTACTCCAGCGGCCCCAGCCGGCCCACCGCCTCGGTGTGCAGGAAGAACTGGTAGTGCAGGTCGAACGCCAGCAGCGCGCCGACCAGGCGCGGGTCGAAACCGGCCACGACCAGCGGCAGGTAGAACAGCCAGCCCAGCGAGAGCAGGTGCGTCCAGCCCAGCCGGATCGCCGCGAACAGGGTGAACTCCTCCGGCGTGTGGTGCACCGCATGTGTGGCCCACATCCAGCGCACCGTGTGGCTGGCGCGGTGGTAGCCGTAGTAGGCGAGCTCCACCGCAATGAAGCCGGCCAGCCAGGTGCGCCAGTCGCGCAGCGGCCAGTGGTGCGGCGCCAGTCGCCAGGCCAGGGCGTAGATCGCAGCGATGGCGGCGGCGGTGAGCAGCGCGCTCAGCACGTGCCCCACGCCGATGGCGAGCGAGGTCAGCGCCGCCTTGCCGTCGTAGCCGAGCCGCGCCACGCGGCGGCGCCACCACCATTCCAGCAGCGCCAGCGGCAGGCTGGCCAGCAGGAAGAACAGCACGCGCAGGTGTCCGGTGGGCATGGCGGATGCCCTCAGTGCCCGCAGGCGATGGTGTTGCCGCTGGCGTCGGTGCAGCTGCCGCTGTGGCTGATGCCCTGGCCCCTGGTCCAGCTGGTCTGGCCGGTGTAGCTGTCGCCGTTGGCGCCGATGATCGTGCCGTCGTGCGTGGCGCTGCCGTTGGACGCCGTGGTGCTGCCGTCGTAGCTGCCGCGCGCGCCGCTGGCGGTGGTCTGGCGGCTGGCGTTCCATTGCCCATTGCTGCTGCGCGCGTAGTTGCCGCTGCTGTTGTAGCTGCTGCCCGCAGCACCGGTGCCGCTGCGCTGGAAACTGCCCTGGGCGGAGCCGTCGGCGTTGCGCGTGTAGCTGTTGCTGCCGGTGAAGCTGCCGCCGTTGGCGCCGGTGATCCTGGTGCCGCCCCGGTGGCTGAGGCTGCCGTCCGGATTCACCGAGGTGGCCGAACCGTGCGCGGCGGCGCCCCTCGCGCCGCTGGCGCGGCTGCCGCGGAAGTGGGTGAGGCCGCCCTGGCCGTTGCGGACGGTGCCGGCCGCGTGGCCAGCCTTGCCGCTGCGCCAGCCGTGGACGGCGGCCTGTGCCGGCACCGTGGCGCCGGCGGCGAGCGCGCCGGCAAGAACAAACGAGGCGAGGCGGACGGGGCGGGAAAGGTTCATGGCGGACTCCTCGGCGATGGATGGGCGCCGTCGTCGCGGCGGCGTGGGGCCACTTTCCCGCGGCCGACGGGGCAAGGTGTTTCCGCATCCGTGCCGAATGTGAGCGCTTGTTGCGGGTTCCCCGGCCGGAAACATTTGCTTGCAATGGGCGCCCGCGGCTGCTTGCCGGCGCGGCGGCGCGCAGGGGATAGTCGCGCCATGGACACCCCCCACATCCTCGTCGTCGACGACGACTTGCGCCTGCGCGACCTGCTGGAGCGCTATCTCGCCCAGCAGGGATTTCGCGTGCGCGGCGCCGCGCACGCCGCCGCCATGCATCGCGAACTGGCCGCGCACCACGCCGACCTGATCGTGCTCGACCTGATGCTGCCCGACGCCGACGGCCTGGAGCTGTGCCGCGGCCTGCGCGCCAGCGGCATCGACACGCCGGTGATCATGCTCACCGCCAAGGGCGACGAGGTGGATCGCATCGTGGGCCTGGAGATCGGCGCCGACGACTACCTGTCCAAGCCCTGCAACCCGCGCGAGCTGGTGGCGCGCATCCGTGCGGTGCTGCGTCGCCGTCCGCGCGCGCTGGCCGGCGCGCCGCAGGCGGAGCGCGAGCCGGTGCGCTTTGGGCGCTTCCGCTTCGACGCGGCCAGCCGCCAGCTGCTGGACGGCGAGGTGTCGCTCAAGCTCACCAGCGGCGAGTTCGCGGTGCTGGCGACCCTGGTCAGCCATCCCTTCGAGACGCTCAGCCGCGAGCGCCTGATCGCGCTGGCACGCGGCCGCGACCACGAGGCCTTCGATCGCAGCATCGACGTGATGGTGTCGCGCCTGCGCCGCCTGGTGGAGGACGATCCGCGCCAGCCACGCTGGCTGCAGACCGTGTGGGGCAAGGGCTACGTGTTCGTGCCCGACGGGGGAGAATCCGCATGAAGCGCAGGCCCACCACCTTCGTGCTGGTGCTGGCGCTGCTGGCGCTGGCGCTGTTCCTGGCGCTTGGCCTGTCCGCCGTGCTGTCGGTGCGCTCCAACCGGCAGTTCGCCGCCGGGATCTACGGTCGCCTCGCCAGCGCCGCCGCGCTGGCCACCGATCAGCTGGCGTCGCGCCACGATCCGGGCGCCGCGCGCACGCTGGCGCGGCTCGACGCGCTGGGCGTGCGCTTCGCCGAAGGCGAACCGCCGCCGTCCACGGTGCGCGTGGCGCCCATCGCGCTGGCGGTGGGGCGGCACGTGCGCGAGCAGCTGGGCGCCGGCACGCGCGTGGTGGTGGTGCAGAACCCCGACACGCACATCTGGATCGGCAGCGCGCAGGCGCCCGGCCGCTGGGTGGTGATGAGCGAGCCCAGCAACCGCGAGCGCATGCTCGCCTCCTCGGTGAGCATCGCCGTGCTGGCCGGGTTGATCGCGCTGGGCATTGCCGCCTTGCTGGCGCGGCTGTTGACCCGTCCGCTGGAGCGGCTGGCCGGCAGCGCTGGCGCCCTGCTCGGCGGCGAGCCGGTGGCGCTGGACGGCAGCTCGCGCGAAGTCGAGCGCCTGGCGCAAGCCTTCCGCGAGGCGGGCGCGCGTCTGCGCGGCAGTGCGCGCGAGCGCGAGCTGATGCTGGCCGGCATCTCGCACGACCTGCGCACGCCGCTGGCGCGGTTGCGGCTGGCGCTGGAGCTGGGCGATGCCGGCGACGAGCAGCGCCGCGCGGCGATGGTGGACGATCTGGAAGAACTCGACGGCGCGCTGGAGCAGTGTCTCGCCTTCGTCCGCGACGGCCGCGACGAGGCGCTGGAGAAGATCGACCTCGCCACCCTGGTCGGCCAGCTGCTGGGTCTGCGCCACGACCCCGAAGCCTGGCAGGCCGACGGTCCCGACAGCCTGCCGGCGACGGCGCGGCCGCGCCTGCTGCGCCGCGCGCTGGGCAACCTGATGGACAACGCCGAGCGCCACGGCGCGGCGCCGTTCCGCGTGACGCTGGGCCGCGATGCGCGCGGGGTCTTCGTCGGCGTGGCCGACCACGGACTGGGCGTGCCACCCGCGTTGTTGCCGCAGCTGGGTCGCCCCTTCCTGCGCGGCGATCGCGCGCGCAGCAGCGCCGGCACCGGGCTGGGCATCGGCATTGCCATGCGTGCCGCCGAGCTGCACGGCGGCATGCTCGAACTCGCCAACGCGCCGGGTGGCGGTTTCGTCGCCACGTTGCGTTTGCCCGACCCTGCCGTCGCGCGCTGACGGAAGCCGGAGCATGCCTGCGACCCTCCGTTTCGCGCTGTCCTGCCTGCTGCTGTCGCTGCTCGGCGTCGCGCCGGCGCTGGCTGGCGAAGACGCGGCCCACACCCTGCGCGTCGACGGCCTCGAACGCAGCTACCTGGTGCACGTGCCGCCCGGCGGCGCGGGCGTGGCGCATCCGCTGCTGCTGGTCTTCCATGGCGGCGGGGGCACCGCACGCAGCATGCTGCGTTTCACCCACCTGGACGGGATCGCCGACCGCGAGGGCCTGATCGTGGTCTACCCGCAGGGCGTGGACCGGCACTGGAACGACGGTCGCGACTCGATCAGGAACAAGGTCGACGACGTGGGCTTCGTGCGTGCGCTGCTGGATGCCGTGGAGCGCGACCATGCCGTGGACCGCTCGCGCGTCTACGCCACCGGCATCTCCAACGGCGCGATCTTCGTCGAGCGCGTGGCCTGCGAACTGTCCGGCCGCATCGCCGGCATCGCCGCGGTGGCCGGCACGCTGGCGCGGGACTACCAGCCGCGGTGCCGCCCGGCGCGGCCGGTGGCGGTGCTGCAGTTCGACGGCACGGCCGATCCGGTCATGCCCTACGGCGGCGGCAAGGTGGCCGACTTCGGCGGGCATGGCGAAGGCGGCGTCGTGCTGTCGGTCGACGCCACCACCGCGTTCTGGGCACGGGTGGACGCCTGCGCGAGTTCGACCGGGGCCGAGCCACTGCCGCTGCGCGCGGCATTCGATCGCACACGCGTCTCCCGCCGTGACTGGACGCAATGCCGCGGCGGCAGCGCCGTTGCGCTCTACACCATCCGGGACGGCGGCCACACCTGGCCCGGCGGGCCGCAGTACCTGCCGAGGTTCGTCGTGGGTCGTGCCAGCCGGCAGGTCGACGCCAGCGAGGCGATGGTGCGCTTCTTCCTCGAACATCCGCGCGTCGAATCCCTGGCGCGCGTCAAGCCTTCGCCACCGCTGCCGCGGCTGGCTGGAAACTGAACCAGGACGGCGCTCGCGCTTGAACTTGTGCCGCATCGGCTACACTAAGCACACGTATCGCCGTGAGGCGACAGGAGACGGAGCAGGACATCGCACCGTCGGGGGGTCGGCCCCTCTCTCTCCCCTCTTGACGCGCCGACCTGACGAATCCCGGTAGCTACTCCCCTGGCTACCGGGATTTTTTATGCCCGCGATCCGCCACCGGGATGGATAATCGCGAATTCGGCACCGCGCGTGCCGCCGCGCCGGACGGGCGACGCATGATCATCGAATCGCTGCTGGACACCGACCTCTACAAGTTCTCGATGATGCAGGTGGTGCTGCATCACTATCCGGCCGCGCAGGTCGAGTACCGCTTCAAGTGCCGCAACCCCGGCATCAACCTCGTGCCGTACATCGACGAGATCCGTACCGAGCTGGCGGCGCTGTGCAGCCTGCGCTTCAGCGCGGAGGAACTCGACCACCTGCGTGCGATGCGTTTCATCAAGAGCGACTTCGTGGATTTCCTGGGCCTGTTCCAGCTCAATGCGAAGTACGTGACGATCGAACCCGCGGAAGCGGGCAACGGCGAGATCGAGATCCGCATCAAGGGGCCGTGGCTGCACACCATCCTGTTCGAGGTGCCGCTGCTGGCCATCGTCAACGAGGTGTACTTCCGCAACACCCAGCCGCATCACGCCCTCGCCGAGGGGCGCCGCCGGCTGCAGGCCAAGATCGCGCTGCTGCACGGCACGCCCGGCTACGAGCACTGCCGCATCGCCGACTACGGCACCCGCCGGCGCTTCTCGCGCGAGTGGCACGGGGAGGTGCTGGCCGCCTTGCGCGACGGCCTGGGCAACCAGCTCGCCGGTACCAGCAACGTGTGGTACGCGTGGAAGCTCGGCCTCACCCCGCTGGGAACGCTCGCGCACGAGTACCTGCAGGCGCACCAGGCGCTGGGCCCGCGCCTGCGCGACTCGCAGGTGGCGGCGCTGGAGGCCTGGGCGAAGGAGTACCGCGGCGACCTCGGCATCGCGCTCTCCGACGTGTACGGCCTGGACGCCTTCCTGCGCGACTTCGACATGTATTTCTGCAAGCTGTTCGACGGTGCGCGCCACGATTCCGGCGACCCGTTCGACTGGGGCGAGCGCATGCTGGCGCACTACCGCGCCAACCGCGTCGACCCGCGCGGCAAGGTGCTGGTGTTCAGCGACAGCCTGGACATTCCCAAGGTGATGCAGCTCTACGAGCACTTCCGCGGCCGCTGCCTGCTCGCCTTCGGCGTGGGCACCAACCTCAGCAACGACACCGGGCCGGAACCGCTCAACATCGTGATCAAGATGATCCGCTGCAACGGCCAGCCGGTGGCCAAGCTCAGCGACTCGCCGGGCAAGAACATGTGCGAGGACGCCGCCTACGTGACGTACCTGCGCCAGGTGTTCGGGATACCCGCCACGCAGGGCTGAAGTTTCAAGCCGCCTGCCGCGCCAGTGCCCAGGCCACGTGCTCGCGCACGACGGGCGAGGGATGGCCGGCGCGGGCCTCGAGTGCCGCACGAACGGCCGCCGACTTCGGCGCGTTGCCCAGCGCCACCGCGATGTTGCGCAGCCAGCCCTCGTAGCCGGTGCGGCGGATCGCCATGCCCTCGGTGCGCTTCAGGAATTCTTCCTCGCTCCATGCGAACAGCTCGACGAGCTTTGCGCCGTCGAGGCTGTGGCGCGGCGCGAAGTCCGGCTCGGCGGCATCCTGCGCGAACTTGTTCCAGGGGCAGACCAGCTGGCAGTCGTCGCAGCCGAAGATGCGGTTGCCCATCGGTGCGCGCAGCTCCTCGGGAATCGAGCCCCTGAGCTCGATCGTGAGGTAGGAGATGCAGCGGCGCGCGTCCAGCCTGTACGGTCCGAGGATCGCCTGCGTCGGGCAGATGTCGATGCAGCGGGTGCAGCTGCCGCAATGCGCGCTGGCCGCTTCGTCCACCGGCAGCGGCAGGTCGGTGTACAGCTCGCCGAGGAAGAAGTACGAGCCGGCGCGGCGGTTGATCAGCACGGTGTGCTTGCCGATCCAGCCCAGCCCCGCGTTGCGCGCCAGCGCCTTCTCCAGCACCGGCGCGGAGTCGACGTAGGCGCGGTAGCCGAAATCGCCCGCCACGCCGTGGATGCGTTCGGCCAGCTTCTGCAGGCGGTTGCGCATCAGCTTGTGGTAGTCGCGGCCCAGCGCATAGCGCGACACGTAGCCGGCCTCGCCGTCGCGGATCACGTCCCACGCGTTGCGCGTGCCGGGCGGCACGTAATCCATGCGCACCGAGATCACCCGCTGCGTGCCCGGCTCCAGCTCGGCCGGGCGGGCGCGCTTGGCGCCGTGGCGCGCCATGTACTCCATCTCGCCGTGGTGGCCCGCCGCGAGGTAGGCCTCCAGGTGCCGCTCGTCCTCGCCCAGCTCGACCCCGCTGATGCCGGCGTCGGTGAAGCCCAGCTCGCGCGCCCACCGCTTGATGTCGCGGGCGAGGGTGGCGTAGTCGATGGCGGTGCGGGTGGGCATGTCCATATTGTAGGTGGGGGGCGCGTGGTGCATGGCGTGTGGCTGCCGCGGTTGATGCAGCGCCTGCGGTTCGTCGCAGGCGACAGGGCGGTTCGTCCGCCCAAGTCGGTGCCGGGCTTTCGAGCGGGCTCCTGCCCCTTTCGGTTTTTCGAACGGTGCGCGCCAGGAGCGCGCTGCCTTGCCAGGGACTCCCATGGCAAGGCAGCCGGCCGAAACCGCTTCGAATCCCGCGCATGCAGGTGCTGTGCCTGCGGCGGGCAACCGTGTTCGTGGAAGCTTCGGCCCGCCGTTGCAGCGCTGCGGAGCGGTGCATCCCTATAATCGCCACATGCCAACACCGTCCCACCGTCGCGAGCTCTACACCGTTGCCCAGGTGCGTGCGCTGGATCGCCGTGCGATCGATGAGCTGGGCGTGCCGGGTTTCGAGCTGATGCGCCGCGCGGCCTGGGCGGCACTGTCCAGCCTGCGGCGGCACTGGCCGCAGGCGCGGCGCATCGCGGTGCACTGCGGGCCCGGCAACAACGGCGGCGACGGCTTCCTGGTGGCGGCGCTGGCGCGCGAGGCTGGTTTGCAGGTGGAGGTGCTTGCGCTCGGCGATGCGTCCACGGGCGACGCCGGCCTGGCGCGGCAGGCGTGGCGGGATGGCGGGGGTGCCGTGCGGCTGTGGCAGCCCGATGAAGCCCTGCCCGAAGCCGACGTCCACGTCGATGCGCTGTACGGCACCGGCCTGCGTCGTGCGCCGGAGGCACCGGCGGCGGCGCTGATCGAAGCGATTCATGCCAGCGGCGTGCCGGTGCTGGCGCTGGACGTGCCCTCGGGACTGGATGCCGACACCGGCCAGGTGCCGGGCGCGGCGATCCGCGCCACGGTCACCGTGAGCTTCATTGCGGCCAAGCGCGGCCTGCATACCGGCCATGCCGTCGAGCACGTCGGGGCGCTGGAACTCGACGCGCTGGGCCTGCCCGAGACGTTGTGGCAGGACACGGCAGCCGATGCGCATCTGCTGCAAGCCACGCATCTGCCGCCGCGTGCGCGCGATGCGCACAAGGGCACGAACGGCCACGTGCTGGCGATCGGTGGCGAACACGGCATGGCCGGTGCAATCCGCCTGTGCGGCGAGGCAGCGCTGCGCGCCGGCGCGGGCCTGGTCAGCGTGGCCACGCGCGTTGAGCATCTGCTCGCGCTGAACGCCGCGCGGCCGGAATTGATGGCGCACGGCGTGGACGGTCCGCAGGCGCTGGAACCGCTGCTGGATCGCGCCGGAGTGCTGGCGCTGGGGCCGGGCCTGGGGCAGGGCGCGTGGAGCCACGCGTTGTGGCTCACCGCGCTGGACAGCGGCAAGCCGCTGGTGCTCGATGCCGACGGACTCAACCTGCTGGCACGCGAGCCGCGTCGCTTCACGCAGGCGGCCGTGCTGACGCCGCATCCCGGCGAGGCGGCGCGGCTGCTCGACAGCACCGTGGCCGAAGTGGAGGCGGATCGCTTCGCCGCGGCCCGCACGCTGGCGGCACGTTGCCGGGCCGTCGTGGTGCTGAAAGGCGCGGGCAGCCTGATCGCTGCGCCGGATGGCCGTCTGGACGTCTGTCCATGGGGCAATCCCGGCATGGCCACGGGCGGCATGGGCGATTTGCTCACGGGCGTCGTCGCAGCATTGCTGGCGCAGGGGTGCGATGCATGGCAGGCGGCCTGCCTGGGCGCGGGGTTGCACGCGCGCGCGGGCGATTGCGCGGCACGGCGCGGGGAGCGCGGCCTCGTCGCCAGCGACCTGCTGGCGCCGTTGCGTGCGCTTGGCAACGGGATCGACGCATGACCGCACGCATCTGGACGCTGGCCGACGAGGCCGCCACCCACGCGCTGGGCCGTCGCCTTGCCGCGGCGCTGAACGGCGGCGGCATGGTGATCTACCTGCACGGCGAGCTGGGCGCGGGCAAGACCACGCTCGCCCGCGCGCTGCTTGGCGCGCTCGAGGTGGGTGAGCGCATCAAGAGCCCGACCTACAGCCTGATCGAGGGCTACGAGGCGCAGGGCCGGCCGGCCTGGCACCTGGACCTGTACCGCATCGCCGATCCTGGCGAACTCGAGTGGCTGGGACTGGATGCGCTCTCCGACCCGGCGGCGCTGGTATTGGTGGAATGGCCCGAGCGCGGTCGGGGCGCCTTGCCCGCGGCCGATCTCACCCTGCAACTGGCGTATGCCGACGGCGGCCGGCAGGCAGGCCTGCAGGCGCATACCGCGCGGGGACGCGAACTGCTGGCGCGCCTGCACTGAAGCGTCCCGGCAAGCGTCGGTTTCCATTGGAAAAAATAGCAAGGGGCGCGGTGTGGCGCCGGGTCGCCGCCTTGCTTGCCATGGGCAACTTGCGCCCTCTATCTAGACCGGGTCTGACAAATGGTCTGCAGGTTATGGATATTCAAGGGAAAACTTCTTGCAATCCCCGGTTGCCTGCGATTCAATGCGCCTCATGCGGGGATACCTGAACAGGCTGGGTGGTGTGTTTGCCGTCGCGCTGGCGTCCGCGCTGGCGTCCGGCGGCGCGCGCGCGGCCGACGTCACGGCGGCCCGCGTCTGGGCCGACGCCAGCCATACCCGCCTGGTGTTCGACCTCAGCGGCAAGCCGGATTACCGCATCGATCGCGAGGACGACCAGGTGGTGGTGGACTTCGCGCACGGCGGGCTCGCGCCGGGTTTCGCCGGCCCCGCCGCACAAGGCCTGTACCGCGGCATGAGCCAGAGCCGGCAGGGCGATGGCCTGCGGCTTGCGGCAAAAACCGCCGCCGGCAGCAAGGTGCGCAGCTTCGTGCTCGCCCCGGCCGAGGGTGACCATTACCGGCTCGTGCTGGATCTCCTGCCAGGCAACGGCGGCGATGCGAACGCTGCGGCTGCGGCCGTCGCGGAACCGGCTGGCGCGCCGGCGACCGCGCCCCGCCAGGCCGCGGTCGCGCCGCTTCGCGGCCGCCATGGCGGCAAGGGCATCGGCGCCAGCCGCCAGATCACCGAGCAGGCCGCCGCGCTGCTGGACGGCCAGCGCAAGGTGGTGGTGTGCATCGACGCCGGCCACGGCGGGAAGGATCCGGGCTCGCACGGCCCGGACGGCACGCTGGAGAAGAACGTCACCCTGGCGGTGGCGCGCGACCTCGCGGCACAGATCAACAAGCAGCCGGGCATGAAGGCCATCCTTACCCGCGACGGCGACTACTTCATCCCGCTGGCGCGCCGCTACCAGATCGCGCGCGAGCACGACGCCGACCTGTTCGTCTCCATCCACGCCGACGCGTTCACCAGCGGCGATGCACGCGGCTCCTCGGTGTGGGTGCTGTCCTCGCGCGGCAAGAGCTCGGTGGCGGCGCGGATGCTGGCCGACCGCGAAAACAGCTCCGACCTGATCGGCGGCGTGTCGCTGGACGACATGAACGATGGCCTCGCCAAGGTGCTGTTGGACATGCAGCAGGGCTGGGCCGTGCAAGCCAGCGACGTGGTGGCCGGCAACGTGCTCAAGGCGCTGGCGCAGCTCGGCCCCACCCACCGCGGCTACGTGGAGCGTGCGAATTTCGTGGTGCTGCGCTCGCCCGACGTGCCCTCGATCCTGGTCGAGACTGCCTTCATCAGCAATCCGGCCGAGGAGCGCAAGCTGCGCGATCCCGGCCACCAGCAGGCGCTGGCCGAGGCGGTGATGAGCGGCGTGAAGAGCTACTTCGAATCGACCCCGCCGCCGGGCACCTGGTTCGCGGCGCAGGCCGCGCGGCGTAACGGCAGCGAGCTTGCCGCGGCCCGGCCGCGCGGGCCGGAGGCTGTCGCGCCCGACGCTGCGCCGGCGCCGGCCGACGCCGACGTGCGCGACCTGCATCGGGTGGGCGCGGGCGAGAGCCTGGGCAGCATTGCGCGGCAATACGGCATCAGCGTCGGCGCGCTGAAGAGCGCAAACCACATCGACGGCAACGTGGTGCGCGCCGGCACCGTGCTGGCGATCCCCGCGGGCTGACCGCCGCGCAGCGACGGCGCGGGCAACGCAACTGCTAAAGTGCACGGATGCCCGTCATCCGTCCGCTGCCTCCTGAACTCATCAACCAGATCGCCGCCGGCGAGGTGATCGAGCGCCCCTCGTCCGTGGTCAAGGAACTGGTCGAGAACAGCCTCGACGCCGGCGCCTCCCGTATCGAGGTGGACATCGAGCAGGGCGGCGCGCGGCTGATCCGCGTGCGCGACGACGGCGGCGGCATCGCGCCCGACGAGCTGCCGCTGGCGGTGGCCTCGCACGCCACCAGCAAGATCGGCAGCTTCGACGACCTGGAGCACGTCGCCAGCATGGGCTTCCGCGGCGAGGCGCTGGCCTCGGTGTCCTCGGTGGCGCGCTTCGCGCTCACCTCGCGCCAGCACGAGGCCGCAGCCGCGTTCCGGCTGGAAGTGGACGGCGGCAGGTTGCAGGCGGCGCGACCCGCGCAGCATCCACCGGGCACCAGCGTGGAAGTGCGCGACCTGTTCTACAACGTGCCCGCGCGCAAGAAGTTCATGCGCGCCGAGCGCACCGAGTTCGCGCACATCGACGACCTGCTGAAGTCGCTGGCGCTGGCGCGCGGTTCGGTGGAATTCCGTCTCAGCCACAACGGCAAACCGGTGCGCATCTGGAAGGCCGCGCGCGACGAACAGGCGCAGCTGCAGCGCGTGGCCGAGGTGCTGGGGGAGGAATTCCCTGCGCAGAGCCTGCGCGTGGACCACGCCGCCGCGGGCCTGCATCTCTCCGGCTGGGTGGGCCTGCCCACCGCCTCGCGCAGCCAGGCCGACCAGCAATACTTCTACGTCAACGGCCGGCTGGTGCGCGACCGCGTGGTGGCGCATGCCGTGCGCCAGGCCTATGCCGACGTGCTGTTCCACGGTCGCCACCCGGCCTTCGTGCTGTACCTCGAACTCGATCCGGCCGGCGTGGACGTCAACGTGCATCCCGCCAAGCACGAGGTGCGCTTCCGCGAGCAGCGGCTGGTGCACGATTTCCTGTTCCGCACCCTGCACGAAGCCTTGGCGCAGACGCGTGCCGGCCAGGTGGAGTCGCGCGCGCAGGCGGACGACGGCCGCCTGCACATCGGTACCGCGAGTGCTCCCGCACCTGGTCTGCCGGGCATCGCGCGCATGTCGTCGTGGCCGGTGCATGCCGAACAGAACCGGCTCGCGCTGGGCGTGCGCGACGAACCGCTGGCCGACTACGCCGCGCTGCTGGGCGAGCCGCCACGCACCGCGCCTGCCGCCGCGCCGATGCCTGCCGTGGAGGAGGGCGAGGCGCCGCCGCTGGGCTACGCCATCGCCCAGCTCAAGAGCATCTACATCCTCGCCGAGAATGCGCAGGGCCTGGTGCTGGTGGACATGCATGCCGCACACGAGCGCATCACCTACGAGAAGCTCAAGGCCGGCCGCGCCTGCAGCAATCTGCGCTCGCAGTTGCTGCTGGTGCCGCTCAACATCGCAGTGAGCGCCAGGGAAGCCGCTGCCGCGGAAGAGCATGCCGAGGCGCTGGCCGATTGGGGCCTGGAGCTGTCGCGCAGCGGTCCGTCGGGCGTGGTGGTGCGGCGCATTCCGGCCCTGCTGGAAGGCGCCGACGTGAGCCGGCTCACCCGCGACGTGCTGGCCGAGTTGGCGCAGCACGGCAGTTCGCGCCGGTTGCAGGAGCTGGAGAACGAACTGCTCTCCACCATGGCCTGCCACGGTTCGGTACGCGCGGGGCGGCGCCTGACGGTTCCCGAGATGAACGCGCTGCTGCGCGAGATGGAAGCCACCGAACGCTCCGGTCAGTGCAACCACGGGCGACCGACGTGGACGCAGCTTTCACTGTCCGAGCTGGACAGGTTGTTCATGCGTGGGCGCTAGCTGCTTGCCCGCTTCGCGTTTGGCCGTCCATACTCGGCCCTTCCATCGCCGCGGATCGTCCCCATGTCGCGAGTCGCCGCCTTCCTGTTTGCCCTGATTTCCGGAGTTGCCGCCGTGTCTGCCGCCGAAACACCGACCTACACCCATGAGATCGAGCAGTGGCGCGCAGCCCGCGTGGCGCGGCTCACCGCGCCGGATGGCTGGCTGAGCCTGATCGGGCTGGAGTGGCTGCGCGAGGGCACGAACCGCGTGGGCAGCGCGACCGACAACGACATCGTGCTGAAGGCCGGCCCCGCGCACCTGGGCACGGTGACGCTGGCAGCGGACGGCGCGACGAGCATCGCCCTGGCGAAGGACAGCGGCGCCACCGTCGACGGCAAGCCCGTCGCCGAAGCCGCACTGGTCGACGACATGCATGCCGCCGCGGGGGCCACGCCCACCACGGTGCGCTTCGGCAGCGCGAGTTTCTTCGTGATCGACCGCGACGGCCGCAAGGCGCTGCGCGTGAAGGACGCCGATGCCGAGGCGCGCCGCGATTTCGCCGGCATCGACTATTTTCCGATCGATGCGAGCTGGCGCATCGAGGCCGCATGGGTGCCCTTCGTGCCGGAACACGACCTCGAGATCGGCACGGCGATCGGCACCATCGACAAGGTGAAGGTGCCCGGCAAGGCGGTGTTCCAGCGCGACGGCCACACGTTCGAGCTGCTGCCCTACCAGGAGGAGCCGGGCGGCGAGCTGTTCTTCGTGATCGCCGACCAGACTTCCGGCAAGGAAACCTATGGCGCCGCGCGCTTCCTCTACGCCGCGTTGCCAGCCGCTGGCGTGGCCAAGCCGGGCAGGCTGGTGCTGGATTTCAACAAGGCCTACAACCCGCCCTGCGCGTTCACGCCGTTCGCCACCTGCCCGCTGGCGCCGCCGGAGAACCGCCTCGACATCGCGGTGACGGCGGGCGAGAAGAAGTACGCCGGCGGCCATCACTGAAAACTTCCTCTCCCGTTTGGGAAGAGGATCGGGGTGAGGGGCGGGTGCTCGCGAAATGGCCTCGATGGAAGCCTGCTGCGGGCATGTCCCCTCGCCCCAGCCCGGAAGGGGGAGCGAAGATCAGGCGCCCTTGAACGCCGGCTTGCGCTTCTCCAGGAACGCGCTGGTGCCTTCGCGCATGTCCGCGGTGGAGAACATCAGCGCGAACCCCTGGGTCTCGAATTCCAGCCCCTGGTCGAGCGCAGCCTCGCCGCCTTGCAGCACCGCATCGAGGATGCCGGCGGCAGCCAGCGGCGCGGCGGCGGCGAGCTGGTCGGCGAGTGCGTCGACGGTTTCGTCCAGTGCCTCGGGCGCCACCACGCGGTTGACGATGCCCAGCTCGTACGCGCGCTGCGCATTGACGGTCGCGCCGGTGAGGCACAGTTCCAGCGCGGCACTGCGGCCGGCCAGGCGCAGCAGGCGCTGGGTGCCGCCGAAGCCGGGGATCAGGCCGAGGTTGATCTCGGGCTGGCCGAATTTCGCCTTCTCGCTGGCCACGCGCAGATGGCAGGCCATCGCCAGCTCCATGCCGCCGCCCAGCGCGAAGCCCTGGATGCGCGCGACCACCGGCTTGCCCAGCCGCTCGATGCCGGTCATCAGGCGCTGGCCGGCGCGCGAGAAGCCCTGCGCCTGCACCGGCGTGTAGCCGTTCATTTCGGCGATGTCGGCGCCGGCCACGAAGGCCTTCTCGCCCGCGCCGGCCAGCACCACCGCGCGTACGGCGTCGTCCTGTGCGGCCTGGGCGAAGGCGATGGTCAGCTCGTTGAGCGTGTCGCGGTTCAGCGCGTTGAGCTTGTCGGGGCGGTTCACCGTGATGGTGCGCACCGCGCCGCGGTTGCCGATGTCGAGGTTGCGATAGGCCATGCCGGGAACTCCCACTGTGCCGAAACGCGAATGGTAGCGCGGGAACCTTTGTCGCCGCCGGGTTTCTCATGCGTGGGCGCTGCAGGCGTGGTGCGAAACGCTTACGATGTGGCATCCCGGAGCAGCCGCGGCGTGCGGCACGAGGCAAGAGTCGCGATGGAGAACGGCATGACACGACTGCGTTGGCTGCTGCCCTGCCTGCTGCTGGTCGGCGCGGCGCATGCGCAGACCCGTCCGCAGCCGCCGGCCCCGGTGAAGCTGGACAAGGCCAAGCTCTCCTACGCGATCGGCTACCAGATCGGCAGCCAGTTCGTGGACGGTCGCAACCAGGCCGGCATCCCGGAGATCGACATCGCCACGCTGCAGCGTGCGATCCAGGACGCCTACAACAAGCGCCCGCCGACGGTGTCGATGCAGGCAATGCACCAGCAGCTGAGCGCCTTCAACCAGCAGTTGCGCACCGACGCGCAGGCGGAGTTCGAGCAACTGGCGCAAGCCAACGCGCGCAAGAGCGCCGAATTCATGGCGCGCAACGCCAGGCAGCCCGGCGTGATCCAGCTGCCTTCCGGCATCCAGTATTCCGTGCTGAAGCGCGGCGATGGCACGGTGAGTCCCACGGTCACCAGCACGGTGGTGGTGAACTACCGCGGCATGCTGGTGGACGGCACCGAGTTCGACAGCACCTGGGCGCACGGCGCGCCGGTGAGCTTCACCGTCGACCACGTGATCCCGGGCTGGCGCGACGTGATCCCCCGCATGCACGTTGGCGACCGCTGGAAGGTGGTGATCCCGCCGCAGCTGGCCTATGGCAGGGAAGGTGCGCTGCCGCGCATCGGTCCCAACGAGGCGCTGGTGTTCGAGATCGAACTGCTGGCGATCAAGCCGCCCACGCCGGCCCAGGCTTCGCGCTGAGGGCGCATCGCGCCTGCTAAAATGGCGGGGATGTCGAACGAGCTTCCCTCTGCACCATTGTCCCCGGCCACGCCGTGCATCGGCGTCTGCCGGCTGGACTCCCGGGGCTACTGCGTCGGCTGCCGCCGCACGATCGAGGAGATAGGCCGCTGGGGCAGCATGGCCGAGGCGGAGCGCCTGCGCGTGATGCGCGACGTACTGCCCGCGCGCGGCCACCGATGAACGACGAGTTGCTGCGGGCCTTGTGGCCGCTGTCCGTGCCGCCCACCGCGCCGGGCTGGAACCATGCCGACATCACCGAGCTGCTCGGCAACACGCGGCGCCGGCCTGCGGCGGTGCTGCTGGCCTTGCGCGAGGGCGTGCAACCGCGGCTGGTGCTCACCGTGCGCACCGATCACCTGCAGTCGCATGCGGGGCAGGTGGCGTTTCCCGGCGGCGGCACTGACCCGGCCGATGCCGACCCGCTGGCCACCGCGCTGCGCGAGAGCGAGGAGGAGATCGGGCTCGACCGGTCGCTGGTGACGCCGCTGGGCTACCTTGACAACTTCGAGACGATCAGCGGCTACCGCATCACGCCGGTGGTGGCGCGCATCGCGGCCGACGCGCGGCTGCGCCCCGCGCCCGCGGAAGTGGCCGAGGTGTTCGAGGTGCCGCTGGCGTTCTTCCTTGAGCCGGCCAACCTGCGGCGCTATGTCATGGAATACCGCGGTCACCGGCGCGACATGGTGGAATTCGTGCACGGCGGACACCGCATCTGGGGCGCCACCGCGGCGATCCTGCTCAACCTGCTGAAGAGGATGGGACGCGCATGAAGACCACGCTGATCGCGGCCGCCGAACTGGCCGCCCTGCCGCCAGCCGAAGTGCTGATCGTCGACTGCCGCAAGGATCTCGCCGATCCGGCGCAGGGCCGGCGGGATTACCTGGCCGGCCATGTCCCCGGTGCGGTGTACGCCGAGCTCGATACGGACCTCTCCGATCTTTCGCTGCAGTCGCAGGGATTGGGCCGGCATCCGCTGCCTTCCGCCGCGGCGTTCGCCGCCGTGCTCGGTCGCTGGGGCTGGCGACCGGGTCTGCAGGTGGTGGCCTACGACGCCGCCAACGGTGCACTGGCCGCCGCCAGGCTGTGGTGGCTGCTGCGCTACGCCGGCGAGCGCGCCGCGGCAGTGCTCGATGGCGGTTTTGCCGCGTGGCAGGCGGCCGGCCTGCCGGTGGAAACCGCGCTGCCCCGGCGTGCGGCGACCACGGTGACGGTACGGTTCGACCCTGCCCGGGTGGTGCTCGATCACGCCGCGCTGCACGCCGTTCCCGCGCCGCTGCTGCTCGACGCGCGCGCGGCGCCGCGCTACCGCGGCGACAGCGAGCCGCTCGATCCCGTTGCCGGCCACGTGCCCGGCGCGTTGAACCGCCCGTTCGCCGACAACCTCGCCGCCGACGGCCGCTTCAAGGGCGCGGCGGAGCTGAAGGCCGAGTTCCTCGCGCTGCTCGGCACGCGCGCGCCATCCGACGTCGTGCACATGTGCGGCTCCGGTGTCACCGCCTGCCACAACCTGCTGGCGATGGAACACGCCGGCCTCGCCGGTTCGCGCCTGTACGCGCCATCGTGGAGCGGCTGGGTGAGCGATCGCTCGCGGCCGGCGGCGACGGGCGAAGGGTGACCGTCGCGCCGGGCTTCGGCCGCAGGCCCCCCGCTTGATCCGGTTCCTGGTGCGCCTTGCGCCCGCCACCCCGCGAGTCTAGGCTCGACGAGGCGGCGGCCTGCCGGTGGTTTCCGGCACGCCGGCGGGACACGCCATACGCCGCCCGACTTGCGCCGAACCAGTCAAAGGAGGGAATACGGATGAAAGGCATGATGGCCGTCTGTGCATTGTTCGTTCTGGCTTCTCCAGTGCTCCACGCGCAACACAGCAGCAGCGGCGAGCAGCCGAATCGGCAGTCCAACCAGCAATTCCGGGAAAACCGGAGTCGTGCGGCGCAGGCAGCGAGCATGGAGCTCTATCGGGTCAACGAACGGAAATCGGTCGAATCCGTGGCGGCCCAGGCCAAGATCCGGGTCAAGCTCGCGGAAGCCTGGCAGGCCCTGGGCATGTCCCCGCAGGGGGCGAAGCTAGTGGCCGATGCTTTCCACACGGAGCATTCGGGCCGCTTCGTGCCGGCCTCCCTGGAGGGCAAGAGCGAGGACGAGGTGGCCGCGATGCTGCGCGACGCGCTGTCCAGGAAGAACTACCTGCTGGCCGATCAGCTGCTGATCCAGTACGAACAGGCCAGGCTGTCGTTCCCCGCATCCACGGCGCCCAGCGGTATACGCTGATGATGATGGACTGCGGCGCCGGCAACGGGCGCCGCAGTCCCGCCGGCCGCTCGATCGTTGCTCGGGCCCACGGGCGCGACGCCCGCCCGGAACTTACCCCTTGCCCTTGAGCCTGGCTACCAGCGCCTGCAGCGTGGCTTGCGTCTGCGGGTGGAAATAGCCCGCGAGGAAATCGTCCAGCGGCAGGGCGTCGACATCGGCGAAGGTGGCGGCTAGATCGGCGCGGGCGAGGCGGCGGGTGGCGAGCATGGCATGCGATGGCAAAGCCAGCAGTTCTCCCATCCAGTGCAGGGCGCGGGTCACCACCTGGTCGATGCCCGTGGCTTCGTCGATGAAGCCGCAGGCCAGCGCTTCCTGCGCGTCGACCATCGCGCCGGCGACCAGCAGGCGCTCGGCGCGCCAGGCGCCCACTACCCGGCGCATCGCGAGCTGGATGCAATCGGGCACGGTGAGGCCGACCTGTACCTCGTTGAGGCCGATCTTGTACGGGCCCTGCGCCATCACGCGGTAGTCGCACATCAGCGCCAGCACGGCGCCGCCGGCGGGGCTGTGGCCGGTGATCGCGGCAGCCAGCGGCACCGGTGAGCAGGCCAGTGCGGCGCCGGTGGCGAAGAACTCGCGCCAGTACGCACGCGCGCCGGCGCGATCCATCTGCAGCAGGGCGGGCACGTCCACGCCGGCGGAGAACATGCCGGGCACGCCGGACAGCACGATGCCGCGCGCACCGCCCGCGATCGCATCGGCCAGAGCGGTGCGGAGCGCGTGCAGCAGCTCCAGGTTCAGCGCATTGACCGGCGGGCGCGCCAGCCTGAACTCGGCGATGGCCTCGTGCTGGATGACTTCGAGCATGGAAGCTTTCCTCGGGTGTCGGTTTACGGTTGCGGGTGCTGGTCCGCGCTCCAGCTGTAGCGCACCGCATAGTCCAGCACGGCCTTGCCGCTGGCGGGTACGTTCACGCGGAACTCCAGCGTGTCGGCGGTCTGTCGGCTCGGCTTCTGGCTGGACGAGGCCAGCTTCCACTCGCGCCAGCGGTTGGGATGTTCGCGCACGGTGACGGTGCGCGCGCTGTCGCCGGCGTTGCTGAGCGTGATGCGGAATGCCTCGTCCAGGGTGCGGTCGGCCTGGTCCACGTGGAAGGCGGTGCGCTCGCGTTCGGCGCGCAGGTCGAACGCGCTGCCCAGGGTGATGGTGGCGTCGCTGCCTTTGGGGGTGTCCTCGATGCGGCCTTCGCCGATGAACTGCGGCACGCCGTGGCGGTCGAGCGCGAGCACGCGCAGGTAACCGGCGGGCAGGCTGTCGAAGGCGGTGAGCTTGAGCATGCCGACGATGCCGCCGGTGCCCGATCCGCCGTTGAAGTCGCGGCCCAGCATCGGCTGCGGCGGCAGCCATGTGCCGCCGTTCTCGTAGAGATCGGTGCGTTCGCAGCCCATGGTGCGCGCGGCGTACAACGGCACCTGGCTGACGCTGCCGTCGGGCAGGTCCACCGGCGCGGGCAGCGTGTAGCTGCGGTAGTTGTCCATCTGCGCCTGCTCCGGCAGCGGTGCGGTGGCATACGCCTTGGCGTTCGCCATCGCCATCACCGGGCGCGGGCCGGAGGTCTTGGCAAAGCTCGGTGCGCCGGCGATCAAGGTGAGCCTGGCGTCGCGCCAGTCGCGGCCGCTGCGGTTGGCGATGCTGGCGCGTGACTCGAACCGCATGCTGCAGGCCGCGCCGGGCTGCAGTGTGGCCACGTAGGCGGCGCGCCAGCCGAGACCCGCGGTGGGGTAGCTGAGCACGGCCTCGCTATGGCCGCCGCGTGCGGCGTCGATGCGCAGGCGCAGGCTGGAACCGCCGGGAAAGCCGCCGCCACCGGCGCGCACCGCTGCGTACTGGCGCACCAGGGTGGTACCCAGCGTGCCGCGCACCAGCAGGCCATCGCCGGCGCGCAGCAGGGTGCCCTGGGCCAGCGTCTCGCCGTTGCTCCCCAGCACGGTGATGTCCTGGCCGACCAGGCCGGTCAGCGCAGCATTGCTGCCCTGGCCCAGCAGCAGGCGTTGCGAAACCACCCTGGCGTTGCCGTCGGGAAAGCCCAGCGCCAGCGCCTCGGCATCGAGATGGTCAGGCAGGTCACCCAGGGTGACGTCCTGCAGGCCGGGCTTGAGCGTGAGCGGGCGTTGCTCGCGGATCACCGCGTAGCCGTCGTCGACATTGCTGTCGCCGCTGCTCGCATACAGCGCGGCGCTGTCGCTGCGGTACAGCGTGACGTCGGCACCGGCGGCGGGCGTCGCCGCGATGGCGGGCGCGGCGAGGGCGAGCCCGGCGAGGCAGGCAAGCGCGAGGGAGGACCGGGCAGGCTGGTTCATGGTGGAGCTCCTTGTGGATGCAGGGGGGGGCGGCAGTCGGGAACGGTCCTTGGTGTCGACCGGGTGGCTGGTGATGGGTTCCAGTCGCGCGTGTCGGCGTCCCGCGTCCGCTCAGCGTCGCTGCGTGACGGTGCCGTACTGCAGGATGTCGGATATCTCGGTCGTGGCCCTGCACAGCGCCTCGATGGTGCGTTGCCGCGTCTGCGACGAGGCACGCTGCTCGATGAACGGCACGGTGAGCGCGCATACGGCGCGTCCGTGATGGAGCACCGGGGCCGAGATGTCAGTGACCGCATCCACTACGTGGCTGCGCGCGCAGGCATAGCCCTGGCTGCGCACCTGCGCCAACTGGCGGGTCAGCTTTCTGCGGTCGAGGTCGGCCTCCTGGCTGGCGATGATGTCGAACCAGTGCTCGCGCATCTGCTCATCCTGGAAGGCGAGCAGCACGTGGCCGGAGGTGGCCTGGGACATCGGGCGGCGGTGGCCGATGCGCACCACGAGAGCGATCTCGCCTGGCGGATCGGCGCGGGCGATCACCACGATCTGGTCGCGCGAGGGCACCACCAGGTGGCAGGCCTGCTCGGTGGTCTCGGCGAGTCGGTGCATCACCGGCAGGGCCGCCTCGATGGCGCTTTTCACCGGTGGCTGCTCCATCGCCAGGCGGAACAGTCGCGGGGTGATGCAGTAGCTGCCGTCGCCTTCGGCGCGCGCGAGGTAGTCGCGCTCCTCCAGCACCTGCAGCATGCGGAAGATCTCGCCGCGCGAGCGGCCTACACCCTCGGAGATCTCCACGATGCTCAGCGGCTTGCGGGCGCTGGCCAGCAGTTCGAGGATGTCCAGGCCCTTGTCGAGCGCGGGGGCACGGTATTTGGAAGCGGGAGTAGGTTTCGGCATGGCATCCCTAGCTTGCCGCATGCGATGGGTGATCGTCATGTGAGGCGCTGGCCGTACGGCATGTTGCAGCGCGCCTTGTTATGCTGGTGAATAACTGTTTCATATTTGCACCAGTCGCGCGAGCCATTCGCGGGCACGCATCGCCAGACGCCGACGCCACGCAAAAAAGAGGGGTGGATGTGCAAGTGATGACGGAATCCCCGGCAACGGCCGTTGCCGCCGTACCGAAAGGCGTCCAGCGCTGGCTGCCGCTGTTCCTGATCGTCGGCCTGTTCTTCCTGTGGGGCGCCGCGAACAACCTCAACGATGTGCTGATCGCGCAGTTCAAGATGGCCTTCGTGCTGAACGACTTCGAGGCCGGCCTGGTGCAGAGCGCGTTCTACCTCGGTTACTTCCTGGTGGCGATGCCAGCGGCGATGTTCATGCGCCGCTTCGGCTACAAGGAGGCGGTGGTGGTGGGCCTGGTGCTGTACGGCGTGGGCGCGCTGCTGTTCTGGCCTGCGGCGCAGCTGCGCACCTACGGCATGTTCCTGTTCGCGCTGTTCGTGATTGCCGCCGGGCTGGCTTTCCTGGAAACCTCGGCCAACCCGCTGATGACCGTGCTGGGGCCACGCGAGGGCGCAGCGCGCCGGCTCAACTTCGCGCAGGCGTTCAACCCGCTGGGCTCGATCGCCGGCGTGCTGATCGGCAAGCATTTCATCCTGGGGGGTGTGGAACACACGCCACAGCAGCTGGCCACGATGGGTGCTGCCGAGCGCACCGCGTACTACGCGGCGGCGACACACGCGGTGCAAGGCCCCTACCTGTGCATCGGCCTGGTGGTGCTGGCCTGGGCGGTGCTGGTGCTCGTGATGCGCTTCCCCGCGGTGGCAGCGCCGCACGTGCTGACCGCGCGCGCCACCGGGCGCGACGGCGCGCTGACCCGGCTGCTGCGCGACCGGAATTTCACGAGCGCCATGGCGGCGCAGTTCTTCTATGTGGGCGCGCAGGTCGGGGTGTGGAGCTACACCATCCGCTACGTGCAGGCGACGGTGCCCGGCACCTCGGCGCATGCGGCGGCGAACTTCATCCTTGCCGCGCTGGTGTGCTTCATGGCGGGCCGCTTCGTGGGCACGGCGCTGATGAAGTATCTGGCGCCGGTACGCCTGCTGCTGGCGTTCGCCGCGATCAACGCGGTGCTCACCCTGTACGCGCTGCTGTATCCGGGCATGAGCGGCGCCTTCGCGCTGGTGGCCTGCAGTTTCTTCATGTCGGTGATGTACCCGACCATCTTCGCGCTGGGCGTGGAGGGCATGGACGACGACGAGCGCAAGCTGGGGTCGGCCCTGCTGGTGATGACCATCATCGGCGGCGCGGTGCTCACCGCGGCGATGGGGGCGGTGTCCGATCTTGCCGGCATCGCGCGCGCGCTGAGCGTGCCGGCGCTGAGCTTCGTCGTGGTGATGGGGTTCGCCTGGCGGCGCCTGCCGCGCGCGGGCGGAGCGGGCGCCTGATGCCGCGCCTCTACTACGCCCTCGACCTGCGCGACGACCCGGCAGCCATTGCCGAGTACGAAAACTGGCACCGGCCCGGTGTGGTCTGGCCGGAAATCGTCGCCTCGATCCGCGCCGCGGGCATCGAGGACATGGAGATCTTCCGCACCGGCAACCGGCTGGTGATGGTCATGCAGGTGCCCGACGGCTACGACAGTGCGGGCAAGCAGGCCGCCGATGCGGCCGATCCGCGGGTGCAGGCGTGGGAGCGGCTGATGGATCGCTACCAGCAGCGCCTGCCCTGGGCGCGGCCCGGCGAGAAATGGGTGCCGATGCGCGGGATCTTTTCGCTCAGGGAGGCGCTGGCCGCCAGCACCGTGGCGGGGCGGGGCGAACGCCAGTAGGGCGGGGCGCCTTCGCGGCCGGGTCAGTTCGATCGCGTGGTCGCCCGCGCCGCCGTGATCGGCGGACGCAGGTGACAAGGGTGACGCCTTCAACCCTTGGTCGTGATGACCAGCACCGTGTCGATCGGGTCGAGCGGCCTGGCGGGCAGCTGCACGTCGAGTTGCGCGCCGTGCTGCGTGAACTTGAGCGGCGCGTGCTGCGGATCGGCCAGCAGGTAGGCGCCGGTGGCGTGGACGTTCGCGTCGGCGACGTGGAACGAACTTCCCGGCCATTCGAGCAGGTGGACGTAGACCTTGCCGGGCCGGCTCGTGGCGCGCCAATCCCAGACGGGCACCCACGCGGGCTTGCCGTCGGCATCCTTCTGCGTGGCCGAGTAGCTGCCGTGCGGATCGGCGAACGGCGTGGGGCCGGTGCCGTAGATCGATTCGCCGTTGACCTTCAGCCACTGGCCGATCGCGCGCAGGCGCTTAGCCTCGGGCGCCGGGATCACGCCGTGCGAATCGGGCCCGACGTTGAGCAGGTAGTTGCCGCCCTTGCTGGCGATGTCGACCAGGTTGCGCAGCAGCACGGTGGTCGACTTGAAGTTGGTGTCGCCCGACTTGTAGCCCCAGGTGTCGTTGATCGTCATGCAGGTTTCCCAGTCCTTGCCGGGAAAGCCCTGCGGAGGGATGTGCTGCTCGGGCGTCTCGGTGTCGCCTTCGTAGCCGCCGCCCAGCCGGTTGTTCCAGATCAGCTGCGGATACTGGTCGAGCAGCTTCACGATTTCCGAGGCGAGCTGCGGCGTCATCTCGCTGGTGGGCGTGTCGAACCACAGCACGGCCGGGTGGTACTTCGCCAGCAGTTCCTTGATCTGCGGGATCGCCTTGGTGTGCAGGTAGGTGGCGAAGTCGCCGTCCTGTGCCTTGTCCCAGTGGCCGCCGATCGCGGCGCCGCCGGGCGCGGTCCAGTCCTGGTCCTGCGAGTAGTAGACGCCGAACTTGATGCCCTGCCGCTCCGCCTCGTCGGCCAGTTCGCGCAGCGGGTCGTGCCTGAACGGCGTGGCGTCGACGATGTTGAACGCGTTCGCCTTCGAGTCGAACATCGCGAAGCCGTCGTGGTGCTTGGCGGTGATCACGATGTACTTCATGCCCGCGGCCCTGGCCAGCGACACCCAGGCGTGGGCGTCGAACCGCGTCGGGTCGAACTTCGCAGGCAACTGCTTGTACTCGGCCACCGGGATGCGTGCCTCGTGCATGATCCATTCGCCTGCGCCGTCGACCGGCTTGCCATGCCACACCCCGGCCGGCACCGAGTACACGCCCCAGTGGATGAACATGCCGTAGCGCGCCGCGCGCCACCAGGCCATGCGCGCGTCGCGCTGCGCCGGGGTTTCGGTGTCCTGGATGGCAGCGACCGGATGCGCGCCGGTGTTAGCCGGCGTCGCGGCGTGTGCCATGGCGCAGGCGGAGACGAGCGCGCAGGCGAGTGCGGATTTCACGAGGCGGTAAGGCATGTTCATCATGCTGCTCCAGTCTTCAGGATTGCCACACCACCCCATGCGGGAAGGCGTAATCGCGCAGCGAGGCTTCCTTCATCTGCGCGGAGAAACCCGGCGCCAGCGGCGCGATGTAGCGGCCATCGCGTATCACCACGGGGTCGACGAAGTGCTCGTGCAGGTGGTCGACGAACTCGATGGCGCGGTCTTCCTTCTTGCCGGTGATCGCCACGAAATCGGCCATCGCCAGGTGCTGCACCAGCTCGCAAAGGCCCACACCGCCGGCGTGCGGGAACACGCGCACGCCGAACTTGGCAGCCAGCAGCAGGATCGCCAGGTTCTCGTTGACGCCGCCCACGCGAGCCGCGTCGATCTGCACCAGGTCCACCGCGCCGGCCTGGAACAGCTGCTTGAACATCACCCGGTTGTGGGTGTGCTCGCCGGTGGACACCGGCATCGGCGCCACCGCGCGGCGGATCGCCGCGTGGCCGAGGACGTCGTCGGGGCTGGTCGGTTCCTCGATCCAGGCGATGTCGAAGGCGATCAGCTGCTTCAGCCAGGCGATGGCGTCAGGCACGTCCCAGCGCTGGTTGGCGTCGATCGCGATGGCGATGCCGGGGCCGACCGTTTCGCGCGCGAGGCGGCAGCGGCGCACATCGTCCGCCGCATCCAGGCCCACCTTGAGCTTGATCGTGCGGAAGCCGTCAGCGACCGCTCCGCGGGCCAGCCGCTGCATCTTCTCGTCGCTGTAGCCCAGCCAGCCCGGCGAGGTGGTGTAGGCGGGATAGCCCTCGGCCAGCAGCTGCTCGATGCGCTGCTGGCGGTGCGGAACCGCCTTGCGCAGCATCGCCAGCGCCTCGTCTGGCGTGAGCGCGTCGCTGAGGTAGCGGAAGTCGATGGCGGCGACGATTTCCTCCGGGGACAGCTCGGCGATGTAGCGCCAGAGCGGCTTGCCGGCGAGGCGCGCGGCGAGGTCCCAGGCCGCGTTGATCACCGCACCGATCGCCATGTGCATCACCCCTTTCTCGGGGCCGAGCCAGCGCAGCTGCGAATCGCCGACGAGGCGGCGGGCGAAGCCGCCGAGGTCGTTGACGATGGCGTCGACGGAGAGGCCTGCGACGTGTTCGGCCAGCGCCGCCAGGGCGGCCGTCTGCACGTCGTTGCCGCGGCCGATGGTGAACACGAAGCCGTAGCCGCGCAGATCCGGATGGTCGGTGCGCAGCGTGACGCAGGCGGCCGAGTAGTCCGGGTCGGGGTTCATCGCATCCGAGCCGTCCAGCTCCCGCGAGGTCGGGAAGCGCACGTCGAGCGTGTCCAGTGCCACGATACGCGCAGTGCTGGCGTCGGGAGCGGAGGCCGCGTGGTTCATGCCGGCACCGTGTCGTTGTAGGCGACGGTGCGCTGGCGCTGCCGGCCCAGGCCGTCGATGCCCAGTTCCATCACGTCGCCGGGGCGCAGGTACCGCGGCGGCTTCTGGCCCAGGCCCACGCCCGCCGGCGTGCCGGTGCTGATGATGTCGCCGGGCTGCAGGGTCATGTAGCGGCTGATGTAGCTCACCAGTTCGGTCACGCCGAAGATCATGTTGCGCGTGTTGCCGTTCTGATAGCGATGGCCGTTGACCTCCAGCCACATCGCGAGGTTCTGCGGATCGGCCACTTCGTCGGCGGTGAGCAGCCACGGGCCGATCGGGCCGAAGGTGTCGCAGCTCTTGCCCTTCACCCACTGGCCGCCGTGTTCCAGCTGGAAGGCGCGTTCGGAGAGGTCGTTCACCAGCAGGTAGCCGGCAACGTGGTCCAGCGCATCCGCCACGCGCACGTGGCGCGCGGTGTCGCCGATCACCACGCCGAGTTCCACTTCCCAGTCGGTCTTGACCGAGTCCTTCGGGATGATCACGTCGTCGTTCGCGCCCATGATGGCGTTGGTGGCCTTCATGAACAGGATGGGCTGCTCGGGCGCATTCGCGCCGGTCTCGGCGGCGTGGTCGGTGTAGTTCAGGCCCACGCAGATCATCTTGCCCGTGCGCGCCACCGGCGCGCCGTAGCGGGGCGTGCCGGCGACTTCCGGCAGGATGGCCGGGTCGATCGCCGCGAGCCGCGCGCGGCCGGCACGGACCAGCGCGCCGGCGTCGATGTCGCCGACGTGGGCGGAGAGGTCGCGCAGGGTGCCCTGCGCGTCGATCAGGCCGGGGCGCTCCTGGCCGTGTGCGCCGTAACGAACGAGCTTCATGAAGGCATACCTGTGCTCAGTTGGACCAGCCGCCATCCACGACGTGGACGGTGCCGGTGGTGAAGGAGGATTCGTCGGAGGCGAGATACAGCGCGAGCGCGGCGATCTCCTCCGGCGTGCCGAGGCGACCCATCGGCTGGCGGTCGGTGAAGCTGCGCCACACCGCCTGTTCGTCGCCGCCGAGCGCGCGCACGCGCTCGCCGAGCGACGGCGTCTTCACCGTGCCGGGGCAGATCGCGTTGCAGCGCACGCCGCGCGCCACATAGTCGGCGGCGATGGAGCGGGTCAGGCCGATCACCGCCGCCTTGGTCGCGCCGTAGGCGAAGCGGTTCGGCACGCCCTTGATGCTGGACGCCACCGAGGACATGTTGATGATGCTGCCGCCGCCGCGCTCCAGCATGCCGGGCAGCACCGCGCGGCACAGGTGGTACATGCTGTCCACGTTGATGCGGAACGAGCGCTGCCAGGCATCGTCCTCGGTGTCGAGGATGGTGCCCGCGTGCACGTAGCCGGCGCAGTTGAACAGCACGTCGATCGCGCCCTGGCCTTCGACCAGCGCGCGGATGTCCTCGGCGCGGGTGACGTCCAGCCGCTGCGTGGCGATGGCCGGCTGCTCCTGCGCGAGGCTGGCCAGCGCCGCCTCGTCGATGTCGGTGGCCAGCACCTTGGCGCCTTCGCGCGCGAAGGCAAGCGCGGTGGCGCGGCCGATGCCGGCCCCGGCCGCGGTGACGAGGGCGCGCTTGCCGTGGAGTCGGCCGTTCATGGAATGTCTCCTGCGGTAACGGGGAAATCGGGTGCGCGTTGCGGCCGGTAGAACGCCAGCGCGTTGCGGCTGAAGATGCGCTCCAGCGCGTGGGGCGCGCGCCGTTGTGCGAGGGCGCGGGCGAGTTCCAGCCAGTGCGCATAGCTGTCGCGCAGCGTGAGCACCGGCCAGTCGCTGCCCCAGATCAGGCGCCCGGGGCCAAAGCACGCGAACAGGTGATCGACGTAAGGATCGAGTGCTTCGAGCGGCATGCCCGGCGAAAGTTCGGTGAGCAGGCCGGAGAACTTGCAGCAGAGCTTGGGCAGTTCGGCCAGCGCGTGGATCCGCGGCGCCCAGTCATCGAAGCCGTCGTGCACGATGTCCGGCTTGCCCGCGTGGTCGAGCACCACGCGCAGCTCGCGTTCGCGCCGCAACCGCCGTTGCAGCGCCGGCAGTTGCGGCGGTCGTACCAGCGCCTCGAAGGCGAGGCTCTGTTCCTGCATGCAGTCGAAGGCCGCATCGAGCGCCGGGCGCGTCAGCCAGTCCGGATCGGGGTAGTCCTGTGCCATGGGCCGCAGGCCCAGCAGCAGGCCATCGCCGTCGCGGATCAGCGCACGGATGCGTGCGGCCACATCAGGCGCCTCGAAATCGACCCAGCCCACCACGCCGAGGATGCCGCGGTCGGCCCGGGCCAGCTCGAACAGGTAGCGCGTTTCCGCCTCGGTCGCCGCCGCCTGCACCAGCACGCTGCCGGCCACGCCGGCGGCGGCGCGCTGCGCCTGCAGGTCGGCGGGCAGGAAGTCGCGCTGCAGCGAGGCGGGCGCCTCGTGCAACCACGTGTAATCGCCGCGATCCACGCGCCAGTAGTGCTGGTGGGCGTCGATCAGGTGCATGATGCGGCCTTCATGGCGTACTCGCGCAGGCGTCGAGCAGGCCCGCCTGACGCAGTTCGTCCCACAGCGCGGGATGCAGGGGGGTGTTGATGCGCTGCACGGCGCTGTCGACCTCCGCCGGCGAACGCAGGCCGCACACTACGGTGGCGACGGCGGGATGCGCCAGCGGGAATTGCAGCGCGGCGGCGCCGACCGCGATGCCGCGCCGGCCGCAGATGTCGTAGAAGCGCTGGGCCCGCGCGCGGGTCGCGGTGTCGGCGGGTGCGTAGTTGTAGGTGGCGCCGGGTGCGTCGTCGGCACCCAGCAGGCCGGAGTTGTAGGGGCCGGCCACCATCACGGCGACGTTGCGCCGCAAGGCTTCGGTCATCAGCTGCGTGCTGTCGCGCTGCTCGAACAGGGTGTAGCGGCCGGCCAGCATCACCACGTCCAGCGCGAAGGCCGGCATCACCTCCAGGCACACCTCCTGCTCGTTGACGCCGAGGCCGATCGCGCCGCAGACGCCCTGGCTGCGCAGTTCGGCCATCGCCGGCAGGGCCTCGTCCAGGGTCTGGCGCAGGATGGCCGGGTGGCGCGTGCCGTGGGTCAGCGCGCCGATGTCGTGCAGCAGCAGGATCTCGACGTGGTCGGTGCCGAGTCGTTGCAGGCTGGATTCCACCGAGCGCAGGATGCCGTCGCGGCTGTAGTCGAACACGGCCTGTCGCCCGCTCACCGCGAAGCCGTCGTGCGGTGCGGATTGCCCGTCGTCGGCGTCCTGCAGCAGGCGGCCCACCTTGGTCGACAGGCTGTAGTCGGTGCGCGGCAAACCAGCCAGCGCCGCGCCCAGGCGGGTTTCACCGAGGCCGTAGCCGTAGTAGGGCGCCGTGTCGAAATGGCGGATGCCCAGCCGCCAGGCGTGCTGCACGGCGCCGATGGCATCGCCCTCCGCCACGCCCGCATACAGGTTGCCGATCGGTGCGCCACCGAAGGACAGCCGCGGCAGCCGGCGGGCAACCGCGCGTCCCGGTGTTCCTGCGGAGCCGGACGGTACGGCGTCTGCGCTGGCATGCGTCATGTCTTCACCCTGCGCTGCGTGGTGCCGCCAGCGCTGCCTGACGGCTGGGCGGCAGAATCGGGGCTGCGTCTTCGTGCGCGGCGGCGCGCAGCCGTCTTGCACGGTAGTGTGCACATATGAAACGATGATTTACAAGTGAAGTATATGTGTCGACGCCATGGATTTCAGGCGCCGACAAGCCACCGGGCGCGTTCCGGTTCTCGATCGCCGCCATGCGCCGGACATGCGCCGTGGCCGCCGACTCCGAGCAAACGACGAGGGGATGTATCGATGTCGAAGATCCTTGCGCGGTGCCTGCTGGGCCTGTCCACACTTCTCCCGGCGCTGGCGATGGCGGCCGGCGTCTCGATCATTCCCGAACCGCAGCACCTGCAACTGGGGCGGGGCAGCTACCGGCTGGACGCACATACCCGCGTGGAGGCGCCGAAGGACGCGCGCGGCCGCGAGATCGCCACGTTCCTGCGCGACGCGATCCGCGCGCAGACCGGGATCGCCGTGCGCGAGGGTGCCGGCGCACACGCGATCGAGCTGAAGCTCGACCCCGCGGTGCAGGGCGAGGAGGCCTACCATCTCACGGTGACGCCGCAGCAGGTCACGGTCAGCGCATCCACCGACCAGGGCCTGTTCTGGGGCGTGCAGACGCTGCGGCAGCTGTTGCCGTTGGAGAAATCGACGCGCGCGGAAATTCCCGCCATGCGCATCGAGGACGCGCCGGCCTACGCCTGGCGCGGCGTGATGCTGGACGTCAGCCGGCACTTCTATCCGGTGAGCTTCATCGAGAAGCAGCTCGACCTGCTCAGCTACTACAAGATCAACACCTTCCACTGGCACCTCACCGACGATCAGGGCTGGCGCATCCAGATCAGGCACTATCCGAAGCTCGCCAGCGTGGGCGCATGGCGCACCGAGGCGGACGGCACGCGCTACGGCGGCTTCTACACGCAGGCGCAGATCCGCCAGGTGGTGGACTACGCGCGCCGGCGCAACATCACGGTGATCCCCGAGATCGAGATGCCGGGGCACAGCGTGGCGGCGATCGCGGCCTACCCCGGGCTGTCCTGCGGCAAGAAACAGGTGGCCGTGACCACGGCCTGGGGCGTGCACAAGAACATCGACTGTGTGGGCGACGAAAGTACCTTCACCTTCCTGCAGAACGTACTGGACGAAGTGCTGCCGCTGTTCCCGTCGCCCTACGTGCACATCGGCGGCGACGAGGTGCCGAAGGACCACTGGCACGACTGCGCCTCCTGCCAGGCGCTGATGCACAAGCTGGGACTGAAGGACGAGGAAGGGCTGCAGAGCTACTTCATCAGGCGCATCCAGAAATACCTCGAAAGCAAGGGCAAGACCCTGGTCGGCTGGGACGAGATCCTTGAAGGCGGCGCCGACAAGCATGCAGTCATCGAAGCCTGGCGCGGCGCGGACGAGCAGGCCAAGGCGCTGGCCAACGGCAACCGCGTGGTGGTTGCCGGGCCGTTCTACATCGACCGCGCGCTGGATTCGCTGACGGTGCAGGACGTGTTCCGCACCGACATCGCCAACGACAGCAGCCCGAACGACGCCAAGGCGGACGCCGCCGTGTTCGCGGCGCATCGCGCGCAGTTGCTGGGGGCCGAGGCGCCGCTGTGGAGCGAGCGTGCGAACCCGTACAACGCCGAGTCCAAGCTGTACCCGCGCGTGCTGGCCTTCGCCGAGAACCTGTGGCGGGGCAACGCGCACGACGACGCGGCCTGGGCGGATTTCCACCGGCGCCTGCAGGCGCAGTACCCGCGGCTGGATGCTTGGCACGTGGCCTACGGGCCGGAGGATCGCGCCGTGGTGCAATACGCGATCGCCGCGGAGGCGAAGGGGCGTTGGCTGCTGCACGCGCAGCGCGGCTTCGACGACCTGGTGAACCATTACACGCTGGACGGCGGCGTGCCCACGGCCAGCTCGCCCTCGTTCACCGACGCAGTGACGCTGCATCGTGGAGGCACGTTGCAAGTAGTGCCGTTCCGCAAGGGGCTGCGTTACGACAATCCGGCCAGCTTCACCCTGGTGGACAACCTCGCCACCGGCAAGCCGCTGCGCCTCGCCCAGCCGGTGTCGCCGAAATACGCGCCTGCCCACGCGCTGACGGACGGCGTGCAGGGGGGCGACGACTTCCACAACGGGCAATGGTCGGGCTGGAACGACGCCGATGTGGACGCCGCCATCGACCTGCAGAAGCCCACGAAGATCCATGCGATTGCGGTGGACTTCCTGCAGGACACCGGTTCGCGCATCCTGCCGCCGCAGGCGGTGAGCTTCCAGGTTTCCGGCGACGGCAAGCACTGGACCACGGTCGATGCGGAGCGGCCGAAGGCCGACGTGATGGACTCGCGCCCGCATGTATTCCACGTGGCGTTCCAGGCGACCAAGCCGCTGGACGCACGCTACGTGCGCGTCGTCGCGAACCGCTACACCGTGTTGCCGGCGGGCTTCCCGGATGGCGCCGCGAACACCTGGCTGTTTGCGGACGAGATCCTGGTGAAGTAGCCCGGGTCGGGCACGCAACGAGGTCAGGATCATCCAAGCGCGTGCGGATCGCTTCCGGCAGACTGTTGCGACCACAGGCTGCGGAGACGATCGGGCATGTCGACGGTATCGGGAATCAGCATCGCACCGGCCCGCTTTCCCGTGGACGACGAGGTGGTGCGCGAGCTGTTCGCGGAATACGCGGAAAGCCTTGGCATCGACCTCTCCTTCCAGGGCTTCGCGGCGGAGCTGGCGCAGTTGCCCGGCAAGTACGCGCCGCCGCTGGGCAACATCCTGATCGCCCGTGACGCGGGTGGCAGGGCACTGGGCTGCGTGGCGCTGCGGCCGACCGCGATGTCGGGCACGGCCGAAATGAAGCGCCTGTACCTGCGTCCCGCCGCGCGCGGGCAGGCACTGGGGCGCCGGCTGGCGGAAGCGATCATCGCGCGAGCCCGCGAGGCGGGCCATGCGCGCGTGGTGCTGGACACGCTGGCTACCATGCATGCCGCCAGGCACCTGTATGCGGAACTGGGCTTCCGTCCGGTACCGCCGTATTACGACAATCCGCTGCCCGGTACGCTTTACATGGCGCTGGAGCTGGATTGAGTGGCTAGGCGGCTGCCGCCCAGCCGTCGCGGAAGACGGCCGGGGTCATGCCCCAGGTGCGGACGAATTCGCGGTTGAGGTGGGCCTGGTCGAAGAAGCCCGCGGCCAGCGCGGCCTCTACCACGGGCGCCTGCCGGCGCAGCAGCGCCTTCGCCCGCTGCAGCGCGAACAGCACGTGGAAATTGTGCAGGCTGCTGCCGGTCTCGCGGCGGAAGGCGCGCGACAGGTGGCCCTCGGACACGGCGCAGCTGCGCGCGATGGCGGCGACGTCGGTGCGCAGCGAAGGCCGCTGCGCCAGCAGCGCGGCGGCCCGTGCGGACAGCGAGCCGGCTTCGAGAGATGCCGGGCGCGCGGCGGGCACGAAGCGCGAGACGAAGGCCCAGCCGCGCCGGTCCAGCGGTTCGAAGCGGTGGACCACGCCGGCCGGAACCACCAGTGTGTCGCCGGCGGCGACGTCGCTGCAGCCGTCAGGCAGGTGCAGCCGCGCGCGGCCGGCAAGCACGCGCACGACCTCGTCGCCGGCATGGACGTGCGGGCGGAAGCGCCAGGCGTGGCGTTCGCCCGCGATGGTCTCGACCGGTTCGCGGGCCTCGCGGTCCACCAGGAATACGGTACGGGCGGGGTGGTCGGGCATGCCGGTCCCTAGCCAGCGGCCTCGCGGATCGCCTGCGGCAGCGGCACCGGTTTGCCGCTGGCGGGGTCCATCCACACCATCACCACGTGGCCGTCGCAGTACAGGATGTCGGCGTCGCGGGCGTCCACCAGCCGATGGGCGATGGTCATCGAACTGTTGCCCATGCGTTCGCGGTAGAGCTGCACGTGCAGCTGCGCCGGCCATTCGATGGGGCGACGGTAGTTGAGCTGGACGGCGGCCATCACCGGCATGCTGTGCTCATCGAACCAGGGGCCGGGTACGTGGCTCAGCCACTGCAGCCGCGCTTCCTCCAGGTAGGTGAGGTAGTTGGAGTTGTTGACGTGGTTGAACGCGTCGAGGTCGCGCCAGCGTGCGGCGATCTCCGCCGTGAACAGCGGCTTCGGCGCAGTCAGGGACGCGTCGGTGGCTGCCGGCGCCGCGGCACCGGAGGCGGTCTTCTTGCCGCGGCGCGCGGGCTTGGTCGATTCGCTGTCGGTCTTGCTCATGGGCTCTTTTTCTTTCCGCGCATCGGCTTGTGCTTGTCGGCCGAGGCGATGTGTTTGAGGGTGGTCTTGGCGCGCTTGGCGGCGGCCTTGGCAGGACGTGCCGGCTTCAGGTGCGGCGCGAGGAAGTGACCGGTGTGCGAGCCGGGCGTGGCGGCCACGGTTTCCGGCGTACCGGCGACCAGGATGCGGCCGCCGCCGGCGCCACCCTCGGGGCCGAGGTCGACGATCCAGTCGGCGGTCTTGATCACGTCGAGGTTGTGCTCGATCACCACCACGGTGTTGCCCTGGTCGACGAGCTGGTGCAGCACGTCGAGCAACTGCTCGATGTCGTGGAAGTGCAGGCCGGTGGTGGGCTCGTCGAGGATGTACAGCGTGTTGCCGGTGTCGCGCTTGCTGAGCTCCTTGGAGAGCTTCACGCGTTGCGCCTCGCCGCCGGACAGCGTGGTCGCGCTCTGGCCCAGCTTGATGTAGTCCAGACCCACTGCACGCAGGGTGTCCAGCTTGCGTGCGATGGTCGGCACGTTCTCGAACAGCTTCAGCGCGTCCTCCACCGTCATGTCGAGCACGTCGGCGATGGTGTGGCCCTTGTAGTGGATCTCCAGCGTCTCGCGGTTGTAGCGCTTGCCGTGACAGACGTCGCAGGGCACGTAGACGTCGGGCAGGAAGTGCATCTCCACCTTCAGCATGCCGTCGCCCTCGCAGGCCTCGCAGCGGCCGCCGCGCACGTTGAAGCTGAAGCGGCCGGGCTCGTAGCCGCGCGCGCGCGCCTCGGGCACCTGCGCGAACAGCTCGCGCAGCGGGGTGAACAGGCCGGTGTAGGTGGCCGGGTTCGAGCGCGGCGTGCGGCCGATCGGCGACTGGTCGATGTCCACCACCTTGTCGAACAGGTGCAGGCCCTCCGCCGACTTGAACGGTGCCGGCTGCGCACTGGCGCCGTTGAGCTCGGCGGCGGCGAGGCGGAACAGGGTGTCGTTGATCAGCGTGGACTTGCCCGAGCCGGAGACGCCGGTGACGCAGGTGAACAGGCCGGCGGGGATGTCCAGGTCCACGTTCTTCAGGTTGTTGCCGCTGGCGCCGTGCAGGCGCAGCCAGTACGCATCGTCGTTGGGCTGGCGGCGCTGCTTCGGCACCTCGATCGCGCGCTCGCCGGACAGGAACTGGCCGGTGACCGAGCGCTTGGAGGCGAGGATGTCCTTCACCGTGCCCTGCGCCACCACCTCGCCGCCGTGCACGCCGGCGCCGGGGCCGATGTCGAGCACGTGGTCGGCCATGCGGATGGCGTCCTCGTCGTGCTCGACCACGATCACCGTGTTGCCGAGGTCGCGCAGACGGGTGAGCGTGCCGAGCAGGCGTTCGTTGTCGCGCTGGTGCAGGCCGATCGAGGGCTCGTCCAGCACGTACATCACGCCGACCAGGCCGGCACCGATCTGCGAGGCCAGGCGGATGCGCTGCGCCTCACCGCCGGACAGCGTGTCGGCCTGGCGGTCCAGCGTGAGGTAGTTGAGACCCACGTCGTTCAGGAAGGTGAGCCGCTCGCGGATCTCCTTGACGATCTTCGCCGCGATCTCGCCGCGCCAGCCGGCGAGCGCCAGGTCCGCGAAGAACGCCAGCGCATCGTCGATGGAGCGGTTGGTGAGCGCGGGCAGCGCGTGGTCGGCCACGAACACGTTGCGCGCCGAGCGGTTGAGGCGCTGGCCCCCGCACTCGGGGCAGGGGTGGTCGCTGATGTACTTGGCCAGTTCCTCGCGCACCGCGGCGGATTCGGTTTCCTTGTAGCGCCGCTCCAGGTTCGGCAGGATGCCTTCGAAGGCATGCTCGCGGGTGACGCGGCCGCCGCGCTCGGTGAGGTAGCGGAAGGCGATCTTCTCCTTGCCGCTGCCGTGCAGGATCGCCTGCTGGGTGGCCCTGGGCAGGTTCTGCCAGGGCGTGTCCACGTCGAAGCCGTAGTGCGCGGCCAGCGACTGCAGCATCTGGAAGTAGTGCGGGTTGCGCCGGTCCCAGCCGCGGATCGCGCCGCCGGACAGCGGCAGTTCCGGGTGGCCCACCACGCGTGCGGGGTCGAACACCTGAGTCACGCCGAGGCCGTCGCAGGACGGGCAGGCGCCGATCGGCGAGTTGAACGAGAACAGTCGAGGTTCCAGCTCCGGCAGCGAGTAGTCGCACACCGGGCAGGAATAGCGCGAGGAGTAGAGCTGCTCCTTCGCGGACGCGTCGTCCATGTCGGCCAGGATCACCAGGCCGTCGCCCAGCCGCAGCGCGGTTTCGAAAGACTCGGCGAGGCGCTGCTTGATGTCCTCGCGCGGGCGGAAGCGGTCGATCACCGCCTCGATGGTGTGCTTGATGCGCAGGCCCAGCGGCGGCACCGCGTCGAGGTCGTACACCGTGCCGTCGACGCGGGCGCGCACGAAGCCCTGCGCGCGCAGCTGCTCGAACACCTGCACGTGCTCGCCCTTGCGCTCGCGCACCACCGGCGCCAGCAGCATGTAGCGCTTCTCCGGGTCCAGCGCGAGCGTGGCGTCCACCATCTGGCTGACCGTCTGCGCCTCCAGCGGTATGCCGTGGTCGGGGCAGCGCGGCGTGCCCACGCGGGCGTACAGCAGGCGCAGGTAGTCGTACACCTCGGTGATCGTCCCCACGGTGGAGCGCGGGTTGTGCGAGGTGGACTTCTGTTCGATCGAGATCGCCGGCGACAGGCCCTCGATGTGGTCGACGTCGGGCTTCTCCATCATCGACAGGAACTGCCGCGCGTAGGCCGACAGCGATTCCACGTAGCGCCGCTGGCCTTCCGCGTAGATCGTATCGAACGCCAGCGAGGATTTGCCCGAGCCGGACAGGCCGGTGATCACGATCAGCTTGTCGCGGGGCAGGTCGAGATCGATGTTCTTGAGGTTGTGCGTGCGGGCGCCGCGGATGCGGATGGTGTCCATGCGTGGGGTCGCAACGGGAAAAGCGAACTATATCAAACCGGGCAGGTCAGTTATTGCCCGGTTTGGTACACCGGTCGGGTCGCCCCGTTTCCGGCTGGTCACGATTTGACCAGCGCCACGCCGGCTGGCTACAATCCGCGGTTCGTCCGGCCCGAAAGGCCGTGGCGACACCCAAGAGAATAACGACAGAAGGGCTATTCCCATGAGTTACGCAGTCATCAAGACCGGTGGCAAGCAGTATCGCGTGCAGCAGGGCGACGTCCTGCGCGTGGAGCTGCTGGACGCCGAGGAAGGCGCCGCCGTGAAGTTCGACCAGGTGCTGCTGGTCGGCGAGGGCGAGTCGATCACCGTCGGCGCGCCCACCGTGACCGGCGCCACCGTGTCCGCCACCGTGCGCAAGCACGGCCGCGCCGACAAGGTGCGCATCGTCAAGTTCCGCCGCCGCAAGCACTACAAGAAGCAGCAGGGCCACCGCCAGCACTTCACCGAAGTCGAGATCACGGGCATCAACGCCTGATACAGCCGGAGTAAACAGTCATGGCACACAAAAAAGGCGTAGGTTCGTCCCGCAACGGTCGCGACTCCAACCCGAAGTACCTGGGCGTGAAGGTGTACGGTGGCCAGGCGGTCGAGGCCGGCAACATCATCGTGCGTCAGCGCGGTACCCAGTTCCATGCCGGTGCCGGCGTGGGCCTCGGCCGTGACCACACCCTGTTCGCCCTGGCGGACGGCAAGGTGGAGTTCAAGGTCCGCGGCGAGAACAACCGCCGTTTCGTCAGCGTCGTGAAAGCCTGATCCTTTCCGGAGCTGCCGCAAGGGCCCCGCTTCGGCGGGGCCTTTGCTTTTTTGCGAGGCGGAGGGATTTTCCCGAGCGAGTAAGCTTGTCCCGCCGCAGCGTCCGTTCCTCTCCGATTCCCCGCGTCCGGTTCCCATAGCCATGAAATTCGTCGACGAAGCCATCATCAAGGTCCAGGCCGGCGACGGCGGCAACGGCTGCGCGAGCTTCCGTCGCGAGAAGTTCATTCCGTTCGGCGGTCCGGACGGCGGTGACGGCGGCAGCGGCGGCTCGGTGTGGCTGGTGGCCGACGAGGGCCTCAACACCCTGGTCGATTTCCGCCACCAGCGCAGCTACAAGGCGCAGCGCGGCCAGAACGGCATGGGCAGCGACATGTATGGCAAGGGCGGCGAGGACACCTCGATCCGCGTGCCGGTGGGCACCGTGGTCACCAACGTCGATACCGACGAGGTGATCGGCGACCTCACCGCGCACGGCCAGCGCCTGCTGGTGGCGCAGGGTGGCAAGGGCGGCCTCGGCAACATCCATTTCAAGACCTCGGTGAACCGCGCGCCGCGCCAGTTCACCAACGGCACGCCGGGCGAATCCCGCGAGCTGAAGCTGGAACTGCGCCTGCTCGCCGACGTGGGCCTGCTCGGTTTTCCGAACGCAGGCAAGTCCACCTTCATCCGCGCGGTGTCGGCGGCGACGCCGCGCGTGGCGGATTATCCGTTCACCACGCTGCATCCGAACCTCGGCGTGGTGAGCCTGGGCACCGACCAGAGCTTCGTGATCGCCGACATCCCCGGCCTGATCGAAGGTGCGGCCGACGGCGCGGGGCTGGGTATCCAGTTCCTGCGGCACGTGTCGCGCACCAGCCTGCTGCTGCACCTGGTCGACATCGCGCCGATCGACGATACCGACCCGGTGGAGCAGGTGCGCGCGATCGAGCGCGAGCTGGCGAAGTTCAATCCCGAACTGCTGGAGCGCCCGCGCTGGCTGGTGCTGAACAAGTCCGACGCGCTGCCCGAGGACGAGCGCCAGCGGGTGGCCGAGGACATCGTGCGCCGCCTGGACTGGAAGGCGCCATGGTTCCTGGTGTCCGCGCTGGCGCGCGACAACACCATGGCGGTGTGCCAGCAGGTGCAGCGCTTCTTCGAGGCGCAGCGCGCGATGCGTGCGGAAGAGCGCGCCGATCTCGCGCCCGGCGACGTGCGCCTGCGCGGCGAGTGAGTGGTATCACCGCTCGGTTGCGTGGAGTGCGGGTTTGAATTTGCCGTCGGGGTGGGGCGGCGTGGGGTGCGCTGCCGTGGCGGTTGCCCAAAAGCAAGCGATACGACCGCTCGATCGTGCCGGCTGTTCCTGAAGAGTGCGGCCATGGATGGCCGCGGTTGGCACTCGGGCAAAGCGGGCGCTTGAAGCTTGCCGTATCACCGCGCCGAGCCGCGATTCCGGACGAATCGCACCAATCTACACGCTGCGGTGCAGGATCAGCTCCAGCACCGCCTTGCTGCCGAAGAACGCCAGCAGCAGCACGGCCATGCCGATCAGGCACAGGTTCACCGCGCTGCGCCCGCGCCAGCCGTGTTTCCAGCGGCCCCACAGCAGGGTGCCGAAGATCAGCCAGGCGAGCACGCTGAGCACCGTGGTGTGGATCAGGTGCTGGGCGCGGATGTTCTGGATGAACAGCAGGCCGCTCAGCAGGGTGAGCGTGAGCAGGGCGAAGCCCCCGCCGATCAGCCGGAACAGCAGTGCCTCGGTCTGGGTCAGTGGCGGCAGCGCATTCATCAGGCGGGCCGGCCGGTGCGTGCGCAGCGCGCGTTCCTGTACCGCCAGCAGCACCGCCACCACCGCGGCGATCGACAGCAGGCTGTAGCCGAGCAGGGCGATCGCCACGTGCAGGCTGATCTGCCAGTCCAGCGGACGCGGCGTGGTGGGCGGCGCGAGGAAGGTATCCAGCCCCAGCAGCAATGCCGCCAGCGGGAACACGATCACCCCCAGCCCGGCCACCGGCCGCCACAGGTTCACCAGCAGGGTCAGCGCTGCCACCACGCAGGCCACCAGCGACAGTGCGGCGAAGAAGTGCAGGTCCAGCTGCCCGCCGTGTGCGCCCAGCAGCACCGCGACGTGCAGCAGCACGCCCAGCGTGGCGGCGGCCAGGCCCAGCCGCTGCGGCGCGCGCGGGCAGCCGGTCAGCGGGGCTGCCAGCAGGCTGGCACCGCCGAGGTAGAACACGATGGCGAGGATGGAGGGCAGGGTGAGCGACATGGCCCGGAAGTGTGGCACAGGCTTTCGTGGGCCGTGAATGCGGCATGCCGTACCGCGGCACTTGCAATATTTAGAGAAATATCTAAATATCTAGAAGTATTCCGCAGACGACGCATCCGATGAAGCAACAGGAAGTGTTCAAGGCCATGGCCGATCCCACGCGGCGCGCGATCCTCAAGCGGCTGCAGGGCGGGCCGCTCACCGCCGGCGAAATCGGCGAGGCGTTCGACATCACGCCGGCTTCGCTGTCGCACCACTTCGCCGTGCTCAAGCACGCCGACCTGGTGCGCAACGAGCGGCGCGGCCAGTACATCGTCTATTCGCTCAACAGCACCGTGTTCGAGGATCTCGCGCGGATGCTGATGGACCTGTTCCCGTCGAAGGGAAAAGCCGGAGGCAAGTGATGAAACCCGTACGTACCTTGTTCGTTTCGGCCGTCTTCGTGGCCCTCGCCTTGGGCGTGGCCATCTGGCTATGGCCGCAAATGCCGGCGCAGGTGCCGGTCCATTGGGATGTGCATGGGCAGGCGAACGGCCATGCCTCGCGGCTCTGGGCCATGGCCATGTGGCCGTTGCTGATCGCCGCGCTGGCGGGGTTGACGGCGCTGTTGCCGGCGATTTCGCCGCGCCGGTTCGAGATCAAGCCCTTCGCCGGCATCTATGGCGCGCTGATGCTGGCGATCCAGGGCGTGATGCTGGTGCTCGGCATGGCGGCCATGGCGGCCGGGGCCGGGCATGCGGTGCCCATGACCACCATCGCATTGCTCGCCGTCGGTGTCTTGCTGATGGTGCTGGGCAACTACATGGGCAAGCTGCGCCGCAACTTCTTCATGGGCATCCGGACGCCCTGGACGCTGGCCAGCGAGGCGGTGTGGGAGCGCACGCATCGGCTGGCCGGCTGGCTGTTCGTGCTGGCGGGCGTGGCGATGGTGATCGCCGCGCCGATCCCCGCGGTGCGTTGGCTGTCGCTGGGGGTCGTGGCGGTTGCCTGTCTGGCCCCGGCCGTCTGTTCGTACTTCATCTACCGGCGCCTCGAGGGGCTCCACCCGTCGGAAGGGGATGCGCCATGAGGCTGTGTCCGATCGTGCCCGCCGTCATGGTCGCAGCCGTCCTGGCCGTACCTGCGGCCCGCGCCGCCGATGCGCTGTCGCCGGTTTGCCTGGCCCATGCGGCCGCATCGCTGGATGCCCTGACGCGTGGGGACTATGCCGGCGCGCGCAAGGACTTCAGCAATGCCATGGCGGTTGCGCTGGGCGCCTCCAGGCTTGAACAGGGCTGGAAGGCGTTGCAGGGTGGGTTGGGCGCCTACCGGTCGCACGACACGGTGCGGCAGCAAGTCCTTGCTGGCCACGCCGTTGCCGTGGCGGCAGTGAGCTTCGCCAACATGCAGTTTGGTTTTGTGGCGGCATGCGATGCACGGGGCAAGCTCACCGAGTATCGGTTCGTGCCTGTTGCGGCGCTTGCTCCGACGGCGGTGCTGGCGCATGCCGAGGCCGACGGCGTGCAGGTGTTGCCGCTGGCCGTACCAACCCCGATCGGCCCATTGCATGGCGCACTGACCCTGCCGCAAGGAAACGGGCCGTTTCCCGCCACGGTGCTGCTGGCCGGCTCCGGCGCGAACGACATGGATGAAACCGTTGGCCCGAACAAGCCGCTCCGCGACATTGCCGAAGGCCTGGCGCGGGCCGGCATCGCTTCGCTGCGCTACGACAAGCGCACCTTCGATCACCCCGAAGGCGGCGCCAACCTCGTGGTCGACGCGGAAGTGACCGACGATGCCGTGACGGCAGCCCGTCTGCTGGCGCGACAGAAAGAGGTCGATCCGCAGCGGGTGTTCATGCTCGGCAACAGCCTGGGCGCGATGATGGCGCCGCGCATCGGTCGGCGCGATCCGCAACTGGCCGGGCTGGTGCTGCTGGCGGCACCGGCTCGGCCCTTGCTGGACGTATCGGCCGAACAGGTACGCGAACTGGGGCAGCGCAACCACGACTCGGCGGCGCAGATCGCCGCCGACGAGCGGGCCATCGTTGCCGAGCAAAAACTGTTGGCCAGCGCCGATCCGCGGCATCCACCGGCAGGTTCGTTCGGCGGCCTGTCGCAGGGCTACTGGCTGAGCCTGTACGACTACCATCAGGTGGCGGTGGCGAAGGCGCTGCCGATGCCGATGCTGATCCTGCAGGGAGGTGGCGATTTCCAGGTTTCGCCCACGCTGGATTTCGCGCGCTGGCAACAGGCGCTGGCCGGCCGGCCGCGCGCGGCGTTCCACCTGTACCCCGGCCTCGGTCACTTCTTCATGCCTGCGGGCAAGACGGGGACGGTGGCCGACTACAGGGTGCCGGGCCATGTGGATTCGCAGGTCATTGCCGACATCGCCGCATGGATGAAGGCGCAGCCGGCGCGCTGATCGGGCGGCGGCCTCGGTTATACTCAGGCGTTCCGCATTCCGATGCCGCTTCCATGTTCGAATCGCTCAGCCAACGCCTTTCCGCCACCGTCAACCGCCTGCGCGGCCGCGGCCGGCTGACCGAGGAAAACATCCGCGAGGCGCTGCGCGAGGTGCGCATCGCGCTGCTGGAGGCCGACGTGGCGCTGCCGGTGGTGCAGGCGCTGATCCAGCGCGTGAAGGTGCGCGCGGTGGGCCAGGACGTGCTGAAGAGCCTGTCGCCGGGCCAGGCGCTGGTGAAGGTGGTCAGCGACGAGCTGACCGCGGTGATGGGCACGGCCAACAGCGAGCTGAACCTCGCCGCCACGCCGCCGGCGGTGGTGCTGATGGCGGGCCTGCAGGGCGCGGGCAAGACCACCACGGTGGCCAAGCTGGCGCGCCTGCTGACCGAGCGCAGGAAGAAGAAGGTGATGGTGGTGAGCTGCGACGTCTACCGTCCGGCCGCCATCGAGCAGTTGCGCACGCTGGCCGAACAGGTGGGGGTGAAGTTCTTCCCCTCCGCCGCGGGGCAGGACCCGGTCGACATTGCGAAGGACGCCATCGCCGCGGCCCGCCGCGAGGTGGTCGACGTGCTGCTGGTCGACACTGCCGGCCGCCTGCACGTGGACGAGGCGATGATGGCCGAGATCAAGGCGCTGCATGCCGCGATCACCCCGGTCGAGACGCTGTTCGTGGTCGATTCGATGACCGGCCAGGACGCGGCTACCACCGCCAAGGCCTTCGCCGACGCGCTGCCGCTCACCGGCGTGGTGCTCACCAAGACCGACGGCGACGCCCGCGGCGGCGCGGCGCTGTCCGTGCGTTACGTCACCGGCCGGCCGATCAAGTTCCTCGGCGCGGGCGAGAAGACCGACGCGCTGGAACCATTCCACCCCGATCGCGTGGCGCAGCGCATCCTCGGCATGGGCGACGTGCTGTCGCTGGTCGAGGAGGTCGAGCGCAAGGTCGACCAGGAGAAGGCGCAGAAGCTGGCCCAGAAGGTGATGAAGGGCAAGCGCTTCGACCTCGAGGACATGCGCGACCAGCTGGAGCAGATGAACAACATGGGCGGCCTGGCCGGCCTGATGGACAAGCTGCCCGGCGTCTCCGGCCTGCCCGACAGCGTGAAATCCAAGGTCAACGACGGCGAGATCAAGCGCATGGTGGCGATCATCGGCTCGATGACGCCCAGGGAGCGCCGCCATCCCGACCTGCTGAACGGCTCGCGCCGCGCCCGCGTGGCGAAGGGCTCGGGTACCCAGCCGGCCGACGTCAACCGCCTGCTGAAGCAGTACATGCAGATGGAGAAGATGATGTCGAAGCTCTCCCGCGGCGGCGGCAAGGGCCTGCTGCGGCAGATGAGCGGCGCGCTGAAGGGCATGGGTGGCATGGGCGGGATGCCCCCCATGCGCTGAGCCCCGTTCCCTATTCCCTTTTTCCGATTCCGCCTTTAAAATGCCGCGTTTACCGCGCACGGCTTCGTGCGTGCGGCCGGCAATTCCGGCATCTCTGGAGCTTTCATCATGGTCAAGATTCGTCTTTCGCGCGGTGGCGCCAAGGGCCGTCCGTTCTACCACGTCGTGGTCACCGATCAGCGCAACAAGCGCGACGGCCGCAACATCGAGAACGTGGGCTATTACAACCCGGTCGCTTCGGGCAAGGACAAGCGCCTCGAGCTGAACGTCGAGCGCGTCAAGGAGTGGGTGGGCAAGGGCGCCCAGCTGAGCGACAAGGTCGCCGCCCTGGTCAAGGAAGCCGGCAAGCAGCAGGCGGCCTGAGCCGGCCCTGATGGGTAATGCGACAGCCGGTCGGCGCGTCCTGGTCGGGCGCATCGTCGGGCTGTACGGCGTGCAGGGCTGGGTCAAGCTCGAATCCTGGACCGAGCCGCGCACGAAGATCTTCGACTACCACCCCTGGCTGCTGGCGACAGCGTCGGATGCGGTCACGGAGATCGCGGGAGCGAAAGGGCGCCCGCAGGGCAAGGGCCTGGTGGCCCACCTGCCCGGCGTGGACGACCGCGACACGGCAGCCGCCCTCGTCGGCAGCGACATCTACGTCGCCCGCGGGCAGCTGCCGCCTCCCGGCAAGAACGAGTATTACTGGGTCGACCTTGAAGGTCTCGAGGTCGTCACCACCGAAGGTGCGGCGCTCGGGCGGGTCAGCCACCTGTTCGCCACCGGCGCCAACGACGTGGTGGTGGTGCGGGACGGCACGCGCGAGCGGCTGATCCCCTTCATCCAGGGCAGTTACGTGCGCTCGGTGGATCTGGCCGGCGGGCGCATGGTGGTGGACTGGGATCCCGAATTCTGAAGGCTGGAGTTTGAGGTCCATGCGCATCGATGTCGTCACGCTGTTTCCCGACTTCATGCGCCAGTGCGCCGCCGTCGGTGTGGTGGGACGCGCGCAGCAGCGCGAGCTGCTGCAGGTGGAAACCTGGAACCCGCGCGACTACGCCACCGACAATTACCGTACCGTGGACGGCCGCACCTGCGGCGGCGGGCCCGGGATGGTGATGCTGATCGAGCCCTTGCGGGCGGCCCTCAAGGCCATGCGCGAGGCGGCGCCGGAACCGGCGCACGTGATTTACCTCAGTCCGCAGGGAGCGCGGCTGACGCAGGGCAGGGTGGAGGCGCTGGCCAAGATGCCGCGCATCGCCTTGCTCTGCGGGCGCTACGAGGGCGTGGACGAGCGCCTGCTGGCGCACGAGGTCGACGAGGAGCTTTCCATCGGCGACTATGTGCTGTCCGGCGGCGAGCTGGGCGCCGCAGTGGTGATCGACGCGGTGGGCAGGTTGCAGGAAGGCGCGCTGAACGACGCGCAGTCCGCCGAGCAGGATTCGTTCTCGAACGGCCTGCTGGACTGCCCGCACTACGCGAAACCGGTGCGGGACGCCTACGGCGAGGTGCCGGCGGTGCTGCTCTCCGGCGACCACGCGGCGATCCGTCGCTGGCGCCTGAAGCAGGCGCTGGGCCGAACCTGGCTCAGGCGTCCGGAGCTGTTGGCGCAACGCGTGCTGGATGCGGAATCCCGCGCGTTGCTGGAAGAATTCCGTCGCGAATACCATGCGGCGGGTGGACAATAAACGATTGCGGCGAAGGATTGCCGCTGCTAGAAACCCCGCGGTCAGGGATGCCCGCAAACCACCGAGGTCGCCATGAACAAGATCATCCAGCAGTTCGAAGCCGAGCAGATCACCCGTCCCTTGCCGGAGTTCGGCGCCGGCGACACCGTGGTGGTCAACGTCAAGGTGAAGGAAGGCAATCGCGAGCGCGTGCAGGCCTTCGAGGGCATCGTCATCGCCAAGCGCAACCGCGGCCTGCATTCGGCCTTCACCGTGCGCAAGATCTCGCACGGCACCGGCGTGGAGCGCGTGTTCCAGGCGCACAGCCCGGCGATCGACTCGGTCGAGGTGAAGCGCAAGGGCAAGGTGCGCGGCGCCAAGCTGTACTACCTGCGCGGCCTGGAAGGCAAGGCTGCCCGCATCAAGGAAGATATCGCCGCTGCCGCCGCGATCAAGGCCGCGAACAAGGCCGCCAGCGCCGAGTAAGCCCGCTTTCCCGGGCGCAGGCACGAAAAAACCGCGGATCGCTCCGCGGTTTTTTTGCGCCCGCGCCGGGCCGCGGAATGGCGTGCGCGGGCTTCCCGCGGCGCGGTGCTCACTCCAGCCGCTGCGGCACCTGCAGGAAGTTGCCCTGCACGAAGTCCACGCCGGCGGCGAACAGCAGTGAGGTGCTGGTGGCGTCCTCGACCCATTCGGCGATGGTCTGCTTCCTCAGCGCGCGCGCCTGCTGGCAGAGTTCGGCCACCTTCTTCTGGTTCTCGGGGTGCTGCGGCAGGTCGGCCATGTAGCTGCGGTCGATCTTGAGGTAGTCCGCGTCGATGTGGTTGAGCAGCTGGAACGAGTTGAGCCCGGAGCCGAACTGCTCCAGCGCGAAGCGGCCGCCGAGTTTCTTCCACGCCGTGACGAACTCCTGTGCGGGACGCAGCAGGGTCATCACCTTGCTCTCGGTCATCTCCAGCACCAGCCGGCCGCGCTTGAGCCCGGCCTGGCCAAGGCGCTCGCCGAGCCACTTCAGCAGCGTGTCGTCCTGCAGCGAGGCGGCGGTGAGCTTGACGAAGAACGTGGTCGGCTGGCCCTGGCCATCGCGCTGCTGCAGCGCCTTGATGGTCTCGTCGAGCACCCAGCGGTCGATCGCGCCGGTAAGGCCGTGCTTCTCCGCGATTGGCATGAAGAAGCCCGGCAGTACCTCGCCTTGCGGGCCGTTCATGCGCAGCAGGATCTCCGAATAGTCGCCCTCGGCGTCCTGCAGGCTGATGGTCTGCTGGTGGTAGAGCATCAGGCCCTCGCCCTCCAGCGCCTTGCGCAGCAGGGCCAGCCAGTAGCGCTCGCGCTCCTCGTCGGCCTTCTCGCGCGCGGCCGGGTCGTGCAGTTCCACCTGGTTGCTGCCCAGGTTCTGCGCCGCGCGCAGGGCCTGGCCGGCCTGGTTCAGCAGCAGCTCGGTATTGGCGTTCTTCTCGCCGAGCAGGCTGCCGCCGACGCTGGCGGTGACGGTGATCGAGCGTGCACCGGCGTCGAAGATCTCGCTGGCGATGCTGTGCTGCAGCTTGGCGATCCATTCCCGGATCGCCTCGTCCGGGCGGGAGTCGAGGATCACGCCCAGCGTGTGCTCGGCCAGCATGCCGGCGACGTCGCTGGCGCCCAGCAGCATGCGGACGCGGTCGGAGAAGCCGGCCAGCAGCTCGTCGGCCTTGGCCAGGCCGGTACTGTTCACCAGCGCCGCCCAGTTGTCCGGCTCGATCAGCAGCAGCGACTGCCCCTTCTTGCCTTTGGCGGCGTCGATCACCGCGTGGTCGATGCTCTCCAGCATGTGCGCGCGGTTGTACAGGCCGGTGACCGGATCGCGCTGCAGCTGCTCGAGCATGGCCGGGTCGACCGCCTGGCGGCGGAACACGATCTGCAGGCAGGGTTCGCCCTCGAACGTCGCGGGAGCGAACTCCACGGTGGCGTCGAGCGGGCTGCCGTCGGCGCGGCGGGCGCGCAGGCTGACCTGGTTCGGCAGCTTCTCCTGGCGGGTGTGGCCGCGCAGCAGGTTCTTGAACTCGTCGACGTCGGCAGCATCGATCATGTCGAGGATCGGCATGCCGAGCAGGTCGTCGAAGCTCTCGTGGCCGAACGTTTCCAGGTAGGCCTGGTTGGCGCGTACGTGCACGCCCTCGTGCACGTAGGTGATGGCGTCGCGGGAGGAGTCGAGCAGGGCGTCGCAGCGGCGCTCCAGCTCGCGCTGGGTGGCTTCCAGCCGGCGCAGCTGGCGCCGGGTCTGCAGCGCCTCGAATTCGCGCCGCAGCACGGCGAGCAACTGGCCGGGCATGGCGCGCGCGGCGACGCCGTGGACACCCTGCTCGAACAGCTCGGCCACCTCGTGGTTATCCAGCGAGCCGACCAGGCCGAGCAGGGAGTAGTCGCTGCCGTGGGCGTCGAGCATGCGCACCACCTCCGGCAAGGTGATGGCGCCGTTGGCCGGGTCGAACATCACCAGGTCCGGCTCAAGCTCGGTCAGCGCGGCCTGCACCTGGTCCGCGGCGGTGGCACGCGCCGGCCGCACCGCGATGCCGGTGTTGCGCAGCAGGCTGATGATCTGCTCCGCCTCCTCGACCGAGTGCTCGACGAAGAGGATCCTGATGACGAAGTCTTTTTTCATGGGGTGCCGGTGTCGCGGAAGGCATGGAGAGGCCGCTTGCCCTGCGGGCGAAGCGGTCCGCTGGATCCGGTTGTAGCGGATTGCCGGCGGAACCGCCAGCGAGTGGCCGAACGGGCGTGACCGGCTGCCAGTTTACAGCGGCCGTTTGGACGGCTCTCCGCCGACCTCGCGCACCAGCTTCGGCACCAGGTAGCCGGGCAGGCGGGCGCGGATCGCATCCACCAGCGCCAGCGCGCGGGCGTCGTCCACCTCGAAGTGCGCAGTGCCCTGCACGCGGTCGAGCTGGTGCAGGTAATAGGGCAGCACGCCGGCGGCGAACATCCGCTCGGAGAGCGCGGCCAGCGCCGCGGCGTCGTCGTTGACGCCGCGCAGCAGCACCGACTGGTTCAGCAGCGTGGCGCCGGCGGCGCGCAGGCGCGCGCAGGCGGCATCCACGCCGGCGTCGAACTCGTTCGCGTGGTTCGCGTGCAGCACCACCACCTTCTGCAGCGGCAGGGCGGCCAGCCAGGCGGTGAAGGCGTCGTCGATGCGCTCGGGCAGCACGACCGGCAACCGGCTGTGGATGCGCAGGCGCGTGACATGCGGGATGTCGGCGAGGCCGTACGACAGTTCTTCCAGCTTGGAAGTGGATAGCGCCAGCGGGTCGCCACCGGAGAGGATCAGCTCGCTGATCGACGCGTCCTCGCGCAGGTGCTCCAGCGCCTTGCGCCACTGGCCGGCGGCGGCCATTTCCTCGCCGTAGGGAAAGTGCCGGCGGAAGCAGTAGCGGCAGTTCACCGCGCAGCTGCCGCTGGCGATCAGCAGGGCGCGGCCGTGGTACTTGTGCAGCACGCCCTGCGCCTCGCGCGCGGCGAGGTCGCCCACGGCGTCGGTGACGAAGCCGGGTACCACGTCCAGTTCGGCCAGCTGCGGCAGCACCTGCAGCAGCAGCGGATCGCGCGCATCGCCCTGGCGCATCCGCGCCACGAAGCCGCGCGGCACGCGCAGCGCGAAGCCGGCGTCCGCCGGCGGCAGTTTCGCGGCGAGATGCGGCAGGCCCACCAGCGCGAGCAGCTCGGGTGCGTCTGTGACGGCCTCGCGCCACAGCTGCCGCCAGTCGCCGGCAGGCGCGCCAGGAGTGGGTGTAATGCGTGCGCCGGGGCTTGCGGTTATCATGTGTGGCCTTGTCCGGGCCGTACCGGACCCTCGAGTCGTCCATTCTAGCCGCCCGCGGCGGCGCGGGGGCCGTTCGGGCCCCGACCATTCACATCCTGGAGTTCACCGCATGGCCACCGCCGGTCTCAACGACGTCAAGAAGGGCATGAAGATCCTTCACAACAACGATCCGTGGATCATCACCGAAGCCGAGTTCATCAAGCCCGGCAAGGGCCAGGCATTCACCCGCATCTTCATCCGCAACCTGAAGACCGGCCGCACCACCGAGCAGACGATGAAGTCCAGCGACTCCTTCGAGGTCGCCGACGTCACCGACACCGACATGCAGTACCTGTACTCCGACGGCGAGTTCTGGCACTTCATGCACCAGGAAAACTTCGAGCAGCACCAGGCCGGCAAGGCCGGCGTGGGCGACGCGGCGAAGTGGCTGAAGGGTGAGGAAGAGTGCGTGGTCACGCTGTTCAACGGCGAGATCATCGCGGTGCAGCCGCCGAACTTCGTCGAGCTGAAGATCGTCGAGACCGACCCCGGCGTGCGCGGCGACACCTCCGGTGGCGGCGGCAAGCCGGCCACGCTGGAAACCGGCGCCGTGGTGCGCGTGCCGCTGTTCGTGGGCCAGGACGAGGTGATCAAGGTCGACACCCGCACCGGCGAATACGTCAGCCGCGTCGGCAAGTGACGAACCGGCGCAAGCCGGGATGACGAACGAGCGAGGGGCGGCGCCGCAAGGCGGGCCGCCCCTCGCGTATCCGAGCCACGGAACTTCCAAGCCATGAGCGAAACCCAGCCCCGTCCCGTCGACCTCCTGATCGAAGCCCGCTGGGTGGTTCCGGTGGAGCCGCACGGCGTGGTGCTGGAAGACCACGCGGTAGCAGTGGACGGCGGCCGCATCGTCGCGCTGCTTCCCGTCGCTGCGGCGCGTGCGGCCTACGCGCCACGCGAAGCAGTGCACCTGGCCGAGCACGCGCTGATCCCCGGCCTGGTCAACGCCCACACGCACAACCCGATGACCCTGCTGCGCGGGCTGGCCGACGACCTGCCGCTGATGGTGTGGCTGCAGCAGCACATCTGGCCGGCCGAGGCCAAGGTGATCGGCCCCGAGTTCGTGCGCGACGGCGTGGAGCTGGCGGTGGCCGAGATGCTGCGCGGCGGCACCACCTGCGCCAACGAGAACTACTTCTTCCCCGACGCCATCGGCGCCACCTACCGCAAGCTGGGTTTCCGCGCGGTGGTCGGCCTGCCGGTGATCGAATTCCCCACCGCCTGGGCGAAGTCGCAGGACGAGTACTTCGAGCGCGCCAGCGAAGTGCACGACAGCTTCCGCGGCGACGCGCTGGTGTCCACCGCGTTCGCGCCGCATGCGCCGTACACCGTTTCCGACGAAAGCTTCGAACGCATCCGCCTGCTGGCCGACCAGCTCGACATCCCGGTGCACCTGCACCTGCACGAGACCACGCACGAGGTCGAGGAAGAGAAGCAGAAGAGCGGCCTGCGTCCGTTCCAGCGCCTGCAGAAGCTGGGCCTGGTCAACGACCGCCTGATCGCCGTGCACATGACCCAGCTCACCGACGGCGAGATCGCCGCCTGCGCCGAGGCTGGCGTGTCGGTGGTCCATTGCCCCGAATCCAACCTCAAGCTGGCCTCCGGCTTCTGTCCGGCGGAGAAGCTGCGCAAGGCCGGCGTGAACCTTGCCATCGGCACCGACGGCTGCGCCTCCAACAACGATCTCGACATGTTCGGCGAATTGCGCACCGCGGCGCTGCTGGCCAAGGCGGTGGCGCAGGACGCAGCCGCGTTCGATGCCGCCAGCGCGTTGCGTGCGGCCACGCTGGGCAGCGCGAAGGCGATGGGCCTGGACGCGCAGGTCGGGTCGATCGAGGCGGGCAAGCAGGCCGATCTCGCCGCGGTGCGCCTGTCGGACCTGGAAACCCAGCCGCTGTTCCACGTGGCCTCGCAACTGGCCTATGCCGCCAGCCGCCACCAGGTCAGCGACGTGTGGATTGCCGGCCGCCGCAAGCTCGCGGCGCGCGAGCTGGTGGACATGGATATCGGCGCCACTCTCGCTCGCGCGCGGTCCTGGCGCGAACGCATCGCGATGTATTGAATCCGTGGCCGGCCGCGAGCGCGAGGCGCAGCAACGGCTATCCACCTTTCCATCCTTCAACAGACAGCCACGATGAACCGCTACCTCGTCCTCGTCATGCGCCGGCCGCAGTTCGACCCGGCGGTGGTGCCGCTGCACCGCGAATTCCTCGAAGCCCTGCGCGCGCAAGGTCGCAACGAGCTGTCCGGCCCGTTCGGCGACAAGAGCGGCGGCGCCTACCTGCTGCGTGCCGCGTCGCTCGACGAGGCGGTGGCGATCGCCCATCGTGATCCCTGCCACGCCAGCGGGGGCTGGGACATCACGGTGCGCGAATGGCCGGCGGTCTAGTCTTTGCGCTCGTCCGCGATCGCGACGATCAAGAAGCAGCCATCCCCGGTCGCACCTGCTTGAACTTGTGCACTCATCCATGAGTGCGAGGATCAGAAGGCGTCCATGGCTGCACTTTTAAAATAGACTGGCACGCTCACCGTGGACACGAACATGACTGCCGCCAACGTCAGCCCCGCCGAGATCGCCCGCTTCGACCAGCTGGCCGCGCGCTGGTGGGATCCGGACGGCGAGTCGCGCCCGCTGCATGACCTCAACCCCGTGCGCGCCGACTACATCGCCGCGCGCATCGAGCTGCGCGGCGCGAAGCTGGCCGACGTGGGGTGCGGCGGCGGCTTGCTCAGCGAGGCGCTGGCGCGCGCGGGCGCCCGGGTCACCGGCATCGACATGGGCCTCAAGGTGATCGAGATCGCGCGCCTGCACCTGTACGAATCCGGCCTCAAGGTCGACTACCGCAGGCAGTCCTCGGCCGAGCTGGCCGCGGCCGAGCCGGAGGCGTACGACGCGGTGTGCTGCATGGAGCTGGTCGAGCACGTGCCCGACCCCGCCGCCCTGGTGCATGACCTCGCGGCCATGCTCAAGCCCGGCGGCCGCCTGTTCCTGTCCACGCTCAACCGCACGCCGGCCGCGTTCGGTGCGGCCATCCTCGGCGCGGAATACCTGATGCGCCTGCTGCCGCGTGGCACCCACCACTACGCGCAGTTCCTCAAGCCTTCCGAGCTGGCGCGCCTGTTGCGCGGGGCGGGGCTGGAGCTGGAGGACGTCAGCGGCCTGGCCTACAACCCGTTCGGCCGCAAGGCATGGCTGAGCCGCAGCACCGCGGTGAACTACATCCTCTGCGCAAGGAAGCCTGCATGAAACCGCTGCCTGCGAAGGTCGAGGGCGTGCTGTTCGACCTCGATGGCACCCTGCTCGACAGTGCGCCCGACCTCCACGCCGCGCTGGCGGCCTATTGCGCGGAGGTCGGTGCGGCCGTGCCGGACTATGCCGTCATGCGCGAGGTGGTGTCGCGTGGCAGCCGGGCGATCCTGCGTTGCGCATTCGCCGAGGATGATGGGGCACTGCTGGCGCGCATGCCGCGCTACCTCGAGATCTACCAGGGCATGCTGGCCACGCACACGCGTCCATTCGACGGCATTGCACAGCTGCTGGAGGCGATCGAGGCGCAGGAACTGCGCTGGGGCATCGTCACCAACAAGCCCGGTTTCCTCACCGAGGAGCTGATCCAGCGCATGGACTGGGATCTGCGCGCCAGCGCGGTGATCTGCGGCGACACCCTGCCGGTGAAGAAGCCCGACCCCGCGCCGGTGCTGCTGGCCTGCGAGCATGCGCAGGTCGAACCGGCCAGTTGCGTCTTCGTGGGCGACGACGCGCGCGACGTGGAAGCCGGCCGCGCCGCCGGCCTGTACACGGTGGCGGTGCGCTGGGGTTATCTCGACGGCGGCGACCCGGAAAGCTGGGGCGCCGACGCCGTGCTCGAGCATCCGCGGCAGCTGGCCGGACTGCTGAAACTGCCGGTGACGGCATGAGCGGACTGGCGATCCCGCAAGGCGCGCTGCAGAGCTACGTCGACAAGTGGCTGGCGGTGCAGCCCGCGCAACGGGTGGCGCTGGTCTTCGTCGATCCGGCGAAGTATCCCGGCCACATCGCGTTGGCCGCGCTGGAACAGGAGCTGCTTTCCGCCGCCTACGGCATCCGCGAGCCGCACGTGGCGCTGGGCAAGCTCAACTGGTGGGCCGAGGAGCTGTCCGGTGCCGCCGCCAGCGGCGGTCGGCACCCGCTGACCCAGGTGCTGTTCGACGACGGGCGCGCCGAGGCCATTCCGGCCGAATGCTGGCTGGCACCGGTGCTGGCCGCGATGGCACAACTGGAAGAGGGCACCGCGGCGGATTTCCCCGCCCAGCTCGCGGCCGCCGAGCGCTTGCACGGCGCATTGGCGGCGCTGGAGACCGCATGGTGGTACGGCCCGGGAGCGGTGCCGGAACGTGCCGCGCGCGTGGCTGTGCTCAGCCATCTGCTGCATGCCCTGCGCCGGCTGGAGGACGATGCCGAGCGCGATCGCCTGCCGGTGCCGATGGCGCGGCTGGCGCGCTTCGGCCTTGCCCGCACCGCCTTGCGCCAGCACGGCGCGGCACGCGACGAGGCGGTCAAGGCGCAACTGGCCGACCTGCAGTCGAGCTGGCGCGAGGCGGCGCGCCTGCCGGGACCGCTCAGCGTGTTCCGTGCGCTGGAGTCGCGCGAGGGCGAACGTCTGCTGCGTCGCGCCCGCGGTGCGGGCAATCCGCTGGCCGTGCTGCAGCAGGGGGGGCAGGGCGGCTTCGGCACGACCTTCGCTGCCTGGCGAGCGGCACGCCGCTGGCGGGGAGCGGGCGCGGCGGGTTGATCGCGGCGCAACGCAGCGTTTCCCGGACGCCTGCTGTTGCAATGCGTCAGGCTGGCCCAAAATAGACGGCTTCGACGGCGGCCACGCCGCTGCGCTTCACGAGAGTCCCCATGCACAGCCACGAAAACACCAGTCGCCTGATGCCCGATGTCGCCGCGCAGGCGCAGCCGCATCTGCGCGGCGCGCTGGACTGGGTGGGGATGGATGGCATTGAGGTGCCGGTGCGCTTCGACGCCGGCGACGGCGAGGTGCAACGCGCCAACGCCCAGGTCGGCGCCTTCGTCAACCTCACGCACCCCGACAAGCGCGGCATCCACATGTCGCGCCTGTACCTGCTGGTCGACCGCCATCTCGACGCCCAGCCGCTGGGTGCGGCGATGCTGGAGAAGTTGCTGCACGCCTTCCTCGAATCGCATGCCGGCCTGTCCGACCGCGCACGCCTCAGTATCCGCTTCGACGCGCTGGTGCGCCGCCATGCCCTGCGCAGCGGCCACAGCGGCTGGCGCAGCTACCCGGTGTCGGTCGAGGCCAGCCTGGGTCCGGACGGCTTCCGGCTGGAGTTGGGCACCGAGGTGGTGTATTCCTCCACCTGTCCCGCATCGGCCGCCTTGTCGCGCCAGCTGATCCAGGAACAGTTCGCGAAGGACTTCGACGCGGCGCAAGCCGTGGAACATGCCGCGGTGCTGGCCTGGCTGGGCAGCGAGCGGGGCATCGTCGCCACCCCGCATGCACAGCGCAGCGTGGCAAGGCTGCTGGTGCGGTTGAACGAAGGCGTGCCGTTCGATCTCATCGACACCCTCGACCGCGTGGAGCAGGCACTCGGCACGCCGGTGCAGACTGCGGTGAAGCGCGAGGACGAACAGGCCTTTGCGCTCGCCAACGGCGGCAACCTGATGTTCTGTGAGGATGCCGCACGCCGCATCCAGCTTGCGCTGGACGCCGACGAGCGCCTCGCCGATTTCCACGTGCGCGTGGAACATCAGGAAAGCCTGCATCCGCACGATGCCGTGGCCTATGCCAGCAAGGGCGTGCCCGGCGGCTTCGGCTCGCCCTGATCACCGCTCCCCGCGGCGAGTGCGCCGCCGCGAGCCCTCAATGCGCGTGACGGCCCCCATGCGTCCGGCAGGGCCGGAAGCGGAAGCGCTCGGGCACCGGATCCTCGCCGCCCTCGCACAGCGGCTGGCAGCGCAGCAGGCGCCAGGCGGTGAGCAGGCAGCCGCGCCAAGGGCCGAAGCGCGTGACTGCGACCCGTGCATAATCCGAGCAACTGGGGTAGAAACGACAACGCTGTCCCAACAGGGGGCTGAGCCATCGCTTGTAGAGGCGCAGCAGGAGCAGCAGGAATCGGGTCAGGACATTCACGTTGCTGGAACAGCTTGCCGCCGGTAACGTGGCAAGTATCCCGGAAACCTGCTTGCCGGGCTAGGACACATGGGCTATAACAGCCGGCCGCCAAGGCCAAAAATGGTGAAGGAATATGGCGAAAACCACGCGCAGTTCGACCACCGCCAAGGCTACCAAGGGGAAGGCACCGGCCCGGGCGCGTGATGCCGCGCCGGCCAGGGCGAAAGCCGCCGGCGCGCGGGCATCGAAGCCCGTCGCGAAAGCTTCCGCAAAGACGGCCGCTGCCAGGAAGACGGCCAAGCCCGCCGCGAAGAAGCCGGCGGCGAAGAAGCCCGCAGCCAAGAAGGCTCCGGCGAAGAAGCCCGTGCCCGCACGCAAGCCGGTCGCCAGGAAGGTCGTGAAGCCGGCCGTGAAGAAGGTGGCCACACAAGCGGCGAAGAAGCCGGCTGCCAAGCCGGCGGTCGCGCGCAAGGTGGCCGCCAAGCCCGCGCCGAAGCCAGTCGCGAAGAAGGCCGTGAAGCCCGCGGCCAAGCCGGTGGCGAAGAAGGTTGTCGCCAAACCGGCGGCCGTCGCCAAATCCGCCAAGGGCAAGCCTGCCGCTCCCCGGCCGGCAGTCGCGCCGGTCAAGGCAACGCCTGTCGAAAGCAAACCCTCCCCGCCCGCCGCCTCGCCGCTGAAGGGCAAGGTGGCGAGCGCCACGGCCATGGTGCTGCCGCGTACCGCGAGCGCCACGGTTCACGCATCCCACAAGCCATCGAAAAACGCATCGCCCCCAATGAACAAGCAGGCCGCAAAGATCCTCGACAACGGCGTTACCCGCGAAGACGGGCGCTACGCCTTGCCCGCCACCACCCAGATCGCATTGCCCAAGGGTTACCGCCCCTCCAGCAAGGAGGAGTACATGAACCCGATGCACCTGGCCTACTTCCGCAACAAGCTGCGCGACTGGCGCGACCAGCTGGTCGAGGAGTCGCGCCAGACCATGGACAACCTGCGCGACGAGGTACGCGACGTCGGTGACGAAGCCGAGCGCGCCACCCGCGAGACCGAGAACTCGCTGGAACTGCGCACCCGCGATCGTTACCGCAAACTGATCTCCAAGATCGACAAGGCGCTGCGCCGCATCGAGGAGGGCAGCTACGGCTACTGCGAGGAAACCGACGAGGAGATCGGCGTCGAGCGCCTCGACGCGCGTCCGATCGCCACGCTGTCGCTGGATGCGCAGGAGCGTCGCGAGCACCTGCAGAAGCAGATGGGGGACTGAGGGCGGTACTTTGCGCTCTTCCATGGGCGCAAAGATCAAACCGGCGCCCATGCCGGACTCCTCACAAAAGGCCCCGCTTCGAGCGGGGCTTTTTGTGACTGCCACCCTTGACCGCCATCCTGTGGGCCATCGCTGGAGCGATGTCAAAAATCGCTCCCGGCGGTCTTTGTGAGCGGCAAACGGAAAAGCCGTTCTTTTCTTATTCCTTGCTACCCGCGGCCGCAGCGGCATAGCCCTTGAGCTTGGCCAGCATGGCTGCCAGTCCGTTCGAACGGGTGGGCGAGAGATGCTTGGCGAGGCCGATGGACTGGATGAAGTCCGGTTCGGTGGCCACGATCTCGGCGGCGGGACGGTCGGAATACACGCGCAGCACCAGGGCGATCAGGCCCGAGACGATGGCCGAATCGCTGGCGGCCTCGAAGTGCATGCGCGAGGCGTCGCCGCTCGGTACCAGCCACACCATCGACTGGCAGCCGTGCACGCGGAAAGCCTCGGTCTTGTACTCCTCCGGGAGCGGCGGCAGCTGCCGGCCGAGGTCGATCAGGTACTGGTAGCGCTCGCTCCACTCGCTGAAGTAGGCAAACTCGTCGGCGATCTCGCGCTGCGCCTCGTCGGCGCTGTTGGTGGTGGTGCTCATGGCGGTGTCGTTCATGTGCGCATTATCGCGCGCATGATGGCGATGCGCGAAATGCCCCCACGCCGCGGTCACGCCTTGGCCACGCTCCAGCGCGTGCCCTGCGGGCCATCCTCGATCGCCACGCCCATCGTGGCGAGCTCGGCACGGATCGCATCGGCGCGGGCGAAATCGCGGGCGGCGCGGGCGGCCTGGCGCTGTTCGATCAGCGCCTCCACCCGGGCGGCGTCGACCGCGCTGCCGTCGACCCGCTTGAACCAGGCTTCCGGATCCTGCTGCAGCAGGCCGAGCAGGGCGCCGCCGCCAAGCAGGGCGGCCTTGGCTTCCGGCGTGCCCTGCACGCGCGCGGCATCCGCGAGCACGGCCAGTTCGGCGAGCGCCTGCGGCGTGTTGAGGTCGTCGCACAGCGCGGCCTCGATCGCTTCCGGCACCGGCAGCGGCGCGGAGTCCACGGGGACGTCGGCGAGGTCGCGCAGCACGCGGTACCAGCCGTCCAGCGTGCTCACCGATTGCGCGATCGCGGCGTCGGACCAGTCCAGCGGCTGGCGGTAGTGGCCGCTCAGCAGGCGCAGGCGCAGCGCCTCGGCCGGGTGGTGCTTGAGCATCTCGTGCAGCTGCAGCACGTTGCCCAGCGACTTGGACATCTTGCGGCCGTCGAAGGTGAGCATGCCGTTGTGCAGCCACTGGCGCGCGAAGGTCTTGCCGCCGTGGGCGCAGGTGGATTGCGCGATCTCGTTCTCGTGGTGGGGGAACAGCAGGTCGTTGCCGCCGGCGTGGATGTCGATGGTCTCGCCCAGGTGCTTCTCGGCCATCGCCGAGCACTCGATGTGCCAACCGGGCCGGCCGCGGCCCCAGGGGCTGTCCCAGCCGGGCAGCTCGGGCGTGGACGGCTTCCACAGCACGAAGTCGCCGGGCGACTTCTTGTACGGGGCCACTTCGACGCGGGCGCCGGCGATCAGTTCCTCGGTGTCGCGGCCGGAGAGCCGGCCGTAAGCGGGGAACGAGCCCACGTCGAACAGCACATGGCCCTCCGCCGCATAGGCGTGGCCGTCGGCGATCAGCCGTTCGATCATCGCGATGATCGGGCCGATGTGCGCGGTGGCGCAGGGTTCCACGTCGGGTGGCGCGATGCCGAGCCTGGCCATGTCCTCGCGGTACGCGTCGGTGAACTTGCCGGTGATCGCCTCGATGCCCACGCCCTGTTCCAGCGCGGCGGCGTTGATCTTGTCGTCCACGTCGGTGATGTTGCGGGCGTAGACCACGTTGGGATAGTGCCGGCGCAGCAGCTTGGCCAGCACGTCGAACACCACCGGGCCGCGCGCGTTGCCGATGTGCACGTAGTTGTAGACGGTGGGGCCGCACAGGTACATCGTCACCCGGTTCGGGTCGAGCGGCACGAACGGCTCGGTGCGGCGGGTCAGGCTGTTGTGGAGCGAAATCGGCATCGTCGGGGTCCGGTGGTGGCTGCGGAAGCAGGCCAGCCGTTCATCTTAACAAGGTGTGAGTGGCGAGGTGGCGCGGGGTCGCACCCGTGGAATTCTAAGCCGCGATTCAGTGTCCATTTGCTGCAATCGGTCATGCGCCGAAGTTGCGCCCGAAACGTCGCCCGGAGTCCGTGAGATGCCCAAGTTCCTACTTGCCACGCTGATGCTGGCGCTGGTTGCCACTGGCACCCAGGCGCAGGATGCGCGCTATCCGAACCAGAGCCCGAATCCGGACGACAACGCCCACTACGGCTGGGCCGACGTGCTGCGGGTCGACCCGGTCTACGGCGTCACCCAGACCACGGTGCCGCGCCAGCAGTGCTACGACGAGCAGGTGGTGCACCAGGATCGCGGCAACAGCACGGCCGGCACCATCCTTGGCGCGGTGGTGGGTGGCGTGCTGGGCAACACCATCGGCAAGGGCGACGGTCGTCGCGCGGCGACGGTGGTCGGCGCGGTCGCCGGCGGCGCGGTGGGCAACCGCGCTTCCGACCACGGCGGCAGCTACGAGACCACCCAGACCCGTTGCCGCGAAGTCAGCACGGTGAGCGAGCAGCGCCAGATCATGGGCTACGACGTGGAATACCGCTATCGCGGCGAGGTCTACGAGTCGCGCCTCAACTACGATCCCGGCGAACGCCTGCGCGTGCGGGTGAGCGTGACTCCCGCCGACTGACGACCCGCCGCCGCCTTCGGGCGGCGATTTTGCCCCTGCCTTTGCGATCATCCTAGATCGCGAAGATCGAATGGGCGGCCATCCACGGCCGCGCTTTCAATGGCATGTTGCATGGCAGCGAGAATCCCGTCATGATGGCGGCTCGCCCGACTGGAGCCCCCATGTCCACAGCCGTCTATACCGCCAATGTCCTGACCAGCGCCCGCATGGCCGCCGGCATGACCTCGCGTGCGCGCCGACCGCTGGACGAACATCCGGCCGGGTAGGCTGTCGCGCGCTGCTGCATCACGTATCGACGAAAAACCCGGCCAGCGTGCCGGGTTTTTTTGTTTTTGGCTGTACTTCACGCGGCTCCATCCGCGAAAAGCAAAAGCGGCCATCCATGGCCGGACTACTCACCAAGAGCGATCCCATCGAGGCGATTCGACCCATGACCATCCGCCACTTCCTCACCACCCAGGACTGGAGCCGCGCCGAGATCGACGCGCTGCTGGAACAGGCCGCCGCGTTCAAGCGCTCGCCGGCCGGTACGCAGCTGGCCGGCAAGTCGGTGGCGCTCTTGTTCTTCAACCCCTCGATGCGCACACGCACCAGCTTCGAGCTGGGCGCGTTCCAGCTGGGCGGCCACGCGGTGGTGCTGGCGCCGGGCAAGGACGCCTGGCCGATCGAGTTCGAGGCGGGCACGGTGATGGACGGCGACACCGAGGAGCACGTGGCCGAGGTGGCGCGCGTGTTGTCGCGCTACGTGGACCTGATCTGCGTGCGCGCCTTCCCGAAGTTCCAGGACTGGTCGGTGGACCGCGAGGACAAGGTCATCAAGGCGTTCGCCAAGTACGCCACGGTGCCGGTGATCAACATGGAGACGATCACCCATCCCTGCCAGGAACTGGCCCATGCGCTGGCCATGCGCGAGCGCCTGGGTGATCTCGCGAAGAAGAAGTACGTGCTCACCTGGACCTACCACCCCAAGCCGCTCAACACCGCGGTGGCCAACTCCGCATTGCTGATCGCGACCAAGATGGGCATGGACGTGACCCTGCTGTGCCCCACGCCCGAGTATGTGCTGGACGAGCGCTACATGGAGTTCGGCCGCCTGAACGCCGCGCAGAACGGCGGCTCGCTCACCGTCAGCCACGACATCGAGGAGGCCTACCGCGGCGCCGACGTGGTCTACGCCAAGAGCTGGGGTGCGTTGCCGTACTTCGGCCAGTGGGAAAAGGAGAAGCCCATCCGTGACGCGCACAGGCACTTCATCGTGGACGAGGCCAAGATGGCGCTGACCAACCACGGCCTGTTCAGCCACTGCCTGCCGCTGCGCCGCAACGTCAAGGCCACCGACGCGGTGATGGACGCGTCGTACTGCATCGCCATCGACGAGGCCGAGAACCGCCTGCATGTGCAGAAGGCAGTGATGGCCGCGCTGGCGGGACAGGGTTGAGCCGCCCATGTACATGCCGAAGCATTTTGCCGAAACGCGTGTCGACATCCTGCATGGGCTGATCCGCGACTGCCCGTTCGCCACCCTGGTGGCGAACACGGCGGGCGGCCTGGCCGCCAACCACCTGCCGTTCGAGCTGGTGGGCAATGCGCTGCATGGCCACGTGGCGCGCGGCAACGAACTGGCGCGGCTGGATGGCGCCGAGGTGCTGGCGATCTTCCGCGGCCCGGACGGCTACATCAGCCCGAACTGGTACCCGACCAAGCAGGAGACGCACCGCGAGGTGCCCACCTGGAACTACGCGGTGGCGCACGTGCACGGGCGGCTGAAGGTGATCGAGGACGCGGCCTGGCTGCGCGCCCTGCTGGAGCGCCTCACCGACCGCCACGAAGCCGCCGAGCCGCGGCCCTGGCACGTCGGTGACGCGCCGGACGACCACATCGAGAAGTCGCTGCGCGCCATCGTCGGCATCGAGATCGGCATCGAGCGCATCGAAGGCAAGTTCAAGCTCAGCCAGAACCACCCCGAGCGCAACCGCCGCGGCGTGATCGCCGGACTGCGTCGCCGTGACGGCGATGGCGACACCGAACTGGCCACGCTGATGGCCCTGCAAGAGGAGTCGAGCCCGTGAATCACCCGCACCGTTATCGCGTCGACGTGGAGTGGACCGGCAACCGCGGCAGCGGCACCGACGGCTACCGCAACTACAGTCGCAACCACGTGATCCGCATACCCGGCAAGCCGGACCTGGCCGGTTCGTCCGATCCCACCTTCCGCGGCGACGCCACCCGGCACAACCCGGAGGACATGCTGGTGGCCGCGCTTTCCACCTGCCACATGCTGTCCTACCTGCACATGGCCACCGTGGCCGGCGTGGTGGTGGTCGCCTACGACGACAGCGCCGAGGGCACGATGGTCACCGAAGGCGACGGCGGCCGTTTCACCGAGGTCGTGCTGCGCCCGGTGGTGACCATCCGCGCAGACAGCGATCCCGGCAAGGCGCGGGCCGCGCACGATGACGCGCACCACGCCTGCTTCATCGCCAACTCCGTGAATTTCCCGGTGCGCTGCGAGCCGCGCATCGTCGTTTCCTCCGACTGACATCTTCCCCGACCAGGATTCGCAAGCCATGAGCAAAGACATCGTCCTCGCCTTCTCCGGCGGTCTCGACACCAGCTTCTGCGTGCCCTACCTCAAGGAGCGCGGCTGGGCCGTGCACACCGTGTTCGCCGACACCGGCGGCGTGGACGCCGAGGAGCGCGCGTTCATCGAGCACCGCGCGGAGGAGCTGGGCGTGGCCAGTCATGTCACGGTGGACGGCGGTCCGGCGATCTGGGCGGGCTTCGTGAAACCGTTCGTGTGGGCGGGCGAGGGCTACCAGGGCCAGTACCCACTCTTGGTGTCCGACCGCTACCTGATCGTGGAGGCCGCGCTGAAGCGCGCCGCCGAGCTGGGCACGCGCGCGATCGCGCACGGCTGCACCGGCATGGGCAACGACCAGGTGCGCTTCGACCTGGCCGTGAAGTCGCTGGGCGACTACGAGATCGTGGCGCCGATCCGCGAGATCCAGAAGGAGCACACGCAGACGCGCGCCTACGAGCAGAAATTCCTCGAGGAGCGCGGCTTCGGCGTGCGTGCGAAGCAGCAGGCCTACACCATCAACGAGAACCTGCTCGGCGTCACCATGTCCGGCGGCGAGATCGACAAATGGCAGGCGCCGGGCGAGGGCGCGCGCGCGTGGTGCAAGCCACGCGCCGAATGGCCGTCCAATCCGCTGCAGGTGAAAATCGGTTTCGTGAACGGCGAAGCGGTGTCGCTGGACGGCGAGAAGCTGGCCGGCCACAAGCTGCTGGCAAAGCTCAACGCGCTGTTCGCGCCCTACGGCGTGGGCCGCGGCCTCTACACCGGCGATACCACCATCGGCCTCAAGGGCCGCATCATCTTCGAGGCGCCGGGCCTGATCTCGCTGCTCACCGCGCACCGCGCACTGGAGGAAGCGGTGCTCAGCAAGCAGCAGAACCGCTTCAAGCCCGAGGTGGCGCGCAAATGGGTGGAGGTGGTGTACGAGGGCTTCTTCCACGATCCGCTGAAGGCCGACCTGGAGGCCTTCCTCGCCTCCAGCCAGTCCACCGTCAACGGCGAAGTCACGCTGGAGACGAACGGCGGCACGGTCGACGCGGTGGCGATCGAGTCGAAGCACATCCTCAACGCCAAGGGCGCCACCTACGCGCAGTCGGCCGACTGGGGCGTGGCGGAGGCCGAGGGCTTCATCAAGCTGTTCGGCATGAGCAGCACGCTGTGGGCCGAGGTCAACCGCTCGGCAGGCAAGGGCTGATCGCATGGGCGCCCTGCAGGTCAGTACCGACAAGGATAGGCTCGACATCGGGCTGATCCATCGTTTCCTCGCCACCGAGGCGTACTGGAGCCGCGACATCCCGCGCGCGACGGTGGAGCGGGCGATCGCCGGCTCGCTGTGCTTCGGCGGCTATGTCGACGGGCGGCAGGTGGCGTTCGCGCGCGTGGTCACCGACGGCGCCACCTTCGGCTACCTGGCGGACGTGTTTGTGCTGCCGGAGCACCGCGGGCAAGGTTATTCCAAGGCGCTGATGGCGGTGGTGATGGCGCATCCGCGGCTGCAGGGCCTGCGCCGCTTCAGCCTGGCCACCAGCGACGCGCACGGGCTGTACGCCGGCTTCGGTTTCGCGGCGCCCGCGCGGCCGCAGACCCTGATGGAAAAGCTCGATCCGGACGTCTACACGAGGGTATCAGGCACGCCATGAACGCGTTGCTCGCATCCACCCTGGAACATCTCGAGGCGCTGGTCGGTTTCGACACGCGCAACCCGCCGCGCGCGATCGGCACGGGCGGCATCTTCGACTACCTCCGCGCGCGGCTGCCCGGCTTCGACGTCACGGTGACCGACCACGGTGCCGGCGCGGTGAGCCTGCACGCAGTGCGCGGCCAGCCGAAGCTGCTGTTCAACGTGCATCTCGACACCGTGCCGGACTCGCCGGCGTGGAGCGCCGATCCGCACACGCTGCGCGTGACGAAAGACCGCGCCATCGGCCTCGGCGCCTGCGACATCAAGGGGGCGGCGGCGGCGCTGCTGGCGGTGGCGAACGCCAGCGGCGGCGACATGGCGCTGCTGTTCACCACCGACGAGGAGGCGAACGACCCGCGTTGCATCGCCGGTTTCCTCCGCGATTTCCCCCCTCTCCCTCTGAGAGAGGGGCGGGGTGAGGGTGCGGGCGAAGCGGGGCGTGGTGGCGTTGCCGAACCCTCACCCCAACCCCTCTCCCGGGGGGAGAGGGGCTATGAAGCGGTGATCGTGGCCGAGCCCACCCGAGGCGAGGCGGTGCTGGCTCACCGCGGCATCCAGTCGGTGCTGATGCGTTTCGCCGGGCACGCCGGGCATGCCTCGGGCGAGCAGCAACCCGGCGACAGCGCGCTGCACCAGGCGGTGCGCTGGGGCGACGCCGCGCTGGATTTCGTGGCGGGGCAGGCGCACGAGCGCTTCGGCGGGCTCACCGGGCTGCGCTTCAACATCGGTCGCATCGAGGGCGGCATCAAGGCGAACATGATCGCGCCCAGCGCCGAGCTGCGCTTCGGCATGCGGCCGCTGCCGACGATGCATCCCGACGGCTTGCTCGAACGCTTCCGCAACCTGGTCGAACCCATGCCGGCCGAGTTCGCCGAGACCTTCCGTGGCCCCTCGCTGCCGGCGGGCGACACCGCCACCGCCGAGGCGCGCCGGCTGGCCGCGCGCGACCTCGCCGACGAGCTGGAGATCCCGGTGGGCAACGCGGTGGACTTCTGGACCGAAGCCTCGCTGTTCTCCGCCGCCGGCTACACCGCCTTCGTCTACGGCCCCGGCGACATCGCCCAGGCGCACACCGCCGACGAGTGGGTGGCGCTCGACCAGTTGCAGCATTACACCGAAACGGTTTTTCGCCTTATTGAAAAGTGCGGCCACGGATCGCCGCTTCTTGATCCTCGCGTTCAGGGATGAACGCAATAAACACTCACAAGTGCGGCCGTGAAGGGTCGCCTTTCGACTCCCGCGTTCAGGGATGAACGCACAGGAAAACACGATCATGGAAACGCACAAGCACACCCGCAAGACCATCGTGCGCCTGCTCTCGGCGATGGGCAGCGCGAAGGAAATCCAGCAGTACCTCAAGCGATTCTCCGAGCTGGACGCCAAGCGCTTCGCCGTGGTGAAGGTGGGCGGCGCGGTGCTGCGCGACGAACTGCAGGACCTCGCTTCCTCGCTGACCTTCCTGCAGCAGGTGGGCCTCACGCCCATCGTGCTGCACGGCGCCGGTCCGCAGCTGGACGAAGAGTTGTCCGCCGCCGGCATCGAGAAGAAGACGGTGAACGGCCTGCGCGTCACCTCGCCGAAGGCGCTTGGCATCGTGCGCCGCGTGTTCCAGCAGCAGAACCTCAAGCTGGTCGAGGCGCTGCAGGCAATGGATACGCGCGCCACCTCGGTGGCCTCCGGCGTGTTCATGGCCGGCTACCTCGACCGCGATGCGCTGGGCATGGTCGGCAAGGTGGAGAGCATCAACCTCGCGCCGATCGAGGCCGGCCTGCGCGCGAACTCGATCCCGGTGATCGCCAGCCTGGGCGAGACCGACGAGGGCCAGATCCTCAACGTCAACGCCGACGTGGCCGCCAACGAGCTGGTGCGCGTCCTGCAGCCGTACAAGATCGTGTTCCTCACCGGCACCGGCGGCCTGCTCGACGGCGAAGGCAAGGTGATCGACTCGATCAACCTCAGCACCGAGTACGAGCACCTGATGGCGCAGCCGTGGATCAACGGCGGCATGCGCCTGAAGATCGAGCAGATCGCGGACCTGCTGAACGGCCTGCCGCTCGCCTCCTCGGTGTCGATCACGCGGCCGGCGGAACTGGCCAAGGAGCTGTTCACCCACAAGGGCTCCGGCACGCTGGTGCGGCGGGGCGAGAAGGTGCTCCGTTTCGATTCGTGGGACGGCATCGACCGGGCCCGCATGCGCACGCTGATCGAATCCAGCTTCGGCCGTACCCTAGTGCCGGACTACTTCGAGCGCACCACGCCGTACCGCATCTACGTGAGCGAGAACTATCGCGCCGCGATGATCCTCACCATGGAGGACGGCCTTCCCTATCTGGACAAGTTCGCCGTGCTCGACGACGCGCAGGGCGAAGGCCTGGGCCGCGCCGTGTGGCAGGTGATGCGCGAGGAGAACCCGCAGCTGTTCTGGCGCTCCCGCCACGGCAACCCGGTCAACATCTTCTACTACGCCGAGTCCGACGGTTGCCTCAAGCAGCCGAAGTGGAAGGTGTTCTGGTACGGCCTCGATGGCCACTTCGACACCATCGCCCGCTGCGTGGCGCATTGCGCGCAGCGCCAACCCACCCTGGTGGACCCATGACGACCGATACCGACCTGCCGCCCGCCTGGCGCGGCACCCCCGTGCTGGCGGGACGCCACGTCTCCCTCGTCCCGTTGGACGCGACGCACCTCGACGGCCTGCGCAAGGCGCGCGACCACGTTGGCCTCGATGGCCTGTGGTTCACCAACACACCCTCGGTGGACGGCGTGGCGTCCTACCTGGCTGCCGCGCTGCAGGCGCGCGACGAGGGCAGGGTGCTGCCGTTCGCCGTGCTGGACGCGCACGGTGAAGTGGTGGGCACCACGCGCTTCTACGGCCTGGAGCCGTCGGTGCCGCGGATCAGCATCGGCTACACCTGGTATGCGCCGCGCGTGCAGCGCACTGGTGCCAACACCGAGACCAAGCTGCTTCTGCTCGGCCATGCGTTCGAGACGCTGGGCTGCATCTGCGTGAACCTGGAGACCAGCACGCTCAACGCGCGCTCGCGCGCCGCCATCGAGCGGCTGGGTGCGAAGCAGGACGGCATCCTCCGCCACCACAAGCGCCACGCCGACGGCAGCCCGCGCGACACGGTGATGTACTCGATCATCGACGGCGAATGGCCCGACGTGAAACGCAACCTGCAGGCGAAGCTGCAGCAGCACGGAAACGCATCGGCATGAACACGAAAACCATCGGCATCGTCGGCGCACGCGGCCACACCGGCGCGGAGCTGATCCGACTGATCGCGGCGCATCCGCTGCTGGAACTGGCCTTCGTGTCCTCGCGCGAACTGGATGGCCAATGCGTCAGCGCGCACAGCGACGCCTACGCGGGCGCGCTGCGCTACGAGAACCTCGATCCCGCCGCGGTGGCCGCCAAGCGCGCCGACGTGGTGATCCTGGCGCTGCCCAACGGCAAGGCCGCGCCCTACGTGGCGGCGATCGACGCGACCGCGCCGGACACGCTCATTGTCGACCTCTCGGCCGACTACCGTTTCGACAAGGCGTGGTACTACGGCCTGCCCGAACTTGCGCGCAACAAGTGGCGCGGCGAGAAGCGCATCAGCAACCCGGGCTGCTATGCCACCGCGATGGAACTCTCCATCGCGCCGCTGAAGGATCTGCTTGCCGCGCCGCCGGTGTGCTTCGGTGTGTCCGGCTATTCCGGCGCGGGCACCACGCCGTCGGACAAGAACGATCCGGAGAAGCTGCGCGACAACCTGATGCCTTACGCGCTCACCGGCCACATGCACGAGAAGGAGGCGAGCTTCCAGCTTGGCCTGCCGGTGGAGTTCATGCCGCACGTGGCGCCGCACTTCCGCGGCCTCACCGTCACCACCAACCTGTACCTGTCGCGGCCAGTGAAGCGCGCGGACGTGCTGGCGCGCTTCCATGCCGCCTACGACGCCGAGCCGCTGGTGGAGGTGCTGGACGAGGCGCCGTGGGTGAGCCGCATCGCGCACAAGCACCATGCCGAGATCGGCGGCTTCGCGCTGTCGGCCGACGGCAAGCGCGTGGTGGTGGTCGCCACGCTGGACAACCTGCTCAAGGGCGCGGCCACCCAGGCGATGCAGAACATCAACCGCGCGCTCGGCTATCCGGAGTTCGCCGGCATTCCGAACGGCGACGCACGACCGTGAAGCGATTCCGCACCGCTTCCACCGTCGTCCCCGCAGTCCCGCCGGAGCCACTTCCATGCGTCTTTCGAACTACCTGCTGCCCACCCTCAAGGAAAACCCCGCGGAGGCGCAGATCGCCTCGCATCGGCTGATGCTGCGCGCCGGCCTGATCCGGCAGGAAGCCGCTGGCATCTATGCCTGGCTGCCGCTGGGCCTGCGCGTGCTGCGCAAGGTCGAGCGCATCGTACGCGAGGAGATGGATCGCGCCGGCGCGGTCGAGCTGCTGATGCCAACGCTGCAGTTGGCCGAGCTGTGGCGCGAGAGCGGCCGCTACGACGCCTACGGACCGGAGATGCTGCGCATCCGCGACCGGCACGAGCGCGAGCTGCTGTACGGGCCCACCAACGAGGAAATGGTGACGGAGATCTTCCGGGGCTACGTGCACTCGTACCGCAGCCTGCCGCTGACCCTGTACCAGGTGCAGTGGAAGTTCCGCGACGAGCAGCGGCCGCGCTTCGGCGTGATGCGTGGCCGCGAGTTCCTGATGAAGGACGCTTATTCGTTCGACCTCGACGAGGGGTCCGCGCGGCGTTCCTACCAGCGCATGTTCGTGGCCTACCTGCGCATGTTCGCGCGCATGGGCCTGCGCGCGATCCCGATGCGCGCCGAGACCGGACCGATCGGCGGCGACCTGTCGCACGAGTTCATCGTGCTGGCGCAGACCGGCGAGTCGGCAGTGTTCTGCGACGACGCGCTGCTGCAGCTGCCGGTGCCCGGCGAGGACGTGGATTACGCTGGCGACCTGTCGCCGCTGATCGCGCAGTGGACCGCGCCCTACGCGGCTACCGAGGACGTGCATGACGCGGCGTGCTTCGAGCGCGAGGTTCCGGCTGGGCGGCGCGTACTGGCGCGAGGCATCGAGGTCGGCCAGATCTTCTACTACGGCACCAAGTACTCGCTGCCGATGAAGGCGCAGGTGACCGGCCCGGACGGCGCCGAGCGGCCGATCCACGGCGGCTGCTACGGCGTGGGCGTGTCGCGCCTGCTGGGCGCAATCATTGAGGCCTGCCACGACGAGCAGGGTATCGCCTGGCCCGAGGCGGTGGCGCCGTACCGGGTGGGGTTGGTCAACCTAAAGGCAGGCGACGAACGTACCGACGCTGCTTGCGCGATGCTCGAGGCGCGCCTGGCGCAGGCTGGCATCGAGACGCTGTACGACGACACCGACGAGCGCCCCGGCGCCAAGTTCGCGCGGATGGACCTGATCGGACTGCCCTGGCAGCTGATCGTGGGGCCGCGCGGTCTGGAGGCCGGCACCGTCGAGCTGAAGCACCGCGCCAGCGGCGAGCGCCGCGAACTCGGCGTCGACGCGGCGCTGCAGGTGCTGGGCGCCGAACAACCCCTCGATACGAACCGGACAGGCAGGCCATCACCATGAGCGATCTTCTGTGGCAGAAAGCGGGCGTCGCGACCAACGAGCGCATCATGCGCTTCCTCGCCGGCGACGACGTGATCCTCGATCGCGAGTTCTTCCTGCACGACATTGCCGCCAGCAAGGCGCACGTGGAGGGGCTGGCGAACATCGGGGTGGTCAGCACCGACGAGGCCGCCGCGCTGAAGCGCGAGCTGGACGCGCTGGCCACGGATTTCAAAAGCGGCGCCTTCGTGCTGGACGAGCGCTACGAGGATGGCCACTCCGCCATCGAGGCACGCCTTACCGAGCGGCTGGGCGACGCCGGCCGCCGCGTGCACACCGGGCGCAGCCGCAACGACCAGATCCTGGTGGCCACGCGGCTGTGGCTGAAGGAAAAGCTCGAGGCGCTGGAAGCGCACTGCCGCACCATCGCCGGCGTGTGCCTGGAACGCGCTGCGCAGGCGGCGATTCCGCTGCCGGGCTACACCCACCTGCAGCGTGCGGTGGTTTCGTCCACGGCGATGTGGTTCGCCGGCTTCGCCGAAGGTTTCATCGACAACGCGTTCCGCGCCCGCGGCACGCGCGAACTGATCGACGCCAACCCGTTGGGTACGGCCGCCGGCTATGGCGTGAATCTTCCGCTCGACCGCACGCACACCACCGCGGCGTTGGGTTTTTCGCGCATGCAGGTGTCGCCGGTCTACGCCCAGCTCTCGCGCGGCAAGTACGAGATGGCGGTGCTGGAAGCGATCGGCGCGGCGATGCTGGACCTGCGCCGCATGGCCTGGGATCTGTCGCTGTTCACCACCGCCGAGTTCGGCTTCGTGACGCTGCCGGCCGAGTACACCACCGGCAGCTCGATCATGCCGAACAAGCGCAACCCCGACGTGGTGGAACTGCTGCGCGCCAGCTACGCCAGCGTGGCGGCGGCGCGTACCGAGATCGAGCAACTGCTCTCGCTGCCCTCGGGCTACCAGCGCGACCTGCAGTTCTCCAAGGGCTCGATCTTCCACGGCGTACGCCACGGCCTGATGGCGCTGGAACTGGTGCCCGACCTGCTGGCGCGCCTAGAGTGGAACGAGGCGGCGATGCGCGCGGCGATCGAGCCGGCAATGTACGCCACCGACGTGGCGATCGAGCAGGCCGCGGCCGGCGTGCCATTCCGCGACGCCTACCGCGCCGCCGCCGAGGCGGCGGCCTCCGCGGGCGCGGGGCGCACGCCCGAGGATAGCCTGGCGCAGCGCGTGTCGCCGGGGGCCGGACACGGCCTGCGCCTGGACGAATTGCGCGCTAGACTCGGACGTCTGGACGGCTAAACGGAGGGCTCCATGACTGCGGTGAGTGCGGGGAACGCCGAACACTACCACTGGGGACGGGACTGCGACGGCTGGCACCTGCTGGCCGCCGACGACCTCAGCATCATCGAGGAACGCATGTCGGCCGGCGCCACCGAGCAGCGCCATCGCCACGTGCGCGCGCGCCAGTTCTTCTACGTGCTGGAAGGCGAGGCCGTGCTGGAGGTGGACGGTACGCCGCATTGCCTGCACCGCGGCGAGGGTCTGCACGTGCCGCCCGGCGCGGCGCATCAGATGCGCAACGACAGCGGCGCCGACAGCCGCTTCCTGGTGGTATCGGCGCCGAGGAGCCACGGCGACCGCGTCGCCGCGCCGGCGGATACCGGCGCATGAGCGCGGCGCTGCCCGGACGCATGCCGCCCGTCCAGCCGCTGCGGCCCTGGCGCCGCGCCGTGCTCAAGGTTGGCAGCAACCTGCTGGCAGCCGACGGTGGCGGGCTCACCAGCCGCCACGCCGCGGCGCTGGCCGGTTTCGTGGACGCCAGCCACGCTGCGGGGCGGCAGGTGGTGCTGGTCTCGTCCGGCGCGGTGGCGGCGGGCCGCGCGTTGCTGCGCGAGCATGCCCCGGCCGCGGGCGACCTCGCCGCGCGGCAGGCACTGGCGGCGCTGGGCCAGGCACCGATGATCGCGCTGTGGCAGTCGCTGTCCGCACGGCCGGTGGCGCAGGTGCTGCTCACCCACGACGACCTGCGCAACCGCCGGCGCTACCTCAACGCGCGCGCGACGCTGCGCGGGCTGTTGGCGCTGTGCGTGCTGCCGGTGATCAACGAGAACGATACCGTGGCGGTGGACGAGCTGAAGCTCGGCGACAACGACAACCTCGCCGCGATCGTCGCCGCGTTGGTCGACGCCGACCTGCTGCTGATCGCATCCGACGTGGATGCGCTGTACAGCGCCGATCCGCGGCGCGATCCTCAGGCGGCACCGATCGGCCGCGTCGAATCGCTCACGCCTGCGGTGCTGGCGATGGCCGGCGGCAGCGGCAGCACGGTCGGCACCGGCGGCATGCGCACCAAGCTGGAGGCGGCGGGCAAGGCAGCTGCGGCGGGCATTCCCACCGCGCTGTTCAGCGGGCGCGATGCGGCGGCGGTGGAAGCATTGCGCCACGACCGCCTGCGCGGCACCCTGATCGATGCCGCCGCCACCCGCATGCAGGCGCGCAAGTACTGGTTGCGTCACGCGCCGGCCGCGACGGGGCGCATCGTCGTGGATGCGGGGGCGGCGCGCGCGCTGGCCGGCGGCCGCGCCTCGCTGCTGCCGGGTGGCGTGGCCGCCGCGCAGGGCGAGTTCCAGCGCGGCGACCTGGTGGAGATCGCGGATGCCGACGGCAAGGCCGTGGCGCGCGGGCTTTGCCAGTACGCCGCGGGCGAAGTGCGCCGGCTCGCGGGGCGGCACAGCCGCGACATCGAGGCGGTGCTCGGCTACACCTACGGCCACGAGATCGTGCATCGCGACGACCTGGTCACCCTGTCCACCGTCGACACCGCGGGAGGCCTCGAGGCATGAGCGACATCCGTTCCATGGCACTGGCCTGCCGCGATGCGGTGCCTTCCATCGCTGCGCTGGACGACACCCGCAAGGCCGCGCTGCTGCGCGACATGGCGGCGGCGCTGGAAGCGCGCTGCGCCGACGTGCTCGCCGCGAATGCGCGTGACATGGCGCAGGCTGCGGCGAAGGGCGTGCAGGGCGCCATGCTGGATCGCCTGCGCCTGGACGAGGCGCGCGTGGCGGGCATCGCCCAGGCGTTGCGGGAAGTGGCGGAGCTGCCCGACCCGGTGGGCCGGGTGACGCGCCGCGAGACGCGCCCGAACGGCCTCGTGGTGGAGCGCGTGCGCATTCCGCTCGGCGTGGTGGCGATGATCTACGAGGCGCGCCCCAACGTCACCGCGGATGCCGCCGCGCTGTGCCTCAAGGCAGGCAACGCGGTGATCCTGCGCGGCGGCTCCGAGGCCATCCATTCCAACACCGCCATCGCCGCTTCGCTGCATGCGGCGTTGCGCGCGCACGGTCTGCCGGAAGCGGCGGTCACGCTGGTGGAGGACCTGCGCCGCGAAACCATGGTCGAACTGCTGCAACTGGTCGACATCGTCGACCTCGCCATCCCGCGCGGCGGCGAAGGCCTGATCCGTTTCGTCGCCGAGCACGCGCGCGTGCCGGTCATCAAGCACTACAAGGGCGTGTGCCATCTCTACGTGGACCGCAGCGCCGATCCCGCGCTCGCGCTGAACCTGCTGATCGACGGCAAGACCTCGCGTCCCGGCGTGTGCAACGCGCTGGAAACGCTGCTGGTGCACCGCGACGTCGCCGAGGCGTTCCTGCCGCAGGCGGCGCAGGCGCTGCGCGAACGTGGCGTCGAGTTGCGCGGCGACGAGCGCAGCCGCGCGCTGGTGCCCGGCATGCGCACGGCGACCGACGACGACTACGCCGCCGAGTTCCTCGACCTGATCCTCGCCGTGCGCGTGGTGGACGGCCTGGACGATGCCATCGCCCACATCCGCCGCTACGGATCCGACCACACCGAAGTGATCGCCACCCGCGACGAGGCCGCCGCGCAGCGCTTCGTGCAGGCGATACGCTCGGCGGTGGTGATGGTCAACGCCTCGTCCCGCTTCAGCGACGGCGGCGAACTCGGCCTCGGGGCCGAGATCGGCATCTCCACCACGCGCCTGCATGCCTACGGCCCGATGGGCGCCGAGTCGCTCACCATCGAACGCTTCGTGGTGCGTGGGGAAGGGCAGGTGCGGCACGCGACGAGCCGCCGCTGAAAGCGCCGCCGCGGCACGCGCGTGACAACGTGCCGCATGCCTGCAGCGCCTGCTTTGCACATGGCGCGGCGCCGTGCATGGCCGCGCGTGCGAAAATGCACCAACAGCACGTTTCGTGCGCAGGAGTGGTGCGGTGAGGGTGTTTGCGCGGCACGCCATGCATCGGCGACTGGCCTGGCTGGCCCTGCTGGCCATGGCCTTCGTCACCGCGTTGCCGTCGATCTCGCGCGTGCTGCCGATGGCCACCGCGATGCCCGGCATGGATGCCGCGGACCACGGGCTGCGCGACGCGGCGCACCAGCCGCACGCCCCCGGTCATCCCGACGATCCCCTGCAGCGCTGCGCGTATTGCGTGCTGCTGGCGCACAGCCCCGCGCTGGGTGCCGCCGCGGTTGCGCCATTGCTGTCGCCCATCCCGATGCCGTCCGCGCCGCCCGTGGCGCGGATCGTCGCCGTGCGCGTGCAGCCCTCGTGGAGCGCGCCTGCGCGCGGGCCACCGCTGCCGGCCTGACGGGTCCGACTCGCCGTCGCGCCATGGGGCTGCGACGGTGCCCCAGCCGACAGCCCAATGCATCGTGGCGTGCGCCTGCGCATGCCCGTGCGGCGGGCCAGCCGTCCGAGCGTGGCATGCCCAGGTTTCCGGGCATCGCCGTCCGGATGGCCATGCACGGAGCTTTTCATGCGACTCCTCGACAGCTTGCGCACGCCCGTCGTGCGTCCCCCGGCCGGCCGCCAGCGGCCGCCCGTTTCCCGCGCCATGCCGCCGCGCCGCCTGGCCGGCGTGCTGGCCGGCCTGCTGCTGGTCGGCACCTGCTCGCCATCGGCGCGGGCCTGTGCCACCTGCGGCTGCACGCTCAGCACCGATGCGGCGACCGGCTATTCGACCATGGCGGGCTGGCGCCTCAATCTCGAGGACACCTACCTCGACCAGGACCAGCTGCGCCATGGCAGCGGCCGCGCCACGCCGGCGCAGGTGGTCGACCGGCCTTCCGATCCGGCGATGGGCGGCGGCGAGATCGAGAAGGACACCATCAACCGCTACCTCACCCTCGGCGTGGCGTACCGCTTCGACGCGGACTGGGGCGTGAGCCTTTCCGTGCCGTGGGTGCGGCGCGACCACACCACCTACGGCATGCAGATGCAGCCCTATGCGCCGTCCATGACCGCGCCCGACCAGGTCAGCGGCGCGCGCGTGGCGGGGCTGGGCGACATCAAGTTGATCGGCGATTACCAGGGCTTCCTGCCCATGCACAACCTCGGCGTGCAGTTCGGCGTGAAGCTGCCGACCGGCCGCTACGGCGGGCAGACCGAGGACGGCCGGCTGGTCGGTCACCCGGTGAGCTTCCGCAGCGGGCCCGCGGCGGGCGAGGCGCTGGACACCAGCCTGCAGGCGGGCACCGGCAGCACCGACCTGATCGTGGGTGCGTACTACTACCAGCCGGTGAGCCAGGATTTCGACGCCTTCGTCAGCGGGCAGTTCCAGGCGGCCATCGCCCGGCGGCTGGATGCGGCGGGCGCGGACTACCGCCCCGGCAACCAGGCCTCGCTCAGCGTGGGCCTGCGCTACGAGGCCCATGCGGACTGGGTACCGCAGTTGCAGCTGAACTGGCTGCACAAGATGGCCGACCAGGGCGCGCTGGCCGATGCGCCGAACACGGCGGGCACGGTGGCCTACCTGAGCCCGGGCATCAGCGCCAGCCTCTCGCGCACGGTGCAGGCCTACGCCTTCGTGCAGGTGCCGGTCTATCGCCATCTGCAGGGCTACCAACTGTTCCCCGGCTGGACCGGTACGCTCGGCCTCAGCCTGCAACTCTGACGTTGACGGCTTCGCCGCGATCCGGCGGCGCCGTCTGGAGGTTCGCATGAAACCGCATCTGTTCCACGGCCCGATCCGCGCCCTGTGCCTCGCGGCCCTGCTGTTCGCCACCGTGCCGATGCCGGCGCGCGCCAACGACCTGGTCGTCGGCAAGCCGGCGCCGGCGATCACCCTGCACACGCTGGACGGCGGGCAGATCAGCCTCGCCGCGCTGCGCGGCAAGGTGGTGATCCTGACCTTCTGGGCCACCTGGTGCGCGCCGTGCCGCGCGGAGTTGCCGCTGCTGTCGCGCTACGCCGAGGCGCATGCGAAGGACGGCCTGGTGGTGCTGGGTTTCAGCCTCGATACGCCCGACGAGCTGGGTGAGGTGCGCGAGGTGGCGAAGTCGCTTAGCTTCCCGGTCGGCCTGCTGGGCGATCCGCACGTGCCGGGTTACGGGCGCATCTGGCATCTGCCGGTGAGCTTCACCATCGACCGCCATGGCGTGCTGGTGGACGACGGCTGGAAGGACCGGCAGCCGGAGTGGACGGAAGCGCGCTTGCAGCAGATCGTCGCGCCGATGCTGGCGGCGAGTCGCTGAGCCTCAGCCGTTCGCGTCGCGCCATGCCTGCACCGCCTGCGCGAAGGCGAGGCAGTCGGCGTGGCGGTTGTACAGCGGCGCGGGCGATATGCGGATCACGTCGGGCTCGCGCCAGTCGCCGACCACGCCGTGCTCCGTCAGGTAGTCGAACAGCGCGCGGCCACGCTCGCGCCCGCCGCGCACGCGGATCGAGAGCTGGGCGCCGCGACGGGCGGGATCGGCGGGCGTGAGTACTTCCAGCACGTCGGCGAGCTGCGTGTGCACCAGCCATTCCAGATAGCCGGTGAGCTGCTCCGACTTCTCGCGCAGCCGCGCCATGCCGGCGCGGTGGAAGATCTCCAGCGACACGCGCAGTGGCGCCAGCGCGAGGATCGGCGGGTTGCTGAGCTGCCAGCCGTCGGCTCCGGGCGTGGGCACGAATTCGGGGCCCATCTGGAAGCGGGTGGCCTTGTCGTGGCCCCACCAGCCGGCGAGGCGCGGCAGCGTGGCGCGCGCGTGGCGCGCGTGCACGAAGGCGCCGCCCACCGCGCCGGGGCCGGCGTTCAGGTACTTGTAGCTGCACCAGATCGCGAAGTCGGCGCCGCTGTCGTGCAGCTGGATCGGCAGGTTGCCCACGGCATGCGCAAGGTCGAAGCCCACGATGCAACCGTGCCGGTGGCCGAGTTCGGTGATGGCTTTTAGGTCAAAGGCCTGGCCGCTGCGGTATTGCACGCCGGGCAGCAGCACCAGCGCGATGCGCGAGCCATGTTCGGCCAGCACGCGTTCGATCGCCGCCATCGACAGCGTGCCGTTCGGCTCGTCGGCCTCCAGCTCGACCAGTGCGGTGGCCGGGTCGAAGCCGTGGAAGCGGATCTGCGATTCCAGCGCGTAGCGGTCGGTGGGGAAGGCGCCGGCCTCCATCAGGATGGCCGGGCGCGCGGGCGTGGGGCGGTAGAAGCTCACCATCATCAGGTGCAGGTTCACGCCCAGGCTGTTCATCGCCACCACCTCGGACGGCAGCGCGCCCACCACTTCGGCCAGGTGGTCGCGCACGTACTCGTGGTAGTGCATCCACGGCGAGCGGCCCTTGAAATGGGCCTCCACCGCGAGCTGCGCCCAGTCGTCCAGTTCGGCGGCGAGCGCGGCGCGCACCGCGCGCGGCTGCAGGCCCAGCGAGTTGCCGCAGAAGTACGCGCTGTCGCGGCCTGCGTGCGGCGGGATCAGGAACTCGTCGCGGAACGCGCGCAGCGGGTCGGCGGCATCGGCCGCCTGGGCCCAGGCGGCGGTGGCTTGGTAGCTGGAGGACATGGCGATTCCGAGGAAGCGGGGCCTCGCCGCGGCGCGGCGGGGAGCGGCGTGTGTTCAGTTCAGCCGCGCGGCGATCGCGTCGCAGCCGCGGTCGAATGCGGCGGTCCAGGCGGCGCCGGCCTGGCTCTGCACGGGGCGCACGCAGCGCAGCTGGATCGCATGGCCGTCCTTGTACCAGTACTTCTCGCGGTAGCTGGAGGCCACGCCGGCCTCGCGTGCGGTGTAGCTGAAGCTGTCCGGTGCGGGTGCCTTGGCCGCAGCCTGGTAGCCGGGCAGCGCCATCGCCTTGGCGGTGGCCTGGTCGAGCCAGGCGTGGAAGCCGTTGATGTCGGGTTCCTGCTTCACCGTCACGGTGACGCGCGCCAGCACCGCATGGCCGGTGGGCGAGGGATCGGGCACCTGGAACGCACGCACCTCGGGGTCGCCGTTCGTGTCCATGATGTCCAGCCAGCCGTCGGGCGTGCTGAAGCTGACGCTGCCGCCCGCCATGCTGACGTCGGTGGCGGGGGCGGGGGCGGCTGCCAGCAGGCCGAGGGCGAGCGCGGCGGCAATGACGGTGGAGCGCAGATGGGCCATGCAGAGTCCTCAGGCGGTGGTGTCGGGTGCGAAGCGGTGCCTGGGCAGGCCCAGCCATTCCAGCGCGGTGCCGTGGAACAGGCGGGCGCGGTCGGCCTCGTCCAGCCCCAGGGCCTCGATGCCGCTGCCGGGCTCCTGTTCGCCCAGCGGGAAAGGATAATCGGTGCCCAGCATCACCTGCCGGACGCCCGTCACATCCAGCAGCCAGCGCAACGCGCGGTCGTCGTGCACGCACGAGTCGAAGTAGAAGCGCCGGAGGTATTCGCGCGGGTTGCGCGGGTTGTCGGTGGCCACCAGGTCGGGACGCATCTTGAAGCCGTGCTCGATGCGGCCGATCGTCCACGGGAAGCTGCCGCCGCCGTGGGCCAGCATCACGCGCAGCTTCGGCAGCCGCTCCAGCACGCCGCCGAAGGCGAGGCAGCAGGCGGCTCGCGCCTGCTCGGCGGGCATGCCCACCAGCCACGGCATCCAGTACTTGGGCATGCTGGCCATGCCCATCATGTCCCAGGGGTGCACCAGCACCGCGGCACCGAGGTCGGCGGCCGCCTCGAAGAACGGGAACAGCTCCGGCGCGTCGAGGTTCCAGTCGTTGCAGTGCGAACCGATCTGCACGCCCTGCAGGCCCAGCTCGTCGATGCAGCGCTCCAGTTCGCGCACGGCCAGGTTCGGCGACTGCAGCGGCACCGTGCCGATGCCGGCGTAGTGGCGCGGGAAGTCGCGGCAGATACCGGCCATGTGCTCGTTGAGGTGCCGGTGCAGTTCCAGTGCCTGGTGCCCCGGTGCCCAGTAGGAGAACAGCACCGGCACGGTGGAGATCACCTGCACGTCGACGCCGAAGCGGGCGTAGTCGTCGATGCGCATCTGCGGGTCGAACGCCGAATCCCACACCTCGCGAAAGAACTTGCCGTCCTTGTAGATACGGTGGCGGCCGTCGGTATGGGTCATCACCGGGAAGCGCTCGTCGCCATGCTTGGCGGCGAGGTTGGGCCAGTCGCGGGGCAGGATGTGCGCGTGGGTGTCGATCTTGAGCATCCGCGCAGTTTAGAACCTCGCGGCATAAGCGTCGTGTGGCGTGCGCACAACGCCGCGGGCAGGGCGGCGGCCTGCCGGGGCGGGCGGTCTGGCGGGTGCGGGAGGGCGGCGCCGGGCACATGCATGGCAGGCTGGCGCAAGCCTATACTCGGGAGTCCGGAAGCGCGTCAGGGAGCGATGCACACAGGGGGACTGTGCCGTGAACGAGGAGCGTCGATTACGTTACCTCCGCGCGAAACCGATTGCACTGGCGGCGCTGGATCTGGCCGAGGCGGAGCGCGAGCGCTACGTCGTCGCGACTTGCGGCGGCGACGAAATTCTGCGCAACGAGGTGTGCTGGATGCTGGAGGCCGCCGAGGCGACCGTGGGCAGCATCAGCCTGCCGCGGCTGGCGGTGGCGACGGAAGCCGTCGGCAGCACGATCAGTGCGACGGGCAGCAGCGGCTACCGCATCCTGCGGCGGCTCGGCGAGGGCGGCGGCGGCGTGGTCTACCTGGCCGAACGGTCGATGGGCGAGGGTACGCCGGACGAGTTGCGCCAGCACGTGGCGATCAAGTTCCTGCATGCCGGCGGCATCCCCGGCCGCGAGCCGTCGCGGCGGTTCGCGGAGGAGCGGCGCATCCTCGCCACGCTCAACCATCCCAACATCGCCCACCTGATCGACGGCGGCACCACCAGCGACGGCCGCTCGTTCCTGGCGCTGGAGTACGTGCAGGGCGAGCGCATCGACAGCTGGTGCGAGCGCCAGGGGCTGCCCCTGCGCGAGCGGGTGGCGCTTTTCCTCAAGGTGTGCGCGGCGGTGCACTACGCGCACCAGCATCTGGTGATCCATCGCGACCTCAAGCCGGGCAACATCCTGGTGACCGACGAGGGCGAGCCGAAGCTGCTGGACTTCGGCATCGCGCGCCTGCTCGACCACGTCGGCGGCGTGGCCGCCACGCAGACGCAGACCGGCATGCGCAGCCTGACCCTGGCCTACGCCAGCCCCGAACAACTGCGCGGGCGGCCGCTGGGCACCGGCGCCGACGTGTGGTCGCTGGGCGTGGTGCTGTACCAGCTGGTCTGCGGCGTGCGACCGTTCGGCGACGGCGACGAGGTCTCCCCGGTGAGCCTGTCGCAGGCCATCGACACCGGCAAGCTGCTGCCGCCGAGCCGGCGTCTGCGCAAGTCCGGCGCGATGTCGCTGCGGCGCGAGGTGCCGGCGGACATCGACGCCATCGTGATGAAGGCATTGCGCCGCGATCCGTGCCAGCGCTACGCGGGCGTGGACGCGCTGGCGGCGGACCTGCAGCGCTACCTGGCCGCGCGCCCCGTGCGTGCCCGGCACGGTGCGGCCTGGTATCGCACGCAGCTGTTCCTGCGCCGGCACGCGGTGGGCGCCAGCGTGGCGGCGCTGGTGCTGGCGATGCTGGTGGGCTTCGCGGCGCAGCGGGCGCAGCAGGTGCGGCGGCTGGAGCTGGAGCGCGACAAGACCGCGGCGATCGCCGGCTTCCTGCAGAACCTGTTCGAGAACGCCGACCCGACCCATGCGCACGGCAGCAAGGTCACGGTGCGCGAAGTGCTCGATCGCGGCGCGGCCACGCTGATGTCCCGCCGCGACATCGCGGCGCCGGTGCGGGTCAGCCTGCTGCTGTCGATGGGGCGCGCCTACAACCAGCTGGGGCTGGGCGGCCAGGCGATTCCGCTGTTGCGGGAGGCGCGCGCGCTGCAGGTTACCTACGCTGCCGGCGTGCTGGAGCGCGGACAGGTGCTGGCGGCGCTGGGGCGCGCCTATTCGACGGTGATCAACCTGCCCGCGGCGATCCCGCTCGACCGCGAGGCGATGGCGCTGCTGGCGCAGGCGCCCGGCGACCATGCCGACGAGATCCTGCGTGTGCGCATCAACCTGCTGTACGACGAGCTGGGCGGCTCGGCGGAGACGGCCGGATCGATCGCGCGCCAGCTGCGCCAGGTGCTGGCACAGCTCGACGCGCGCGCCGTGCCGGATCGCGAGTTGCATCTGCAGGCCGAGGCGGTGCTGGCGATGGCACAGGGCTCGATGAACGACGACGCCGAGGCGATCGCCAGCGCTCGGAAAGCGCTGGGCGAAGCGCAGCAGCTGTACGTGAAGGACGACCCCGCGCTGGTCTACTACCGCTTCGTGCTGGCGCTGGTCTCGATGCGGCAGGACCCCGCCGGTTCGGTGCAGTTGTTCCGGCGTGCCATCGCCGACTACGACCGGCAGGTGGGCGCGGTCGGTCCCGGCATGTCCGGACTGCTCACCTATTTCGGCGTGGCGCTGACCCGGCTCGGCAGCCTGCCGGACGCGCGCGACGCGCTGGAGCGCTCGGCGAGGCTGACGCGCTCCTTCGCCCGCGAATCGCCTGATTTCCAGCTGTACACGCTGACCGAACTGGCGAAGGTCTACGTGGCGATGGGGCGCAGCGCCGCCGCCGCCGCCCTGCTGCAGCCGCAGCTTGGGCGACTGGACCGGCGCGCACGCAGCGGCCTGCCGTGGGCGCGGGACAATCGCGCCAGTGCGCTGGTGGTGCTGGGCGAGGCGGCGCTGGCCCGCGGCGACGCGGCGTCGGCCGCGGGCCGGTTCGGTGCGGCGCAGGCGCAGATGGGGGCACAGGGGGCGCGGGAGATGCCCGACGCCTGGGGACGCGCGCTGGCCGGCCTGGGCGAGGCGGCCTTGCTGGACCGTCATCCCGGGCTGGCGGCGCAATGGCTGGCCCGGCTGACGGAGTTCAACCGTACCAGCAAGGCTCTGCCCACGGATCCCCGCGCGCTCGATGCGATGCTGCTGGACACCCGCCTGCAGCAGGCGCGCGGCGGGCTGGTGCGGGCGGCCGCCGCCGGCCCGTCGCCGGGGGCCCCGGCGTGGAGCCGGGATTGTCGCCGCGGCACCGCCGGATCGCCGCTGCTGGACGGCGCGCTCATGCCGGCCGCGGCGGCAGTCGATTCGCCGGCGCCGCCGTGTCACGATGCGGCGCTTGTGGTCGCCGAGAAGGCGACCGGGGGAACAGGAGCAGGGCATTGAACGATACGGTCGAGGTGACCCGGTTGCTGCGCGACGCCCAGGCTGGCGATCCGGTGGCCCTGAACGAGGCCCTGCGCCAGATGTACGACGCACTGCACGGCATCGCCCGCGCCCAGCTCGGCAACGAGCAGATGGAGCGCACGCTGAGCGCCACCGCGCTGGTGAACGAGGCCTACCTCAAGGTGTTCGGGGGCTCCCAGGCGCCGGACTGGGCGAACCGCCGGCACCTGCTGGGCGTGGCGGCGCGTGCGATGCGCGAGGTGCTGGTGGATTCGGCGCGCCGCCGCAACGCCGCCAAGCGGCCGCGCGAGACCGACCGCCTGCAGATCACCGAAATCTCCATGGAGCTGTCCGACGGGGTCGACTACAGCGCCCTGGTCGAATGCCTGGACCTGCTGGCCACGCTGGATCGTCGCCAGGCGGACATCGTGGCGATGCGCTTCTTCATGGGCATGAGCGCGGAACAGATCGCGATGGCGCTGGAGATCTCCACCAGCACCGTGCAGCGCGAATGGCGGCTGGCGCGGGCCTGGCTGCAGCGCGAGCTGGCGGGCTGAGCAGGGCTCAGGGATTCCCGGCGGCGGCATGCGCGCGCCGCACCACGTGGGCCAGCGTGTCGATGTTGTCCGTCAGGCGGTCGCTGATGCGGATCAGCGGTTCGGCGTCGGCGCGTGCGCCGGCCGATCGCAGCGCGGCGGACAGCGATTGCTGCATGGCGCGCAGCCCGGGCAGGGCAGCGGGCGCATGCCGCTCGCGCAGGGCAACCGCGACGGCCTCGACGGCGTCCGCGCAGGTGGCGACGAAATCGTTCACGGCCGCGGGGCGCGGCGACGACGCTTCGCCCAGCGCCTCCAGCGCCATCGCGGTGCGCGCGAGGCGGTTGCCGTTGGCGAACAGCGTGCGCGCCAGTTCCAGCAGCGACTGCGGCGTGCCCGGCTCCGCGCGCATGCGCTCCAGCGAGGCCAGCGCATTGCTGCGCGCGGTGCGCGCCAGGCTGCGCGTCTCGCGTTGCGCCTCGCGCTGCTGCGGCGCGGCCAGCGCGCGCAGGTAGCCGGCGTAGGCGTCCAGCATCTCGGCGAGCGCGCCGTGCGCGCGGCCGCGCTCCCAGGTGGGCCAGGCCAGGTAGGCCAGCATCGCCATGCCGCAACCCAGCGCGGTGTTGATCACGCGGTCGGTCACCGCCACGCCGGGGTCGACGCCATCGAACGCGAGCAGGATCACCACGGTGCCGGTGAGCGCGGCCACCGCGATGCCGTAGTGCGCGTTGGCCAGCCAGCGGAACGCCATGCACAGCAGCGCCATCAGCGCGAGGTGTGCCCACGGCGAGGCCGGCGTGAGGTACAGCAGCGCGGTGGTGAGCACCAGGCCCAGCACCGTGCCGACCACGCGCAGCAGGCCGAAGTTGAAGGTGGCGGCGAAATCCGGACGCAGCACGATCGCCGTGGTCATTGGCAACCAGTAGCCGTGCGGCAGCCCGACCAGGCGCGAAAGCAGCCACGCGAGGCTGAGGCAGACCGCCATGCGCACGGCGTGGCGGAACGCCACCGAGCGCGGCGTGAGGTTGGCGCGCAACATCGCGCGCGCCGAGCCGCTCCGCAGTGTGCGGGGCAGCTCGGTTTCCGCCACCGCCGCGCGCAGCTCGCCACGGCCGCCCGCCCAGTTCGCGTTGCGTACCGCCGCGGCCAGCTGGCCGTCCAGCGCGCGCAGGTGCGCGGCCGGGCCGTGGTCGCGGTCCTGCGCGCCGTCGCGCAAAGCGGCCAGCGCACGCTCCGCCGAATGCGGCGGTTCGCCGGCATCCAGCGCATGCGCGATCGCCTCCAGTACCTGCGCGGCGGCGTCGCGGTGGCGTGCATGCGCCGCGGGGTCGGCGTGCAGCTCGGACATCGCCATCAGCTCCAGCCGGATGCGCTCGGCCAGCTCCAGCAGCACGGTGAATGCCTCCATCGCGCGGCCGTGCGCGCGGTAGCGGCCGAGCAGGGTGTGCTGCAGCGAGGTCATCGCGTCGGTGAGTGCGGGGCTGGCCTGCTCATCCTGGTGCGGCTGGCGCGCCAGCGCGGCGAGGCCCGCATACACTCCCGCCAGCGCCAGGCGCTCCGGGCGGTAGCGTTGCAGCGGCCACGCGGCCACCGCGAACAGGGTGAGCAGCAGGCCGCCGGCGGCGATCAGCGCGGAAGCGAGCAGGGCGTTGCCGGGCGAGACCGGCGTGGCGGCGGCGATCACCAGCAGGATCATGCTGGTCATGCCCACGCGCGCGGCGTCCGCGCCGAACACCACCAGCATGCCGCCGCAGAAGCCGAACGCGGCAGTGGCCAGCAGCATCGGCAACCAGTAGCCGCCGATGGTGAAGCCCAGCAGTGCCGCCAGCCCCGCCGCGAGCGCCGCCAGCAGCAGCCGGCGCATGCGCTGGCGATAGGGGCCGGGCTGGTCGGAGAACATCGTGTCCAGCGCACCGGCGCCCACGCCCAGGCCGACTTCCGGATACCCGGTGGCCAACCCCACGCCCAGCGGCAGGATCACCGCGAGGGTATTGCGCAGCACCACCCACAGCGGCACGTCCGGCCGCTTGATGAGGGTCAGGCTTTCGACGAGCTGGGCGCGCAGGGAGTAACCGCTGGCGGGCATGGGGCGACGCCGGATGGCTGGGGAGAGGCGAGTATGGCAAAAACCGCCCGCACCGCCGTGGTGGCGCGGGTCAGGCGCGGCCGGCGAACTCGCCCGTCAGGGTGTTCACCCACACCTTCTCGTCGTTGGTGATGTACTCGGGCACCTGGATCTCCACGCCGGTGTTGAGCCTGGCCGGCTTGGTGCGCTTGGTGGCGCTGGCACCCTTCAGTTCGGGCGCGGTGTCCACCACGGTGAGCACCACGCTGGTGGGCACCTGCAGACCCACCGGCGCGTCGTCGATCAGCTGCACGTAGTAGCCCTCGGTGTCCTCGACGATGTAGCCGGCGTTGTCACCCACCAGTTCCGGGCCGAGCAGGTACTGGGTGTAGTCCTCGGCGTCCATGAACACGAAGGCGTCGCCGTCCTTGTAGGAGAAGTTGGCGGCGCGGCGTACCAGGTCCATCTCCTTCAGGTCGTCGTCGGCGCGCAGGCTGAGGTCGTACTTGCGCCCGCCCGGAATGGAGTACAGCGTGAAGCGGAAGGTGACGTTGCCGCCGCGCGCGGTGGGCGAGCTGCGCTCGATGTCGCGCACCTGGTAGACGGTGCCTTCGTGTTCGACCACGTTGCCTTTCTTGACGTCGGAAGCTTTCATAAGTGCCCGGGAAGTAGCGATCTATTTGAAGAGTGCGGCCATGGATGGCCGCTTTTTGACTTTCGCGCCCATGGACGGGTGCACTGGTTTGAAGAGTGCGGACATGGATGGCCGCTTTTTGATTTTCGCGCGCATGGAGGAGCGCACTTATTTGGCCGCCAGGCGCACCGCGCCGTCCAGCCGGATCGTCTCGCCGTTGATGTAGCGGTTGCCGAGGATGAAGGCCACGGTCTGCGCGAATTCCTCCGGCTTGCCCAGGCGCGACGGGAACGGGATCGAGGCGCCCAGCGACTCCTGCACCTGCGGCGGCATGCCGCCCACCATCGGGGTCCAGAAGATGCCCGGGGCGATGGTCGCCACGCGGATGCCGAAGCGGGCCAGCTCGCGCGCCATCGGCAGGGTCATGCCGACCACGCCGCCCTTGGAGGCGGAGTAGGCGGCCTGGCCGATCTGGCCCTCGTAGGCGGCCACGCTGGCGGTGTTGACGATCACGCCGCGCTCGCCGTCCTCGCCCGCCTCGTTGTGCTGCATCAGCGCCGCAGCGGCCTTCGCCACGTTGAAGCTGCCGACCAGGTTCACCATCACGGCGCTGGCGAAGGTGGAGAGCGGCATCGGGCCCTCCTTGCCCAGCACGCGACCGGCGCCGAGGATGCCGGCGCAGTTCATCACCACGTTGAGCCCGCCCATCGCCTCGCGTGCGGCGGCCACGTTGGCGGCGACGCCGTCCTCGCTGGTGACGTCGGTCTTGTAGAAGCAGGCGGCTTCGCCCAACGCCCTGGCGGCGGCCTGGCCCTTCTCCTCGTTGACGTCGAACAGCGCCACCTTGCCGCCGTGGGCGACGAGATGCTGCGCCACCGCGTGGCCGAGACCGGAGGCGCCGCCGGTGATGATCGCCTTGACCTGATTGAGCTGCATGGGGAGTCCGCTGGATGGAAAGCCAGCGGACAAGTCTAGCCGAGCTCGAACAGCCGTCGCAGTGCCGGGTCGGCCGCCAGCCCGGCGAACGACCGTACCGGCGCTGGCGCTGGCGCGGACGGTTGCAGTTCCCGCTGCCACACGCCCACGTCCCACCATTGCCCCAGCTTCCAGCCAGCCTGCCGCCACACGCCGGCCGGGGTGAAGCCCATCGACTCGTGCAGCGCCACGCTGACCGCGCCGGGCAGGGTGATCACGCCCACCGCCTGGGTCAGGCCCTGCAGGCGCATCGCGCCGAGCAGGGTGCCGTACAGCCGGCGCGCGATGCCGCGGCGCTGCGCGGCGGGATGCACGTAGATCGAGGTCTCGGCGATCCAGTCGTAGGCGGCGCGCTCGCGGAAACGGCCCGCGTAGGCGTACGCGAGCACCGCGCCACCTTCCTCCCACACCAGCCACGGGTAGTGCGGCAGGCGCATGCGGATGCGTTCGCGCATGGCGTCGGCGCCGGGGACGGTGTTCTCGAAAGTGGCGGCGCCGCTCTCGACGTGCGGCGCGTAGATCGCGTGGATGGCGGCGGCGTCGTCGTCGCGGGCGATGCGTATGGGATGGGTCACGGGAAGCCTGTCAGAGGTCGCGGATGAACCAGCGGTCGCAGCCGTGGTGGCCGGTGCCGCCCATCGGCGCGCAGATCGGCGCGAAGCCGCTGCGCCGGTACAGCGCCTGCGCGGCGTCCATGCCGGTGAGCGTTTCCAGGTAGCAGCGGCGGAAACCGTGTGCGCGCGCCGCATCGAGGCAGCACTGCATCATCGCGCTGCCGGCACCGATGCCGCGCGCCGCGGGCAGGAAATACATCTTGCGCAGTTCGCACACGTCCGCTTCGCCGCCGGCCAGCGGCGCCACGCCGCCGCCGCCGACCACCGCGCCGCCGCGCTCGACCACGAAGTAGCTGCAGCGCGGTTGCGCGTAGGCCGCGCTCATCGCGTCCACCTCGGCGTCGTGGATGGCAAAGCCTTCGCCGCCGGCGCCGAATTCGGGCATCACCTGGCGGATGATCGCGGCGACGGCGTCGTCGTCGCGCGGTTCGATGGGGCGGATCTGATAGTCGCAGGTCATGGCGGGGCAGTGGTCGATCGGGTGTAGTGTCGGTACCTTTTACCATCCGGGAGGCCCTTCATGCTGCTCCACGATGCCATCAGCCCCGCCCCGCGCAGCCTGCGCATGTTCGTGCTGGAGAAAGGGCTGCGCCTGCCGTCGGTGACGGTGGACGTGATGCGGGGCGAGAACCGCGAGGCGGCCTATCTTGCCGTGAATCCGGCCGGCCAGACGCCGGCACTGCAGCTCGACGACGGTTCGACGCTGGCCGAGGCGGTGGCGATTGCCGAGTATCTGGAGGAGCTGCACCCCGAGCCGGCGCTGATCGGCCGCACGCCCGTCGAGCGCGCGCAGACGCGGCAGTGGTGGCGGCGGGCAGAGCTCAACGTCACCGAGTTCATCCACAACGCCTTCCACTACGCCGAGGGCCTGCCGCGCTTCGCGTCGCGCATCCCGGTGGCACCGGAGGCGGCCGCCGGCCTGAAGCGCATCGCGCAGGATCGCCTCGCCTGGCTGGACGGCATGTTCGGCGCGGGACCGTGGCTGTGCGGCGGGCGCTTCACGGCGGCGGACATCTGGCTTTACGTGTGGCTGGATTTCGGCAACGGCGTGAACCAGCCCTTCGACCGCACGTTGCCGAACATCGGCCCGTGGTTCGAGCGCGTGGCGGCACGCCCTGCCGCCGAGGCCAGCCGCGCGCTGCTGGCCGCGGCATGAGCACGCCGGGGCTGCCGGTGCGGTGCCGCATGGTGAGCATCGTGGTGCTGCGCGGCGCGGGCGAAGCCACGCAGATGCTGCTGGCGCGCCGCGCGGGCAGCTACCTTCATGGCGTGTGGAGCTACGTCGCCGGCCACGTCGAGGCAGGCGAAACCGGCTGGCAGGCGGCCTTGCGCGAGCTGCGCGAGGAAACCGCGCTGGTACCGGAAAGCTTCTGGGCCACCAGCTTCTGCGAGCAGTTCTATCTCGCTTCCGCCGACGCGGTGGAGCTGGTGCCGGCGTTCGTGGCGCGGGTGGCCGAAGACGCGCTGCCGCGCCTCAACGGCGAGCACTCGACGTTCCGCTGGGAGCGGCTGGATGCGGCCGCCGGACTCGTGCCCTTCGGCAGCCAGCGCGAGCTGCTGGCGCACGTGCGCCGCGAGTTCGTGGAGCGCGAGCCGGCGCCCTTCCTGCGCATCGCGCATCCCTAGCGGATCCGCGTGGTGCCGGCGCGGCCGCGTCAGAGCGGCTTCGCCGCACCCGCAGGGATTTCCTGCCCGGTTGCCGGGCGCAGATGGATGCTGCCGTCCTTCATCACGAACACCGGATGCGCGAGGTCGCCGATGTGCACGCTCGGGTCGCCCGCGAAGGCGGCGAGGTCGGCGTGCAGGCCGGGCGCGACACGGCCGAACACGGCCTGCTGGCGCAGGATCTTCGCCGCCACGTCGGTGGCGGCATGCAATGCCTGCGCCGGCGTCATGCCGTCGGCCACCATTGCGGCCGGTTCGCGCCAGTTCTCGCCGTGCGCGAACACGCCCACGTCGCTGCCGTTGCCGATCGTCACGCCCAGCTTCAGCGCGGTACGGAAGGCGTGTTCGGCTTCGGTCATCGCGGGCGTGGGCGCGGACGTTCCGGGCACGTAGTGCTGGAAGTATTCGGAAGTCGCTTCCACCGCGGTGAGCGTGGGCTCGTAGGCGATGCCCTTCTGCTTCATCAGGCGGAAGGTCGCCTCGCTGGCGCCGTAGCCGTGCTCGATGGTGTCCACGCCGGCCTCCACCGCATTGCGCACACCGGCCTCGCTGGCGGCATGCGCGGCGACCGGGCGGCCGATCTGGTGCGCGGCTTCGACGATCGCCCTGATCTCGGCCGGCGACAGCGTCGGCATGGTTTCGCCGTGGTCGCCCACGCGGTAGTCGGCGTAAAGCTTGATCCAGTCCGCACCGCGCGCGGCCTGCTCGCGCACGGCGGCCACGGCGGCGTCCACGCCGGTAACCGGCTGCGCGCCCTGCGGCAGGTCGAGGTCGGGACGAAAGCCGCGCGGCCCCGGACCGTAGCTGGCGGTGGCGACGATGGCGCGGGTGGCGACGAACATGTGCGGGCCGGGGATCAGGCCTTCGTCAATGGCGTGCTTGATCGACACGTCGGCGAAGCCGGCGCCCTCGGTGCCCAGGTCGCGCAGCGCGGTGAACCCGGCCAGCAGCGTGGCCCTGGCGTGCGCGGCGGCTTCCAGCGTGCGGTAGGCCAGCGGCTCGGTGAGCACCTGGTCGTTCCACGACGTCTCGTTGTACGGATGCAGGAACAGGTGCGAGTGCAGGTCGACCAGGCCGGGCGTGAGCGTGGCGCCGGGCAGCTCGATGCGCTGCGTGCCGGCGGGCGCGTTGATGCCTGCGCGCGGGCCCACCGCAGCGATCACGCCGTCGTGCACGAGCACCGCCCAGCCGGCGTGCGCGGCGTTGCCGTCGGCCGTCCACACGCGATCGGGCAGCAGCAGCCAGTCGCCCTTGGGCGTGCTGGCGGCCGCTGCCAGCGAGCAAAGCAGGAGCAGCAGGAGTGCCACCGTCCGCCGGATCATCGGGCTTGCGCGCATCGTTCCGTCCCCTCGCCAGTGGAGACGCCGATGATAGCGGGCGCCGCCGGGTGGCTCACCCGGCGGCGGTGCGCGCCCGCGTGACCCGGCTGGCGGTGTCCTTGTGCAGCTGCGCGGCGAGCCAGGCGCCGGTGGCGACCAGCAGGTCGAGGTCGATGCCGGTCTCCATGCCCATCCCGTGCAGCATGTAGACCACGTCCTCGCTGGCCACGTTGCCGGTGGCGCCCTTGGCATACGGGCAGCCGCCGGTGCCGGAGACGGCGCTGTCGACCACGCGCACGCCTTCCTCCAGGCAGGCGAGGATGTTCGCCAGCGCCTGGCCGTAGGTGTCGTGGAAGTGCACCGCCAGCGCGCTCATCGGCACGGCCTGGGCCACCGCGTGCAGCATCGCGCGCGCCTTCGCCGGCGTGCCCACGCCGATGGTGTCGCCCAGCGAGATCTCGTGGCAACCCAGCGCGTGCAGGCGGCTGGCCACGCGCACCACGTCGCGCAACGGCACGTCGCCCTGGTAGGGGCAGCCGAGCACGGTGGAAACATAGCCGCGCACCGCCACGCCGTCGGCCCTGGCGCGCTCCAGCACCGGCACGAAGCGCTCGATGGATTCGTCGATGGAGGCGTTGACGTTCTTGCGGTTGAACGCCTCGCTGGCGGCGGTGAACACGGCGATCTCCGTGGCGCCGACTTCGCGCGCACGTTCGTAGCCCTGCAGGTTCGGCACCAGCACCGGATAGCTCACCCCCGGCACCTTGCGGATGCCGGCGAACACCTCGGCCGCGTCGGCCAGCTGCGGCACCCACTTCGGGCTGACGAAGCTGGTCGCCTCGATGGTTTTGAGGCCGGTGGAGGAGAGCCGGTCGATCAGCGCGATCTTCACCGCGGCCGGCAGCAGGGTCTTCTCGTTCTGCAGGCCGTCGCGGGCGCCGACCTCGACGATGCGTACGTGCTGGTCTGGGTTCATGGCTTGGCTCAATCCGCGAAGGTCACGGCCACGCGCTTGTTGTGGCTGCCCTTGTTCTCGATCCTGCTCACGCGCAGCGCGCCGACTTCGCCGGTGCGCGCCACGTGGGTGCCGCCGCAGGGCTGCAGGTCCACGCCTTCGATCTCCACCAGACGGATCTGCGGCAGGTGCAGTGGCGGCGTGACCGACATGGTGCGGATCAGCTCCGGCCGCGCGGCCAGTTCGGCGCCGCTGATGTGGCCGATGCGCAGCGGCGCGTCGGCGGCCACCAGGCGCTGCAGGCCCGCGTCGAGCTCGTCCGCGTCGAGCGTGATGTCGAGGCCGCCGAGGTCGAAGTCCAGCCGGCCGCCGCGGTCGGTGAGGTTGCCGCCGGTGACGCCGGCCTTGATCAGCGAACCCAGCAGGTGCAGGCCGGTGTGCATGCGCATGTGGCGGTGGCGGCGTTCCCAGTCCAGCCTCAGGGTGACGGCCGTGCCGGGGGCGAGCCGCGGCGCGTCGGCCGGCAACTGGTGCAGGATCTCGCGTGTCTCGCGGTCGCGGCGGGTGTCGAGGACGGGCCACGCACGGCCATCGACCAGGCGCAGCGTGCCGGTGTCGCCCGGCTGGCCGCCGCCGACCGGGTAGCAGACCGTGTCGGCCAGCACCAGTCCGGCCTCGTCGTGACGCAATACCCGCGTCTCGCAGGCGCGCAGGTAGGGATCGCTGTAGAACAGTTCGGCCACGGCGAGGTTCCTCGGCAGGATCAGCTGGCGAAGCGCACCAGCACCACATCGGCCTCGACGAAATCGCCCTGCGCGGCCGACACGTGTTCGATGGTGCCGGCGCGCGGCGCCTTCAAGGCCAGTTCCATCTTCATCGCTTCCATCACCAGCAGTTCCTGGCCTTCCTCGACACTGTCGCCCGGGCCGGCCTTCACCAGCACGATGCGGCCGGGCATGGGCGCGACGACCTGGCTGCCGCCGGCGGTGTCCTTGCTTTCCCAGGCATAGGCCGGTGCGCGGTCGAGGCGCCAGCGGCGTCCCGCGGCGTCGTGCAGCAGCACGCGGCGCGCATCGGCGCGCAGGTTGAAGCGCTCGGCCTCGTCGTCGAAGCGTGCATTGAGCGAAGCGTCGTCCAGGCGCGCACCGCGCACCTCGCAGGTGCTGTCGCCCAGGCGCAGGCGATAGTCCCCGGAGTGGCCATGCGCGTCGATCTCGAAACGCGCCGCGCCGCGCGTGAACGCCACGACGCGCCTGCCGGCATGACCCACGCGCCAGGCGTCGGCGCTGGCCCAGGGCGAATGCGGGTCGGCGGCATCCGCCGCCACGCGCGCCTCGTCGTCGAGCAGTGCGGCGGCGGCGGCGGCGAACAGCGTGCGCACCCCGGGTTCGCTGCCGCCGGCGACGAATTCGTCGAGATGGCGGTCGAGGTAGCCGGTGTCGATGCGCGCCTCGGTGACCGCGGGATGCCGCACCAGCCGTTCGAGGAAGGCGATGTTGGATTTCGGGCCTTCGATCTCGCATTCCGCCAGCGCTTCGCGCAGGCGCTCGAGCGCCTGCGCCCGATCCTCGTCCCACACGATCAGCTTGGCGATCATCGGGTCGTAGAAGATCGTCACCGTGTCGCCTTGTGCCACGCCGCCGTCGAGGCGCACGTGGCGCGACGGCGCGGGCAGGCGCAGCGCCTGCAGTTTGCCCGAGCCGGGCAGGAAGTTCTGCTCGGGGTCTTCCGCGTAAAGGCGCACCTCGATCGCGTGGCCGTGCGAGACCACTCCGTCTTGCGTCAGCGGCAGCGGCTCGCCGTCGGCCACGCGCAGCTGCCATTCCACCAGGTCGATGCCGTGGGTGAGTTCGGTGACGGGGTGCTCGACCTGCAGGCGCGTGTTCATCTCCATGAAGTGGAAATCGCCCTGCGGTCCCACGATGAATTCCACCGTGCCCGCGCCCACGTAGTTCACCGCGCGCGCCGCGGCGACGGCGGCTTCGCCCATCGCCTTGCGGCGTTCGGGGGTGAGGAAGGGCGAGGGCGTTTCCTCCAGCACCTTCTGGTAGCGGCGCTGTGCCGAGCATTCGCGTTCGCCCAGGTGGATCACGTGGCCGTGGCGGTCGCCGAAGATCTGGAACTCGATGTGGCGCGGATGCTCCACGTAGCGTTCCAGCAGCATGCTGGCATCGCCGAACGCGGCCAGTGCCACGCGCTGCGCGGTGGCCAGCGCCTCGGGGAATTCGGCGTCCGAGCGCACGATCTGCATGCCCTTGCCGCCGCCGCCGGCGGAGGGCTTGATGATCAGCGGGTAGCCGATGGCGTGCGCCTGTTCGGCGAGGAAGGCGTTGTCCTGGTTGTCGCCGCCGTAGCCGGGCACCAGCGGCACGTCGTGCTTCGCCATCAGCGTCTTGGCTGCCGACTTCGAGCCCATCGCCTCGATGCTCTCGGGGTCGGGGCCGATGAACACGATGCCGGCGTCCTGGCAGGCACGCGAGAACGCGGTGTTCTCGGAGAGGAAGCCGTAGCCGGGATGGATGGCCTGCGCGCCGCTCTTCTTCGCGGCATCGAGGATGGCGTCGATGCGCAGGTAGGAGTCGGACGGACGCGCGCCGCCGATCGGCCAGGCCTCGTCGGCGAGACGCACGTGCTGGGCGTCGCGGTCCGCTTCCGAATACACCGCGATGCTGCGGATGCCGAGCCGGCGGCAGGTGCGGATCACGCGGCAGGCGATTTCGCCACGGTTGGCGATCAGTACGCGTTCGAACATGCGGGTTCCTGGGCCGGGGCAAAGCCTCGGAAAGTTAGCAGATGGGCGTCGCCGCGCCGATGCGCAGCGCAGCAAACGCGCGGCTCGCCCGGGTGGGCGTCAGGACGCGATCCACGCCGGCGCGCGCTTGTCGAGGAAGGCAGTGAGTCCTTCCTGGCCTTCCGGCGACACGCGCAAACGGGCGATCAGCGCGGCGTTGTCGCGGTCGATGCGTTCGGTCGCGGCCTCGGCGAGGCCGCCCATGCGGAAGGCCAGCAGTTTGGCCTCGCGCTGCGCCTCGGGGCCGGCCTTGGCCAGCAGGTTCAGCGCGAACGCCGTCGCCTCGTCCAGCGCGTCCGGTGCGACGACCTGGTGCAGCAGCCCGATGCGCTGCGCCTCGGCGGCGTCGAACACCTCGCCGGTGAGGAACAGCTTGCGCGCCTGGCGCAGGCCGATCGCGGCGACCACGTAGGGCGAGATCACCGCGGGCACCAGGCCCAGCTTCACCTCGGTGAGGCCGAACTTCGCGCCGGCCGCGCCGATCGCGATGTCGCAGCAGGCGACCAGGCCCACGCCGCCGCCGTAGGCCGCGCCGTTGACGCGGGCGAGGGTGGGTTTGGGGCAGAACTGCAGGCTGCGCATCAGACGCGCCAGGCGCAGCGAGTCGTCGAGATTCTCCTGCTCGCTGGCCGTGGCCATGCCGCGCATCCAGTTCAGGTCGGCGCCGGCGGAGAAGCTGGCGCCGCTGCCGGTGAGGACCAGTGCGCGCACCGCCGGATCGCGGCCCGCGGCCTCGACGGCGATGGTGAGCTCGGCGATCAGCGCATCATCGAAGGCGTTGTGCACCTCGGGACGGTGCATGGCCAGCGTGCGCACGCCGGCGCGGTCGGTCGTCAGGACGGCGGTACTCATCGGCGGATCCTGCAGGGGCAAACCACCATGTTAAACCGTCGCGCAACGCCGGCCGGGCGCGGCTGCAGGGAGCGCGAAATACGGCTACAATGCGAACAATTCTTATTTGTGGCCGGATCGATCGTGCGCCTGTCCGATTTGCCGAAGGGTACCGCCGCCGTGGTGGATCGCGTGGACGATGCCCACGCGAACGATCCGATCGCGCAGCGCCTGCGCGACCTCGGCTTTGTCGACGGCGAGGCGGTGCGGGTGGTGGCGTGTGCGCCGCTGGGTGCCGATCCGCTGCTGGTCCAGATCGGCTTCACCCGCTTCGCGCTGCGCCGCGCCGAGGCGGCCCGGGTCGCCGTCCGGTCCGGGGTGGCGGCATGAGCGCGGATGCGCTGCGCATCGCCCTGGTGGGCAATCCGAACTGCGGCAAGACCGCGTTGTTCAACCTGCTTACCGGCGGCCGGCAGAAGGTGGCGAACTATGCCGGCGTCACCATCGAGCGCAAGGAAGGGCGCTTCGTGGCGCCGTCCGGGCGCGTGCTGCAGATCCTCGATCTGCCCGGCGCCTACAGTTTCGATGCGGTGAGCCCCGATGAGCAGATCACCCGCGACGTGCTGGAGGGCAACTATCCCGGCGAGGCGCCGCCCGACCTGATCGTCTGCGTGGCGGACGCCACCAACCTGCGCCTGCACCTGCGCTTCCTGCTGGAGGTACGGCGGCTGGGCCGCCCGGTGGTGCTGGCGCTGAACATGATGGACGCCGCGCGCCGGCGCGGCATCGTGATCGACGTGCCGGAGCTGTCGCGCCGGCTGGGCCTGCCGGTGGTGGAGACCGTGGCGGTGAAACGCGGCGGCGCGCAGGCGCTGGTGGAGCGCGTGGATGGCGAACTGCCGCGGCCAGCCCCGGCGCAGGCCGACGACGCGGCCAGCCGCGCCGATCTGCACGCCGAAGTGCGTGCACTGCTTGCCGCCACCGTGAGCATGCCGCGACGGACCGCGGCGCTGGACGACGCGGTGGACCGCTGGGCGCTGCATCCGGTGTTCGGCCTCGCGATCCTTGCGCTGGTGATGTTCCTGGTGTTCCAGGCGGTGTACGCCGCCGGCAAGCCAATGAGCGACCTGATCGGGGAAGGCTTCGGCTGGCTGGGCGGACATGTCGCCGCGTTGCTGCCGGCGGGGCCGCTGCAGAGCCTGGTGGTGGACGGCATCTTCGGCGGCCTGGGCACGGTGCTCGGCTTCCTGCCGGTGATCCTGGTGCTGTTCTTCTTCATCCTCACGCTGGAGGAGTCCGGCTACCTGCCGCGCGCGGCCTTCCTGCTGGATCGGCTGATGCTGTCGGTGGGACTGACCGGGCGCTCGTTCATTCCGTTGCTCTCCAGCTTTGCCTGCGCGATCCCCGGCATCATGGGCACGCGCAGCATCCAGGATCCGCGCGACCGCCTCGCCACCATCCTGGTGGCGCCCCTGATGACCTGCTCGGCACGATTGCCGGTGTATGCGCTGCTGATTGCCGCCTTCATTCCGGCGCACCGCGTGTTCGACCTGTTCAACCTGCAGGGCCTGGTGCTGTTCGCGCTCTACCTGGCGGGTATTCTCGGCGCGATGGCGGTGGGCTGGGTGATGAAGCACCTGCGCCGCGACCGCGGCGAGCATGCGCTGCTGATGGAACTGCCCTCGTACCGTTTGCCGAAGCTGCGCGACGTGGGGATCGGCCTGTACGAGCGCGGCGCGATCTTCCTCAAGCGGCTCACCGGCGTGATCCTCGCGCTGACCGTGCTGATGTGGTTCATCTCCACGTTCCCTGCGCCGCCGCCGGGTGCCACGCTGCCGGCGATCGACTACAGCTTCGCCGGTCATATCGGCCAGTGGCTGGCCCACCTGTTCGCGCCGCTGGGTTTCAACTGGCAGATGAGCCTCGCGCTGATTCCCGCGTTCGCCGCGCGGGAAACCGCGGTGGCTGCGCTGGCCACGGTGTACATGGTGGGCGGCGATGCGGCCGGCGGCGGACTCGCCCATGCGCTGGCAAGCCAGATCTCGCTGGCGAGCGCGCTGTCGCTGCTGGTGTGGTTCGCCTATGCGCCGCAGTGCATGTCCACGCTGGCGGTGATCCGGCGCGAGACCGCGTCGTGGCGCAACGTGGCGATCTCGTTCGGCTACATGTTCGCGATGGCCTATGCGGCGTCGTTCCTCACCTACCAGATCGCGAGCGCGCTGGCATGAGCACGGGCCTGGTCCTGCAGTACGTCACCGTCGGCCTGATCGTGCTGGTCAGCCTGCTGGTGGTGCTGCGCAAGCTGGCGCCGCGACTCACGGCGCGCTGGCTGGCCGCCGCCGCTTTGCGTCTGGACCGGCCGGATGTCCCGGTCTGGAAGCGCGCGCTGGCGCGCATGCTGCAACCGAAACAGACCACCGGCAACTGCAGCGACGGCTGCGATACCTGCGGCGCCTGCGGTCCGAAGCCACCCGCTGCCGCGCATCCGTCGACCGCCGCGGAGCCGATGCCGCTCGGTTTCCGCCCCCGCCGGAAGTAGGCCAGGCGTCGCGTGCAGCGATGCTTGCGGCATGCATCGCGTGGCGCATGACGGCGACCCCCGGCCACGGCGTTTCTGGCGCGACACGCGTGTTTGCGCCGAGCCTCCCGCGGAGCGGCTGGATCGTGGACAAGGGCCGTCCTTGGCGCCGTATGCAGGTCCCTGCGCGGATTCGCCGCATCTGGAGCGTGACCGAAATGCCTCGTGGAGGCAGGCGGCAAATTGCGGCGAAGGATGAGAACAATTATCATTTTCGCATCTTCCCGGTCCGGACTTGCCGCGTGAATCGCTCCGCCATCCTCGCCATCCTCGCCATCCTCGCCATCCTGCTGCTCTCGGGCTTCGCTGCGTACGCCGGCGAGGTTCCCGAGTTTCATCTCGCGATCCAGGGCCACGCGTTCCAGCCGACGGAGCTCAAGGTGCCGGCCGGCACCAAGTTCAAGCTGGTGGTCGAAAACCGCGACGCGGCGCCCGAGGAGTTCGAGAGCACCGAGTTCGGCCGCGAGAAGATCGTGCTGCCGAACAGCACGGCCGATGTCTTCATCGGCCCGCTCAAGCCCGGCAGCTACCGGTTTTTCGGCGACTTCCACCAGGACACGGCCCAGGGCCGGCTGATCGTGGAGTGATGTGATGCCGGGCGTAGCACTGCTGGTGTTTCGCGAGGTGCTGGAGGCGGCACTGATCGTCTCCATCGTCTGCGCCGCCACGCGCGGCGTGCGCTGGCGCGGAACGTACGTGGCCGGCGGCATCGGCCTGGGCCTGGCCGGTGCGATGCTGGTGGCGCTGGGCGCGGGTGCCATCGCACGGCTGGCCAGCGGTTCGGGGCAGGAGCTGTTCAATGCCGGCGTGCTGCTTGCCGCGGTGGCGATGATCGGCTGGCACGTGCTGTGGATGTCGCGCCATGCGCGCGAGCTGGCTAAGCACATGAGTGCGGTCGGGCAGGCGGTGAAGGCCGGCTCCAGCTCGCTCACCCTGCTGCTGGCAGTGGTTGCGCTGGCGGTGCTGCGCGAGGGCTCCGAGGTGGTGCTGTTCCTCTACTCGATGGCGATGGGCGGCATCGGCGCGGCAGGCCTGGCCGGCGGCATCGCGCTCGGCGTGGGCGGCGGCGTGCTGCTCGGTTTCGCACTGTACTTCGGCCTGTTGCGCATCCCGCTCAAGCACTTCTTCGGCGCCACCAACGCGATGCTGGTGTTGCTGGCGGCGGGGCTGGCGTCCAGTGCGGCGCGTTTCCTGCTGCAGGCCAACCGGTTGCCGGCACTGGGCGAGCAGCTGTGGGACAGCTCCTGGCTGCTTTCCAACGGCTCGCTCGCCGGCAAGACGCTGGGCGTGCTGATCGGCTACGACGCCTCACCGGCCGGCATCCAGCTGGTGTTCTACGGCGCCACGTTGCTGCTCCTGCTGGGCGGCATGCGCAAGGCCGCGCGCCCGGCGCCAGCCCGCGTGGGCGAGGCGTCGGCAGCCCGCATGGCGCAGACGCAACCCTGAATCACGCGCGTCGCCCAGGCCTCGCGGCGTCCTGTCGCGAGCCGGCGCGGTGCGTCCCAGAGAAATCGATCCGACCCCAAGGAATCCTGTCATGACTTCCCTCATCCGGGGCTGCCGCACTGCCGGCCTGGTGTTGCTCGCTGCTGCCGCGTTGGCGGTTACCAGGCGCGCGCAGGCGGATGACTTCATCGTGTATTCGCCACACGTCGTCGCCACCCAGAACGAAATCGAACTGCGTGGATATAGCGTTACCGACGGCCGCGGCGACTACGACGGCGAGCGCGCCGCCGAACTCTCCGTGGCCCATGCCTTCAACGGCTGGTGGAAGGCCGAGCTGTACCTGGCCGAGTATGAGCGCGAGCCGGGCGAGGTCGGCAAGCTGGTCGGCTACGAGTTCGAGAACACGTTCCAGCTGAGCGAGCCGGGCCGGTACTGGGCCGACATCGGCCTGCTCGCATCCTACGGCCATCCGAAGGGTGGCGGTCCCGGCGAGCTGGAGTTCGGCCCGCTGATCGAAAAGACGGTTGGCCGCTTCGACCACCGGGTCAACCTGGTCTGGGAGAAGGAGATCGGCGCGGGCGCGGCGTCCAAGACCGAATTCCGCTACAGCTACCAGGGCACCTACGCGGTGTCGGGGGCGTTCCGCCCAGGTCTCGAAGCCTATGGCCGGCCCGACGACGACGCCTACCAGGCGGGCCCGATCGTCGCCGGCGAATGGCACGTGCCGCACAGCACCGGCAACGTGGAATACCGTTTCGGCGTGCTGCTGGGCATCAACGCGGCGGCGCCGCGGCGCACCTGGCTGGCCCAGCTGGAATACGAGTTCTTCTGAGCCGCCCGGTGCCGCGGCGCTACATGCGGAACACGCCGTAGCGTTGCGGTTCGATCGGTGCGTTCATCGATGCGGAGATCGCCAGCCCCAGCACGCGACGGGTGTCGGCCGGGTCGATGATGCCGTCGTCCCACAGCCGCGCGCTGGCGTAGTAGGGGTGGCCCTGGCGCTCGTACTGCTCGCGGACCGGCGCCTTGAAGGCTTCTTCGTCCTCCCGGCTCCATTCCTTGCCGGCGGCCTCCAGGCCATCGCGCTTCACGGTGGCCAGCACACTGGCCGCCTGCTCGCCGCCCATCACGCTGATGCGCGCGTTCGGCCACATCCACAGGAAGCGGGCGCCGTAGGCGCGGCCGCACATGGCGTAGTTGCCGGCGCCGAAGCTGCCGCCGATCACCACGGTGAACTTCGGCACGTGCGAGCAGGCCACCGCGGTGACCATCTTGGCGCCATCCTTGGCGATGCCGGCCTGCTCGTACTTCTTGCCGACCATGAAGCCGGTGATGTTCTGCAGGAACACCAGCGGCACGTTGCGCTGGTTGCACAGCTCGATGAAGTGCGCGCCCTTGAGCGCGCTCTCGGCGAACAGGATGCCGTTGTTGGCGACGATGCCCACCGGATAGCCATGGATGTGCGCGAAGCCGGTGACCAGCGTCTTGCCGTAGCGTGCCTTGAATTCGTGGAACTCCGAGCCGTCGACGATGCGTGCGATCACCTCGCGGATGTCGAACGGGCGGCGGGTGTCCTCGGGGATCACGCCGTACAGTTCGTCGGCCGGGTACCTGGGCTCGACCGGGGTCTTCAGTGCCAGCGGCATGACCTTGCGGCGATTGAGGCTTGCCACCGCTTCGCGAGCTATGGACAACGCGTGCGCATCGTTCTCGGCGTAGTGGTCGGCCACGCCCGAGACGGACGTATGGACGTCCGCGCCGCCCAGCGTCTCGGCATCCACCACTTCGCCGGTGGCGGCCTTCACCAGCGGTGGGCCGCCCAGGAAGATGGTGCCCTGTTCGCGCACGATGATGGTCTCGTCGCTCATCGCCGGCACGTAGGCGCCACCGGCGGTGCAGCTGCCCATCACCACGGCGATCTGCGGGATGCCCAGGCCGGACATCCGCGCCTGGTTGTAGAAGATGCGGCCGAAGTGCTCCTTGTCCGGGAACACCTCGTCCTGCAGCGGCAGGAAGGCGCCGCCGGAATCGACCAGGTAGATGCAGGGCAGGCGGTTCTCCAGCGCCACTTCCTGCGCACGCAGGTGCTTCTTCACCGTCATCGGGAAGTAGGTGCCGCCCTTCACGGTGGCGTCGTTGGCGACCACCATCACCTCGGTGCCGTGCACGCGGCCGATGCCGGTGACGATGCCGGCGCCCGGCGCGGCATCGTCGTACATGCCGTGCGCGGCCAGTGGCGAGAGCTCCAGGAACGGCGATCCCGGATCGAGCAGGGCGCGGATGCGCTCGCGCGGCAGCAGCTTGCCGCGTGCGGTGTGTTTTTCGCGCGCCTTGGCGCCGCCGCCTTCGGCCGTGCGCGACAGTTCGCGGCGCAGTTCATCGGCGAGCGTGCGCAGGCGTGCGCTGCCGGCCTGGAATTCGGAAGTACGCGAATCGATCTGCGAGACGATGACACTCATGCGCGGCTGCCGTCGGGATGAAACCGTGGATGATAGCGGTTGTGTCGCGGGGCGAATAATGGACGCAAGGCCGTGCACAAAAAAACGGCCGCGCGAGGCGGCCGTTCTGGAACGGTGACAAAGCGGATCAGTGCTTCATCGCATCCTTGGTCTTTTCCGCGGCGTCCTTCGCGGCGCCAGCGGCGTCCTTCGCGGCATCGGCAGCCTTACCGGCGGCGTCAGCGGCGTTGTTGGCGGCGCTCTTCATCTTGTCCATCGCGTTGTCGGCGGTGCCGGCGGCGGCCGGGGCAGCGGCGGTGGAGGCCGGGGCGGCGGCGGTGGAAGCCGGAGCGGCGGCGGTAGCGGCCGGGGCGGCCTGCTCGGCAGCCTTCTGGGCCTGGTCGGCGGACTGCTGAGCCTGGTCAGCAGACTGCTGGGCGTTCTGCGCGGAATCCTGCGCGCCGTTGCTGCAAGCCGCCAGCAGCGCGACGAGCGCGGAGGCGAGTAGGGTACGCGTAAACTTCATGGTGGATCTCCTTTGCCGTGGAATGCCGAATGGCCGTTTATTAATAGCGCTTTCCCGCGTTCTGCGCCATAACTTTCGCGGGGTCGCTTCAGACTCCGTTGATAGCCGGTTCAACGCGCTTTCAGCGGGGCAGTATCAGGACGCCGCCGTTACGGCTGCGTGATTCAATCGACGCATTCCACCGCGATCGCCGTGGCCTCGCCGCCGCCGATGCACAGGCTGGCGATGCCGCGCTTGAGACCGCGGGTTTTCAAGGCATTGAGCAGGGTCACCACCAGGCGGGCGCCGCTGGCGCCGATCGGGTGGCCGAGGGCGCAGGCGCCGCCGTTGACGTTGAGTTTGGCGTGCGGGATGCCGAGTTCCCTGATAGGCGCCATGGCCACCACCGCAAAAGCCTCATTGACTTCGAACAGGTCGACGTCGCTGATTTTCCAGCCGGTTTTCTCCAGCAGCTTCTGGATCGCACCCACCGGGGCGGTGGTGAACCATTCCGGCTCCTGCGAATGGGTGGCATGGGCCACGATGCGGGCCAGCGGCTGCACACCGCGGGCCTTGGCGTCGTCGGCCGACAGCAGCACCACCGCCGCGGCGCCGTCGGAGATGCTGGAGGAGCTGGCCGCGGTGATGGTGCCGTTCTCCTTGCGGAAGGCGGGCTTCAGCGAAGGGATCTTGGCGGTGTCGGAGCGGCCGGGCTGTTCGTCGGTATCCACCACCACGTCGCCCTTGCGGCCGGCCACGGTGACCGGGACGATCTCGCCGGCAAACGCGCCGGACTGCTGCGCGGCCAGGGCGCGCTTCACCGACTCGGTCGCGAACGCGTCCTGCTCCTCGCGGCTGAAGTGGTACTTGTCGGCGCACAGTTCGCCGAACACGCCCATCGCCTTGCCGTCGTAGGGGTTGGTGAGGCCGTCCCAGGCCATGTGGTCGACCAGCTTGCCGTCGCCGTAGCGGATGCCGGTGCGGGCCTGCACCATGTGCGGGGCATTGGTCATCGACTCCATGCCGCCGGCCACCACCACCGCGGCCGAACCGGCCTTGATCAGGTCGTGACCCAGCATGATCGCCTTCATGCCCGAGCCGCATACCTTGTTGATGGTGGTGCAGCCGGTGCCGACCGGCAGGCCGGCCCCCAGCGAAGCCTGGCGGGCGGGAGCCTGGCCGAGGTTGGCCGGCAGCACGCAGCCCATGATCACTTCGCTGATGTCGGCGGCGGCCACGCCGGACTGCTCCAGCGCGGCGCGGATCGCCGTGGCGCCCAGCTTCGGCGTGGGCACGCCGGTGAACTGGCCGAGGAAGGAGCCGATGGCGGTGCGCTTGGCACCGGCGATGACAACGCTGACGTCCGACATGGGGATCTCCGCAGAACACGAATGGCGCGTGGCGCCGGGGAAGCAACCGCCTGATTATCGCAGCCGATGGCGCAGTGCGGCAAACCGATGGGCGATGTGCCCCGGGACTGTTCATCGCATCTGGCGGGGCCGCTCTTGTGCCACACTGGGCTTCCACCGGAGCCGTGCGGGCAGGTGTTGCCGGGGCGGCGGCTTTCAGAGGTGGCGGGCGTCATCCTAAGGATCAGGGGGAGAGACCATGAAACCGCATGGGGAAACGGCCGTGCACGGCCTGCGTAGTCACCGGTTGGCCTGTGCCGTCGGCATGGCCCTGAGCCTGGCCGCCTGCGGTGGCGGTGGAGGGGGCGGTGGCGTCAAGCCGACCCCTGCGGCGCCACCACCCGCCTCGACCGCGCCGCCGCCGCCGCCGCTGGATGCCCAGCTCTCGATCACCAACACCTACGACGCCCACAAGGCCGGCTACACCGGCGCGGGCGTGACCATCGGCGTGGTCGACAGCGGCATCATGCGCAGCAATCCGACGGTGGCCGGGCGGGTCACGCAGGAATTGGTCTACGTCGATCCCACGGCCAACAACACGAGCATCGACGACGTGGTCGGCCACGGTACCTGGGTCTCGGAGATCGCCGCAGGCGCGGCGTTCGGGAAGTTTCCCGGCGGCATCGCGCCGGGCGCCAGCCTGGTCTCGGCGCGCATCATCGCCGACACCGAGCCGAAGGACGACGGCTCCGGCCAGGGCAACCAGGTGACCGCGGCCGACGCCGCCTTCTTCGCGCAGACGCTCAACCCGGACCTGATCAACGCGGGCGTGCAGGTGCAGAACAATTCCTGGGGCGGCATCTACTGGGACACCACCAACGCCTCGATCAACCAGGCCTTCGGCCAGGCCTACCAGCCGTTCGTGCAGCAGCACGGCGGCCTGGTGGTGTTCGCGGCGGGCAACGAATCGCGCAGCGACCCAAGCGACATCGCCAGCCTGCCCACGCTGGCGCCCGGTCTCGGCCTGGACAAGGGCTGGCTGGTGGCGGTCGCGGTGAACAGCAACAGTCCCACCCAGTTGGCGAGCTATTCCAACGCCTGCGGCCGCGCGATGAACTACTGCCTCGCCGCGCCGGGCGACGTGATCGTGCTGGACAAGAACACCACGTCCTCCACCACCAGCCCGTCCTATTACATCGTCGAAGGCACCTCGTTCGCGGCGCCGCAGGTGTCGGGTGCGGCGGCACTGGTGTGGCAGGCCTACCCGTACTTCAGCAACGACCTGGTGCGGCAGACCCTGCTCGGCACCGCCGATCCGCTGGGCGGTTCGCAGCCCAATGCCACCTTCGGCTACGGCGAACTGGACGTGGGTCGTGCGGTGAACGGCCCGATGCAGTTCAACTGGGGCGACGTCACCGTCAGCTTCAGCGGCACCTCGACCTGGAACAACCCGATCTCCGGCGCGGGCGGTCTGATCAAGCAGGGCAGCGGCACGTTGGTACTTACTCAGCCGGCTACATACACCGGTTTGACGGATGTCCAAGAGGGCATGCTGGTCGCCAAGTCGATCGGTGGCTCCCTGAATATCGATGGCATGGTGCGCGACACCCACACAATTGGCGGGAACATCACCAACAGCGGTACGTTGTTGGTGAGTGGGGGGGACGTCAACGTAGGCGGCAATTACTACGAATGGCCTGGTGGCCGGCTTGCACTGGAACTGGGTTCCGTGTTGCGGGTCAGTGGCTCCGCCACGTTGTCTGGTCCAAGCAATGGCTATCCGGGGGCCGACCTCCAGGTTGTGGGAGCCGCCAATGGTTATGTAGCCAATTCCCACACGGATGTGCTTGTGGCCAATGGTGGACTGAGCGGCACGTTTTCATCGCTCAGTGTTGGAACGGGCGTGCTGTTGACCGCCACCTTGAGCTATGACGCAAACAGTGCGTGGTTGAATGTCGTGAAGGTTCAGGCCAGCGCGGTCCCTGGGATGAGCTATACGGGCGCTTCGTATGGGGCTGCACGACGCGTAGATAGCGCCTTTCAGCAAATCGATGCGCAGCTCGGCGGAGCAGCAGGCAGCACCAACGCCGCTTTCTTAAGCGGCGCAGCGAGCCTGCAGCAAACTGCGGATCTCAAGTCCCTTCAGCAGTCCCTGGAAAGCCTGTCCGGCCAGCTGCACGCGGCCAGTGCGGCGATGACCTTCGAGGCGATCGACGCCGGCACGCGGGCGCTGTCGCAGCGCTTCGAGCAACTGCTCGACACGCCGCAGCCCGGTGCGTGGACGCAGGGGCTCGGCTACCACGGCGACATGTCGCGCAGCGGCTACGGGAACGTGGGCTACGATCTCAGCGGCTGGCTGGTGGGGCAGGACTTCCGCGTGGGCGGCAGCGGCGTGGCCGGTTTCGCGCTGAGCCGCAGCCAGGGCCTGGGTCGGCTGACCGAAACCGCGGACCAGGGCTACAGCCACGCGGTGGAAGGCATGGTCTACGGCGGCACGGAGCGCGGTGCCTGGTACGCGATGGGCCGCTTTGGCGTGGGCAGCTACCGGGAAACCATGCATCGCCGGCTGCAGCTGGGCAACCAGTTCAGCGGCGTATCCAGCGACAGCCGCGGCCGCTACGGCGTGGCCTATGGCGAGAGCGGCTACCGGCTGGGCTTGGGCGGCACCCGCGTCACGCCGTATGCGAGCCTGGAATACGCACAGATCAATCGCGACGGGTTCGACGAGCTGGGTGGCGACGGCTTCGGGCTGAAGTCCGGCGCGCTCACCACTGCCCGCTGGCAGGCGGGAATGGGCCTGCGCGCGAGCCGTGGCTGGCAGCTGGCCCGTGGCGGCAGCCTCAATCTGCAGGGGCGATTGGCTTGGCAGCAGTCCTTTGGCCTGCGCGGTGCCGTGTTCGACGCCAGCTTCAGCGGCGTGAACCAGTGGGCGCCGCTGGGGGGCATCGGCCTGTCGCGCTATGGCGGCGTGGCGGGCGCCACGCTGGACTGGAGCATGAGTGCGCGCAGCGACCTCACGCTGGGCTACGACCAGTACTTCGGCCAGCGCGATGCGGCGAAGATGGCCACGCTGAGTTACCGCTGGTCGTTCTGAGCACCCGTGACGCCGGCTTCCAGGAGCCGGCGTCGCTCAGGCCTGCGGCCCCCGCGTCGCCCAGCCGATGCCGCGGTACGAATCCGCGACCGCCGCCGCGCCGGCGGCGATCGCACTGGACATCAGGAACGCCGACCACGCACTGCTGTCGTGCCATTGCGCGAGCAGCGGCGGCAGCCAGACCAGCAGGGTGATGACGCCCAGCATCGCCGCCTCCAGTGTGGCCGCCAGGCGCGGCCACATCGCGAACAGGATGCCGGCTGCCGTGGCGAGGCTGCCCGCGCCGGTCAGGTAGGCCCAGCCGTGCCGCCACGGCAGCCAGGCAGGTACGAAGCCGGCCGTGATGTCGGCGTAGACGTAATGCGAAAGGCCGATGGTGGGCAGCGCCAGCACGAACAGCAGCCGTGCGTTGCGCATGCCGTTGCGTCCAGCGACAAGGCGCCCGTCCGGCTTCGCCAGCGCGGCGAAGACCGCCCATGCGCCGGCCAGGATCACCGCGATCTCGCCCGCGCCCAGCCAGGTCGCTTCCATGGCTGGCGCGTAGATGACGGCCGGAAATTTCAGCAGCACCATCCACAGCAGGGCGAAGGTCGCCATCGCGCCCGCGGAAATCTTCGCGGTGCGGGGGACCAGGATGCCGATGCCGGTCGCCAGTTCGACCAGCGCAGCGAGGTGCACGAGGAAATCCTGCGCCGGCAGGTGCGCGACCGGGATGCGTTGCCAGGTGCCCGCGAAATCGCCGAACGCCAGTCCGCGCAGGCCCAGTGCGGCCATTGCCAGCGCCAGCAGCACACGACCGGGCCCCATGCCGCGCGCGGCCGGCCTGCCTGCGCCGGTAGCGAGGCACGCCGCCAGCCATGCGAGCGGAGCCATGCCCCTGCCGCCCGTTCCGGATGCTGCGTCCATCGTCCACCCTCCTGCGGAGTTGCCTGAGCACAGGAAGCCGAGCCTAATCAGGCGGGCCCGCCCGGGCAACGACCACTTTGGGCGGCAAATTTCAGACCAATTCGACCTGCACCCCGGCGTTGCGCAGCGCCTCCACGATCTCGGGCGGCGCGCTGCTGTCGCTGATCACCTTGTGCAGCTGGCGTACCGGCGCGATCACCGACAGGCTGCGCTGGCCCAGTTTGCTGGCGTCGCATACGGCAACGGTCTGGCGAGCCACGCGGATCATCAGTGCGTTGAGCGCGGACTCCAGCGGATCGGGCGTGGTCGCACCCACCTCGGGGTCGATGCCGTCCACGCCGAGGAACAGCCGGTCGGCCGACAGCTTGGCCAGTGCGTGTTCCGCATCGGGGCCGACCAGCGAATAGGAGGTCTGGCGCAGCAGGCCGCCCAGCATCATCACGCGGACGTGCGGCAGGCCGGACAGCTCCAGCGCGATGTTCAATGCGTTGGTGATCACGGTGAGCGATTGGAACTTGCGCTGGCGGATCTGCCGCGCGATCTCCACCGTGGTGGAGCCGGAGTCGAGGATGATCGTCTCGCCGTCGCGGATCATCGCCGCCGCGGCCTGGCCGATGCGCAGCTTCTGCGCCTGGTGGCGGGTTTCCTTGATGTTGAGCGGGATGTCGCTGCTGACCGGCACCACCGGCAGCGCGCCGCCGTGCGAGCGCACGATGGCCGAGGCGTTCGCCAGCGCCTCGAGATCGGCGCGGATGGTGACGGCGGAGGTGGCGAACTTCTTCGCCAGCTCCTCCACCGTGGCGCGGCCGTGTTCCTCCACGTGCTCCACGATCAGGCGGCGGCGCTCGCCGAGCAGCAGGCGATGGCGGGGCCGGGTGGCGGGCTTGGCGGTCTGGGCTTTGCTCATGCGGGCGGAATATGCAGGAGTCGGGCGGCATTGTCATGATAGACCTTGCGCAGCACCGCGTCCGGCAGCTTCAGCCCGTAGATCGACCAGCGTCCCTGCGGTGGCACCGGAGCGGGGGCGTAGTCGAAGTATTCGTCCTCGGTTTCGAGGAAGCGGTAGTAGATCTCGTACAGCGCGTCGCCGAACAACTGTTGCGGCACGTCGTCGCCCCACGGCGACGGCACCGCGTCGGTGCCGAACAGGATGCGGTCCTGGTAGCGGTCGAAGAAGCGCTGGGCGATGCGCGGCTGGCGGCCCAGCTCGCCGATGCGCGCGCTGATGTCCACCATCGTGTTCGGGAAGCGCGCCAGGCAGTCCTCGACGGCGGCCAGGTTCTCGGCGTTGTTGCCCACGTGCAGCAGCACGAAGGTGGTGTCCGGGTGGCGCGCGATCATGCGGTCGCGCGCGGCGATCAGTTCCGCATGGCTGGGAAACCCGGGGCCGTAGAACGACCAGTCCGGGTGGTTGGCCAGTTCCTCGTAGCGTTCGTTCCCGCCGTCGGTGGGCAGGAAGAACGCCTCCGGGTCGGAGACGTGCAGGAAGACCGGCATGTCGTGCGCGGCGCAGGCTTCCCACATGAGGTCGAAACGGCAGTCGTCCACGCCCACCAGCGGGCCTTCGTCGATGCGTTCGCGCAGGTACAGGCCGAGCGTCTTCAGCAGCTTCAGGCCGCGCGCGCCGGCTCGATGCGCGTGCGCGATCGCGTCGGCCTGGCGCTGCGGATAGTCCGGCTCGGGAAACAGCGCGAACGACGGCTCGGTAAGCGTGAGGAAGCGCCCCGGCGCGGCTTCGTCGAACAGGCGGATGCTTTCCTCCAGCCCCTTGCCCACGCCGCCGGTGAGGTTCACCAGCGTGCGCACGCCCTTGCGGTCCATCACCGGCAGCAATTCTTCCGGCGTGCCGAACACGGTGATCTCCTCGCCCACCGACACGCCGTTGCGCACGTTCTTCGACCAGGTGAGGTGCGCGTGCACATCGATCACCGGGTAGCGCGGGCGCTCGACGCGCGTCTGCGGCACGTGCAGCATGCTGCGCGGCCTGAAATCCTTGAGACGCAATTCGCCCTTGCCGTCGTCGCGCGCCGTCTGCAGCGGATTCTTGCCGCTGCCTTCGATACGCACGGTGCCGGCGCCGGTGGGCGGCGCGCAGCAGAGGCAGGGTTTCTGTTGGGTCCGCTTCAATCTGATAACTCGCTTCTTGCGTTCGCTTCCTCTCCCCGCCGGGGAGAGGATTGAGGTGAGGGGTCGAGGCTCGCGGCGATCCTCGATCAACGCTCGCTCTGAAACCACTTCATCGCCAGCCCGGCCCCTCGCCCAAGCCCTCTCCCCGGCCGGGGGAGAGGGAGTCAAGCTCAGCGCGGATGCTTCGCCATGATGTCGTGCACCTGGCGCACGAGGTTCACCGCCTGGTCGAACGGGCGCAGCCACATGTTGCGGCCGAACATCACGCCGTTGGCGCCGCTTTGCATGTAGTGCTCCACCTTGCGCAGCACCGCCGCGTTGTCGTCGTTCTTCTCGCCGCCGGAAAACAGCACCATGGTGCGGCCGGCCGAGCGCACCACGCGGGCGCAGCGGGCGGCGGAGTCTTCCATGAGCGTGTCGTAGGGTGCCGGCACGTTCGCCACGCTGTCGTTCGGCTCGTGCAGCTTGACGATGTCGGCGCCCAGCTCCAGCGCCACGCGCGCGGCGTAATCCTGCGCGTACAGCGTGTTGGTGCCGCCCTTGGCGTTGACCGCGCTGCCGCGCGGGTAGGACCACAGCACCAGCGGCATGCCGTAGCGCTCGCAGTCGCGGCGCACCTGCTCGAACTGGCGGAACTCGTCGTGCTGGCGCGGCGAGCCCACGTACATGGTGTAGCCCACCGCGTCGGCGCCGAGGCGCACGGCGTCCTCCACCGAGGCGAACAGCGGCGAGGTGGCCTCGGCGTCGCCGGGGATGTTGGTCTTGCCGTTGAGCTTGAGGATCAGCGGTACCCGGCCGGCGTATCCGCTCATGTACTTCTCGGCCAGGCCGATGCCCAGCGCGATGGCGGAAAAGCCGCCGGCCGCGGCGAGTTCGAACTGGTAGTCCGGATCGACGGCCGGCGGATGGGGAAAGAAGTCGGTGGGGCCGTGCTCCAGGCCCTGGTCCAGCGGCAGCACGAGCAGGCTGCCGTTCTTCGGGCCCGAGCCGTACAGCAAGCGCCACAGGCGGGCGCGCTTGCCCTGCGACAGTGGCAGGCTCGAAAACTTTTCGGAAGCTTGCGAAGGTACTTGTAAGTTCTGATTCATTTCGAATACGCTGCATATGGTGGGCGAATGGCTTCACATTCGAACGAAATGAGTCAAATGTCAATACTTGGAAACAAATCGAAAGCATTCGACAGTCTCGCCGCGCTGGCGGCGGCCGCGCCGGCGCTGCAGCGCGAGCTCGGCTGCGCCGACACCCTGCGCGAGATCCTGCAGCAGCCGGCGACCTGGCAGGCCACCGCGGCCCTGCTGCGCGAACCGTCGGTGCTGGCGCAACGGCGGGCCATGCTGACGCCGCGCCCGGCACAGGCCGTGCTGACCGGTTCAGGCAGCTCGATCTACGCGGGCGAATGCATCGCGCCCGACCTGCAGCAGACACTCGGCGTGCCGGTGCAGGCGATTGCCGCGGGCACCCTGCTCACGCACTGGCGCGGCGCGCTGCCGCCGGGCGGCGGGCTGCTGATCTCGATCGCACGTTCGGGCGACAGCCCGGAGAGCACTGGCGTGGTCGACCAGTTGCTGGCGCATGCGCCGGACTGGCGCCACCTCGCGATCACCTGCAACGCGGGCGGCAGGCTGGCCACGCAGTACCGCGGCGAGCCACGCTGCGTGGCGCTGGTGCTGGACGAGCGCACCAATGACCGCAGCCTGGTGATGACCTCGAGCTTCACCAACCTGGTGCTGGCCGGCAGTGGTCTTGGCGGCCGCGCCGACGCTGCCGACTGGCAGGACGGCGTGCGGCGCCTCGCCAGCTGCGTGCAGCGCGTGTTCGAGCGGCAGTCCGGCGCGCTCGCCGCGATCGCGAATCGCGGCTTCGAGCGGGCGGTCTACCTCGGCAGCGGCGGCGCGCTGGGCGCTGCGCGCGAGGCTGCGCTGAAGATGCTCGAAATGACCGGCGGCCGCGTGCACACGATGGCGGAGACCTTCCTCGGTCTGCGCCACGGCCCGATGTCCAGCCTCGACGCAGACACCCTGGTGGTGGCGTTCCTGTCGCCCGATCCGGCGGTGCGCGCCTACGAATACGACCTGCTGCGCGAACTCGACCGCAAGCGTCTTGGCCTGGCGCGCGTCTTGGTGGGCGAGGGCATCGGCGCCGACGTGATCGGCGCGCAGGACGTGGCGGTGGACCTTGGCGGCCTGGCGGCCGATGACGACGCGTTGCCGCTCTTGGCCGACGTGGCGGTGGGCCAGGTGCTGGCGTTCTTCCGCTGCCTGGCGCTGGGCGGCAAGCCGGACGCGCCGGCGCAGGGCGTGCTCACCCGCGTGGTCGAATCGTTCGCGCTGCACGCGGGAGGCGGAGCGTGAAACGCATCCTCGTCGCCGGCGAACTCAACGTCGACCTGGTGTTCCGGGATTGCCGGGCGTTTCCCGCGCCGGGCCGCGAGGTGCTGGCCGAGGACGCCATGGTCGTGCCGGGTAGCTCCTCGATGATCTGCGCGATGGGGCTGGCGCGGCTGGGCAATCCGGTCGCCTTCGCCGGCAAGGTGGGCGCGGACGGCTGGGGCGGCTTCTGCGTATCGGCGTTGCAGGGAGCGGGGATCGACGTGGCCGCGGTGCGGCGCGACCCTGCGTTGCGCACCGGCATCACGGCCTCGTTCTCCACCAGCCGCGACCGCGCGCTGGTTACCTACGCCGGCGCGATCGGCGCGTTGTGCGCCGCGGACATCGACGACGCGCTGCTGGCCAGGACCGACCACCTGCATGTGTCCTCGTACTACCTGCAGAGCGCGCTGCGACCGGATCTGGCGTCGTTGTTCGCGCGGGCGCGTGCGCATGGCCTCGGTACCTCGCTCGATCCGGGCTTCGACCCGGAGCAGCGCTGGGGCAGCGAATGGCCTCGCCTGCTCGCCGAAGTCGACCTGTTCCTGCCCAACGACGTGGAGTTCGCCGGCATCAGCGGTTGCGGGGACGTACTCGACGGCCTGCGCGCGCTGGACAACGGCCGCACCCGCATCGTGGTGAAGCGCGGCCGGCACGGCTGCGCCACGCTGGGCCGCGACGGCAGCCTGCTCGAGTCAGCCGCCTTCGCAGCGGAGGCGGTGGATAGCACCGGCGCGGGCGATTCCTTCGACGCCGGCTTCCTGCATGCCTGGCTGCGCGACCTGCCCCTGGCCGAGGCCATGCGCTGGGGCAACGCCTGCGGCGCGCTGTCCACGCGCGGCGTGGGCGGCACGGCACGGCAGGCCGACGCAGCCGAGGCGGAAGCCTTGCTGGGAGGCGCCGCATGATCACCGTCGCCGGCTTCAACACCGCGATCGATCACCTGATGCGGGTGGACGAGCTGCATCTGGGCGAAGTCAATCGCGCGGTGCAGGAGCAGGTGCTGCCCGGCGGCAAGGGCCTGCACGTGGCGCAGACCGTTGCCGCGCTGGGCGAGCCGGTGCAGCTGATCGGCCTCGTCGACGCGGCGCACCGCAACCTCATTGCCCGCCGCATGAGCGAACGCGGCGTGCTGTTCCACGGCGTGGAGATCGATGCGCCGCTGCGTCATTGCATCGCGCTGCAGGACGCGGGCGGGCAGATCACCGAGGTGCTGGGGCAGGGGCCGCGACTGGGCGAGCGCGATGGCGCGGCGCTGCATCGCGCGTTCCGCCTCGCGCTGGCGGACAGCGAACTGGTGGTGCTGTCCGGCAGCCTGCCGCTTGGCCTGGCGGTCGACACCTACGCCGAGCTGGCGCAGCAGGTGAGCGCGGCGGGCAAGCGCTGCCTGGTCGACGCCAGCGGCGAGGTGCTGCGGAAGGCGGTGGCGGCGCAGCCGTTCCTGCTGAAGCCGAATCGCGACGAGGCCGAGGCGCTGTTCGGCCGCAGCCTCGGCGATCTCGATGCCGCCGTCGCCGCGCTGCGCGAGCTGCATGCCCGCGGCGTGGCAATGCCGGTGCTGAGCCTGGGCGCGCAGGGCGCGCTGGGCATGGACGACAGCGGCGCGTGGCATGCCGCGGTCGAGCTCGACCAGGTGCGCAACACCGTCGGCTCGGGCGACTGCTTCCTCGCCGGCATGGCCGTGGCCGTCAGGCGCGGCGAGCCGTTGCGCGAGGCCTTGCGGCTGGCGGTGGCTTGCGGCGCCGCCAACGCGATGGATGTGGAAACCGGTTACGTGCGCCCGGACCAGGTCGAGGCCTTGCTCGGCCGGGTGCGGGTGCGGGAATGGAAGCACTGAGCGGCGGCGGAGTCCGCCACTGCCGATGAGGATGAGCCATCGGCGTACGAACAATCCGTGGGCTGCGGGGGTGCTGGGCTTGCGGATATCCAGAAGCAGTTCATTACATTCCGAGGGGCATTCATGAAATCCAGCAGATGCATTCCGCTGCGACAGACCGGCCTGGCCACGGCTCTGGGTCTGTTGCTGGCGTCCACGGCCGCGCATGGCCAGTCCACCACCAGCAGCATCTTCGGCCGCGTGCCGGCGCAGTCGGGCGAAAGCGTGACGGTCAGCAACGGCGCAGGCCTGACGCGCACTGTCGGCGTCGACAGCCAGGGTCGCTACAACGCCACCCAACTGCCGGTGGGCACGTATTCGGTGAGCCTGATGCGCGACGGCCAGGTGGTGCAGCGCCGCGACAACGTGGTGCTCAAGGTGGGCGTGGGCGCGGACGTTTCGTTCAACACGGAAGCCGCCACGGGCGGTGCGGAGAACGCGACGCAGCTTTCCGGCGTGAGCGTGACCGCCAGCGCGATCCCGCCGATCGACGTCAGCTCGGTGGACTCGCGCACGGTGCTTACCGCCGACCAGCTGGCCAAGCTGCCGCTGGGTCATACGGCGGAAGCGGTCGCGTTGCTGGCGCCGGCGGCGAACATCGGCGCCGGCGGCGCGAAGAGCACGACCGGCGAGTCGCTGGTCAGCTTCGGCGGGTCGTCGTCCACCGAGAACGCGTACTACCTCAACGGCTTCAACACCACCGACCCGAACCTGTCCGCGGGCGGCATCACCTTGCCGTACGGCTCGATCGAGCAGGAAGAGGTCTACACCGGCGGCTACAGCGCCCAGTACGGGCGCAGCGACGGCGGTGTGCTGAACATGATCGGCAAGAGCGGCACCAACGAGTGGCATTTCGGCGGGCAGTTCCTCTACGAGCCCTCCGCCTTGCGCGCGAACCAGGACAGCACCTACTACGCGAACGGCCTGCCACCGTCGCCGGTGGCCGGCCGGCTGTACGACCCGCGCAACCGGAACGGCAGCTGGTCCTCCGTCTACGACCTTTACGTGGGCGGCCCGATCATCAGGGACAAGCTGTTCTTCTTCGCCTCGGCGGAAATGACCCACACGCAGGGCAACACGGTCAACAGCGTCGACAGCGGCACCGATTCGCACTACCGGAACACGCTGCCCAAGTGGTACGCCAAGGTCAACTGGAACATCACCAGCAACAACCTGCTGGAATTGACCGGTGCATCCGAGAAGAGCCTGTCCAGCGGCACGGTCTACAGCTATGACTACGACAACCTGACCGACGCGGGCTTCAAGTCCTACGCCAACAACACCAAGCACGGTGGCGACCTGTGGCTGGCGAAGTACACCGGCTACCTCACGGACAAGCTGACCCTGACCGCCATGTACGGCAGCATGAAGACGCGCAGCTACAGCGAGAACCCGGCCTACGACCCGAGCCTGACCTACCTCAGCGGCTACACGAACCAGAATCCGGCGCTGAACGGCGGCACGCCGATCACCAACAACCAGACCGTCAGCAGGATCAGCAACCCGGGCCAGAACTTCGTGACCACCAACCTGCGGGTTGCGCTGTCCTATGCCCTGGGCGACCACACGATCACCGCGGGCATCGACAACCTGCGTACCGCGGCGCGCGACCAGGCCGACCTGACCTCCGGGCCGGGCTACCTGTGGCAATACGGCCACACCAGCACACCGGGCGATGCGTTGTTCCCCGGGCTCGGCGTAGGCGCGCCAGCCAGTTATCCGAACGGGGCGAGCGGTTACTACGCCTCCAAGTACATCTTCAGCCAGGGCGGCAACCTGTTCTCCAGCGAGAAGGCCCAGTACATCGAGGACCAGTGGCAGGTCAACGATCGGCTGCTGCTTTCCATCGGCCTGCGCGACGACAGCTTCACCAACACCAATGCCAGCGCCAGCGCCTACATGCGCCAGACCAAGCCGCAATGGGCGCCGCGCCTGGGCTTCAGCTGGGACGTGTTCGGCGACAGCACGTTCAAGGTGTTCGGCAATGCCGGCCGCTACTACCTGGGCTCGCCGATCGCCCCGGGCGACCCCGCCAACGGCTACGTAGCCACCAATCAGTACTACACGTACAGCGGCATTGCGGCGGACGGCACGCCGACCGGCCTGACGCAGATGTCGCCGCCGGTGTCGCCGAACGGTGCCTATGGCCAGACGCCCGACCCGCGCACCATGACGGTGACCAGCCTCAAGGCGATGGACCAGGACGAGTTCATGCTCGGCTTCAGCAAGACCGGCGGCCCGAACTGGGTTTACGGCGCCAAGCTCACCCGGCGCATCCTGCGGCACGTGATCGACGATTACTGTGATGCGCAGGCGGTGGTGGACAAGGCGGCTGCGGAAGGCATCACCGACGTCAACGACGCCACTTGCTATTACATCAACCCGGGCCAGGCCAACACCTTCGCGGTGCAGGATCCGAGCGGCGCGTTCCACAGCGTGACCTTGTCCAATGCCGAAATGCATTTCCCGCATGCGGTGCGCCGCTACTACGGCCTCGAAGGCTTCCTGGAGCACCCGTTCGACGGCAAGTGGTACGGCAAGATCAGCTACACCTTCTCGCGCAGCTACGGCAACAGCGAAGGCCAGGGCCAGTCCAACATCCAGGCCACTGGCGGCACGCAGAACGAAGACTGGGATTTTCCGGAGCTGATGGTCTACGCCAACGGTCCGCAGGGCAACGACCACACGCACGTGATCAAGGCCTACGGCTACTACGCGGTCACGCCCGAGTGGATGGTGTCGGCCAACCTCAACCTGACTTCGGGCGGCCCGAAGTACTGCCTCGGCTACTACGGGCCGGGTCAGAGCGACCCGGACGGCTACGGTTCCAACTACCACTGGTGCAACGGCCAGCCATCGCCGCCGGGAGCGACGGGACGCCTGCCGTGGATGAGGCAGCTTGACGTGGGTGTCCACTACCGTCCGGCGTTAGCCGACCACAAGCTCGCCTTCAGCGTGGACGTGTTCAACGTGTTCAACGGGCAGGCGCCGCTGAACCTGAATCCCCACTACAACGGCAACAGCGGCGGCACGCCGAACCCGCTCTACGGCACGCCGCTGGTGCTGCAGCCGCCGCGCTACGTGCGGCTCGGCGTCACCTACGACTACTGAACGTGGACGGCGGCGTGCCGCGCCGCCTTGCAACAAACCGCCGCCCGGCCCTGCCGGGCGGCGGCTTCGAACCGATTCGCGACGCACGCCGGCTGGTCCTGCGGCTTCATCCGCGGCAGCCAGCCACGGACAAACGATGCGGGCGCGGATCACACATGCTCTCTTTCTCACTCGTGATTACGGAGGCTTTGTGCGGAAACTCGGATATCGAATTGGCGGGTTATGGCTTGCATCCGGTTTGTTGCTTGGTTCCGGCTTGTTCGCGGCGCCCGCGGCCGAAGCGCTGCCCACGACGGTTCCGTTGGGCGGCAATGCGTACATCACCCAGTCCAGGAACAAGCCGGACGAGACGATCGACGACACCGGCCTGCACAACTGGGATTCGCCCTACACCACGATCAGCACCTATGTCGACGTGATGCAGCCGGGCGATCTGCAGGTGTCGCTGGTCGGCAGCCTGTCCGGCTCGACCCAGAGCACGGTCAAGGTATCCATTGGCGATCAGTCGCAGACCGTCGCGCTGGCGCCAGCGGACGTGGCAAACACCGTGTTCCCGGTGGGCACGTTCAGGATCAACCAGCCGGGTTACGTGAAGATCGACCTGCGGGGCGTCTCCAACAACGGCGGTTACTTCGGTGACATCTCCGGGCTGCAACTGGACGGCACGGCGACCGCTGGCGGTCTGCTCTTCGCCGATGATCCGGGCAACTTCTACTGGTCGCGGCGCGGCCCGTCGGTGCATCTGGGCTTCAATGTTCCGGCCGAGACGGAATATTTCTACAGTGAAGTCACCGTGCCGGCCGGGCAGGACCCGGTCGGCACGTACTACATGGCGAACGGGTTCAACGTCGGCTACTTCGGCATGCAGGTGAACGCCCCGAACAAGCGCTGGATCCTGTTCTCGGTGTGGGATCCGCCGGGCGGCAGCACCACGCTCGTCGCCAAGGGCAACCAGACCATCGTCAACAATTTCGGTGGGGAAGGGACCGGCGGACAAAGCCACATGATCTGCAACTGGCGAGCGGGCAGTACGTATCGCTTCGTCACGCGCGCCCAGCCCGACGGCCAGGGCAACACGCTGTTCTCGGCCTGGTTCGGCTCACCCCAGGGCGAGAACGCCTGCGGCGACAACGGCCAGGGAGGCAACGAGGTACAGGCGGGCGTCAAATGGCATTTTGTTGCCACGTGGAAATATCCCGGTACGTCGACGTATCAGCGGGGCGTGTATTCCTTCCTCGAGGGGTTCAATCCCGACACCGGCTATCTTGGCCGCCGCGCGAGTTTCGGCAACGAGTGGGCGATCAGCTCGAGCGGTGCGTGGACCGAGATGACATCGGCCTGGTACGACGTCGACCCCACGGGATACAACAACCAGCGCGCGGATTTCGCCGGCGGAGCCGTCGGCAACCAGTTCTATCTGCGCAACGATGGCTTCTTCACGCCTTCGGTCGCATCGCACCAGTGGTTCTATCGCCAGCCGAACGGCATCCGGCCCGATGTGGATCTCGGCAAGCTGCCGGAACAGTAAGCCCAACGCAGGCAGCCGGCGCAGGGAGGGCGCCGGCTGCACTTCCGCGCAGCGGCGGCACAAGCGAGGTCATGTTCACGATGGCTTCCTTGCCTCTCCGGGACAACGCTGCAGGGCAGGGACCCGGCGCCACCTTTCCATTCGCGTCGGGATGAGCGTGTCCACGTGCTGCAGCGTGGCTTGCCCTCTGGCGCAACGGACGGATTTCGGCATTTGCTGCCGCTGCTGAACGACGGACATCCGTTTTTGATGCAAGGCATTTCCGGCGCATGCCGCACAGCCGTGCCGTACGGCGCTTCCAGCACAGGCATCGACAGGCTTGCCCATACGCTGGGCAGGTCGGTGCCACCAGATCGATACGAGAGGTAACCATGGCAGCATCGCATCCGCACTCGCTTCGTTCGCCACGCACGAGCGTGCTGGCGTCCTGGCTGCTCGTCGCGCTGGCGGGCCTCGGCCCGGTGCACGCCGGGGACAGCGTCGCCAGCGGCAAGCTGGTGCTGGCGCCGGGCACCGCGATCTTTGCCGACCGGCAGGGGGAGGAGAGCTTCGGCAACGCCGCGATCGAGGCACGCTGGAAGCTGGACAGCCGGCACCTCGTTGACTTCACCGTGACCGACCGCGTGCACCGCCGCACCCTGCGGGTATCCGCGCCGTTCGCGCTGGTGATGGCCGACGGCAGCATGATCAAGGCCGCCGACATGAACCTGCTGTCGCTGCCGCACGTGGTGGCGCTGCCGGTGGATGCCAGGTCCTCGCGGCTGGCCGGTCGGATTCCCGGCAAGGCGGTCGCGGCCAGCTTCGGCGACGCGAACGGCCGCTTCCGGGTGGACTGGAAACTCGTGCAGCGCGACGGCTCGCCCTACCTGCGCGAGGAAGTGGGCATCACCGCGCTCAAGCAGGCCGAGAAGATCGCCAAGGTCTTGCTGCTGGAGACGAAGGTGGCCGGTGCCGAGGTGGAAGGCACGGTGAACGGCTCGCCGGTGGTGGCCGGCGACGTCTATCTCGGCTTCGAGAACCCGCTGTCCGAGAGCACCGCGTACCACGACGCGGTGAAACTCTCCATGGCCCGCACACTGCCGCTGGAGCAGGGCAAGACGGTGGCCTACTCGGCGGTGGTTGGCGTGGTGCGCGGCGGCCAGCTGCGCCGCGACTTCAATAGCTACGTCGAGCGCGAACGCGCGCATCCCTACCGCACCTTCCTGCATTACAACTCCTGGTACGACATCGGCTACTTCACCCCGTACACCGAGGCGGAGGCGCTGGACCGCATCAACGCCTTCGGCCGGGAGCTCGCCGTGAAGCGCGGCGTGAAACTGGATTCGTTCCTGTTCGACGACGGCTGGGACGACTTGAGCGGCAGCTGGAACTTCAGCAGGGACTTTCCGCACGGCTTCGTGCCGCTGCGGGAGGCGGCCGCGAAGTACGGCGCCGCGCCGGGCATCTGGCTGTCGCCGTGGGGCGGCTACGGCAAGCCGTGGCAGGAGCGCGTGAAGAGCGGCAAGGCAGCCGGCTACGAGACCAACGACGGCGGTTTCGCGCTGTCCGGGCCGAAGTACTACCAGCGCTTCCACCGGGTGGTGATGGATCTGCTGGACAAGGACGGCATCAACCAGTTCAAGTTCGACGGCACCGGCAACGTCAGCAGCGTGTTCCCGGGCAGCCGCTTCGACAGCGACTTCGCCGCGGCGATCCAGCTGATCGGCGATATCCGCAAGGACAAGCCGGACACCTTCATCAACCTCACCACCGGCACCTGGGCGTCGCCGTTCTGGCTGCGCTACGCCGACACCATCTGGCGCGACGGCGAGGACGACTGGTATGCCGGCGTGGGCACGATGCGCGAGCGGTGGATCACCTACCGCGACCAGCAGACCTACCAGAACATCGTGCTGAAGGGTCCGCTGTTCCCGATCGACTCGCTGATGCTCCACGGCATCATCTACGCGCGGAAGAACCCGCGCCTCGACACCGATCCGGGACACGACTTCGCCAACGAGGTGCACTCGTACTTCGCCACCGGCACCGAGCTGCAGGAGATGTACATCACGCCGTCGCTGCTCACGCCGCAGGACTGGGACACGCTGGCGGACGCGGCGAAATGGTCGTGCGCCAACGCCGACGTGCTGCGCGACGTGCACTGGATCGGCGGCGACCCCGGCCGGCTGGATGTCTACGGCTGGGCCGCGTGGTCGCCGAGGAAGGCCATCGTCACCCTCCGCAATCCGGACGACAAGCCGCAACTCGCAGTGGTCGACCTCGAGCGCCAGTTGCAGCTGCCGCCGGGCGTGGCACGCCACTTCGACGTGCGCGACGTGTGGCGGAGCGGCGGCGCCGACGTGCCGAAGACGCTGGATGCCGACCGCACGGGCACGATCAAGCTGCTACCGTTCGAGGTCCTGACCCTGGAACTGACGCCGGCGGCACGCTGAACATCGCTGCGCCTGCATCGCAACGGAGGACACCATGCGACGCCGGGATTTCCTGAAGTTGTCCCTGCTGGCGCCGAGCCTGCCGGCGCTGCCGCTGCCGGCGGCACCGGGCAGCCGCGCGATGGCGGCGATGCCCGACGGCCGGCCGCACCGCTTCCAGCTGTCGAAGCGGCACTTCCTGCTCGACGGCAAGCCGTTCCGGATCATGAGCGGCGAGATGCATCCGATCCGCATCCCGGCCGAATACTGGCGCCAGCGCATCCGCATGGCGAAGGCGATGGGGCTGAACACCATCGCGGTCTACCTGATGTGGAACGCGCTGGAATCGGAGCCGGGCGTGTTCGACTTGCACACCGGGCGCCGCGATTTCGCGAAGTTCATCCGCCTCTGCCAGGAAGAAGGCATGTGGGTCTACCTGCGCCCCGGTCCCTACGTCTGCGGCGAGTGGGATTTCGGCGGGCTGCCGCCGTATCTGCTGCGCCATCCGCACATCCGCGTGCGCGACAAGGATGATCCGGACTACATGGCCGCGGTGCGTCGCTACATCGCCACCGTGGCGCCGGTGCTGCGGCCGCTGCTGGCGGTACACGGCGGGCCGATCCTGATGGTGCAGGTGGAGAACGAATACGCCTCGTTCGGTCGCGACCTCGCCTACCTCGAAACGATACGCGCGCTGTGGCAGGAACACGGCGTGCACGGGCCGTTCTCGATCTCCGACGGGCTCGGTCAGATCCGCGCGGCGAAGACCTGGCTGCCCGGCACCGCGCTGGGCCTGGACGGCGATACCGACTTCGCCGCCGCGCAGGCCATCGCAGGCGAAATGCCGGTGTGGATGGGCGAGGGTTATCCCGGCTGGATCACCCATTGGGGCGACCGGGAGTTCGCGCGCGGCGACTTCGCCGGCACGCTGGCCAGGCTGCTCGCCGAAGGCCGCTCGTTCAACCTGTACGTGGTGCATGGCGGCACCAACTTCGGCTTCGGTGCCGGGGCCAACGCGGACAACGACTACGCGAACTTCCAGCCGGTCATCACCAGCTACGACTATGGCGCGCCCATCGACGAACAGGGCGCGCCCACGGCGGACTATCACGTCTTCCGCCAGTTGTTCGCGGCGCATTCGGCGCAACCTCTGCCCGCGTTGCCCGCAGTGCCGTCGATGGCGAGCTTCGCCACTTTCACGCCGCAGCCGCACGCCTCGTTGTGGGACAACCTGCCGGCCGCTAAGCAGGTGGGGCAGCCGCAATCCAACGAGCTGCTGTTCGGCCAGGACCACGGCTTGGTGCTGTACCGCCACGCGACGAAGGGCGGCGGCGAACTGACCATCGACGGCGTGCGCGATTACGCCACCGTGTTCCATGGCGGCCGCCACGTCGATTGCATCTCGCGCGTGAAGCATCCGAAGCTGCGCGCCGGCAACACGCTGCGATTGCCGGCGGGCCGGGACGAAGCGCCGCTGGAGATCCTGGTCGACAGCTTCGGCCACGTGAACTACGGCCACGCCATGGCGGACCGCAAGGGCCTGGTGGGCGAGGTGCACCTCGACGGCAAGCCGCTGGAGGGCTGGGAGGTGTTCGGCCTGCCGCTGGACGAGGCGTGGCTGGCCGCGTTGAAGCCGTTGACCGGCAAGCCCGCGCGGCCCGGCGTGTTCTTCAAGGGCACGCTGTCGCTCGCGCAGGCGGGCGACTGTTACCTCGACATGGCGGACTGGGCCAAGGGCTACCTGTGGGTCAACGGCCGCCTGCTCGGGCGCTACTGGAACCTCGGCCCGCAGCAACGGTTGTATTGTCCCGCGCCGTGGCTACGCGTCGGCGACAACGAGGTGCTGGTGTTCGACATGCACCGCACGGAAGGGGCGCTGATTCGCAGCGCCGAATCACTTTCGACTTAGTTTGCGGGCTACCACAGCATCCAGAGGAACAGCGCCACGGGTTGCACCAGACAGAGAATGGATGCTGCCAACGCGCGTATGCGGGCAGCATGGAAACTGTATCCGGCGAGCCACAACGAACAGAGTGGAGCGAGCATCCCGACCAGCATGAACAACAACGAGCGGCGGCGCATGGCATCGAGCTGGGCAGCGGTTACCCATGGCGCGGGATCGCCAAGTTGGGAAAGCGCGCCGTAGCTGCCCAGCACTCCGCCAATTACCACCAGAACTAACGCAAGGTTTGCGGCGGTCGCTGGCTTCATGTCGTGGGCTCTCTAGGCCTTGCCGTGGAACAGCTCCCGCCCGATCAGCATGCGGCGGAATACGGTTTGGCGTGCCGGCGCCGATGCTCTTGATCGGCGCCGTGCTTCACGCCTTGCCGTGGAACAGCTCGCGGCCGATCAGCATGCGGCGGAATACGGTTTGGCGTGTCGGCACCGATGCTCTTGATCGGCGCCGTGCTTCACGCCTTGCCGTGGAACAGCTCCCGCCCGATCAGCATGCGGCGGAATACGGTTTGGCGTGCCGGCGCCGATGCTCTTGATCGGCGCCGTGTTTCACGCCTTGCCGTGGAACAGCTCCCGCCCGATCAGCATGCGGCGGAATACGGTTTGGCGTGCCGGCGCCGATGCTCTTGATCGGCGCCGTGTTTCATGCCTTGCCGTGGAACAGCTCGCGCCCGATCAGCATGCGGCGGATCTCGTTGGTGCCGGCGCCGATCTCGTAGAGCTTGGCGTCGCGCAGCAGGCGTCCGGCAGGGAACTCGTTGATGTAGCCGTTGCCGCCCAGCGACTGGATCGCCTCCAGCGCCACCTTCACCGCGTTGGTGGAAGCGTTGAGCAGGCAGGCGGCGGGGTCGACGCGCGACTTGATGCCGGCGTCGAACTGCTGCGCCACCATGTAGGCGAAGCCACGCGAGGACTGCAGCGCGGTGTACATGTCGGCCACCTTGGCCTGCATGATCTCGAACGTGCCGATCGGCGCGTTGAACTGCTTGCGTTCGCGCACGTAGGGCAGGGTGAGGTCCATCGCCGCCTGCATCAGGCCGATCGGGCCGCCGGAGAGCACCAGGCGCTCGGTATCCAGGCCGCTCATCAGCACGCGCACGCCTTCGTTCACCTCCCCCACGACGTTCTCGGCGGGGATCTCGCAGTCCTCGAACACCAGCTCGCAGGTGTTCGAGCCACGCATGCCGAGCTTGTCCAGCTTCTGTGCGGTGCTGAAGCCCTTCATGCCCTTCTCGACGATGAAGGCGGTCATGCAGCGGCTGCCGGCCGGACGCGGCGCGGTGCGCATGTAGACCAGCAGCACGTCGGCGTCGGGGCCGTTGGTGATCCACATCTTCGAGCCGTTGGCGACCCAGGCGTCGCCCTTCAGTTCGGCCTTGCAGCTCATCGAGCCGACCACGTCGGAGCCGGCGCCCGGTTCGCTCATCGCCAGCGCGCCCACGTACTCGCCGGAGCACAGCTTCGGCACGTACTTGCGCCGCTGCGCCTCGTTGCCGTTGTGGAAGATGTTGTTGACGCACAGGTTGGAGTGCGCACCGTAGGACAGGCCCACCGAGCCGGAGGCGCGCGAGATCTCCTCCATCGCCACCATGTGCGCGAGATAGCCCATGCCGGTGCCGCCGTACTCGCTCGGTATCGTCATGCCGAGCAGGCCCAGCTCGCCGAACTTGCGCCACAGGTCGGCCGGGAACAGGTTGTCGTGGTCGATCTGCGTGGCGCGCGGCGCGATCTCCTTCTCCGCGAAGGCGTGCACGGTGTCGCGCAGCAGGTCGATTTCTTCGCCGAGCGGGAACGGGCGCATCACGGGCTCCTGATCGTGGGGACTTAGCCGGAAGATAGTAGCGCAGCGGGGCGGGCTGGCTCTGACGCGGCGCACCAGTGGCGGCACCTCTCCGCGCCGCACGAAAAAAAGCCGCGCTTGCGCGCGGCGTCGAGGAGACTGCGGGCCGCGACGGATGCCGCCGCGGCCCGAGTGGCTTACCAGATCTTCACCTGCTTGTCGCCCGAACGCACCATCGCGTCGCCAGGCTTGCACTGGAAGGCGGTGGCGAAGGCGCTCATGTCCGACGGCGCGGCGATGGCGCGGACCGCGATCGGCGAGTGCGGATCGGTGTTGAGGCGCAGCTCCGCTGCCTTCTCGCGCATGCTGCCGCGCCACACGCGCGCCCAGTTGAGGAAGAAGCGCTGATCCTCGGTGTAGCCGTCGATCTTCGCGTCGGCTTCCTTCGGATCGGCCTTGAGCGCGGTCTGCAGCGCGTCGTAGGCGATGTTGAGGCCGCCCAGGTCGGCGATGTTCTCGCCCAGGGTCAGCTTGCCGTTGACGTGCAGGTTCGGCTTGTCCTTGATCGGGGCGTAGCCGTCGAACTGTTCGACCAGCGCCTTGGTGCGTTCGTCGAACTGCTTCTTGTCCTGCGGCGTCCACCAGTTGGCGCGGTTGCCGTCGCCGTCGAACTGGCTGCCCTGGTCGTCGAAGCCGTGGCTGGACTCGTGGCCGATCACCGCGCCGATACCGCCGTAGTTGATCGCGTCGTCACCGTTCGGATAGAAGAACGGCGCCTGCAGGATCGCGGCCGGGAAGTTGATGGTGTTGGTGCTGGGATCGTAGTAGGCGTTGACCGTCTGCGGGGTCATGCCCCATTCCTTGCGGTCGGTCTTCTTGCCGATGTGCGACAGGTCGAACTGGTAGTTGTACTTCTGCGCGGCCTGCAGGTTGGCGTACCAGTTGTCCGGGCTGATGGTCAGGCCCGACCAGTCGCGCCACTCGCCCTGGTCGGGATAGCCGATCTTGGGCAGGAACTTGTTCCACTTGTCGATGGCCTTGGCCTTGGTGGCGTCGCTCATCCAGTCCAGGTGCTCGATGCGGTTCTTCAGCGCGTCGCGCACGTTGGTGACCAGCTGCTCGGCGCGCTGCTTGGCTTCCGGCGTGAAGTACTTGGCCACGTAAAGTTCGCCCAGGCCCATGCCCATCGCGCCGTTGACGCCGCCCAGCACCTGCTTCCAGCGTGCCTTCTGCTCGGGCGTGCCCGTCAGGGTCTTGCCGTAGAAGGCGAACCGGTTGTCACGGAAGGCCTTGGACAGCGCGTTGGAGGCGTCGTCGATGGTGTGGAAGCGCAGGTAGGCCTGCCACTCGGACGCCGGCGCGGCAGCCAGCAGCTTGTCGAACTCGGCGAAGAACTTCGGCTGCGACAGCGAGAAGCCCTTGTCGATGGTCACGCCCTGGGTCTTGAAGAACTGCTCCCAGCTGAAGTGCGGGGTGACCTTGTCGGCGTCCTTCACGCTGACGAAGTGGTACTGGTTGTCGAGGTTGCGCATCTCGGTGGGCGCCAGCGAGGCGCCGGCCAGCGCGGTCTCGAACTTCATCACCTGGTCGGCCTGCTTCTTGGCGTCGGCTTCGGCCACGCCGGTCAGCTCCAGCGTCTTGGCGATGTAGGCGAGGTAGGCGGTGCGCAGGTCCTTGTACTCGGGCTTGAAGTAGTAGTCCTTGGTGGGCAGGCCCAGGCCGCCCTGCATGGCGTAGCCGATCTGCTGGGTGGCGTCGTGGAAGTCGGCGCCGGAACCGAAGCCGAACACCTGGCCGTCGCCCTCGGCAGCGGTCTGGTCGAGGTAGTTCACGATGTCGGCGGTGTTCTTCAGGCCGTCGATCATGGCGAGCCTGGGCTTGATCGGGTCGAAGCCCGCCTTCTCGATCGCGGCATCGTCCATGCCGGACTTGTACAGCCAGCCGATCTTCTGCTCGACCGAGCCGGCCTTTGCGCTGTCGGCGTTCTTGGCGGCGTCCTCGACCAGCTGGTGCTGGTCGTCCAGGCTCTTTGCGTACAGCTGGACGAACGATCCCCACATGGGGTAATCCGACGGAATCGGGTTGGCCGCGACCCACTTCGCATTGACGAAGCCGTTGAAGTCCGTGCAGGCCTCGCTGCCCGGGCCCAGCTCGCCGACGTCGAACACGCTCTTCGGCGCGGCGGCCGCGGCGGTGGTGGCAGCCGTGGCCGGCGCAGCGGTGGCCGGCTTGGCCGGCGCCGGGGCGGCGGCCTGCTCGCTCTTGCCGCAGCCGGCCAGCGCCAGCGCGACGGCGGCGGCCAGCGCCAGAGGCTTCAGGAATTGCTGGGTCATGGATTTCCCTCTCGTGGAGTGTGTGGTTCCGCCGTGGCGGTGTTTGCGCTTGCGGGTCGGTCGCGGGCATGCCTGTCCGCGGCGGCCATGACCGTCCACGCTAGGTCGATCGTCATGGTCGGCACAGTGTCAAAGGTCAGGGGTGGTTCCGGCAACCAGGGCCAGCCAGGCGCGCGCCGCCGCAGAAAGCTGTGTGCCCCGGCGCCAGGCCAGCACCATGCGCCAGCGCAGCTCGCGGCCGGCCAGCGGCACCGCCGCCACGCCGCTCAGCCGGCGCTCCTCCACGGTCAGTCGCGGCAGCAGCGCGATGCCGCCGCCGGCAGCGACCAGCGCCACGATGAAGTCCACCTGCGAGCTGTGCACGGTCTCGCTGGGCACGATGCCATGGCGGGCGCAGGCGTCGCGAATCAGCTGGTTCAGCGCGAAGCCCTGCTCGAACAGGATCAGCGGCGACTCGGCCAGCCATGCCAGCCGGAAGCGCGCAGCGCCCGCGCGGGGGTGGGACTCGGGCAGCAGCGCCAGCATCGGCTCGTCGCGCACTGGCTGGTGCTGCAGGCCCGCGCCGGTGGGCAGCAGGGTGGCGGCGATGTCCAGCTCGCCGTCCAGCACGGCCTGCTCCAGCCGGCGGCTGCCGTGCTCCATCAGGCGGATCTCGATATCGGGATGCTGCTGGCGATAACGCGCCAGCAGCGGGGCGAACAGCACGCTGCTGCCCAGCGGCGGCAGGCCCAGCCGCAGCTCGCCGCGGCGCAGTCCGCGCAGTGCGTCCAGCTCGGCGCGCAGGCGTTCGCCCTCGGCCAGCGCGGCCAGCGCGTGCCGGTGCACCAGCTCGCCGGCCGCCGTGAGGCGCACGCCGCGGCGGCCGCGTTCGAGCAGGCGCGCGCCGCACTCTTCCTCCAGCTGGGCGATCGCCTTGCTCAGCGTGGGCTGGCTGGCGTGCGCGTGCGCACTGGCGCGGGCGAAGCCGCCGTGGCGCACCACCTCGACCAGGTAGCGCAGGGCGCGGGGATCCATGATGTATTCCTTTATGGAATCGATGTGATGGAAACAATTCATTTCCATCATAACTTCGGCGGGTCTAGGCTACGCATCCATGAAGACGCTGCATGCCCGGATCCGCCTGTACTCGATGCGCCGCCCGCGGCTGGCGCTGGCGCTGCAGGTGCTGGCGCTCACGCTGTTCTGCCTCGCCTGCAACGCGGCGACGCGCCGCCTGCATCTGCCGCTGCCCGGCAGCGTGCTGGCGCTGGGCCTGCTGCTGGCGCTGCTGGGTCTGCGCGTGGTGCCGCTGGCGGGCCTGCGGCGCGGCGCGGACTGGCTGCTGGCGGAGATGCTGCTGTTCTTCATCCCCGCGGTGATGGCGGTATCGCAGCACCTGGACCTGCTGCGCGCGGACGGCCTGCGCATCGTGGCGGTGATCCTGCTCGGCACCGTGCTGGTGATGGCGAGCACCGCCTTCGTGGTCGACCTGGTGTGGCGCTGGGAGCGGCGGCGTGCGCGCTGAATTCGTCTCGCTGGCGTGGCTGGCGGCCACGCTGGGCGGCTACTACCTGCTGAAGCCCCTGTACCGGCGCCTGCCGCGCTGGTGGACCTCGCCGCTGTTCACTGTGCCGCTGCTGCTGATCGCGCTGGGCCTGCTGTTCGGCATGGACTACCCCTCTTACATCCGCGACACGCACTGGCTGGTGCTGATGCTGGGGCCGGCCACGGCGGCGTTCGCGCTGCCGATCTGGCGCCACCGCGCGCTGGTCCGCCGGCAGTGGCCCGCACTGGCGGCCGGCGTGCTGGGCGGCAGCACCGTGGCGATGACCAGCGCCTGGGGCCTGGCCACGCTGTTCGGCCTCGGCGGCGAGGTGCGGCTGAGTCTGGTGCCGCGTTCGATCACCACGCCGCTGGCGATGCTGGTGTCGGCCGACATCGGCGGCGTGCCGGAACTGACCGCGTTGTTCGTGGTGATCACCGGCGTGGCCGGCATCGCACTGGGCGAGTTGCTGCTGAAATGGCTGCCGCTGCGTTCGGCGCTGGCGCGCGGTGCGCTGTTCGGCGTGGGCGCGCACGGCGCCGGCACCGCCAGGGCCTGGGACATCGGCTCGGAGGAAGGCACCGTGGCCAGCCTCGCGATGGTGCTGGGCGGCCTGCTCAACGTGCTGGCGGCGCCGGGCGTGGCTTGGCTGCTGCGCTGAGCGCTGCTGCCGTGCGGGCCTACGGCGACCGGTCGGACAGGTGGCGCGGCGCGGGCAGGTTGTCGGGCGCCACGGCGCCGCCGGAGATGATGAAGGCCATCGCCTGGTCCATCGTCCAGTCGGTGGGCGTGAGCTCGTCGGTAGGCACCAGTTCCAGATAGCCGCCGGTGGGGTTGGGCGTGGTGGGTATGTACACCGCCGCCATCTCGCGGCCGGTGCCCTCCTCGACCAGGATGCGGGTGACGAAGCCCACCACCTTCATGCCTGGCCGCGGGAAATCCACCAGCACCACGCGCTGCGTGCCGCCGGGCTTGTTCTGCAGCACCGCCATCAGCTTCTTGGTGCCGCCGTAGATCGTCTGCACCAGCGGAATGCGCTGCAGCAGGCCGTCGAACGCGTCGAGCAGGCGCTGCCCGATCACCCGGTTCGCCAGCCAGCCCAGCAGGTACAGCGCGCCCAGCGTCAGCAGCAGGGCGAGGACGAACACCAGTCCGCGCTGGTTGAGCGTGTCCGCCGCGTGCGGCGCCACCAGCGCCAGCGCGCCGACCAGCGCCGCCACCAGCGGTGCACCGATGCCTGCCAGCAGGCCCAGCACGAACTTGAACACCAGCAGGGTCACCCACAGCGGCAGGAAGGTGAGCAGGCCGGTGATCAGATAGCGTTTGAGTCGAAACGGAGGCATGGCGGCACGCGCGGGGATGGGCGCCCCATTGTAGGGAACGGCTCAGCGTGGCGTATGTGCGCCGTGCCGCCACGCCTTGCGGTACAGCCGGCGCAGGCCGATCAGCGCGACCAGCAGCCACGCCGCGAAGCTCGCGTACACGCCCGCCGCGGGAATCGCCAGCAGGAAGTCCGCGTGCAGCGCCCGCGCCAGCTCGAAGGTGCCTACGGTGTACATGCCGATCGGGAACACGATGTCCCAGTCGTCCGTCTCGTAGCGCAGCGGCACATGGCGCCAGATGTGCCGCCACGCTTCCAGGATCACCAGCAGCGGGATCCACCAGGTGGCGGTGGCCCAGAAGAACACGGTGAAGCCCTTCACGAACGGCAGCAGCCCGGCCAGCGCGCCGTCCGCGGGTGCGTGGAGCACGATCAGGCTGCCGGCGAGCGTGGTGACCGCCAGCGCGCCCATGTCGATCCAGTACGGCGGGGTGAACTCGCGGGCGCGCAGCGGGAAGAACACCATGCGGTACACCACCAGCGTGATGATGAGCAGGTACAGCGCCGCGCCCAGCATGTACAGGCTGAGCGCCACGAACTGCAGGCGGTCGGGGGCGGCGCGGCTGGCCGCGATCAGGGTCAGCTGGGCCGACAGCGCCTGGGTGGACACCACCGCCACCAGCCAGCCGCCGTTGATGCTGCGGGTGAAGCCGGGCTTGAAGCGCGCGGTGATGGTGGCGGCGAAGAGCAGATAGATGAGCGCCAGCCAGAGCAGCGCACCGGCTGCTGCCAGCACTGCCGCCAGTACGGGCATGGGGCGCACCAGCACGCACTGGCTGCCCAGCACGCAGGTGGCTGCGGCCAGGGTGAGGAAGCCGGCTCCGCGCGAGGGATCGGTGAAGTCCGCCACCAGCTCGCGGCGAAAGCGGACCAGCCGCAGCAGGGTCAGCGCCAGCAGCCAGGCATAGGCCAGCAGGTTGAACGCGAACAGCGCCAGTGCCACCCGCGGCAGGCCGTGCTGGCTGGCGTCCACCGATACGATGCCCGTGGCCATCACCAGCGCGAAGCAGCCCGGATGGAGCCGGCGCACGCGGATCAGCAGGTTTTCGGCCAGTGCCATGCGGTTCTCCGCCAGCCCGTGGCGGCGATTATGCGGGCCGCGGGTGTGGTCGCCCGGTGACGCACTGTGACTTTTCCCGCGTCCGTGCGAATCATGCCGGCAACGACCCCGGATGCGTGGACGGACATGGGCGGCAAGGCGGACCAGCAGCGCTTCGAGGCATTGTGGCGCGAGCACCGGGGCATCGTGCTCAAGGTGGCCGGCGTCTACGCGCGCGGCACCGAGGAGCGCCAGGACCTCGCGCAGGAGATCGGCGCGCAGCTGTGGCGCGCCTTTGCCGGCTACGACGAGCGGCGCGCGAAGTTCAGCACTTGGCTGTATCGCATCGCGCTGAACGTGGCGATCTCGCACCTGCGGCGTGCGGGCGGCGAGGCCGGACGCTTCGAGCCGCTGGACGAGCGGCACCTGGAGACCATCGCTGGCGAGCCTGCCGCGGAAACGGATGAACGCATGGCCGCGCTGCACGCCTTCATCGGCGGGCTCGATGCGCTCAACCGCGCGCTGATCCTGCTGTACCTCGAAGACCGCAGCTACGCCGAGATCGCCGACGTACTCGGCATCAGCACCACCAACGTGGCCACCAAGATCAACCGCATCAAGCAGAAGCTGCGCGGCCGGATCACCGCCGCGACCATCACCGGAGCATGACCATGGAACTCGACGAGATGAAACTGGCGTGGCAGGCGCTGGGCCGGCAGCTGGAACGGCAGAACGCGCTGAACCAGCAGCTGTTCCGCGACAGCCGGATGGGCAAGTTGCGCCGCGGCCTGCGTCCGCTGATCTGGGGACAGGCGTTGCAGATGACGATTGGCGTGTTGCTTGTCGTCGTGGCCGCCGCCTTCTGGGCGGGGCACCGCGATGTTGCGCGTCTGGTGGTTTGCGGACTGCTGGTGCATGCCTACGGGTTGTTGCTGATCGCATTCGCCGCACGGGTGCTGTATCTGGTCCAGCGGATCGATCCTGCCGCGCCCGTCGTGGCCATCCAGCGCCAACTCGCCGACCTGCGCGCCTGGCGGGTGCGCGTCGAGGCGCCGGTCAACCTCGTGCTCGGCTGCTTTGTCTGGATTCCGGTGCTGTGGATGAACCTGGCGTGGTACGGCGTGGACCTGTGGTCGCCGGGCTTCATGTCGTGGGCGGTATCCAGCGGCCTGGCGGGATTGGCTGCATGCATGCTCGTGGTGTGGCTGATGCGCCGCGCCGGCTTGGCGCGGCGCGTCGAGGACAGCTCCGCGGGGCGCAGCGTGCAGAAGGCCGAGGCGGTGCTGGAGGAGATTGCCCGCTTCGAGCGGGAATAGGCTGCGGCACTGCCTCAACGTGCCCGTGGCTTCAGCCGCACATAGAGCTGCTTGCGCACCCGGGCGACCACCTCGCCGGAGGCGGTGACGATGTCGGTGTCGAACCAGCGCAGCACCTTGTCGCCACCTGCGGCAGCGGCGCGCAGTTCGTCCACGGTGGCGTCGTCGAGGTGGAAACGGGCGTAGACATCCTCGCGGCCGGGCGTCACGAAGTCGATCGCGCCGGCCTTGTCCCACACGTAGTAGTCGGGGCCGAGCCGGTGCATCGCCAGCAGCATCCAGAATGGGTCGACCATCGAGAAGAGGTTGCCGCCGAACTGGCAGCCGACGTAGTTGCGGTTGCGGCGGCGCAGCCGCAGCACCACCGTCGCCTCGGCGTAGTCCTTGCTCAGCGACTGCACGCGGATGGCATTGACCAGGAACGGCGGCCACAGGTTGATCAGCCGCCGGAAGGTGGATGCGCGCATGGGTTTGTGGGCGATGATGAAAAGTCGGAGTCTACGGCAAGCGTGCGGTGGCGTATGGGGTGCAAGGTATTGTCCCGTGACGCAACGGAACACACGAGAGGCTCCGCTGCGGCCTGTCGTCTCTGAAGGGGTCGATGCGGTGGTGCAGGAAGCCGTCAGTGGCCATGCGCGAATGCGAGGCTCCCCCGCATGCCCAGCTCGAGGTAGCTGCCGGTCGACCAGCGAATCCGTAGCGGCTCACCCGCGTCGGCGATCGACTCGGAGCTTACGTCGTGGCCGGTGCCGTAATTGATCTGGATGGACGGAACCTTGGGTACGCCGACCACGGCCACGATCCGGCTCCCGGGCGTCAGCAGGCGTGCCGTCAGCATCTGGCTCTGGAAGCGGAGGGTGCGTGGCTGGCCGGGCTTCAGCAGATGCCTGCGGGTGCGGTCCTGCATGTAGCTCACCCGGCCGAGGTACGAGGCGAGATCGAGGTAGCGGCCATCCGGTGTCAGTTCGTAGAAGTTGACCGTCAGGTCGAAGTCGCGCTTGTTGGCGACGATTTCGAACCGTCCCCGAAACAAGCCGTCGATTTCCAGCGGCTTCTGCAGCGCCTCCGTCTCGAACACCAGTGCGTTGCGGGTATCGGGGATGCCCGGCGGCGGACGGAAGTCGACGTCGCTGCGGTCGGCGAGATCGACCGTCAGCACGGGGGGCGCCTGCCGGTCCGGTGCATTGACCAGCAGCAGGTGGCCGGCCTGGCGGCGACCCGTAAGGTAGAGGCGCCGGTGGTCGGTGGCCATCGCCGCGAGCGTGGGTACGTGTCGCCAGTGGTCTGCCCCCATCACTTCGAAGTTGATTCGGTCGCTCAGGAGAGCGGGCAGGGGCGCGCCGCGGAATACATGGTCGAACCACTTCAGCCGCACGTCCTGGAGATCGATCAGCGCCGCCTTGTCGATCGCGTAGCCGTCGACCTTGGCAAGCACGCCGACCTGCATCGCGATGTGGTGGTAAGGGCCGATCAGCATGCGGTCGTCGGCCGATGGGCGGTACTTGAGGTGTTGCTCGAAGTAGTAGAGCGCGCCGACCATGCCGCCGTCGTAGTAGCCGGTCTCCACGAATACCGGGATGCGGATGCTGGCGAATTCGCGGCCGTAGGGAACCAGGCGCTGCCAATAGGCATCGTAGGCGGGGTGCTTCAGCCAGGTGTCGAAGATGGGGTTGGGTTTGCCGTCGAGCTTGTCGAGGTCGCGGTACGGTCGGCCGCTTGCGTACCACGCCCGTTCGAGCCGGTCCCAGCGGGCGCGGTCGTCATAGGTCTTGTCGTCCAGGCCCTTGGTATCCGTGGTGTAGAACGGCCACGGGTAGATGAAGCTCTGGAACACGTTGCCCTGCATCGGCGTATCGATGCCCGGTGCGTTGGTGGCATTGGTGGCGATGGCTTTCAGCGCGGGTGGATGGTGCTTGGCGGCAGCCCATTGGGTGAAGCCGTTGTAGCTGCCGCTGAACATGCCGACGCGGCCGTCGCTCCAGGATTGGCGCGCAAGCCAGGCGATCACCGTGGCCGCGTCCTGGCCGTCGTGGACGTAGGGCACCGCCGGGCCTGGGCTGCTTCCCTTGCCGCGCGTGTAGGCGACGGCGCCGGCATAGCCACAGGCCGCCATTTTCATGGCGTCGTCCAGGCTCCAGCGATCCTTGGCGTAGATCGTGAAGTTCAACAGCGCGGTCAGCTTGGCCGGCCCCGTGGAGCGGGGAAGCACGAGCATCGCCGCGATCGTGGAGCCATCCGGCGTCGGGATCAGGATAGGGTCGTCGATGAGGAATCGTCGCCTCGTGTCGGCTTCGACCAGCGCCCCCAGCGCCGGCGTCAGGTACTTCCAAACGTTCAGCGCCTCGCGGGCGGCAATGAGGTCCCCAGCCGATGGGCATGCGGCGAGTGACATCCCTGCGCAGGGTCTTTCCCGCTCCGCGTCTTCGGCGCGCAGGCGATCGAGGTCGACGCGAAGCCAGGGGTGGATATCCGCCACCCGGCGGTTCGAAAGGGCGCCGTAGAGCTGGGAAAAGGCGCGGGCCAGTGCGTCGTGGGGTGCCATTCCCGCCGCCTCGTGGCCTTTCGCCCGGGCATAGATCCGCCAGGGCGTGAGGGCAGGGGCGAGCCTCGGTTCGTTGGACCGATAGACCGAGCCGAGGCGATCGAGCGTTGCTTCCGCCTCCGCGTAGCGTCCGGCGGCGAGCTGCAGCCGGTAGAGCGTGGTCAGGTCGGCGGGACTTTCGGCTGCGGCGTAGTCCGGGATCAGCCTCGCGGCGACGGCGGGCAACACAGCGCTTCCGGCAGGAGGGGCCTTGGCCCAGGCGGTAAGCGTTGCGAGGCTGGCAGCGAGCAGGACAGGCAGGGCAAAGGGTTTCATGCGGTCCGTATCTCCGGGTCACGGGATGGATCAGCGATGCGCGTCGCAAGCCGGGTCGTGGCCTGGGCGGTTCGATGATCGGGAGGTCCGCAGAGGAAAGGCCGAAAAATCGGCGAATGGACACTTCGCGGCGGTAAACGGCAACAGCGGGCGGTCAGAGCACCCGGTTGCGCAGCCGTTTGGCGCCCTCTCTGCTGGTGGAGATCGTATGGCCGGTCTCCATGTGCAGCAGCAGGCGCCCGCCACCGGCTGGCTCCGCCCGGGCGATGCGGTGGGTGTTGACGATCCAGGAGCGATGGACGCGCACATATTTCGCCGGATCGAGGGATCTGGTGAATTCCGCCAGCGTCAGCCGAACGAGGTGCCTGCCGCTCAGCGTGCGCACTTCGGCGTAGTCGTCCGCACCGCCGATGCTCACCACCGTATCGATGTCGAGCGGCCGGAGTTCTTCGCCGATCCGCACGAAGTAGCGGGAGAGCGCCGTGTCGGCCCGTGCCTCGGGTCCCCGCTCGCCGCCTTCGGCCGGCGTGATGGCGGCATCAGCGCTCGACATGCCGTCCCCCTGCGTGCCGGCGTCCGGGAAAACGGGTGGCGGCAGCGCGGCTGCGGCCTGCGGTTCGGCCTCGTTCCGTCCAGGGGCAGGTACGCCGGATGTCCTGCCCGGGGATTGCAGATGGGACACCGCTGCGATCAGCGCATAGGTGGTCACGTTCTCGAGCGATTGCCAGGATGCCCCGCTGATCGAGAAAGGCCGCACCACGAAACCGTCGGGCCCCGCGCCATTGAACAGGCCCAGCAGGACGATCAGCAACAGGTAGGACAAGGCGGCAAAGGCGGTGCACAGCAGGAGATGGGAGGCCAGTTGGATCGCCACCGGCCTGCCGACAAGCTGCCGCGCCACGATGCGGCGCACCGCTACTCCGAAGATCACCACCGGTATCGTGTTGGCTGCTCCGCCCAGGAGACATCCGGCGAGATCGAGGCCCATGGCCAAGCGGATCGTGACCGCATAGGCCATGAAGATGCCGGCGATCGCAAGAAGATCAAAATTCCGCGGTCTCATTCGCAACGACCCGTGTTCAATCCGTGCCCTGGTCGAGGGCCGCCGTCGCCAAGTCTGTCGGTGCCATGGGACCCGGGCGCCATCCTAGCTGCTTTGCGATGCACTGCCGCGCATGTCGAGGCGGCGTCGGTTTTCCTGCGCCCGTTGAACCCCCGACGCTCGTTGGTCGCGGGGGCATGGACAAGCGGCAACGATGACCGCCGCAGTGCCTGCATCGCACGGCGGCTCGTCAAGCCGTCGGCTCAGAACAGCAGCGAGGCCATGCGGCGGCGGTAGCGACCGACCAGTTCGGCGTCGTCCAGCGTGGCAAACGCGGCGAGCAGGCGCTTCTTGCCGGCACCGTCGTTCCAGTCGCGGGCCTTTTCGAGGATGGCGAGGAATTGGTCGAGGCCCGCGGCGGGGTCGTCGCCCAGCAGCAGGCGCACGCCCAGCAGGTCGCGCGCCTCCCAGTCCGCCGGGTCGGCCGCCACGCGCCGTTCGAGTTCGGCCTGGGCGGGCGCGTCCTTCAGCACGCGCGCCAGCTCCAGCTGATGGCGCAGGCGCACGGCGCGCGCGTCGGTGGCGAGGTTGGCGGGCAGGGCGTCGAGTTCGGTGGCGGCGGCGTCGCTGCGGCCGGCCTGGGCCATCGCCACGGCGAGGTCGAGCTTCAGCTCGGCGCGCTCGGGCTCGACGGCGATCGCCTGCTGCAGGCGGTTGATCGCCGCCTCCGGCGTCTCGGCAGACGTTTCGGAAGCCGCCACTTCCTCCTCGCCGCCCTCCAGCGGCTGCACGTGGCGCGCCAGGAATTCGCGCAACTGGCCCAGCGGCAGCGCGCCGGCGAAGCCGTCGGCGATCTGGCCGTCCTTCACCAGTACCACGGTGGGCACGCTGCGGATGCCGAACATCGCGGCGAGCTGCTGGTTCCGGTCCACGTCCACCTTGCCGAGGCGGAACGCGCCCTTGTATTCGGCGGCAAGCTGCTCCAGCAGCGGGCCCAGCGTCTTGCACGGGCCGCACCAGGTGGCCCAGAAATCCACCAGCACCGGGGTGTCCAGCGAGGCGTTGATCACCTCGGCCTCGAAGTTCTGTTCGGTGACGTCGAAGACGTGGTCGAGGGTGGCGTCGGTCACGGCGGATTCCAGCGGGCGGGGAAATACCCCAGATCGGGGCGCCGGGGAGCATATCAAGCCGGCGCCGCTTCAGCCGCGAGCCGGCCGGATTTGCGAGAATCGCCGCATGGACGCGTCCCCGCCCGACATCGCCGACCACGACACCGCGCCGTCCGCGCTGCTGATCTGCGAGCACTGCGACACCGTGCATCGCCGCCGCCCGCTGGCGAAGGGCGAGGTGGCGGAGTGCGCGAGTTGCGGCGCGGTGCTGGAGCGCTACCACGGCCTGCGCGCCGACGCGCTGCTGGCGCTGATCCTGACCGGGCTGGTGGTGTTCGTGCAGGCCACGTTGTGGCCGATCGTGACGCTGGGCCTGAACGGCCAGTACGTGGCCGCCACGCTGTGGGACGTGATCCGCATGATGTGGATCGACCACTCGCAGCTGGTGGCGGTGCTGGCGGCGGCCACGCTGTTCGTGTTCCCGCTGTGCAAGATCCTGATCCTGGGTTGGCTGCTGCTGTTCGCGCGCAGCGGCCGCCGCGCGCCGGGCTTCCGCCGGCTGATGGTGACGCTGCACCACGTGGGGCCGTGGACGATGAGCGAGGTGTTCGTGCTGGGCGCGCTGGTGTCGATCGTCAAGGCGCACCTGTACTTCGACGTGACCCCCGATCCCGGCATCTACGCCTACGGCGCGCTGATGCTGCTGATCACCGTGTTCGCCGGCGTCGACCTCACCCGGCTGTGGGACGAGACCCGCGACGACGGGGCGGCACCATGAACGCGCTGCCGCGCGCCGACGCGCTGGGCCTGATCGGCTGCCACGTCTGCGGTCAGGTCTGCCGCGCGGCGGACGAGGGCGACGGCGTGCTGGCCTGCCCGCGCTGCGGCTCGACGCTGCACCGGCGCAAGCCGGCGGTGTACACGCGCACCTGGGCGCTGCTGATCGCCGCGTTCCTGATGTACATCCCCGCCAACGTGCTGCCGATCATGCGCACGGCGAGCCTGGGCGACATCGACGACAACACCATCCTCAGCGGCGTGGTGGAGCTGTGGGTGAAGGGCTCGCCGGGGCTGGCGGTGATCGTGTTCTGCGCCAGCATCATGGTGCCGATGCTGAAGTTCCTCGCGCTGGGCACGCTGCTGATCAGCTGCCGCCGCGGCAGCAGCTGGGCGCGACGGCAGCGCGCGCAGCTGTATCGCCTGGTGGAACTGATCGGCTACTGGTCGATGCTGGACGTGTTCGTGGTGGCGCTGCTCACCGCGCTGGTACGCTTCGGCTACTTCAGCCTGGTGGAACCGCTGCCGGGCGTGGTGTTCTTCGGCCTCACCGTGGTGCTGACCATGTTCGCCTCGATGTGCTTCGATCCCCGGCTGATCTGGGACGGCAAGGAAGATTCCGATGACTGACGAGCAATCCGGCGCGCCGCAGCCGGCAGGTGGCAACGCCTTGCCGTGCGCGGTGGTGCGCAAGCGGCGCACCAACGTCTCGCTGATCTGGCTGGTGCCGATCCTGGCGGCGGTCGTGGGTGCGTCGCTGGTGGTGGGCAGCTGGCTGCAGGCCGGCCCCGACATCACGATCAGCTTCCAGAGTGCGCAGGGCCTGACGGCGGGCAAGACGCCGGTGAAGTACAAGGACGTGGTGATCGGCAAGGTGGACAAGATCCGCCTCAGCGGCGACCGCAGCCACGTGCTGGTGAAGGTGGCGCTGGAGAAGAGCGCGAAGGCTTTCGCCACCAAGGGCACGCGCTACTGGGTGGTGCGTCCGCGCATCGGCCTGGGCGGCGTCTCCGGGGTGGATACGCTGTTCTCCGGCGCCTACATCGGCGCGGACACCGGCGACTCGAACGCGCCGGAGGATGAATTCAAGGGGCTGGAAAACCCGCCTGCGGTGACCCACGGCGAACCGGGCAAGAGCTACACCCTGCACGCCGACGACCTCGGTTCGCTGGACATCGGCTCGCCGGTGTACTTCCGTCGCATCCAGGTGGGCCGGGTGGTGTCCTACCAGCTGGACAAGGATGGCAAGGGCGTGTCGCTCGCGGTGTTCATCGACAGCCCGAACGACCGCTTCGTGGATGCCTCCACGCGCTTCTGGAACGCCAGCGGCATGGACGTGTCGCTGGGCGCAAACGGGCTCAAGGTCAACACGCAGTCGCTGGCCACCGTGCTGGCCGGCGGCGTGGCCTTCCAGGACCCGGGCGGTCCGCACGACACCACGCTGGCGCCCGACGGCGCCAGCTTCCGCCTGTTCGGCGACGAGACCACCGCGATGGCGCCGCCGGACGGCGAGCCGCAATACATCCGCATGCGCTTCGACCAGCCGCTGCGCGGGCTGGCGGTGGGCGCGCCGGTGGAATTCCTCGGGATGAACTTCGGCAGGGTGGTGTCCATCCGCATGGACTACGACGAGAAGACCCAGCGCTTCCCGTTCATCGTGGGCGCCGTGGTCTACCCCGAGCGGCTGGGGCAGGCGCACGACAAGCTGCTGGCGCTGGCGAAGGCGCAGGGCGACAACGCCGATCTCTCGCACATGGTCGGCAAGCTGGTCGAGCACGGCCTGCGCGCCCAGGCGCGCACCGGCAACCTGCTCACCGGGCAGCTCTACATCGCGCTGGATTTCCTGCCGCACGCGGCGAAGGTGCATTACGACCCCGATGCGCATCCCCTGCAGATTCCCACCGCGCCGGGCAGCTTCGACAAGCTGCAGCAGCAGATGGCCGACATCGTCGACAAGCTGGACAGGATCCCGTTCGACCAGATCGGCAACCACCTCAACGACTCGCTGGCCAGCCTTGACGCCACGCTCAAGCAGGTGAACGGCAAGACCCTGCCGGCGCTCGACGACACCATGCACGACGCCCGCAGGACGCTCGGCACGGCGAACGACACGCTGTCCGCCGATTCGCCGCTGCAGCAGAACGTGGGGCAGACGCTGGAGGAGCTGCAGCGCACGATGCGCTCGCTGCGCGTGCTCACCGACTACCTCGGCGTGCACCCGGAATCGCTGCTGCGCGGCCGGTCGGCCGATCCGCAGCCGCTGGAACGGAAACCGACCGCCCCCGTCCACAGGAGCCAGCCATGAGCCGCCTGCATTCGTGCCTGTTCGCCGGCGCCATCACGCTGGGCCTCGCCGGCTGCGCCTCGGCGCCGCTGCATTACTACACGCTGGTCGCGCCGGCCGGTGGTGGCGTACCCGCCACCTCGCCTGCGCCGTATCCGTTCGAGTTGCTGCCGGTCAACGTGCCTGCACAGGTCGACGTGCCGCAGCTGGTGGTGCGCGAGGGCGGGCAGGGCATGCTGCCGCTGCAGGGACGGCGCTGGATCGCGCCGCTGGGCGATGAGATCCGTGGCGCGCTGTCCGCCGACCTCGCCCGTGCGCTCGGCGTGCCGGACATGAGCGGTCTGCCCGGGGACGGCAAACCGCGCCTGCGCATCATGCTGGACGTGCGCCGCTTCGAGTCGGTGCCCGGCAGCCGGGCACTGCTCGACGCGGCGTGGAGCCTGCGCCTGGTGGGCGGCTCCGGCGGGCAGGACGCGCTCGCCTGCACCAGCCTCGTCAGCGAGCCGGTGGCGGCTGGCTACGACGCGCTGGTGGCCGGCCACCAGCAGGCACTGGCCGCACTGGCCGCACGCATCGCCGCCACGGCGCGCGCCTACGAGGCCGGCCAGGCCCCGGCATGCCCCGCCGATTGAAGGCATGGGCCCGCTCCCCTGCGCGCGGAGCCTGTCCCGGACCTGATCCGGGAGAAGGGCCGGGGCGGGGTGGTTTTCGGCCCGGCGCAGGCCCGGGGTGCGGGCCCCTTCTGCTAATCTGACCCGTTCTCCCGGCAGCCCGAAGCCCAGCGTCGGGCTGCCCGCAAAGACCACGGCTACGGAACCATGCAAGACACCCACGATCCCAGCAAGACCGAGCAGGACTACCAGCCGCAGGCGGTGGAAGCGGCCGCGCAGCGGTACTGGAGCGCACAGCGCGCCTACGAGGTGAAGGAAGAACCGGGCAGGCCGAAGTTCTACTGCCTCTCGATGCTGCCGTATCCGTCCGGCGCGCTGCACATGGGCCACGTGCGCAACTACACCATCGGCGACGTGATCAGCCGCTTCCAGCGCATGCAGGGCAGGAACGTGCTGCAGCCGATGGGCTGGGACGCGTTCGGATTGCCGGCCGAGAACGCCGCGATCAAGAACAGGACCGCGCCGGCGAAGTGGACCTACGCCAACATCGAGCACATGCGCGGCCAGCTGAAGTCGCTGGGCTACGCGATCGACTGGTCGCGCGAGTTCGCCACCTGCAAGCCCGACTACTACGTGCACGAGCAGCGGATGTTCGTGCGGCTGATGAAGAAGGGCCTCGCCTACCGCAGGAACAGCGTGGTGAACTGGGACCCGGTCGACCAGACCGTGCTGGCCAACGAGCAGGTGATCGACGGCCGCGGCTGGCGCACCGGCGCGCTGGTGGAGAAGCGCGAGATCCCGCAGTGGTTCCTGAAGATCACCGACTACGCGCAGGAGCTGCTCGACGGCCTGGACACGCTGCCCGGCTGGCCGGACGCGGTGAAGACCATGCAGCGCAACTGGATCGGCCGCAGCGAGGGGCTGGAGATCCACTTCGCGGTGGACGGGGAGAGCGAGCCGCTCACCGTGTTCACCACGCGGCCCGACACGCTGATGGGCGTCACCTTCGTCTCCATCGCCGGCGAGCATCCGCTGGCGCTGAAGGCGGCGGCGGGCAACCCGCAGCTCGCCGGCTTCCTCGACGAGCTGAAGCATGGCGGCGTTTCCGAGGCCGAGCTGGAGACGCAGGAAAAGCGCGGCATGGCCACCGGCCTGTTCGCGATCCACCCGGTCACCGGCGAGAAGCTGCCGGTGTGGGTGGCCAACTTCGTGCTGATGGGCTATGGCACCGGCGCGGTGATGGCGGTGCCGGGCCACGACGAGCGCGACTTCGAGTTCGCCACGAAGTACGGCCTGCCGATCAAGCAGGTGATCGCGATCGAGGGCGGGAGCTACGACCCGTCGCGCTGGCAGGACTGGTACTCGGACAAGACCCGCGAGGACATGCGCGTGGTCAACTCCGGCGCGCTCGACGGCAGGAACTATCGCGAGGCGTTCGACGCCATCGCCGCCATCCTGGAAAAGGACGGCAAGGGCCAGCGCCGCGTCAACTACCGCCTGCGCGACTGGGGCGTGAGCCGCCAGCGCTACTGGGGCTGCCCGATCCCGGTGATCCGCTGCCCGCACTGCGGCGACGTGCCGGTGCCGGAAGACCAGCTGCCGGTGCGGCTGCCGGAAGACGTGGCGTTCTCCGGCGTGCAGTCGCCGATCAAGGCCGACCCGGCATGGCGCCAGACCACCTGCCCCGGGTGTGGCGGCGCGGCCGAGCGCGAGACCGACACCTTCGACACCTTCATGGAGTCGAGCTGGTACTACGCGCGCTACACCTCGCCGGGCGCAGACGCGCAGGTGGACGGGCGCGCCGACTACTGGCTGCCCGTGGACCAGTACATCGGCGGCATCGAGCACGCGATCCTGCATCTGCTGTACTTCCGCTTCTATCACAAGCTGATGCGCGACGCCGGCCTGGTGCGGTCGGACGAGCCGGCGACAAACCTGCTGTGCCAGGGCATGGTGATCGCCGAGACGTTCTACCGCGACAACGCCGACGGCTCGAAGGACTGGATCAATCCCGCCGACGTGGAGATCCAGCGCGACGACAAGGCGCGCGTGGTCGGTGCGTTGCTCAAGGCCGACGGCCAGCCGGTGCAGATCGGCGGCACCGAGAAGATGTCGAAGTCCAAGAACAACGGCGTCGATCCGCAGGCGATGGTGGACAAGTACGGCGCCGACACGGTGCGCCTGTTCTCGATGTTCGCCGCGCCGCCCGAGCAGTCGCTGGAGTGGAACGAGGCCGGCGTCGAAGGCATGGCGCGCTTCCTCCGCCGCTTCTGGCGCGAGGTGGTCACGCATGCCGCGCAGCCGGATCACCCGGTGGTCGATCCGTCGCAGCTCGACGCCGGGCAGAAGACGCTGCGCCGCCAGCTGCACGAAACCATCCAGAAGGTGGGCGACGACTTCGGCCGCCGCCATTCCTTCAACACCGCGATTGCCGCCTTGATGGAGCTGCTGAACGCGGTGGGCAGGTTCGCGGACATGAGCGAGCAGGGCCGCGCGGTGCGCCACGAGGCGCTGGAATCCATGGTGCTGCTGCTGAATCCGGTGGTGCCGCACGTCAGCCACCATCTGTGGCAGGTGCTGGGTCACGCCGAGACCGTGCTGGAGGACCAGCCCTGGCCGACGGTGGACGAAAACGCGCTGGTGCGCGACAGTCTCACGCTCGCGGTGCAGGTCAACGGCAAGCTGCGCGGCACCATCGAGGTGCCGGCGAATGCGGGCAGGGAGGAGGCCGAAGCGCTGGCGCTGGCGCAGCCGCAGGTGGCCGCGTTCCTCAGGGAGCTCACCGTGCGCAAGGTGATCGTGGTACCCGGCAAGATCGTCAACATCGTCGCAGGATGAAAGCCATGAACCGCATGCTCCGTGTCGCGCTGCCGCTCGTCGCCGCCCTCGCGCTCAGCGCCTGCGGCTTCCACCTGCGCCGCAGCGCGGCGCTGCCGCCGTCGATGAGCCAGGTGCATCTCACCGTCTCGGGCGGCGGCGACCTGGAGCGCGGGCTGACCCGCGCGCTGGAGAACGCCAACGTCACGGTCGAGGACGACGCGGGCCCCGGCATCGCCGAACTGCGCGTGCCGGTGGCCTCGTTCGGCACCCAGTCGCTCACGCAGGGCGGCTACGTGCGCATCACCGAGTACGCGGTGAACTACAACGTGGAGTTCGATGTCACCGGCGCCGACGGCAAGGTCCTGCTGCCGCACCAGCGCATCAGCATGCAGCGGGAATACAGCTACGACTCCACCGACACCGTGGGCAACGCCTCGCAGGTGCAGCAGATCCAGCGCAGCCTGGTCGACGACATGGTGCAGGCGATCATGTTCCGCCTGGAGGCCGCCGGCCGCCACGCGCAGGAAACCCCGGCGCCGGCAGGTACCGGCGGGCACTGATGCCGCTCGCTCCCGCCCAATGGCAGAAGGCGCTCGCCGGGGACCACCTGGCGCCGGCCTACCTGCTCGCGGGCGAGGAGCTGCTGGTGCTGGAGGCTGCCGACGCGCTGCGCGCGCAGGCCAAGCGGCTCGGTTACGCCGAGCGCGAAGTGCTCGAGGCGGGCCAGCATTTCGACTGGGACGACCTGGCCCGCGCCGCCGCCGGCATGTCGCTGTTCGCCACGCGCCGCCTGCTCGACCTGCGCCTGCCCACCGGGCGGCCCGGCGTGGATGGCGCCAAGGCGATCACCGAGTTCTGCGCCAATCCGCCGCCCGACGTCACCCTGCTGATCACCGCGATGGAATGGAGCAGCAAGCACGACGGCGCCTGGAGCAAGAAGCTGGATGCGGCCGGCATCATGGTGGTGTTCAACGCGCCCAGGCCCAACGAATGGGCGGCGTGGATCGGTGCGCGGCTCGCCTCGCGCGGCCTCGCCGCCACGCCGGATGCCGCGGCCCTGCTGGCAGAGCGCGTGGAAGGCAACCTGCTCGCGGCCGCCCAGGAAGTGGACAAGCTTGCCGTGCTGCGCGCGGGTGACGCCACGCGCATCGACGCCGATGCGATGGAAAGCCTGGTCGCCGACAGCGCCCGCTACGACGTGTTCAAGCTCACCGACGCCGCACTGGCAGGCGAGGGCGCCCGTGCGCTGCGCATCCTCGCGGGCCTGCGCGCCGAGGGCGACGAGCTGATCGCCATGATGGGCTGGCTGGTGAACCAGCTGCAGCTGGCATTGCGCCTCGCCAACGCGCAGGACCTTGCCGCGCAGGCGCGCGCCGAGCGCCTGTGGCCGGCGCGCGAGCAGCTGTTCCGCAAGGCGCTGCGGCGGGCGCCACGCGAGCACTGGCTGGATTGCCTGGCGCGGGCTTCGCGCATCGACCGCATCGCCAAGGGGCGCGAGCAGGGCGAACCCTGGCGCGAGGCCGAGCGCCTGATCGCGGCGATCGCCGAGCCGCGGGCAGCGCGGGCGCTGGCATGAGATTCGTCTCGCAAGCTTTTCTCCCTCTCCCCTTTGGGGAGAGGGTTGGGGTGAGGGGCGAGTGCTCGCGACAGCCTTTCGGTTCCGCGACCAGGCTCGCCTGCGGCGGGCTTTCGGACGCCTGCCGGCGCCCGAGCCACCTTTCTTTGCTGGCCCACGCCACCGCCCGGAGCGGTGGCGAACGGCGCAGCCGGCCCGAAGGGCGGAGGGCTGGACGCCCGGAGTCAAGAGAAGTAGCCAAGAGAAATGGCCTGGTTCAATCCGCCGACCATGCAAGCCAGAAATGCCGAGGGCTTCGGAACACTCCCGCCTACGCGATAGACGGTGCTGCCACATCGCGCCGTATCTGGAAACAGGGGTGATTGCAGCGTCGACATTGGAGGTGTGGCTATGACCACGCGCCCCCTCGCCATCTTCGGCGGCACCTTCGATCCCATCCACATCGGCCACCTCACCGTGGCGTGGGAGGCGGCGGAGCTGCTGGACGCAGAGGTACGGCTGATGCCGGCCAACGTGCCGCCGCACCGGCCGGCGCCGCTGGCTTCGCCCGCCGAGCGGGTGGCGATGCTGTGTGCGGCGCTGGCCGGGCAGTCGCGGCTGGTGCTGGATGCGCGCGAGCTGGAGCGTGACGGGCCGTCGTACACCATCGACACCTTGCGCGAACTGCGTGCGGAGCAGGGCGAACGGCCGTTGGTGCTGCTGCTTGGCGCTGATGCCTTTGCGGGACTGCCGACGTGGAATCGCTGGCGCGAACTGTTCGACTTCGCCCACATCGGCGTGCTGAGCCGGCCCGGCGTGGAGGTCACGCTCCCGGATTCGCTGGTGGCGGAAATCGCCGCGCGCCGCGTCGATGATGTGGCGGCATTGCGTGCCGCGCCCTGCGGCAGGCTGGTCGAACTTGCCGTGACGCCGCTGGAAATTTCCGCCACGCGCATCCGCGAGCTGCTCGCGGCGGGACGCGATCCGCGCTATCTGCTGCCGGCGGGATTGTTCGACGATCCGGTGCTGTTGGCTCCCTATCGCCGCTGAAGCGGTTTCGCTTGCCCGCTGACCCGAGTGACTTCGTTCCTTGTCCGTTCGTTGTTGCGCTTGGTGCAGGGGACAGGGCGGTTTCGAGCGCCTGCCGCGAGGGACAAAGCGGTTTCGAGCGCCTGCCGCCAGGAACAAGGTGGTTTCGTCCACCTGCCGGTGGCCGAGTGACTTTCTCTTTGCGTGGCCAAAGAGAAAGTCGCCAAAGAGAAAGGCCACCCCGGGGCGGCGCTCTCCGGGCATCCTGCCCTGCGAGTGCGTGAGGCGGGGCCGGGCTTTTCGAGCGGGCTCCTGCCCGCGCGAAAAGGCATCGCCTTCCATGGCGATGCCCGCTGCGCGGCCTCATCGTCCCCGCCTCGCCGCCGCCCAGGGGCCCCTGGAGAAGCAGCGCGCTCCCGGCGCGCAGAAGCAACCGCAAAACCAGAGCGAAGCGAAAGCGAGGCCAGAACAAAGCCAAAGCGGCGCGAAACGCCGCGAGGCTTTGTCCCCTCGGTTCCCGGATACGTCGCGACGTGGCCGCTCCGTCTATCGCATAGGCGGGAGTGGCTCCAAAGCCCTCGACACGCCGGGCTTGTATTCCCGGCGGATCGAACCAGGCCATTTCTCTTGGCTACTTCTCTTGACTCCGGGCGTCCAGCCCTCCGCCCTTCGGGTCGGCTGCGCCGTTCGCCGCCGCTCCTGCGGCGGCGTGGGCCAGCGAGGTAACTCGGGCGCCGGCAGGCGCTCGAAACCGCCTTGTTCCTGGCGGCAGGTGCACGAAACCGCCCTGTTCCTAGCGACAGGTGCTAGAACCCGCGCTGCATCCCGCGCAAACGCCCAACAACGAACAGACGAAGCCAGCCATCCGCGACCAGGCAGAACCCGAGGCAACGCCCGGCGCGACCACGTGCTGCCCGCGGCGGCCTCGACGTCACCCGGTCCGCGCCACGAACCTCAACGCCACCGAATTCATGCAATAGCGCAATCCCGTCGGCCGCGGGCCGTCGTCAAACACGTGGCCGAGGTGGCTGTCGCAGCCGGCGCAGCTGATCGCGATGCGTTCCATGCCGAAGCTGTCGTCGCGGGTCTCGATCACGTTCCGTTTCGCGATGGGCTCCCAGAAGCTGGGCCAGCCGGTGCCGGAGTCGAATTCGGTGGCGGCGTCGTAGAGCGCGGTGGCGCAGGCCACGCAGCGGAAGATGCCGGGGTGCGCGGGGCGTTCGTGCGGGCCGCTGAAGGCGCGCTCGGTGCCGTCGCGGCGCATCACCTCGAAGGCCAGCGGCGACAGGCGCGCCCGCCACTCCGCATCGCTGAGCACCAGCCGGTGCACGCGGCAGGGGCCGAGATCGCGGCCGTCGTCGGCATAGCACTCCAGCAGCACGTCGCCGGGCGGGGTATGGACCAGCGCGGGCACGCCACCTTCGGCGCCGGCGGCGAGCAGGCGGGGCAGCGCGAAGCTGCCGCCCACCGCGAGCAGGGCGCCGCCGCTCAGCGCGGCGCGCAGGAAGCGGCGGCGGTCCATCGCGAGGGTTTCGTCGATGCGGGACATGGGAATCTCCTTGGCGCGAATGGAGGGTTCCGGTAGGAGCGCACCCTGTGCGCGATGGCTTTTGGGAAACGTGGCGAAGAGCATTCGCGCACAGGGTGCGCTCCTACCGGATGCAGCTCAGCCGAACGTGAACGCATAGGCGCGCACGCCGGGATCGAGGAAGGTGATGGTGAAGGTGCGCTCGCCGTTGCCGTGGGCCTGGCGCACCAGCTGGTACAGGCGCTGCGCGGTGACCGTGCCGTTGCCGGCGGCGTCGGTGTCCATGCCGTGGTCGGCGCCGGGCGCCTGGCCATCCAGGGTGATGCGGAAGCGCACCGGCTTGCCGTCGCTGCCGGGACCCAGCACCAGGTGCAGGTCGCGGCCGCGGAAGCGGTAGGTGATGCTGCCGTTCGCGGTGTCGAGCGCGGCATCCTGCGCGTGCACGGTCCAGCGGCCGGCGAGTCCCCACTGGTTGGAGGCCAGCGTGGCGGGCGTGCGATAGGCGAACGCGTCGTCGTGCGCGACCTGGCCGCTGGCGAAGTTGTCGGCGCGCGCATAGCCCACGTAGGTTTCCGGCGAGCGGTTGTGGTCGCCAGAGCTCGCCGCCTCGGCACCCTTGGCGCCAGGCTGCACGTAGCCGCCCGGCAGATCCTTGTAGCCGGCTTCGGTGAGCAGCCGGCGGATCGTGTCCTCGCCTTCGGCATAGCCGCCTTCGCCGAAATAGTGGTGGCGGATGCGGCCCTGCGCGTCGATGAAGTAGTCCGCGGGCCAGTACTCGTTGTTGAAGCCCTGCCAGATGGCGTAGTCCGAATCCAGTGCCACCGGGTAGCGCACGCCCAGCCGCCGCACCGCCGCGGCCACGTTGGCCGGGTCCTTCTCGAACGCGAATTCGGGCGAGTGCACGCCGACCACCACCAGGCCGTGGTCTTTGTACTTGTCGTACCAGGCTTCGACGTAGGGCAGCGAGCGCAGGCAGTTGATGCAGGAGTAGGTCCAGAAATCCACCAGCACCACCTTGCCGTGCAGCGCGGCAGGCGTGAGCGGAGCGCTGTTGAGCCAGCCGGTGGCGCCGGCCAGCGACGGCAGCGTGCCCTCCACCGGCAGGGCCTCGCCGGGCTTCGGCGCCGGCGCCGCCACCGCGGCGGGCATCGGGCGCACGGCGTCGATCAGCTTCTGCTCGATGCCGTTGCTGCCGGCCAGCGAGACGCGGGTGAGCAGGCCGGTATCCACGCCCGAGGCGATGGCGGCGACGCCGGCCAGCACCAGCACGCCCAGCGCGCGGCGCACCCACTGGCCCGCACCCAGCGAGCGCTTCATCAAGCCGAACACCTTGCCGCCGACCGCCAGCGCCAGCGCCAGCGAGGTGGCCGCGCCCAGCGCATAGGTGAGCAGCAGCAGGGTGGTGGTGACGCTGGCGCCCTTGAGCGCGGCGCCGGTCAGCAGCAGGCCGAGGATCGGCCCCGCGCACGGCGCCCACAGCAGGCCGGTGGCGACGCCCAGGCCTACCGCGCCCCAGGCCGATCCGCCATCGCCTTCGGTGCGCTGCGACAGCCGGTTGCCCAGCGCCACGAACGGGCGCGTCAGCCATTCGGCGACGTGCGAGGAGAGCAGGGTGAGGCCGAGCAGGGCCAGCACCACCAGCGCCACGGCGCGGCCGTACTGGTTCGCGTGCACCGCCCAGCCGCCGCCCACTGCCGCCAGCGTGGCGACCAGCGCGAAGGTGGCCGCCATGCCGAGCAGCATCGGCAGGCCGCTCTTCAGGAACGGACGGTCGGCGCGGGCGAACACGAAGGGCAGCACCGGCAGGATGCAGGGGCTGAGGATGGTGAGTACGCCGCCGAGGTAGGCGAGGATCAGCAGGAACATGGTGGGCGGTTCCGGGTTGGGGTGTGCTGGTGATTCGCCGCCATCGTGCCTGCGGTTACATGGTCCCGGCGATTGCGCCGACGCGAGGTAACCGCAGCGGCGGATACGACGAATCGCCCAGTGACACCCATGGCACGGAGCGAATGCGCTTGACCGCCGGCGGCAGCTTGGTACTAGATGGCGGTCTCGTCCCGTTGATGGATCGCCGCGCCGCCGTGTCCGCCGAACCCGCCAGCACAAGCGACCAGGTCGACCGGCAGCGCGCCGCGTGGATGGCCGCCGCGCAGGCGGGCGATCGCCGTGCCTACGAACGCGTGCTGGCGGATTCGGTGGCGCTGATCCGCGCGGTGGCGCGGCGCCACGGCGTGGCGACGGATGCGCTGGACGACGTGGTGCAGGAGACCTTGCTCACCGTGCATCGCGTGCGCCACACCTACGATCCGGCGCGCTCCTACGACGCCTGGCTGAGCGCGATCGCCGGGCGCCGCGCGATCGACGCGCTGCGCAGCCACGGCCGCCGCGATCGCCGCGAGCTGCACGACGAGTTCGCGCTGGATCAGCACCCGGACCGCGACGACGCCAGCATGGACGCCGAACGCCGCCAGCAGGCGCGGCGCCTGCGCGAGGCGATCGCGCAGTTGCCGCCCGGCCAGCGCGAGGCGGTGGAACAGCTCGGCCTGCGCGAACAGTCGCTGGCGGAGGCCGCCGCGCAGACCGGCCGCAACGCCGGCGCGCTGAAAGTGAACCTGCACCGCGCCCTGAAGGCCTTGCGCGGCCGCCTGCACGGAGACGATTGAGCGCCATGTCCGAACCACGTCACCAGGCCCTGATCGACGCGCTCGGTGCCGAGCTGGTGCCGGTGCGGCGCCTGCCGCCGCCATGGTTGCGCACGCTGGGCTGGCTGGCCCTGGTGGCCGTGTTCGCGGTGCTGCTGTTCGCGCGCTACGGCGATGCGCCCATGCTGCGCCGCTGGGCCGGCGCGCCGGATCTCGCCTGGGCTGCGCTGGGCGCGGTGTTCACCGCGATCACCGCGGCCTGGGCCGCGTTCGCGCTGGCTGTGCCGGGGCGCAGCCGCGCCTGGGCCTGGCTGCCGCTGCCGTCCGCGCTGCTGTGGGTAGCCGCCAGCGGCCTGGGGTGCCTGCGCACCTGGCTGGCGCCCGACACCAGCGTCGCCACGCTGCACCAGTCCGCCGACTGCCTCGTCTTCATCATCGCCTTCTCGATCCCGCTGTCGGCCCTGCTGGTGTGGCTGCTGCGCCGCGCCTGCCCACTGCGCCCGCTGCTCACCGCGCTGCAGGTGGGGCTCGCCAGCGCCGCCGCCTCGGCCAGCCTGCTGGAGATCTGCCACGCCGTCGACGCGGCCGCCACCGACTTGCTTACGCATGCGCTGGCGGTGCTGATCGTGATCGGGGCGAACGCGGCGATGGGCGGCAGGTTGCTGTCGCGGCGCTGAGGCGGGCGCTGCCGCGGGTGCGGCGAAACCCGTGGATGGAGGTGGCGTGCGGGAGGCGGCGCCGGCGTGCGAGGCCATGCAGCCCCCGGATGCGGTGCAGGGCGCCATGCGCGGGGACGTCGCGACGATGAAGCGGGGCGCCGGCGACACGGCGAGACGGTTGACGTGATCGCGGCGTGGCGATGGTGTCCGCGCTGCTGCCTTTCATGCCGCATGGACGTGCCGGATCGATAATGCGGCGGTTCCCCCGCCATGGATCGCGTATGTCCTCTTTCGCACAGCGGCTCGGCATCGAATGCCCCCTGGTCCAGGCGCCGATGGCGGGTGCCACCACGCCGGAACTGGTCGCCGCGGTATCGAACGCCGGCGGCCTGGGTTCGCTGGGCGCGGGCTATACCGAGCCGCAGGCGATCCTCGACCAGGTGGCGCGGGTCCGCGCACTCACCGGGCGCCCGTTCGCGCTGAACCTGTTCGTGCTGCCCGACGAGGTGGTGCCCGACATGGCCGCGGTGGCGCGGGCGCGGGCGCGCCTCGATGCGCTGATGGAGCGCGAAGGCCTGGCCGTGCGCACCAGCGTGCCGGCACGCTGGGCGCCGCGCTTCTCCGAGCAGTTCGCTGCGTTGTGCGAGGCGCGGCCCGCCGTGGCCAGCTTCGCCTTCGACCTGCCCTCGCCGGCGCAGATGCAGGAGCTGCGGCGCCGCGACATCTACGTGATCGGTACCGCCACCACGGCGGCGGAGGCACGCGCCTGGGCCGAGCACGGCGCCGATGCGGTGTGCGTGCAGGGCGCCGAGGCAGGTGGCCATCGCGGCGGTTTCCTGCACCCGGGCGAGACGCCGCTGATCGGCCTGTTCGCGCTGATTCCGTTGGCGGTGGCCGCCGTCGCGGCCTGCGGCAGGGAGCTGCCGGTGATCGCCGCGGGCGGCATCATGGACGGCGCCGGCATGCTCGCCGCCGAGGTGCTGGGCGCGGCGGCCAGCCAGCTCGGCACGGCCTTCCTCGCCTGCCCGGAATCGTCCGCGGCGGAGGCGTGGAAGCGCGACCTGGCCGCGGCGGAAGATCATCGCGTGGCCACCATCCGCAGCTTCTCCGGCCGCGCCGCGCGCGGCCGGCGCAACCGCTACGTGGAGGCGATGGAAGACGTGGCGGGCGAGTTGCCGGCGTATCCGGTGCTCAACGCGCTTACCGCGCCGCTGCGGCGTGCGGCGGCTGCCGCCGGCCGGGCCGACCTCGTTTCCGAATGGTGCGGCCAGGCTGCCGCGCGGGTGCGCCCGCAGCCCGCCGCCGAGCTGGTGGCGCGGCTGATGCACGAGTACCGCCTGGCCCGGCGCGCGCTGGCGCATTGACTTGCGCCAACGCCGCGGGCGTTATACTGCCGCTGCGCCGCCACGGCGCGCGATTCCGCATCGAGGCTCCCCCATCTTGAGCACAAGCCGCAAGACCAAGTCCGACTCCACGGCCGAACTGCGCAAGGCGGTCGTCGCCGCACTGGAAGAACTGAAGGCCAAGGACATCCGCGAGATCGACGTGCGCGGCAAGACCTCCATCGCCGACCTGCTGGTGATCGCCTCCGGCACCTCCGCGCGCCACGTCAAATCCATCGCCGACGAAGTGGTGAAGTTCGCCAAGAAGGCGGGCGTGATGCCGCTGGGCGTGGAAGGCGAACAGGAAGCCGAATGGGTGCTGGTGGACCTGGGCGACGTGATCGTCCACGTGATGCTGCCGCGCATCCGCGAGTTCTACGGCCTGGAGCGGCTGTGGACGGTGGGCGACCGCGAACCGGACGTCGGCGCCGCGAGCGCGGGGTGAGCGTGTCGCTTTCTCCCTCTCCCCTCCGGGGAGAGGGCCGGGGTGAGGGGACAAGCTCGCGACATTCTGGCCGCCAAGCGACGCACTGCTTCGGTGTACGCCTTCGCAAGCCCCGCCCCTTCACCTCGATCCTCTCCTCGCTCCTCAGAGCGGCGGCCATCCATGGCCGCTCCCCGCGTGCCCCAAGGGGTAGAGGAAGCAGACGCGGGTGCCGCGCACCTGGTTTTGCTCTTGGACGGCGATGATGCGCGCGCGCATCATCGCCGTCGGCGAGCGCATGCCCGGCTGGGTGGCCGAAGGCTTCGCCGAATACCGCAAGCGCCTCTCGCACGAGTTGCCGCTGGAGCTGGTCGAACTGAAGCCCGGCACGCGCGGCAAGGGCCGCGACGACGCCAAGGCGATGCAGGACGAGGGCGCCGCGATCCTCGCGGCGCTGCCGCGCGACTGCCACGTCGTGGCGCTGGACGGGCGCGGCAAGGCCTGGTCCAGCGAGGAGCTGGCCGGGCAACTGGCGCAGTGGCGGATGGCCGGGCGCGAGCTCGCCTTCCTGATCGGCGGCCCCGACGGCCACGCGCCCGCGGTGCTGGCGCGCGCCGACCAGTGCTGGTCGCTGGGCCCGCTCACCCTGCCGCACATGCTGGTGCGGCTGGTGCTGGCCGAACAGCTCTATCGCGCCACGACCATCGTGGCAGGGCATCCCTACCATCGCGCCTGACCACGGCGGAAGCCGCCGTTCCAGCACTTGCACGCCCGCACGCGGGCAACACATGCTTGTGGCGTGCGCCCGCCTTGCGCGGTACCAGGCGCAGGCAACTGGCTTTGTGAAACCGGAGGAAGGTCCATGTCGTTCGAGATACGCCGCGCCACGTTCCACGACCTCGACGTGCTGGTGCCGCTGTTCGACGGCTATCGCCAGTTCTACGGCAAGCCATCCGACGAGGCCGGCGCGCGCGACTTCCTCACCGCGCGCCTGCGCCTCAACGAGTCGATGATCCTGCTGGCGCGCGACCGGCACGGCGCGGCGCCGGGCTTCACCCAGCTCTATCCGCTGTTTTCCTCGGTGCGCATGGTGCGCACCTGGCTGCTCAACGACCTGTTCGTGGCCGCTTCGGCGCGGCGGCAGGGCGTGGCGAAGGCCTTGCTGGAGGCCGCCGCCACGGAGGCCAGGAACCTGGGCGCGGCCAGCCTGTCGCTGTCCACCGCGCACGACAACCTCGCCGCGCAGGCGCTGTACGAATCGCTGGGCTGGCAGCGCGACACGCAGTTCCGCGAATACTCACTGACCCTCTGACGGACTGCGCATGCTCCATCTCGCCTCGCAGTCGCCGCGCCGCCGCGAGCTGCTGAACCAGCTCGGCGTGGATTTCCGCGTGGTCGACGTGGACGTGCCCGAGCATCGCGGCGCGCAGGAATCGCCGCGCGAATACGTGAGCCGGGTCGCCCGCGACAAGGCGCGGGCCGGACTCGTCGCGCTGGCCGGCGTTGCCGATGCCCGGGTGCTGGGTGCGGACACCGAGGTGGTGCTGGACGACGAGGTGTTCGGCAAGCCGCGCGACGCGTCCGATGCCGCGGCGATGCTGCGCCGCCTGTCCGGCCGCACGCACGCGGTGGTTTCGGTGGTGTGGCTGATCGACGCGCAGGGTGAGCGCAACGCCTGCTGCGTGTCGCGGGTGCGCTTCGCGGAACTGGACGAGGCTGCCATCGCCGCCTACGTCGCCACCGGCGAATCCTTCGGCAAGGCGGGCGCCTATGCGATCCAGGGCCGTGGCGCGGCGCTGGTCGAGCACCTGGAAGGCAGCTACTCGGGCGTGATGGGCCTGCCGCTGTTCGAGACTGCGAAGCTGCTGCGCGAGGCTGGCCCCGGCGACTGAACCGTCAGCCGGCGTGGTGCAGCGAGGCGAACAGCGCCAGCATCGCCAGCAGGTTGTTGCTGGCGTGGGCGATCACCGCCGGCCACAGCGAGCCCGAGCGCAGCCGCAACCAGGCCAGCACCACGCCCAGCAGCGCCAGGTTGGGTAGCGCGTACCACAGCCAGTGCAGGTCGGGCAGGTGCACCAGCGCGAACATCGTGGCGCTGGCCAGCATCGCCCAAACCGGGCGCAGGCGGCGCAGCAGGGCGGACAGCAGCACGCCGCGGAACAGCAGCTCCTCCACCAGCGGGCCGATGCTCGCCACTGCCAGCGTGAGCGCGATGCGGTAGCCGGCGCTGGCGCCGCCGCCCAGTTGTTTCACGTCCTGCGGCACGGCATGGCCGTGCGCCAGCAGCTCGGTGAGCTTGGCGCCGATCAGCGGCACCACCATGCCGAGCGCCACCGCAGCGATGCAGTACGCCGCCGCGGGCACGGCGAAGCCGAAGCCGGGCGGCGCGGCCTGCGACCACAACCGCGGCCAGCGCGCGCGCGCCGCCCACAGCGTGGCCAGCGCGGCGCCGGACAGGGTGAGGATCACCACGACACTGCTGATGTCCGGGCGCGTCATCAGCGCGCCCAAGCCCACCGCAGCGGTACCGTGCATGAGGCGATAGCCGAAGCCCAGCAGCAGCGCGGCCGCGAAACCCACGGCCACCTGCAGCACGAAGTACAGCGCGATCAGCCCCAGCGCGCCGCCGATGCCGGGTGGCGGGGGCCGATCGGCCGAGGCCGGCGGCAGGGTGTAGCGCAGTGCATCCATCGGACGAGAAACCCATGCGCCTGACGGACGAAAACGCCGGGGCGCGCGGCGCCGCACCCCGATGCCGCATCTTGGCGGCTTCCTGCGAGCCGGCGCAATACGCCATCCGGCATGGTCGTCGGTGTTACGCTCTGGCCCGCACTTGGGGGATTGCCGTCCGGCTGGCGACAAGACGCGGCTTGCGCTGCAGGGGAGGGGCAGTGGGCGAGGATTTCGTGCGCGGCGCCAGCGAGCGCCTGCGCCCGGTCACCGAGTTTCCCGAGGTCTTCTTCGAGCGGCTGCTGGCCGACGGCTGGGTGTGGCCGGGCTGCGCCGTGCTGGACCTGCATTGCGGCGGCAGCAATGTCGCGCGCAGCCTGGCGGCACGTGGCTGCGAACTCACCGGCATCGACCATTCCGCGCCGCTGCTGGCCCACGCCGCCGAACTCGACCGGCTCGCCGGAGTGACGGTGAAGCAGTGGCGGGCGCGGGTGGAGAACGCTGATTTTCCTGCCGCCTCGTTCGATGCGATCACCGCCGGGCAGTGCTGGCAGGCCTGCGAACGGCCGCGCACGCTCGCGCTGGCGCGTGGCTGGTTGCGCCCGGGCGGGCGCCTGCTGATCGCGCAATACGAGTGGCTGCCGCTGGCCGGCAACGTGGTGCAGGACAGCGAGCGGCTGATCCTGGGCTGCAACCCCGGCTGGACGGCGCACAGCGGCAGCGGCCTGCATCCGCTGTGGCTGAAGGAGGTGGCCGAGGCCGGCTTCGTCGACCTGCGCACCTGGTCGCTGGACCAGGAGGTGCCCTGCAGCCACGCCGCCTGGCGCAAGCGCGTGCGCGCCTGCCCGGCCGTGGCGACGCTCAGCGACGAGGCGCGCGTGCAACGCCTGGACGTGGAGCTGATGGCGCTGCTGGCCGAGCGGCATCCGAACGAGCCGATGGCCGTGCCCTACCGGCTGTGGGTGGTGAGCGCGGCGGCGCCCCCGGGCTGAACCGGGCAGCCGCACGGGGGCGCGCGGGCGCCTTGCTATAGTGGCCGGCCTTTCCAAGGAGGACGACGGCGCTGCGGCGCTTTCCCATGTTCGCATTCGACTGGCTGACCGATCCCGCGGCCTGGGCCGGTCTCCTCACCCTGGTGGTGCTGGAGATCGTGCTGGGCATCGACAATCTCGTCTTCGTCGCGATCCTCGCCGACAAGCTGCCCGCGCAGCAGCGCGACCGCGCCCGCCTGATGGGCCTGGGCCTCGCGCTGGTGATGCGCCTGCTGCTGCTGGCGGCGATGTCCTGGCTGGTGCGGCTGACCGCGCCGATCGTCGTCTGGCACGGCTTCTCGCTGTCGTGGCGCGACATCATCCTGCTGCTGGGCGGCGCCTTCCTGCTGTTCAAGGCCACCCTGGAGCTGCACGAGCGGCTGGAGGCCGGCGACGAGCGCGACGCGGGCGAGCGCGCCCGGGCACGCTTCTGGCTGGTGGTGGCGCAGATCGTGGCGCTCGACCTGGTGTTCTCGCTGGATTCGGTGATCACTGCGGTGGGCATGGTCGACCACCTCACGGTGATGATGGTCGCGGTGGTGGTCGCGATGATCCTGATGATCGGCGCCAGCAAGCCGCTCACCGTCTTCATCAACGAGCGGCCCACGGTGGTGATCCTGTGCCTGTCGTTCCTGCTGATGATCGGCTTCAGCCTGGTCGTCGAAGGCTTCGGTTTCCACATTCCGAAGGGGTACCTGTACGCCGCGATCAGCTTCTCGATCATGATCGAGGCGTTCAACCAGACCATGCGCCGCAATCGCCAGCGCAGCCTGTTCAGCAGCTCGCGCACGCTGCGCGACCGCACGGCCAAGGCGGTGCTGCGCCTGCTCGGTGCCGGTGGCGAGGACGAGGAGGACGTGCCGAAGGCTGCCGCAGTGGCGGCCGAGAGCGGCGGCGCGGTGTTCGGCAAGGACGAGCTGGCGATGGTGCAGGGCGTGCTCGACCTCGCCCACCGGCCGGTGCGCTCGATCATGACGCCGCGGCCGGAGATCAGCTGGATCGATCCGCGCGAGGATGCCGAAAAGCTGCGCGCCGAGGTCACCGCCTCCAGCCACCACTGGCTGCCGGTGGCCGGTGACGACCTCGACCAGTTGATCGGTGTGGCTACTTCGCGCGACCTGCTGGCCAGCCTGCTGGAACACGGCCGCATCGACATCGACAGCGTCGTGCGCAAGCCGATGAGCGTGCTGGAGTCGCTGAGCGTGCTGCGCCTGATCGACGAATTCCGTCGCGCGCCGCTGCAGGTGGCGCTGGTGGTGGACGAGTACGGCAGCGTGCTCGGCATGGTCACGCCGGCCGACGTGCTGGAGGTGATCGCCGGCGAGTTTCCGGACGAGGACAGCGGCGACCCCGCCGCGGTGCAGGAGAGCGACGGCAGTTGGCTGCTGGACGCCAGCCTCGACCTGCGCCGGGTGGAGCACCTGCTGCGCCACCGCCTGAGCAGCGACGACAGCTTCTCCAGCCTGGCGGGCTATGTGCTGCAACGGCTGGGCCGCTTGCCTGCACAGGGCGACCGTTTCGCCAGCGAGGGCCTGCAATTCGAGGTGGTGGCGATGGACGGCGCGCGCATCGGGCGCCTGCGCGTGCTGCCCGAGGGAGCCTAGGCGGCGAGCAGCGCGCGGCCCGCGCCGATGACGGCCAACACCAGTACGGCGATCCACGCCAGCGCGCCCAGCGTGAAGCCGCCTTCGCGCTTGCTGGCCTCCCTGAGGTAGGCCGCGGCGTACCAGGTGCGCCCGGCCACCCACACCAGCCCCGCGATGCCGGCCCAGCCGCCCAGGCCGTAGTGCGCGGCCAGCCACAGCAGCGGCAGGAACATCACCGCCGCCTCCAGCGTGTTCATCTGCACCCGGAACGCCCGTTCGAACGCGGGGTGACCGCTGGTGGCGGGTGCCTTGATGCCGTACTTCACCCGGGCGTGGCCCACCGCGAAGGCGGTGCCGGCCATCAGCAGCACCGTGAGCAGGGTGACCAGGGCAGGCAGTTGCTGGAGCATGGCGGGTCTCGTCCGGAGGGAGGCGCCTACTGTAGCGGTTTGGTCCGGCGGCGGGCGAGGCGCTATCGTCGCCACGGGCAGCGCAGAGGAGCGCAGGCATGGACTGGCAGAAGGGCGAGACCAGCAGCAATGTCGAGGTCGACGACAGCGGTGGCGGCGGCCCGCGCTTCGGCGGCGGCCGCGGGCTGGGGCTGGGTGGCATCCTGATCCTGGCGATCCTCGGCTGGGTGTTCTTCAGGAACCCGCTGGCGCTGCTGCAGGGCGGCCAGCCGGACGGTTCCGTACCCGCCACGACCGGCCAGCCGGCCCAGGTCGATCCGCAGCAGAAGCTGTTCGTGGCGAAGATCCTCGGTTCCACCGAGAAGACCTGGGGAGACCTCTTCGCCGCGGCGGGGCGCGACTACACCGATCCGACGCTGGAGCTGTTCAGCGGCGGCGTGAACACCGCCTGCGGCGCAGCCTCCACCGCGGTGGGCCCGTTCTATTGCCCGGGCGACCGGAAGATCTACCTGGACCTGGACTTCTTCCGCGAGCTGCAGGACCGTTTCCATGCCAACGGCGACTTCGCCCGCGCGTACGTGATCGCGCACGAGGTGGGCCATCACGTGCAGAACGAACTGGGCGTGTTCGGCAGGGTGCGCCAGCTTGAGCGCCAGGGCGTGCCGATGGACGGCGCCGACGGTCTTTCGGTGCGCCAGGAGCTGCAGGCCGACTGCTTTGCCGGTGTGTGGGCCAACCGCACCGAGCAGCGCCTGCAGTGGCTGCAGCCGGGCGACGTGGAGTCCGCGCTCAACGCGGCCAGCCAGATCGGCGACGACACGCTGCAGCGCGAGACACGTGGCACCGTGGTGCCCGATTCCTTCACCCACGGCACCTCGGCGCAGCGGGTGAAATGGTTCAAGGCCGGCATGGCCAGCGGCGACATCCGCAGCTGCAATACCTTCGCTGGCGAGCCCCGAGGCCGCGGCACCGCTCCGGGCGCAGCCATCCCCTGAGGTTGCTCCCCCGCACCCGTCTCTTGCGGCCTCGGCCCGGGGTGAACGACGCGGTGCCCGGGGGGCCTCTTCCGCGCCTTGGCGGCCGGCTCTAGAATCCGTCCGCCGCGCGCCTCGGGGTGCGCTTGTCCCGGCCTGCATGAGCCACCCCTGCCTGAGTTGCGGCGCCTGCTGCGCCCATTTCCGCATCGCCTTCCACTGGTCCGAAACCGATCCGTCGCTGGGCGGCACGGTGCCCGTCGCACTCACCGAGAAGCTCGATCCGCACCGCGTGGTGATGCGCGGCACGCAGTCGAAGACGCCGCGCTGCGTGGCGCTGGCGGGTGAGATCGGCGTGGCCGCGCACTGCGGCATCCACCCGATCAAGCCCTCGGTGTGCCGCGAGGTGGAGCCGTCCTGGGAATTCGGCCGGCACAGCCCGCAGTGCGACAAGGGGCGCATCGCCCACGGGTTGCAGCCGCTGACGCCGGAAGACTGGATCGATTCCGCGGGCTCGAACCCTCCGCCGCTGCCCGGGAGCGCCTAGCGCGCGTCGCCGCCGCCGGGGGCCTGGCGCAGTTCCTGCGCGAATTCGCGCAAGGCGGCGGGGTCGACGTCGGACACGGCGACGTAATGCATGCCGTCGCGGGTCCAGCGCAGCACGGTGTAGCCGTGGTGGCGCGATTCGCGCTGGGTGGTGCTGGCCTCCGCCGAGGCGGCGGGCCATTCGTACACGCTGATGATGTGCAGGTGGCGGCGGTACACCAGCGCCGCCACGCTGTGGCCGTCCAGTGCGTCCAGGCGGCCGCCTACCAGCGGGAAGCCCGCACCGGCCAGGTCCACCACCCGCGGCGAGAAATCCAGCTTGCCGTCGAACCACGGCTTCACCGTGTGCTGGTCGGTCGACACCACGTCCACCAGGTGCTGCGGCTGCAGCGCGCGCAGGTGGCTGGACACCGCCTCGTCGACCAGCGCTTCGCCGGCTGCATTGCGTTGCTGCATGGCGAAGTGCAGCGGCGTGGCCAGCAGCAGCGCGCCGGCGAAGCCCGCCGCCAGCGCCCAGGCGACGGGAGCGCGCCGCGGGCGCGCGACGGTTGCCGGCGGGGCGGCGTCGTGCCGCGGCGTCCAGCGCTCGCGCAGCGCCGCCGGCGCGCGTCGGTACAGTTCCGGTTGCGCCAGCGCCCGGTGCAGCCGTTCGTGTTCGCGCACGCGGGTGGCGCAGGCCGCGCAATCCTGCAGATGGCTGGCCATCGCCGCACTCTGCGCGACGTCGAGTTCGTCGTCGATATAGGCGTGCAGCAGCAGTCGGGCGTCAGCGCAGATCATGGCGGCGCGCCTCCCCGGCGTGATGGGACAGTTCGAGTTTCAGCCGCTCGCGGGCGCGGGCGAGCCGCGACATCACGGTGCCGATCTTCTGGCCGGTGATGGCGGCGATTTCCTTGTAGGAGCATTCCTCCAGCTCGCGCAGCACGATCGCTTCGCGCCATGGCGGGGGCAGCCGCTCCAGCGCCCGCCGCAGCGAGCCGACGTCGACCGCAAGCAGGGTGAGCGCCTCCGGCGAGGCCTGCTCGTCGACGAGCGGATGCGCGTCCTCGTCCAGCGGTTCGAGCAGGTGCTCGGGCGGCGTCTTCGCGCGCAGCGTGAAGTAGGTGTTGCGCACGATGGCGAGCAGCCACACGCGCGCGTCGCCGCCGCGGAAGCTGTCGAAGTAGCGCAGCGCGCGCAGCATTGCCTCCTGCACCACGTCCTGCGCGTCGGCATCGTCGCGGGCGAGCCAGCGCGCGAGGTTCCATGCCGCGTCCAGCCATGGCAACACCACGGCTTCGAAGCGTGCGCCGATGACGGGCGGCGGCGATGGGGATGCGGCTGGCGCTTCGCTGGGCATGGATGGGATTACCGCGCTGGCGGCGACTTTATTCCCGGCGCGAAGAAACCGGAATAGGCCGCCGGGGCGCCCGGTAATGCATGGCGAAGGGCGCCTTCCGCGCCCGCACGGAGCGAACGAGCATGTCAGACCCGCACGACAACAAGAACCCGGATCGCCGCGAATTCCTGAAATGCATGGCCTGGGCCGGCGCCGGCACCCTGCTGATGATGAAAGGCGGCGTGCTGCAGGCGCGTACCCTGGGTGCCGACGCGGGCATCGAGGCGAAGGACGCCACCTTCAGCTTCGCCCAGGTCAGCGATTCGCATATCGGCTTCCACCTGGCGCCGAACCCGGACCCGGCCGCGACGCTGCGCGCCGCGCTGGCCCAGGTCGACGCGCTGCCGGTGCGCCCGGATTTCCTGCTGCATACCGGCGACCTCACCCACCTGTCGCGCGCGGACCAGTTCGCCACCGTGGAGGGGATCATGCAGGAATCGCGCGCCGGCAAGGGCAAGGTGTTCTATGTACCGGGCGAGCACGACGTGATCGGCGACAACGGCGCGGAGTTCTTCCGCCGCTTCGGCGAGAAGCAGCAGCCTGGCGGCTGGTACAGCTTCGACCACCACGGCGTGCACTTCGTGGGCCTGGTCAACGTGCTGAACCTCAAGGCCGGCGGACTGGGCTGGCTGGGCGCCGAGCAGCTCGCGTGGCTGAAGAAGGATCTGGCGCCGCTGTCCGCCGAGACGCCGGTGCTGGTGTTCGCGCACATGCCGATGTGGTCGCTGTATCCGGCCTGGGGCTGGGGGACCGACGACAGCCTGGCGGCGATGGGCTACCTGCGCCGTTTCGGCTCGGTCAGCGTGCTCAACGGCCACATCCACCAGATCCAGCAGAAGGTGGAAGGCAACATCACGTTCTACACCGCCCGTTCGACGGCCTACCCGCAGCCGCCGCCCGGCGTGGGGCCGGCGCCGGGGCCGCTGCAGGGCGTGACGCCCGACCGGCTGCGCAGCTACCTCGGCATCCGCAGCGTGCGGCACGTGCAGGGCCGGGACGTACTGGCCGTCACCGAGGAGGCAATGGCATGAGGCGCCTCGTCTGCACCACATGCCTGGTGCTGGCCATGGGCGGTTGGGCGACGGCCGCCGTCGCGGCCACGCCGAAATCGAACCAGATCGAGATCCACAACTTCATGTTCATGCCGAAGACGCTGACCGTGCCGGTGGGCGCCAAGGTGACGTGGATCAACCGCGACGAGGAGCCGCATACCGTGGTCAGCGCGAACGGGCAGTTCGCGCCGTCGAAGGCACTGGACAGCAACGACCGCTACGAAGTCAGCTTCGGCAAGCCGGGTACCTACGTGTACTTCTGCACGGTGCATCCGTTCATGACCGGCACCGTCGTCGTGAAGTGACGGAGAATGGGAGTCGCCGTGCGGCTGGCCGCATCCGGCCGCACGGCGATCAGCGCGTCGCGGCGATGAAGCTGTTCGGCGCGTACAGCGTCCAGTCGCAGTCGCGGCCGTCCACCGCCACGCGCGCGACGAAGGCCACGCAGCTGCGATCCGCGCAGGGCGTGTCGGCGCCCATGCCGTGCGCAGTCTGCGCCGGCAGCGCGTAGTCGCGGCTGGTGTCGACTGCGCGGCAGAACTCGGGCGGCCCACCGACGATCCTCGTCACCACGGGGGTGGCGTAATAGCTCCCGCGGTCGGACACCTGCAGCTTGAATTCCTCGCCGGTGCAGGCCCACGCGCCAGGCTTGAAGCGCACGGCGGTGGCCGTTGCCGGCGGCGCGAGCCGGGCTTCCTCGGCCAGCGTGGGCATGGTGGCGTTGCGGCCGTAGTGCCAGAGCAGGAAGCCACCGATCACGACCATGCATCCGAGCAGGCCACCCAGTCTGGTTACCGGCATCGCGTTCTGTCCCTGATCGCGGCAGCGGGGCCGCACCGTGCAAGCTGGCATGTCTGCCGCAGAGGGTCAACCGGCGGCTTGCGCTCCGTCAAATCGGTAGATGTCCATCGCGAGGAAGCCCAGGTCGATGCCGGCGTCGATGCGCTGCGCGCTCGCGCCGTCGCCGGTCGCCCCGAGTGCCACGAACAGCGGCAGCAGGTGCTCGTCGGTGGGGTGGGCGCGCTGGGCGAACGGTGCTTGGCGGCGGTAGTCGAGCAGGGCGTCGACGTCGCGCGCGGCGAGCTTCTGCTCGATCCAGCCGGTGAAGGGGCGCACGTAGGGTGCCTCGCGCTCGCTGCTGTAGCCGGCGCGGAAGTCGTGCAGGTTGTGGGTGATGCTGCCCGAGCCGATCACCAGCACGCCTTCCTCGCGCAGCGGCGCCAGCGCACGGCCCACGGCGTACTGGTGCGCGGGACCAAGCCCGGGCTGGATCGACAGCGGCACCACCGGAATGTCGGCCGCGGGATAGAGCAGGCGCAGCGGCACCCAGACGCCGTGGTCCAGCCCGCGTTGCGGATCGAGCTGCGGCGCGAGGCCGGCCCGGTCCAGCAGGTCAACCACATGTGCGGCGAGCGCCGGTGCACCCGGCGCAGGGTAGCGCAGCCGGTACAGCTCGGGCGGGAAGCCGTGGAAGTCGTGGACGGTTTCCGGTTGCGTCGCGCCGCCCACCAGCGGCGAGTGCGCCAGCCAGTGTGCGCTGGCGATCACGATGCCCGCGGGGCGCGGCAGCGCCTGCGCCAGTTCCGCCAGCCGCGCGCCGGTGGCGCCGGGTTGCAGCGCGGTCATCGGCGAGCCGTGGGAGACATACAGGCTGGGCAGGGCAGGCATGGCGGATCTCCTCGCAGGGGATCGCTGCATGGTGGGGGCTGCCGGCGCATTTGCAGCGGTTGCGTCGGGAACGCTGCGTTGCCGCCCGCGAACGCCGCCCCCTACCGCCAGCGATGGAAAGGGCGGCGGCAGCTTATTTGCGCGGAGGCTTGCCGCCGTGCGCGCGGGGCTTGTGCGGACCGGGCTTGAAGCCGCCCGGCTTGCGGAAACCGCCGGGGCGACGGGCAGGGTGGGAGCCCTGTTCGCCGGTGCTGGTGTCGTCCTTGCCGTCCCACGCGTGGATCTGCAGCTGCTGGCGCGCCACCCAGACCTTCTTCAGGTGCTCGAAGATTTCCTTCGGCATGCCTTCGGGCAGGTCGATCAGGCTGTGGTCGCCGCGGATGCTGAGGCGGCCGATGTACTGGCTGTCCAGTCCCGCCTCGTTGGCGATGGCGCCGATGATGTTGCCGGGCTTCACGCCGTGCTCGTGGCCCACCTCGATGCGGTAGGTGATCTTGCCGGCCTCGGTGTGATGCGGACGCGGCGGGTGCCCGGCGGCGCGCGGACGCTCATGATGCTCGCGCCCGGGGCGTTCATGGTGCTGGCCGCGCTCGGGTCTGTCGTGGTGTCCGGTGTGTTCGCCTGGCGCAGGTTCGCGCTTCGGCGGTGGCGTCAGCAGCAACGGACGATCGCCCTGCGCGATGCGCGCCAGCGCGGCGGCGATCTCGATGGCGGGCACGTCGTGCTCCTGCTCGTACTGCTCGATCAGCTGCTGGAACAGCTCCAGCTCGCCGGTCGCGAGGGTGTCGCTGATGCGCTGCTTGAACTTCGCGATGCGCTGGTCGTTTACCGCCTCGACGGTGGGCAGCTTCATCTCGTCGATCTTCTGCCGCGTGGCGCGTTCGATCGCGCGCAGCATGCCCTTCTCGCGCGGCGTGACGAACAGGATCGCCTCGCCGCTGCGCCCCGCGCGGCCGGTGCGACCGATGCGGTGCACGTAGCTCTCGGTGTCGTAGGGGATGTCGTAGTTCAGCACGTGGCTGATGCGCTCCACGTCGAGGCCGCGCGCCGCCACGTCGGTGGCGACCAGGATGTCCAGCTTGCCGTCCTTCAGCTGCTGGATCACGCGCTCGCGCTGCGGCTGGGCGATGTCGCCGTTGATCGCGGCGGCAGCGAGGCCGCGTGCCTGCAGCTTCTCGGCCAGTTCCTCGGTGGCCTGCTTGGTGCGCGCGAACACGATCATCGCGTCGAACGGCTCGGCTTCGAGGATGCGCGTCATCGCGTCCAGCTTGTGCAGGCCGCTGACGAACCAGTAGCGCTGGCGGATGTTCGCCGCGGTGGTGGTGGCCGCCTTGATGGTGACCTCGACCGGTTCCTTCAGGTGCTTCTGCGCGATCTTGCGGATCGGCGCCGGCATGGTGGCCGAGAACAGCGCCACCTGGCGGGTGGGCGGGGTGGCTTCCAGCACCTTCTCCACGTCGTCGATGAAGCCCATGCGCAGCATCTCGTCGGCTTCGTCGAGCACGAGGTACTTCAGTTCGGAGAGGTCGAGCGTGCCCTTGTCCAGGTGATCGATCACGCGGCCGGGCGTGCCGACGATGACCTGCACGCCGCGGCGCAGCGCGTGCAGCTGCGGGCCGTAGCTCTGCCCGCCATAGATCGGCAGCACCTGCAGGCCGGGCAGGTGCGCGGCGTAGCGCTGGAATGCCTCGGCCACCTGGATCGCCAGCTCGCGCGTGGGCGCCAGCACCAGCGCCTGCGGCTTGCCGGGCTTGAGGTCGATGCGCGACAGGATCGGCAGCGCGAACGCGGCGGTCTTGCCGGTGCCGGTCTGCGCCTGGCCCAGCACGTCGCGGCCTTCCAGCAGCGGCGGGATGGTGGCGGCCTGGATCGGCGAGGGCGACTCGTAGCCCACGTCGGCCAGCGCCTGCTGCACCTCGGGCGAAAGCGCAAGCGCGCCGAAGCCGGCGGAAGCCGGGGCGGAGTCGGGGGACGGGGCGGACATGGGGTACCTCGGGGTGGCATGCGCGACGGCATGCGGGAGAATGGCCGGCATTGTACCAGTCCCCACGCCTTCCATCGGGAGAGAAACATGCAGAGCCGTCTGAAAGACCGCATCGCGCTGGTGACCGGCGCTTCCTCCGGCATCGGCGAGGCCACCGCGCTGGAACTGGCGCGGCACGGCGCCAGGGTGGCGATCGCGGCGCGCCGCCGCGACCGGCTGGATGCGCTGGCGAAGGAACTGGGTGAGCTCGGTACCGAGCCGCTGGTGCTGGTGGCCGACCTGGCCGACGAGGCGGACGCGCAGCGCATCGTGCACGAAACCGAGCAGCATTTCGGCCGTCTGGACATCCTCGTCAACAACGCCGGCGTGATGTACCTGGAGCCGATCGCCGAAGCCGACCTCGGTCGCTGGCGGCGCATGCTGGAACTCAACGTGCTTGGCCTGATCGCTTCCACGCAGGCGGCGCTGGCCGGCATGCGCGCGCGACGCGACGGCCACATCGTCAACATCTCCTCCACCGCCGGCCGCATCGCCAACCCGAATGCGGGCGGCTACGCGGCCACCAAGTTCGGCGTGGTGGCGTTCTCCGAGGCGCTGCGTCGCGAGGTGTACAAGGACAACATCCGCGTCAGCGTGATCGAACCGGGCGCAGTGGCGACGGAGTTGCGCGAGCACATCGGCCATGCCGCCACGAAGGACGCGCTCAACGCGTGGGCCGACAGCATGCGCCAGCTGCAGAGCCAGGACGTGGCCGAGGTGATCGCCTTCTGCGTGAGCCGGCCCTCGCACGTCAACATCAACGAAGTGCTGATGCGGCCGACGGACCAGGAGCGCTGAGGTGGGCGTTTCGCCGCGGCTGCACACCGAACGCACCTGCATCCGTCTCGCCGGGGAGGCGGATGCGCCGGCACTGCTGCGCCATCGCGTGGCGAATCGCGCGCACCTGTCGCCGTGGGAGCCGCTGCGCGAGGAGGCGTTCTACACGCTGGAACACTGCCTGCAGTCCATCGCCGAGGTCCGTGAGCATGCCCGGCTCGACCGCGGCTACCCGCTGCTGGTGTTCGACCGCGAAGAGACGGAAATCCTCGCCACCTTCACTCTCGCCAACGTGGTGCGCGGCGCGTTCCAGGCCTGTCACCTCGGCTACGGCGTGGCGGCGCGTGCGCAAGGGCAGGGGATCATGCACGAGGCCCTGCAGGCCGGCCTGGCCTGGGCCTTCGGCGAACTGGGCCTGCACCGCGTGATGGCCAACCACATGCCGCGCAACGAGCGCAGCGCGCGCCTGCTGGCGCGGCTGGGTTTCGAGCGCGAGGGTTACGCGAAGCGCTACCTGCAGATCGCCGGCGTGTGGGAGGACCACGTGCTCACCGCCCGGATCCGGCCGGACGGCTGAGCCGGCGCCATCAGGCGTTCGCGGCGGGACGCGGCCGGCGGCGACGCTTGCGGTTGCCGGCGGCGTGCTCGCCGTTGCCCTGCTTCTGCGCGTGGCCGTGCGGGCGATGCGCCTGCGACGTACCTTGCGGGCGCTGCGGCTGTCCGCCTTGCCCACGCTGCGGCGCGCGCAGCTGGCGCTGGCCCTGCTTCGGTCGGGGCGCGCCGGCGTCCAGCCGCAGCGGAGTGGCGGGTTCGAAGCCGGGCATGACGGAGATCGCGATCTCGTCCTTGAGCAGCCTGCGGATGTCGCGCAGCAGGCCGGATTCGTCGTGGCTCACCAGCGACACCGCCATGCCTTCGCTGCCGGCACGGCCGGTGCGGCCGATGCGGTGCACGTAGTCTTCGGCCACCATAGGCAGGTCGTAGTTGATCACCATCGGCAACTGGTCGATGTCGATGCCGCGTGCGGCGATGTCGGTGGCCACCAGCACGGTGATGCGGCCGCTCTTGAAGTCGCCCAGGGCTTTCGTCCGGTTGTTCTGGCTCTTGTTGCCGTGGATCGCCGACGCGCGCAGGCCGGCGTGCTCCAGGTACTTCACCAGCTTGTCGGCGCCGTGCTTGGTACGGCTGAAGACCAGGGTCTGGCGGCGGCTGTCCTGCGCCAGCACGTGCAGCAGCAGCTCGCGCTTGCGCTCGGCATCCACCGGGTGCACATGGTGGCTCACCGTGGCGGCCACGGTGTTTGGCGGCGTCACCGTGACCTCGCGGGGGGCGTGCATGAACTGCAGCGCCAGCGCCTTGATCTCGGGGGCGAAGGTGGCGGAGAACAGCAGGGTCTGGCGCTGCTTCGGCAGCGCGCCGAGGATGCGCTTCAGCGCGGGCAGGAAGCCCATGTCGAGCATGCGGTCGGCCTCGTCCAGCACCAGCGTCTCGACGCCGGACAGGTCGATCGTGCGCTGCTGCATGTGGTCGATCAGGCGGCCCGGCGTGGCGATCACGATGTCCACGCCGCGGCGCAGCGCGTTGATCTGCGGGCCCATGCCGACACCGCCGAAGACGGTAGCGGCGCTGATGCGCAGGTGCTTGCCGTAGGCCTGCACGTTGTCGAGGATCTGCGCGGCCAGTTCGCGGGTGGGCGTGAGCACCAGCGCGCGCGGGCGGTGCGTCATGGTCGGGCCGGCGCCGGCCAGCTTGTGCAGCAGCGGCAGCGCGAACGCGGCGGTCTTGCCCGTGCCGGTCTGCGCCGCGGCGAGCAGGTCGTGGCCGGCCAGCACCAGCGGGATCGCGCCGGCCTGCACGGGGGTGGGTTCGGCGTAGCCCTGTTCGGCGAGCGCACGCAGCAACGCGGGCGCGAGGCCCAGCGATTCGAAAGACATGAAAAGACTCCTGTGCAACCCGGAGTCGTCGATGCGGACCGTGTTGCGATCTTGGGGAAAGGGAGGCGGCAAAGCCACCAACGGCGGAGGGCCGTTCCGGCATTGTAGCCGATGGCCGCGCCGCTGTCTGGCGGCGGCGCGCTGCGGTTCAGGAGGGATGCCGCGCCACGATCAGGTAGCTGTTGAACGGCGTGTGGCCGTACAGCGGCTGCACCGTCACCGTCAGGCCCAGCGCGGCGAGTGGTGCGCGGATCTCGTTTGCGTCGGGGTAGTGCTGGGCGCCCACGCGCATCTGGCCGCTGACGCGCAGGAACCATTCCTCGGCCCGGGTGGCATGGAAACGCCAGTTCGCCTCGCGCAGCACGTTGCGGATCAGCAGCAGACCATCGGGCGCGAGCCGCGTGGCTGCTTCGTGCAGCAGCGCGGCCTGCCGCGGCGCGGGCAGGTAGTGCAGCATGTCCAGCAGCGCCACGTGGCCCTGGAATGCCGGCAATTGCGCCGCGTCGCCGCAGCGCAACTCCAGCGGCGGCGACAGCCTGGCACCGGCGGCGCGGCCGGCCGCGACGCGGCGATCATGGAAATCGACGCCGAGGTAGCCATGCAGCAGGCCGCATTCGTGCAGATACTGGCCGAGCAGCCCCAGGCCGCAGCCGATGTCGAGCAGCGGCCGCGGTGGTGCGGCCGCGAGCATCCCGGCCACGGCGGCATAGACCGGGTCGCCGGCCAGCTTGCCCTGCGCGTAGCCGCGGTAGAAGCGACCCGCGTAGCGTCGCGCGATGGCGCGGCGGGCGACGCGGTCGAGCAGCAGCGGGTCGGTGGCTTCGCGAGCGAGCATGTGGCGATGGTGCCGGCTGCCTGCGGTGGGGGCAAGCGTGGCGCCATGCTAGCCTGCGCCGTCGCCCCGCGGAATGCCGAGCCATGTCGCTACTGTCGTCCCTGCGCGAGCTGAACCACGAGCAGCGCCACACCGTGCTGGCCAGCTTCCTCGGCTGGACGCTGGATGCGTTCGACTACTTCCTGCTCACCTTCGTGATCGTGGCCATCGCCAGGGAGTTCGACGTCGGCAACACCGAGGTCACCTTCGCGCTGTTCCTCACCCTGGCGGCGCGGCCGCTGGGCGCGCTGGTCTTCGGGCGACTGGCAGACCGCTACGGGCGGCGACCGATCCTGATGCTGGACGTGGTGCTGTTCTCGCTGTTCGAGCTGGCCACCGCGTTCTCGACTTCACTGGCGATGCTGCTGGTGCTGCGCTTCCTGTTCGGCGTGGCGATGGGCGGCGAGTGGGGCATCGGTGCCTCGCTGGCGATGGAGTCGATTCCGCCGAAGTCGCGCGGCGCGGTTTCGGGCCTGCTGCAGAGCGGCTACCCCTGCGGCTTCTTCCTCGCCGCGCTGGTGAACTGGCTGCTGGTGGACGCGATCGGCTGGCGCGGCCTGTTCGTGGTGGGTGCGCTGCCGGCGCTGCTGGTGCTGTACATCCGGCGCAAGGTGCCGGAGTCGCCGGTGTGGCGGGCGGGGCGGCACGCGGGCGGCAAGACCGGCATGCGCGAGGCGATGCGCGGGCACTGGAAGCTGTTCGCCTACATGATCGTGCTGATGGCCGCGTTCAACGCCTTCAGCCACGGCTCGCAGGACATGTACCACACCTTCGAGGAAGTGGACCTGCACCTGCCCTCCGGTTCGGGCGCGGCCTTCCTGCTGGTGGCGCTGCTGAACCTCGGCGCGCTGGCGGGCGGCCTGTTCTTCGGCGCGTGGTCGGAACGTGCCGGCCGTCGCCGGGCGATGATCGCGGCGGCGCTGCTGGCGATTCCGGTGATTCCGCTGTGGACGCATGGCGGCTCGCTGCTGTTGCTCGGCCTCGGCGCCTTCCTGATCCAGGTGATGGTGCAGGGGGCCTGGGGCGTGGTGCCCAGCCACCTCAACGAGCTCTCGCCGGCTGCCGTGCGCGGCACCCTGCCTGGCTTCGCCTACCAGCTGGGCAACCTGCTCGCCGCCGGCACCGCCACCGCGCAGACCTGGCTGGCGCACCGGCATGGCGACGATCTCGCCTGGGCGATGTCGCTGTGGATCGCGGTGGTGGCCATGCTGCTTGCCGCGCTGGTGTGGCTGGGGCCGGAGGCGCGCGGAGTGGACTTCGGCGACCGCGCGTCCTGATAGAATCACGCCCTTTGCATCATCACGAGAGACAGGCAATGAAGGCTGGCAAGGACAAAGTCGTCGCGCTGCACTACACGCTCACGGTGGACGGCGCGAAGGTGGAGAGCTCGCACGACAACGGCGAGCCGCTGTGGATCCTGCTGGGCCATGGCCAGCTGATTCCGGGGCTGGAGAAGGCGCTGGAAGACCACGCTGCCGGTGACAGCGTCAAGGCGACGATCGCCCCGGCCGACGGCTACGGCGAGCGCCAGGAAGGCCAGATCCAGCGCGTGCCGAAGAAGTACTTCCAGAACGCCAGACACCTCAAGCCCGGCATGACCACCGTGCTGGCGCTGAAGGAAGGCGGCCAGCGAGCGGTGACCGTGCACAAGGTGGGCATGAGCGCGATCGACGTGGACCTCAACCACCCGATGGCCGGCAAGACCCTGGACTTCGACGTGGCGATCCAGGAAGTGCGCGATGCCACCGAGGAAGAGCTCAAGCACGGCCACGCGCATCCACCGGGCGCCGAGGCGCACTGATGCCTGTCTTGCCCCGCTCTCGTTGAGGGGAGTGGGGCAGATGGCCTGATGCTGGTCCGGCTTCGGGCGGCCCATCGCGATGACGTTGCGGTTCGGCCGTGGTTCCGGTCGCTCGATGTTTTTTGTGGCAGCACCCGGTGCGCGGCCGTCGTTCGCTTCGCTCTCCAGCTGTCGTGCGTTCGCCGGGTGGCTGCCTGCGACCGAAGGGCCTTCCATGGGACGCCGTGGGGTGTCGACGTGCTGCCGGAGCTGCTTTTCTCTGGCAGCTGCCGAAGAAGAGCAACTCAAAGAAGACGGCCTGAAGTGCGCGCAGCGGTCCGAAGGATCCAGGACCGGGAATCGCCGCGATTGCATGCGGGGAGTCCATTCCCGCGCTCGTGGATGGCGGCCACGCCGCACCCCGTCGCGGCGGAGACGACCGAGGCCGCTTCGCTGGTCGCCCCGGTCCATCGCTTCACCCGCTCCTGTCCTGGAGAGGGCCGACGTGAGGGATAGGCGCCCGCGCCGAGCCTCTCCTGCCCGAACGACAACGACGCCTTCCGGCGCCGTTGTCGTTCCCGCCCTGCCATAGCTCAAACCAGCGTGATCTGCACGTCCACGTTGCCGCGCGTCGCATGCGAGTACGGGCAGATGTCGCGATGCGCGGTGTCCGCCAGTTCCTGGGCCACGGCGCGGTCGATGCCCGGCAGGCTGACGTCCAGCTTCACCGCAATGCCGAAACCCGTCGGCTCGCGCGGGCCGATGCCCACGTGCGCGGTCACCGAGGCTTCCTTCAGCGCCACGTTCTTCTGGCGGGCCACGAAGCGCACCGCGCCCTCGAAGCAGGCCGCGTAGCCGGCGGCGAACAGTTGTTCCGGGTTGCTGCCGGCGCCGCCCGGGCCACCCAGGCCCTTGGGCACGACCAGTTGCAGGTCGAGCACGCCGTCGTCGCTCCTGGCGTGGCCTTCGCGGCCGCCGGTCACGGTGGCGTTCGCGGTGTAGAGAATCTTGCTGATGTTCATGGTGTCAGTCCTCGGTGGGGATGGGGTGGAGTTGCCGGGTGAGTCGCTTCAGTTCATCGCGCAGCGTCTGCATCTGCTCCAGGGAGAGCTGCAGGCGCTGGGCCATGCATTCGGGTACGTCGCTGGCCTGCTTGCGCAGGGCGAGGCCGGCGTCGGTGAGGCGGATATCCACCTCGCGTTCGTCTTCCGTGCGGCGCCGGCGATCAACCAGGCCTGCCGCCTGCAACCGCTTCAGCAGGGGCGTCAGCGTCCCTGAATCCAATTGCAGTCGTCGGCCCAGTTCACGCACGGTCAGTCCGTCCTTTTCCCACAGCACCAGCATCACCAGGTACTGCGGGTAGGTGAGCCCCAGCGGTTCCAGCAGCGGCCGGTAGAGGCCGATGACCGAGCGGGAGGCCGCGTAGAGCGCAAAGCAGAACTGCTGGTCCAGAAGCAGGCGGTCGGGGGAAGGGGGGCGTTTCATCGGGTGTACCTTAAGCGCAAAATTAAATTGTGTACAATTTAAATTTTCAATCGAAGTGATAGGCAGGGCCTTGCCGGGCACCGGAGGAGCGGGCCAAGGCGTCCCGGCTCGTGCCGCGACAGGCGGGCCCGCGCTTCGCCAGGCCGCCCGGGAGGTCAGTCCAGCACCCTTCTCCCGTAAGCGAAGTGATCGCGCCAGTACGGCCCGTCGATGTCGTCCAGCCGCACCGTGCCGCCGGTATTCGGCGCATGCACGAAGCGGCCCTTGCCCACGTAGACGCCCACGTGGCTGATGTGGCCGCCGATGTCGAAGAACACCAGGTCGCCGCTGACCAGCTGGGTCATGCGTTTCACCTTGCGCGCGTCCATGTCCGCCATTTCGCCGGAGGTGCGCGGCAGTTCGAGGCCGGTGGCATGGCGGTAGATGTAGTCGACCAGGCCGCTGCAGTCGAAACCGCCGGCAGGGCTGTTGCCGCCCCAGCGGTAGGGCGTGCCGACCAGGGCCATCGCGCGGAACAGCACGTCGTTGGCGGCGGCGATCTCGCCGTCGGGGCCGCGGGCGGGTTCGTTGGCGAGCGTGGATGGGGCGGTGCCGCCGCGGCGGGGAGCGCCGGCACAGGCGGCGAGCAGGGCGATCGCGGCTGCCAGCAGCGCCAGCCGTGCGGTGCGTGCAGGCGTCGTGGCGGATCGGGCAGCAGGCGAGGGATACACGAGATAACCTCGGCGTGAGACGCACCGAGGTTATCAACTCAATAATTCACATGCAAATCAAATGGCTTTCGTCTGTTTCGAATTTTGTTTCTCAACTTTGATCCCGTCGGGCAGCGGTGTCAGGCTGAACGATACCGGCACGCGGGCATAAGCCGCGACGGGTTTGCCGTTCCTCAGGGCCGGACGGAAGCGCCACTGCATGGCGGCCGCGCGGGCGGATTCCACCAGGTCCGCGGTGGCCCGGGTCGCCGGATCGACATCGATCCGGTGCGGCTTGCCGTCCGTGCCGACCAGCACTTTCAGGATCACCGTGCCCTGTTCCTTGTTCCTGATCGCCGTCGCGGGATAGTGCGGCTCGATGCGTGCATCGAAGGAGAAGTCCTGGCTGGCCTTGCGGCTGCTGGTTGCCGCTTGCGCCAGGAACACGCTGCCGGCCATCAGCACGGCAAGCGCGGCATAGCCCGAACGGCGGCGCAGGGCGCCGGGACGACGACGCTGGATCATGGTGAGTCGCTCCTTGAGTTGGGGCTCGGCGAGCCAGGGGATCAACGCCGGCGCCGGGGACAGGCCGACACTGTGCAGCAGGGTGTGGGCGTAGCCCGCCTCGTCGCGCGGCGCATGACGCAGCACGTGTTCGCCGCAGGCCAGTTCCTGGTCGAGCCGGAAGCGTGGCCGGGCCAGCCAGGCCAGCGGATGGAACCACAGCAGCGCGAACGCCAGTTCGGCGAGCAGGCTCCACAGCGCGTCGCCGCGGCGCAGGTGGGTGAGTTCGTGGCGCAGCACGTGGCGCCGCTCGGCGGCCTCGAAGCGTTCGAGGAAATCCGCCGGCAGCAGCACCAGGCTGCGCGGCGCCCACAGCACGGCGGGTCCGGCCGGATGCTGGCGCAGCCGGCGCGGATCGAGGCCGGGGAGTTCCTGCCGCAAGCGGGCGACCAGCGTCTCCGGCAACGGACGCGCCTGCCGGCGCAGGCACAGATACTGCGCAGCCAGCCGCAGCAGCATCGCCGCGGAGCCGGCCAGCCAGAGCCAGCGCCACCATGGCGTGTCCGCGGCGGCGTGGCTGCCTGCGCTGCCGACGGCGATGGCGTCCGGCAGCACCCTGAGGGCGGGCAGCATGGCCCAGCGCGCGGGCAGGCCCGGCAGCCACGGCAGCGCCATCGCCAGCACGGGTAGCACCCACAGGCCGAAGGCGGGGGTGGCGCCGAAGATTCGCCGCGCGGGTTGGCGCACCAGCAACACGAGGATCAATGCCGCGGTGGCGAGCAGCAGGCTGCGCGACAGGATCGCGTCCATATCAGCGCTCCTTCTTCTCGATCGCGTCGAGCAGCTTGCGCAGTTCGGCGACGTCCTTCGCGCCGAGCTTCTCGTGCTCGCTGAAATGCGCCAGCAGCGGGCCGAGCCGGCCGCCGAACACGCGGTCGAGCAGGCTGCGGCTTTCCTGCGACCGCCACCGTTCGCGGCTCAGCGCGGGCGAGTACAGGTAGCGGCGGCCGTCCTTCTCGGCGCTCACCGCACCCTTGCCGAGCAGGCGGCCGAGCAGGGTGCGTATGGTCTTCTCGTGCCAGTCGCTGTCCTGCTGCAGCGTCGCGACGATTTCCTCGGAGCTTTGCGGCGCCTTGCGCCACAGCACCTCCATCACGCGGCTTTCGGATTCGCTGATTGCGGGAACGGGATTCGGCATGGCTGCACCTGCAAAGGATTACGCACGTAGTTCTTTCGAAGACTACATCCGTAATCTTTTCGGTGCAAGGGCTAGGGCGGCGCGATCTTGATGTTGCTTTCCGACAGCGTATGGCCGTCGCTGTCGCTGGCGCGCAGCCGATACGCACCCGGGCGCAGATAGAGTTTGGACGTCTCGGTGGGGCCCATGAACGCGTAGCGGTCGGCGGCGATGGCGTCGTCCGGTTCGCCGAGGTACTGCGCATCGACCACACAGGGGACCGTGCCCCTGCACAGCGTCGTATCGATCGAGTAGGGGTATCGCGTGCCGTCCAGCGAGAGCCAGCCCGCCCGCCGCATCTCGTTGTAGGCGAGGACGTGCGGCAGGCCGGCTTGTTCGTAGTCGAGCCTGCCGCCGTATTTGTATTTGCCGAACGCCTCGATGCTGAGCGTGGCCGGCAGGATCACGTTGACGTCGTAGGCCGCCGGCCGTGCGCTCCATGGCTGGCCGGTCTGGCGGTTCAGGAGGATCTCCGGCTTGTCGGACGGGAAGGCATGCGCTAGCCGGTGGTAGGCATCCGAGGCATCCAGGCCGGTTTCGAGGAAGTCGGTCTGGTCGATGGACAGCGGCACCAGCCCCGTGAGCGCTTCCAGCTGCATCGCCATCGGATGCCACTCGCCCAGGCGGCCCGGCGTCTTGTCGATATGCGCGTAGCCGGCGTGCACGAACAGCCGCGCCTCGGGGTCCTTCGCGAACACCTTCCGGTACAAGGTCTCGGCCTGGGCGGTTTCGCGCGCCTGCCCGGTGAGCGCGCTGTCGTAGGGGACGAGGGTGAAGCCCAGCCGGATCGCCTCGCGCAGGATGTCGCCGTACATCGGGTCGCGCAGGTATTCCGTGCCGCTCTTGCGCACCGGATAGCCGCGTTTGGCGAGGCCCGGGTCGTTCTTGCCCAGCGCCTCGGCGGCGAAGTAGGTGAAGCCCAGCGCGCGCAGCCGCGGCAGCAGCTCGAGCGTGAGCTGCCGGGTATGCGCGTCGTGATGCGCCTCGTTGACCATCACGATGCGCCGGTGCGCCGCGAGTGCGGCGATGGCGTCGACGGCATCCGCCGATTTCCACTCCGCCGGCGTCGGCAGCTTGAGGTCGCCGGGCAGTTCGTTCTTCAGCGGGAAGCCGAACACGGCCTGGTCGTAGAGGCCGAGCTCGTTCTGCGAAAAGGCCATGAACTGCAGCGCCAGCAGCTGGTCTGTGCGCGACAGCGTCGGTGTCGTCCGGACGAGGTACTGGTAACGTGCCAGCGTGGTTGGCGTCCGCTCCATCGCCTGCAGCAGCTTCAGCGCGGAGGGGCTGAACGATTGCGCGGCGGCGCTGGCACAAACCAGCAGCGCGGCAACGAAGCCTGCACGAACGGCATGTCTGGCCAGCATGGTTGCCGCCTTGGGGGAGGGCTTTTCGCATGGTGCACGTTGCCTGCGGCCCGCGCATGACGCGACGCAGCAGGCGGCTACAATGGCCGGATGGATACGACCCGTGGGGATGTGCTGATACTCGGCGGCGGGGTGATCGGGCTGTCGTGCGCGTTGTTCCTGCTCAAGCGCGGCGCCACGGTGCGCGTGCTGGAGCAGGGCACGCCCGGCTGCGGCGCGTCGCACGGCAACTGCGGCACGATCACGCCCAGCCATGCCGCGCCGCTGGCGATGCCGGGCACGCTGGGCGTGGCGTTGCGGTCGATGCTGCGCACCGATGCCCCGCTGTACCTCAATCCCCGTTTCGACGGAGCGCGGCTGCGCTGGCTGCTGGGTTTCGCGCGGCACTGCAATTGGGCCGACTTCCACCGCGCCGCCACGGCGCGCTCGGCGATCCTGCAGCATTCGCGCCGGCTGATCGGCGAGCTGGTGCGGAGCGAGCCGCTGGATTGCGAGTTCGCCGCGGAAGGCGAGCTGTACGTGTACCGCAGCGCGCAGGCGATGGCGGCCGACGAGCGGCACCATGCCACCGTGCTCGACCGCCTCGGCGTCGAGGTGCGGCGCCTGCGCGGCGACGCGGTGGAGGCGATGGAGCCGGCGCTGAAGCCGGGCGTGGCGGGCGGCCTGTTCCATCCCGGCGATGCGCGGCTGCGGCCGGACCGCTACGTCGACGAACTGGTGCGGCGGGTTCGCGAGCTGGGCGGCACGATCGAGAGCGGTACCCGCGTCGAGGGTTTCGATACCGATGGCAGCCGCATCGCGCAGGTGCGTACCACGCACGGCGTGTTCGCGGCCGAGCGCGTGCTGCTGGCGCTGGGAGCGTGGTCACCGCTGCTGGCTCGAGCGCTGGACCTGCGCCTGCCGATGCAGCCGGGCAAGGGGTATTCGATCACCTACACGCGGCCGACGCGGGCACCGCGCCATGCGCTGGTGCTGCGCGAGGCGCAGGTCTGCGTCACCACCTGGGCCAGCGGCTACCGGCTGGGCAGCACGATGGAATTCTCCGGCTATGCCGAAGGCCTCAACCGCGCCCGCCTCGACGCGCTGCGCCGCGGCGCGGCTGCCGGACTGCACGAGCCCGAAGGCCCGCGGCGGCTGGAAGAATGGTGGGGCTGGCGACCGATGAGCGTGGACGAGGTGCCGATCATCGGCCCCAGCACGCGCTGGTCCAACCTGCATCTGGCCACCGCGCACGGCATGCTGGGCATGAGCATGTCGGCCGCCACCGGCGAACTGGTCGCTGACCAGTTGTGCGGCGGCGTGCCGGGGCTCGATCCGCGGCCTTACGCGCCGGCACGTTTCGGGCTCTGAGGGCGTTGTTGCGGATCGGTGTGCGGCGGGCGCCGGCTTTCTTCCGGCCGTGCGCCGGTGTTGACCGCGGCGTTTCCGGTGGGTGGTCGCGGGTGTCGCGCGGACGGGTTTGTTATGCGCGTCGTCACCAAGCTGAAGCCCGGATATCCGCGGTCGACGCATCCCGGGGAATCCTTGTACCGTTCAGTCTTGGTACGCCTGCGATGCTGCTATCGTGGAGTTGTCGCGCCACCCGCGGTGCCGGGTTCCGGCCGGGTTCGCGATACAACAATTACATCGAGGCGCACCATCATGATCCGTAAGCTTGCCATTGCTTCTCTGCTTGTCGCGGGTGTGGCCCTTTCCGGTTCCGTGCTGGCCCAGCAGGCGGCACCGGCTGCTGCCCCGCAGGCTGCTCCGGCCGCGGCCCCGCAGACCGCGGCTCCCGCCGCCGGGCACGCCATGACTTCCGAACACAAGGTCGCCAGCCACCACAAGGCCCACAAGCACCACAAGCATCACAAGAAGGTTGCCAAGAAGGCCGCCAAGAAGGCCGATGCCGCCCCGGCGGCCGGCGCCGGCTGATCGCCGACGTTCCGGAATCACGAAAACCCGCCGGCGCGCCGGCGGGTTTTTTCGTTGGTGCGGGGATGACCGGCGGGCGCGTTCCGAAATGCGCGGCCGGGCCTGGCGAGCCGTCCGTTCCCTGCGATCAGGGACGATCGCAAGGACGCAGCGCCGCCACGCACTTCAGCTCGATCGCGATCGGCGTGGGCAGGGCGGTGACGCCCAGCGTGGTGCGGCAGGCGTCCACGCCGGCGAAATGCTCGGCATAGAGCTTGTTGTAGATGGCGAAATCGCGCGCCATGTCGGTGAGGAACACGGTGACGTCGACCAGATCTTCCCACCGCGCACCGCTGGCATCCAGCACCGCCCGCACGTTGGCGAACACCTGCCGGCACTGCGCCTCGATGTCGTAGGCGACCAGCTCGCCGTCGGCGTCCAACACGTTGCCGGGGATCGTGTTCGTGCCCGGCTGGCGCGGGCCCACGCCGGAGAGGAACAGCAGGTCGCCCACGCGCCGCGCATGCGGGTAGGCGCCCACCGGCGCCGGCGCCGCGTCGGTGCGCACGATGCCGTTCATGCCGGCATCTTCCAGCGTTCGGCCAGGCCGGCGAGCGCAGCCTGATAGGCGCCCGGCAGCTGCTCGTGGTCGCGCACGTCCAGGCCGAGGTCGTGGATAAGGCCGTTGTCCAGACCGTAGATCCAGGCGTGCACGGCCAGCGGCTGGCCGCGCTCCCACGCCTCGCGCACCACCGTGGTGTGGCACACGTTCACCGCCTGCTCGATCGCGTTCAGTTCGCACAGGCGTGCGTGGCGCACCGCGAACTCGGTGGCGGGATCGAGCTTGTCGGGGTGCTTCATCGCCACGTCGCCGATGTGGCGCAGCCAGTTGTCGATCAGGCCCAGTCGCGACTGCTTCAGCACCGCGCCGACGCCGCCGCAGCCGTAATGGCCCACCACCAGGATGTGCTTCACCTTCAGCACGTCCACCGAGAACTGGATGGTGCTGAGCGCGTTGAGGTCGGTGTGCACCACCACGTTGGCCACGTTGCGGTGGACGAAGATCTCGCCCGGCGGCAGGTCCACGATCTGCGTGGCGGGCACGCGCGAATCCGAGCAGCCGATCCACAGGTATTTCGGCGCCTGCTGCTGCGCCAGCTTCTCGAAGAAGTCCGGCTCCTTGGTGGTGACGTCGGCGGCCCAGCGCCGGTTGTTGGCCAGCAGGTCTTTCAGCGAGTTCATCGGGTTTCCTTCAGTAACGGATGCAGACGTTCTTCGGCTCGGTGAAGAAGCGCAGCGCCTCGACGCCGCCTTCGCGACCCAGGCCGGAGTGCTTCATGCCGCCGAACGGCGTGCGCAGGTCGCGCAGCATCCAGCAGTTGATCCACACGATGCCGAATTCCAGTTGCGAGGCCAGCCGGTGTGCACGCGAAAGGTCGCGTGTCCACAGCGAGGCGGCGAGGCCGTAGCCGGTGCCGTTGGCGATCGCGAGCGCCTCCGCCTCGTCCTCGAACGGGATCAGCGTCACCACCGGGCCGAAGATCTCCTGCTGGTTGGTGACGGCTTCGTTCGGCAGCGCCTCGATCACCGTGGGCGCCACGAACCAGCCGTTGGCGCAGCGGCCGGGCAGCGTCATCGCCTCGCCGCCGCAGAGCACGCGGCCGCCGTCGGCGCGTGCCTGCGCGAGGCAGGCCAGCACCTTGTCGCGATGCGGTTTTGACACCAGCGCGCCGAGGTCGCTGGCGCCGTCGTTCGGGTCGCCCACGCGCAAGGCGCGCACGCGTGCGAGGTAGCGCTCGCGGAAGTGGTCGTAGATGGATCGCTGCACCAGCACGCGCGAGCCGCACAGGCAGATCTCCCCCTGGTTGGCGAAGCCCGAGCGCACCAGGGTGTCGAGGTTTGCGTCCGAGAGGTCGGCATCGGCGAAGACAATGGCCGGGTTCTTGCCGCCCAGCTCCAGCGAGACCTTCTTGAAGCGCGTGGCGGCCGCCGCGGCGATCTGCGCGCCGGTGGCGGTGCTGCCGGTGAAGGAGATCGCCTTCACCGCCGGGTGCTCCACGATGGCCTGGCCCACCACGGGGCCGCGGCCGTGCACGATGTTCAGCACGCCGGGCGGCAGGCCGGCCTCGATCGCCAGTTCGCCGAGCAGCGTGGCGGTGCACGGTGTCACTTCCGAAGGCTTGGCCACCACCGCGTTGCCGGTGGCCAGCGCGGGCGCGATCTTCCAGGTGAAAAGGTACAGCGGCAGGTTCCATGGGCTGATCGTGCCCACCACGCCCAGCGGCTGGCGCAGCGTGTAGTTGATCGCGCCCTGGTCCGGCTGGCCGAGTGCCATCGCATGCGATTCGCTGCCCCAGGCCGTGGCCGCGGCGGCGAAGAAACGCAGGTTGCTCACCGCGCGCGGGATGTCCACGGTGCGTGCGAGCTTCACCGGCTTGCCGCTGTCGCGCGATTCCAGCACGGCGAATTCGTCCAGCCGGGCCTCGATCGAATCGGCGAGGCGATGCAGCAGGCCGGCACGCTGCTCGGCCGGCGTGGCGGCCCAGCCCGGCGCGGCGCGTTGCGCAGCGTCGACCGCGGCGGCGACGTCGGTGGCATCGGCATCGGGGCACTGGGCGAAGATTTCGCCGGTGGCCGGCTCGAACACGTCGAGCCAGCGGTTGGCCTGGGGCGGCGCAAGGCGACCGTCGATCAGGTTGGCGAGGCGCGTGGAAGGCATCCGCTCAAGCTTACGCCGCGTGGTCCGCGATTGCACCGGACGCGGGCGTATGCCGGGACGGGGTCCGCCAACGCGCAGCAGTCGTCCGGTGGCCTGCCTGGCCGGATCCCGATGCCTGCCGCCGTCAGAGCGAACGCAGGCGTCCGCCGTCCACCGGCAGGCTGACGCCGGTGATGTAGCCGGCGGCAGGCGAGGCGAGGAACGCCACCGCGGCGGCGATCTCCGCGGGCTCCGCGAAGCGGCGCATCGGCACCTCGGCTTCCATCGCCTGCTGCACCTCGGTCGGCGGCTTGCCGCTCTTTTGCGCGCGTGCGGCGACGATCTGCTCGATGCGCGGCGTGCGGGTGGCGCCGGGCAGCACGTTGTTGACGGTGATGCCGAACGGGGCCAGTTCGCCGGCCAGGGTCTTGGCCCAGCTCGCCACCGCACCGCGCGTGACGTTGGAGACGCCGATGCCGGGAATCGGCTCGCGCACCGAGGTGGAGATCACGTTGACGATACGGCCCCAGCCGGCCGCGCGCATGGCCGGCACCACCGCCTGCACCAGCGTGTGGCTGGCCAGGAGGTGTTGCCGCCAGGCGGCAAGGAAATCCTCCGGCGTGGCATCGAGCACGCTGCCCGGCGGCGGACCGCCGCTGTTGTTGACGAGCACGTGCACCGGTACGGCGTCGACGAGCGCCGCGGTCCGCGCGTGCAGCGCGGCGGTGTCGCCCACGTCGATGGCGAGGAACCCATGCCGCTGCGCGGCGTGTGTGCGCGGCAGTTCGGCGACCAGGGCTTCCAGCGCTTCGGCGCGGCGTGCCAGCACGGTGACATCGGCGCCGAGCTGCGCCAGTTCGATCGCGCTGGCACGGCCGATGCCTTGCGAGGCGCCGCAGACGAGGGCATGGCGACCGTCCAGTTGCAGTTGCATGGGCACGCTCCCGTGGCGTTTTCGAAAGGCGCGGATCAGCCCCAGCGCAGGCGCATCGCCAGCGCGGCGAGCCAGCACAGCCAGCCCAGCCACTGGCTGTAACGCCAGATGCCGCGCCAGCGGTTGATGTCGCGATCGTCCAGCAGGGGCAGGGCGGGCGAGCGCAGCACGTACTGCATGCGTACCCAGGTGCGCAGCGCGCCGAGCTTGCCGCCGGCGGCTTCCACCACCACCTGCCAGTGCTGCGGATGGCGCTGGCGCATCAGCGCGGCCACGCGGAACGGCGCGACATAGGACAGCACGAACAGGACGACGCCGGCCGCCAGGAGACCCAGGTAGATGGCCAGCACGTCAGCTGCCCTTGGGTCCAACGGCACTGCCGTTCACGGTGTCGCTGGTGTTGTTGCTCCACGGCAGCGGCAGGGCGCTGCGCAAGGTGTTCAGCACGCCGTCGCCTTCCTGCGGCTTCTTGCAGATCGCGTTGTCCACGGCCTTGGCGTAGGTGGTGTTCATCATGCCCACCCAGATCGTGCCGTCCGGTCCGTGCGGCACGCTGAAGGTGCCGCTGGAGTTCATGTCCAGCGTGGCGTTGCTGGAGAACGCCGCGGGCGACTGCTCCCAGTAGGTCTTGCCCGTCTGCTGCGCGGCCGAACTGTAGATGAGCAGGTAGCGCGCCTGCTTGCTGTCGACGGTATAGCTGCCGAACGCGCCGGAGACGGCGTCGCTCCAGCCCATGTGCTCGCACAGCGGGATGTCGGCGCTGGAGCCGATCGGCTGGAAGCCGCTGTCCAGCACCACCACGGTGGGTGCGAACAGGTAGCTGGACTTCAGCCAGCGGCCGTTCAATTCGGACTTGAACGCCACGCGGTAGGGCAGCTTGGCGCCCACCGGCAGGCGGAAGGCGAGGTAGTAGCTCTGCGCGCCGTTGATGTTGGCCACGCTGCTGCCGGGGCCCAGGGTAAACGGCTGGGGCTGCCACGGCAGCAGGTTCTGGTAGGAGAAATCCGCGAAGCTGGTGCAGCAGGGGGTGGCCTCGAGCAGGCGCTGCTGTGCCAGCTTGAGCTGGTCGTCGCTGTTTTCCGGCGGGCGCAGGTTGGGCGGCACCAGACTTGCCGGCACCAGCTCCTTCACGGTGTGGCAGCCGGCCAGCAGCGCGCCGGCGGCAAGGGCGAGACACAGAGTGAGGATGCGGTGCTTCATGCGCATGGGATACTCAGAATTCGGCCGTCCCCGCCGCACGCGGATAGGGGATGGCATCGCGGATGTTGGACAGGCCGCAGACGTAGACCAGCAGGCGCTCGAAGCCGAGGCCGAAGCCGGCATGGGGCACCGTGCCATAGCGGCGCAGGTCGCGGTACCAGCCATAAGTCACGGGGTCGAGGCCGAACTGCGCCATGCGGCGGTCGAGGTAGTCCAGCCGCTCCTCGCGCTGGCTGCCGCCGATGATCTCGCCGATGCCCGGCGCCAGCACGTCCATCGCGGCCACGGTCTTCTCGTCGTCGTTGAGGCGCATGTAGAACGCCTTGATCGCTTCGGGGTAGTTCATTACGACCACGGGACGGCCGATATGTTTCTCGGCGAGATAGCGTTCGTGCTCGGTCTGCAGGTCGATGCCCCAGGCTACGGGATATTCGAACTTCTGCCCGGATTTCCTGAGGATCTCCACCGCCTCGGTGTAGTCGATGCGCTCGAACGGCTGGGCGACGAAGTTCTCCAGCCGGCTGATCGCGTCCGGCTGCACGCGCTCGGCGAAGAACGCCATGTCGTCGGGGCGCTCCTCCAGCACGGCCTTGAAGATCGCCTTGAGGAAGGACTCGGCGCAGTCGGCATCGGCGGCGAGATCGGCGAAGGCGATTTCCGGCTCCACCATCCAGAATTCGGCGAGGTGGCGCGGCGTGTTGGAGTTCTCGGCGCGGAAGGTGGGGCCGAAGGTGTAGACCTTGCTCATCGCCAGCGCGTAGGCCTCGACGTTGAGCTGGCCGGACACGGTGAGGAACGCCTCGCGGCCGAAGAAATCCTTGCGGAAGTCGATCCTGCCCCTGTCGTCGCGCGGCAGGTTGGCGAGGTCCAGCGTGGACAGCCGGAACATGTCGCCGGCCCCCTCGGCGTCGGAGGTGGTGATGATCGGCGTGTTGATCCAGAAGAAGCCCTGCCCGGTGAGATGGCGGTGGATCGCCGTCATCATGGTGTGGCGCACGCGGGTCACCGCGCCGAACAGGTTGGTGCGGGGGCGCAGGTGCGCCACTTCGCGCAGGAACTCCATCGAATGCTGCTTGGGCTGGATCGGGTAGGTTTCCGGATCGTCCACGAAGCCGGTGACCTCGACGCGGTCGGCCTGGATCTCGAATGCTTGGCCCTTGCCCTGCGAAGGGACGAGCGTGCCGGAGACGATCACGCCGGCGCCTGCAGTGAGGTGCTTCACCTCGCTGTCGTAGTTGGCCAGCGTGGCCGGCACCACCGCCTGGATCGGGTCGAAGCAGGAGCCGTCGGTGACGTTGACGAAGGACAGCCCGGCCTTGGAGTCGCGCCGGGTGCGTACCCAGCCGCGCACGGTCACCGGGCTGCCGGCCGCGATCCGGCCGGAAAGCGCCTGTTTCACACTGCATGCCGTGGTGGCCGCCGTCATCGTCGAAAACTCCCGTGGGGTGCGCCGCCGCGGGCGCTGAATGGCTGGAACGCGCGTCCGGTGGCGCGCGTGGACAAACCGGCATGATAATGTAGCCCCTGCGCGCGCCGCGACCGTTTCGGTGCGCGCGATCCCAGGTTCCGCACGAAGTCCCCGTCCGCCATGACCATCACGATCACCCCAGCCGCCAGCGAACGCATGCGCCAGTTCCTCGCGCAGACGCCGGGCGCCGCCGGCGTGCGCTTCGGCGTGAAGCGCACCGGCTGCTCGGGCTTCGGCTACGTGGTGGATCTGGCCACCGCCGCGGGCGAGGGCGACCGCGTGCTCGAGGTGGACGGCGTGCCGCTGGTGGTGGACGACAAGAGCCTGCCCCTGGTGGACGGCACCGTGATCGATTTCCGGCGCCAGGGGCTCAACGCCAGCTTCGTGTTCCACAACCCCAACGCCACCGGCGAATGCGGTTGCGGCGAGAGCTTCACCGTCGGCTGATCGGTGCGCTCGCGCGCCCGTCCAGGGGTGCGAAGATCAAACGGGCGGCCATCCATGGCCGCACTCTTCAAATTCAGTAGCTTGCGCGGCATCCCGCGCCCCGCGTACAATTCCGCTTCTGTCCGTCCCGCAAGGGGCGTGACGGACACTTGCCTCACCGCATCCGGCGGGAGGCTGCGAGGCCAATACCGGCCGCATCCACAAGGAGTCGAACCACGATGTCCCTGCGACATTACGAAGTCGTGTTTCTGGTCCACCCTGACCAGAGCGAACAGGTCCCGGCGATGATCGAGCGCTACAAGGCGCTGATCGAGGCCGACGGCGGCAAGATCCACCGCCTCGAGGACTGGGGCCGTCGCCAGCTGGCCTACCCGATCGTCAACCTGGCCAAGGCGCACTACGTGCTGCTGAACATCGAAGTCGGCCAGAACGCGCTGAACGAGCTGGAGTCGGGCTTCCGCTTCAACGACGCCGTGCTTCGCCACCTCGTCATCAAGCGTGACGCCGCCGACACCGAGCCGTCCTTCATCCTCAAGAGCAAGGAAAAGGACGACGCCCGTTCGTCGCGCCGCCGCGACGACGAGGGTGACAGCCGCGACAACGACAGCGACAGCGAAGACTGAGAGGAACCACGACCATGTCCAAGTTTTTCCGCCGCCGCAAGTTCTGCCGCTTCACCGCGGAAAAGGTGAAGGAGATCGACTACAAGGATCTCAACACCCTGCGCCAGTACATCACCGAGAACGGCAAGATCGTGCCGAGCCGCATCACCGGCACCAAGGCGCGCTACCAGCGACAGCTGGCGACCGCGATCAAGCGCGCGCGCTTCCTCTCGCTGCTGCCGTACACCGACAACCACGACGTCTGATGCTCTGGCGCCCTTCCCCTCGCGGGGCGGGGCGCCGACAGCAGGACCTTCGGACAACCGTCCACGGCTGCGCCGGCCATCCCGGCGCTAACGAAAAGGAATACCCATGGAACTCATTCTTCTGCAGAAAGTGCGCAACCTCGGCGACCTTGGGGACAAGGTCAGCGTGAAGCCGGGCTACGGCCGCAACTACCTGATCCCGCAGGGCAAGGCCGTGCGCGTGAATGCCGCCAACCTCGCCGCGTTCGAACAGCGCCGCGCCGAGTACGAGGCCAAGGCCAAGAACATGCTGAGCGAGGCCGAAGCCCGCAAGGCGAAGCTGGCCGACGTTTCGGTGACGATCGAGGCGCACGCCAGCCCCGAGGGCAAGCTGTACGGCTCGGTGGGTCCGCGTGACATCGCCGAGGCGCTGCAGGCGATCGGCCACGACATCCACAAGGGCGAGGTCATCCTGGGCGAGGGCCCGCTGCGCAACACTGGCGAGTTCGAGGTGGCCATCCACCTGCACGCCGACGTCCAGACCAGCGTCAAGGTGATCGTGGTCGGCGAGAAGAAGTAATCCCGCCACCCGCACCGGAACGAACGGGCGCCCTCGGGCGCCCGTTTGTTTTGAACGACCGGAAATGCGGCACGGGAGGGCGGGGCACCTTATCCCCAGCTTTCCCCAGCTTTTCCACAGCTTTCCATCTCGACCCGTGAGACGAGGCCGCGCATCATGTGGGTCTTGTCCGCCACCGCGCGTCGGCGCCTGCCGCGACACGGGCGCTTCGTCTTTCCCGAGGTATCACGATGTCCTTCGTGCCCGAACGCAAGCCTTCGTCGCCGGCCATCGAGGCGCTGCGCGTGCCGCCGCACTCGATCGATGCCGAACAGGCGGTGCTGGGCGGCCTGATGCTGGCGCCCGACGCGCTGGACAAGGTGGCCGATCGCCTGGGCGAGGAGGACTTCTACCGCCGCGACCACCGCCTGATCTGGCGTGCGATCACCGAGCTGGCGAACAAGGGCATGCCCTGCGACGCGGTGACCCTGGGCGACTGGTTCGAGGCCAACGGCCTGGCCGAGATGGTCGGCGGCGCGAGCTATCTGATCGAGCTGGCCAACGGTACGCCCAGCGCGGCGAACATCACCGCCTATGCGGAGATCGTGCGCGAGAAGTCCGTGCTGCGCCAGCTGATCGACGCGGGTACCGCGATCACCGAGGACGGCTACCGTCCCGAGGGCAAGAGCGTGCACGAGGTGCTGGAAAGCGCCGAGCAGCGCGTCTTCCACATCGCCGAATCCGGCGCGCGCGGCAAGAAGGATTCCGTCTCGATGCGCGAGGCGGTGAAGGATGCCTTCCGCCTGCTGACCGAGCGCTACGAGAACCGCGGCCAGCTCACCGGCATCACCAGCGGTTTCACCGACCTCGACAACCTCACTTCCGGCCTGCAGCCCTCCGACCTCATCATCGTGGCCGCGCGCCCGTCGATGGGCAAGACCGCGTTCGCGCTGAACATCGCCGAGAGCGCCGCGCTGCGCGCGAAGAAGGCGGTGGCGGTGTTCTCGATGGAAATGTCCGCCTCGCAGCTGGCGTTCCGCCTGATCTCCTCGGTGGGCCGCATCCACCAGCAGCACTTGCGCAACGGCGACCTCGCCGAGGAGGACTGGCCGCGCGTCTCCAACGCCATCGCGATCCTGTCCGAGGCGAAGATCTTCATCGACGACACGCCGGGCCTGTCGCCGGTGGAGATGCGTTCGCGCGCGCGCCGCCTGCATCGCGAGCACGGCGGCCTGGGCCTGATCGTGATCGACTACCTGCAGCTGATGCAGGTGCCCGGGAACAAGGAGAACCGCGCCACCGAGATTTCAGAAATCTCGCGTTCACTGAAGGGACTCGCCAAGGAACTGAACGTGCCGGTGATCGCCCTCTCGCAGCTGAACCGCTCGCTGGAACAGCGCGCCGACAAGCGGCCGATGATGTCGGACCTGCGCGAATCGGGCGCCATCGAGCAGGACGCCGACGTGATCATGTTCATCTACCGCGACGAGTACTACAACAAGGAATCGGCGGACAAGGGCCTGGCCGAGATCATCATCGGCAAGCAGCGCAACGGCCCCACCGACACCGTCAAGCTCACCTTCCTCGGCCACTACACCAAGTTCGAGAACTACGCGGCCGATTCGTTCGTTGGGAGCTTCGAGTAGCCGTGCATCCCGCATGAGCCGCACCACCGTCGCCACCATCCATCTCGGCGCCCTGCGCCACAACCTCGCCCGCATCAAGGCCATGGCCGCGCCGGCGAAGGTAATGGCGGTGGTCAAGGCCGATGCCTACGGCCACGGGCTGGAGCGCGTGGCGCGTGCGCTGGACGCCGACGCCGAATGCTTCGCGGTGGCCGCGCTGGGCGACGGCCTGCGCCTGCGCGCAGCGGGGCATCGCCAGCGCATCGTAGTGCTGTCGGGCCCCGATCAGGCCGGCGACATCGCCGAGATGCAGCGGCTGGGGCTGGGCGCGGCGATCCACCACGAGGCGCAGCTGGCATGGTTGTCCGAGGCCAGCGCCGCGCGCGGCCGCCTGCGCGTGTGGCTGAAGATCGACAGCGGCATGCACCGGCTGGGCTTTGCGCCCGAACGTGCGGCCGAAGTGCACGCGCGGCTCGCCGCGTTGCCCGGCGTCGATCCCGAGGTCGGCCTGCTTACGCATTTCGCGGAATCGGAGGTGTTCGACGGTGACGTCACGCGCGCACAGATCGAGCGCTTCAACGACGTGACCCGCGGCCTCGATGGTCCGCGCTCGCTGTCCAATTCGGCCGCAGTGCTGGGCTGGCCCGAGGCGCGCGCCGACTGGGTGCGCACCGGCGGGCTGCTGTACGGCCTGTCGGTGGTGGAAGGGAAAGGCGGCGCCGATTTCGGTTTCCGGCCCGCGATGACGCTGACCACCCGACTGATCGCGATCAGCCGGATCGCCAGGGGCGAGCGCATCGGCTACAACGGCACCTGGACCTGCCCCGAGGACATGCCGGTGGGCGTGGCCGCCATCGGCTACGGCGACGGCTACCCGCGCAGCGCGGCCAGCGGCACGCCGGTGCGGGTAGGCGAGGAGCGCGTGCCGCTGATCGGCCGCGTCTCGATGGATCTCGTCACGCTCGACCTGCGCGCGGCGCCGCAGGCGAAGGTGGGCGACCACGTCACCCTGTGGGGCGAGGGCTTGCCGGTGGAAACCGTGGCGGACCACGCCGGCACGATCAGCTACGACCTTACCTGCGGCATGACGCGGCGCGTGCTGTTCGTCGAGGACGAAAGCTGATCGTCATTTTTGCGCTCATCCATGAGCGCGAAGATCAAGAAACGGCCATCCTTGGCCGCACTATTCTCAAGGAGCGGAACCCCGATGGCCAAGGCTAAAACCGCCTACGTCTGCACCGACTGCGGTGCCGAGCATGCCAAGTGGCAGGGCTCGTGCGCCGAGTGCGGGGCGTGGAACACGCTGTCCGAGATCGTGCTGCAGCCGGCGGCGAAGTCGGCGGGTGCCGCGCGGGGCGGCTACGCGGGCAAGGCGGCGGGCGCGCCGAAGGTGACGCCGCTGACCGAGGTCGCGATGACTGCCGAAGTGCGCACGCTCACCGGCATCGGCGAGCTGGACCGCGTGCTGGGCGGCGGCCTGGTCGACGGCTCGGTGGTGCTGGTGGGCGGCGATCCCGGTATCGGCAAGTCCACCCTGCTGCTGCAGATGCTGGGCACGCTGGGGGCGCAGCTGCCCAGCGTCTACGTCACCGGCGAGGAGTCGCTGGCCCAGGTGGCCGCGCGCGCGCAGCGCCTGGGCCTGCCGCTGGCGCCGCTGCAGGCGCTGGCCGAAACCTGCATCGAGCGCATCCTCGACCAGGCCGCGTCGGCGCGCCCGCGCGTGCTGGTGATCGACTCGATCCAGACGATCTGGACCGAGCTGCTCACCGCCGCGCCGGGTTCGGTGTCGCAGGTGCGCGAGTCGGCGGCGCGGCTCACCCGCTTCGCCAAGGAAACCGGCACCAGCGTGTTCCTGGTCGGCCACGTCACCAAGGAAGGCGGCATCGCTGGCCCGCGCGTGCTGGAGCACATGGTGGACGCCGTGCTGTATTTCGAGGGCGAGTCGGGTTCGCGTTTCCGCGTGCTGCGCGCATTCAAGAACCGCTTCGGCGCGGTGAACGAGCTGGGCGTGTTCGCGATGGGCGACAAGGGCCTGCGCGAGGTGCCCAATCCTTCGGCCATCTTCCTCTCCGCCCATGCCGGCCCCACGCCGGGCAGCGCGGTGATGGTGACGCGCGAGGGCACGCGGCCGCTGCTGGTGGAGGTGCAGGCGCTGGTGGACCAGTCGAGCCTGGGCAATCCGCGCCGCGTGGCGCTGGGCCTGGAGCAGAACCGCCTCGCCATGCTGCTGGCGGTGCTGCACCGGCACGGCGGTGTGGCCGCCTACGACCAGGACGTCTTCATCAACGTGGTGGGCGGCATCCGGGTGCAGGAGACCGCCGCGGATCTGCCGGCGCTGCTGGCGGTGCTGTCCAGCCTGCGCGACCGGCCGCTGCCTGAAAAGACCGTGGCCTTCGGCGAGGTGGGCCTGTCCGGCGAGATCCGCCCGGTGCCGAACGGCGAGGAGCGCCTGAAGGAAGCTGCGCACCACGGCTTCCGCCGCGCCATCGTGCCCAGGGCGAACGCGCCGAAGTCCGGCCGCGTGGGCGATCTGGAAGTGGTGGGGGTGGAGCGGCTGGGGCAGGCGATCGATGCCTGTCGTTGATCTGGCGCCCCTCTCTCTTGCGTGAGAGGGAGACAAACCCGCGCAAAAATCGCCCGAAACGATTCTTGACATCGCCCAAGCGATGGCCCGGAGGGTGGCCGCCAGGGAGGGCGGTCGCAAAAAAGCCGGCCAAGGCCGGCTTCTTCGTGACGCTCGATGGAGCCGGCTTACGCCAGTTCGCGGATCTTCGCGTTCAGGCGGCTCTTGTGGCGGGCGGCCTTGTTCTTGTGTATCAGGCCACGCGAGGCGTAGCGGTCCATCACCGGCTGGGCGGCGGCGAAGGCTTCGACGGCGGCAGCCTTGTCCTTGGCCTCGATGGCCTTGACGACCTTCTTCAGCGCGGTGCGCACCATGGAACGGGCGCTGATGTTGCGCAGGCGGCGCTGCTCGGACTGGCGCGCGCGCTTCTTCGCGGACTTGATGTTGGCCAAGGTAGAACTCCCGAATCGCGGGTTGCAGGTTGGAGAAAGAGGCGAATTATGCGGTCGATTCGCCCACGCGTCAAGCATTTAGGCGGCTACGGACAACGTCCTGCCCGCATCCTGTCATGATCCGGCGGTGATCTTGCCCACGCCGGCTGGCAGACTGTGCGCCCATTGCCCGCCTGATCCAGGATTCCCCACCGGATGAAGTCCCCCAGCATGTTCCGCGGGCTGCTCTCGTTCAGCAGCACTACGATGGTATCGCGTGTGCTCGGTCTGGCCAGGGACGTGGCGATGAGTCACGTGTTCGGCGCCTCGGCCGCCACCGACGCCTTTGTCATCGCGTTCCGCATCCCCAACTTCATGCGCCGGCTGTTCGCGGAAGGCTCGTTTTCCACCGCCTTCGTGCCGGTGTTCACCGAGATCAAGGAAACCCGCAGCCATGCCGAGCTGAAGGAACTGACCGCGCGCGTGGCCGGCACCCTCGGCGGCGTGCTGCTGGTGGTGACGGCGCTGGGCATGTTGTTCTCGCCGCAGCTGGCCATGGTGTTCGCGCCTGGCGCAGTGCGCGAGCCGCAGAAGTTCGCGATGATCGTGGACCTGCTGCGGCTGACTTTTCCGTACCTGCTGTTCGTCTCGCTGACCGCCCTCGCAGGCGGCGCGCTGAACAGCTTCCACCGCTTCGGCCTGCCGGCGATGGCGCCGGTGATCCTCAACATCTGCATGATCGTGGCTGCGCTGTGGCTGGCGCCGCGCCTCGAGGTGCCGATCATGTCGCTGGGCTGGGCGGTGCTGGTGGCCGGCGTGCTGCAGCTGCTGTTCCTGCTGCCGGCGGTGCGTGGACTGGACTTGCTGACGCTGCCGCGCTGGGGCTGGCGACATCCGGCGGTGCGACGGATCATGAAGCTGATGGTGCCGACCTTGTTCGGTGCTTCGGTGGGGCAGGTCAACCTGTTGCTGGACACCATCCTGATCACCCTGCTGGTGACCGGTTCGCAGACCTGGATGTACCAGTCCACCCGCTTCCTCGAGCTCCCGCTGGGCGTGTTCGGCGTGGCCTTGGGCACGGTGATTCTGCCGGCGCTGTCGCGCCATCATGTGGGCACCGATCGCATCGGCTTCTCGAAGGCACTGGACTGGGGCGTGCGCACCACGCTGCTGATCGCCGTGCCGGCGATGTGCGCATTGCTGCTGCTGGCCGAGCCGCTGGTCAGCACGTTCTTCCAGAACGGCCGGTACACCGTGTTCGACACCCGCATGACCACGCTGTCGACCATGGCGTTGAGCTGCGGCGTGCCCGCATATGCGCTGGTGAAGGTGTTGCTGCCGGCGTTCTACTCGCGCCAGGACACCCGCACGCCGGTGCGTGCGGCGGTGGTGTCGCTGATCAGCAACATGGTCTTCAACGTGTTGCTGGTGACCCTGCTGTATCTGCTGTGGGCCACGCCGGCGCAGCGCCAGGCCGGTTGGCTGCAAGGCATTGCCGCCATTCCCGGGCTGCATGTGGGGCTGGCGGTGGCGAGCGTGTTGTCCAACTACCTGCAGTTCGGCCAGCTCTGGTATTGGCTGAAGCGTGCCGGCGTGTACGATCCGCAGCCGGGCTGGCTGCGCCACTGGCTGAGGCTGGCGTTCGCTTGCGCCACGATGGTGGCGGTGCTGCTGGCCGGACTGTGGCTGTGGCCGCACTGGACGGTGGTGCCCGTGCACACGCGCCTCTGGCACCTGGCGGTGCTGGTGATGGCCGGTACAGCGGCCTATGCGGGCGGCTTGTTCGCCACGGGTTTCCGCTTGCGCGATCTGCGTGGAAGTTGACGCTGGCCCGATATACTGGCGCGATGACGAGACTTTCCCGCGATATCGCAGGCCCGTGCCTTGCCCCCAACGGCAGCGTGGTGGCCATCGGCGCGTTCGATGGCCTGCATCGGGGCCACCAGGCCTTGTTCGCGCAAGTGCAGCGCCGTGCCCGATCCCTGGGCTGCGCACCGGCGGTGGTGACGTTCGAGCCGCTGCCGCGGACCTATTTCTCCCCCGAGCCGCTGCCCCGCCTTTCCAGCGTGCGTGAAAAGCTGCTCGGCTTCGCGGCGGCGGGTTTCGAGCAGGTGCACATGCTGCGCTTCAACGCCGAGCTGGCGGCGATGTCCGCCCAGGACTTCGTGCAGCGCGTCCTGGTCGAGCGCCTGGCTGCAAAGGAAGTATGGGTAGGTGCGGACTTTCGCTTCGGGCACAAGCGCGTTGGCGACGTGGCCTTGCTGCGCGAGCTGGGCGCCAAGGCCGGTTTCGCGGGCTGCGTGATGCCGTCGATCCTTCTGGATGGTGCCCGCGTCTCGGCCAGCCGTGTCCGCATGCTGCTGGCGGCCGGTGAATTCGCTGGCGCCACCGCGCTGCTCGGCCGCCCGTTCCTGATCGAGGGCAAGGTGCAATACGGCAACCGGCTCGGCCGCACGCTGGGCTTCCCCACCGCGAACATCCCTTTGCGCGAGCGGGTCAGCCCGGTGCACGGCATCTTCGCGGTGCGCGTGGGCCTGGGCGAGAGCGAATGCAGCTGGCCGGGCGTGGCCAGCCTGGGCGTGCGGCCCACGGTGAACCAGGTCAGCCAGCCGTTGCTGGAGGTGCACCTGTTCGATTTCGAGGGCGACCTCTACGGCCGGCGCATGGCGGTGGAGTTCGTCGCCAAGCTGCGCGACGAGCAGAAATTCCACGATCTGGATGCACTCAAGGCGCAGATGGATCATGATGCGCGCTCGGCCCGGGAGATCCTGGGCATGAATCCGGTACTGGCCCGCGCATGAACGCTTGCGACACGCCCAATCCGCAGTACATCCGCCGCGGGCGCAGCAGCGCCGTCGCGGCGATCATTATTATTTGAAGGCATCCGCCCGCAGCGCGAGCGCCTGCCGCCGCGCGCGGCGGGCGGCACAACCGCGCTCCGGGCCGGGCGGCTTCGGGGCGAGACCCAAGAGGCACCCGAAGCGATGAGCACCGATTACAAGAGCACCATCAACCTGCCGCAGACGGATTTCCCGATGCGCGGCGACTTGCCCAGGCGCGAGCCGGGCTGGCTGGCCGAATGGGAGCAGGCGGGCCGCTACGCGCAGATCCAGGCGAAGACCGCCGGCCGCGACAAGGCCTTCGTGCTGCACGACGGCCCGCCGTACGCGAACGGCGCGATCCACATCGGCCACGCCGTCAACAAGATCCTCAAGGACATGGTGGTGCGCTCGAAGCTGCTGGCCGGCCATCGCGCGCCCTACGTGCCGGGCTGGGACTGCCACGGCCTGCCGATCGAGATCGCGGTGGAGAAGCAGCACGGCAAGCCGGGCGAGAAGCTCGACGCGCGCGCGTTCCGCCAGAAGTGCCGCGAGTACGCCGCCGAGCAGATCGACACCCAGCGCGCCGGCTTCAAGCGCCTGGGCGTGCTGGGCGACTGGGAAAATCCCTACCGCACGATGGACTTCAAGTACGAGGCCGACATGGTGCGCGCGCTGTCGCGCATCGTCGCCAACGGCCACGTGGTGCGCGGCGCCAAGCCGGTGTACTGGTGCTTCGACTGCGCCTCGGCGCTGGCCGAGGCGGAGATCGAATACGGCGACAAGGTCTCGCCCGCGGTGGACGTGGCCTACGACGCGGTCGATGCCGCAGTGCTGGCGGAGATGTTCGGCGTGGACGCAGGCGACGCCGTGGTCGCCGTGCCGATCTGGACCACCACGCCGTGGACGCTGCCGGAAAGCCAGGCGGTGTCGCTGGGCGCGGAACTGGAATACGCCCTGGTCGAAGGGCCGGCGCGCGACGGCAGGCGCCTGCTGCTGGTGATCGCCGCCGCGCTGGTGGAAAAGGCACTGGCGCGTTACGGCGTGGAATCGCCGAGGGTGCTGGGCCATGCCGCCGGTGCGGCGCTCGATGGCGTGCAGCTGCACCATCCGTTCTACGCGCGCGTGGTGCCGGTGATCCTCGGCGAGCACGTCAGCGCCGAGGACGGTACCGGCGCGGTGCACACCTCGCCCGACCACGGCGTGGAAGACTTCGTGGTCGGCCGCGAGAACGGCATCGGCCTGCTCAACTACATCGGCGCGCGCGGCACCTACCGCGACGACACGCCGAAGGCGGGCGGGCTCGACCTCGCCGGCATGCACGTGTGGAAGGCCAACGACGCCATCGTCGAGCTGTTGCGCGGGCGTGGCGTGCTGCTGGCGCACGCGAAGATCGAGCACAGCTACCCGAACTGCTGGCGCCACAAGACGCCGGTGATCTTCCGCGCCACGCCGCAGTGGTTCATCGGCATGGAGCAGGCCGGCCTGCGCGCCACCGCGCTGGCCTCGATCAAGGACGTGCGCTGGGTGCCGGGCTGGGGCGAGGAGCGCATCGCCGGCATGGTGGCCGGGCGTCCGGACTGGTGCATCAGCCGCCAGCGCACCTGGGGCGTGCCGATCGCGCTGTTCGTGCACAAGGCGACGCAGGAGTCGCATCCGGATTCCGTGGCGCTGATGGAGCAGGTGGCGAAGCGCATGGAGCAGGGCGGCATCGACGCCTGGTACGACCTCGATCCCGCCGAGCTGCTGGGCGACCAGGCGAAGGATTACGACAAGGTCACCGACGTGCTGGACGTGTGGTTCGACTCCGGCGTCACCCACTTCGGCGTGATCGGCCAGCGTCCCGAGCTGCAGCAGGGTGACGCACGCGAATACAAGGTGATGTACCTCGAAGGCTCGGACCAGCACCGCGGCTGGTTCCAGTCCTCGCTGCTCACCTCGGCGGCGATCCACGGCCGTGCGCCCTACGACGACGTGCTCACCCACGGCTTCACCGTGGATGCCTCCGGCCGCAAGATGTCCAAGTCGCTGGGCAACGTGGTGGCGCCGCAGAAGGTGATGGACACGCTGGGCGCCGACGTGCTGCGCCTGTGGGTGGCCTCGGCCGACTACCGCAACGAGATGAGCGTCTCCGACGAGATCCTCAAGCGCGTGTCGGATGGCTACCGCCGCCTGCGCAACACCGCGCGCTTCCTGCTCGGCAACCTCGACGGCTTCGATCCGGCCAAGCACCTGGTGAAGGTGGAAGACAGCCTGCTGCTCGACCAGTGGGCGGTGCAGCAGGCCTACGACGTGCAGCAGGCGGTGGTGGCCGCCTACGAGCGCTACGACTTCCCCGAGGTGGTGGCGCGCGTGCAGAACTTCTGCACCAACGAGATGGGCGCGCTGTACCTGGACATCACCAAGGACCGCCTCTACACCATGCCCACCGACAGCCACGGCCGGCGCAGCGCGCAGAGCGCGATGTACCGCATCGCCGAGGCGCTGGTGCGCTGGCTGGCGCCGATCCTGGCGTTCACCGCCGAGGAGATCTGGCAGGCGCTGCCGGGCCAGCGCGGCGAGAGCGTGCTGTTCGAGACCTGGTACGGCGGCCTGGTCGCCACGCAGGCGTCGCCCGGGCAGCGGCGCTGGTGGAGCGACCTGCTGGCGATCCGCGATACCGCCGCGCGCGTGCTCGAAGGCATGCGCAAGGCCGAGAAGATCGGCGCGGCGCTGGAGGCGAAGCTGGCGATCCACGCCGACGAAGCCACCGTGGCTCGCTACGCGAAGGCGTCGGAGGAGCTGCGCTTCTTCTTCATCACCTCCGACGTGCGCCTGGACAAGGCCGGTGGCCAGCCGGACGACGCCGTACTCACCGAACTGGAGGGCGCCGACGTGTGGGTCTCGGCCACGGTCAGCGACGCCGCCAAGTGCGTGCGCTGCTGGCACCGCCGCGACGACGTGGGTCATCACGCCGATCACCCGGAACTCTGCGGGCGCTGCGTGAGCAACGTGGACGGGCCGGGCGAGACGCGGCGCTGGTTCTGACGCTTTGCTTTCCTCCTCTCCCCTCTGGGACGCGGGAAGGGGCCATGGATGGCCCTGCCTTGAGGGGCGAGGAAGAGGATCGAGGTGAGGGGCGGGTGCTTGCGGAAGCTTCTCCTGATCTGCGCTACGGTCCGGCCCCACGGCAAGATTGGCCCCTCACCCCAGCCCTCTCCCCGAAGGGGAGAGGGGGTAAAACCCACCAGACTGTGTCCGCCATGACCACCAAACCCAACGCACTCCCCTGGCTGCTGCTCTCCGCCGCCGTCATCGTCCTCGACCAGCTCAGCAAGTGGTGGGCATTGGCTGCGCTGCAGCCGGCCGGCATGCCGCACCCGGTGATCCCGGGCCTGCTCAACTGGACGCTGGCCTACAACCCCGGCGCCGCCTTCAGCTTCCTCGCCTGGGGCAACGGCTGGCAGCGCTGGTTCTTCGTGGTGCTGGCGCTGGTCATCAGCGCCGTGCTGGTGGTCTGGCTTTTGCGCACCGCGCGGCGCGACTGGCGCACCGCGTTGCCGCTCGCGCTGGTCATCGGCGGCGCGATCGGCAACCTGATCGATCGCCTGCATGCGGCCCAGGTCACCGACTTCATCGACGTGTACCACCGCGACTGGCACTACCCGGTGTTCAACCTCGCCGACTGCGGCATCACGGTCGGTGCGGTGCTGCTGGTGGCGTTCGGGCTGTTCGGGGGCAAGGGGCAGGGCGGCGTGCGATAATCGTCGCCTGCCCGCAGGAGCGCACCCTGTGCGCGAATGATCTGGCGAAACGCCTTGTCGCGCACAGGCTGCGCTCCTGCGCCGCTCCCCTTCGTCGGTGCACTCATGGACATCCTGCTCGCCAATCCCCGCGGTTTCTGCGCCGGCGTCGACCGCGCCATCGCCATCGTCGAACGGGCTCTGGAGTCCTACGGCGCGCCGATCTACGTGCGGCACGAGGTGGTGCACAACCGCTACGTGGTGGACAAGCTGCGCCACGACGGCGCGGTGTTCGTGGAAGAACTGCACGAGGTACCCGACGGCGCCACGGTGATCTTCAGCGCCCACGGCGTCGCCAAGGCGGTGCGCGAGGAGGCCGACCAGCGTGGCCTCAAGGTGTTCGACGCCACCTGTCCGCTGGTCACCAAGGTGCACATGGAGGTGGCGCGGCTGGGCCGCATCGGCCGCAGCGTGGTGCTGATCGGCCATGCCGGCCATCCGGAGGTGGAGGGCACGATGGGCCAGTGGAATCCCGCCAACAGCGGCGAGATCCTGCTGGTGGAATCGGTGGAGGACGTGGCGGCGCTGGCGCCGAAATTCCCGCACCTGCTGTCCTACGTCACCCAGACCACGCTGTCGGTGGACGACACCAGGGCGATCATCGAGGCACTGCGCGCGAAGTTCCCCGACATCGAGGGGCCGCGCAAGGACGACATCTGCTACGCCACCCAGAACCGCCAGGATGCCGTGCGCCGGCTCGCCGACGCGGTGGACCTGGTGCTGGTGGTGGGCTCGGTCAACAGCTCGAACTCCAACCGCCTGCGCGAACTGGCCGAGAAGCAGGGCGTGCGCGCCTACCTGATCGACGGCGCCGAGCACATCGAGCGCGCATGGCTGGACGGCGTGCAGCGCATCGGCCTCACCGCGGGCGCTTCCGCGCCGGAGAAGCTGGTGCGCGACGTGATCGCCCGGCTGCAGTCGTGGGGCGCGGGTGCCGTGCGCGAACTGGACGGCGAACCCGAGACGATCACCTTCGCGCTGCCGAAGGAACTGCGCCTGTCGGGCGGTACTCCGCCGGCAAGCTGAGCCGGTGCGCCTGGGCGCGGCCGCCCGGCAGCCGGGTGACCGCGCAACCAGCGGATCGTCGCGCGGTCCGCTGGGCGCAAGCACGCATTACCATCGTCAGCCTGCCTTGTCGGATTCCGGATTTCATGCTCGCAAAATTGATCGGCCTGATCGCAGGCTTCGTGATCGCGGTGATTTCGCGGCTGCAGTACGCGGGCATTGTGCTGCTGATGGGCATCGAGAGCGCCTGCATCCCGTTGCCCTCGGAAGTCATCATGCCGTTCTCCGGCTACCTCGTTTACAAGGGCACGCTGACGCTGTGGCTGGTGGCGGTGGCCGGCGCGGTCGGCTGCGTGCTCGGTTCCTGGGTGGCCTACGCCGTGGGGGCGTGGGGCGGGCGGCCGCTGATCGAGCGCTACGGCAAGTACGTGCTGATCTCCCACCATGACCTCGACCTGGCCGACCGCTGGTTCAGCCGCCATGGCGAGCTCACCATCTTCGTCGGCCGCCTGCTGCCGGTCATCCGCACCTTCATCGCCTTTCCGGCCGGGGTCGCGCGGATGCCGCTGTGGCGATTCAGCCTCTACACCTTCCTCGGCTCGCTGATCTGGTGCTGGGCCCTGGCCTGGATCGGCCTGCGGCTGGGCGAGAACTGGGACACGCTGGGCGTGTACTTCCACCGCTTCGACACCGCGATCGGCGTCGCCGTGCTGCTGTTCGCCGGCTGGTACGTCTGGCGCCACCTGCGCAACATCCGCCGGCGCTGACCGCATCGCGCCGATGGTCGTGACCGTCGTCAGGCCACCGGCTGGATGCTGGTCCCGTAGCGTGGCCGCGCAGTCTCGCGGCGCGCAGGCCGGATCGGCCTCCGGCGCAGCCCGCCGAGCGCTTCGGCCGGCATTCGCCAGATCGCTTTTCGTCGCCGGGCCTGGCGAAGGCCAAGAAAAAAGGCCGGAGCCCCGATTCTGCTGGGCTTGCCGACCTTTCTGGATGCCGTTGGACGGCTTGATGGTGCCGGAAACAGGAGTCGAACCTGCGACCTACGCATTACGAATGCGCCGCTCTACCAACTGAGCTATTCCGGCGATGGCGAGCCGGGGATTTTACGGGGCGGCCGGGTGGGGTGCAAGCCGAGCGGCCAGGCCGGAGTGGCGCTGCGTGCGGCGGGCGATGGTCTGTTCGATGATGGCGGCGCTGCCGACGAGGCTGAACCGGCGGCGCGCGCGGGTGATGGCAGTGTAGAGCAGCTCGCGCGTCAGTACGCCGTTCGGCTCGGGCGGCAGCAGCAGGGCGGCATGCTCGAACTCCGAGCCCTGCGACTTGTGCACGGTGAGCGCAAAGGCGGTCTCGGCGTCGACGAGCCGCGACGGCGCGACGAAACGCAGCCGCGTGCCGCCGTCGTGGTCGGTGGCCGCGGCGAGGAAGGCCACCGCCAGCCGCGTGCCGTCGGCAGCGGGCAGGCGCAGGCACAGGCCGATGTCGCCGTTCATCAGGCCGAGGCCGTAGTCGTTGCGGGTGAGCAGCACCGGCCGGCCTTCGTACCAGCCGTGTTCGTCCTCGATCAGCCCACGCGCGTGCAGCGCGGCGGCGAGTTGCCGGTTCAGGCCTTCCACGCCATAGGGGCCCCGGCGCAGCGCGCACAGCAGCTGGAAGCGGTTGAACGCCTGCAGCGCGCCGTGGGCCCAGTCCGCGTGCGCCGCTTCGGCGGCGCCGGCGGCGGGACGATGGCTGCGCAGCCAGTCGAGGTAGTGGCGCAGGCCGCCGGGAGCATCGCCGTCATGCGCTGCCGCCGCGCCTTCGATCGCCAGCTCGGCCAGCGCATCCGCGTCGGCTGACGGTAGCCAGGCGAGATCGCCTGCGGGCGCCTGCAGCAGCGCCAGCGTGGCGGTTGCGTCGCCCGCGTTCACGGCGCGAGCCAGCTGGCCGATGCCGCTGGCCGTGCCGAAGCGGTGACTCGTGCGCAGCATCGCGATGCGCTGGTCCAGCGCCTGCGCGTCGGCCTGCACGAAGGCAGCGACGTCGTCGCCGGTGGTGGCCCGGAGCCACTGCGCGGTGGCGGCATCGTAGTGGCCGGCCTCGGCACGGCGGCACAGGTCGCCCAGCACCGCGCCCGCCTCCACGGAGGAGAGCTGGTCCTTGTCGCCCAGCAGGATCAGCCGCGCCGATTCCGGCAGCGCGTCGAGCACCGCCGCCATCATTTCGAGGTCGATCATCGAGGCTTCGTCGACCACCAGCACGTCCAGGTGCAGCGGGTTGCGACGATCGTGGCGGAAGCGGCGCGTGTCCGGCCGCGCACCCAGCAGGCGATGCAGGGTGAGCACTTCGGCGGGGATCGCCGCACGCACGGCGGCGTCCACGTCGAGCTGGGCGAACTGTGCGGAGATCGAGGCGTTGAGCCGCGCCGCCGCCTTGCCGGTGGGGGCGGCGAGGCGGATGCGCAGCGGCTCTGCGTGTTCGCGCAGTTGCAGCGTCTGCAGCAGGCCGAGCAGGCGTACCACGGTGGTGGTCTTGCCGGTGCCGGGACCGCCAGTGACCACGCCGAAGGCGCCGCGCGCGGCGAGCGCGCAGGCTATGCGCTGCCAGTCGGGCGCGACGGCGCCCGGGAACAGCCGGGCGAGTTCGTCGGCGAAGTGCGCCGCTGGCGCTGCGCCGCGCGCCACGCGTTCGAGGATGCCCTGCGCCACGGCGCGCTCATGGTTCCAGTAACGGCGCAGGTAGAGCCGCGTGCCGTCGAGCACCAGTGGCACGTTGGCCGGCATGCCGTCGCCGCCCGCGGCGAGCAGGTGCGATGTGGGCAGGCCGTTCGTGCGCAACGCCTCGGCCTGTGCACGCCACTCTGCGGGCCAGTCCTGTTCCTCGGCCAACGCGGGGAGCAGGTCGAGGTCGAGGCACAGATGGCCGTCGGCCAGCTGCCGGCTGAGCACGGCGGCGAGCCACAGCAGGGCGGGCGGCATGTTTGCGTCGAGTCCGGCGAGGAAGCGCGCGAAGGCCACGTCCAGCGGGCGCAGACGCTGCTGTTCCAGAGCGCGGTCGAGCAGGGCTTCAAGCGGCATGGTCGATGCCTCCCGTGGCGAACAGCCGGTCCAGCGCATCGACCAGCGCGAACGGCGGGCGTTCGACGTGCACGCCATGGCCACCGCCGTCCACGCCGCGCAGGTAGAGGTAGAGCACGCCGCCCATGTGGCGCGCGTAGTCGTAGCCGGGCAGGCGGGCCCGGAGCTGGCGATGCAGCGCCAGCGTGTAGATCGCGTACTGCAGGTCGTAGCGGCTCTGCAGCACCGAGTCGCGCATCGCGGCCACGGTGTAGGCGCCGGCGTCGCGGCCCAGCCAGTTCGACTTGTAGTCGGCCACGTACCAGCGGCCCTCGTGCTCGAACACGAGATCGATGAAGCCCTTGAGCATGCCGTTGACGAAGTTCGGCGCCAGCGCGGGGCGCGCCGCGCCGTCCAGCGTGTGCGTGGTGACGAGGCGGTCCAGCGCCTGCGCCTCGACGCGGTTCGCCTCGAACCAGAACTCCAGCTCGGCACGGTAACGCCGCGGATCGGCGAGCGCGGCCAGCGGCATCGCACCGCCGCCGGGCAAGGGCAGCGGGGTGCGCAGCAGCGTGGGCAGCCACGCGGTGAGCGGTTCGATCCAGCGCTTCCAGCCGCGCGCCTGGCAGCGGCGGGCGATCGTGTCGCGCAGCAGTGGCGAGGGCGCAGCGGCGCGGGCGAAGCCCTCTTCCGCGCAGTGCTCCAGCAGTTCGTGCAGGAAGGTGCCGGGTGCGGCGCCGCGGTCGAAGCCGTGGATGCCGGGTGCGGAGGCCGAGGTTTCGGCGTCGGCCTCGGCCTGAGCGGTCTCGGCCAGCGTGGCCTGGCCGGCGGTTTCCGGCGCGGCGTGTGCCGCGGCTTCGTCGTGCCGGGCCAGGGCGCTGTAGCTGGCGATCCACCACGGCGTGTGCGCAGGCAAGGTGCACAGGCGCGCGGGGCGCGGCGTGCCGGCGCTGTCCCGGGGCTGGTAGTGCCGGGTGCCGGCGGTTCCGGCCAGCGCGACGAGCCGGATGGCCGGCTGGCCGTTGGCGAGGGCGCCGAGTCTCGTCATCAGTTCGGCGGGTTCGATGGGCGTGCCACCGGAAAGCACGTAGCCGAAGGCGGACTTGTGCAGACCGGAATCCTTCTTCGATCCGTCCCTGGGGCAGGCTACTCCCAGCCAGCACAGGTGGCGGGCGCGGGTGAGCGCCACGTAGAGCAGGCGCAGGTCCTCCTGCAGGCGTTCGTCCTCGGCGGCTTGCCAGGCATCGATGTCGGGGCGCAGGTCGAAGTGCGCGGCGCCCTGCTTGTCGTGCCAGAGCAGCGGCTTCCCGTCGCCGGTTTCCTTGTAGCCGCAGACGAAGGGCAGCAGCACCACCGGGTATTCCAGGCCCTTGGATTTGTGGATGGTCACCACCTTGATCAGCGCGGCCTCGCTTTCCAGACGCACGACCTGTTCCTCGGCGGCCTCGCCGCTGTCGGGGTTGGCGATCTGCGCGGCGAGGTGGCGGAGCAGTGCGTGCTCGCCGTCCAGCCCGGTGGCGGCCTGCTGCAGCAGTTCGGCCAACTGCAGCAGGTTGGTGAGCGCGCGCTCGCCGCCCGTGCGGCCCAGCAGGCGCGCGGGCACGCCGAAGCGGTGCAAAAGCTCGTGCAGCATCGCCAGCACGCCGTGGCGTTGCCACAGGGCATGCAACTGGCGGAAATGCTCGCCGCAGGCTTCCCAGTAAGCCTCGTCGGTGTTCAGGCGATCCAGCTCGGCGAGGCCCTGGCCCATCATCGGCGTGGCCAGTGCGGCGCGCATGGCGCGGTCGTTGCCGGGGTTGGCGCAGGCGGCGAGCCAGCACTGCAACTCGACCGCCTCGGCGCTTTCGTAGACCGATTGCTTGTCCGAGAGGTACACGTGGGCGAGCCCGCGCGCATGCAGCGCCGCGCGCATCGCGGTGGCATCGTTCCTGTCGCGCACCAGGATGGCGATATCGCCGGGCTCGAGCGGAGTGAAGCGCCCGTCTTCACCCACGAAGCCGCAGCGGCCCGCCTGCGCGGCGTCCAGCCAGTCCACCAGTTGCGCGGCGGCGTGGGCGGCGAACGTCTCGCGATAGTCGCCCGAGCCGATGGCGGTGGCAGACGTCTGGACGGCCATCTGCAGCGCTGGCAGATCGGTGCCGTCGAGCTGGAGGCGTTCCCTGCGGCCCTTGGCATTCACCGCGACGAAGGGCAGCGCCGTGCCGAAGCCGAACGCGCCGCTGATGCGCTCGCCCTTGCCATGGTGCAGGTCCGCGAACTCGAAAACGTGATTGACGGCGGTGACCAGTGCGTCGGTGGAGCGGTGGTTGACGCCCAGCGTCCAGTGCGGCCTGGCGGCCTCGTCGCGCGCGGCGAGGTAGGTGTGGATGTCCGCGCCGCGGAAGCCGTAGATGGCCTGCTTGGGGTCGCCGATCAGCAGCAGCGCCTTGTCTTCGATGCCGTGGTAGATGCGGTGGAAGATGCGCCATTGCAGCGGGTCGGTGTCCTGGAACTCGTCCACCAGGGCCACCGGATATTGCGCGGCGATCAGGCGCGCCAGGGTATCGCCGGTGGCGCCGCGCAGGGCGGCGTCCAGGCGTTTCAGCATGTCGTCGTAGCCGAGCAGGGCCAGCTGGCGGCGGGCTTCGTCCACACGCTGCGCCACCCAGGGGGCGGCGTGGGCGAGCAGCAGCGGGGGCAGTGCCTTGGCTTGCGCGGCGGTGACCTGCCAAGCCTCGATGGCGGCGAAGAATACGTGCTGCGGTGTGCGGCCGTTCTTGTTGGTGGCGCTGGCGAGCTTGGTGGGCGTGTGGCGCTCCAGCGCCTTGGCGTCGGGCGCCTCGCCGCTGGCGGCCCAGGCGTCGAAGGCGGCGTGGTCGCTGGCCAGCGTGGCGGGCTTGTAGCTGACCTTGCTGAGGCTGCTGTTGTCCAGTGCGTCGAACAGGATGCCGACGATGGCGTCGCGTTCCGCGCGCCACAGGCTGCAGGCACGTTCGGCGGCGGCGTGCAGCGCCTTGGCCCGCGCGTCCAGCAGGTCGCCAGGGGCGCGCAGGGCGGGCAGCGGCTGGCCGTCCATTTGCAGGCGCCCGACGTGGCGAAGCAGCGGTTTCAGCGCGGCCTGCAGCGCGGCTGGCGTGCCCCATGACTGCGCATACAGCGCGGCGGCATCGCGATCCAGCGTGAACACCTGGTCGCGCCAGTAGTCGCGCACCGCTTCGGCGAGAAGTTCGGCGTCGTCGGCCACGGCATCCGCGCTGGCTGCCTCGCCGCTGGCAAAGGCGTGCTGGGTGAGCATGCGCTGGCACCAGCCGTGGATGGTGAACACCGCGGCCTCGTCCATCCACTGCGCGGCCAGTTCCAGCTGGCGCGCGGCGCGGGCGCGCTGCCCGGCGTCCGGGTATTCGGCAATCAGGTCGCGCAGGAAACCGTCGGCTGCGCACCGGTCGCGGAAGGCTTCGGCGGCTTCGGCGAGGCGCATGCGGATGCGTTCGCGCAGCTCGGCGGTGGCGGCCCTGGTAAAGGTCATCACCAGGATCTGCGCGGGCAGGAGCGGCGTTGCGCCGCCGTGGCCCAGCACCAGGCGCAGGTACAGCGCGGCGATGGTCCAGGTCTTGCCGGTGCCGGCACTGGCCTCGATGAGCCGGGTCCCGGTCAGCGGCAGGCGCAGCGGATCGAGGGCTTGCGTAGCGCTCATGCGGTTTCGTCCATGACGTGCGCGGCGTCGAGCAGGGGGCGGTACAGGTGCAGCCAGCGCTCGAAGCCGGCGCCGTGCAGGGCGGCGAAATCGGGCCAGGTACGGGCGAGGGCGGGTTCCTCGTCCACCTCGCCGTGGCCGTGTTCGCCCCCGTCGTGGTCGTAGCGCTTGCGCGCGTTGGTGTAGGGGTTCTTCTGCTTCTCGGCGGGCAGCCCCTGGTTCGCGGCTTCGGTCAGCAGCCAGGCGAAGGCGGTCTTGCGCGCGATGGGCAGCGGCGTGCGCATGCCTTCGGCGAAGGCGGCCAGCAGCTCGTCGAGATGATGCTTCGCCTCGGTGGCATCGAGCGGGCGCAATTGCACCAGCGCGTCCGGTGCCACGATGCAGGTGGTGGCGGCCACCGCGTTGGCGTTGACCAGCAGATGCGCGACCCAGTAGGCGAGCAGCTTGTCGTGGCGGAGTTTCTTGTCGCTCTTGATCGTGCTGGCGGTGGCCATGAGGCGGATGCGTTGGCCGTCGTCGCCTTCGCGCAGGTCATCCAGTGTGTCCTCGACGACGAGGCCGTGCGCCGCAGCGCGCAGCGCCCGGCTTTCGCCGCTGAGCGGATAGTGGGCATCCAGCGCGCGCCAGCGGGTGGCGGCGCGCGCGGCGGCGGCGTCCAGCGGCGCCAGCGTCAGCTCGCCGAAGCTGCCCGGCGGCAGCGCGCCCTGTTCGTGCAGGCGCTGCGTGGCCGACGCCAGTGCGCCCTGGCCATCGTGGATGGCGGAGCGCAGCAAGCCGTCGGTGATCTGGTGGTGCGTCAGCGGATCGAGCGCGAAGGGTTCGCTGTCTGTGCCGGCCTCGTCGTCCTCGGCGAAGTGCACGGCGAGGCGTTCGGCATAGAATGCCCTGGCGGGTGCCTTGAGGAAGCGCTGCAGCAGGGCAAGGCCCAGCGGTGCCTCGCGTGGCCATGGCGGGAGCGGGGCGGCGTCGCTGGCCGGCGCAACCTGGCGCGCACGCTGCCATTCGGCGGCATAGGTGAACAGGCGTGCGTCGCTGGCGGCGTCGAAATAGCCGGGGCTGAAGGCTTGCAGCGGGTAGTCGGTGGTGAGCGCGGCGAGCGGCGCGTCCCAGCCGGTGGCGAGGTAGTCGCACAGCTGCCCCACCAGCACCGAGGGCGGCAGCGCGCTGTTGTCGCGCGCGCTCCTGCCCACCCAGCTTACGTACAGCGTGTCGCGGGCTGCGAGCAGGGCTTCCAGAAACAGGTAACGATCGTCCTCGCGGCGCGAGCGGTCGCCGGGGCGTTGCTGGCCGGGCGTGGCCATCAGGTCGAAATCCGGGGCGTTCGTGCGGCGCGGGTAGGCACCGTCGTTCATGCCCAGCAGGCACACCACGCGGAACGGGATCGCGCGCATCGGCATGAGGGTGGCAAAGCTCACCGCGCCGCCGAGGAAGCGCTGCGAGAGGCGGCTTTCGTCCAGGGCGGCCAGCCAGTGTTCGCGCACCACGGCCAGCGGCACGGCGTCGGCAAAGCCGGCTTCCTCGCAGGTCCGCTCCCAGGTCTCCAGTGCCTCGTGCAGGCGTTGCAGCAGCACGGCGTCGGCGTCATCGCGGCCGGGGTCGAAGCAGGCGGCGAGCAGGCCGCGCAGGCGCCCGCCCCAGACGCCGGGCGTGGCCGGCCTGGCGAGCAGCTTGCCGTACTGGTCGAGCTGATCCAGCAGCAGGGCCAGCGGCCCGACCAGGGCAGCGTCGAGGCCGCCCACCTCGGCGTAGGGCGCGATGCCGTCCAGCGATTCGCCGTCACCCACGGCGTAGCCCAGCAGCATGCGGCGCAGGCCGAAGCGCCAGGTGTTCTGTTCCTCGGGCGGCAGGCCGAGGCCCAGCTTCTGTGCGCCGTCGAGCCCCCAGCGGATGCCGGCGCCCTCGATCCAGCGGCGCAGCACGGGCAGCGCGGTTTCGGCCAGGCCGAAGCGGCGGCGCAGCGCAGGCGCGTCGAGCAGGTCGAGGATATCGCCCGCGGCGAAGCGCGACTCGGGCAGGCGCAGCAGCTGTTCCAGTGCCACCAGCAGCGGCGCGGCGCCACGTGCGGGGCGGTCGGCGATGCTGCTGGGGAGAAAGCGCGGATCTTCGGGCGGAATGCGGCCGAACACCGCCTGGATGTGCGGTGCGTAGGCCTGGATGTCCGGCACCATCACCATCACGTCGCGCGGCGCCAGCGGCCTGCCGTCGCGCGCGGCCTGCTCGAACAGCGCGAGCAGGTTGTCGTGCAGGATCTCCACCTCGCGCTGCGGGTTGTGCGCGACGTGGAAACGCAGCGAGTCGTCGCCGGGAATCAGCGGCGGACGCTGCGCGGGATCGGCCGGCAGCGGTTCGAGGTCGAGGATGGCCTGCTGCACCTGGTGCAGCAGGCTGTCGCGGCCGGGATCGACGAACAGGTCGATGTCGCGGCCCAGCGCCGCGAAACGCGCGCGGTAGGCGTCGGGGCGGTCGAAGCTGTCGAGCAGGCGGATGTAGTCGCGGCCCTGCTTGCCCCAAGCGGCTAGCAGCGGATTCGCATGCAGGTGCAGCTCCTCGAAGCGCGGCTCGGCGGGCAGGCCGGGTTTGCCGGCCTGGCGACGCTGCGCAGCCTTGAGCAGCTCGCGATCCTCGATGATGTCGGCCCAGTAGTGCCGGCAGGGGTTGGTCACCAGCAACAGCACCTGGCAGTGGCGGCCCAGCGCGGTGAGCGCGTCCAGCGTCTGCCGCGGCAGCGAGGAGATGCCGAACACCACGACGCGCCGCGGCAGCGCGGCAGGTCGCGTGTCCAGCGCGGCGACGCGCTCCATGAAGGCGCGATGCACGGCGGCGCGGTGCCGGTCGCGCTGCGCGCTGCCCACGTCGTCCAGCAGCGCGCGCCACAGGCGGGCCTGCCAGCGCTGGTTGCCGGGCAGCGACACCGCCGGTCCGCGCAGATCGTCGCGCAGCACGTCGCGGCCGTGCTCCCAGTCTTCCAGCCAGTCGGCGCGGTACACCTGGTACTGGTCGAACAGGTCGGCGACCTGGCAAGCCAGCTGGAAGAGCTTGACCGGGTCGATCCGGTCTCCGCCGAAGAAGTGGCGCAGCGGCGCGAAGGCCTCGTCGTCGAGTTGCGTGGGCAGCAGGCGCATCAGCCGCCAGGTCAGCCGCGACTTGTCGAACGGCGAATCGGCCGGCACCGCCTCGCGGCCCAGCACGGCACGATAGGCCTGCCACAGGAAGCGGCCGGGCAACTGCATCTCCACCGCCGCGCTGATACCCATGCCGCCCGCCCCGCGCGGGCGCGCCAGCGCCAGCTTCAGCCACTGCGCGATGCCGTTGCTCTGCACCAGCATCAGCTCGTCTTCCAGCGGCGCCAGCGGCGTGCGCGCCAGCCATTCGACCAGCAGGTCGCGCAGGTCTTCCAGCTGGTTGCCGTGCACGACCATCAGGCCGGGCTGGAGATCTTCCGTGATGGGCGAGGGCGAAGGCATCTGCGAATTCTGCCTAGCTTTCGTCTCGGCGTCTGCGACGGGCCGATGGACGACCGGCGGAAAGCGGCGGCGAAACGAAACGGCCCGGAGGTGTCCGGGCCGTTTGCTTCAACAGTGCGGCCATGGATGGCCGCCCGCGTGACTCTCGCGATCGGTGATGACCGCAAGAACCATCTTCAGTCGTTCACCCACACGCCCACGTGGAAGTGCCAGCCGTCATCGCGCCGCTCCCAGTGCGGGTGCACGTAGTGGTAGCCGGGGCGCGCCTCGCGCCAATGGCCGGCCACCGCGACGTAGCGCCTGCCGTCCCAGCGCCAGTAGCCGTGCACCCAGACGTAACCGCGGCGCGGCGGCGGCACCATTTCCACGATGCGCGGCGGCGGCGGTTGCGGGGCGATCACCTCCACCACTTCGGGCGGCGGCGGAGCCCGGCGTTCCACGATCACTTCGCGCCGCACCGGACGCGGGCGATGGACCGGGCGCTCCTCGACACAGCCCGACGCCACCGCGGCGACGGCGGCGACGATCAACAGACCTGCAAGACGTGACGACATGGGTTCCCTCGTGGTGTGTGGTGGAACGTGCGGGCGGCGTTGCCGCGCCGAGGAGGTTGATCGAGCCCAGAGACGGCCGCTGCGGCGGAAAGCGGCGCGGCATCGCCGTTTCCGCCGCAGCCCGTTGCGCGCTCAGCGGGCCCAGTAGCCGGCGCTGAAATGCCAGTGGCCGCGCGGCCCCTGCCGCCAGCGCGCTGGCACGTAGCGGTAGCCCGGACGCACGCGCACCCAGCGGCCGCCCACCCACACGTGGCGATGCAGGCGCGGGCTCCACGCCCAGTACCCGGGTGCCCACACGAATCCGGCGCGTGCTGGCGGCACCCGCTCGAAACGTGGCGGCGGCGGGGCCACGCCGATGCCCACGCCCACGCCGATCGACACCTGCGGTGCCGCCTGCGCGGCCGGCGCGGCGACGAACCCGGCGCCGGCCAGCGCCAGCGCGGCGGAAAGGATCAGGGCGGAAGACTTGCGACTCATCGTGCTCTCCTTGATCGCCGCGCGGTGCGGCATGCAGGACGGAGAACGCCGCTGCGCGAATGCGTGTTGACGCCATGCCGGCGCCGCGTTCAGGCAAGGGACGGCTCGGCTACATCCGGCAATCCGGTGCGTGGCCGCTCGCCCGCGCCTGCGCGTAGGCCGGCATCAGCTGCTGCGCCTCGGCCGCCAGGGTCTGCGCACGATGCGCGGGCGAGGGATGGGTGGACAGGAAGGCCGGCACCTTCGCGCCGTGCTGCTGCTCCATCTTCGTCCACAGCACGGCGGCGGCACGCGGGTCGAAGCCGGCGCGCGCCATGTAGCGCAGGCCCAGTTCGTCGGCCTCGCTTTCCTGCGTACGCGAGAACGGCAGCAGGATGCCCAGTTCGGCGCCCGCGCCCAGCGCCGCGGCGGCGTAGCCGGCATCGGTGCCGCGGCTGGCGGCGTAGGCGCTGCCGGCCAGCACCACGCCCTGCGCGAGATAGTTGTCCGACGCGCGCTCGGCGCCGTGCCGGGCCACCACGTGCGACAGCTCGTGGCCCAGCACCACGGCGAGCTGGTTCTCGTCGCTGGCGATCTTGAACATGCCGCGATTCACGCCGATGCGTCCGCCGGGCAGGGCGAAGGCGTTGGCGCTGTCGTCGCCCACGATCTGCACCTCCCACGACTGCGTGTTCCACGGCGGCGGCAACACCGCGATCAGCGCGTTCGCCACGCAGCTGGCGTAGGCGCGCTCCTTCGGTGCGTCCACGAACTTGCCCTGCTTGCGCATGGTGTTGAAGGCGGTGAGACCCATCTGGCTCATCTGCGCATCGGACACCATCATCAGTTGCGGGCGGCCGGTGGGTGACGTGGCACAGGCGGCGAGCAGGGTGGTGGCGAGCAGGGCAGGCAGGATGCGTGGGCGCATGCGGATTCCTTTCGGCAGAACAGTGCCCCGAGCATAGCCATGGCGCCGTCCGAAGAGCGTCACGGGACTGGAAATAAAACGAACGGTCGTGCTATTTTTCCGCCATGAGCAGTACAACCATCCCCGCCGGCAAGCGCGCCGCCACGCGCGACACCATCCTCGACCAAGCCTATGCGATGGCCCGCTGCGACGGGCTGGAGGGCCTGTCCATCGGCACGCTGGCGGCCGGCGTGGGCATGTCCAAGAGCGGCGTCTTCGCGCACTTCGGCTCGCGCGAGGAGCTGCAGCGGGCCGTGCTCGAACTGGGCGCGCAGCGCTTCATGAAGGACGTGCTGCTGCCCGCGCTGAAGGAGCCGCGCGGCCTGCCGCGCCTGCGCGCCATCGTGGCGAACTGGTTCGCGTGGGCGCGCCGGCACCAGAGCGGCTGCGTGCTGCTCTCCGCCGCCAGCGAGTACGACGGCCGTGACGGCGCGCTGCACGACGCCGTGGTGGCGCAGCAGGCCGGCTGGCGCGGCGAGTTGCAGAAGGCGATCGCGCAGGCGGTGGGCGAGGGCCATCTGCGCGCCGACACCGACGCCGCCCAGCTCGCCTTCGAGATCTATGCGCTGCTGCTCGGCCTGCACCACGACGGCGGCCTGTTCGGTTATGGCGAGGCCGAGCGCCGTACCACCGCGGCGTTCGAGCGCTTGTGGCGCAGCTGGCAACCCTGACCTTCCGCACGAGGAACCCCTCATGTCCCCGCATGCCGCTTCCGTTTCCACGCGCCTCCGTCTCGGCGCGCTGCGCGCCGGCTTCGCGCTCGGCGGCCGGCTGGCGCCGAAGCGCACTGCCGACCGCGCCGCGCGGCTGTTCGCCACGCCGTTCGCCAGCAGCCGCAGCCGTGCGCTGGCGGCGCCGGAGGACACGGCGATGCGGCGCAGCGAATTGCAGGTCGGCGGCGAGCGCATCGCCACCTACATCTGGGGCGACCCAGCCGTCCAGCCGTACGCGTTGCTGGTCCACGGCTGGTCCAGCTTCGGCCTGCGCTACCTGCCATGGGTCGAGGGGCTGCGCGCGCAGGGTTATGCCGTGGTGACTTTCGACCAGCCCGGCCATGGCCGCAGCAGCGGCAAGCTCTGCACGCTGCCCGAATTCACCGCCACCCTCCGCGCCGTGGGTCGCCATTACGGCGAGGCCGCGCTGGCGGTGGGGCACTCGCTGGGCGGCGCCGCGCTGGCGCTGGCGCAGGACGAGGACTGGCACGCGCAGCGCCTGGTGCTGGTGGCGCCCGCGGCCGACATGGCCGACGCGGCCAGCCGCTATTTCCGCCTCGTGCGCCTGGGCGAGCACCTGCGCCAGGCCTTCTATGACTGGCTGCTGCGCCGCACAGGCATTGCCGTGGAACAGCTGGAAGTGCATCGCCACCTGCCGGCGCTGGGGCAGCCCGCGCTGATCGTGCACGACCTCGACGACGCCGACGTGCCATGGAGCGAGGGCGAGCGCTACGCGCGCTACTGGCCCGGCGCACGCCTGCTCACCACGCAGGGGCTGGGCCATCGCCGCGTGCTGGACGCGCCCGCGGTGATCGCCGCGGCGCTGGCCTTCGCGCGCGGCGAGTGCGTCGGCGAGCGCGTGATCGGCACGCCCAACCTGCCGTTCGGCGTGGCCTGAGCGCCTGCGCTCACCGAAAACCGGTCGCGCTGCCGCGTGGCGGACTCACGGGATCCTGTGCGCCCCGCAGAGCTTGTTGCCGTCCGGGTCGCGTACGTAGGCCAGGTACATGGCACCCAGGTTGCCGTCACGCATGCCCGGCGGATTCTCGATCGACGTTCCGCCGTGCGCGACGGCCGCGTCGTGAAACTGCCGCACCTGCTCCGGCGAAATGCACTTGAAGCCGATGGTGCCGCCGTTTGCAGGCGTAGCCGACGCGCCGTCGATCGGCTCGGTGACGCAGAACGTGCCGCCGTCGTGGCGATAGAACAGGCGGGTCTGCCCGGTGCGATTCGTTTTCCGCATTGGCTCGCCGGCCCCGAGCACGCCAAGCACCGCGTCGTAGAACCGCTTGGATCGTTCGATGTCGTTCGATCCGACCATGATATGGCTGAACATTCAGTCGTCTCCCGTGCGTTTCGTGCGATGCGCCGCCTGTCTCGATCAGCGTCCGCCGGTCGCCTGCCTCGCCGCGGCACCGGATCCTCCCCTCGTGGGAATGCCGGGCGGCGGGCTTGCTACAGGCATCGCCGCAACCGCCGCACCCCCTCCTCGATGGCGCGCTCGTCCACGCTGCCGTAGCCGAGGATCAGGCCGCTGCGCTTCGCCTCGCCGCGATAGCAGGGCGACAGCGGCCGCACCGACACGCCGGCCTCGGCCGCGCGCCGCGACAGCGCCACGTCGTCCACCTCCGGCGGCAGCAGCGCGGTGAGCTGCATGCCGGCCGCGGCGCCCGCCGCCTGCAGCGCATCGGGCAGGTGCCGCTGGATCGCGGCCTGCAGCGCCGCGCGCCGCGCCGCGTACAGCACGCGCATGCGGCGGATGTGCCGCGCGAAGTGGCCTTCGCGGATGAAGTCGTGCAGCACCCGCTGCGGCAGCATCGGCGAGCAGGTGTCCAGTGCGTCGCGGGCGGTGCGGAAGGCCGGCAGCAGGTCCTTCGGCACCACCAGGTAGCCCAGCCGCAGCGCGGGGAACATCACCTTGCTGAAGGTGCCCACGTAGATCACCCGCGCGTCGGCGTCCAGCCCCTGCAGCGCGGCGACCGGCTTGCTGCCGTAGCGGTATTCGCTGTCGTAGTCGTCCTCCACGATCCAGCCGCCGGTGCGCGCCGCCCACTGCAGCAGCTCGATACGCCGTGCCGCGCTCAGCGTGGCGCCGAGCGGAAACTGGTGCGAGGGGGTGACGCAGGCCAGGCGCGCCGTCGGTGCGCGGCGGATGCCCGCGGCCACGTCGAGCCCGTCCCCGTCCACCGGCACCAGCACCGGCACGGCGCCCACCGCCGCCAGCGCCTGGTGCGCGCCGGGGTAGCCGGGTTCCTCCACCCAGGCGCGGTCGCCGGGGTCGAGCAGGGCGTGCGCGCAGATCTGCAGGCCGTGCTGCGCGCCACTGGTGACCATCACCTGCCCGGCGTCGGCGTGTACCGCGCGCACCGTGGCGAGGTATTCGGCGATCGCCTCGCGCAGCGGCGCGTAGCCCATCGCGTCGCCGTAGACCAGCGCATCGGCGCCGACGTGGCGCCCGTGCCGGCTCAGCAGGCGCGACCACACGCCGTGCGGGAAGTGGTCGAGCGCGGGCACGCCCATGCGGAACGCGCCCTGGCTCTCCAGCCAGGTCTGCGGCGGTGCGGCCATCGCCGCCACCCGCGCGGCGACCCGGCGCGAAGCCGGCGTGGCCACTGCGGTCGGCGCGCGCGGCGGCCGGCGGCGCGGCGCGGCCGCCCGCTCGTGCGGGATCGCCGCCGCCACGCAGGTGCCGGCGCCGGTGAAGCTCTCCAGGTAGCCCTCGGCATGCAACTGCTCGTAGGCGCCCAGCACCGGCAGGCGCGACACGCCCAGTTCGCCGGCCAGCGCGCGGGTGGAGGGCACGCGCTGGCCGGGGCGCAGCCGGCCCTCGGCGATGGCGCGGCGGAACCATTCCGCCAGTTGCTGGTAGATCGGTCCGCTGCCGTCGAGCACGATCGACGGCACCAGGCCGGCGGAGGCACGCTTCATCACAATCTCCCGAGTGGTCATGCCATGTTCTCACCAAGTGGCTATTCGTTCGAGCCACTTGCTTGCCTAGTCTGCCCATAACAGGCAGGCGGCGGAGGTGTCGGTGGTCATGCGGGAACGGGGGACGAAGCTGCGGCGAACGGTGCGCGCCATCGCGGCGCTGCTCGCCGTGCTGCCGGGTATCGGCGCGGCCGTCGCGCAGGACGCCGGGCCGCCGCGGCAGTCGCTGGACGATGCCTGGTGGACCGGGCCGATGCTGGCCAATTCCGCCGAGACGCTGCCGCGCGGGCACGTGCTGGTCGAGCCCTACCTCTACGACGTCACCTCGAAAGGCACCGACGCGTTCGGTTCGCGCGCCTACGTGCTGTACGGACTCACCGACCGGCTCACCGTGGGGCTGATCCCCATCATCGGCTACAACCGCGTCAGCAACGGGCCGAACAGCTCGGGCATCGGCCTCGGCGACCAGATCCTGCAGGCGCAGTACCGGCTCACCCGCTTCCACGAGGGCAGCTGGCTGCCCACGCTCGCCGTGCAGCTGCAGGAGACCCTGCCGACCGGCCGCTACGACCGCCTGGCGCGCGCCAGCGACGGCATGGGCGGCGGCGCCTGGGCCACCACGCTGGGCCTCAATGCGCAGAGCTATTTCTGGATGCCGAACGGCCGCCTGCTGCGCGTGCGGCTCAACCTCACCCGCACGTTCAGCGGCAACGCCGACGTGAGCGGCGCCAGCGTCTACGGCACCGCGCCCGGTTTCCGCGGCACCGCGCGGCCAGGCGACGCGTTCTACATCGGCACCTCGTTCGAATACAGCCTCACCCGCCGCTGGGTGCTGGCGCTGGACCTGTTCCGCAGCCACGGCGCCGCCACCCGCGTCGACGGCACCGCCGATCCGGCGAATGCCTTGCCCGTACCCGTGCACCTGCAGGGCGGCTCCAGCGACGCCTACGGCTACGCGCCTGCCATCGAATACAACTTCAGCGCGAACCTCGGCGTGCTGCTGGGCGCCCGCGTGATCGTGGGCGGGCACAACGCGACGCGCTCGCTCACCCCGGCCATCGCGGTCAACTACGTGCGTTGACGTCGACACCCATTCCCCGCGGAAGGACCAACCCCATGCGCGCAACGACGATCTGGCGGACCTGCCTGCTTGCCCTGGCCACGACGATGGCCTGGCCGACGCCGTCGGCCGCGGATGCGGCGCGGAGTGTCGACCAGCAGCACGCCTTCGATTTCCACTTCGGCACCTGGCGTACTCACATCATGAGCCGCGACGTCACCGCGTCGGGCGTCGGCGCATGGACCGAATTCAACGGCACCGTGATCGATCAACCCTTGTGGAACGGACGCGCCAACATCGAGAAGATCGAGGCCGCGGGAACCGGCGGCCACTTCCAGGGAGTGACGCTGTTCCTCTACAACCCGAAGTCCGGGCAATGGAGCGAACACTTCGCCGGCAGCGGCGACGGCACCATGCAGGAGCCTTCGTACGGCGAGTTCGCCAACGGGCGCGGCGTGTTCCACGCCTGGACCGAGGTCGACGGCAAGAAGGTCCTGCAGCGCGACGTCTGGTCGAACATCACGCCGGATTCCTACCACTACGAGATCGCCACCTCCCCCGACGGCGGCAAGACCTGGATCACCGGCTTCGTTGCGCAGCTCACCCGGCTGAAGAAGGCTCCCGACTACGACGTGCACCATGCGCAGGGCAGCGGGCCCGAGCACGACTTCGACTTCAACATGGGTCGCTGGACGACCCGCATCCGGGCGGTGTCGAAACCCCTGTCCTCGCCCGGTGCGTGGAGCAACCTCGGCGGCACGCATGCGGTGTACCGCCTGTGGGACGACTGGGCCAACATCGGCCAGCTCGAAGTCGATGGACCTGGCGGCCACGTCGAGGACCTCGCGCTGCGCCTGTACGACCGCAAGACGCAGCAGTGGCGGGTCTATTTCGCCAGCAGCAAGTCCGGCACGCTCGACCAGCCGATGGTGGGCGGCTTCAAGGACGGCGTGGGCAGCTTCGTCGGCATGGACGAGGTCGAGGGCAAGACCGTGCTGGTGCGCAACGTGTGGTCGGGCGTCACTGCGAAATCGTGCCGGCAGGACTGGGCCATCTCGACGGATGGCGGCAAGACCTGGGTGCCCACCTGGACGTCCACCGACACGCTGGGCGGCTGATTCCACCGACCGGCGCCGAGCCGCGGTCGCCCTCCCGCCGGCAGGGGAGGGTTGGGGTCGAGTGCTTCGGTCCGCACGCCGCATGCCGGCGGAGGTGAAATTCGCCGCCGCTTGACGGCCGCTTTATCCCGCATCCCCCAAGCTGGCAGCCCGTCCCTGCGGAGCGCCGTCATGCCTTACCAAACCCTCAGCCAGTTGCCCGATGCGGTGCGCGACCACCTGCCGAAACATGCCCAGGAGATCTACAAGGAAGCCTTCAACCACGCCTGGGAGGAATACGCCGACCCGGACAAGCGCCGCGGCGACGAATCGCGCGAGGAAGTGGCGCGCAAGGTGGCGTGGGCGGCGGTGAAGCAGGGCTACGCCAAGGGCGACGACGGCCGCTGGCATGCCAAATAGACCGGCTGGCACCGGCGCGTATGTGGAAGCGCCCCGGTTATGCGAGAGTGGTTTGCTACGCGTCAGCCGTGGTTGCCGGATGCATGGAGCAGGGTCGGGCCCGCACCATCCGTCTGCAGCCCACCTTCCGCGATGGCGTCGGCGGCGCCCACATCGGGTTTGTCGACCCAGGGGGCCGGCGTGTATGGGCCGGGGACGTAGGTCCGCCACACCTTGTTGAACTCGGTCACGCCGCCTCCCCTCAGGTTGAAGATGACCGGGACATGCACGGTCCAACTGTCCAGCTTGGCCAACTTGCCCGTGGTGGGGATCGTGTAGGTCCAATGGCGTGCCGCCTTGAGGGCCGCATCGGCGAGGATCTTCCGGTATTCCTTGAGCAGGTTGTCTGCCCCAATGTTGTCAAGGTTGACCTGTTGGGCGACGGCATCGGTTACGTGGCCGCTGCGGTCCACGCGCAACGCCAGGTACACCTCTCCTTGCACGCGGGCACGGATCGCTGCTCTGGGGTAGCGTGGAATGATCTTCTTGTTGTCTGCGGTGCCGCGCATCGTACCGGTGTCGTTCGGATCGTAGTCACCGAACGTGACGCCCTTGATGCGGGCGTTGTAGTTGCCGTCGGGCATCTTCTTCAGCACCACCCGCACATGCATGCTGGCCTTGGCGACCACCGGCTGGTGGTCGCGCAGCACGGGGTGGAAGCGCCACTGCAGCGCGGCCTTGCGAACCATGTCCGCAATGGGCTGCCCGTATTTGCCCGGGTTGTCGATCACAGCGGCCTCGACCGTGCCGTCCTTCGCCAGCACGATGGTTCCGTTGACCACGGCGGACGATTCGATGTCCTTGAGCGTGCTGGCTCGGGCGGCCATGGCCGTCATGGCGAGAAGCGTGGCGAGCATGGCCTTCTTCATGCGATTTCCCCTGAGTTGCATTGAAGTCAGTCGATTCGACGTAAGGGTTCTGCAGCCTGTCAGCCGTGTTTGGATGCGGCAGAGAGCAGGGTCGGGCCCGCGCCATCCGTCTGCAGGCTGCCGCCGGCAAGGGCGTCCGCTGCACTTACATCCGGTTTGCCGACCCACGGGGCCGGTGTGTACGGCCCAGGGACGTAGGCTTGCCACACGGGTTGAGAATGGTTTGTGCCCAAGTGATAGGAAACCGGTATACGGCCAGTCCAGCTGTCCTCTTTGGCCAGCTTTCCCGTAGTCGGCGGCAGGAAGGTCCACCCGCGAATCGCCAAGAGGGCCGATCGCGCCAAAACCTCGCGGTAATGGCGGAGTACGCCTTCCGGGCCTCGCCCGTCAATGTCGACCTGTTCGGCGACGGCCTGGGCCACATGGCCGCTGCGATCCACACGGAATGCCAAATAAACCGTGCCCTGCACGTGGCTTACTACCGCCTCCAGCGGATAGGACGGAGTAATCATTTTGCCCTCGCGCAGCGCACTGGTGTCGTTCGGGTCGTAGTCGCCGAACGAGACCCCCTTGATCTGCGCGACGTAGTTGCCATCGGGCTTCTGCGTGAGCACCACGCGGGCATGCATGCTGGCCTTGGCCACCACGGGCTGGCCGCCGCGCAGCACCGGCTTGAAGCGCCACTGCAGTGCGGCCTTCTGCACGAAGTCCGCGATGGGCTGGCCGTACTTGGCCGGGTTGTCGATGACCGCAGTCTGCACCGCACCGTCCTTGGCCAGCACGATGGTGCCATTGACGATCGCGGAAGTTTCGACGACCTGGTCGGTCGCGGCCTGGGCGGTCATCGCCGCCACGGTGAGCAGTGCGCCCAGCATTGCCTTCTTCATGCGATTTCCCCCCGGTTGCGTTCGATGGGCGCACCAACGGCGCCCCGCTGCGGCGTCCAGTATGCGGGCAAACCGTGGCCCGGATAAGTCGGCCGCGACGGCGTCGACGACCGGCCGGCCATCGCTCCATACGCCCCGGTACACGCGCTGCAGCAAGCCCTTCACGGCGATCCCCACTAGAATTGTGCGGTTCAAGCACACGATGTCGGAGTCGCCATGAGTTCCCCCGCCAAGCACGTCCCCGCCGGCGCCCCCCAGGCCGAGACCACCCCGCTGCGCTTCGTCACCGCGGCCAGCCTGTTCGACGGCCACGATGCGGCCATCAACATCATGCGCCGGATCATCCAGAGCCAGGGCGCCGAGGTGATCCACCTGGGCCACAACCGCTCGGTGGAGGACGTGGTGCGCGCCGCATTGCAGGAGGACGCCGACGCCATCGCGCTGTCGTCGTACCAGGGTGGCCACGTCGAGTACTTCAAGTACATGGTGGACATGCTGAAGGAGAAGGGTGCCGGGCACATCCGCGTGTTCGGCGGCGGCGGCGGCACCATCACGCCGGAAGAGATCAAGGAGCTGCAGGCCTACGGCGTGGAGCGCATCTACCACCCCAACGACGGCATGAAGCTCGGCCTCACCGAGATGATCGAGGACGTGATGCAGCGCGCCGGCCGTGCCGCCGCGCAGCGCGCGCCCGACACCGCCGCCTCCAAGGTGAGCGTGGACGACGAGATCTCCATCGGCCACATGCTCAGCGCCATCGAGGAGGGCAGGTTCTCCGCCGCCGACCTCGACCACCTGCGCAAGCAGTGGAAGCTGGCCGGCAAGGCCACCCCCGTGCTGGGCCTCACCGGCACCGGCGGCGCGGGCAAGTCGTCGGTGGTGGACGAACTGCTGCTGCGCTTCCTGCACGCGTTCCCGCAGATGCGCATCGCGGTGCTGGCGATCGACCCCACCCGCCGCCGCTCCGGCGGTGCGCTGCTGGGCGACCGCATCCGCATGAACGCGCTGCGCAGCCACCGCGTCTACATGCGCTCCATGGCCACGCGCCGCCAGCACGCCGCCACCAACGAAGTGCTGCACGACTGCATCGACTTCCTCAAGGCGCAGCCCTACGACCTGGTGATCGTGGAAACCGCCGGCATCGGCCAGAGCGATTCGGAGATCGTCGACCTGGTGGATTTCCCGGTCTACGTGATGACCAGCGACTACGGCGCCGCCAGCCAGCTGGAGAAGATCGACATGATCGACTTCGCCGAGCTGGTGGTGCTCAACAAGTTCGACCGCCGCGGCGCCGAGGACGCGCTGCGCGACGTGCGCAAGCAGTGGAAGCGCAACCACACCGCGTTCAAGGTGGCCGACGAAGACGTGCCGGTGTACCCCACCATCGCCAGCCAGTTCAACGACCCCGGCGTCACCTGGATGTTCGCCAACCTGTGCCGGCTGATGCGCGACAAGCTGCACCTTCCCGCCGAGAAGTGGACCCCGCAGGTCGACACCTCGCTGAAGGAGCCGCGCGCCACCGTGCTGATCCCCGGCAGCCGCGTGCGCTACCTCGCCGAGATCGCCGAGCAGGGCCGCGGCATCAACGCCTCCATCGCGCACCAGTCGGAAGCCGCCAGCAAGGCGCAGCACTACTACGAGTCACTGAAGGAGCTGGGTGACGGCAAGCTGCCCAAGCCGCTGGAGCTGTACCACGGCGAGGATTTGCACGATGCCGTCATCCCGGCGAAGGCCGGGATCCAGTCGGATAACTCGCGCGAAGCGCACGACGCAAAGGCACTGGATGCCGGCCTGCGCCGGCATGACGAGCCTGTGGCCGACCGCACCCTGCTGCTGCTCCGCCAGCGCTACAACGCCGCCCTGAAGGAACTCAGCCACGAGTCCATCCACCTGCTGCGCGACTGGCCGGCGCTGCGCGAGTCGGTGACCAAGGACGTCAACGAGTACAAGGTGCGCGACAAGACCATCCGCGTGGAGAACTACCGCGAGTCGCTGAGCCACCAGAAGATCCCCAAGGTGGCGCCGCCCAAGACCGAAAGCTGGGGCGACCAGCTCGTGTTCCTCGGCAAGGAAAACCTGCCCGGCCACTACCCCTACACCGGCGGCGTGTACCCGTACCGCCGCAGCGGCGAAGATCCCACCCGCATGTTCGCGGGCGAGGGCACGCCCGAGCGCACCAACCGCCGCTTCCATTACCTCAGCCAGGGCGGCGCGGCCACGCGCCTGTCCACCGCGTTCGACTCGGTCACGCTGTACGGCGAAGACCCGGCGCCGCGCCCGGACATCTACGGCAAGATCGGCAACTCCGGCGTCAACATCGCCACGCTGGACGACATGAAGAAGCTGTACTCCGGCTTCGACCTCAGCGCGCCCACCAGCTCGGTGTCGATGACCATCAACGGCCCGGCGCCGATCATCCTCGCGATGTTCATGAACACCGCGATCGACCAGAACGTGGAGAAGTACCTCAAGGCCGACCCCTCGCGCTGGGCAGAGGCCGAGAGGAAGATCGCCGCCATGTACCCCCACGGCCGTCCGCAGTACTCCGGCGAACTGCCCAAGGGTAACGAAGGTTTGGGCCTGGGCCTGCTGGGCGTTACCGGCGACCAGCTGGTGGACGCGGAGACCTACGCGAAGATCAAGGCCGAGACGCTCAGCAGCGTGCGCGGCACCGTGCAGGCCGACATCCTCAAGGAGGACCAGGCGCAGAACACCTGCATCTTCAGCACAGAGTTCGCCCTGCGCATGATGGGCGACATCCAGCAGTACTTCGTGGAGCACAAGGTCCGCAACTTCTACTCGGTCTCCATCTCCGGCTACCACATCGCCGAGGCCGGCGCGAACCCGATCAGCCAGCTCGCCTTCACCCTGAGCAACGGCTTCACCATCGTGGAGTACTACCTCGCGCGCGGCATGAAGATCGACGACTTCGCGCCCAACCTGTCGTTCTTCTTTTCCAACGGCATGGACCCGGAGTACACCGTCATCGGCCGCGTCGCCCGCCGCATCTGGGCCCGCGCCATGCGCGAGCGTTACGGCGCCAGCCCGCGCAGCCAGATGATGAAGTACCACATCCAGACGAGTGGCCGATCCCTGCACGCGCAGGAGATCCAGTTCAACGACATCCGCACCACGCTGCAGGCGCTATACGCACTGTTCGACAACTGCAACTCCCTGCACACCAACGCCTACGACGAGGCCATCACCACGCCGACCGAAGAGAGCGTGCGCCGCGCCGTGGCGATCCAGATGATCATCAACAAGGAGCTGGGGCTCAACTTCAACGAGAACCCCTGGCAGGGCAGCTACGTGGTCGAGGAGCTCACCGACCTGGTGGAGGAGGCCGTTTACAAGGAGTTCGAAGCCATCAGCGAACGCGGCGGCGTGCTCGGCGCCATGGACACCATGTACCAGCGCGGCAAGATCCAGGAAGAGAGCCTGTACTACGAGCACAAGAAGCACGACGGCAGCCTGCCGCTGATCGGCGTCAACACCTTCCTGCCCAAGGACCACGGCGGCGAGATCGCCACCGAGATCGAGCTGATCCGCTCCACGGAAGAAGAGAAGGGCCAGCAGATCGCCAATGTGCAGGCGTTCCAGAAGGCGCGCAATGCGCTGGCGCCCACCGGCGAGACCTCGCATGCGCACGGCACCGACTCCACCGACGCGCCCGTGCCGCAGGTGCACGACAACCACGGCCTGGCCTACCTGCAGAACACCGCGCGCGACCGCAAGAACGTGTTCAATGCGCTGATGGAGGCGGTGAAGACGCACTCGCTGGGGCAGATCAGCCACGCGCTGTACGACGTGGGTGGTGAGTACCGCCGCAACATGTGAGGCCATCGGACCATGGAATGAACAAAGGCCCGCCGTTTGGCGGGCTTTTGCTATGGCGACTTGCGTCATATGACGGCGCGCGTTATGGTTTCTTCGTGATCAGGAACTTTGCCGACAAGGAAGCGGAGAAGATCTGGGGCGGAGTGCCTTCCCGGCGGTTGCCTGCCGACATCCAGCCTGTGTCCCGCCGCAAGCTGCGCATGCTCAACAATGCTTCCTCGCTGGAGGATCTTCGTATCCCGCCGGCCAATCGTCTGGATGCGCTCAAGGGCAGCCGCAGGGGCCAGTACAGCATTCGCATCAACGACCAGTGGCGCATCTGTTTTCGTTGGATCGATGGCGATGCCCACGACGTGGAGATCGTCGATTACCACTGACGCAAACGAGTCGACCATGAATACCCTGCCCAACATCCATCCCGGCGAAGTGCTGCTTGAGGAGTTCCTCGCTCCCATGGGCATCAGCCAGAACGCGCTGGCGCGCGCCGCGGGCGTGCCGCCGCGCCGCATCAACGAGATCGTGCTCGGCAAGCGTGGTGTCACCGCCGATACGGCCGTGCGCCTGGCCGCCGCCCTGGGTACAAGCGAGCGATTCTGGCTCGGACTGCAGGCGGACTACGATCTGGAAGAGGCGCATCGTGTGCTGGGCAAGGCCATCGGGAAAATCGAGCGGCTTGCCGCATGAGCAGCTGATCGAAGCGGCGTACCGCTCGCCGGGCAAATCAGCCACGCGCTGTTTGACGTGGGCGGCAAGTACCGCCGCAACATGTAACGCACCAAGGCTCTCAAGTCGCGCCGCGTTGCCGGGCAATACGACACCCTTTCCCCGGCTGCACCGGGGAGAGGGCCGGGGTGAGGGGGGCTTGCTGTACCGGTGCCGGGCGCTGGCACACCCTTGCGGCGGTCCGGCTCAGCGGCAGGAACGCGCCGGTCAGCCGGTGGTGCCTCGACCACCAGCGGGACCAGGAGCAGAATGGCCCGTGCGCGCAGTCCCCGCAGCCCGTGAGCCACGTTCAAGGAGCCGAAGGTGATCAAGCTGATCGAGGTCGAGCCGAAAGGCGGCTACCTACTCGCACTGCGCTTCTCCGGTGATGCGGCCGGACTGTTCGATTTCGCCCCCTTCGTCGATGCGAATACGCCCATGACGATGCCGCTGCGCGACCCTGCGTTCTTCGCGCGGCACTACATCGGGTTCGGCGCGTTGGCTTGGCCCAATGGGCTGGATTTCAGTGCGGGGTCGCTGTATCGGCGATTGGAAGATGCGGGGAAGCTGGTGCATGACAGGCGAGTGGCATGAATTGCGGCTGCGCTGCAGCCTGCAGGTTGTTGCCGGCGTGGAAAGCTCAAGCTGGCCGAAGTACGCGAACACTTCGCTCTGTTCGACTGCGGAACGACTCGATGGGTTGATGGAAGCGGCGGGGGCGTTGTGTCCGGTGGGGCCGGCGAGGGAAGGCGGGGGCGTGGGAGAGTGCCGGCGTTGAGGGTGGCTCAACGGCCTCTCCCCGTTATGGGGTAGTTCGGGGTTCATGGCATCAGGGGGATGCATGATGTGGCGCTATTGGCTGGCGGGGTGGCTGGTGTCGGTGTCGTTCGCCTGCGCGGCAGGCAGTGGTCCGGCGACCATGGACCTGTTGCGGCGTCCCGAATACGAGCGCGTGGCGATATCGCCGGATGGGGCCTTGCTGGCCATTGCCCATCGCGAGGACGGCGACACGACGGTCACGATCCTGCGGCGTTCGGATCTTCATCAGGTCGCGCAGATCAGCACGGGCGGCCACGGAGAGTTCGGGAGACTTTCGTGGATGGGGTCCGACCACCTGCTGATCGCCGCGAACCGCGACACGGGGCCGTATCACGCGCCCATCTTCGATCCCATTCTTTATCTGGTGGACATCCACAAGAAGCACCCGCTGCCCATGCCGGCGAACTTCTTCGGCACCATCCACGGCGACGACCACCACTTCCTGATCCGGGAATGCAAGGATTTCAGCAAGGACCACGAATGCCGCTTCAGCTTGTGGCGCGAGGACATTGACCAATGGCTGGACAAGGGGCAGGAGCTGGCCGTAGCCCCCTTGGGCGACGCGTCGATGATGGTGGACCACGCCGGGGTGGTGCGCTTCGCCTGGGCCTGGAGCAAAACGGCGCGCAGCCAGCTCTTCGTGCGCAGCGACAGCGGGCAATGGTCCTCGCTCAACGACAGCGACGCGACGCACGTCGACGAGGTGCCGGTCGGCATATCCCGCGACAACAAGACCGCGTTTCTGGAGCGCCAGCGTACCGACGGGCCCGACGTCATCGAGAGCTACGACTTCGCCAGCGGCAAGCGCACCGAGCTGCTGAGCGACCCGGTGTCTGACCCGCTCGGCATCATCTTCTCCATGGACGGCCAGGAGCCCATCGGCGCCTGGTTCGGCCCCGGCCGCCCGCAGGCGCGCTATTGGGCACCGAACAGCGACGACGCCAAGTGGCATCGCGCGCTGGTGAAGGCCTTTCCCGGCAACGTGGTCAGCGTGCCGAGCAGCACCGCCGACGGCTCCACCATCGTCGTGTTCACCTACAGCGACAAGGACGACGGCACCTGGTACCTGCTGGACCGGGTAACGCACAAGGCCTCGCTGTTGTTCCATGCCCGGCCCTGGCTGGATCCTGCCCGCATGGCCGCGATGGAGCCCTTCGAGTTCAAGGCCAGGGACGGGCTGACCCTGCATGGCTTCCTCACGCGCGCGCAGGGCGTGAATGGCCCGGCGCCGACGGTGGTGATCGTCCACGGCGGCCCCTACTTCGTTGCGGACGACTGGAACTTCGACCAGGAAGCCCAGCTGTTGGCCGCGAATGGCTACAGCGTGTTGCAGGTGAACTTCCGCGGTTCGGCGGGCTTCGGCCTGCCTTTCATGCGGCTCGGCTATCGCCAGTGGGGGATGGCCATGCAGAACGACGTCACCGACGCCACGCGCTGGGCCATCGCGCAGGGCGTGGCGGACCCGAAGAGGATCTGCATCTACGGCGCGAGCTACGGTGGATACGCTGCCCTCATGGGAGTGGCGCGCGAGCCCGGGCTCTATCGCTGCGCGATCGGGCTGGCCGGTCCGTACGACCTCAGCAAGCTCTACCGCTGGGGCGACATCCACCGCAGCGACTACGGCATGCACTATCTCAACGAGGTGCTCGGCTCGGACAAGGCCGCCCTGGTCGCCGACTCGCCCGTTTCGCGCGCCTCCGCCATCACGGTGCCCGTGCTGCTGGCGCATGGCGAGCTGGATGGCCGCGTGCCGATCCGGTACGCCTTGGCCATGCGCTCCGCACTGAAGAAGGCGGGGCACCCGCCGGAGTTCGTCCAGTACGACTGGGAGGGGCACGGCCTCAGCGATCCGGCGGACATGCAGGATTTCTATACGCGCATGCTGGCATTCCTGGCGACCAATCTGGGGCCGGCGCAGGGCAGCGGGAGTGCTGTGGGAGCGGGAGGCGGGAATACGAAGGTGGGTGGGGGGAATTGAGTGGTGACAAGCGGAAGCGGCGGTGGGCCGGCTTCGGATCCCGCTGCCGTCCTGACGATCGAGTGACACTTTTTGCCTCGCTGCATCTCGCCCCGACAAAATTCTTGGAGCAAGATGCACCGACTTCAGGGGAGGGAGTTCATGGACACACAGCAGGGGGAAGGTCGGCCGGAGCGCGCTGTCGCCGGCTTCTGGCGCCGCTTGGGCGCCCTGGTGGTCGATCTGATGCTGCTCGGCATCGTCGGTTTTGTGCTGGGGGCGCTGTTTTTCGACACGTTCGCGCGCATGGGCTTCTATGCGCGCCTGATCGGCTTTGCGATCGCGCTGGCCTACTTCGGCATCCTGAACAGCCGCCTGGGCGGCGGGCAGACACTGGGCAAGCGCTGGCTGGGCGTCCGGGTCGTCGACGCCCACGGCCAGCTGCTCACGCTGCCGCGCGCGCTGCTGCGCTACGCGGTGCTGGGCATTCCCTTCTTTGCCAACGGCATGCCGCTCAATCCGGACGTGGCCACGTCGTCGCCGTTGGGCTATCTGCTGGCGCTCATCGTCTTCGGCGGCATGTTCGCCATCGTCTACCTGTACATCTTCAACCGCCGCACGCGGCAGTCGCTGCACGACCTGGCCGTGGGGTCGTACGTGGAGCGCTTCGACCGCGCGGCGCAGCCGGTGCCGTTCCCCGTCGTGTGGCGCGGGCATCTGGTCGCGCTGGCGGTGATCGCGGTGATCGCCTTGAGCGCGCCCGTCGTGGCGAGTCGATTCGCGAAGTCGCAGGCCCTTGCCGGCATACTGCCGCTGTACCGCACCTTGTCGACCCAGCCGCACGTGATGACGGCGCAAGTCCAGCGAGGCTGGATGTCCGTCAACGGCCATACCACCCACTCCCTGCAGGCCGCGTTGCGGCTGGATGCACCCTTGACCGACGACGACGCCATGGCCAGGCGCATCGCACAGCAGATGGCGAAGGGCGACCCCGATATCGCGAAGGAGGACGTCGTCGTGGTGACCCTGGTCTACGGCTACGACATGGGCATCGCTTCGGGGTGGAAGAGGCACGGCTATTCGTTCAAGCCGGGCGAACTGCTGTGATACGACACGACATGGGGCGCGACAGCAGCCTGCCGCTGATCGGCGTCAACACCGTCCTGCCCAAGGACCACGGCGGCGAGATCGCCACCGGGATCGAGCAGATCCGCTCCACGGAAGAGGAGAAGGGCCAGCAGATCGCCAATGTGCAGGCGTTCCAGAAGGCGCGGAATGCGCTGGCGCCGGCAGGTGAGACCTCACATGCGCACGGCACCGACTCCACCGACGAAGAAACCTCCGTTCGCCCTGAGCGTAGCTCGCCGCAGGCGAGCGGAGTCGAAGGACATGGGCACGGCCTGGCCTACCTGCAGAACACCGCGCGGGATCGCAAGAACGTGTTCAACGCGCTGATGGAGGCGGTGAAGACGCACTCGCTGAGGCAGATCAGCCACGCGCTGTATGACGTGGGTGGAGAGTATCGGCGCAATATGTAACGCGCCAAGCCCTCGGGTCGCGCCGCGTCGCCGGGCAGTACAACACCCTCTCCCTCGGCTGCGCCGGGGGAGAGGGTTGGGGTGAGGGGGAAGCTCTTGCTGTGCCAGCTCGGGGCTGGCACGCCGTTCCAGCACGGCGCGACTTGATCGATGGAGCCTGAGGGTCAGGCAGCATCAACTCGACCGCCAGCAGAACCTGGAGCAGAATGGCCTGCGCACGCGGGTTCCGCAGCCCATGAGCCACGTTCAGGGAGCCGAAGGTGATCAAGCTGATCGAGGTCGAGCCGAAAGAGGGCTACCAACGCGCACTGCGCTTCTCCGATGGCGCGGCGGGCGTGTTCGACTTTGCGCCGTTTGTTGATGCCAACGCCCCCATGACGGCATCGCTGCGTGATCCCGCGTTTTTCGCGCGTCACTGCATCGAGCTCGCTGCGCTGGCCTGGCCCAACGGGCTAGATTTCAGTGCGGGATCGTTGCACCGGCGGTTGGAGTGTGCGGGGAAGCTGGTGCATGGCAAGCGGGTGGCTTAATTGCCTCCGTCCCCTTATCGCTTAGGCCTCCGGCCACGGTCCTGACTTCCACGGCGAACGGGCCTATCATCGGCCGGTGGCTCGGAACGTGAGCAAGCTCGGGGATTGGCGTAAGGGATTGGCGTGAGGGGCAAGCCGGATGATTGAGATAGCGAAAATCGTGTCCAGCACCTGCGGTCACCAAGCCGCGATGGAGAATTGCTCAAGCTGGCGAGTGCAAGAAAAGTGCACTCTGACCCCTGTTTTGTTTAGCCGGTAGGCCGGTGGGTGAGCACATACGCCCATCATGAGAACCTGCTTGGGTGCCGCTTTTTCTATATCAGGGGACCGCGTGAAGGTATATAAGAAACCCGCCAAAGCTGCCTCAGCGGCACAGGTCGAGCTGGACGTCCTGTTTTCTGGTGACGCATTTAGGTTGGCTGAGGCGCTGCCGGACGGCTGTGTCGATCTAATATTTTCATCCCCGCCATATTGCATGGGGAAGTCTTATGAGGATAGCTCTTCCGTCGAAGATTTCATTTTGTCTCATGAAGCTATCGTTCCAGATCTAATCCGGGTGCTCAAGCCGGGGGGGTCAATTTGCTGGCAGGTTGGGTACCACTCGGACGGAAGACAGTTGACGCCGTTAGATTATCTAGCTCATTCCATCTTCACCAGAATGCCGGGCTTGCGGCTGCGCAACAGAATAGTATGGGCATTTGCCCACGGGCTGCACGCTAAGAACCGATTCAGCGGTCGCCATGAGCTAATTCTTTGGTATTCAAAGGGATCTTCGAATTTCAACTTGGATGGAGTTAGGGTGCCACAAAGATATCCTGGCAAACGGTACTACAAGGGCCCGAAGAAGGGTGAGTTGAGTGGCAACCCACTGGGTAAGAACCCGGGTGACGTATGGGAAATACCCAATGTAAAGGGCGGTCACATTGAGAAGACCGACCATCCCTGCCAATTCCCCGTTGGGCTACCTCAAAAATTTATTCGTGCGGTCTGCCCCTTATCTGGTTTAGTCTTCGACCCTTTCATGGGCGTCGGATCAACCGGTGTTGCCGCTGCGATAGAAGGGCGAAGGTTCTTGGGTGCGGAAATCCAGGCGCCGTACGTGGAAACTGCTCGCGCAAGGATCGTTGACGCTAGAGAGGGCAGGGCAAAGGTCCGTCCGTTAGAACGGCCTATTCGCGAGCCGAAGCCAACAGAAGCCGTAGCCCGTAAGCCAGACCATTTCAGGGGATGAGCATGGCAAGCACGCTGAAGCTACATACCAAAGCCCAGAAGTCTCCTGTAAAAAAGAAAAGAAATAAGTCTTCCTTGTCGCCCCACGAACTGGAGAAGCGCAAATTCAGCCGCGGCATCGTTGGACTTTTCACGCGACTCAGCTTTCGACGCATAAAGACTGAAGGTAAAGAGTTCACTTTTTTGGGAAGAACGGGTGAGCTCGATGATATCTTTGTCTACGAAAATGTCGTTGTAGTTGCTGAATACACGGTGGGGCAGCCATCAACGGAGCATGCGGCAAAAAAGAACCTTCTGTGGAGTCGTATAGTAAATAATCAACAGGCGTGGGTGTCTTTCCTATGCGATACATTTCTTCAGTTCGCGGACGCGTTCAATGAAGGCGATTTCGACGCATCCGAATACCGGGTTAGGGTGTGCTATTTTTCAAAGCGGACCATGTCTGAAGAGGTCGTAAACTGTATCAGCGATACCAGGTTTTTAGATCTCACCACATTTAGGTATTTCGATGCTCTGGTGAAGACCATACAAAAAAGTGCTCGATTCGAATTCTTTGCGTTCTTGGGGCTCGCGTACACGGAGATCGGCGATCAAATAAAAGATTCGTCTAACGAAACTAAAGCGTTCAGAGGCTTTCTATTGCCCGCGAATTTCAGTAGTTTCCCGCCTGGTTTTAAAGTCGTCTCATTTTACGCAGACCCAAACACGCTGCTTTCAATGTCGTACGTGCTCCGCCGAGACAGTTGGCGCGATCCAGAAGGTATGTATCAACGTGTCCTAATGCGGGGGCGCATGACGGAAATGAGAAAATACTTAACCTCTCAGGAGCGGGTATTTGTTAACAATATCATCGTCACGCTTCCGGGTCCGACGATGATCAACGATCTTCACGTCTCCGGCAAAAACTTAACTGAGGACGAAACGAAGTTAGTTCGCCCCGTGACGGTTGCAGTTCCGAGGGCCTCAAACGTGATCGGTATCGTTGACGGCCAGCATCGAGTTTATTGTTATCACGAAGGTGTCGACGTGTATGAAGCAAAAATCAAGAAGCTTCGGACGCGCCAGAATCTTCTGGTCACCGGAATTATTTACCCTGATAGTTACGGTGAGGTAGAGCGTCAGCGGTTCGAGGCTAAACTCTTCTTGGAGATTAACGACAAACAAAAAAAAGCGAAATCGGATCTTAAGCAAAGTATTGAGTTGATCTTGAGCCCCTGCTCCAACATTGCTATTGCCAAAAGAGTTATTGAGAGGCTTAACGCTGGCGGTGCGTTGAAGGGTATGCTGCAAACCAATTACTTCGACCCGCCAACGTTGATACGAACGACCTCGATCGTTACTTATGGCCTCAGGCCGCTGGTGAAGGTTGGTAGCAAGGATTCCCTGTTCGAAGCTTGGCCTGACCCGAATAAGCATGAGCTTCTAGCGAAGCAACAGGGTGGCAGGGCGGGAGCTAACGACGACCTGTTGGTCGACTACGTTGATTTCTGTGTAAAATCGATAAACGCTCTTTTGCTGGCTGCGCGCAAGGCCTTGGGCTCTGAGCGATGGGCGCTTGCCGATAAACCCAAGGATCGCCACCTGACGCCGACGCTCATTAACGGATTTCTAGTCTGCATGCGGCTCCTCATTAGCCAGAAGAGTCTTTACTCACAATCGGTCTATGAGGCCAGACTTGCCGGTTTCGGTTCATCAAATTACAAGAAGTACAAATCAAGCCATTGGTCCGCGCTTGGAGCAAAGATTTTTGGGGATTACTTTTAGTTCATGGCGGGCATTTCATTCTTCTCGCTAGCTGTCCCGCCCTTTGATCTCACAAAAAAAGAGTTTATTTATGCTTGCGCGCATATACGCTCACAATTTTCGATGCTATGAAAATTTCGACTTCCAGACGGGAGGGATTCCTTCCGCTTTGCTCATCGGAAAGAATGGGTCTGGTAAATCCACCCTGCGGTATCTCTTGCGGATATTTCAGGGCATCGGGCGCGGCAGAAATCGGGTGGGCGAGCTTGTAAGCATCTCCGATTTTTCGCATGGCCGCGTAACGATACCTATGCGATTGGAAATCGACGTTAGGCTAAATGGGTATCTTTACACATATGCACTTGCAATGGATTTGCCGGAAAACTTTCGTGAGTTGCGCGTGTTGGAAGAAGAATTGACCTTGAATGAAAAGAAGGTTTTTTCTAGGAAACTGGCGCAAGTCACAATTCATAAGGGGGCCTCGTCAAATAGAGGCGTAACCTTTAACGTGGATTGGCATCTGTTAGCGCTTCCCGTAATCCAGGATCCAACCGCCGTTAGTGCTCTAAGCACATTCCGTGATTGGCTCTCGCGCATAGTTATATTGTCGCCTATTCCTAAGTTGATGAAGGGGGATGCCGGTATTGGTACACTCGCTGTTAGTGAAGATGGCGACAATTTGGCAGATTGGTTATCAGGGGTGTTTGACGGATATCCTGCGGCCTATGCAATAGTGATCGATTATCTTAAGAAAGTGATGGTCGATGTGGTCGACTTTCGCTTTGAAAAGTTGGGGCGTGAAGCTAAGTCGCTCTGGGTCCGCTTTCGTGATACGGGGTCGGATAGTCAAAGTGGCCAGGAAAAACTTGAGCTGCTTTTTGATGTTTTATCGGATGGGGAGAAATGCTTCTTTCTTTGTGCTGTAGTTCTGGCCGCAAACCAGGTCTACGGTCCGATATTTACCTTTTGGGATGAACCCGATAACCACTTGTCTCTCAGTGAGGTCAGCCAGTTTGTGGCCGCCTTGCGGCAGGGCTTTGAGGTTGGCGGCCAGATACTCATGACATCTCATAACTCGGAAGCTATTCGGCGCTTCTCCAGAGATAGCACGTGGGTCCTTGGTAGGCGAAGTCACTTGGAGCCGACCGTAATTCGCCAATTGCAGGAGCTGTCTGAAGATGGGCAAGAGTTGATTGCCCGTGTGATCGAAGGGGATATTGACCCGTGGTGAACAAGTATGTTGATCACGTTCAAATTGTGCTCGAAGACGATGCGAATAGAGAGCTAGTGAATGGCTTTCTGCGGCATCACGCAGTAGATGTCCACAGGTTTGGTATATCGCCGCCATCGGGCGGGTGGCTGAAGGTCCTGGAGGAGTTCGAGAGCTATCATATCAAGCAACTTCGAAAGTTCGATCTGCGTCGGGTTGTTTTAATCATCGATTTTGACGGTAAGTTTGAAGAGAGAATAGAACGCCTGAAGGGTCGGGTGCCGGAAGACCTGTTGGACAGGGTATTTATACTCGGCACCGGTATTGAACCCGAGGCCCTACGTGCGGCTATGGGGATGAATCTAGAAGCCATCGGGCTCAAGTTGGCTGGAGATTGCGCGTCAGGCGAAGAAGTTTTTTGGGGTCACGAGCTTTTGCGGCATAATCTGCATGAGGCTCGGCGTCTCAATGCCGCAACCGGCTACTTATTTCGGGAATGAATGGAGCGTGGGTAATTACATTGCGTCGTCATCTGGCTGAAAAAAAGCCTACGAATAAAGGGAGCGTGGCTAATTAAGCCGCTTCCTGTACGCGCAATAAAAGGGAGCGTGGCTAATTAAGTAGGGTGCGGCTGGCTTGAAAGCTTCTAGTGCGCATCGCCGAGTAAAGCGAGCCCGCCGCAAATCATGGCCAGGCAACAGCGGCGGACGCGTGTCACGCCTGCCGCAACGAATCTCATCCTCCGGTCGCGTAATGCAAATAAAGGGGGCGCGGCTAATTAAGCCGCGTCCTGTGCGTTGGTGCGGTTTCGGCTACCCGTGCGGGTGGCATACGGCTTCCTGATTGCCAAAAGCGGGTCAGGTTCAGTTATCTCGCCGTGTCCGGGTCGAAGCAACAACGGGACGCTTCGCAGCGGTCCGGTCACTCCGCAGGCTGCCGCGGCGTTCGAATCGTCCCTAACGCCTTTTGTTGCTGCCTTGGGCTATGGGTGCCCGCCGTTGTCCTGGTTGTTGCCTCTCTGTTTCTTGCCCTTGTCAGCCTGACCCTGCTCGCCCTTCCTTTCAGCACCGCGGGCCCGCTGCGCAGGTTGTGCACGTTGCTGCTGGATTCGCTGCTGCCGTTGCTGCTGGACGTTCTGCGGCGGCCGGGCGTTCCGCTGCTGCTGGAGGTTTTGCTGCGACCGGACAGTTCGCTGCTGTTGTAGCTGGAGGTTCTGCTGCGGCCGGGCGCTCCGCTGCCGTTGCTGCTGCAGGTTCTGCTGCTGCATGGCATTCCGCTGCTGCTGTTGCTCCTGCTCGCGCGCTGGCGCACCCTGGCGGCGCTGTTCGAGTATCTGCCGGCTCACCGCTTCGCGCGGCTGGTAGTGATAGCTGCGCGACTGGATCGCGCGTTGCTGCTCTCGCTGGCGGGGGTAACGGTTGCCGGTGTAGTTGCGTTGATAGCTCGGCAACGGCGCGGCAACGGGTACGGAGCGACGATCCCAGCGATCCCATCCGCTGTGCTGGCGTTCCCAGTCGCGCCCCCAGCGTTCGCCCCAGCGCGGGGCGGCATCGGCTCGCCAGTACCGGAAGTAGGCGGGCGGGCGGCGGTAGTAGCGCACCGGAACGCGCAGGATGAACCAGGGCACATAGGCCGGTGGAATCATGTCCCACGGGCCGTTGTACCAGCTGCTCGAATACCAGTTGTCGTCCTGGTACACCCAGTACAAGCCGTCGTAGAAGAAGTAGTTCGCGTCCACTCGCGGGTCGTAATAGACCGGGTAGCCCGGAATGCGCACCAGCGCCGGATACGTCGACATCACGAATCCGAGGCTGACGCCGCGATCTGAGATGCCGATGCTCAGCTGGGTCTGCGCCTGGGCCTGGGTCGGTATGGCCGGAGCGAGGAGTATCGCCATGGCAAGAAGAACGTATCGCATCGTCTGAACTCCTAATGGCGAAATAAAGGGGACGTGGCTAATTAAGTTGGGTGCGGCTGGCTTGAAAACCGCTAGTGCGCATCGCCGGCCAGTTGCATCGCGAAGTGGTCGAGCGCGCCCAGATAACTGCCGCTGTTCAGTGCCTTGGCATCGAACGAGCAGCTTGCGCGCGGCGGCTTGCCCAGCCGCGCCTGCATGTCTTCGAAGGTGCTTGCGGCACCGCTGCCGCCCATCGTGCAGAAGAACGCCACCGCAGGCAGGCTTGGCCCGTAGTCCTTGAGAAACCGGCGCATCGGGGCCGCGGCGCGCCCTCCCCAGACCGGTGTTCCGAGCACGATCAGGTCATAGTTATCCAGCGGCGCCGTGATCGGGGCGATGGGGGGCAAGGTGTTGAGCAGGCGATCGAGCGCTGCCCGCCAGACGGATACGCGGCCATGCGCCCGCTTGTCCTGGATCGCCACCTCGTCCGTGCCCAGGCGCTGGGCCAGGGCATGGCCCACGCGCGCGGTCGTGCCGCTGCGGCTGTAGTAGACGATGAGCGTGCGGTTGGCGGGTGTCATGGCTTGTCCTCTCCGCCCGGCAAGGTGGCCGTGACCTCCATGTTGGGATGGCGACGGGCGGTGGTGTTGATGCAGGTCAACAGAGGAAAAGTGCAAAACGGGCCGGGTTCAAAACCCGGGTCAGAGTGAACCTGACCCCGTTCAATCGTTCGGTTCGGGAGACGGATCGGCGCCGGAACTCACTTGTAGGCGAATTTGCCCACTGTTAGATTGCCGCGTCCCCATGAGGGACGAACCGAACGAGCCGAACGACAATATAAGGACGCGGTGCATGAAGCCTGTAGTGCGCGTGTCGATTCTGCGGTGTCCTCCAGAGCGCTTCGCCGAACTCCGGCAAATGGCGGTGGAGACTGATCCCATCCTGCGTCCCGGCATAGAGGCCATGGACGGATTGCTGTCCTTCTATTTCGGGGCGGATGAGGCGACATCTTCGCTGACGAATGTCAGCCTCTGGACCAGCCTCGAAGCCGCCAAGCAGATGGAAACGTTCCAGCCGATGCTTGATCTGGGGAAATCCTTCAGCGAAAAGGGGGCGACGTTCGAGCGCCCCGTGATGAACTACGCGACGCTGTGGCAGTTGACGGGCTCCGCGTCGTCCGACGAAGCAAGCTCGTAACGATTGGCGGCCATCCGGTTCGCGAAAGCCGGGTCAGGTTCATGTACCGGGATGGCGAGAGGCAGGTGTCAGAGCGCATTCCCGTCTAGCTGGCGCGTGCCGCGACAGCTCGGGTAGGACGGGCAGCCCCAGAAGCGTTCGTTTGTGCGTCGGTTGGTACGTTGCGTCATCTCCTTGCCGCACTTCGGGCAAGACGGCGACGCTTCGGCTGGGGCGGGCACCTGCGCCTGGGGCGCCGGTTCGGCGGGTGCCGTCTGGACGCTGCGGACCAGTTCGAGCAGCGCGGCGCCGGTAATCAGTTCAACAGGTTTCCCTTCGGCGAAGCGCTGGGCATCAGGCGTGTAGGCGCCTACGGCGACGATCTTTACCGCTGAAGCCTGGTGGTGGGCAAGCAGCCCGAACATCTCGCGGACAACCTTCACGTCGACGCGCTGGCTTTTCCAGCGCTTGCACTGCACGAGGGTCAGCTTGCCCTCTTTGCGCAGCAGCAGGTCGATGCCGCCGTCCGCGCCGCCGAGTCCCGTTTCCTGCACGGCGTACCCCTGGCGCCGGAACGCTTCGCCCACCAGCAGCTCGAATTGGCGCCAGCTCAGGGCGCGGATGCTCTCAAGGCTCGTCTGTGTTTCCAGTAAACGCCGGCGGCGTTTGGCACTGATGTAAGAGGCGAGGGCCGCCAACCAGCAGATGCCGAGCACGGCCCAGGCCAAGAGTGCGTAGGCACCGTTGGATAGCTGCCTGCCCAGGCCGGCGAGAATGGCGTTCTGGCTGGTGCTCATCGCCCAGCCAATACCGTATCGAACGCCCACAAAGCCGATGACACCAAGGACCAGGGGAACGGGCCAGGGCATCGCTGCCAGTAGCTCGAAGCCGCCTTCTCTGCGCTTTGCCATGCTTCTCTCCCTCCATGGGAATACTGCAACCAAACGAGACCGGGTCGCGTCCGACCAACGGATTCTAGCCTTCTGGGCGAATAGATCGAGGGTCTACGCTGGCTTGCTTGAGCGCCCCCTAGAGTTCCGCGATTCAGCCCTGACCCGCGGTTTCCGCACCGGCCGGTCACCAGGGCGCAGCCGCCTGCGCGACGCAGGGACCGATGGTCCACGCCCCGCCTCGCCAAGACAGGGGCAGGGTGCATTTTCTGGAAGTCCACGCAGCCCCCCGCAGGGAGGGCCGCACGAACGCTTGAAAGTGGCGGCACCCGCAGCCGGGAGCCCACGCTTCGCCCCACAGCGAAACGTTGCCGTCGCGCATCACGCAGCATGGTCGGGTCTCCCACCCGAAGGAACCCGAACATGCTTTCGATGCTGCTGACCATGGCGCTGGCGACTGCGGGCCCCAGCGGGGTTGAACGTACCATCCGCCTGCCAACGGGAAAGCGGGGGGAGTGGGTGGCCCTGCACTGCATGGCGCCGCCGCAGCCCTCGTCGCGCAGCGTGTTGTTCGTACATGGCTCCAGCTTTCCCACGGACCTCGCGTCGGGCTACCGCTTCGCGCCTGGCGACTCCTGGCTGGCCTACATGGCGGCCCGCGGTTACCAGGCCTGCGGTCTGGACTTCCGTGGTTTCGGCGATTCGAGCCGGCCGCCGGCGATGAAAGCGCCGGCCGCCGCCGGCCAGCCGGTGGAACGTGCGCACGACGCGACCGACGACATCGCCGTTGCCGTGCGCTACCTGCACGGGGCGATGGGCATGGCCAAGGTGCACCTCGTCGCCCATTCCTGGGGCACCATCCCAGCCGCGGCCTTCGCGGCGCGCGACAGTGCCGCGCTCGCCTCGCTCACCCTGTTCGGGCCGATCGTGCCCGTGCCGGGAGGCAAGGACGACCACGCCCCGGCCGGAGCCTGGTTCCCGCTGACTGCCGCCGAGCGGCTGGACCAGTTGCACTACAAGGGCGTGCTGCCCGCCGGGTTGACGCTGCTGGAGCCGGCGGTGGAAGCCCGCTGGGCCGCGGCGTTCCGGGCGTCGGTCCCGCACGTGGCAGGCGATCCCGCGGACCGGCTGCGCATTCCCAACGGGCCGAATGTCGACATCGTCGCCGCGGAGCGCGGGCACTATCCGTACGATCCGGCCAAGGTGCGCCTGCCGGTGTTCGTGGTCTACGGGAGCTACGACACGGTGGTGAACGACGCGGGCGCGGCAACGTTCCTGGCGCGCTTCACCGCCAGCCCGCTGCGCTGGCGCCTGCGCATCGACGATGGCACCCACGTCATGCACCTGGAGCGCAACCGGCACTCGCTGTATGCGGGCGTGGCCGCCTTCATCGAGGCGGCCGGGGCGCTAGCACCATGAGCGCCGCCGGGCGGGCCCGCTGGGCTGTGGTGTTCGAGGTGCGCCCGGAGCCGGCACGCATGGACGAATACCTGGGCATCGCCGCCGACCTGCGGCCGGCGCTGGAAAGCATCACGGGCTTCCTCGAGAACGAGCGCTTCCGCAGCCTCGATCGCCCCGGCGTGCTGCTTTCGCTTTCGCTGTGGGAGAGCGAGGCGGGCATCGTGCGCTGGCGCACGATGGAGCGCCACAGGCTGGCGCAGCAGGCGGGGCGCGATGGAATCTTCCTGGATTACCGCCTGCGGGTAGGGCCGTGCACGACGGCGATGCCGGCGGCCGGCGATGGCCAGGCGCGGTTCCTGGCCCTGTTCACCGGGGCGACGGCCGGCGCGTCGACGCGCCCGGAGGCCAGGCTGCCGCAGCCCGTACCGATGACGCACGAGCGGTTCGAACACCTGGCCGAGCCGGAACGCCAGCTGGCGCTGGCCGCCTGGCCCGACGCGCGTTCGGCGGCACGCCACATGGCCGGGCACGGAGCGGGCAGCGCGATCGCCGGCGGACTGTTCGTGCGGGTCGAGCGGGATTACGGCATGCGCGACCGGGCCCAGGCCCCGCAGCACTATCCGCCCCGCTGACGCGGTCAGGTTCACCTGTCGGGCACGCGAAAGTGAGCCTGAGTCCGTTCGGCCAAGGCAGGGGCAATCAAAAGCGCATAATCGCCGCGGTCCCACCGTCGTGTTGGGGCCGTGAATTCCAGCAGGTGCGTGCTGCCCGACAACCTGACCCAAGGACCAGGACATGATGCGATACGCCGCCATTGCCGTCTCGCTGTTCGTGGCAGTGATCAATGTGCACCTCGCCGCGACGAGGCCGGTTCATCCCCTGGTGACGATGCGGCGTGGCATCGGCATACCGTGGCTCGAGCAGCTGATATTGCTGGCGATCCCGAACATCCTGATTTTCGTGTCCGCGAACGAGGACCTCCAGGTCAGCACCCGCTTCCAGCTGGCGGCGGCGGGCTGGATATGGCTCCTGGTGCAGGCTGGCCTGGCTCTGTACGTCCTCTACCATCCCTGACGCGGGCCGTGCCCGGCGGAAGGCATGGCCTGCCGGTCGCCAGGCCCTGCGCGCAAGCCAACGGGGTGAGGTTCATTTCCCGGGCGCGTGAAAGTGAACCCGTCCCTGTTCCTTACTTCGCCATCCCCGCGGGCGTGCCGTCGGACCAGGTGCCGACGCCGACCAGCAGCACCGACAGCGGCGGCAGGGCGGCGGCGTCGGCCTGATGGCCGGGCGTGTAGTACCAGTAGTTGCCGCCGAAGACCGGGGAGCCGGGCAGGTTGGCGCCCCAATCGGCGCCGTCCTTGAAGGGCACGTAGAACATCACGTGCGCCATGTCGTGGCCGCCGTCGTCCGTGAGGTAGGCGGATTTCGACATCATGTAGCACATGGCGCCCGGCGCCAGCGGCGGAATCTGCTTGCTGCGCAGGGCGGCCTGGATGCGGCTGGCGATCTCCGCGTCGCTGTGGCCGGTGAGGGTCAGCGCCGTGCGCAGCTCGGCGATGCGGGTGACGGTGCGCACGGCCTGCGGGTTGTCGCAGCCGGGGGCGCGGATCTTCGGGTTCCAGCGCTCGGGCCAGTCGGGGGCGCCGCTGAAACTCCGCGCCACCCAGCACACGAAGCCGTTGCTGCCCGTGACGGCGGTTGCGTAGCCGGTGCGGGTGAGCACCAGCACCGTCGCATCCTTGGCGATCGCAGCGGGCGCGGCACTCCTGGCCAACGCGATTTCCTGGGCGCGGTCCATGAGGTAGGCATCGACGGGCGCCATGCGGGCATAGGGCCGGGCGGGTGCAGCGGCGGCGCCGGTGACGGCGAGCAAGGCCAGCGGGGCGCAGGCCAGCAGCCCGGCAGCAAGCCGGCCCATCAACTTCACCCTGCCGGTCATGAGCACGGTGCGGAGCGGGCCGCCGTGGTCAGGCGAGTGGGACATTGTCAGCGCTGGCTTTCTCACGGCGATCTCTCCGGTCGGTGTTGGCCCTGGCGGCCACACAGGGACGACGACGGAGACGTTCGCAGATCGACACCGGCAGCAAACTTTTTTTACGGGGGCGGGAATCGGGTGCGCCGGGCTGCAGCTTGATCGTTCGCGTGACCCGCAGTGCCCACGGCACGCGCCGGGACGGTTCGGCTGCAGACTGCAGGCAGATACGCTGCCCGATGCGCCGGCGACGCAGACCCGCGCCATCTGCAACAGCAGCCGGTGCCGGGATCGGATCGATTCCGTGCCCGGGTCGAGACAGGATCAGGATGCTTCGCGGCGGCCCGGCCACCCACCGCGGAACGGGCGATCAGCACGCAGGCGTGCTGCGCGCGCTCCGTGCGACGCTCACTCCGGCAATCCCGCCTGCCGCAGCCCCTCCGCGAACCGCGCGGCATCGGCCTGCGCGTGGAACGGCAGCCAGTCGGCCAGTGCCGACACGCGCAGCGCGGGATCGATCTCGCGCAGCAGGCGCATGGCCTGGCGTGCGCGGTCGGTGCGGCCGGCGAGCGCGTGGCTGGCGGCGATGACGGCGGCGGCCAGCACGAAGCTCGGCATTTCGCCGTAGGCTTTGTCCGCCCATGCCGAGGCGTCGTCGAAGCGCCCGGCCAGCAGGTGCGCCAGCGCCATGCCGGCGCGCATGCGGAACATCTCCGGGTCGAGCGGCGCCAGCCGCATGGCGTGTTCGAAGCGCTCGATCGCATCGTCCGGCTCGCCGCGCAACAGGCGCAGATAACCGCTGAACAGCCAGGCGCCGGCGAGGTTGGGATCGAGCGCCAGGGCGCGATCGAGCAGGTCGTTGCAGTAGTCGAGGCTGCCGCCGAAATGGCCGAGCGCGTGGGCGCCGCGGGTGAGCGCGATCGCGTCGTTGCGGCCAAGCTCCACCGCCCGCCGGGCCAACGCCGCGGCTTCGGCCGATTCGCGTTCGGGGTCGACCATCCAGCGATTGATCTTGCGCCAGCAGTGGCACCACGCGGCCATGCCGTACGCCGCGGCGTATTCGCCGTCGAGCGCGATCGCCCGGTGGAAGAACGGCAGCGCCTCGTCCATGGCTTGGCGCGTGTTGCGGTGGAAGCAGGCCAGGCCGCGCAGGTAGCAGTCGTAGGCGTCCAGGCTGTCGGTCGGTTTCGCCTTGGCGCGGCGGATCTCCGCGCGTTCCAGTTGCGTGGCGATCGCGCCCACCACGCTTTCGGCGAACTGGTCCTGCAGTTCGAAGATGTCGCCGAGCACGCCTTCGAAACGATCGGCCCACAGGTGCTGGCCGGTGCTCGCATCGACGATCTGCCCGGTGAGGCGCACGCGGTCGGCGGCCTTGCGCACGCTGCCTTCGAGCAGGTAGCGCACGCCCAGTTCGTGGCCGATTTGCCGTGGGTCCAGCGCGCGGCCCTTGTAGGCGAAGCTGGAATTGCGGCCGATCACGAACAGCCAGCGCAGGCGCGACAGCGCCGCGATGATGTCCTCGACCACGCCGTCGGCGAAATAGTCCTGCTGCGGGTCGCCGCTCAGGTTGACGAACGGCAGCACGGCCAGCGAAGGCTTGCTGCGCGGCGTCGTCGCCGGCGCCGGCTCCGCGGCGGTCGTCTCGACGGCGGGCGAGGGCGCGCCGTCGAACGCCGCAGTCTCCTCCGTGGCATCGCCGACGAAGCGGAAGCCGCGGCGGGCGACGGTGCGGATCAGCCGCTGCTGGCTGCCGGTGTCGCCGATCGCCTTGCGCACGGCATTGATATGGCTGGCCAGCGTGGACTCGGAGACGATCCTGCCCTGCCACACTGCCGCGAGCAGGTCGTCGCGGCTGACCACGCGCCCGCGGTGCTGCACCAGGTAGGCCAGCAGGTCGAACACCTTGGGCGTCGTCGCGACGACGATGCCGGACAGGGACAGTTCGCGCCGCGCGAGGTCGAGCCGGTAGCCGTCGAACATCAGCGACATGGCACGCTCCACCGCTTGGCTTGCGTCGGCGGGGCGGCCGCCGGGCGGCCACGATGGCGCCCGCGGCGTGGACAGGAAAGCGATCGCGACACGGCCTTCTGGACAGCTTTGCAAGGGAAATCCAACAGTAATCCAAAGCCCGCGCAAAGTGTTTCATGCGCGCGGCGCGCATCCTGCTGCCGTCGATCGTCGCGGTCGACGCGGACGCAGGAGGATTCCATGAAGATCGTCGTCATCGGCGGCAGCGGGCTGATCGGCTCGAACCTGGTCAAGCGGCTGCGCCAACGTGGCCATGACGTGCTGGCGGCCTCGCCCAGCTCGGGCGTCGACACGCTGAGCGGGGAAGGGCTGGCCGAGGCGCTGGCCGGCGCCCGCGTGGTCGTCGACGTCTGCAACTCGCCCTCGTTCGAGGACCGGGCGGTGCTGGCGTTCTTCGAAACCTCCGGCCGCAACCTGCTCGCCGCCGAGAAGGCCGCCGGCGTGCAGCACCACGTCGCGCTCTCGGTGGTCGGCAGCGACCGCCTGCCGGACAGCGGCTACCTGCGCGCGAAGCTGGCGCAGGAACGCCTGATCAAGGCCTCCGGCATTCCCTACACCATCCTCCGGTCCACGCAGTTCTTCGAGTTCATCGACGGCATCATCGCCGCGGCCGTCGACGGCGACGTGGTGCGGCTGTCGCCCGCGCTGCTGCAGCCGGTCGCCGCGGAGGACGTGGTCGCCGCGCTGGCCGAGCTGGCCGTCGGGCCGCCGCTGAACGACACGGTCGAAGTGGCCGGTCCGCAGGCGCTGCCGCTGGACGAGCTGGCGCGCACCGCGATGGCCGTCCACGGCGACCGGCGCCAGGTGATCGCCGACGTGCACGCGCGCTACTTCGGCGCCGAGCTGGACGACGGCTCGCTCACGCCCGGCGCGCACCCGCGCCTCGGCGCGACGCATTTCCAGGACTGGCTCAAGCGCGCCGCGGCGCGGCCCTGAGGCGGCGCGCCCGCATCCCGCGCCTGCCGGCGCATTCCCTCCACCTTCCCGGCTTGCCCACCATCGAGACTCCCATGACCCAGCGCATCAACTATCAGAAGCAATCCCCCGAACTGTTCAAGAAGTTCGTCGACTTCAGCCTGGCCCTGCGCAACTGCGCGATCGAGGCCTCGATCCGTCACCTGGTGGACCTGCGCGCCTCGCAGCTCAACGGCTGCGCCTTCTGCGTGGACATGCACAGCAAGGAAGCCACCATCGACAACGAGCGGCCGCTGCGGCTGTACCACGTGGCGGTGTGGCGCGAGTCGCCGCTGTTCAGCGCGCGCGAGCGCGCCGCGCTGGAGTGGACGGAAGTCCTCACGCGCATGCCCGCCGAAGGCGTGCCCGACGACGTGTACGAGCGCGTGCGCGCGGAGCTGTCGGAGAAGGAGCTGAGCGACCTGACCTTCCAGGTGATGTCGATCAACGCCTGGAACCGCGTCAGCGTGGGCTTCCGCTCCGTGCCCGGCAGCCACGACAAGATGTACGGCCTGGACAAGGCCGGGCTGTCCTGACGCGCGGACGCGCGCATTTCCCGACCCCGCGAGGAACCCGACCATGACCGCACTCAAATCGCTCGCCGCCGCGCTGCTGCTGCTGGCCGCCGGCACCGCCAGCGCCCGGCAGCCGGCGCCCGAAGCGCATGTCACCACGCTGATGACCAAGCCGCTGCCCGACTATCCCGGCAAGGAAGCGGTGATGCTGACGGTCGAGTACCCACCCGGCACGGTGGACCCCGTGCATCGCCACAACGCGGACGCCTTCATCTACGTGCTCGAAGGCACCATCGTGATGGGCCTGCGCGGCGGCAAGCCGGTCACGCTGACCGCCGGCCAGACCTTCTACGAAGGCCCGAACGACGTGCACACCATCGGCCGCAACGCCAGCCTCACCAAGCCCGCCAGGTTCGTGGTGTTCTTCCTGAAGAAGAAGGGCGCGCCGGTGTTGATACCGGTGAAGTGATGCGAGCGACGAGGCGGAAACCCGCGATATCCGTGAACCCTCTCGTCATGCCGAAACGACTCGAAGGCCCGCCCATTGGCGGGCCTTCCCCATCTGCCGTCGCGAGCTGGCGTCCACGGCCGCGCAGGTTGCATCGCGGCCCACGCAGGGCCAGGAACGACGGGGGATTCACAGGGACGTCAGGGACATTGCCCTTTGAGTCGTGGTCGCGTTGATATGCGCGGCGCCTGCCGCGCTTCGATTTTCCCGGCATTCCCCGGCATGGGGTGCGGCGGCGCAGCTATTGGCTGCTGCGCCTTCCGGACGATCTCGATCGTCAGCGTTACCTGCCATGTCTGCGGCACGCGTCGGGACGGTTCGGCTGCAGACTGCAGGCATATGCGCTGTCCGATGCGCCGGTGACGGAGACCCGCAGCCATCCGCAGAGCAGAAGGTGCAGGCTGCTGCGGCGCCCGCACCGTTCCCGACACTTTTTGCGTCCACGCAAGATCTCACGGCGCTTGAGCGCCTCCATTTCAAGGGACGATGGTGAAAAGTGTGAACCAGATCACATTATTCTCGCATCCTCCAGCGGAGAAGCTAACGATTGATCAATGTTCGCCTGCGTAACTTGCGGGGCTGGATCGGATCCTGATCCATGTCCCCCCGTGATGCAGACGAAGGCTTGTCGCAGGCGCACGGGGAAACGACGCGTCCTGGAGTATTGAATGAGTTTTCCCCGCAATGTCCCCGCGGGGCGTCTCGCGCGCGCCCTCGCTTCCACCCCCTCCGTTGCTTCAACCCCTACCGTAGCCAGTGATCCACGTGCCCTGGGCAAGCCGTCCAGGTTCCTGCGCGGCGTGGGCGCAGGTGGCTGCGCCACGCTGCTGACCCTGTTGCTGACCACGCTGTCCGCGAATGCTTTTGCCGCCACGGCACCCGCCGTGACCGCGGCGCATCCCCGGATGATCCTCGATGCGCCCACTCTTTCGGCGCTGCGCCAGAACGCCGCCGCCAACACGCCCGAGTGGCAGATGCTGAAGTCGGTCTGCGACTCGTACATCGGTGGCACGGTGAATTATCCGACCGGCGCCACCTACCCGAACCTGCCGAATATCGGTTCGGGCTACCAGGGCGAGTCTTACCTGCCGGCACTGTTGTCCGAGGCGCTGTGCTACCAGACCCTGAAGTCGAGCAACCCGACCGCGGCGGCCACCTACGGCGCGAAGGCGGTCGATATCCTGATGAAGATGGCGGCGCCGTACGGCAACCAGGGTGAGAACCCGAACGTCGATGACGGCTATGCCATGCGCTTCTACGGCGTGGGTTTCGGCCTCGGCTACGACTGGCTGTACGACCTGCTGACCCCGGCACAGCGGACCCAGGTCTACACCACCGCCAATGCGTGGGTGACGTCGTTCGAGACGAAGACGTTCGAATACAACCACCCGCAGAGCAACTACTTCGCCGGCTATTTCCACGCCAAGGCGGCCATCGCGCTGGGCACCTACGGGGACAACCCCAGTGCGCCGACCGAGTGGAACGACTGGTACACCAACCAGTTCGCCAAGCGCGTGCAGCCGTTCTACGCGCAGCACCTCGCCGGCGGCGGCTGGCCGGAAGGCTTCGGCAACTACGCGACGCTGGGCATCTTCAACATGAGCATGCCGGCCCGCGAAGTGATGACGGCGACGGGCACGGACATCGTGCACGCCACGGCGGCGCCGTACAGCTACCCGGTGGACAACGCCGACTACATGATCCATTTCACCTGGCCGTCGCGTGCGTATTTCGACGACCGCGACATGAATCACGCGGATGGATCGGCGATCGGCATCGGCATGCCCGGCACCACGCAGGTGGGCCTGGCGGAGATGATCCTGGGTGAGATCGGGTTCTGGAAATCGCCCAAGGTGGGCGTGTTCCACGAGTACCTCAACGAGATCAGCACGGCCACCAACGGCTTCAATTCCTCCGACCCGTGGCTGCTGTTCCTGGAGAGCAATCCGGCCGCGCCCACCACGTCGCTTACGTCCCTGCCGCTGTCGTATTTCGCCAAGGGCATGAACGCGGTGGCGGCACGCTCGGACTGGGGCAACACTGCCAGCTGGATGTCGTTCCGCGCGGGGCCGTACACCAATGCCCCGGCGCAGGGCGAGCAGTTCTTCGACGAGGGCAGCCTGGCGCTGACGCACGGCAACACGCCGCTGCTGGTCAACGCCAGCGGCTGGATGGTGCATGGGCCCACCGGCAGCGCGGACGAGGACCGCATCTACAACGACAACTACGGCAGCCCCGACGGCACGCTCTACATGGGCAACCGCCAGCTCTACAACATTTTCTACGTGTTCAACAAAAGCGGCGGCAAGATCGTCGAAGGCGGCTCACAGGCTGCGGCAACCACCGAAGACAACCAGGTGCGCACGCACGTCGCGGCTTTCGAGGACGGCGCACATTACGTCTACACCCGCGCCGAACACATCGAGGACATGTATCGCACGTTCTCTGCCGGCCCGGCCGTGGCGGCCTGGTCGCGCGAGGTGGTGTACCTGCGGCCGCACCGGTTTGTCGTCCACGACCGCACCACGGCCGGCAGCAGCGCCTACGACCAGTACCTGGCCTGGCATTTCCCGGCCAGCCCGGTCAAGGGCACGGCGCCCACCGGCGAGACGCGGCTGGATGTGACCTACAACGGCACCTATGCCGGCGCGATGACGTCGGTGCTTCCCGCCAACGCGACCACGACCACGGTCGGGCTGTATCCGGGCAGCAACCCGGTGAAGGTGTGGCAGGTGCAGGAGCGCGCGCCGGCCGCCGGCGTCAGCCAGCAGTGGCTGAACGTGTTCGATACCTCGTCGTCGCCGACGCTCGTGGCCTCCGTCACCCCGGTCACCGTGAACGCGGGCGCCATCGTGGGCGTGAGCCTGTCGGGCAGCGACGGCAACGACGTGGTGATCAACAGCGCCGGCGCTGCCGGCACGCCCATCAGCGGGGCCATCGGCTACACCGTGCCCGCGGATGCCGCCAGTCACGTGATCACCGAGCTGGTTCCCAACACCGGCTATTCGGTGACGGTGGCCAGCGTCAACGGACAGCAGCAGGTAAGCGTGTCGCCCGGCGGTACGTTCATGGCCAGCGCCAACGGCGTGCTTGCCTTCAGCGTAAGCGGCGGCGGCACCGTGACCGCGGCGCCGGCACCTGCACCGGCACCAGCACCAGCACCCGCACCCGCACCCGCACCCGCACCCGCGCCCGCGCCCGCACCTGCACCTGCACCTGCACCTGCACCTGCACCGGCGCCCGCACCTGCACCGGCACCCGCACCCGCACCGGCACCCGCACCGGCGCCCGCACCGGCACCCGCACCGGCACCTGCACCTGCACCTGCACCTGCACCAGCACCAGCACCAGCACCCGCACCCGCACCCGCACCCGCACCCGCACCGGGCGGCCAGTTGCAGAACGACGTCCCCGTGACCGGCTTGAGGATCCCCACGGGTGGGGACCTGCGGTACACCGTGACGATCCCCAAGGGCGTCACCTACAGCGAGGTGATGACAGCGAACGGAACGGGCAACGCCGACCTGTACGTCAAGTACGGCTCGGCGCCGACGCTGAGCAGCTACAACTGCCGTTCGTACCATGCCGGCAACAACGAGCTGTGCATCGGGAGCAATCCCAAGCCTGGTACGTACTACGTCCTGGTGCATGCCCGGACCAGCGTCACCGGCCTGACCATTCGGGCCCAGTGGTTGCCGTAACGGCGGGTGACGTCACCCTGCGGTGATGTCGTGGAAAGGGATGCTCCGCGATGGCCTGTCCGGCCATCGCGGAGGTCCTGTGGAAAAAAGTGTCAGTGCTATTCAGGGGGCAGGTACACCGTGCCCGTTGGAACGGAGCCAGGAAACGGACCTGATTCTGTTGTTGCGTTTGGCGTGGCGGGTTGTGTCCGCCACCTCGCCAATCAGCGACAGGCGTTGTGCGCCTCGGTGTTTGGGCTGTCGACCCCGGCCGCGTCGGGGCACTGGGGCAGTCAGTCCGGAAACCGGACGACCACGTTCTCGGCCGGCCACTCGTCCGTGCGCTGCTGGTCTTCCCGCGCCGGTCTGGGCGTCCAGGCGGCCTTGCCGAGTTCGCTCAGGTCGCCATAGTTTCCCAGCAAATCGAACCTTGCGAGCGTGAATGGCCGACCTTCCGAGCCGATCCGGGATGGCCCGTCGGATACGTGGAAGTGCAGGTGCGGACCGGTCGACACGCCGGTGAATCCCAGTTCGGCGAGCACGTCACCGCGCCGCAGGCGCTGGCCGGGATGGACCGTGATGCTGCCGGGACGCAGATGTTCGTAGAACGCGTAGCGGCCATCGTCCAGCCGCAGCGTCACGAAGTTGCCGGCGTCGTCCGCCAGCATGTGCTTTGGGTTTCCCGATACGGTGGGGGATTCGGCCATGTCGTTGCGAATGGCAACCACGGTAGCGTCCGCCACGGCCAGGACCTCCGCGCCGTAGCCCAGCCAGTGGCCGGGTACGTCGGGGTCGTTGCGCGCGGTATGCCCGGCATCGTCCACGCGCATCCAGTCGATGGCGAAGCGCCCCGGGATGCGTGCCTGCCCGCCGACCGCGTCGAAGACACGGCGATGGCCGCGAGCCCAGTCGGCGCGATGGATCGCGACCCAGGGACCGCCACGGAGCGGTGGCCCCAGCGGCGCTCCGGTGGCGTAGGACACCGCCGTGCGGGCGCCGTGCACGATATCGGTGTGCGCCCCAGACAATCGCGCGTACGTCACGACATGCTCGATCGCTCGCGGACGGCGCCTGGGTGTCGGCCACTCGATGTAGACCACGCCGCGCCTTCCCGGCGGGATGACGGTGTCGCTCGGCGTGGCCGGGTCGCCGATCTGTGCGAGCCGGTGCTGCAACGCATCGCCCGCGAAACGGATCAGCACACGCCCGTCCTGCGCGTCCACCACCTCGACGCGAACCAAGCGAAGCGGCACGTCGGTGAAGTTGGTGAGGTGCAACTCCTCGAACACCTGCGTGCCGGCATCGGTCGTTACCGCCTGCGGCACGTCGAGAACGCGCAGGTCGAAAGATGGCTGCAGCGATTCCGGCGTCGTCGCCTGCGTGTTGGATGCCACGGCAAGGAGCAACGCTAGCAGCCTGTTGGTCGCCGTTTTCATGAAGCGGTTTCCACAGTGGAGCGACCAAGCTAGGTCGGTGCACGGACGAAGCCAAGCGATTTGGGACAAGGGGCAGTTATCGCGGGGCGAGCGGCATTGCGGCGCGGAAGCTCCGGCGGTGGACTGCATCGGCGATGCCAACGGGATAGACAGCGAACGGAGGCGGTTCACTGCCACCGGTTTGCTGGGGTTTGTGGATGATGGCGAGCCGGGTTGTGTTCGCCCCCTGTCGGCGCGCACGTTCCTCTAGCTGCCGACTTCCAAAGGAGTTGGTTCTCGACAGTCGTCGCCGATCGGGTCGCCAAGTGCTCGCTTGAGAAGCGCGTCGTACAGCTCCAGGCGAACGCGCAGGCCCAGCTGCAACATGCCCGTCCAGTAGCAAAGCATCAGGAAGGCGATCAGCAGGATTTGCGGCCAGTGCAGCTGCAAGGGCCAATGCAGGTCCTTGAGTTGCAGAAACAGACCAGCGAGGAGTGGGAGTACACCCAGCTTCTCGATGCTGCCGGTCAGGAGCGGCAGCTTGCTCCGCATGCGGTCTAGACGGTGGGCGCTGTAGGCGCTCAGTAGCTCCAGGCGCTCCCGAGGAAAGCGCTGCAACCAGATGATGAGTTCGAGGTGGAGGGGCATGTCGAAGTCCAGCGCCTCGGCGTACTGCTGGCGCTCCTTGGATGGACGCAGGTTCAAGGTCGGGAGTTCGGCCATCCACGCGATCGCGAAAGCGATCATCTCCACGGCGAGCAGCATGGACGTCATGATCAGTATCGCGAGGCTGGCCGGGAATGTCCTGCCGAGGATCGACCCGAGTAGGGCCGCCGCGATGCCGATGCCGTTGCCCCACCTGATGCGACGACTCGGGGATACTCGGTAGGAGGGATACTCGGGGACCTCCTCGATACGCCTTTCCAATGCGCTGAAGGTGAGTCATTCCGGTGCCACGCGCGAAAGTGCTCCTTAGCTTGTCGTAGTGAGTTTCGCGGCTTGGGCTAGTTGCCCACGCGGGCCAGGTAGGTGGTCGCTTCCAACTGGCAGGAGTCTTCGATTGCGCCTGGCACGGAAAAGAGCCGGGGGCGATCGCGGAAGCCGAAGACCCGATAGAGCTGATAGCGCCCGGCGTCAGCTTGGGAGCGCGCCAGCTCGTTACGGCTGACGTAGAACGGGGTCAGTTCGCCGAAGCTGGTGGTTTTGACCTCGATCAGCCGCTCGCACCCGTCTTCCTCGAACGACAGCACGTCAAAGCCCAGGCCGTCGCCCTGGGTGGCGGCGACATGCTCGACCCGTTCGCTCAGCACCTTCTTGCCGGCGGCATGTAATCGGCGCGCTTCCAACTCCAGGACGAACAGTTCGCCAGCACGCCCGAGCGAACGGTTGCGCGCTTCCTGGGCGAGATAGTCCCGCCTGGCAGGCGAAAAGCGGGGCGCGTAGCTCGCCGGGGTTTCGCGAACGCGGGGGGGCCTGGGCAGAGGCACCCAGACGGCCCCCCCATTGGCAACGGCTACGACGGTCGCTGGGCGCAGTACGGCCGCCTGGGCGGCGTCCTGCAGGTCGGGACGCAGTTGCACCTGCGCCTCAACGATGTCCAGCAACATGCCCTGGTAGTTGCCGCGTGGCTTGTAGCCAGCGATGTAGGGATAACCGAGGGCGAGCATCACCGCGCTGATGTTGCAGTGCTTGAACTCGATGGATGGTCGGTTGCGGCCGTCGAGCTTTTGCATGAGGCCATTGGCGCGCCCGGTCTTGCTGTAGCGCTGGCCGTTCAGCTCGAGCGTCAACATCGCGAGGTAGTCGGCAACGCAGGCTTCCACCTCAAGTTGCGACCAGTCGTCCCCTCTCGCCATGTGCGTCCCCCGATCACATGCCCCTGACCCACCCCCAAGCGTAGTCAAATTCAAAGCGGAACAATACTGGGGGCCGCGTGCACTTCCTCCCTTCCAGGCAACCGTCAGAATGCACCTTTTTTAAAGCCGACTCCGACCACACCCTGGTGTTGGCAGGCCTCCGCCCGCCCCTCAATTCCGCAGGCTCACCGTCTGGCTGCGCCAGATCGCATCCTGGTAGCGGTAGAACCAGCTCAGCGAGGATGGCTTGTCGGCCCCGCGGGTGGTGGCGAGGCTCGCCATGTCCAGGATCTCGAAGCGGTGCACGAAGCGGCCGTTGACCCTTGCCTCGCGTGCTACCAGCATCAGGCGGTCGCCGGGCACCCAGCCGGCGAATTCGATGTAGCCCAGGCCCGGATCGTCGTCGGCGGGCGGCAGCACGTCGATCACCCATTGCTTGCCCACCACGTGGAACAGCCACAGCTCCCGCCAGCTGGTCATCGGCTGCACGGCCAGCGTCAGCGCGGTGCCGCCGGAGTTGGCGCGTGCCGAGCTGGCCCACACCGTGCCGTAGGTGCAGCGTTGCACCAGCGGCGCCCTGGCACCGTGCCTGCGATCCAGCAACTGGATGCAGGTTTCGCCGGGGCGGCCCGCGACGGTGGCGATGTGCAGGCCCGCGGCTGCCGCGAGCAGTGGCTGTGCCGCCCAGCGCGAGGCACCGACGCGTATTGCCGCGTCGTTGTACGCCGCGCGGTCGCTATCGACCAGCGCGCGGGTGTCGACGGCGGCGAGTTCGTCGATGGATCGCGATGCGGCCTGCTGCGCGGGTTGCCCGCTGCGCGTGCGTTCGAAGGCGATCGCCGACCACACCGACGCCTCGCGCATGTGCAGGCGGTTCTGCACGTAGCGGGGCAGGCCGGCGCGCGGCACGCGGTCGAGCAGGCCGGCGCGCCAGCTGTCGAGCGCGGTGCGCTGCACCGGCGGCAGGGCGGGATCGACGCAGTCCGGCGCGGTCAGCGCCAGCGCGGCGGTGGCTTTCTGCATCGCCGTGGCGTCCAGCGCCATCACGCGGCGGAAGGCGTCGCCGTCGTAGCACAGCCGCTCGCCATCGGCGCGGGCGATGCTGTGGATGGCGACGCCGTAGCCGGCCACTACTTCCAGCTGCCCGGACAGGGCCTGCGCCAGGGACTTGTCGTGGTTCGTGGAGGCGCGCCGGGCCAGGCGCCCGGCCATCACGCCGAGTGCGTCGAACGGCTCGGCGTCGATGGTGCTGCCGGGCGCGGCCTTCAGGTAGGCCGCCGTGTACGCGATGCCCAGCGCTTCGTCGCCGGGCATGTCGCGCAGGAAGCGCACCACGGCCAGCAACTGGGGCGCGTCGTCCGGCCGCATCGGGACGATGCGTACCCGGTCGGCGCGCACGAAGCCGGCGCGCTCGATGCGGTGGTCGTAGACCTGCAGGTAGTCCAGCGCGCGCCCGCGCACCTCCAGGTTCTCGCCCTGCCACAACACCGCCTGGGTGGCCGCCGAGTGCCGCGCCTGTGCGCGCAGCGCGGTGCCGTCCCCGGTGACGATGGCCAGCGGGTGGGCGGGCGGCAGTGGGGGCACGGCGGCATGCGCTGCGCCCATGCCCAGCAGCAGGAGAATCCACAGCCGCACCTTCATGGCGCGTTCCCGGTGGCGGTGCCCGCCGTCGGGGCCTTGTGCGCACCGTCGATCAGGGCCTGGCCGATGAACCCGCCCGTGGCCGGCGGCGGCGCGATGATCACCGAGATCTTGTCGGACAGCTTGTCGGCCAGGGTCTTCTGGATCAGCAGCGGATGCTGGTCGATCAGGGCGCCGTCGCGCGCGAGCTCCTCGCTGTTGACCTTGCTGAGTTTCTCCATCCGGTAGGCGTCCGCGTCGGCGAGCTTGCGGCGCGAGTCGGCCTCGCCGGCGGCCTCGATGCGCCGCGCCTCGGCGGCACCCTTGGCGTTCTGGATGAGGGCGGCACTCTGGGCCTGCGCTTCCAGCTCGCGCTGCTCGATCTGCTTGCGCTTGAACGGCAGCACGTGCTTCATCGCCTCTTCCTGGCCCTTGGCTGCGATGACCTGCTCGTCGGCCGCCGCCTCGGCGGCGGTGTCGCGCCGCGCCTTGTCGGCCTCGGCCTGCAGCTTCGACTCCTGCACCTGCTTTTCCTTCAGCTGCAGCGTGTACTGCATCTGCTGGTTCTCCAGTTCGGTGGCCAGCACCTTGTTCATGCCGTCGCGGTAGTCCGGCGGCAGGTCGACGTTGCCCATCATCACGTTGCGCAGCACGATGCCGTCGGCCGCCAGCATCGGCTTGAGCTCGGTCTCGATCACCGTCTGGATCTCCTGACGCCTGGTCGAGAAGATCTCGCGCACGGTGTAGCGGGTGAACACCTTGTAGATCACGCCCTGCACCAGCGGCTCCACCAGGTCGCGGCCGATGTGCTCGGGCAGCGCCTTGGCGACCCTGGGCAGCGTCTTCGTGTCGATCGCGTAGCGGATCGCCAGCTCCACGCCGAGGGACAGGCCTTCAGACGACTGGAACGGCGCGGGGCCGTCGGCCTTGGCGCTGCGGGTGGGGCGGTAGATCTGGTCCTGCCGGGGGAACGTACGCAGGCTCTGGATGCCGGGGATCACCACGCAGGGACCCTGGCCCACCTCGCTCACCGAGCCGGTCCATTCGTTCGTGCGGATGCCGACCTGTTGCGGCCCGATGGTTTCGATCGGCGGATGCCGGTACAGCGCGTAACCGCCCAGCGCGAGGATCGCCAGCACCAGCGTCCTGCGGTTGAACACGCGCGTGGTCGCCGTCCTGAGCCTGCTTGAATTGCCCATCATGATGCTGCCCCCTTGCTGCATGGCTTCCGTTGATGGCCCCGCACCGTTGCGGGTGCGGAGCTGACCTTCCATGGGCCCCGGGCGACTGCGGCCCCGGACCGTGGTTGGTGCCTATTAGGAAACCAGACGGGGCCTCGCGCGGGCCGGAGATGCGACAGGCAGCGGAACGGACGTGGCAACTTGCTGGCAGGCGATGGATGGCATCTCCAACCAGTCCCCGATAGAGCAAGGGCGGCCCCGGTCACCTTGGGGGGACGCAAATCGGCGACCTGCTCCTGGACAAACCGCGTCGTGCTATCTGGATGCGATGCACTCGACTTCGACGCGCGCCCCCAAGGCCAGTCCGTTCACACCCAGGGCGCTTCGCGCCGGAAGCTTGCCTTCTGCGAGATAGCGTCTGTAAATCTCGTTGAAGGCCGGCCATTCGGCCATGTCCGCGAGAAATACCGTGCATTTGATCAGGTTGTCCATCGCGTAGCCGTGCGCTTCGAGAACGGTGCCGATGTTCTTCATGACCTGGTGCGATTCGGAATCGATGCCGCCGGGCGCGATTTGCTGGGTTTCCGGCACGATGCCGACCTGGCCCGACAGGTAAAGCATGCTCCCGACCTTGACGGCTTCCGAGAACGGGAAGCTTCCTTTCAGGACTCTGCCGGAGTTGAGGAATTGCGGTTCGACTGGGTGGGACATGAATTTCCTTGTTGGGTGAGTCGGGCGTGTTGTGCCACGGCGGTTTTCCAAGGCGTAACGAGGAACTGTGTTGGCAGCGCGCTCTTGGCGCGGCTCCGCACTAGTTGTGGTGTGGCAGGTTTGGCGGGCTGCGCACGCCCGGTGCCTTGCCCCACACGACGCTCATGATCAGCCAGCGTCCGTTCCATCGGGCCAGCTGCAGGTAGTCGACGCCATACCACGTGGCGATTTTGGCGGTGGCGGCGTTGGCATAGACGTCCAGCACAGTGACGTCGTGCTGCTGCATGGCGGCGGGAACCTCACCGTGGCCTTGCCGGGTGAGCTCGACCAGCGCCCTCGCGTCCACGTTCTGGTCCAGGGTGCTGCGTCCGGTGGATGGGTCGGTGCCCACGTGGCGCATCGTGAAACTCGGGTGGAGCACTGCGGCCATGCGTTGCGCGTTGCCCGTGTACCAGGCTTCCTCGAACTCCAGTGCGCTGTGCTCGATCGCGCTGGCGGATGCGGCGTCGCGCGCAGCGACGGCATCGTGCGCCGCGACGGTGCAGGGCACCTGCGCGCACAGCACGGAGAAAGCGGCGACGGCAATCGTGCTCGGCTTCATGGATCACTCCTTCATGGTGATGGCCGCGGCACTCTAGCGTCCGGTTATCTATCGAACAAATGGAATCTCATGATAGTTTTGATTCAATTCAAGAATGCGAATGCCATAATGGAACTGAAGCACCTGCGGCTCGTCAGTGCGATTGCCCGCCATGGCGGACTGACCGCGGCGATGGACGAACTCCATCTGTCGCAGCCGGCGCTCAGCCAGCGACTCAGCTCGCTGGAAAAGGAACTGGGCGTGACACTGTTCTCGCGGGTCGGGCGCAGGATGGTGCCGACGGCCGCCGGCGAACTCGCGCTGCAGGCGGCCCGAGAGGTGCTCGACAAGACCCGTGGCCTGGAGGCAAAGCTGAAGGCAATGGCGCGCGGCGAGCGCGTGCTGCGCCTGGGCGCCCAGTGTTACACCGCGCTGCACTGGTTGCCGGGGATCATGGCTGCGTTTGGCCGCAAGCATCCGCAGACGCGGCTGCTGTTCGTCGGCGAAGCCACCCACGACGTTGAGCAGGCCCTGCTACTGGGGCGCATCGACGTGGGCGTCGCGCATTCCGTACCGGACTCAAGGTACTTCAGGCGTATCCCGCTTTTCGCCGACGAGCTGGCAGCGATCGTGCCCAGCGGGCATCGCCTCGCCGGAAGCGCCGCCATCGAGCCGGAGGAGCTGGCGGGCGAGGTGGTCTACCTGCACAAATCGCCCGGTCAGCGCCCTGGCCGGGCGGCCGATTTCCTGGCGCGCGCCGGCCGCGTGGCTGCGTCGCTGGAGCAGATCCAGTGGACCGATCCGATCCTGGAATTCGTGCGTGCCGGCATGGGCGTCGGCATCGTTCCCACGTGGACGGTGCCGCCGCGCATGCGCCGTCGCCTGCATGTGTGCCGGCTCAGCGCGAAGGGACTGCGGCGCGACTGGGCCGCCCTGGTCCTGTCGGCGCACAAGACCATGCCCGATACCCGCGACCTGCTCGGACTGCTGAAGGCCGCTCCCCACTGACGGAATGCAAAAGCAAGGGCAGGGTCGCTTCTTGGTCCATGAAAGAAGCGCGCCGGGTTGCCCCGACGCGCTCTCGATGCGAGCGATCGGATCAGTCCGCGCCTATCGGAATCCCGCCGGCCGCTCCCCGGCTGCCGCCACCTTCGCCTCCAGCGCGTGTCCCACGCGGCCCAGTGTGCCCTCCTCGAACAGGCGGCCGATCAGGGTGACGCCGTAGGGCACGCGGTGCGGCTTGCCCAGGGTCGGCAGCGGGTGTTTCGGGTCGGGCGCCCAGTCGCTGCGCACCTTGCTCACTTCCACGAAGCCGGTGCGCAGGGTGAGCGAAGGGTGGCCGGTCATGTTGGAGATCACCATCATGTCGTCGCGCAGCGAGGGCACCAGCAGCAGGTCCACCTCGCCCATCACGCGCTCCATCTCCTTCGCCACCTTGCGGCGCAGGCGGTCGGCCTGCACGAAGTCCACGGCAGAGAGGAAGCGCGATTCGCGGAACAGGTTGGGCCAGGCGTCCGGAGTCTGCACGCGCATCCGGTCGGCGGCGCCCGTGAGCGTAAGCTCCTCGAAGGCCGCCGCGGACTCGGCGAACAGCAGCACGTTGAGGTCGTCGTAGGGCCAGTCGGGCAGCGACACTTCGGTGGGCACCAGGCCGAGTGCGCGCAACTGCTCGAGCGCCGTGCGGTCGAGGTCGGTGGCCGGCGCCTCCTTCATCCAGCCCGGGAAGTAGCCGACCTTGAGGCCCTTGATGGATTCGGCCGCGTCGTAGTCGAGGTGCGCGGGCACGCTGGCCGTGTCGCCGGGGTCGGTGCCACGGATGGCGTCGAGCACCAGCAGGGTGTCTTCCACCGAACGGGCGATGGGGCCGAGCTTGTCCATCGTCCAGCACAGCGTCATGGCTCCGGTGCGCGGTACGCGGCCGTAGGTGGGACGCAGGCCGGTGGTGCCGCAGCGCATGCAGGGGCTGATGATGCTGCCCTGGGTTTCGCTGCCGATGGCGAACGCCACCAGGCCCGCCGCGGTGGCCGAAGCCGGGCCGGCGCTGGAGCCGGAGGCGCCTTCCTTGAGTAGCCACGGGTTCATGGTCTGGCCGCCGAACCAGATGTCGTTGAGCGCCAGCGCGCCCAGGCTGAGCTTGGCCACCAGCACCGCACCCGCTTCGTTGAGCTTGCGGGTGACCGCGCCGTCGTCCTTCGGCACACGGTCCTTGAACGGCTCGGCGCCGTAGGTGGTGGCGATGCCGGCGGTGTCGAGCAGATCCTTCGCGCCCCAGGGGATGCCGTGCAGCGGACCGCGGTAGTGGCCGGCGGCGATTTCCTTGTCGGCCTGCGCGGCCTGCTTCAGCGCGTGCTCCTCGCACAGCGTGATGACGCAGCGCAGTTGGGGGTCATAGCGCTTCAGGCGTTCGAGGTAGATCTTCGTGAGCCGGGTGGAGCTGAGCTTGCGCGCGCGGATCCACTCGCCGAGCTGGGCGACGGAGGCGAAGGCGATGTCCTCGTCCTTCGCCGGCAGCGGCGTGGCCGCCACCTTGGACGGCACGAAGCGATCGTGCGCGGGACCCACGTGCGCCTGGCCCATCGCGGGGAACCAGGTGGTGGCCGGCGGCAGGCCGTCTTCCAGCATCACCTTGCGCGGGCCGGTGCGACGCTCCAGCAGCGCGGCCATGGAGGTGGGCCAGTTGGCCACGGCCATGGCGCGCTGCGCCTCGGTCATCGTCACCTGCTGCAGCTTCTCCGCCTCGGCGAAGGTGACGGTGGTGAGCTTGGGCCCCACCGGCGGCGCGGTGTTGAACGCGCCGGGCGAACCGGGCGGCGGCGTGGTGGTTTCGCCGGTTTGCGCCAGCGCGCCACCAGCCACCACGGCACCCAGCAGGCCGAGCGGCGCCTGGGTGAGGAAATCGCGACGAGTCTTCATGGTTCTCCCCGATGCACCCCGCAGTCGGAGCGCGTTGCTGTCGAATCCGGCCTTCCGGGAGCGCCGGAATGGCCGTCTGTCAAACCAGGGGCAGGGTAGCCTTTTCGGAGCGAACCGGCAGCCATGGCTGTGCCGCACGGGTGGACGGCGGACCGGGTCCGACGTGGCGCTGGCACTACGGCAGACCGCAGACCGCAGCAACACACATCGCCGTGCGGCGAGTCCGCGCCCATCCGGTGTTCAGCGGCCTGCTACGGAGGCGGCATGACATGCTGCCGCTGGCTGTCGAACACCATGGATGTTTCCACGCGCAGCACGACATCGTGGCGATTGAAGTGCGTCGAAATGATTTCCTTCAGATGCTGCATGTCGCGCACGACGACATCGACAATCAGATCGGAGCGGCCAGACACCAGGAATACGCTGCGTACTTCCGGAATGGTGGCGGTCGAGCCGACGAAGTCGTCGACCACCTTGGCTTGCAGCTTGCCGAGCTGCACGAACAGCACGGCCTCCAGCGCGAACCCGATCGCCTCGAGATTCACATCGGCATGCGCGCCCAGCAAAACCCCGCGCGCACGGAGGGATTTGATTCGTTCATGGCAGCTCGAAGGAGCAAGGCCCACCGCGGCCGCGATCTGCTTGTTGGACAGCCACGCATCTTTCGTCAAAAGGCGGAGGATGGCGAAGTCTGTTCGGTCGAGATCAGTCGTGGCTGCCATAAATCCGAAATCAATTCGATTGACGGTTCGCTAATCCTAATGACATTCTAAATTCATGACAAAGAAGCGAATTTTATATGTGGCATTGATCGCCATGCCGTTGCCATGGATGGCCAACGCCGCACCGTCGGTCGTTTGCAGCATGGCATCCAGCTCTCGGGTCGTTGCCGCCGCGGCGGACCGCGGCGTGGCGCAACGATTGGTCGCTGAGGAAGGGGCGAGCTGGAACTTGGCTATCCAGCGAAACGCCGGTGCCTACAGGGCCTTGCACGCCCCGGACTTCATCACGGTTTCCGGTGGCGGCGTGGTGGGCAAGGCTGCCAGCGAGGCATCCGCCATGGATGCGCAGGTGCGCTTCGACCAATGTGCGCTTTCGGGATTCGCGGTTCGTTTCGTCGCACGGAATGCCGCACTGGTGACCTACCGCGTGAAGGCGGCAGGACTCGATCATGGGAAAGCCTTCCGGCTCGACGGGTACGCCTCGTCGTTGTGGATGAAGCGGAGCGGCGGCTGGTTGAACGTGCTTTACCAGGCGACGCCGGCATCCCGTTAGCGGCCATGCCGTGTCGGGTTCGGTCGCCCGAGGTCATGCAGTGGCCGGGAGTACGCGCCTTCGCCTTCCGTCGACGCAAAGCCCCGGGTGGACGCGGGGTTACCCGGCCACGTCCCCTTTTCTCCCCGCAAGCTCCGCAAGCGCATGCTCCGTCACGGTGCGGCGCAGCTGCCTCAGCGCGGGCGACGCCGGTTCGCCGCCGGCATGCAGGCAGACGTCGACGCGCGGCAGCGGCGGCAGCCCGTGCCGGCCGTCCAGGCGGATCAGCCCGGGCGGGATGCCGGCGCTGGTGCGCAAGGTGATGCCGAGCCCCGCGGCCACGCCGGCCCACAGGCTTTGCAGGCTGGCCGTGACGAAGGCTGGTCGCCAGACGAGGCCGGCCTTGTCCAGCGCCTCGGTGCCGGCCTTGCGGAAGAAGCACGGCGGGCGGTAAAGCGCCAGGTCGATGACCGGGCTCGAGCGCAATCGCTTGCCCGCATCCGCGGGGCCCACCCACGTCATCGGCAGCGTGGCGAGCCGTTCGGCATCGGCGCGCCGGGCGTGGCCCATCGCGAGCACCATGTCCAGTTCGCCGCGATCCAGCCGTTCCAGCAGCGCGCCGTTGCGTTCGACCTCCACGTCCACCTGCACGGCGGGGTAGGCCTTCTTGAACTGCCCGAGTGCCGCCGGCAGCCAGGATTCGGCGAAGTCCCCCGGCAGGCCGAACCGCACCGCGCCGCCGACCGAGGCGCCGTGCACCGCGTGTACCGCCTCGTCGTTGAGCGCCAGGATGCGCAGCGCATACGCATGCACCCGGTCGCCCGCTTCGGTCAGCACGACCCGGCGCCCCTGCTTGCGGAACAGCGGCTGCCCCACCTGCGCCTCCAGCTTGCGCATCTGCTGGCTGACCGCCGATTGCGAGCGACCCACCCGTTCCGCGGCGCGGGCCAGGCTGCCCAGGCGCAGGATCGCGGCCAGGGTGCGCAGCGCGTCCATGTCCAGGTTGGGTTGCTGCATGCTGAAGTGCTTCCGATGGATCGATGTCGAATTATTCCATTTTTTGGAACTGCCGCCAGTCCTAGGATGTGCGACGTCCACGCCCGAACGACGTGGCACTCCCCACGTATCCCCGGAGGAAAACTACGCATGCGCAAGCATTCCGCACCAGTTCGTCTTTTCGCCACGGCCTGTCTGGTCACCGGCCTCGCCGCGGCGACCGGAGCCTTCGCCGGTGGCGCCACCATGCCTTTCCCGTTGGCCGGCACCTGGACCTTGCAGGCGGCCGACGCGCTGCATCCGGATGGCTCGCGTACCCGCGACTACGGCGCCGCGCCCAAGGGCCTGCTGATGATCGACCGGCAGGGCCACTATTCGCTGCAGATCTTCCGCGCCGAACGCCCGCGTTTCGCGGCCGGCGACAAGGCCAAGGGCAGCTCCGAGGAATATCGCGCCGCGGTCATGGGTTCGAGCACGCATTACGGCACGGTCGAGCTCGACGCCAGGCGGCACCAGCTCGTGTTCCACATCGAAGGCGCTTCCTTTCCCAACTGGGAGGGCCAGCAACAGCGCCGCAGCTATGAGCTGCATGGCGACGTGCTGAGCTACCGGGTGCCGCCGCGCCCGGACGGCAACGTGCCGATCTCGGTCTGGCGGCGCAGCGGGGGCTGACGGGGCGGGTCTGCTGCCCGCGGCTTGCTTGTCGCGCGACTGCCGATCAGTCGGACGCACGCCGGCGAAGCGTTGGGCCTTGGCTTCGACCACAGCGTGAAAATCGCCAGGGTTCGGGAGCCGCCGTCCTCGGAGATGGGGCGGATGGCGACCAGTTCGTCGTCAGTCCGTGCGTGCCGGAAGGGTCCGGTCGGCAGTGCGCGTGGAGGCGGCGTGAGGAGAAGGCCTGTTCTGTCCCAGGTTCTCCCGCACGCGCCGGGCGAGGAAGCCGAAATAGCGGTCGATGTAGCTGATGCCGTTTTCGCGGTCGACCAGGTACGGGTTCATCAGGGTGTGGCGCAGGATCAGCAGGCGGTCGGCCCCGCCGTCGCCCAGCGAGGCGGGGTCGAGTCCCAGCGTGCCGAGGATGCGCGCGGTTTCCGCCGGGCCCAGCAGTTCCGGGCGCAGGCTGGTCACCGAGCCGAAGAATTCCTTGAGCTGCAGTGGATGCGTCGGGTCGCTGCGCAGCTCGTCGTGCAGCGCGCGCACGAACGCGTTGGCGCGTTCCGCCTGCGTGTTGCCGGCGGGGTTCAGCGCCAGGCACACCAGGTTGCTGTCGGGCGCGAACGGCACCAGCACGTGGGCGCAGTCGGCCAGCTCCAGCGCGAGCCGCCGCGCGCCGGCGTGGAAGGCCTCGGCGGCGCGCACGGTGGCGCGGGGCAGGCGGCCGAAGTGGGCGTGGTCCAGCGGCAGCACCTTGTGCGTGACGTACACCGCCGCGGCGGCGGCGCCGGATTTGGAGCCTTCCGGGATGTACTGGCCCAGGCCGCGGTAGCGCGTGAGGTAGTCGCCGGCCGCCTCGCCGTGGAAGACGTAGTCGGCGCGTTCGGCCAGCAGCGTCATGGCGCGGTGGTCGCGGCAGACGAAGGCGCCGCTGCCGTAGGGCAGATAGCCGAGCTTGTGCGGATCGACGGTGATGGAGTCGGTGTCGCCCAGCGCGGCGAAGGCGGCGTACACGGCCGGCGTGGGGAAGCCCACGTAGTCGGCGGCCACTTCCTCGCGGTCGCGCAGCGAACCGTCCTCGCGGCGGAACAGCGTGGCCAGGTAGCCGCCCCAGGCGGCGTCCACGTGCACGGCGAAATCCAGCCCGGCACGTCGGCTTTCCTCGCGTGCGGCGAGCACGGCGTCGATCGGGTCGATGGTGCCGTACTCGGTGCCGCCCAGCACCGCCACCGCCATCAGCACGCCCTGTCGCTGGCGCGCGAAGCGCGCCAGGGTGTCGCCCAGGGCGTCGGCATCCAGCCGCATGCCGGCGGTGGGCAGCAGTTCGAGCTGGTCGCGGCCCAGCCCGAGGAGTTTCGCGCCCTTGCTCCACGAGTAGTGGGCGGTGGACGGCACCAGTACCTTGGGCACGCTCAGTGCCGGATGCGCGGCGAAGAAGCCCACCAGGCCGCGTTGCTCGATGCGCTCGCGCTCCACTTCCGCGATCCAGCGCCTGCGTTCGGCGGGCGCAAGCGTCGCCAGCCAGTCCTGCCAGGCCTGCAGCAGCGCGATGCCGTCGGCCTGTGGCAGGTTGAACGCGGCCCAGTCGTCGTCGGGCAGCGCAAGGCCGGGCACCTGTGCCGCGCGCAGCGCCACCGGGAAGGCCTTGAGCGCGAGCGCGAGGCGCAGTGCCTGGTAGTTGGCCAGGGTGCCGCCGGAGGTGAGATGGCCGAAGGCGCAAGCCGGCTGCGCCGGGTCGTGCGGGTAGCCGAGCATGCGCGCCAGCTGCAGGCCGACCTGCACCTCCAGGTCCACGGTGACCGGCGCGGCGTCCTCGGTGACGTTGTTGGGGTTGTAGGGCAGGGTGAGCATCTGCGCGGCCAGCCCCGGCAGCAGCAGGTCGCTGGCCATGTGGCCGATGTAGCGCGGGCTGTGGAACGGCACCGACTTCTTCAGCGCGGCGGAGAGCTGGTGCAGCTCGCGGCGCATGCGCGACTCGAACGCCAGGTAGTCGGGATGGTGCGCGGCGGCGGTGCCGATCGCCGGCGGGTCCTCCGGGTGGAAGTTGCGCCGCCAGTACACGTGGTCGCGCAGGAACTCCACCAGCAGCTTTTCCAGCAGCGCGTCGTTCTCGCCGTAGGGGCCGAGGAAGCAGGCGTCCAGCGTGTGGTCGCGCGGTTCGTTCGAGGGAAAGGGCGTGGCGGCGTTCATGCGTGCGGTCCATGCGCCGCCGGTCGGCGGGACGGGTAGGGGGCGAAGGGCATCGCGAGTCGATATGGGCGGACGGGCGAAGCATCGGCGCAGGAGCGGCGCAACGCCCTGACTTGCGTCATTTTTGCGGCCGTCTCCGCCTGTTCGTGCCGCCTTCGTTCTTCCGGCGGGTGGCCGGAGCGGTCAGGCTCGAGCCCGCATACCGCAGCGATCGCGGGGCGAAACGGGGGGCATGTGCGAGCCGCGCATCGCGAGGTCGAACGGGCCAGGCACCGGCAGCCGTCGGCCGCAGGCGCGGGCTTCGCACGGCGGGTTCGCGCTGGTGTTCCGGCGGATGCCCGGGCATGCTTCGGCGTCGCGCGGCGTCCCGGAGGCGCCGCAGGTAGTTCGGAACATGGCGGGAGACGCTGCATGCCTGGATCGTTGAAATGCCGCGCGCTGGCGGTTGCGACGGAGGTCCGCGCCGCGCACGGCCCGTCGCCGCTGGCCTCCCGGGGCTGAGCCGTGCGGGTGCAGCCGACCATCGTGGTGATGGGCGTTTCCGGCAGCGGCAAGAGCCATGTCGGCGCCGCCCTGGCGCAGGCGTGCGGCGTGGATTTCGTCGAGGGCGACGAGCTGCATCCGGCCGCGAACATCGCCCGGATGAGCGCCGGCATCCCGCTGGACGACGCGGCTCGCCAGCCATGGCTCGCGGCGATCGCCGCGGCGATCGCGCGACGTCGCGGCAAGGGCGTGGTGGTTGCCTGCTCCGCATTGCGCCGTGCCTACCGCGACGTGCTCCGCCAGGCGGATCCCGCATTGCGCCTGCTCTATCTGCGCGTGCCGCGCGACGAGCTCGCGCGCCGGCTGCGCGAGCGCACGCACTTCATGCCGGCCAGCCTGCTCGACAGCCAGTTGGCGACGCTGGAAGAGCCCGCCGCGGAAGAGCGCGCCATCGTGCTGGCAGCCGATGCCGACCTGGTCGCCACGGTCGCCCTGGCCAGGCAGGCGTTGTCGGTGCCGGCCCGACCGGCTTGAGTCCGGCGCCGGCGGAGGTCACCCTCGCCGGGTCGATCGTGCATGCGCGGGGCATGCCATCCGAGCGCGCCGGATGATCCGTCCGTCACGCGCTTCCCGCCGCTTGTCACGCCGTTCGCGCGCGTGGTCACGCGGCAGGTTGCCTTGAGCGGCTGTGGCGTGCAGGCTTCCGCCGCGGTGCGGGAAGCGCGAGGTGCGGTTCAAGCCGTTGCGGCGCGGGCCCGCACGATCCAGTGGCCTGTTCCCCTTGTGCCCCTTTCCCCTGGCGAGGCCGAATTCATCGTGCGGAGATTTCTCGAAGGCCTGTTGCTGCGCGCCATCCTGCTGATTGCCGTTGCGGGTTGGGCCATGCCGTCCGCCCGTGCGGAGCTTGCCGGCCAGGACGCAGCTGCGTGCGCCGTGGCCGGACATGGCAGCGCGGGGGCGGCCGCCGTCTCCGCCGCGGATCAACCCGCGGTGGCCTGCCCGGCGATGCGAATCCGGATTGGCCGGACGTCCCATCTGCTGACCGGCCCCTGGCGCTTCCATCTCGGCGACGACGTGGGCTGGGCAGCGCCGGGCTTCGACGATGCGCGCTGGGAACCCGCCGACCTCACGCCGGCGCCCGGTGCGCACGACTCCGACGTGGGCCTCACGAACTACGTGCCCGGCTGGCGGGCACGCGGCCACGGGGCTTATTCGGGATACGCGTGGTACCGCCTGCGCATCGCCGTCGACGTCCCCGCCGGCACGTCCGTCGCGCTGCTGGCGCCCGCGTATGTCGAGGATGCCTACCAGTTGTTCTGGAACGGAACCCTGCTCGGCGGGTCAGGCGACTTCTCGGGCAAGGTGCCGGTCATCTACAGCACGCGGCCGCAGGTGTTCCGCCTGCCACCCATGCCCGCCGGTGTCCACGACGCGGTGATTGCGGTGCGCGTGTGGATGCGTGCCGGGCTGTCGCGCGATCCGGATGCGGGCGGCATCCACATTCCGCCCTCGCTGGGCGCGAGCGATGCCGTCGACGCGCAGTACCGGTCGCAGTGGCGGCAGACGATCGAGGGCTACGTGCTCGAGGTCGTGGAACCCTTCGGCTTCGTGTTGCTGGCGATGCTGGCCTGGCGTTTTCGCAAGGCCCTGGCGCCCGGCGGCTTTGCGCCGTGGCTGTGCGCGGCGCTGCTGCTCACCGCGGCGTACCGGCTCAACCAGGCGACGTATTACTGGACGCCGTACGAGAGTCTTCCGGTGTACCTCGCGCTGTATTCGGTACTGCCGCCGCTGGGGCTGGCGGCATGGCTGATGGCGTGGCGCCACTGGTACCGGCTTGAACGCTGGCGGTGGCTGAGCTGCGCCATCGGCATCGCCACCGTGCTGGGCGCGGTGCTGGTGCTGACGTTGCGCGACGCCACCTACGCGATGGTGAGTCCGCTGTGGCGCGTCCCGCTCGCCGTGGTGCTGCTGGCGACCGCCGTGCTCGGGTTGCGCAGGCGGCAGCCGGACCGCCTGCTCGCGTTCGCCGTCGTGTTGTCGGTTGCGGTGAGCCAGTTCCCCGCCGAGCTGTCGGCGCTGGGCGTGCCGGGCATCTGGTTCCCGTTCGGCGTCGGTGTCTCGCGCACGCAGTACGCGTATGCCGCGATCATCGCGGGCCTGGCCGTGTTGCTGGTTCGGCGCGTGCGCGGTGTCGCGGCGAAGCGGGATGTCGCCGGCGGCGCGAGCGAGCGGGGGAGCCCCGGCTAGTCCCGGCGCAGCGCGGCTGCAGCGTCGCGCCGCCGCGGCCAGCGGCGGCCGTCGGGGGCGCGCGGACAGCGCAGCATCCCGGCGCGGCTTTGGCGGGCGCTACACTGGCGGCACAGCCTCCCGGGTGCCCGACGACGCCGATGAAAGCAGCCGATGACAGCTACGTCCGCGTCGCCGTGCTGGTCATGCTGTCGCTGTCGCTGCTGGCGGGCATCTGCGCCACGCTGATCCACTGGCTGGGCCCGGTCCATCGGCCGATGGACCTGATCGTGCCGCCCGTCGGCAGTGCGATTTTCGGCGGCCTGATCGTCGCCCTGTGGCGGCGCCCGTGGTGGCTGCAGGGCATCGTGCGGTTGGCGCTGGTCACCGCGGTGCTGGCGCTGGTCGCGCCGGCGTGGTTCTACACCCTGCAGGCGGTGTCGACGCCCGGCGTCCAGCTGATCGTCGTGCTGCCGCCGGTGTCGTCGCTGTTCGTGGTGCTGCTGGTGATGGTGATGATCTTCATCCCCGGGCGCCTGGCCTTCGTGCTGGCGCTGCTTTGCTGGTTGCTGATCGCGCTGCCGGTGCTGGCCTACCTGCTGCTGCATCCGCGCGAGGCATGGACTCCGCGCGGCATCGACCTGCTGATGGCGTACGGGCCGGTGAGCCTGATCGTGGTGGTGCTGCTGCCGGTGCAACGCGGGATGGCCGGCACGATCAGGCGGCTGGCGTCCGAGCGTGCGCGGATGGAGGTGATGCTGCATCGGGACCCGCTCACCGGCATCCACAACCGCCGCCTGGGCGAGCGCGTGCTCAGGGGCGTGTTCGACGGAGCCCGTTCCGCCGGCGTGATCATGCTGGACGTGGACCGCTTCAAGGCGATCAACGACACGCACGGCCACCCGATCGGCGACCGCGTGCTGCAGGCGGTCGCCGAACGCTGCAAGGCACTGCTGCGCGCGGACGAATGCATCTCGCGCTGGGGCGGCGAGGAATTCCTGGTGATCGTGCCGGACATCGACGCGGCCGGCCTGCACCTGGTGGCGGAGCGCCTGCAGATGGCGATCGCGCGCCTGCCGGTGGCGCCGGTGCGCCAGGTCACCGCCTCGTTCGGCGCCACGATGATCGACGGCGCCGACAGCTTCGACAGCGTGCTGCAGCGGGTCGACCGCGCGCTGTACGCAGCCAAGGAGCAGGGCGGCAACCGTGTGGTGCTGATGCCCGTCAGGCCCGCTGCGGCGGGTGCCCTGGCCTCGGGCTGAGCCGTTGCGTCGCCGCTTTTCGCGCCTTCCGCGCCGTGCCTGGCGCCGGTCACTCAGAACGGGTGCTGCCGGTAAAACCGCTCCAGCTGCCGATAGACCTCGGGCAGGTGCTGCTGCAGGGCGGCGGGCGTTTCGAAGAACTGCTCGCTGGCAACCGCAAAGAACTCGGCCGGGCTTTCGAGGGCATACGGGTCGATCGGCAGCGCAAGGCCCTTGCTCCGCTCGTCGCGCAGGCGGTCCCACGCGCCCGAGAACGCCGCCGACCAGGCGCGGCGGTCCATGCGCCGATGCAGGGGCGGAAAGCCGTTCGCGTCGCCGTTGAGCATGTCGAGCTTGTGGGCCATTTCGTGGATGACCACGTTGTGCCCGGGTTTCCTGTCGGCGCCGAGCACGTCCGCCCACGACAGGATTACCGGCCCGCGCCCCCACGCCTCGCCGGCCATCGCGGTGCGGGTCTGGTGCACCACGCCTGCTTCGTCGGTTTGCGTGCGATGGGGCACGAACGCGTCGGGGTACACGATGATGCTGTGCCAGCCGTCGTACCAGTCCAGGCCGAGTTTCAGGATGGGGATGCAGGCGTGCGCGGCGAGCAGCACGCGGTCGGCGTCGCCGAGCTCCAGCCCCTGCACCGGCTCCAGTGACTTCTGTTCCAGGAACAGCGTGGCCAGCACGCGCAGCGTCGCCTGGTCGGATGCCCCCAGCCGCTGCGCCGGGGCGCAGCGGCGCAGCGCAGCCTGCCACAGCGGTTCGGGGATCGGGTGTCTGGTGACGACGCGGCGTACGCGCCAGTTTCTGAGTCGGTCGAACATGTCCCACGCGGGAGGAGTGCTGGCGTTCCCAGCATCAGGGCGAAGTGGGCTTTCTCAAGCGCGCTGGGGCGTGCCTGGCGATCCTTGGCTGCGCGGGCTGGGGCCCGTGCCCGTCCGGCTTCGCACAGTGGATCAGTGGGTCGTCGGAGCGCGGGCCGACGCGGCGTGCGCATCCAGCACCGCCAGCATGTCGATGAACTGCCTGCCGCTGGCCTGCGGGTGGAGCAGCAGCAGGAAACGGCAGCCCGGGATACCCGCGGTTCGGCTGGCGGCGACGCTGCAGAGCATGCCGTCCTGCGTGGACAGCATGGGCGGCGGGGCTTGCCCGGCATCCCACAGCTGACGCCGGATCAGGCCGTGCTCGGGCCCTCCGGCGATGATGCATTCGACGAACTGGTGCATGGTAGCGATCCTTGGCTTCCCGTCGGGAGGCTCGCGGTACAGGCAGCATCTCCCGCGCCAGAAAAGGGTGGCCAAGTGTGGTGTGCGTCACATATTGCAGGTCTGCCTGCGTGCCTTGGCGGCGTGAGCGGCAAGGGGGCGGTTCCGCTCCGCGCACCCGGAACGTCCGGCTGCGGCGTTCGCCACCGTCAATGCAGGCTGGTGAGCTGGTACCCCACGTAAAGCACCAGGAACAGCGCCAGCGCCACCAGGAGCGTCGTCAGCACGCGTTCGAGCATGGTGCCGCGGTAGGCCGCGGCGGTCTCGGCCTGGATCAAGCGGGCGTTGCGGTAGTAGCTGCGGGTGGCGAGCAGGATCAGCACGCCGCCCAGCAGGATCATGCCCAGGCCCAGCCACTCGGACGCGCGCAGGTGCAGCCCGCTGTTCAACACCGCGCCACGCGTGGTGTAGACGAGGAACACGTCGAAACGCTCGATCAGGAAGCCGAAGCCCATCAGCGACACCGCGGTGCGGATCCAGGCGAGGTAGGTGCGCTCGTTGGCGGAGAGGTCGCTGAAGTGGGGGATCATGGGGCAGCCCGTGCGGGAGGTCGGCCCAGTCTAGCCCGCGACTGCGCATGCAGCAGGCCGCGGCGCGCTTGGCAGTGGGCGGCGCGGCCGGCAGGATAGAGGCTTGCCCGCATCGTGACGATCGGCTGGCGGGGCTCCGGCCCCGGGAGCGTTCGCCGCGATGCGCCATGTGCCAGCCTTGATCGGGAGCAGCGACGGTGGTGACAGAGAAAACGGTGAGGGTGCGGCATGGGCTGCCGGGCGTGGTCGCGTTGCTGGCGCTGGGGGCGGTTCCGGCGACGGGGCTCGCGGCCGCCACCGCCACCGCGGCGCAGTTCCAGATCGGTTCGCGCGTGGTGGCCAGCGCCGAGCCGCCGGTGTCGCGGCCGGCTGGCAAGCCGTGCATCGTGACGGTGTTCGACCACGAGGCCTTCGACGACCAGGGCGACGGCTCGTCGATGGCGGCGCGCCCGCACCGTTTCGACTTCGCGCCGCCCAAGGGTTGCGCGGGCGGCTGGAGCAAGGTGGTGCTGGAGGCGGATTTCTCGGTGCCCGCCGGGCGCCAGTTCGACCGCACGGTGGCGCTCTGGCTGGGCGGCGTGAACCTCTATTTCGGCACCACCATCGAACCCGAGCCGGACGTGGCCCAGCACTGGCACGTGGAGCGCGACCTCAGCGACTACGCCGCGCTGTTCAAGCAGGCGCAGGCGGGGCAGATGATCCTCAACAACTGGGTCAGCCCCACCACCAACCAGCCGATCTACGTGGACGTGCGGCTGGTGTTCTATCCCGCGAACAAGGGGCAGCCGGCCGCGGCCGCCGCCGACCATGTGTATCCGCTCAGCAGCGACCCGCGCGGCGAGCAGACGGCACTGGAGCAGCCGGGCGACAGCCTGGCGCGTGCGATCACCTTCCCGCGCAACGTCGAGCGCGCCTACCTCGACGTGATCGCGCAGAGCCAGGCGCACGACGAGCGTTGGTACACCTGCGTCGACAAGGCCTACCTGGAGAAGACGCGCGACTACTCGCTGGAGTCGTTCGAGGCCTGCGACGGCGGCAGCTTCCGCGGCGTGGAGGTGCTGGTGGACGGCAAGCCGGCCGGGCTGGCGCCGGTGTATCCGTGGATCTTCACCGGCGGCGTGGCGCCGAACCTGTGGCTGCCGACGCCGGCGATCCAGACCACGAACTTCATTCCGGCGCGGGTGGACCTGACGCCGTTCGCCGGCCTGTTCGACGACGGCAAGCCGCACGCGGTGGCCGTGCGCGTGCCGGGCACCGACCACTTCTTCAACGTGGCGGCGAACCTGCTGGTCTACCAGGACCCGCACGCCAGCCAGCTGAGCGGCGAGCTCACCCGGAACACGCTGGCCGCGCGGCAGCCGGCGGGGCTCGTGGTGCGCGACACGCTGCACGCCGACGGCGCCGGCCGCATCGTGGGCACGATCGACACCGACCTGGCCCAGAGCTACACGATCGCCGGCCGCCTGCGCACGCCGCGCGGCGACATCGACACGACCGTGCGCTACACCGGCGGGTTCCACAACCACCAGAGCTTCGCGCGGCCGGGTGCGAAGCGCTACGACGAAACCATCGACCAGCTGGGCACGATGGCGTTGACGGTGGAGCGCACGCTCGATGGCAAGCGTCTGGACGGCTACACGGTGCGGCAGCGCGATCCGCTGTTCCTCTCCTCGCGCAAGACCATGGTGACCACGGGGCAGGACTTCACCGCGCAGGTGGCGATGAAGCAGGGCCACCACATCGACACCACGCGGACCGATGCGCAGGGTATGGCCTACCGTGCCGTGCTGGACGAGAGCCTCGCCGCCCGCGACCACGCCGACGGCAAGACCATCCCCGACCCGCTCGACCGCACGAGCTTCCCGCACGACGAGGCCGGCAGCGAACGGGTGAGCTTCAGCGATTCGCTGGGCAGCTGCTATCGCAGCAGCATCCGGTCGCGCGACGAGCGCCTGACGGCGGCGAGCGAGGGCGCCGGATGCCCCGGCAACGCCAATCGCCTGGACGGCCGTTCGCGGCCCGACCATCCGTGGCTGGCGCCGCTGGAACAGGCACAGGCGAAGCGGAAATAGCCGACGCGACCCTCGCGTGCGTTGCGGCTGGCACCGGCCCCTTCTCCTGCAGGCAGGGGAAGGGGCGGCACGCCTGCGGGCGGATCAGCGGGCGCCGCCCGCCACGCAGGGTTGCGGCACGCCGGCGGGCGACGCGTTCGCGGCCCAGCTGGCCGCGGCCAGCGTCACCTGGCCCTCGCCCTCGAAGGACGTCGCCGAGTGCCCCAGTTGCAGCCGGTAGCCGCCGGCGGGCTGCTGCCAGCGCTGGCTCCGGCCGTCGAAGTTCGCGAGCAGGCGCGGGTCGGCGGTGGCCACCAGTTGCACGGACTGGCCGGGTTTCAGGTCCACGCGGCACCAGCCGGCCAGCCGCCGCACCTCGCCCGAGCCGGGCAGGGTCACGTAGAGCTGCGGCACGTCCACGCCCGCGCGCGAGCCGCGGTTGGTGACGGTGAACGAGGCGGTGACCTTGCCGTTTTCCACCTGTGGCCTGAAGCCGCTGTAGTCGAAGTGCGTGTAGGTGAGGCCGTAGCCGAACGGGAACAGCGGTCGGAGGTGCTTGCGCTGGTACCACCGGTAGCCCACGTCGGCGCCTTCGATGTCGTAGTCCACGTCCTGTGCCGGCTGGCCCTGCGGCGGCAGGCCGATGGCGGCGAGGCCGGCGCCTGGGATGCTCGGACGCGGCAGCTGTGATTCGTCGCGTGGCCAGGTCACCGGCAGGCGCCCGGACGGATCGGTTTCGCCGTACAGCAGCCGCGCGATGGCTTCGCCGCCGGCCGCGCCGGGATACCACGCTTCCAGCACCGCCTCGACCCGGTCGAGCCACGGCATCGCGACCGGGCCATTGTTTTCCAGCACCACGATGGTGTGCGGATTGGCCTTCGCCACCGCTTCCACCAGCGCATCCTGGTGGCCGGGCAGGGCGAGGTGCGGCGCGTCGAAACTTTCCGCCGCCCACTGTTCGACGAACACCACCGCGACCTTGGCCTGCGCGGCCAGCTTCGCGGCGGCGGCGATGTCGTCGCCGCTGGCGTAGCCCACCTTGCCGTGCGCGCGCCGTTCGATCGCCGCCAGCGGCGCCGAGGGCTGGTAGATGCGCGGCCCAGGCCAGGCCGTGGGCGCCAGCCCCGGTACCGCGTTGCCCTGCGGCGACTGCACCGCCGAGGAGCCGCCGCCGGTCAGCACACCCTTGTCGGCGTGGCCGCCGATCACCGCCACGGACTGCATGGCGGACAGCGGCAGCAGCGCGTCCCGGTTGCGTAGCAGCACCGCGCCGGCTTCCTCGGCGCGCTGCGCCACCTTGCGGTCGGCGGCGAAGTCGATCGGCGCCTGTTTGGCCGGATGGTCGATCACGCCGGCCGCGAACATGCTGCGCAGGATGCGTCGCGCCATGTCGTCGATGCGCGACTGCGGCACCTCGCCGGAAGCCACCGCGGCGCGCAGTGGCTGGTCGAAGTACACCTCCTTGTCGAAGGTCTCGCCGGCCGATTCCTGATCCAGTCCGGCCAGCGCGGATTTCGCGGCGCTGTGCACGGCGCCCCAGTCCGACATCACGAAGCCGGGGTAGTGCCAGTCGCGCTTCAGCACCTGGTCGAGCAGCCAGTCGTTCTCGCAGGCGTAGACCGAGTTGACGCGGTTGTAGGAACACATCACCGAGCCGGGGTGCCCGGTGGCGATGGCGATCTCGAAGGCGAGCAGATCGGACTCGCGCGCGGCGGCGCGGTCGATGTTCGCGCTCAGCGTGGTGCGGTCGGTTTCCAGGTCGTTGAGCGCGTAGTGCTTGATGGTGGAGACGAGATGCTGGCTCTGGATGCCCGCGATGGCGTTGCCGACGGTCAGGCCGGCCAGCAGGGGATCCTCGCCCGCATATTCGAAATTGCGGCCGTTGCGCGGGTCGCGCACCAGGTCCGCACCGCCCGCCAGCATCACGTTGAAACCGCGGCGATGCGCCTCGCCGCCGATCATCACGCCGCCGGCGTAGGCAATCGCCGGATCGAAGCTGGCTGCCGTCGCCAGGCCCGAAGGCAGCGCGGTGGCGCCGAGCTTGTGCGGCTTGGCCACGCCGAGGCCGGCATCGCTCTCCTGGATGGCGGGCAGGCCCAGCCGCGCGATCGCCGGGCCGTAGCCGGCCGAGCCCAGCGCGCCTGGCGCCATGACGTGGCCGTTCTCGGTGTCGCCGAAGTCGACGCGGATCAGCCGGAACTTCTCGTCCTGCGTCATCGCCTTCAGCACCAGTTCGGCGCGCTGGTCCGGCGACAGGCGGCGATTCATCCACGGGCGTGCATCGGTGCCGGCGGTCGCCGTCGTGCATGTTCCGCTGACGGCCAGCAGCGCCATGCCGATGAAGGAAGCTATGCGGGTCTTGTGAAGTGCCATGACATTTCCTTCGCTTGTTGCAGGACAGGTTGAAAGCGTGCTCGTCGCGGATACGGGATGGCAAGCGCGTTGTGCGGCTTCCGCGCGGCATGCCTTTCGGCCGTGCCGCTCATGATCCGGGCAGGTAGGGGTTGCGGTCCGATGCGGCGATCACGGCCCATGCCGTCGCGGCGAGGCAGGGCTGGTGGTCGTACCAGGAATACAGCGCTCTGATGCGCGGTTGGGGCGTGGCGTAAAGGAACCCGCCCGGCGACGACTGCCGCGCGATCGATGCGAACAGTGAGTCCGCCTTGGCCTCGTCGCCGACCCGTCGGTATGCGAGCGCGGCCTGCGCGGTGCCTTCCGTCCACATGCCGTCGCGGGCATCGGTGAAGGCGAAGCCGCCCTCGACCGCGTGCGTGCGCCCGGCCCAGGCCAATGCGCGCCGCCATGCCTTCGGCGCATCCGGCAGCAGCTGCGCCCACAGCTGCACGTCGAGGGCGGACGGCGAGTGGAGCGGCGTCGCGCCGTCGGCCGCGGTGCCGGTCCAGAAGTGGCCGCTCGCCGCGTCCCACTGCTGCGCCACGAAATCGCGGGCACGCCGGGCCCGTGCGTTCCAGTAGCCGCCCGGTGCGGAGATCCGTGCCAGCCAGGCGAACAGCGCGGCCAGGTCGATGTTGTGCTCGGTGGATTTCCACGACGCATTCCTCGGCACCCGCAGATAGGACTCGACGCCGCCGCGGAACCCGACGCCGCCGTGCGGGTCCGCCGCGTGGGCAACGACCCAGTCGGCAAGATGCGCTGCGGCGTCGCGCCAGCGGTCGTCGCCGGTGACGTCGTGCAGCGCCAGCAGCGCCAGCGCGGCCCATGCGATGTTCCCGCACGACGAGCCGTCCTGGTACGCGCCGGAATACTCGTGTGCGGCGTCCACCCAGTGCTTTTCCCGCGCATCCCACCACCCGTTCGGCAAGGGCCTGCTGCCCTCGACGGTGCCGGCGCGATAGGCGTCGCGCAGCCGCGTGTCGTTCAACGCCGCGAGCCGCAACGCTTCGCCGATGCGTTCCGCCTGTGGTCGCCGATGGCAGGCGAGCAGGGCGATGACGGCGAGTGCGTTGTCGTAGGTGAATGCCGCCGAATGCAAGGGGAGCAGGTCGGGTGCGCCTTGTCCGCGCCGGCTGTCGTAGCTGCGCAGCAGCACCGGGGTATTCCCGGGCAACGCGTCGACGCGCGCGGTGATGGCGTTGCAACCCATGCGGGCGAGGGCCTCGATGCGGGGTGTCGCGGCATCCGTACCCCTGGTCGACGGCGTCGCCGTCTTCGCATGGGCTGGCATCGCCGCAGACACGGCGAACAGGCCGGCGAACAAGGCCGCCATTCCCGCCTTCGCGGGAACGGCGGCAACCGGGGAGCTCGCCAAGTTGCGTTGCCGTCCCGCCATGGCACATGGTCCGGCCTGCGCCATGGCGGGAGCCTGTTGCACCGGACTGGTCAGAAGTCAGCGCGCAGGCTGAGGTTGTAGCGGGTGTCGTCGCGGAAGAAGCCCTTGGGCACGGTGGTGCCGTTGGTGTCGATGATCTCGCGGCTCTTGAACGTCGAGTTCAACAGGTTGGCCACCTGCAGTGCCACCTTGACGTGGTCGTTGAGCGAGTAGATCAGCGAACCATCCAGCCGGCCCTGGGAAGCGGCCATGACCGGCAGGAACGGATAATCCGCCTCCTGGCCCGTGATGAGGAACTGCGAGCGCCAGTTCCACGCCAGGCGCGCCGACAGCGGGCCTTTTTCGTAATACGCGGTGAAGTTGAAGGTGTCGCGGGACAATTCGCCCGGCGGCAGCTTGAGCTGGTTGACGCACTGCGTGGCCGGCAGATACGTGGCGGGGCAGTAGTTGACCTTGCCGAAGGCCAGTCCATGCGGCTTGATGTAGGTGTAGTTGGTCTGCACGCCAAAGCCGGAGAGCCAACCGGGCAGGAAATCGAATTTCTGCTGGTAGGCCAGTTCCGCGCCGCCCACGCTGCCCTTCTGGTCGAGGTTGGCCAGGCCCGCCGTGTACTGCTCCGGATAGGTCACGCCGTTGTTCGTCACCGTGGTGTTCACCACGTTGGTGATGTACTGGATGGTGTGGTTCAACTGCTTCCAGAACAGCATGCCGGTCAGCGAACCGGCGTTGCCGAAATACCATTCCTGGCTCAGGTCGAAATTGTGCGCCGTGATGGGCCTGAGGTAGGGGTTCGTGCCGTTGTAGCCGTTGCCCACTGTCGGCTCGGTGCTGCCATTGGTGCCGTAAGGCAGCAGCCCGCTGATCGACTGGCCCGCCTCCAGCTGGTTGAGCGCCGGCCGGAAGATCGACTCGGAGAAGGCGAAACGGGTGATCAGGTCGTCCGTCCAGCCGATCGCCAGGTTGAAGCTGGGCAGCCAGTTGCCGTAGCCGTTGCTGGCCGTTATCCGGCTGTACCCGCCGTTGGCGAAGGTCACGTATTGCTGCTGCTGCGCCGGAGTGAGCGCGCAGAACGTGCCCGGCGAGGCCGGCTGGGTGCCGTTCTTCGTTACGCCCTGGCAATACTGCGAGATGGTGGCGTTGCCGAGAGCCTGCTTCATGTCCGGCAGCAGCAGGTAGCCCGCGGCGTCGTCCTGGGTATGCACGTAGCGCACGCCGATGTTGCCGCTGATTTGCAGGCCGCTCAGGAAATCCAGGTTGCTGTTGCTGAAGTTCAGGCGCAGATAGGTGGCGTTGGTCTTCTCGCCGTTGGAGGAGATTTCCTGCGGCAGGTAATGCGTGCCCGGCACGAAGGTGTAGCCGTACTGGTCGCGTTCGTAGTTGGTGTAGTAGGGGCTCCACCAGCTCCAGCCCGGGTTGATGGCCAGCGACTGCTGGTTGATCTGCTTCATCGCGGCGACGGATTGCCAGAATTGCGACTGCGGATTCAGGTTGAAGAAGGGCGCGACCACGCCGAAATCGCCGTTGCCGAAGGCCGGCAGGTTGACGTGGTAGGGGGAAACGTAGCCGGGTGTGTTGGCCGCCGTGACCGCCAGACCATTCCCGCCAGCGTAAGGCGTGCTGATGTCCCAGAAGTAGCTGTACGGCGAGTTGTACAGCGTTTCTTCCTGGTTGCTGTGCCGGAAGCCGAACTGGATGTTGTCCAGCGGCCCCTTGTCCACGTCGAAGCTGCCGTCGAGGCGGAAGGCGCGCTGGTTGCCCCAGGACTTCTCCTGGTGATCCTGTGCCGCTGACCAATAGGTGTTGTTGGGGTTGGCGAAATACTGGGCCGTCGTTTCGTTGGGATCGGGCGACAACAGCCTGATCGTGGGCACGCTGTCGCCGTGCGTGGCGACGTACCAGTTCGCCTGGGTCATCTGGCGGATGTAGTAGTAGGCATCCGAGTAATCGGAATGGGTGTCCTGCGCGTCCAGGCTGAGGTGCAGCCGGTCATTGACGTTCCACTTCAGGTTGAAGGCGTAGTCGTTGGTCACGTAACGCCGCTTGAAGCCGGCGGTATCCAGCTGCGTCGGCACGCCGCCATAGGTGAGCGGCAGGAAGGTCGATGCGGCCGGATCGCCCGAGATGGTGCCGGACTGGAACACGCCGTTGGCGTCGTAAACCGGCGTGGTGCCCGCCAGCGGCACGGCACAGCCGGCCAGTGTCTGGCCGCTGCAACCATCCGTCGATGCCTGGAGGGTGTGCTCGAAGGTGGCCTCGGAGTCCGATGCCCGATTCCACGTCAACGCGGCTTGCCAGGCCTTGTCCGGGCTTTCCCATTGCAGCGCCAGCGCATGGCCGAAGCGCGTGCTGGTCTCGTCCTGGTGGCGAAGGTCGCCGCCGACCGGCACGTAGCGGAATTCGCCCGGCGCAAGGCCGGGAAAGGCGTCGGTTCTGCCACCCGGCAGGGCGCAGCCATTGCAGCGCCGCTGGTAATCGACCACGGAAATCGCATTGTCGGTCTGGTCGATGCGGTCGTAGGCCACGTTGGCGAGGAAACCGAAGCGGCCGATCCCGGTGTTCCAGTTGTGGCTGAACAGGCCGGCGATCTGCGGCGTGCCCTTCTTGGCCAGGTCGCCCCAGTAGTCGCCGAGGGTGACGGAGGCCTGGGTAGCCTTGCTGCTGTCGAAGGGCAGGCGCGTGTTCAGGTCGATCGAGCCGGCGATGCCGCCTTCGATCATGTCGGCCGTCTGGTTCTTGTTGACCACCACCGAGCCGATCAGCTCCGGCGACACCGTCGAGAAATTGAGCCCCTGGCCGCCGCCGGCGGAGAACACCTCGCGGCCATTGAACAGCGTGCTGGTGTAGGGCAGGCCCTGCAGGCTGATGTCCGAGCCCTGGATCGAGAAGTGATCCGGGTCGGCGGCCACGCCGAACGCGCTGACGGCCACGCCCGGCACGCGCTGCAGGGCTTCGGTCACCGACAGGTCGGGCAGCGAGCCGGCATCCTGCGCCGAGATCGCATCGACGACCGTGTCGGCGTAGCGCTTGATGTTCTGGGCGCGATTCAAGCTGGACGAGTAACCGTTGACGGTCATGCCGGTGAGCTGCTTGGCCTCCTTCTCCTCGGCCGTCGCCGTGGTGCCCTTCTTGTCCGCGGTCTTGGTCTTCGCGGCCTTCCTGGCGACGGGGGTGGCTTGCGTGGCCTGGTCGGTTTCCTGCGGCGCAGCCTGCGCGTGCAGCTGCCCGGCCGCCAGCAGGGTGATCGCGATCGCGAAAGGCAGCAGGCGCGGCCGATGGGCGTTGCCCACATGCATGTGCATGGACTGTTTCTTCACTTCGATGTCTCCCCAATGGTTCGATGAATACGCGGCCGCCGCGCCGCTGCCCCTCGTCTTCCGGCTTGCCTTCGCCTGCCGCCACGGCCCCCGCCGTTTCCCCGCGACCGCGCATGCCGCCGCCGGCAGGCTCGCGCCGCGCGCCGGCCATGGTGGCCCGGCCAGGGCGGGGCGCCGTTCCGGACGCCGGTGGCCGCGGTGCTGCCGCGGTCCGCGTCGCGGGCGGTGCCTGGTGGCTCCCCTCCACCCCGGCGGCGCGTCCCCTCGCATGAGGACTGCTGCGCCTGCCGCAAGCTAATCAAAGATACAAGCGCTGTCAATAAAAAATACCAGCGCTGGTATTTTCGAGCCGGATGGGTATTCGCGCGGCTGGTTGGTGGCCTTGCGCCTGGGTTAGCATGGGCGCTGCAAGCCATACAGGGTGGGCCATACATGCCTGCGAGAATCGAGGACGTCGCCGCGCATGCCGGCGTGTCCACCAAGACGGTGTCCCGTGTCATCAACGGCTTTCCGAGCGTGCGCGCCAAGCTGCGCGCGCGGATCGAGGCCTCGATCCGCGCGCTCAACTACGTGCCCAACGCGTCGGCCCGCGGGCTGGCGGGGAATCGCTCGTACCTGATCGCGTTGCTGTACGACAACCCGATGGCCGGTTCCAGCTACACCATGGAGGTGATCGTCGGCGTGCTGCAGGCGTGCAAGGGGACCCCGTACAACGCGGTGCTGCACCCCTTCGACGCGGCGGAAGACCTGGCTGCGCGGATCGACGGCTTCGTGGCGACGCACCGGCCGGACGCGCTGGTGCTGGTGCCGCCGCACGCGAACAACGCGAAGCTGCTGCAGCGCCTCGACGAGCTGGACATCCGCTACTCGACGATTTCCTCCAAGCTGCGCCAGTCGCGCATCGACGTCGGTTTCGACGAGCGCAAGGCGGCGGCGGAGATGGTCGGGCACCTGATTTCGCTGGGGCATCGGCGGATAGGCCACATCGCCGGACTGAAGGGCCACGGCGCGCATACCTGGCGGCTCAGCGGCTATCGCGACGCCTTGCGTCGGGCCGGCATCGCGTACGACGAGTCACTCGTGGTGGAAGGGGATTTCGCTTTTGCCTCCGGCGTGGCGGGCGCCAGGGTGCTGCTCGACCGCCGGCGCCCCCCCACGGCGATCTTCGCGGCGAACGACGACATGGCCTGCGGCGTGATGCGCGAAGCCTATGAACGCGGCTTGGCGATTCCGGGCGACCTTTCGGTATGCGGCTTCGACGACACGCCGGTGTCGCAGTTGATCTCGCCGGGCCTGACGACGGTGCGCCAACCGTGCCGCGAGCTCGGTTGCCTGGCCGTCGAGAGCGTGCTGAGGTCGATCCGCGCCCCCTCCGCGCGCCAGCAGGCGCGCGTGCCTTATCAGGTGCGTTTGCGCGCATCCACGGCCGCTCCCGGGAAACCGTAGTATTCGCCTTGTGCGGCGCCGGGTTCGCCATGACTTCGGCGCTCGATTCGGGGGGCGAAGACGGTGATCGACGACAAGGCTGAAGCTGCAGTGCGCTGGCCGCCTTCGCAGGCCGACGGGCACGCGGATGCGGCGCCGCGCGTGCGCCGCGTCGGCTGGCCGTTCATCGTGATCTACGGCCTGGCCTATACGGGCCTGTGGATGGCGTTGCTGCCGCCCATTCTGGTGGGCCTGGCGATGCGCGTGCGCGAGATCGTCCCGGCGCATGCGGCCGGCAGCCTGTCGCTGGTGGTGGGTGTGGGAGCGTTGATCGCGCTGTTCGGCAATCCGTTCTTCGGCCGCCTTTCGGATCGCACGAGCTCGCGCTTCGGCATGCGGCGGCCCTGGCTGGTCGCCGGTGCCCTGGGCGGCATGGCGGGGCTGGCGGTGGTCGCGACGGCCGCGTCGGTTCCGCAACTCCTGCTGGGCTGGTGTGTCACGCAACTCGCCTGCAATGCACAACTGGCCGCGCTGGCGGCGATCTTCGCCGACCAGATCCCGGCGGCGCAGCGTGGCACGGTGTCCGGCATCGTCAACGTCAGCCTGCCGCTGGGCATGACGGGCGGCACCTTCCTGGTCGAGGCGCTCGCGGATTCCACGCTCGCCGTCTTCCTGGTGCCTGCCGCGATTGCATTGGCCTGCGCGCTCGCCCTTGCCTGGGTATTGCCGGACCATCGATTGGCGGCGGTGCGGCGGCCACCTTACGGATGGCGCGAATTCCTGGGCAGCTTCTGGATCAGTCCGCTGCGCTTTCCCGATTTCGCCTGGGCCTGGAGCAGCCGCTTCCTGCTCTACGCCGGAGTCGCGTTGTTGATGACGTACCAGGAGTTCTACCTGATCCGCCAGCTGGGCTGCCCCCCGGACGAAGCGCCGCGCTGGATCTTCCTGTCCACCCTGGTGCAGTCCTGCACGGTGGCGGTCTTCGGTGCCCTGGGTGGCGCCTTGTCCGACGCCCTCGGACGGCGCAAGGTTTTCGTGTCCGGCGCGGCGCTGGTCTACGCACTGGCGCTGCTGATGATCGCCTTCGCCGCCTCGTATTCCTGGTTCCTCGCGGGCATGGCGATGGCTGGCATCGCGCAAGGCGTGTACCTGGCGGCCGATCTTGCGCTGGTGACCGACGTACTGCCTGAGCGGGAAACCCACGCGGCCAGGAACCTGGGCATCTTCAACATCGCCAGCGTCCTGCCGCAGTCGCTGATGCCGGCGGTCGCCCCGGGCATCCTGCTGGCAAGTGGCGGGAGCTACGAGGCGCTGTTCGTCGCGGCGGCGGTCCTCGTGGCGCTTGGCGCGTGGGCCATCCTGCCGGTGCAAGGAGTGCGCTGAGGCGCGCGTCTTTCAAGGTGCTCCCTGTGTCGCCTTGCGCGCTAGAAGAACGTCGGCATCGCCTCCAGCACCCGCAGATCGTCGTCGACGCGCAGGACCTGCCGCCACTTGTCGAACGTGAGGCAGGGGTGGGATGCGCCGAACGAAACGGTGTCGCCCACACGGAGGTCGACGTCGTCGGGGATCACCAGCATCGTGTGCTGGTCCATCACCTTGCGGACCGTGCAATGCCGCAGCGGATGCGCGGGCTCGCCGGGGCGGTGCAGTTGCAGCGGGATCGGCAGGTCGGGATCGCAGGAGATGTCGCGCTTGCCCATCGCGATCACCGCCAGGCCGGGTTCGGGCAGGGACTGCACGTGGGCGAACACGACCAGCGCGGGCAGGAGTTCGCCTTCGAGTTCCGGGTCGCGCGCCTTCACCTCGGCCATCGCGTCGCGGTACCAGCGATGGTCGTGCACGACGTAGCAGCCGGGCCGAAGAATGGCCGTGCAGCGCTCGCGCAAGTCCGCCTGGTCGAACGCCTCGGCGACCAGGTCGAACCACTGCGAACCCGCCGCCGTGACGATCGGCTTGCGATCGGCGAACGCACCCGCATCCATCAATCCGCGCAGGGTGGCGACGAGCCGCTTGGCGTAGCGGCGGACGTCGTCGGCCGCCTGTTCGCCGCCGATCAGCCCCTCGTAGCCTTCGATGCCGCACAGCACGAGCGCCGGCGCGGCGGCAATGGCATCGACCAATGCCGCAAGCGCGTTCCCGTCGCGCACCCCGCAGCGGCCGCCGGCCACGCCGAGTTCGACCAGCACCTGCAGGACGAGGCCGCGTTCCCCGAAAAACCGGTTCAGCGCCTCGACGTTGGCCACGCTGTCGACCAGACAGCAGTAATCCGCGCCGCGTTCGATCAGATCCGCGACGATCGCCATGTTGGGAGCGCCGACGAGCTGGTTCGCCATCAGCAGGCGCGTGACGCCGTGTCCGAAGGCCGCGGCGCACTGCACGGCGGTGGCCAGCGTAATGCCCCAGGCGCCGGCATCGAGCTGGCGGCGGAACAGCGCGGGCGTCATCGTGGTCTTGCCGTGCGGTGCGAGCTGTGCGCCGTGGCCGTCGGCGTAGCGCTGCATCCAGGCGACGTTGCTGGCCAGCGCCGAATCGAGGATCGCCGCGGCAGGCAGGCTTACCTCGCCAAGCAGCGACTGGCCGATGACGGGGCTGCCTTTTTCGAGTTGCCGTGCCTGGAGAGTCATGGGCTGCGAGCCGGTCGGGAGCTGGCTGACGAAGATACGCTTGCGATCCCTGCGTTGTCCCATGCGATCCGGCATCCGCTTCATGCACGAGGGCGAACGGGTTGTTGTCCATGTCCCGGAGTATCCGTCTCCGCCGTCGCGGTGGGCGGCCTGGGTTGCCGCGCCGCTCGCTGCGGATCAGTCCGCTGGCCCCGTGTCGACGCGAGGCATTGGTCGCTACGCGCCCTGCGCGTGCACCCACTGCACGATGCCCGCGGCCTGCATCGCGCCCGACTGGCGCGCGACCTCGCGGCCGCCCCTGAACAGCGCCAGGGTGGGGATGCTGCGGATGGCGTGGCGGGTGCCGAGCGCCTGTTCCGCGTCGGTGTCCACCTTGAGCAGGCGCACGTGCGGCTCGAGTCGCGTCGCGGCCTGCGCGAAGTGCGGCGCCATCATCTGGCAGGGGCCGCACCAGGTGGCCCAGAAGTCCACCAGCACCGGGATGTCATTGCGGGTGAGGTGTTTCTGGAAGGCGGCTTCGTCGACGGCCAGCGGATGGCCGGTGAACAGCGGCTGGTGGCATTGGCCGCAGGCGGGCTCCGCGGCGAGGCGTTCGCCCGGTACGCGGTTCACCGCCTGGCAATGCGGACAGACGAGATGCAGCGGGTCGCTCATGGCGTGGTCTCGCGATCGCAGGTTGGGATGTCCGCGACATGGGGGTGGCGGTGCCCGGATCAAAGCCTGGGCAGCACACCGGCGAGGGGTGGCGGGTTGCCGCGGCGCTGCGGTCCCCGTGCGTGCGCTCGCTATAATCGACGGACTTTGTCCACGCCTTTCACCCTGCTGCCACCACGCCGATGCGAGGTTTCCGCCTGACCGAACCGCTGGTGATGCTGGCGACCGTGCTGCAGTGGCTGGTCCTGTCGACCTTCACCGGCACGGTGGTCGGCGCAGGCTGCACCCTGTTCCTGCGCGGGCTGTATGCCACCGAGGGCCATGCGTATGCGGCGCCGTGGTGGTGGCTGGCGCTGGCGCTGCCGCTGGGCGGCCTCGCCAACGGCCTGCTGCTGCATTACGGCTACCGGCTGCGGCGCAGCACGTTCAACGACAACGCGATCGTCGCGGTCAACGAGCAGCACGGCAAGCTGCCGTTCCGCACGATGTGGATCAAGCCGCTGGCTTCGATCATCACCCTGGCCTGCGGCGGTTCGGCGGGCAAGGAAGGACCGTGCTCGCACATCGGGGCCAGCCTGGCGGCGGTGGTGGGGCGCTCGCTGCATCTCAATCCCGAGATGCGCAAGCGCCTGCTCGCCTGCGGCGTCAGCGCCGGTTTCTCCAGCGTGTTCGGTACCCCCATCGCGGGCGCGATCTACGGCGTGGAGATGCTGGCGATCGGGCGCATCCGCCACGATTTCCTGTTTCCCGGCATCGTGGCCGGCGTGACCGCGTTCGAGGTCTCGCGCTACCTCGGGGTGCCGTATCCGCACTACGCGATCGACTTCACCGGCCAGTTCACCGAGATCCTGTTCCTGAAGACGGTGCTGATCGGCGTGCTGTGCGGCGGCGTGGCATGGCTGTTCGTGGAACTGTTGCGCCAGGCGAAACTGGCGTTCGGTCGCCTGAAGCGGCGCTATGCGCTGTGGCCGCCGCTGGTGCCGGCGCTGGGCGGCGCGGTGCTGGCGCTGCTGGTGATCGTGGTGCCGACGGACTACCTCGGCCTCAGCCTGCCGGTGATGGAGCGGGCCATGCATGGCGAGGCGATGCCGTACCTCGGTTTCCTGTGGAAGGCGCTGCTGGTCGCGATCACGCTGGGCTCGGGCTTCTATGGCGGCATCGTCACGCCGCAGTTCGTGCTCGGCGCGGTGGCCGGCAGTGCGTTCGCCCACCTGTTCGGCCTGCCGCCGGCGCTGGGCGCAGCGGTGGGGCTGGTGGCGGTGGTCGCCTCGGCCTCCAACGCGCCGATCGCCGCGATCCTGATGGGCGTGGAGCTGTACGGCGCAAACGCCACGCTGTACGTGGCCGGTGCCTGCGTGGCGGCCTACCTGGTCATCGGCCACCGCAGTGTCTACCCGGAGCAGCAGATCGCCTTCAGCAAGTCCTCGTGGATCTTCGCCCGCGCCGACCTGCCGGTGGCGCAGGAGAAGGTGCGGCTGTCCTACGGACTGCTGCGCTGGCTGCGGATGCGGCGGCGGTCGCGGAAGACCGGCGCCAGCGAATGACGCGGATGCCCGCAGCCTACGCGAGCGCCCACGCCACCTGCTGGCCCGCACGGAACGGAATGCAGCGGCCGTCGCCGAACGGCAGCGCGTCCGGCACGGTCCAGGGCCGGCGTTCCAGCACGATCTTCCCGGGGTTGCGCGGCAGGCCGTAGAAGTCCGGCCCGTGGAAGCTGGCGAAGGCTTCCAGCCGGTCGAGCCTGCCGGCCTGCTCGAAGGCCTCGGCGTACAGCTCGATCGCGGCGTGCGCGGTGTAGATGCCGGCGCAGCCGCAGGCAGTCTCCTTGGCGTGCTGCGCGTGCGGCGCGCTGTCGGTGCCGAGGAAGAAGTGCCGGTCGCCGCTGGTGGCAGCTTCCAGCAGGGCCTGGCGGTGCGTTTCGCGCTTCAGCACCGGCAGGCAGTAATGGTGCGGACGGATGCCGCCCTCGAAGATCGCGTTGCGGTTGAGCAGCAGGTGGTGCACGGTGATCGTGGCACCCACGTGCGCCGGTGCCGCGCGCACGAATTCCACCGCGGCGCGCGTGGTGATGTGCTCCAGCACCATGCGCAGGTTCGGATAGCGTTCGCGCAGCGGGATGAGCTGGCGCTCGATGAACGCGTGCTCGCGGTCGAAGATGTCCACCGCCGGATCGGTGACCTCGCCATGCATCAGCAGCGGCAGGCCGTGCCGCTCCATCGCCTCCAGCACGGCATGCACGTTCGCCAGGTCGCGCACGCCGGCCTGCGAGTTGGTGGTGGCGCCGGCGGGGTAGTACTTCACCGCATGCACGAAGCCGCTGGCCCGGGCGCGCGCGATCTCGTCCGGCGTGGTGGCCTCGGTGAGGTACAGCGTCATCAGCGGCTGGAAGCCGGTGTCCGCCGGCAGCGCGGCGAGGATGCGCGCGCGGTAGGCCGCGGCCTCGGCCACCGTGGTCACCGGCGGCTTGAGGTTGGGCATCACGATGGCGCGCGCGAACTGCCGCGCGGTGTCGGCCACTACCGAGCCCAGCGCGGCGCCGTCGCGCAGGTGCAGGTGCCAGTCGTCGGGACGGGTGATTTCGAGGCGCATGGGCGACATGGCGGTGCAGCTCCGGTACGCGGACGGGAAAGGGCGGGAGTGCGCATGCGCCGCGCTAGGCAAGGGGCGCGCGCCACCCGGGCGGGGGCGTCATGGTATCGGATCGTCCATCGCGCCGCGATGCGCGTGGGGCGGGAAACTTCGAACGGTACGTGCCAGCCCCGGTGCGAACAGGGACAAGCTTGCGAGGCTTGAGGGCCGTCACCGGGCGTGGGACGATCCAGCCGATGAGCAGCAAGCCCGCCCCGGCCCAGCACCTGCGCGATCTCGCGCGCCTGCGTCGCGTGCGCGACCGCATCGACCGCGACTACGCGCAGCCGCTGAACGTCGAGGACCTGGCGCACGCCATCGGCATGTCGGCGGGGCATCTCAGCCGCCAGTTCAAGCTCGCCTTCGGCGAATCGCCCTACAGCTACCTGATGACCCGGCGCATCGAGCGCGCGATGGCGCTGCTGCGCCGCGGCGACCTCGGCGTCACCGAGGTCTGCTTCACGGTGGGCTGCGCCTCGCTGGGCACCTTCAGCACCCGCTTCGCCGAGCTCGTCGGCATGTCGCCCAGCGTCTACCGGCGCGAAGCGGCGCGAGCCACCGAGGGCATGCCGTCCTGCATCGCGCGGCAGGTGACGCGACCGATCAGGAATCGAGAAGCGCCGGCCACCGAACCCGACCTAGCATGACCGCTCCACCCACACCGAGCAGCACCGTCATGGACATCAGCATCCACGCCAGCTTTCTTCCGCACAGCGACCCGGACGCCTCGCTGGCGTTCTACCGCGACACCTTGGGCTTCGAGGTGCGCAACGACGTCGGCTACAACGGCATGCGCTGGATCACGGTGGGCCCCGCCGGCCAGCCCGGCACCGCCATCGTGCTGTATCCGCCGGTCGCCAGCCCCGGCGTCACCGACGAGGAGAAGCGCACCATCGCCGAGATGATGGCCAAGGGCACCTACGCGACCATGCTGCTGGCGACCCGGGATCTCGACGCCGCGTTCGAGCGCATCCAGGCCAGCGGCGCCGAGATCGTCGAGGAGCCGACCATGCAGCCCTACGGCGTACGCGACTGCGCCATCCGCGATCCGGCCGGCAACCTGCTGCGCGTGCAGGAACGGCATTGAGCCACGGGGAGGCAGCCATGAGCGAACCCATCGTCTTGCAGGTGGTCGGCCGACTACGCTCCGACCTCGGTGCGACGGACGCGGCTCCGCACCAGGGCGACGAAGGTGCGCCGGACGCCTGGCTGGTGCTGGAGGCCGGGTATGCAGACGCGCTGGCCGGCGTGGTGGCCGGGGACAGCCTGGTCGTGTTGACCTGGCTGCATCAGGCGCGGCGGGACATGCTCAAGGTCCGGCCCCGGGGCGACCCGGACGCGGCATGGACCGGCGTGTTCAGAACGCGTTCGCCCCACCGGCCCAACCCGATCGGCATCCATCCGGTGCGCGTCCGCGCCGTGGATGGCCGGCGGTTGCTGATCGGCCCGATCGAGGCGATCGATGGCACGCCCGTGGTGGACATCAAGGTGGAGCTCGGCCCCGTGGGCGAGCGATGAGCGGACACACCAGGCATCAAGCGAGGAATTCCATGGAACAGACTTCGAGGAAGGGCGTGCGCAAGCCCGCCGCACGAGCCGCGGGCAAGGCATCCGCAGGGTTCAGCGCCGAGGAAAAGGCCGCGATGAAGGCCTACGCCCAGGAGCAGAAGGCGCAGGCGCGCGCCGACAGGACCCGGGAGGACGGCGAACGCGAAGTGCTGGCGGCGATCGCCGCGATGCAGGCGCCGGACCGTGCGATGGCCGAACGGCTGCACGCCCTCGTCAAGGCCCATGCGCCGGCGCTGGTGCCGAAGACCTGGTACGGCATGCCGGCCTATGCGAAGGATGGCAAGGTCGTCTGCTTCTTCAAGGATGCGCAGAAATTCAAGGACCGCTATGCCACCCTCGGCTTCAACGACAGCGCAAGGCTCGACGACGGCGCGATGTGGCCGACCGCGTTCGCGCTCAAGGTGCTGAACGTCGACGTGGAGAAGCGCATCGCCGCCTTGCTGGAGCAGGCGCTGGGCTGAGCGGCGTGATTCTTCGGCCTCCCGGCCAGGCCACGGATGAGCGGCCGCGAATCGGCCGCGCGGGTGGGCTGGCGCGTCCCGCGCAGAGCGTCCCGCCCTGGCCTGCGCGCAAAGGGCTCCCGGCGCGGGGCCACGCGGGAACGCCGGACAGGCTCTAAGATGCGGCCTTGTTCCCCGACCGAGGCTGCTCGCCATGCGTAAGGCTCTTCCATGTCCGTGCCGCGTTCTTCTGGGACTGGCGCTCGCGCTGCCCGCCCCGTGGGCCGCAGCCGCCGACGCGGCGCCGGTCGTGCATGTCGATGCCGGCACCCTGTCGGGGATCCATGACGCCCAGGCCGGGCTGGACGAGTTCAAGGGCATCCCGTACGCGGCGCCGCCCGTCGGCGCGTTGCGCTGGAAGCCGCCGCAGCCGGCGGCCGCGTGGACTGGCGTGCGCGCGGCCGACCGCTTCGGCCCGCGCTGCATGCAACGCCCGCTGTACGGCGACATGGTGTTCCGCTCCAACGGCATGAGCGAGGACTGCCTCTACCTCAACGTGTGGACGCCTGCGCATCACGCCAAAGGCAAGTTGCCGGTGCTGGTGTATTTCTACGGTGGCAGCATGCTGGCCGGCGACGGCTCGGAGCCGCGCTACGACGGCGCCAGCCTGGCGCAACGAGGCATTGTCACTGTCACGGTGAACTATCGCCTCGACGTGTTCGGCCTGCTTGCCTTGCCTGCGCTGGCCGCCGAGTCGCCGCAGCACGCCGCCGGCAACTACAGCCTGCTCGACATGACGGCGGCGCTGCGGTGGGTACGCAACAACATCGCCGCGTTCGGCGGCGATCCGGCGCAGGTCACCATCGGCGGCGAGTCGGCGGGTTCGATGGCGGTATCGGCGCTGGTGGCCTCGCCATTGTCGAAGGGGCTGATGCAGCGCGCGATCGGCGAGAGCGGCGGGCTGCTGGGCAATCTCAAGCCGGAGCCGTTCGCGCGGGCCGAGCAGCGCGGCGAGGACTTCATGCGCAAGGTCGGTGCCCGTTCGCTGTCCGACCTGCGCGCGATGCCGGCGGCCGACTTGCTGAAGGCGCTGGGCAACTCGGACAGCGACAGCTTCAACCCGACCATCGACGGCTATTTCCTGCCGCGTTCGCCCGGGGCCATTTACGCGGCGGGCGAGCAGGCGCACATCCCGCTGCTGGTCGGCTCGAATTCGCAGGAAGGCTATTACGCGAATCTGCTCGACAAGCAGCCGCCCACGCCGGCCAACTACCGCGCCGCGGTGGAGAAGATGTTCGGCGCGGCGCACGTGGACGAAGCGCTCAAGCTCTATCCCGGCAACGACGAGGCCGAAGTGAAGGCCTCCGGCACCGCGCTGTCCGGCGACCAGTTCATCGCGTTTTCCACCTGGCGCTGGATGGACTGGCAGCATCGCACCGGTCGCGCGCCGGTCTACTACTACTACTTCGAGCAGCCGCGTCCGGCGAAACGCGACGGCAGCGCGGGCCCGGGCACCGGCGCCGTGCACAGCGGCGAGATCGAATACGCGCTGGGCAACCTCGACGGCAACAGGGTGTATGCCTGGACCGCCACCGACCGCCGTGTCTCGGCCACGATGGAGGGCTACTGGGCCAACTTCATCAAGACCGGCGACCCCAACGGCGCGGGCCTGCCGCACTGGCCGGCCGTCGCGGCGAAGGACGGCGGCCTGCTGCGCCAGGCCATCGGTGCGGACACGCACGGCTTCGTCGACCGCAAGGCGGCGCGCTACGAGTTCCTGCAGCGCTTCGAGTCCGACGCGCACCTCTGAGGCCGCGCCGCGAAAGACCGGGCGGCGAGAGAGCCCGCGGTTCAGTAGGGCCGCGTGCGCTTGCCGCCCGCGGCGGCGGCCTGCATCTCGACGCTGAGGGTGAAGCTGCGCTGCTCGTTCGGCTGCATCGCGCCGACGCCCACCAGCTTGCGCGCGATCTCTTCGCCGCGTTCGTTGCGGATGGTCAGCACCATCGAGTATTCCCACGCACCGCTGTCGGGATTGCGGAAGCTGCCTTCCACGCGCAGCGGCACCGACGCCGGCACCGCGGCTGCGGCGCCCGGCTCGCTGAAGCGCAGCTTGTGGCGGCAGGCCGGGCACACGCTCGCGCTTTCGAGGATGGTCTCCCGGCAGTGCGGACAGGTGCGCGTCGCCCCTGCGGTGCCCGACGGCGCGGCGCTCACGAAGTGGCGCCGCCGCGCCCGCTGCCCGTACGCGTGCCGTCGTCGTCCCAGCCGAACTCGACTTGGCCGCGCATGCGCGAGCCGGCCGCCACGCTGAGCGACCCGGCCTTCAGGTCGCCGGTCAGCGCGCCGCTCTGCAGCAGTTCCACGTGCACCGCGGATTCGATGTTGCCTACCAGTTCGCCCGCGATGGTGATCTTCTCCGCGCGCACGCTGCCGGTCACCTTGGCGCCGGGCTCGATGGTAAGGTCCCCGCGTACGTTGATGTCGCCCTTGAAGCTGCCGGCGATGCGCACGTGGCCGGCGCCCTCGATCTTGCCTTCGATGGTGATGTCGGGCGCGATCAGCGATTCGGCCTTGGGCTTGCCCGCGGCGGCCGCGGGGGCCGGACGGGGAGCCAGTTGCACCGGTGCGGTCGCTTCCGGCTTGACTTCGGGGGCGTCGAAACGCGCCTGCTCCGGGGCTTCGGGAGTCGCGGCGGAGGAGGGCTTCACGGGCTCTTTCCACAGGGCCATGGGGGGGCTCCGGTTCACCAGGGGAAGGTCGAGCGTAACCCCGAACGATGGCGATGGAAAACGGCGCAGACAGCTTGGATTCATGCCGCCGAAGAGGTGCGCCGGGCTCAGCGCCGCGTCGCCAGCACCCCGTCCAGCGCCAGCTGCGCCTTGAAGCCGGCTTCCTCCAGTCGCCGCGCCACCTCGCGCGGCACGTCGCGGCCACTGGTGAGCTTGTTCGGGCTGCCGGTGTAGTGGAACAGCCGGCCGCCGCGACGCAGCACGCGGGCGAGCTGCCGGTAGAACGCCAGCGAGTACAGCTCGCCGGCGATGCCGAAGCGCGGCGGGTCGTGCAGCAGCGCGTCCACCGCGGCATCGGCCACCTGCGCGATGGCCTGCGCCACGTCCGCGTGGGTCAGCTCGAGGCGTCCGCCGCCGGCGGGCGCGCCGGGGTCGGGCGACCACGGGTTGAGCGTGCGCAGCCACAGCACGTCGGCGTTCCTCTCGAAGGAGTGGATGCGCGCCGCGCCTGCCTCCAGGCAGCAGGCGGCGAAGTAGCCCAGGCCACCGCAGGTATCCAGCACCGCCTTGCTGCGCGGCTCGACCAGCGCCACCTTGCGACGCGCGTCGTCCAGCGGCGACTCCTTCGCGGTGGGCAGCATCTTGATGCCGTCGATCTCGAACGTGGGCACGTCCCAGCCGGTGGGCACCAGCTTGATCAGCGATCCGGAGTAGCGCGCGGCCGGTGCGAACGCCTCGCCGTCCCAGTAGTGGATGCTGCGGTCCTTCGGCACCGGCGGCCACGGGTAGCGCTTGCCGCGCCAGTGCCAACCGTCCGCCTGCAGTTGCGCGGTACCGGTCGAGCGGCCGAGATCCAGCGAGCCCGTCCACCCGGCAGCGCCGGCATCGCGCGCGGCGAGCAGCGCCTCGGCAGTGGCGCGGGTGAGCAGCGGGCCGGTGTAATGCGGCATGGAGATTCTCCCGGAATGGCGGTCTCGGGCGGCGCCGCAACGGCGTCGCCGACGGGGAAGGGACGAGCGTGGCGGATCGGCTGCAGGCGCGCCGCGACCTGCGTGACGAGCGCGGCGGCATCCGGGTCGAGGTCGACCCCGACCACCGCGCGCCGGCAGCACCCGTCCTGCGGTTCCGGCGTGAGCCGGCGTGCGGGGTCGCGGAAGCCGCAGGACATCACGCGCCCGCCATTGTAGAAGCTGCCGGCCATCCTGGTGACTGAATGTTCACGCCGACGCGGGACCCGGTCTCCGGCACCGGTCCGGCGAGCGCCGCGGGGAGATGCGGCCGACTTGCGGCTCCGTGCGGGCCATCGCGACGGCCCCCTGCGAAAGGGGCGTCGCTACGGGACGGCATCGCACCGTCGCCGGCGCGACCCTAGGCACGCCTTTGCCCTTTCCTCACGGCGACGCGGGCATAGTCGCGGGACTGCGGCCGCGGCCGCGTCGTTCGGGAGCCGTGTCATGACGAAATGTTGCCCGCGTGGATTGCCGGCATTGCTGCTGGCGCTCGCCTTGCCCGTCGCGGCGCAGGCCGCAGATGCGAACGGCGCCGCATCGAAGCAGGTCGCCACCGCCGGGGCGCATGCCGGCATGGCGCTGGGCGCGACGGACCTGGCGACCGCCCACGCGCACCTGCACCATGTGGTGAACTGCCTGGTCGGACCGTCGGGCAAGGGCTTCGATGCCAAGGCGGGAGACCCCTGCAAGGGCATGGGCCAGGGCGCCATCGTCGACGCGAAGGGCGATGCCGCCGTCGAGGCCCGCTTGCATGCGGCGTTGGGGCAGGCCGAGCAGGGCCTGAAGGCGACCACGCTGGATGCCGCGCATGCGGATGCGAAGAAGGCGATGGAGAGCCTGCAGGCGAAGTGACCTGCGGGCCAACGCGTCAGCGGGCGTTGCATGGCACCTTGCCAGGACGGGACCTCGCGCCACATGACGAGGAGGCTTGCGATGAAGTTTTCCATGCCCGCATGCGCATGGACGGTGGTGTTGGCCTGCGCGGCCTGCTCGCAGGGTTCGCAGCTGCCGGCACCGGCGGCTCCCGCATCGGCACCCACCGCGCCGGCCACGCAGGCGCCGCTACCGGCCGGCGCGGCAACCACCGCCGCCACCGCTGCCACGCCGACGGTGCCGCCGATCTACCTGTTCGACCTGCTGCAGCGCCCGGATTTCGTGAAGGCGCTGGATGCGCTGCGCGGCGTGCAGGACCTGCCGGACTGGGTGCGCCAGGGCGGCACGGCGACACCGGTGCAGGTCGTGCAGGTGGACGGCAGGCCCATGCAACTGGCGACCGCCTGCAAGCCGCACGATTGTCCGACCGAACGCGTGGCCCTGCTGTACGACGCGCAGGATCACGCGATGTGGGGCCTGTTCGCGCAGCGCCCGGAGGATCTCGCGCCGGCGGTCGATCCCGACGACAGCTCGCAGGACCAGCTCACCTGGCTGGGCACGCCGGACGAGCGGCGGAAGCAGCTGCTGCACGATGCGCTGTACATGCGTTGACGACGCACATCACGGCGGCTTGATCGCCGAGCGGGTCAAATGGACGGGATGCGCCGCACTTGGGCGGCGCGCTTCCTCCTGTGGAGCATTCCGGCATGAGCACGATCAAGGTGGCGGTACTGGTGGGCAGCCTGCGCAAGGCGTCGATCAACAAGCGACTGGCGCGGGCGGTGGAGCGGCTGGCGCCGAAGGAGTTTGTCTTCGGGCACATCCGCCTCGACGACCTGCCGCTGTACAACCAGGACTTCGACGCCGACTATCCCGCCGAGGCCCGCCGCCTGAAGCAGGAAATCGAGGCCGCCGACGCGCTGCTGTTCGTCACGCCGGAATACAACCGCGGCGTGCCGGGCGTGCTGAAGAACGCCATCGACCTCGCTTCGCGTCCCTGGGGTACCAACTCCTTCGCCGGCAAGCCGGGGGCGGTGATCGGGGCCTCGATCGGTGCCACCGGCAGCGCGCTGGCACAGCAGCACCTGCGCAACTCGCTGGTGTTCGTCGACGTGGCGATGATGGCGCAGCCCGAGGTGTTCGTGCAGTTCAGGGACGACGGCCTGATCGACGCCGAGGGCCACGTCGCGAACGAGGATACGCAGAAGTTCCTGCAGGGTTTCGTGGATCGTTATGTGGCGTGGGTGAAGCAGCACCTGGCTTGACCGGAACGCCCGGAAAGCGCTGTCCTGCGCCTTCCCTACCCGCCGGACCCGGGCCGGCTCCGCCACGCTGCCGCCTGCGCGGTGGCGTGGCGGATGATCCTTCCGCGGATCAGGCCTCCGCGCCGCAGAACTTCTCCAGCAGCAATTGCTGCACATCGCACGTCGCCTCGTCGGCTGCGCGCGGCACCAGCCGGTAGCTGCCATCGGCCTGCAGCTCGGAGGAGCCGACGTTGTCGGCCAGGTAGAGCTCCAGCGCGCCGAGGATGCGCTGCTGCAGCTTCTTGCCCTCGATCGGGAATGCGCATTCCACGCGGCGGTCGAGGTTGCGCTCCATCAGGTCCGCGCTGGAGAGGTACAGCACGGGCTCGCCATCGTTGGCGAACCAGTAGGCGCGGCTGTGCTCCAGGAAGCGGCCGATCACCGAGCGCACGCGGATGTTGTCCGACACGCCGGGCACGCCCGGGCGCAGGCAGCACATGCCGCGCACGATCAGGTCGATGCGCACGCCGGCGAGGCTGGCCTTGTACAGCGCGCGGATCACCTTGGAATCGGTCAGCGCGTTGACCTTGATGAGGATGCGCGCCGCCTTGCCCGCTGCGGCGTGCGCAGCTTCCTGCGCGATCAGGTCGAGCAGGCCCTGCTTCAGCGAGAACGGGGCCTGCAGCAGCTTCTTCATGCGCAGCGCCTTGCCCATGCCGGTGAGCTGGCTGAACAGCTTGTGCACGTCTTCGCACAGCGCCGCGTCGGAGGTGAGCAGGCTGTAGTCGGTGTACAGGCGCGCGTTGGCCGTGTGGTAGTTGCCGGTACCCAGGTGCGCGTAGCGCACCAGCTCGTTGCCTTCGCGGCGCTGGATCAGCATCAGCTTGGCGTGCGTCTTGATGCCCACCACGCCGTAGATCACCATCGCGCCGGCCTGCTGCAGGCGCGAGGCGAGCGTGAGGTTGGATTCCTCGTCGAAGCGCGCGCGCAGCTCCACCACCGCGGTCACTTCCTTGCCGGCGCGGGCGGCGTCGACCAGGGCGTCGACGATCTCGGAGTCCGCCCCGGTGCGGTACAGCGTCTGCTTGATCGCCAGCACCTGCGGGTCCTTCGCGGCATGGCGCAGCAGGTCGACCACCGGCGCGAAGGACTCGTAGGGATGCAGCAGCAGCACGTCCTGCCGTGCGATCACCGCGAACAGGTCCTCGGCGTGCTTCAGCGCCTTCGGCAGCGCGGGCACGAAGGGCTTGTACTGCAGTGCGGGGTAGTTCACCTTGCTGGCGATGCGGAACAGCCGCGCCAGGTTCACCGGGCCGTTCACCTCGTACAGCTCCGACTCGGCGAGGCCGAACTGCTTGAGCAGATGGGCGCTGAGCGCCTTCGGGCAGTTGTCGGCCACCTCCAGCCGCACCGCGCTGCCGAAGCGGCGCGAATACAGCTCGCCGCGCAGCGCCATCGCCAGATCCTCCACATCCTCGGGGTCGAGCGCGAGGTCGGCGTTGCGGGTCAGCCGGAACTGGTAGCAGCCGAGCACGCTCATGCCGGGGAACAGCTCCTCGGCGTGCGCATGGATGATCGAGGACAGCAGCACATAGCAGTCGCCGTGCCCGGCGACGTCGTCGGGCATGCGGATCAGCCGCGGCAGCACGCGCGGCGCCGGCACCACGGCGAGGCCGGAGTCGCGGCCGAACGCGTCGGTGCCGTCCAGCTGCACGATGAAGTTGAGGCTCTTGTTGACCAGCAGCGGGAACGGATGGGTGGGGTCCAGCCCGATCGGCGTCACCAGCGGCGCCACCTCCTCGCGGAAATGGCGGCGCACCCACTGCTTCTGCCGGTGCGTCCACTCGTCGCGCCGCACGATGCGGATGTCGTGCGCCGCCAGCTCCGGCAGGATGCGCTCGTTGAGGATCGCGTACTGCCGCTCGACCTGCCGGTGCGCGATCGCGCTGATCTCCGCCAGCACCTGGCGCGGCGCCATGCCGTCGGCGCCGATCAGCTCGTGGTCCAGCGCGATCTGCCCCTTCAGCCCGGCCACGCGGATCTCGAAGAACTCGTCCATGTTGCGCGAGAAGATCAGCAGGAACTTCAACCGCTCCAGCAGCGGCGTGCGCTCGTCCAGCGCCTGGTCGAGCACGCGGACGTTGAACGCCAGCTGCGACAGCTCGCGGTTGAGATACAGCCGGCGTTCGCCGAGGTCGGGCGCGGCTGCCGCGTCGTTGGCCGCCGCGGTGTCCGCGACGGCTGGCATGGGCTTGCGGGGAGCTTGTGAACTCATCGAGCGTGATCCGTGGGAGCGTGCCGCGGTAGTCCTGCGGGCATGGTAACCCCGGCGGTTCATGCTTTCAGTGCATGGCAACCATGTTGCTGGCGGCTTGTGACGACTGGATGACGCGCGGCGGGTTCCGGATGCGCGGGCGTGGCCAGCGCCGATGGGGGATGGACGATGGGCCCGCGCCGCCTGCCGGACATCAGATTTCGCGGCTGCCGTGGCTGCGGAGCGCCAGGTAACGGCTGGGCGGGGCGCCGAGGACGCGCCGGAACGCAGCGCTGAACGCGCTGGCGCTGGCGTAACCCAGCTCCAGCGCGACGGTGGTGACCGGCTCGCCGCTGCCGAGCCGGGTCAGCGCCGCGAGCAGGCAGGCCTGCTGGCGCCACGCGGCGAAACTCATGCCGGTCTGCCGGCGGAACAGCCGGGTGAAGTGGCGTCGGCTCATGCCGGCCTTGTGCGCCATCGCGTCGACGTCGACCTCCAGCGCGGGCGCGGCGAGCAGGGCACGGCAAAGCTTGCGCAGGCGCGGTTCGTCGGGCAGCGGCGTGTTCAGCGGCAGCGCCGGCATCGCACGGATCTCGTCCAGCAGCAGCGCCATCACGCGGCCGTCGCGGCCGTCCAGCGCGTATTCCAGCGGCAGGTCCACCGCCTCCAGCAGCAAGGCGTGCAGCAACGGCGACACCGCGATCACCTGGCAATGCGCGGGCAGGCCCGCGGCGTCGGCGGCCTCGCGCCGCACGTAGGCGCTGCGCGTGGAAACCGCGCCGTTCATGTGCACCTCGTGCGGCAATCCTGGCGGTATCCACAGCGCGCAACGTGGCGGCACCACCCAGCTGCCGCGGCTGGTCACCGCGCCGACCACGCCGGTGGCCGCATACAGCAGCTGGCCGCGACGGTGCGCGTGCGCGGGCAGCACGTAGCCGGCGGCGTAGTCGTTGCCGGTGGCCACGACGTCGCGTGGCGCGTTCTCGTAAGCATCGACGCGGGTGTGACGCATGCAGGTGCCTGTCCAGTGTCTTCGTGTGGCCCGAATTCGACAGAATCTGACCCGGCGGCGCATGCGGGCCGCCCGCCGAGGCATTATCGTGTGCACCGCGACGGACGCAAGGCGTGCCGCCGCGATCTTTCCCCGAGATCCCTGACGACTCCCCCATGCAGACCCGCGTCGACGCCATTCCCCTGAATCCCGCCGCCACGCCGCCCGCAGCCGCCGAGGAGCGCCCCCAGTTCACCGTGCTGGGCGCGATCAGCTTCTCGCATCTGCTCAACGACATGATCCAGTCGCTGATCCTGGCGATCTACCCGCTGCTGAAGAGCGGCTTCGATCTCAGCTTCGCCCAAGTCGGCCTGATCACGCTGACCTACCAGGTCACCGCCTCGCTGCTGCAGCCGCTGGTGGGCATGGCGACCGACCGCCGGCCGATGCCGTATTCGCTGGCCGCGGGCATGGGCTTCACCCTGGGCGGCCTGCTGCTGCTGGCGACCGCGCCGAACTTCCCGGTGCTGCTGCTGGCGGCGGCGCTGGTGGGCACCGGTTCGTCGATCTTCCACCCCGAGTCCTCGCGGGTGGCGCGCATGGCCTCGGGCGGCCGGCCGGGACTGGCGCAGTCGGTATTCGTGGTGGGCGGCAACCTCGGCGCTTCGCTGGGGCCGCTGCTGGCGGCCTGGATCATCGTGCCGCACGGGCGCGAGAGCGTGGCCTGGTTCGCGCTGGCGCCGCTGCTGGCGATCGCGGTGCTGCTGCAGGTGGGCCACTGGTACGCACGCCACCATGCCACGCGCGGCAAGTCGCGCGCGCGCCGCGCGCCGGTGCGCGAACTGTCGCCGGGCATGGTGTGGGCCTCGCTGCTGCTGCTGGGCGTGCTGATCTTCTCCAAGTATTTCTACATCGCCAGCATCAGCAGCTACTACACGTTCTACCTGATGCACACCTTCCATGTGTCGGTGCAGAACGCGCAGGTGCACCTGTTCGTGTTCCTCGCCTCGGTGGCCGCGGGCGTGCTGATCGGCGGCCCGCTGGGCGACCGGGTGGGTCGCAAGTGGGTGATCCTTGGCTCGATCCTCGGCGTGGCGCCGTTCACGCTGCTGCTGCCGCACGCGAACCTGTTCTGGACCGGCGTGCTGAGCGTGGTGATCGGCCTGGTGCTGGCCTCGGCCTTCACCACCATCATCGTCTACGCGCAGGAGCTGGTGCCGGGCCGCATCGGCATGATCTCCGGAGTGTTCTACGGCCTCGCCTTCGGCATGGGCGGCCTGGGAGCCGCGGTGCTGGGCAAGCTGGCCGACCTCGAGGGCATCGCCCACGTCTACCAGTTGTGCGCGTACCTGCCGCTGATCGGCGCGTGCGCGCTGCTGTTGCCGGACATCGAACGGCCACGGCGCAGCTGAGCGCGCGCGGCTTCAGCCGCCGACCACCACCGGTTCCGGCTCCAGCCGCACGCCGAATCTCGCCTGCACGGTGGCGATCACGCCCTGGGCGAAGGCCCACAGTTCGGCGCCGCTGGCGTGGCCGTGGTTCACCAGCACCAGGGCGTGGCGATTGGAGATGCCGGCGTCGCCTTCGCGATGGCCCTTGAGGCCGGCCGCCTCGATCAGCCAGGCGGCGGAGAGCTTGCTGCGGCCGTCGGCCTGCGGCCACGCCGGCAGTGCCGGATGCGCCTGCCTGAGCGCCGCGGCCTGCGCGGCGTCGACCACGGGGTTCTTGAAGAAGCTGCCGGCGTTGCCGATCACCGCGGGGTCGGGCAGCTTGCGCGTACGCAGGCGTACCACCGCCTCGGCGACGTGGAACGGGGCAGGCTTGTCCACGCCCATGCGCGCGAGTTCCTCGCGGATGCCGGCGTAGTCCAGCCTGAGCTCGCGCGAACGGGGCAGGGCGAAGCGCACCGCGGTGACGATGTAGCGGCCGGGTTCGTGCTTGAACAGCGAGTCGCGGTAGCCGAACGCGCAGGTGGCGCGGTCGAGCTGGGCCACGCGGTGTTCGCGCGTGTCCCAGGCTTCCACGCTCTCGATGAACTCGGCCACCTCGGTGCCGTAGGCGCCGATGTTCTGGATCGGCGCGGCGCCCACCGTGCCGGGGATCAGGATCAGGTTTTCCAGCCCCGCGTAGCCCTGGCCCAGCGACCAGCGCACGAAGTCGTCCCAGCGTTCGCCGGCGGCCACCGCGATGCGCGCGACCTCGCCGTCTTGTTCCACCTGTACACCGCGGGTTTCCATCGCCAGCACCGTGCCGTCGACATCGCCGGCGAGCAGCAGGTTGCTGCCTTCGCCCAGCACCAGCAGCGGCGCACGGCGCACGGCGGGGAAATCCAGCAGCTCCGGCAGCTTCGCGGCGTCGCGCAGCTCGGCCAGCAGCCTGGCGCGCGCATTCACGCGCAGCGTGTTGCGGGTGGCGAGCGGGGCGTTCTCGGTGAGCGTGTAGCCGCCCATGTCGGTTCTCTCAGCCGGCATGCTTGCTTTCCTGGTGGCGGCGGATTTCGTCGACGCATTCGGCCACCAGCCGCGGGCCGCGGTAGATCAGGCCGGAATAGAGCTGCACCAGCGTCGCGCCGGCGTCGAGTTTCTCCGCGGCGTCGCTGCCGTCGAGGATGCCACCCACGCCGATGATGGGCACGCGTTCGCCGAGGCGTCGGCGCATGCCGCGCAGCACGTCGGTGGAAAGCGCGAACAGCGGCCTGCCGGACAGTCCGCCGGTTTCGCTGCCGTGCGGGTCGTCCGCCACCAGGGCGCGATCGACGGTGGTGTTGGTGCAGATCACCCCGTCGATGCCGCTGGCGAGCAGCGCCTCGGCGATGCCGTCCAGCTCGTGCTCGCTGAGGTCGGGCGCGATCTTCAGCAGCATCGGCTTGCGCGCGCCGTGCTGCGAGCCGAGTTGCTCCTGCCGCTCGCGCAGCGTGCCGATGAAGCGGCGCAGCGTGGCCTCTTCCTGCAGGTCGCGCAGGCCCTGGGTGTTCGGCGAGGAGATGTTCACCGTGATGTAGCCGGCGCGGCCGTACACGCGCTCCAGGCACAGCAGGTAGTCGTCCGCTGCGTGCTCGTTCGGCGTGTCCTTGTTCTTGCCGATGTTGATGCCGAGCACGCCGCGGTAACCGGAGGCGTCCACGTTGCGCAGCAGCGCATCGACACCGGCGTTGTTGAAGCCCATGCGGTTGATGATGGCCTCGTGCCGCGGCAGCCGGAACAGGCGCGGTCGCGGATTGCCCGCCTGCGGCCGTGGCGTCACCGTGCCCACCTCGACGAAGCCGAAGCCCAGCGCGCCCAGCGCGTCGAGATGCTCGGCGTTCTTGTCCAGCCCCGCGGCCAGGCCTACAGGGTTCGGGAAACGGAGGCCGAAGGCTTCCACCGGCAGCTCGGCGGCCGGCCTGGCGACGAGGCGCATCAGCGCGCTGCGGTAGGCGACGTCGAGGCCGTAGAGGGTGAGGCCGTGCGCGGTCTCGGCGTCGAGCGCGAACAGCAATGGGCGGAGCAGGTCGTACATCTAGAGGGTTCCCACGATGATGCGGGTGTCGTAGTCGAAGCTGACGTGGCCGTCCTGCCGGCAGCGGTCGAACAGCTCGTGCAGGGCGGCAAGCATCGGCTCGTGCTGCGGATGGCCTTCCTTCGGCGCGTAGGAGGACGACATCAGGCGCCCGCACAGGCCGTCGAAATCGAGCGACTGTTTGTGCTCGAAACGCGCGGTGCCGCGCCAGCCGGCACCGAACCAGGTGCGCATGGCGTCGTCGTCGGCGTAGCGTTCGGCCACGCTGGCATAGTCGGTGCCGTAGCGCTGCAGCAGCGCCTCGTAGCCTTCGAGGAAGGGCGTGCCGGTGGGCCGGCGCGAGTTCCAGAAGACCGCAGCGAGGCCGCCGGGACGCAGGATGCGGGCGAACTCGCGCCACGTGGAGGCGGGATCGAACCAGTGGAAGGCCTGCGCCACCGTCACCAGGTCGATGCTGGCGTCGGGCAGGCCGGTGGCATCGGCGCGGCCGTCGACGGCGCGGAAGCGTGGATGCCCGCCCAGCCAGGCGATGGCGGCCGCGCGCATCGCCGCGTTCGGTTCCACCGCGGTCACCGCGTGGCCGGCGTCGAGCAGCAGCTTGCTGGAGATACCGGTGCCGGCGCCGACGTCGGCCACCTGCCATGCGGCCGTGACGCCTTGTGAGCGATGCAGCCAGTCGAGCATCGCGGCGGGGTAGTCGGGGCGGTGGCGCACGTAGTCGGCGACGCGGTCGCTGAAGCGTTCGGTGCTGTGCAGCGTGTTCATCGGGTCAGCCTGAAAGACCTTGGCCGCCATCCACGCACAGCGTCTGGCCGGTGATCCAGCCAGCGTACGGCGAGGCGAGGAACAGCGCGGCGTGGGCGATCTCCTCCGGCGTGCCGTAGCGGCCGAACGGGATCTTCGCCAGCGTGGCGGCATAGAGCCCGGGATCGTCGCGCCTGCGCCGGTCCCACAGCCCGTTCGCGAACTCGACGGAGCCGGGCGCGATGGCGTTGACGCGGATGCGATGCTCCGCCAGCGCCAATGCCTGCGAGGTGGTGTACTGGCTGAGCGCGGCCTTGACCGCGGCATACGGCGCGCCGTGGCGGCGGGGATGGAAGGCGGCGATGGAACTGGTGTGCAGGATGCACGGGTGCGGCGACCGGCGCAGGTGCGGCAGCGCCTCGCGCGACGCGCGCACCGCAGCCATCAGGTCCACGTTGAAACCGGCCAGCCAGCCCGCATCGTCGTCCGCGAAGCCGTAGCCGCTCGCGTTGTTCACCAGCACGTCGATGCCGCCCAGCGCGGCGGCGGCTTCGTCGATGTAGGCGGTAATGGCGTCCGCGTCGCCGAGGTCGCAGGCGGCGGCATGCACCGGGTTGCCGCCGCGGGCCAGTTCGGCGCGGGTGGCCCCGAGCGCCTCCGCGCCACGCGCGCAGACCGACACCGACGCGCCGGCCTGTGCGAACGCCAGCGCGATGCTGCGGCCGATGCCCTTGCTGCCGCCGGCGACGACGACACGCCAGCCGCGGAAGTCGAACGCTGTCGGCGTATCCGCCATCGTCAGCGCCAGAAGTGCAGGCCGATGCCGAGGAACAGGAGGCCGATCGCCACGACGACGAGCAGCGCGCCGAGGGCCAGCTGCACGTAACCCAGCGCCAGGCCGGCTACCGCCAAGCCGTCGCCATCCATGCTGCCCGGCGGCGCGCGGCGGATCTCGCCGCGTGCCAGGTGGCCGCAGACGATCGCCACGATCGCACCCAGCATCGGGAACACGCACCAGGCGGCGATGCCGGACACCAGGCTGACCACGGCCAGCGCGTTGGTGCTGCGTGTTGCGGGAGGCTGATAGCTCATGGCGTCGATCCTTGTGCGTTGTCCAGCGGGCGCTGGAGCGGAGAGCTTTCCTCACCCCAAGCCTTTCCCCCGGCCGTGCCGGGGAAAAGGGGAGGGAGGCCCGGGTTACAGGTCGAACTTGATGCCCTGCGCCAGCGGCAGCGCGTCGGAGTAGTTGATGGTGTTGGTCTGCCGGCGCATGTAGGCCTGCCACGCGGTGGAGCCCGACTCGCGGCCGCCGCCGGTTTCCTTCTCGCCGCCGAAGGCGCCGCCGATCTCGGCGCCCGAGGTGCCGATGTTGACGTTGGCGATGCCGCAGTCGCTGCCGGCCGCCGACAGGTACTGCTCGGCCGACTTCAGGTTCTGCGTGAAGATCGCCGAGGACAGGCCCTGCGGCACGTCGTTCTGCATGTCGATCGCCTCGTCCAGCGTCTTGAACGGCATGACGTAGAGGATCGGCGCGAAGGTCTCGGTCTGCACCACCTCGTCGCTGTTCTTCACGCCGCTGACGATGGTCGGCAGCACGAAATGGCCCTTGCGGTCGGCGAGTGCGGCGCCGCCGGTGAGCACCTTGCCGCCCGCGGCCTTGGCCTTCCCGATCGCGGCGAGGTAGGCCTGCACCGCCTCGGCGCTGTTCAGTGGACCCATCAGCGTCTTCGGGTCGGTGGGATCGCCGATCTTGCCTTCCACCTGCTTGTAGGCGGCGACCAGCCTGGCGGTGACGTCGTCGACGATGGACTCGTGCACGAACAGCCGGCGCGTGGTGGTGCAGCGCTGGCCGGCGGTGCCCACCGCACCGAACACGATGGCGGGAATCGCCAGCTTCAGGTCGGCGCTCTGGTCGAGGATGATCGCGTTGTTGCCGCCCAGCTCCAGCAGCGAGCGACCCATGCGCTGCGCCACGCGCTCGCCGACCATGCGGCCCACCTTGGTGGAGCCGGTGAAGCTGATCAGCGGGATGCGCCTGTCGTCGACGAAAGCCTGCGACAGCCCGGTGCCGGCGTCGTTGAACAGGAAGAAGATGTCGGGGAAGCCGCCGGCCTGCAGCGCCTCGTTGCAGATCTTCATCGCGGCGATCGCCGACAGCGGGGTCTTCGGCGAGGGCTTCCAGATGCAGATGTCGCCGCAGACCGCGGCGAGGAACGCGTTCCAAGCCCACACCGCGACGGGGAAGTTGAACGCGCTGATGATGCCGACCAGGCCGAGCGGGTGCCACTGCTCGTACATGCGGTGGCCGGGGCGCTCGGAGTGCATGGTGTAGCCGTACAGCATGCGGCTCTGGCCCACGGCGAAGTCGGCGATGTCGATCATCTCCTGCACTTCGCCGTCGCCCTCGGGCTTGATCTTGCCCATCTCCAGCGCGACCAGCGAGCCGAGCGCATCCTTGTGCCGGCGCAGCGCCTCGCCGCACAGGCGCACCGCCTCGCCGCGGCGCGGCGCCGGCGTGGCGCGCCAGGCCTTGAAGGCGGCCTGCGCGCGCTCGACGATCAGCGCGTAGTCGGCGGCGCCGGAGGCGTGCACGGTGGCGATGACCTCGCCGTTGGCGGGGTTCGTCGGGGCCAGTGTGCCGGCATCGGTGGTCGTCGACCACTCGCCGTGGCCGAGGTAGCTGCCGGAATTGGCATCGGCCAGGCCGAGCGCCTTGAGAATGCTGTGGGACATGTGTTGCTCCTTCGCCGGACGCGCGCGGGCGTCCTGTTTCAAAACGCCGATTCTAGCAGGGGCGCCCCCTGCGCCGGTTCGCGCAGTGCGGCAATCCATGCCAGAATCCGCGTTCCGCCCCCGTAGCTCAGTTGGATAGAGCGTCCCCCTCCTAAGGGGAAGGTCGCACGTTCGAATCGTGTCGGGGGCACCAGGTGCGACGAAGGCCGGCGATGCCGGCCTTCGTTGTTTCCGTCGGCCCGCGCGAGGGCGTCACTGCAGGTCGCGCCAGATCGCCCCGAGCAGTTCGCCGTCGGGATCGCTGCCCTGTTCCCAGTACATCAGGCCGCCCAGGTGCTCCGCCTTCACGAACGCGGCCTTGGCGGCGATGGACTGCGGGTCGTCGTAGCTGATGAAGCGGCGGGTGGCGGCGTTCCACAGGTACGGCGCGTCGGCCTGCGCGTCCCAGTAGCGCACGTAGCCGTTGCGGTCGATGAAGTCGGCCTTGAGCTGCGGCCAGTCGTGGCCGCCCTGGTAATGGCCGTAGCGCTGGAACAGGCCGTCGTGGGCCGGCACGACCTCGGCGAATTCGCGGCCGTAGAACGCCACGCCCGGCACCAGCTTGCGTGGCGGCACGCCGGCGGCGAGGAACTGCCGCACCGCGCGCGCCAGCGTGCGCGCATCGGCCGGCGCCAGCTTCGACGCATGCAGGCCGGTATGGTTGCAGGTGGTCGGCGTCATTGCGTTGCAGAAGTCGTAGGTCATCAGGTTGAACCAGTCCAGCGACGGCGCCACCGCGGCGATGTCGATGCCGTCCACGAACAGGCCGTCGGCGGCGGCGATGCTGAGCAGGTAGTGCTTGCCGTGGCCAGTGCGATCCAGCGTGGCGCGCAGCATCCCGAGCAGGGCGGTGAAGTGCGTGCGGTCCTCCGGGCTGGAGGCGATGCCGGACTCGTGGTGGCCGGGATATTCCCAGTCCACGTCGAGGCCGTCGGCATGCGTATCGGCAAGCAGCGCGGCCGCGCTGTCGGCAAAGCGCTGGCGACCGGCGGCGGTGGCCGCCGCCTCGGAGAAGCCGCCCGCACTCCAGCCGCCCACCGAGACCATCACCTTCAGTCCGGGATGCGTGGCCTTCAGCGCGATCCGTTGCCGCAGCCGTTCGCGCGCGGCGGGAGCCAGCACCACGCGGCCGTCGACCACCTGCGCGAACGCGAAGATCAGCGTGTCGATGCGGCCCACGTCATCCGCCGCAATGGGCTGCTGCGCAGTGTCGTAGGCCACCACGCGATAGTGCCTGCCGGCGGCTGCGGACGGCGTGGCGAGTGCGCATGCGGGCAGCGCCAGCAGGGCGAGCAGCGCGGGCAGGAAGCGGGAACGGCGTGACGGCATCGGAGGGGTTCCGCAACGGGGGAGTCCTCGATCATCGCAGCGCGCCCGTCGCGCGGCCAGTGCGGCGATACACTTCCGGCATGCCCGACCGGAACCCACGCGCGTGAGCCCCGCCGACCCGCCTGCCGACCTGGCCGGCGATCCCCGGCCGCAGCCGCCGCCCGAGCCCGATCCCGCCGATTGCTGCGGCGAGGGCTGCGTGCCCTGTGTCTACGACATCTACGAGCAGGCGCTGGAGCGCTACAAGGCCGCGTTGGCGGCATGGCAGGAGCGCCATCCGGACGCCTGAGCGGCCGCGGATTGCGAGCCTTCCGGCTTGGCAGAGGGCGGCCAGTCGCGAATGGGTGCGGCAGGTGGCTGGTCTGCCACGCGCGCACGGGCCACTGCCGCACGCGCCGACGGAAAGTTCCGCGGCGTGTGGGGCCTCCACGGTTGCGGGTTGACGGCGGCGCATTGGCAAGCGCCACCCGTGCCCCCAGATCAAGGCCCATCGCGATTCCGGGTACCGCCATGATTCCGTTCTCCGTCCTCGACCTTGCGCCGATCACCGAAGGCAGCGACGCCGCACAGGCGTTCCGCAACACGCTGGATCTCGCGCAGCTCGCCGAACGGCTGGGCTACACCCGCTACTGGCTGGCCGAGCACCACAACATGCCCGGCATCGCCAGCGCGGCGACGGCGGTGCTGATCGGCCACGTGGCCGCCGGCACCTCGACCATCCGCGTGGGAGCGGGCGGCATCATGTTGCCGAACCATGCGCCGCTGCAGGTGGCCGAGGCGTTCGGCACGCTGGCCGCACTGCACCCGGGGCGGATCGACCTCGGCCTGGGGCGCGCCCCAGGCACCGACCACGCCACCGCGCGGGCGCTGCGCCGCTATTACGAAAGTGCCGACGAATTCCCGCACGACGTGGCGGAACTGCTGGGCTATTTCGAGCCGGCCACGCCGGGGCAGACGGTGCGCGCGGTGCCCGGCGCGGGCAGCGAGGTGCCGGTGTGGATCCTCGGTTCCAGCCTGTTCGGCGCGCGGCTGGCCGCGCAACTGGGTCTGCCGTATGCGTTCGCCTCGCACTTCGCGCCCGACGCGATGGACGAGGCGCTCGCGCTGTATCGCCGCGACTTCAGGCCGTCCGCACGGCTGACGCGGCCCTACGCCATGCTCGGCATCAACGTGGTGGCGGCCGGCAGCGATACCGAGGCGCGCCGCCTGTTCACCACCCAGCAGCAGAGCTTCATCAACCTGCGCCGCGGCCGGCCCGGCCTGATCCCGCCGCCGATCGACGACATCGAGGCGTACTGGACGGCGACGGAAAAGCTGATGGTGGAGCGGGCGCTGGCCTGCGCCGTGGTGGGCGATGCAGCGACCGTGAAGCAGGGCCTCGCGGAGTTCGTCGCACGCCATCGGCCCGACGAGCTGATGATCACCAGCAACGTGTTCGAGCATGCGTTGCGGCGGCGGTCGTACGAGTTGGTGGCGGCTGCGCGCGGGTAGCCTGCTCGATGAGGTCGATCTTCTTGTCGCTTGCCTGTTTCGCATTACCGCAGGCGACAGAGCGGTTTCGTCCACCTGCCAGTGGCCGAGTTACTTTTCTCTTGCGTGGCCAAGAGAAAACCAAAGAGAAGGTCACCCCCGGTAGGCGCTCTGCGGGCATCCTGCCCTGCGAGTGCGTGAGGCGGGGCCGGGCTTTTCGAGCGGGCATCGTGCCCGCGCGAAAAGGCGAATCCATCCCTGGATTCGCCCGCTGCGCGGCCTGCTCGTCCCCGCCTCACCGCCGCCCAGGGGCCCCGGAGAAGCAGCGCGCTCCCAGCGCGCAGAAGCAACCGCCAGAGCACTGCGAAAGCCAAAGCCAAAGCGGCGCAAGGCGCCGCGGGGCTTTGTACCCTCAGTTCCCAGATACGGCGCGGCATGGCCGCCACGTCTATCGCACAGGCGGGTGCAGCTCCAACAGCCTCGACACATCGCGCTTGTAGTTCCGGCGTATCGAACCAGGCCATTTCTCTGGGTTGCTTCTCTTGACTGCGGGCATCCTGTCCCCCGCCCTTCGGGCCGGTTTCGCCGTTCGCCGCTGCTCCTGCGGTGGCGTGGGCCAGCAAAGAGAAGGAACCCGGACGCCGGCAGGCGACCGAAACCGCTCTTTCACCTGCGAAAGAGCGAAAGCAAGGCTTCGTTTTCCAGCCATTCTCCCGAATGGGAAAAGAAACCTGCGCCAGAGCGAAGGCGCGCCGAGGGCGCGCCTCTGGTCACTGTTCCACGCCCACCAACTTCACATCGAACACCAACGATGTATTCGGCGGGATCACGTCGCCGCCTCCCCGTGCGCCGTAACCGAGTTCGGCCGGAATCAGCAGCGTGCGTTCGCCGCCCACGCGCATGCCGGCCACGCCCTGGTCCCAGCCCTGGATGACCTGGCCCTGGCCCAGCGGGAAGGAGAACGGCTGGCCGCCGTGGTCGTCGGTGCTGTCGAACTGGGTGCCGTGCTTGTCCCTGGCGCGGTCGTCGTACAGCCAGCCGGTGTAGAGCACCCGCACCGTCATGCCGGGCTTCGCCTCGGCGCCGGTCCCCACCCTGGTGTCGATCGTGGCGAGCTTGTCCACCTGGCCGTGGCTGGTCGGCGGAGGCGGCGGGGTGCGGTTGCAGGCGGCGAGGGCGAGCACGCCGGCGGCGAGCAGGGCGAGGCGATGGCGCATGGGTGGGTATCCGCGATGACGAGGACCCATCATCGCAGATCGCCCGCGCTTCAGGCCGCCAGCGATTGCCGCCAGGCGTGCGCCGGATAGTAGACGTGCATCATGCGCGCCACGTAGGCAACCAGGTTCGGGTGGCGTTCGGCGGCGGTGCGCAGCGGCGAGTCGAAGAACGGCGTGAGCACGGCGGCCAGCACGCCGAAGCCGATGGCGTCGACGGCGTGCGGCCGGTCGCCGAACAGGTGGTCGCGTTCACCCAGCAGCGTGGCCAGCGCATCGATGGAGCGCGTGCCGAGCTCCGCGATCTGCTCGCGCGAATGGCGGCCCAGGCCGTGCGCGTGCAGCTCGTTCCGCTTCGCGGCCTGCATGTTCTCGCGCAACTGCTGGCGCGATTCCTCGGGCGCGCGGTCGACGAAATGCGCCGGGCCCCTGGCGAAATTGTCCGGGTCGACCCAGCGGAACCACACCATCGCCCAGTACAGGTGATCCTCCAGCAGGCGTTCGACGGCCCAGGCTTCCGCGCGCTGGCGCGTGTCGAGGCCCGCGTCCAGGTCCAGCGCGTACTTGCGCTCCAGGTGGGCGCGGATGAAGGTGGAATCGCACACCACTTCGCCGTCGTCGTCGATGTACGGCAGCTTGCCCTTGGGTGCTTCCGGCGGGATGGCGAACACCTTGCGATAGGGCAGGTGGGCCATCTGCAGCTGCACCTCGGTCTTGGTGACGAAGGGGCTGGGGTCGGGCAGGTCGAAGGCAGGGGCGCAACCGTACAGGGTGATCTGTGGCGTGTTCATGGCGGGACTCCTTGGGTGGACGGCGGCCAGTCTGGTGCGGCGCTGCTGACAGCCTGCTGTCAGCAGCCGCGTCCGCGTAGCGCCAACCCGCAGTCCGCGCAAGACGAGCAGGAAAGGGCAATCCACGCTATCTTGCGCGGCAGCGTCCATCCGGGGAGTACCAGCGTGAACCCTCAGCCCATGCCCAGCGTGTCCTCGCGCGCCGAACTCACCCTGCGCGGCCTGCTCATCGGCATCGTGATCACCGTGGTGTTCACCGCGGCGAACGTGTTCTTCGGCCTCAAGGCCGGCCTGACCTTCGCCACCTCGATCCCGGCGGCGGTGATTTCCATGGCCCTGCTGCGCGGGTTCAAGGACTCCACCATCCAGGAAAACAATGTCGTCCAGACCATCGCTTCGGCGGCGGGCACGCTGTCGTCGATCATCTTCGTGCTGCCGGGCATGATCATGATCGGCTGGTGGGCCGACTTCCCGTTCTGGACCTCGTTCGCCATCTGCGCGCTGGGCGGCACCCTGGGCGTGATGTATTCCATCCCGCTGCGTCGAGCGCTGGTGACCGATACCGACCTGCCGTATCCGGAGGGCCTCGCCTGCGCCGAAGTGCTCAAGGTGGGCGCCGGCGACGACGCGGACGCCGGCAGCGTGGAAGAAGGCCGTGCCGGCCTGCTCGCCGTGCTGTGGGGCTCCATCGTCTCGGCGCTGTTCGCCGTGATGGTGGCCACGCAGGTGTTCGCGTCCGACTTCGTGCGCAACTTCCGGGTGAGCGACAAGGGCGCGGTCAGCGGTTTCGATTTCAACCTCTCCTTCGCCTTGTTCGCCATTGGCCATCTGGTGGGCCTGTCGGTGGGTATCGCGATGCTCACCGGTGCCGTCATCGGCTGGGGCTGGGGCGTGCCGCATTACTCGGTGCTGGGGGACATGAGCCAGTCGGTGGCGGACCTCGCCAACGCCACCTGGAGCCACAAGGTGCGCTTCGTCGGTGCGGGCGCCATCGGCGTGTCGGCCATCTGGACACTGGCCAAGCTTGTGAAGCCGGTGATCAGCGGCCTGACTTCGGCGATGGCGGCTTCGCGCGTGCGCAAGGCCGGCAAGGCCGACTCGCTGCCGCGCACCGAGCGCGATATCCCGATCGGCATTGTGGGCCTGATCACGCTGGCCTGTTTCGTGCCGATCGCCTGGTTGCTCGGCTACTTCGGTGAGACCAGCGGCCTGGGTGACCACGTTGCCGTACTCGCCATCGGGGGCGTGGCCTTCGTGGTGCTGATGGGCTTCTTCGTGTCCACCGTGTGCGGTTACATGGCCGGCCTGATCGGTTCGTCCAACAGCCCGCTGTCGGGCGTGGGCATCCTCGTGGTCATCGCCGCGGCGCTGCTGCTGGTGGCGTTCGTGAAGCCACACGTGGGTCCGGAAGAAGGCAAGGCGCTGGTGGCGTTCGCGTTGTTCATCACCTCGGTGGTGTTCGCCGTGGCGGCCATCGCCAACAACAACCTGCAGGATCTGAAGACCGGTCAGCTCGTCGATGCCACGCCGTGGCGCCAGCAGGTGGCGTTGGTGGTCGGCGTGATCGCCGGTGCGGCGGTGATTCCGCCGGTGCTGGACATGCTCAACAAGGCCTACGGCTTCGTGGGCGTGGCCGGTGCCGGTGCGCACGCGCTGCCGGCGCCGCAGGCGGGCCTGATCTCCGCGCTGGCGCAGGGCGTGATCACCAACAACATCGACTGGAGCCTGATCATCACGGGCATCTGGATCGGCGTCGCCATCATCGTGGTCGACGAAATCCTCATGCGTACGACCAGGCGCATGCGCTTGCCGCCGCTGGCGGTGGGGCTGGGCATCTACCTGCCGACCGTCAGCACGCTGATGGTGGTGGTGGGTTCGGTGGTGGGCTGGTTCTTCGATCGTCGCGCGGATCGCGGGAAGAAGCCGGAAGCCACCAAGCAGCTCGGCGTTCTGCTTGCTTCGGGCCTGATCGTGGGCGAGAGCGTGATGGGCGTGGTCATCGCGTTCATCGTCGGCCTCTCCGGCAAGGCGGCACCGCTGGCGCTGGTGGGCGGGAGTTTCGCCGGGGCGGCGCAGTGGATCGGCGGCATCGTGTTCGTGGCCCTGGTGGTGGTGATGTACCGCTGGATCGCGCGCATGGGGCAGGGCACCTCGGCGCGGTGATGGCGGGCGCCGTTCATCGCTCGCAACAGGGCCTGCCCTAAACTAGATGCCTTCCAGGGGAAACGAGCGTCGCGTGGAGCAGGAAAAAGTCGAGCAGGTGCCGCGCACGGACGAAGGCCTGAACCCGCCCAGCCAGCGGCTGGTGCTGCTGCGCCGGATCGCCGGGCCGCTGCTGTCGGTGGGCATGCTGTGCCTGGCACTGTGGGCGTTGCACCTGCTGGCGCGCGACGTCACCTACCATGAGATCCGCCAGTACGTGGAAAGCGTGTCGCGCGAGCGCCTGCTGCTGGCGATCGTGCTGACCACGCTGGGTTTCGGCGTGATGTCGTTCTACGACCGCTTCGGTCTCGCCGCGATCGGCAGGCCGCTGCCGTGGCGACGGGTCACGCTGATCTCCTTCATCAGCTACGCGTTCAGCAACGCGGTGGGCATGTCGCTGCTGGTGTCGGGTTCGATCCGCTACCGCTTCTACCTGCAGAACGGCCTGTCCACCACCGAGATCGCGAAGCTGGTGCTGTATTGCACGCTCAGCTTCTGGCTGGGCCTGCTGGCGCTGACCGGCGTGACCCTGCTGGTGGTGCCGCTGCCCTCGGGCCTGCCGATGAGCGACTGGCGGATCACGGTGGCGATCGTGCTGACGGCGATCCCGCTGGCATGGGTGCTGGGCGGTTTCATCCGCAAGCCGATCCGGCTGTGGCGCTGGCGCGTGCTGCTGCCGCGGCCGCTGGCGGCGCTGCGCCAGGTGCTGGTGGGTGCGCTGGACTGGTGGCTGGCGGCCGCGGTGATGTACGTGCTGATGCCGGACCGGCTGAATGCCGGCTTCGGGCATTTCCTGGCGATCTTCGTGATCGCGCAGATCGCCGGCCTGGTCAGTCACGTGCCGGGGGGGCTGGGCGTGTTCGAGGCGGTGATGCTGGCCGGCTTCGGCGCCACCGGCAACGCGACGCTGGCCGCGCCGATCCTGGGGTCGCTGGCGGCGTTCCGCGTCGTCTACTACCTGATGCCGCTGTGCGCGGCCACCGTGCTGGTGCTGCAGCGCGAGGCGCGCGGGCTGCGCCGGCAGTCGCTGTGGTCGCCGTGGTTCACCGGCCTGCTGCCGTCGTTCTTCGCGGGGCTCACCCTGGTATCCGGTGCGGTGCTGCTGTTTTCCGGCGCCACCAAGGCGCTGCCTGACCGCATGGCGATCCTGCGCAACGTGCTGCCGCTGTCGGTGCTGGAGGTGTCGCACCTGCTGGCCAGCGTGATCGGCATGCTGCTGCTGATCCTCGCCCGTGGCCTGCAGCGGCGGCTGGATGCGGCCTACTGGCTGACCCTGGTGCTGCTGGCGGCCGGCGCGGTGTTCTCGCTGCTGAAGGGCATCGACTACGAGGAGGCGACCCTGCTGGCCTTGCTGGCGCTGGCGCTGGCGCCCGCGCACCGGCTGTTCTACCGGCGCGCCTCGCTGTTCAGCACCAGCTTCTCGGCCGGGTGGATCGTGGCGATCCTCGCGGTGTTCGGCTGCGCCACCTGGCTGGTGATGTTCAGCTACAAGCACGTGGAGTACAGCAGCAGCTTGTGGTGGGAGTTCAGCTTCCACGAGGGCGGTGCGCCGCGCGCGCTGCGCGCGCTGGTGGGCGCGGCGGTGGCGGGGCTGCTGTTCGCGCTGGCGGCGCTGATCAAGCCGCAGCGCCTGCGCCGCGTGCCGCCGAGCGAGGCGGAGCTGCAGCGGGCGCTGCCGCTGATCCGCGGCTTCCGCTCGGCGCAGGCGCACCTGGCGCTGATGGCCGACAAGCACCTGTTGTTCGATGCCGAAGGCAAGGCCTTCCTGATGTACGACACCGAGGGCCGCAGCTGGGTGACCATGGGCGACCCGGTGGGCGAGGACGAGGACGCGCGGCGCGAGCTGGTGTGGAGTTTCCTCGAGCAATGCGAGCGCGCAGGCGGCTGGCCGGTGTTCTACCAGGTCAGCCCCGACGACCTGGACATGTACCTCGAGGTGGGCATGAACCTGCTGAAGATCGGCGAGGAAGCACGCGTGCGGCTGGCCGATTTCAACCTCGACGGCAAGTCCAAGAAGACCTTGCGCGGCACCATCAACAAGCTCTCGCGCGAGGGCCTGCGACTGGAGATCGTGCCGGCGGACGAGGTGGCGCCGCTGCTGCCCCGGCTCAAGCGGATCTCTGACGCCTGGCTGGCCGACAAGCACGCGCGCGAGAAGCGCTTCTCGCTGGGCGCCTTCGATCCCCGCTACCTGGTGCGCACGCCGATGGCGCTGGTGTGGCAGGGCGAGCAGCTGGTGGCCTTCGCCAACCTGTTCCTCACCGAGACGAAGGAAGAGGCCTCGCTGGACCTGATGCGCTTCGTGCCCGAAGGGCCTTCCGGCATCATGGATTTCCTGTTCGTCGAGCTGATGCAGTGGGCGAAGCGGGAAGGCTACCGCTGGTTCAACCTCGGCATGGCACCGCTGGCCGGGCTCAGCAACCGGCGCCAGGCGCCGTTGTGGAACCGCTTTGGCGCGCTGGTGTTCGGCCGCGGCGAACGCTTCTACAATTTCCAGGGCCTGCAGCGCTACAAGGACAAGTTCGACCCCGAGTGGGAACCGCGCTACATGGCCGTGCCGGGCGGCATCGCGCTGCCGATGATCCTGGCCAACGTGGCCAGCCTGATTTCCGGCGGCCTCACCGGGGTCGTGCGCCGATGAGCATGTCGAAACGAGGAAAGCGGATCATGTGGGCTGGTATCGGTGCGTGCGTGCTTGGGCTGGCCATGATCTGGACGCCGTTCTCGAAACCCAGCCTGGAGCAGTCCACCATCGTGCTCGTGCCCGCGGCCGGCGTGCAGGCGCCGGCGGGCAAGGGCGACGTGCTCACCATCCTGTACTCCGGCGATGGTGGCTGGGCCGACCTCGACAAGCAGCTCGGCAACGCCTTCGTGGCGGACGGCATCCCGGTGCTGGGCATCAACGCGTTCAAGTATTTCTGGCGCAACCGCGATCCGGACCAGGCCGCCGCCGAACTCGACGCGCTGATGACCAAGTACCTCGACAAGTGGCACAAGCGGCGCGTGTGGCTGGTGGGCTTCTCCTTCGGCGCGGACGTGCTGCCCACCTTCATCGACAAGCTGAGCCCCACCAACCGCGCGCGCATCGCCCAGCTGGTGCTGCTGTCGCCCAGCCGCGACGCCAGCTTCGAGATCCAGTTCGAGGGCTACATGATCACGCAGGGCCGCTTCAAGGCCTTCGTGAAGACCGTGCTGGAGAAGTTCAACAAGGTGCCGCACTACGATGCGCTGCCGCCGGTGGTCGCACTCAAGGACCAGTTCCCGGTGGTCTGCTATTACGGCAAGGACGAAGCGGATGATGCCCTGTGCACCGACCCCGGCCTGCCCGCATGGGTGACCGTGCACGCCAAGAACGGCGACCACCATTTCGAAGGCGGCTACCAGCCGCTGGCGGCGCAGATGGTCGGGGAGCTGCCGGCGGCCGGCGCCACCGCGGCGACGCCACTGCAGCCGTGAGCGGCGGGTTCGCCGCGGACGCGCCCGAAGCCGCGCTGTCCGCCCTGTTCGTGCCTTTCGACACCGGCGTGCTGAAGCCGCCGGCGGATGGCCGCGCGCTGTTCCTGCGCGCCCGTGCCGGCGTGCGCCTGCGGGAGATCGCGCAGTCCGGCTGGCTGTGCGAGCAGAGCTTCCTGCCGTTTGCCGACGAGCTGGCGCGCTGCGGCCTGCGCGTCGGCGAGGCGGGCGAGGGCGAAACCTTCCCGCTGGTGCTGCTGCTGCCGCCGCGCCAGCGCGACGAGGCGCGCGCGCTGTTCGCCCGCGCGCTCGACCGCCTTGCACCGGGCGGCACGCTGGTGGCGAGCATGGCCAACGCCGAAGGGGCGAAGTCCGGCGAGGCGGACCTGGCCCGGCTCGCCGGCACGGTGGGCAGCCTGTCCAAGCATCACTGCCGGGTGTTCTGGGCCACACCGCGGCCGGACGCGGTCGACCGCGTGCTGCGGGCCGCATGGCGCGCGCTGGACGCGCCGCGCGAAACCGCCGACGGCTGGTGGAGCCGTCCCGGCCTGTTTTCCTGGGATCGTGTGGACCGCGCTTCGGCGCTGCTCGCCGCGCATCTGCCTGGAGACCTGCATGGCCAGGTGGCCGATCTCGGCGCGGGCTACGGCTACCTCGCCGCGCAGCTGATCGCGCGCTGTCCGGGCATCGCTGCGCTGGACCTGTACGAGGCCGAGGCGCGCGCGCTGGAACCGGCGCGCCGCAACGTCGCGAACGCACTGCGCGCGGCAGGTCGCGATCTGCCGGTGCGGGTGCACTGGCACGACGTCACCCGCGGCCTGCCGCAGCGCTGCGACGCCATCGTCAGCAACCCGCCGTTCCACCTGGGGCGCGCCGACCTGCCGGAACTGGGCCGCGCCTTCATCGCCAGCGCCGCCGATGCGTTGACGGCGCCGGGTCGCCTGCTGATCGTGGCGAATCGCCACCTGCCTTACGAGGCCTTGCTCGCCGCGCGTTTCGCCGAGGTGCGCCAGCTCGCGCTGCAGGACGGCTTCAAGGTGATCGAGGCCAGGAGCCCGCGCGCATGAAACTGGTCAAGCTGATCGCCAACCTCGGCTACGGCAGCCGCAAGGACGTGGCATGGATGTTCCGCGAAGGCCGCATCACCGACGCCGACGGCGACGTGCTGTACGCCGACGACAGGGTGGAGCACGCGCGCATCCGCATCGACGGCGAGCCGCTGGACCCGCCGCCCGGCCTGGTGCTGATGATGCACAAGCCGCTGGGCGTCACCTGCTCGCGCAAGGACCCCGGCCGAGTGGTCTACGACCTGCTGCCGCCGCGCTACCGCGTGCGCGAGCCCGCGCTTTCCACCGTGGGCCGGCTCGACCGCGACACCTCGGGCCTGCTGCTGCTCACCGACGACGGCGCGCTGCTGCACCGGATCATCTCGCCCAGGGCCAGCGTGGCCAAGGTCTACGAGGCCACCCTGGCCGAAGACCTGCGCGGCGACGAGGCCGCGCTGTTCGCCAGCGGCACCCTGATGCTGGAATCGGAAACCACGCCGCTCGCTCCCGCCGCGCTGGACGCGCTGGGTCCGCGCCATGCCCGCCTCACGCTGCACGAAGGCCGCTACCACCAGGTGCGCCGCATGTTCGCCGCCACCGGCAACCGCGTGGAGACGCTGCAGCGCGTCGCGATCGGCGCGCTCTGCCTGGGCGAACTGGCGCCGGGCGCCTGGCGCGTGCTGGACGCGGAAGATGTCGCGCGAGCCTTCGGCGCGCCATCCGCATGCCGGGCCTGATACGGTGACGAAAGCCCTCGAGGCTGCACCACCTGCCGCCCGGCCGCATGACCCTTGCCGCGCCGTGCCGCATGCGATGTGCGCCTCGGCCGGTGGCACCGGCAGGAATTCCTGCGACGGTTGAAGGGGGCGCACGCGAGAAGTGCCGCCATGCGCGTCGGCCCGCTGATCGCGGTTGCGGCAGTCATCGACGCGCTGTCCGTCCGCGATCACTCCGGCCAAGCTGCTTGCAGGCGGCGGCCTTGTCCTTGGTCTTTGCCGGCTTCTGCCTGCGACCCGCACCGGGCCAGATCGTCGGGGAGACCACGGTCGACATCACGGCATCCCAACGCCGCGGAGACCCGTCCGGTCCTGCCGCCGGGGCGTGGCCGCCCGCCTGGCAGGTGCCAGCGTGCGACCAGGGCATCGCGTGGCGGCGGCGAGGTGTCGTTCCACGCCCGCTCGTGCATCGCTGCCGACGCGTCTCCGCGAAGCCCGTCCGGATCAGTTGCCCGGTTGCACGCGGGCTTTTCCCGCGCGATGGCGCACGTCCGTCGCCGATTCGGCGATAATGCCTGCCTGCCGAAAACGCGCTCTTGGCACCAGGGAATTCGTGCGCCGCAGCCCGGCAACCGCGCCGCAAGGGGATTTGAGTATGGCGACGTCCGACGAGGCCAAGAGCGCAGCTGCGGAAGCCTCCTCTCCGCCTTGCCGGGTGGTGGCCATCGGCAGTTCCGCGGGTGGGCTGGCTGCATTGCAGGCCCTGTTCAACCTGCTTCCGGCCGACCTCGGCGTCGCCTTCGTCGTCGTCACCCACCTGGACCCCGACCACTCCAGCGAGCTGGCGCCGATCCTCTCCCATCACACGCGGATGCCGGTGGTTGAGGTCATGGACACGCTGCCGATCGAGGCCAATCACGTCTACGTGATCGCTCCCGACCGGCAGCTCGCCGTGGCAGACGACGAGATCGCCTCCCTGCCGTTCGAGGAACCGCGCGGGCGGCGCACGCCCATCGACCGGTTTTTCGGCTCGCTGGCCGAACGGCAATGCAACAGCTTCGCGATCGTGCTGTCGGGAAGCGGCTCGGATGGAACCAACGGTGTCCGCGCCATGAAGGGCGCCGGCGGCGTCGTCCTGGTCCAGGAGCCGAAAGAAGCCGCGTATCCTTCGATGCCGCAAAGCGCCATCGACACCGGCTGCGTGGACGTGGTGGCCCCGATGGCGCAGCTTGCCGCGAAACTGGTCGATCTCGTCGGCCACGGACAGCACCCGGGGACGCAGGAGACTGCAGCCGAAGCCGGCGACGCGGTGAACCGCATACTGACCTACCTGCGTACGCGCACCGGCCACGACTTCTCCAGCTACAAGACGCCGACCATCCTGCGTCGACTCACCCGCCGCATGCAGCTGCGCAACCTGGAGCGGATGGACGATTACTTCGCCTACCTCCGGAACAACGTCGAGGAGGTGCAGTCGCTGTTCGGCGACTTCCTGATCTCGGTGACCACGTTCTTCCGGGACCCGGAGGCGTTCGACGCGCTGGGCGCGCAGGCCATTCCCCGGCTCGTGTCGAGATCGTCGGACGACACGCCGCTGCGGGTCTGGGTGCCGGGGTGCGCCACGGGCGAGGAGGTTTATTCGCTGGCCATGCTCCTGCTGGAAGAGGCCACGCGGCAGGAGGTCCATCGCGAGATCCAGATCTTCGCCACCGACATCGATGCCGCCGCGCTGGAGACCGCGCGCGACGGCCTCTATCCGGAAACCATCGAGAGCGACGTCACCGAGGAACGGCTGCAACGCTTCTTCACCCGCGAGGGCGAACGCTACCGGATCAAGCGGGCGGTTCGCGACCTGGTGATCTTCGCCAACCACAGCCTGCTGAAGGATCCGCCCTTTTCGCGGCTCGACCTCGTCTCCTGCCGCAACCTGCTGATCTATCTGGAGCCGGACGCGCAGAAGCGCGTGCTCGCTACGGTGCACTATGCGCTGAACCCGGGGGGCTTCCTGTTCCTCGGTTCGGCGGAAAGCGCCGAAGGCGTTCCTGCCGCGTTTCGCGTGGTGGACCGCAAGAACCGCATCTACCAGGCGATCCGCCAGGCGGAGCATCCGCCGCTGCCCCCGCGCATTCCCGTTCTTCCCGCCATCACCTTGTCCCGCAGCCGGCCGCTGCCGCTTTCGCCCGCCAGCGCCGGCGAGGCCAGCGCCCACCGCAAGGCGCTGGAGGAGTTCGCGCCGCCAAGCGTTCTCGTCGATGCCGACCAGCGCGTGCTGCATCTCTCGGAGACCGCCGGCCGCTTCCTGCAGCATCCAGGCGGGACGCCGACCAGCAACATCGTCCAGCTCATCCGGCCGGAGCTGAAGTTCGAACTCAGCCGTGGTCTGCAGCTGGCCTTCGAGCGCGGCGAAACCAGCCTCAGCCTGCCCGTGCCGGTGCAGTTCAACGGCACGCAACGGCGGGTGATCCTGCACGTCCAGCCGGTCAAGCGGGACGATGCCGTCGGCGAGGCGCTGGTGGTGTTCCTCGACGGCGGCCCCGTCGAGCTCGTCGACCACGCCATCACATCCCAGCCGGGTCGCGAAGAGGCGGATGCGGTGGTCGGCAGGCTGCACGAGGAACTGGAGTTCTCGCAGGAGCTGCTGCGCGTGAGCCGGGCGGAATACGAGACCACCAACGAAGAGCTCAGGGCCGCCAACGAAGAGCTGCAGTCCATCAACGAGGAATACCGCTCGACCTCGGAGGAACTGGAGACGAGCCGCGAAGAACTGCAGTCCATGAACGAGGAACTGCAGACCCTCAACAGCGAGCTGCGAAGCAAGGTCGAAAGCCTCTCGCTGGCCAACGCGAACCTGCAGAACCTGATCGCGGCGACGGAGGGCGGCACCCTTTTCATCGACACCGAGCTGCGCATCAAGCTGTTCACGCCGGGCATCGTCAATCAGTTCAACATCACGGCTAGCGATACCGGGCGGCCGATCACCGACTTCACCCACCGGCTGAAATACGACGGGCTGGTGGCGGACGCGCGCTCCGTGCTGCGCGATCTCGTGCCCGTCCAACGCGAAATCGAAAGCACCGGGGGCGATTGGTTCCTGATGCGGGTTCGCCCCTATCGGACGCTGGATGGGCGGATCGACGGCGTGGTGATCACCTTCATCGACCTGACCCAGCTCCATCGCACCGAGGCGGCACTGAAGGAGAGCGAGGCGCGCTTCCGCGCGCTGGTCACCGCGAACTCCTATGTGGTCTACCGGATGAGTCCGGACTGGAAGGAGATGCGCGCGCTCGACGGCCACGGTTTCATCAGCGATACCAAGCAACCGAGTACCGACTGGCTCGACACCTACATCGACCCTGCTGACCAGCCGCTGATGAAGGAGGCCATCGCGAAGGCGATGAGGACCCGGAGCACCTTCGAGCTGGAGCATCGGGTGAAGCGCCCGGACGGAAAGCTGGGCTGGGCGCTCTCGCGCGCCATCCCGCTGCTGGACGGGAACGGCGGGATCGTCGAATGGTTCGGCGCCATCAGCGACGTCACGGAACGCCATCGCGTGCAGGAAGACCTCGCGCAGGTGCGCCGCATCGAGACGGTGGGGCGGCTCGCGGGTGGCATTGCGCACGACTTCAACAACCTGCTGACCGTCATCACGGCCAATCTGGAACTCGTGGAGCAGTCCGTCGGGGACGAGTCCGCCCGCCAGCTGATCGACCAGGCGGTAAAGGCCGCGGAACTGGGGGCGAGCTTCAACAGGCGGCTGCTCTCGCTGGCGGGCAAGCACCGGTACGAGCCGCAGCGCGTCGATGTCAACGAGCGCGTCTCCGACACCGCCGCGCTGCTCAAGCGCGTGCTGGGCGAACAGATCGCGATCTCCACCCGGCTCACCTCCGACCTGTGGCCCGTTGACATCGACCCCGCCGAAACCGACAGCGCCTTGCTGAACCTGGCCCTCAACGCGCGGGACGCGATGCCGGGCGGCGGCGAGATCGTTTTCGCGACCCGCAACGTGACGGTGGACGCCGCCAGCGCCGCCGGCCTTCCGGACGCGAAGCCGGGGGACTACCTCTGCCTGAGCGTGGCCGACACCGGGGTCGGCATGACCCAGGAAACCCTCAGCCACGCCACGGAGGCCTTCTTCTCGACCAAGGAGAACAACCTGGGCACGGGCCTGGGCCTGTTCAGCGTGCAGACCTTCGTTCGGCAGGCGGGCGGCTTTCTCGACCTCGCCAGCAAACCGGGGACCGGAACGACGGTCAGCCTCTACCTGCCAAGGGCCGGCGCCAGGGTCGTCGATGGCGCTGGGGCCGGCGGCGCCGGCTCCGTTCCGCGGGGCGATGGCGAACGGGTGCTCGTCGTCGAAGACGAGGAGAACGTACGCGAGGTCGCGAAGCGGCTGCTGGAAACGCTCGGCTACGCCGTCGTGGCCGCGAGAACGGCGGACGATGCGATCGCGCTGCTGGAACCGGGAGCCGGGATAGACCTGGTCTTCAGCGACATCGTGATGCCCGGCAAGATGTCGGGCACGGACCTGGCGCGCTGGATCCACGCGCAGCGGCCGGGCATCAAGGTGCTGCTCACCTCCGGCTACAGCGCCGAAGCCGCGGACGGGGATCTCGGGGGCGTCAAGGTGCTGTCCAAGCCCTATACGCGCGCGGAACTCGGCCAGGCGGTGCACGCGGCGCTCGGCTCCGCCTAGCCGGCCGGCGCGAAGCGTCCGCCGCCGCGCGGCATCAACCGGGGCAACGCCAGGGGCGAGTCGGGGACACGGAAAGCAAAAGGGCCGCGAGTTCCCACTCCCGGCCCTTCTGCGACTGCCTGATTTTGGTGGAGCGGAGGAGGATCGAACTCCCGACCTTCGCATTGCGAACGCGACGCTCTCCCAGCTGAGCTACCGCCCCACGCGAGTCGCGCATCTTAGCAGCGGTGCGCCGCCCCGCCAAGACCCCGCGTGGAATTTCAGTCCGGCAGCAGGGCGGGCAGGCGGTCGTGCAACACCTCGCGGCGCCAGCCGTCGAGGAAGTCCGGCCACTCGCGGGTGACCACGTATTCTTCCAGCACCTTGCGCGGGCAGAGCAGGCCGGGCGGCAGGTCGAGCCGGGCCGCGCGTTCGTCGACCAGCGCCTTCATCGCGTTCAGTGCCTGCTTGGCCGGGCCCTGCGGGTAGGCGGGGACGGCTGCGGTGGCGGCGATCTCCTCCGCCTCGACCGGTGTGCGCAGCAGGGCGAACAGCTCGCCGCGCTGAGCGCTGCGCAGGGCGCGTTGGCCGCGGCCGCGCTGCTCCAGCTCGACGAGGCTGGCGGGCGGCTGCTGTGCCAGGCTCAGCGCCAGCGCGTCGTCCAGCAGCCAGGGGCGCGGACGGTCCAGCGCGCGGGCGCTGCGGTCGCGCCACAGCAGGATGCGGCGCAACAGGGCCTGCTGCAGCGGCGGCCATTCGGCGGCGCCGCGCAGCGCGCGCTGCGGCTGCGGATCGCCCTCGCGGTGGCTGGCGCGCTGCTTCAGCCGCGCGCAGTCCTCGGCGTGCCATGCGGTGCGGTCGCGCTGGCGCAGGTGGTCGGCGAGCTGGGCATGGATGGACTCCAGGTACACCACGTCGAGCGTGGCGTAGCTGCGCTGCGAGGTGGTGAGCGGGCGCTGCATCCAGTCCGAGCGGGTCTCGCCCTTGTCCAGGTCGTCGCCGCACAGCGCGGCCACCAGGGCGCGGTAGCTGATGCCCAGCCCCATGCCGACGAAGGCGGCGGCGATCTGGGTGTCGAACAGCGTGCCGGGACCGTCGGGCAGCAGCGGCGCCAGCGTTTCCAGGTCCTCGCCGGCGCTGTGCATCACGGTGACGGCTTCGCCCCCGCCCAGCCTGGGCTGCAGCGCGTCGCCGATCGCGAAGGCCAGCGGATCGACCAGCGCGTGGCGGCCGGCGCAACCCAGCTGCAGCAGGGCGAGCTGCGGGTGGAACGTATCGCGGCGCATGAACTCGGTGTCCAGCCCGATCACCGCATCCGCCGGCGCGTCGTCCAGCCAGGCCTGCAGCGCGGCGCGGTCGGCGATCCAGTCGGCGGTGACATCGGGCAGGGACATGCGGGTTCCTCGAAAATTCTGCAGGGCGCGGATTGCCCCGTCATCGGTCGTGACATAAGGTGAGCGGCGCACGATAACAGGCCGATCCGGGAACGCCCAAGCATGCCGAGCAACGCCACGCTGCACCGTCAACGCACGCTCGGCGGCGTGATCGGCATCGTCGTGCTGGCGTTCGGGCTCGGCTACCACTTCTTTCCGCGCCTGTTTCATGCCGAACCGGGCGAGGTCGTGCGCCGCAGCGTGCCGGCGCTGCCGGCGGCGGCGCCCGGTGGCGCGGCGACGATCAACGAGCCGGCCGCCGAGGAACTGAACGCCGGACCGCCGCTGACGCTGGCGCCTACCGCGGTGATCGCCGCCCGGCTGAGCCGCGAACATGCGCAACTGCCGAAGCAGCTGACCCCCGATCCGCCCAAGCTGCGCGCACTGCTGGACCGTGCCGACAAGGCGCTCGCCGCGGGCCATCTCGGCGGCGACCAGGACAGCGCTGCCGCGCTTTACCTGCAGGCGGCGAACGACAAGCCCGACAGCCGCCGTGCCGCGCAGGGCGTGATCGACGTGCGTGCGCGGCTGGTGGCGCAGGCCGAGCGCGCCATCGCGCTGGGCAATGCCGAGGAGGCGGGCGAGCAGCTGGCGGCGCTGCAGCAGCTGCCCGGCAGCGCCGACGACGTGGCGCGCCTTGCCGCCGCGCTGAAGACGCTCACCGACGTGCGCCCGCTGCTGGCGAAGGCGTCCGGCCTGCTGCAGCAGGGCAAGGCGGACCAGCCCGCCGGTGGCAGCGCGCTGGACGTCTACCGCCAGGTGCAGCAGCTCGACCCGCAGAACGCGGTGGCCGAGCAGGGCATCCTGGACGTGCAGCACGTGGTGCTGGACCGCGCGCTGACCGCGGTGGCGCAGAACGATTTCGCCGGCGCGGACAAGGTGCTGGCCGAGGCGCAGGCGATCCGCCCCGGCTCGCAGCAGCTGCACGACGTGCGCCAGCGGGTAGACGACATGCGCACGGCGCGCGCCAGTGGCGTGCTGGCGCAGGCGCACTCCGCGCTCGATGCGGGCAACCTCGCGATGGCAAAGCAGCTCGCCGCGCAGGCGCAGGCGATCAGTCCGCAGCTGGCGGGCCTTGCCGCGTTCGAGCAGCAGCTCGTCAACGCGCAGCTGTACGCCAGCCACAAGCCGGGTCAGGTGTTCAGCGACCGCTACGTCGACCTGCCCGGGCAGTCGCCGGCGATGGTGGTGATCCCCACCGGCAGCTTCATGATGGGCGCAGCCGACGACGACAGCGACCACAACGCGGCCGAGCAGCCGCGGCACAAGGTCGACATCGACCGGGGCTTCGCGATGTCGCGCAGCGCGATCACCGTGGGCCAGTTCCGCGAGTTCGTGCGCGAGAGCGGCTACGTGCCCGATTCGGCGAAGCGGGGCGGCGCCAGCGTCTACGACGAGCGCAGCGGCGCGATGCGCGACGACGGCGAGGCCACCTGGCAGGACGACTACGCCGGCCATCCGGCCGCCGACAACCTGCCGGTGGTCAACGTTTCCTGGAACGACGCCAAGGCCTATGCCGACTGGCTCGGCCGGCGCACCGGCAAGACCTACCGCCTGCCCAGCGAGGCCGAGTTCGCCTACGCGCTGCGCGGTGGCACCACCACGCGCTACTGGTGGGGCAACGGCACGCCGGGCAGCAAGGTGGAAAACCTCACCGGCTCGAAGGACCGCTCGCCCAGCGGCCGGCGCTGGAACCACGCGTTCCGCGACTACGGCGACGGCTACTGGGGGCCGGCGCCGGTGATGAGTTTCGCGCCCAATCCGTTCGGCCTGTACGACATGGGCGGCAACGTCTCCGAGTGGACGGCCGACTGCTGGCACGACAACTACATCCATGCACCGGTCGACGGCAGCGCCTGGCTCAACCCCGGCTGCGGCGTGCGGGTGCTGCGCGGCGGCTCCTGGGGCAGCTCGCCCGAACAGGCGCGCTCGGCGTGGCGGCAGGGCGCCGACGCCGGCGTGCGCAGCGGCCGCGTCGGTTTCCGCGTGGTGCGCGAGCTGTGATTTTCTGCCGCATCGCACTACACCATGGCCCCGGATTTCGCGTAGATTGTGCAGGCCGCATGGCCATCGCCTCGCTGGAGGCGGTGCCTCACTCACCACGATGGATGCCCATGGCTACCAAGACCACTGCCAAGAAAGCCCCTGCCAAGGCCGCCAAGCCGGCGCCGAAGGCCGCTCCCGCCGCGATCAAGCCGATCAAGGACACGCTCAGCAAGTCCGGCCTGATCTCCCACATCGCCCAGCAGACCAGCGTCGAGACCAAGCACGTCAAGGCCGTGCTCGCCTCGCTGGAGCACACCGTGCTCGGCGCCGTGCACAAGAAGGGTGCCGGCCAGTTCACCCTGCCGGGCCTGTTCAAGATCAACGCGGTGCAGGTGCCGGCCAAGCCGAAGCGCACGGGCATCAACCCGTTCACCAAGCAGGAGCAGGTGTTCGCCGCCAAGCCGGCCACGGTGAAGGTGAAGGTGCGTCCGCTGAAGAAGCTCAAGGACGCCGCGCTGTAAGGCGCGATCCCGCACAGTGGAACGAGCAAGGGCCGCGCAAGCGGCCCTTGCTCGTTTCTGTGGACCGGCAGACGGCTGCGACAAGTTCTTCATCGACAGCCGCGCGCGACGGCGCCACAATCGGGCGGCAACAACTCCGAGGCGCCCGGCCTTCGTTTCCGCGGAAACATGGCTTGGCGTCCGTGGCCCCGGGCCACCGGGCGAGCGGGGAAACGCGTTCGCCTCCCGACCTTGGAAAGGAGCACAGGCATGATCCCGCTGGCCGATCGCTACGGTCGCCGCTTTCCGTACCTGCGGTTGTCGATCACTCCCGCGTGCAACTTCCGTTGCACGTACTGCCTGCCGCACGGCTACCACGCCGAACCCGGCAAGGCCGGCCCGCTGTCGCTGGACGAGATCGCGCGCCTGCTGCGCGGCTTCGCCGAACTGGGCATGCAAAAGCTGCGCATCACCGGCGGTGAGCCCAGCGTGCGCCGCGACCTCACCGATGTGCTGCGCACCGCGGCCGCGGCGCCGGGCGTGACCAGGCTCGCGATGACCACCAACGGCACCCTGCTGTCGCGCCGGTTGGGCGATTGGATGGACGCGGGCCTCAATGCGATCAACGTCAGCGTGGACAGCCTCGACCGCGCGACCTTTGCGCGCGTCACCGGACACGACCGGCTGGACGACATCCTGCACGGCGTGGACATGGCACTCGCGGCGGGCCTGCCCACGAAGCTCAACGCGGTGCTGCTGCGCGGCGTCAACGACCGCGAACTGCCGCGCTGGCTGGACTACCTGCGCGAGCACGCGGTGGGGCTGCGCTTCATCGAGCTGATGCAGACCGGCGACAACGCCGCGTTCTTCCGCGACCACCACGTGCGCGCCGGGCTGCTGGAAACCGGACTGCAGGAGGCGGGTTGGCAGCCGCTGCCGCGCGCCGCCGATGCCGGCCCCGCACGCGAATACCGCCATCCCGACTATGCCGGGCGCATCGGCATCATCGCGCCGTATTCGAAGGACTTCTGCGCCGGCTGCAACCGCCTGCGCGTCACTGCCACCGGCGACCTGCGCCTGTGCCTGTTCGGCGAGTTCGGCATTCCGCTGCGGTCCTGGCTGCAGCGCGACGACCAGCTCGACGAGCTGGTGCGCGCCATCGGCGGCCAGATCGGCCGCAAGGAGCAGGGGCATTTCCTGCACGAAGGCCGCACCGGCATCACGCCCCATCTCGCATCCACCGGAGGTTGATCCATGCCCCAGCGCGAGGAACGCGCCCCGTCCGAGAGCGCCGCCTTCCACATGGCCGACGTGCGCCGCAAGCGCGCCACCGCGCGCCGCGCGGTGGCGGTGGGCGAGCTGTACGCCGGCAGCGCCTTCGACGACATCGTGGCGAAGCGGCTGCCCAAGGGCGACGCCATCGCGATGGCCGAGATCGCCGGCCTGCAGGGCGCGAAGAACGCCTCGCAGCTGATGCCGCTGTGCCATCCGCTGCCGCTGGAATACCTGGAGCTGCGCTGCGAGCCGGTGGCCGAACGCCAGGCGATCCGCGTGTACTGCGAGGCGGCCACCTGCGCGCGCACCGGCGTGGAGATGGAGGCGCTGGCCGGCGTCAACGCGGCCCTGCTTACGCTCTACGACCTCACCAAGCCGGTGCAGCCCGCGCTTGCCATCGGCGGCGTGCGGCTGCTGTTCAAGGAGGGCGGCAAGAAAGGGCTGTGGTTCCACCCCGACGGCATCAGCGAGGCCGAGCGCGCGCACTACCGCCCCCACGCGGCGCCACGGCTGGAGGGTGTGCCCGCCGCCGTGGTCACCCTGAGCGACCGCGCCCAGCGCGGCGAGTACGAGGACGTCTCCGGCGCCGTGCTGGTGGAAGGCCTGCGCGCGCTCGGTGCGGACGTCGGTCCCGCCGAGGTGCGCGCCGACGAGGCCGCGCCGCTGGCCGCGCGCCTGCGCGAGCTGGCCGCCGCCGGCGTGCGCCTGGTGCTGTGCACCGGCGGCACCGGGCTCGGGCCGCGCGACGTGACGCCCGAGGCGCTGGCGCAGGTGGCCGAGCGCCGCGTGCCCGGCATCGCGGAAATGTTCCGCAGCGAGAGCAGCCAGCACACGCCGCTGGCCTGGCTGAGCCGCGCCGAGGCGGTGCTGCTGGGCGAAACGCTGGTGATCGCCTTGCCCGGCAGCGCGAAGGCGGTGGCGCAGGGCATGGACATCCTCGCGCCCATCCTCGCGCATGCGCTGGCGATGATCGCGGGCGAGGGCCACGCATGAACCACGCCCTGCTCGATCCGGCCGAGGCCGTGCGCCTGATCCTTGCCGCCTGCGCACCGCTTCCCGCGCAGGAGGTGCCCGTGGCCGCGGCGATGGGCCGCGTGCTCGCCGCGCCGGTACTCGCGCCCGGTGCACTGCCGCCGTTCGACAACTCGGCGATGGACGGCTACGCGCTGGGCGGCGGCGCGGAAGCGCTGGCCGCGGGCAGCGATTGGCCCATCGAAGGCGAGCAGGCCGCGGGCGATGGCGCCGCGAAGGCAAGGCGCGGCGCGTGGGAAATCATGACCGGCGCGTGCCTGCCCGAGGGTCTGGACCGCGTGATCCCGGTGGAACAGACCGAGCGGCTGGAGGCGTCGCCGCGCGTGCGCCTGCTCGCCGCGGTGGCCGCCGGGGACAACGTGCGCCGCGCCGGCTCCGACGTGGCGGCAGGCGAAGCCGTGCTCGCCGCGGGCACGGTGCTGGCGCCGCAGCAGCTGATGCTGCTCGCCGCGCTGGGCGTGGATCGCGTGACGGTGGCCGAACGCCCGCGCGTGGCGGTGCTGTGCACCGGCCGCGAACTGGTGGACGACCCGGCGGTGCCGCTGGGGGCTGGGCAGATCCGCAATTCCAACGGGCCCTTCCTTGCCGCGCGCCTGCCGCGCGCCGGCGCCGAACTCGTGCGCGCCGAAACGGTGGGCGATGAGGTGGATGCCTTCCTCGCCGCCTTCGCGCGTGCCCGCGCCGCCGGCGCACGCGTGGTGGTGTCCACCGGCGCGGTGTCGATGGGTCGCTACGACTTCGTGCCCGAAGCGCTGCAGCGGCTGGGCGCGGAGGCCATCTTCCACAAGCTGGCGATCCGCCCCGGCAAGCCGCTGCTGTTCGCGCGGCTGCCCGACGGCACGCTGTTCTTCGGCCTGCCCGGCAACCCCATCGCGGTGGCGGTGGGGCTGCGCTTCTTCGTGGAGCCGGCGCTGCGCGCCATGCTGGGCCTGCGGCAGGAAGTACCGTGGCGGGTGCCGCTGGCTGCCGACTACGCGAAGAAGCCGCGCCTGCGCTTCCACCTCAAGGCGCGCGTAGCGCTGGATGCGCAGGGGCAACTCGCGGCGCAGGTGCTGCCGGGACAGGAGTCCTACCGCATCCGTCCACTGGCCGAGGCCAATGCCTGGGTGGTGGTGCCGCTCGATGCCGCGGCCTTGCCGGCGGGCACTCTCGTGGAGGTGTGCGGCCTCGGCCATCTGGAAACCCTGGACATCGGTGGGAGCGCGGCATGAAGATCCGGATCGCCCTGTACGGCGCGCTGCGCGAGGCCGATGCCAGCGGCCACGTGGAACTGGAGGTGCCGCCCGGCAGCAGCATCGCCGAGCTGCGCGAACGGCTCGCGGCGTACCTCGCCGGACACGCGCCGGCGATTCCCGCAGGACTGGTGCGCCGTTCCGCCTTCGCCAGCGCCGAGGAGATCCTGCACAACCACCGCACGGTGCCCGCGGGCGTGGAACTGGTCGTGCTGCCGCCGGTGAGCGGAGGCTGAGACGATGGAGCCGCAAGACCTGCACGTCGCCGTGGTGGAACGCCGCGTGGCCGCGCTGGACGTGGCGGCGGCACTCGACTTCGTGAGCGCCCCGCGCTTCGGCGGCATCGCCACGTTCATCGGCCGGGTACGCGACCACAACGTGGGCCGCATCGTCACCGGCATCAGCTACGACCTGTTCGAGCCACTGGCGCTGCGCATGTTTCGCACCATCGGCGAACGCGCGCGGGCCGAGGTGGGCACGCCGCTGAAGCTGTGGATCGCCCACGCGAAGGGCGATCTCGCCATCGGCGACCTCGCCGTGGTGGTGGCTGCGGGCACGCCGCATCGGGACGAGGCGTTCCGCGCCTGCCGTTTCGCCATCGAGGCGGTGAAGCACGAGGCGCCGATCTGGAAGCAGGAGCATTACCTGGACGGCGACAGCGCCTGGAGCGAAGGCTGCTCGCTGTGCGAGGAACAGCGCGACGCCGAGCGGCACGATCACGGGCACGACCATGCCGGCCATGCCCACGACCGCTGAACGCCCGCCGTGCATCGGCGTGGTGCTGGCCGGCGGCCGGTCCGCGCGCATGGGGCGCGACAAGGCGCTGCTGGACTGGCACGGCCGTCCGCTGCTTGAACGCCAGCTCGACGCGTTGCGTGCCGCCGGCGTGGACGAGTCGCGGGTGAGCGGCGATCGCCCCGCCTACCGCGGCATCGCCGATGCACAGCCCGGTCTCGGCCCGCTGGGCGGCCTGGCCGGCATCGCCGAAGCCGTGGCGGGCGATGCCGACCTGCTGGTGGTCCCGGTGGACATGCCCCTGCTCGGCGCCGCGCTGCTGCGCCGGCTGCGCACGGAGCAGCCGCAGGCGCGCGGCCTGCGCTGCGCCGGCCACGTGCTGCCGATGCGCTTCCGCCTCGATGCGGCGAGCCGTGCGCTGCTCGCCGCACTGCTGGGTGAACGCGGGCCGCGCCAGCGCTCGCTGCGTGCGCTGCAGCAGGCGCTGGGCTGTGCAGAGATCGCGCTCGGCCCCGATGAAATCGCGCAACTGGCCGACTGCAATACCGAGGCAAGCTGGAACGAGGCGAGCCGATGAAAGTGCAACTGCAGGGACAGGCGCTGCGCCTGCGCATCGACGAGGCGGAACTGGCGCGCCTGCTGGCCGGCCACACCGTGGAAAACGCCATTCGCTGGCCCGACGGCCGCAACGAGCGCCAGCAACTCGCGCTGGCCGCGCAGCACGGCTGGCGGCGCAGCGACGACGGCTGGCGCATGGAGCTGGCGGAGTCCGCGGTGCGCGAACTCGCCGCGCGCCTGCCCAGCCGCGACGGCCTGTCGTTCGCGTTGACCGCGCCGGACGGCGCCGTGCTCGAGGTGCTGTTCGACGTGGACGTGCGCGACAGCGTGCGCCAGCGCCGCGCGGGCAAGGAGGGCGGGGCGTGAGCCGCCTCGCGCGCCGCCTGCGCTGGCTCGCGCCGCTGCTCCTGCTGCGCAGCCTGGTCGCGCTGGCCGGCGATGCGCCGGTGTTGCGCGTGGCCTACGCCGGCTCGATGGGTGTGCTGATGGATCGCGACCTCGGCCCCGCCGTGGCGAAGGCGCAGCACGCCAGCTACCAGGGCATCGGCCAGGGTTCGTACGCGCTGGCGCGCCTGCTGGCCGGCCGGCAGCTGCAGGCCGACGTGTTCGTGGCCATCACGCCCGGCCCGATCAGGCTGCTGCAGCAGGCCGGCCTGGTGGACCACGCGGTGCCGGTGGCCAGCACGCGCATGGTGCTGGTCTACAGCCCGAAGAGCCGCTACGCCCCCGACTTCGCCGCGGCAGCGCAGGGCCGGAAGCCCTGGTACGAGGTGCTGTGCGAACCCGGCCTGCGCTTCGGCCGCACCGATCCCGCGGTGGATCCGCAGGGTGCCAACGCGCTGCTCACCCTGCAGCTGGCGTCGCGCTACTACCGCCAGCCCGACCTGCTGCGGCAGGTCGCCGGCGACCTCCGGAATCCACGGCAGATCTTCGCCGAGGCCTCGCTGATGTCGCGGCTGGAAGCGGGCCAGATCGACGCCGCGATCGGTTACGCCAGCGCGGCGTTCTCGCACCGCCTGCCCACCGTCGACCTGCCTGCGGAGATCGACCTCGCGCAGCCGGCGATGCAGGCACCGTGGTACGCCAAGGCCGGTTTCACGCTGGCCGGCGGCAAGCAGATCGAGGCGCAGCCGCTGGTGTTCTACGCCGCGGTGCCGGCCGATGCGAAGCAGCCTGCGCTGGGGCGCGCCTTCGTGCGGTTCATGCGCAGCGCGCAGGGGCAGGCGATGCTGCACGAGCGCGGCTACGGGCCGCCACACGGGAACGCGCTGTGAGCAGGGGCGCACGGACGCCAGGCCTGACGGCGTTCATCGCGGCGCTGACCTTGCTGCTGCTGGCCACGCCGTTCGTCGGCCTCGCAGTCGCCACCGACTGGCGCCATCCCGGCTTCGCCCCGGGCGACGGCAGTGCGGTGGCGGTGTCGCTGGGATTGAGCCTGGTCGCGCTGGGGCTGATCGTGGCATTGGGCACGCCGCTGGCGTGGTGGCTGGCCCGTCATCGCGTGCGCGGACAGTGGCTGATCGATGCGCTGCTGCTGCTGGCCCTGCTCACGCCGCCGCTGGCGATGGGCCTGCTGCTGGCCACGATGTACGGCCCCTACGGCCCGGCCGGGCGACTGCTGGAACGCGCCGGCCTGCTGCTCACCAACTCGGCGCCGGCCTTCGTGATGGCGCAGTTCTATGCGGCGCTGCCGTACTACGTGCTTGCGGCGCGCGCCGCCTTCGAGGGCGTGCCGCGCGAGCTGGAGCAGATCGCGCTGACGCTGGGCCATTCGCCGGCGCGCAGCTTCTTCCACGTCAGCCTGCCGCTGGCCAGGCTGGGTCTGGCCGCGGCGGTGGCGCTGGCCTGGGTGCGCGCGCTGGGCGAGTTCGGCGTGGTGCTGATCGTGGCGTATTACCCGCAGGGCATCCCGGTGAAGCTGTGGACCAACCTGCAGGACATCGGCCTGTCGGCGGTGTATCCGCTGCTGTGGGTGTTCTTCCTGGTCGCCCTGCCGCTGCCGCTGGCGTTGGGGCTCGCGGTGCGGCGGAGGCTGGCCTGATGCGGATCGACTACCGCATCGCGCACCCGGTGGCGCTCTCCGCCCGCTTCGAGGTGGAGGGTTTCACCGTGCTGCTGGGCGCAAGCGGGGAGGGCAAGTCGCTGCTGCTGCGCGCCATCGCCGGCCTGCTGCCGGCGCAGGGCGAACCCTTCGGCGGCCTGCCGCCGCAACGGCGCGCGGTGGGTTACCTGCCGCAGGGGCACGCACTGTTTCCGCATCTGAACGCGTGGCGGAACGTGGCCTTCGCACTGCGCGGTCCGCGCCGCCGCGACGAGGCCGTCGCGTGGCTGGAGCGGTTGGGATTGGCCGCGCTGGCTGAACGGCGTCCCGCACAACTTTCCGGCGGCCAGCAGCAGCGTGTGGCGCTGGCTCGCGCACTGGCGCGGCGGCCGCAGCTGCTGCTGCTGGATGAACCCACCTCGGCGCTGGACCCGGCCACCCGCGACGACGTGCTGGCCGAACTGATCGCCGAAGTGCATGCGGCGGGCATCCCCGCGCTGGCGGTGAGCCATGATCCCGCGCTGGCCGCAGTGGCCGACCGGCTTGTACTGATGCACGGGCGCCGCATCGTGCAGGTGGGCGCGCCCACGGACGTGCATGCGCAGCCGGTCAGCGGTGCAGCCGCGCGGCTGCTTGGCCTGCGCAACGTGCTGCGTGGCCGGCTCGCGGGTGTCGCCGAAGCGCAGCGCCTCGTGTGGGAGGAGGCGGGCGTGTCGCTGCCGGTGCGCACCGCGTTGGCCGACGGCACCGTGGTGGACTGGCACGTCGCGCCGGAAGCGGTCGTGCTGCATGACGCGGATGCCGCCCCGGCCGACGCCATCGCGGCCCGCGTGGAGCTGCGGCAAATAATCGCGCACGGCCGTTGCGTCGGCCTGCGCTGCGGACAGGCCCGGCTGTGGGCCAGCCTTTCGTCCGGCGACGCGGGCGGAACCGTGCGGCTGAGCCTGCCCCCGTCGGCAATCCGCTGCTGGCCCGCTTGAGGAGCCGCCGTCACTTCGGTTTTACGCGGTGTCGGCGATGGTGGGCAGCGGGGTTGTGGCGCGCCGCGAGGGGCGGCGAACTTGACCGCAGGCAAGGACAGCGGCGCCGCGTGTCGTAGGATGTCCGGGCGGTGCCGTCAGGGAACCAGCCAGCCGATGGAGGCCAGCGCGATGGGTGTTGCCTACCGTGTGTTGTTCGCCAGCACGTTCGCGTTCGTGGTGTGTTTCGCGGTTTGGATGATGTTCGGCGTGATCGGCATCCCGATCCGCCAGGAGCTTGGCCTCAATGCCACCGAGTTCGGCCTGCTCACCGCCACGCCGGTGCTGAGCGGCGCGGTGCTGCGCCTGCCGCTGGGCATCTGGACCGACCGCTTCGGCGGTCGCCTGGTGATGACGGCGCTGCTGGTGGCCTGCGCGCTGCCGGTGTGGCTGCTGGGCTACGCGGGCCAGTTGTGGCAGTTCCTGCTGGCGGGTCTGGTGCTCGGTACGGTGGGCGCTTCGTTCGCGGTGGGCACGCCCTACGTGGCGCGCTTCTTTCCCGCCTCGCGGCGCGGCTTCGCCATGGGCGTGTTCGGCGCGGGCACCAGCGGTGCGGCGCTGAACCTGTTCGTGACGCCGTTGCTGGTGAGCCACTACGGCTGGCGGATGGTGCCGCGCATCTACGCGGTGGCGCTTCTGGCCACCGCCGCGCTGTTCTGGCTGCTGGCGGCACCCGATCCGGGCGTGGGCCAGGGCGGCAAGGCGCCGGGCATGGGCGCGGAGCTGCGCGTGCTGCGCGATCCCCGGGTGTGGAAGTACTGCCAGTACTACTCGCTGACCTTCGGCGGCTTCACCGCGCTGTCGCTGTGGATGCCGCAGTATTTCGTCGGCGAGTACGGCGTGGCGATCGGCATGGCGGCGGCGCTGGCCGCCAGCTTCTCGCTGCCGGCCGGTGTGCTGCGCGCGTTGGGTGGCGCGCTGGCGGACAGGTTCGGCGCGCACGCCACCACCTGGTGGGTGCTGTGGGTGGCGTCGGTGATGCTGTTCCTGCTCTCCTATCCGCAGACCCAGCTGGTGGTGCAGACCATCCGCGGGCCGGCCGCGTTCCACATCGGGTTGGGGCTCTGGCTGTTCGTGCCGCTGCTGTTCGTGCTGGGCGTGGCGCTGGCCTTCGGCATGGCCTCCACCTTCAAGTACCTGGGCGACGACTTTTCCGGAAACCTGGGCGTGGTCACCGGCATCGTGGGCATGGCCGGCGGCCTGGGCGGCTTCCTGCTGCCGATCATCTGGGGCGCGCTGCTGGATTGGCTGGGCATCCGCTCCAGCGCCTTCATGCTGCTCTACGGCGTCGTGATCGTGGCGCTGATCCTGATCTTCTTCACCGAGGTGCGGCAGGTGGATTTCCGCGGCCGCCAGAACCCGTCTCCCGCAAAACAAGCTTGAGGTTGCCGCCATGGGCCAGTTCCTGGAACGCCTGCGCTATTTCTCGCGTCCGCGCGAACCCTTCTCCAACGGCTGGGGCGAGGTGCGCGTCGAGGCGCGCCAGTGGGAAGACGGTTACCGCAACCGCTGGTCGCACGACAAGGTGGTGCGCTCCACGCATGGCGTGAACTGCACCGGCGGCTGCAGCTGGAAGATCCACGTCAAGCAGGGCGTGGTGACCTGGGAAACGCAGCAGACGGATTACCCGCGCACGCGCCCGGGCATGCCCAATCACGAGCCGCGCGGCTGTTCGCGCGGCGCCTCGTACTCCTGGTACCTGTACAGCGCCAACCGCCTGAAGTACCCGATGGTGCGCGGGCGGCTGCTGAAGCGCTGGCGCGAGGCGCGCAAGACGCTGCAGCCGGTCGAAGCGTGGGCCGCGCTGATGGCCGATCCGCAAGCCAGGGATTACAAGGCCGTGCGCGGCCTCGGCGGCTTCGTGCGCGCGAAGTGGGACGAGGTGCTGGAAATCGTCGCCGCGGCCAACGTGTACACGATCCGGCATCACGGTCCCGACCGCGTGGCCGGCTTCTCGCCGATCCCGGCGATGTCGATGGTGTCGTTCGCGTCGGGGTCGCGTTATCTCAACCTGATCGGCGGCGCGCTGCTGTCGTTCTACGACTGGTACTGCGACCTGCCGCCGTCCAGCCCGCAGACCTGGGGTGAACAGACGGACGTACCCGAATCGGCTGACTGGTACAACTCGAGCTACATCATCGCGTGGGGCTCGAACGTGCCGCAGACGCGCACGCCCGACGCGCATTTCTTCGTCGAGGCGCGCTACAACGGCACGCAGGTCGTGGCGGTGACGCCGGACTATTCGGAAGTCGCCAAGCTCTCCGACCTCTGGCTGCATCCGAAGCAGGGCACCGACGCCGCCACCGCGATGGCGATGGGCCATGTGATCCTGAAGGAATTCTTCATCGACCGGCAGGTGCCCTACTTCCAGGAATATTGCCGCAAGTACACTGACCTGCCCCTGCTGGTCACGCTGCGCCGCGATGGTGCGCGCTGGGTGCCCGACAGGTATCTGCGCGCCAGCGATTTCGAGGGCGACCTGGGTTCGCCCGGCAACGCCGACTGGAAAACGGTCGGTTTCGACAGGGATGGCCGGCCCGTGGTGCCGACGGGTTCGATCGGTTTCCGCTGGCCGGAGAAGGACAGCCCCGACCACGGCAAGTGGAACCTCGAGGAAAAATCCGGCGACGGTCGCGACACCGAATTGCAACTGACGCAACTCGACCACCGCGACGAAGTCGCCGACGTGGCATTCCCGTATTTCGGCGGCGTCGCCAACCCGCACTTCACCGCCAACGCGCAGGGCGCCGATGGCGTATTGATGCGGCGCGTGCCGGTGCGCAAGCTCGCCACGAAGAACGGCGAAATGGTCGTCGCCACGGCATTCGACCTCCTGTGCGCGCACTACGGGCTCGACCGCGGACTCGGTGGCGAATGCGCGACGAGCTACGACGACAACGTCGCCTACACGCCGGCGTGGCAGGAAGCCATCACCGGAACGCCCGCAGCGCATGTCATCGAAGTGGCGCGCGGCTTCGCCCACAACGCCGAGAAGACCCGCGGCCGTTCGATGGTGATCATCGGTGCGGGCATGAACCACTGGTACCACCAGGACATGAACTACCGCAGCATCATCAACTTCCTGATGCTGTGCGGCACGGTGGGCGTGTCCGGCGGCGGCTGGGCGCACTACGTCGGCCAGGAGAAGCTGCGCCCGCAGACCGGCTGGACCGCGCTGGCGTTCGCGCTGGACTGGGTGCGCCCGCCGCGGCACATGTGCGGCACCTCGTTCTTCTACGCGCACTCCGACCAGTGGCGCTACGAAACGCTGAAGACCGCCGAGCAACTTTCGCCGCTGGCGGATGCCTCGCGCCATGGCCGCACCCTGATCGACTGCAACGTGCGCGCCGAACGCATGGGCTGGATGCCATCCGCGCCGCAACTGGATCGCAATCCACTGGATGTTGCGCGCGATGCCGCGGCTGCCGGCAAGGACGCGAAGGATTACGTGGCGGCGGCGCTGAAATCGGGCGACATCAGGATGGCCTGCGAGGACCCGGACAACCCGGTGAACTTCCCGCGCAACCTGTTCATCTGGCGCTCCAACCTGTTCGGCTCGTCCGGCAAGGGCCACGAATATTTCCTGAAGCACTTCCTCGGCACCCGCTGCGGGTTGCAGGGCAAGGACCTCGGCGAGGACGGCGGCGTGAAGCCGGAGGAAGTGGAATGGCATGATCCGGCACCGGAAGGAAAGCTCGACCTGGTGGTGACGCTGGACTTCCGGATGTCCACCTCGTGCCTGTATTCCGACGTGGTGCTGCCGACCGCATCGTGGTACGAGAAGAACGACCTCAACACCACCGACATGCACCCGTTCATCCATCCGCTGTCGGCAGCGGTGGACCCGGTATTCGAATCGAAGAGCGACTGGGAAATCTTCAAGGCCGTCGCGAAGAAATTCTCGGAACTTTCCGAGGGCGTGCTGGGCGTCGAGAAGGACGTGGTGCTGGTGCCGATCCTGCACGACACGAAGGCCGAGATCGCGCAGCCGTTCGAAGTGCGCGACTGGAAGAAGGGCGAGTGCGAACTGGTCCCCGGTGTCACCGCACCCAACATCGTCACCGTCGAGCGTGATTACCCGGCGACCTACGCGCGCTACACCTCGCTGGGGCCGCTGATGGACAAGCTCGGCAACGGCGGCAAGGGCATTGCCTGGAACACCGAGCATGAAGTGAAGGGGCTGGCTGCACTCAACTACACCGTCGACGACGGCCCGGCCAAGGGTCGACCGCGCATCTTCAGCGACATCGACGCCGCCGAGACCATCATGTATCTCGCGCCGGAAACCAACGGCGAGGTGGCGGTGAAGGCGTGGGCCGCGTTGTCGAAGATCACCGGCCGCGACCATACCCACCTCGCGCGAGCCCGCGAGGACGAGAAGATCCGCTACCGCGACATCCAGGCGCAACCGCGCAAGATCATCTCCTCGCCCACCTGGTCGGGCATCGAGAGCGAGCACGTCAGCTACAACGCCGGCTGGACCAACGTCAACGAACTGATTCCCTGGCGCACCCTCTCCGGCCGCCAGCAGTTCTACCAGGACCACGCCTGGATGCGCGATTTCGGCGAAGGCTTCGCGCTGTACCGCCCGCCCGTCGACATGCACGCGACCGCGCCGCTTCTGGGCAGGAAGGACAACGGCCATCCCGAAGTGGTGCTGAACTTCATCACCCCGCACCAGAAGTGGGGCATCCACAGCACCTATACCGACAACCTGATCATGCTGACGCTTTCGCGCGGCGGCCCGATCGTGTGGATCTCCGAGGTGGACGCCAGGAAGGCCGGCATCGAGGACAACGACTGGATCGAGTGCTTCAACGCCAACGGTGCGCTGACCGCGCGCGCGGTGGTCAGCCAGCGCGTGAAGGAAGGCATGTGCCTGATGTACCACGCGCAGGAGAAGATCGTGAACGTGCCTGGCTCGCAGGTGACCGGCCAGCGCGGCGGCATCCACAACTCGGTGACGCGCACGGTCGTCAAGCCCACCCACATGATCGGCGGCTACGCGCAACTGTCGTACGGGCTCAACTACTACGGCACCACCGGCGCCAACCGCGATTCGTTCGTGATCGTGCGCAAGCTCGCCAAGGTGGACTGGATGGACCGCGTGCAACGCAAGGCCCGTGAGGAAGAACTCGATACCAAGCTGGTGGAGGCCCGCTGATGAAGATCCGCGCACAGATCGCGATGGTGCTGAACCTCGACAAGTGCATCGGCTGCCACACCTGTTCGGTCACCTGCAAGAACGTGTGGACCTCGCGCAAGGGCATGGAATACGCGTGGTTCAACAACGTCGAAAGCAAGCCCGGCATCGGCTACCCCAAGGACTGGGAAAACCAGGAGCGCTGGAAGGGCGGCTGGGAACGCAAGGCCAGCGGCAAGCTGGTGCCGAAGCAGGGGGGGCGCTTCGCGGTGCTGGCGAAGCTGTTCGCCAATCCGGCGATGCCGCAGATCGACGACTACTACGAGCCGTTCACGTTCGACTACGAGAACCTGCAGACCGCGCCGGAACTCCCCACCGCGCCGGTGGCGCGGCCGATCTCGCTGATCTCCGGCCGCACCATGGACAAGGTGGAGTGGGGCCCGAACTGGGAGGAGATCCTCGGCGGCGAGTTCGCCAAGCGCAGCGCCGACTACAACTTCGAGGCCGTGCAGAAGGACATCTACGGCCAGTTCGAAAACACCTTCATGATGTACCTGCCGCGGCTGTGCGAGCACTGCCTCAACCCCACCTGCGTGGCCTCGTGCCCTTCCGGCTCGATCTACAAGCGCGAGGAGGACGGCATCGTCCTGATCGACCAGGACAAGTGCCGCGGCTGGCGCATGTGCGTCTCCGGCTGTCCGTACAAGAAGATCTACTACAACTGGGTGAGCGGCAAGGCAGAGAAGTGCACCTTCTGCTATCCGCGCATCGAGGCCGGCCTGCCCACGGTGTGCTCGGAAACCTGCGTGGGCCGCATCCGCTACCTGGGCGTGCTGCTCTACGACGCCGACCGCATCGATGCGGCCGCCGCCACCGAGAACCCGCACGACCTGTACCAGGCCCAGCTCGATGTGTTCCTCGATCCGCACGACCCGGAAGTGCAGCGCCAGGCGCTGGCCGACGGCGTACCGGCCGAGTGGATCGAGTCGGCGAGGAAGTCGCCCACCTACAAGATGGCGGTGGAGTGGAAGATCGCCTTTCCGCTGCACCCGGAGTACCGCACCCTGCCGATGGTGTGGTATGTGCCGCCGCTGTCGCCGATCCAGGCGCACGCCAACGCCGGCGCCATCGACAGCACCGACCACGGCCTGCCCGACGTGGACTCGCTGCGCATCCCGGTGCGCTACCTCGCCAACCTGCTCACCGCCGGCAACGAGGCACCGGTCACCGGCGCACTGAAGCGCATGCTGGCGATGCGTGCGTGGTTCCGCGCGCGCCAGCTGGGCGAACCGCAGGACCCGGCCATGCTCGCTGCGGTGGGCCTGGACGAGGCCACCGCCGAGGCGATGCACCGCTACCTCGCCATCGCCAACTACGAAGACCGCTTCGTGATCCCCACTGCGCACCGCGAGGAGGCCGAGAACGCCTACCAGCTGCGCGGCGGCTGCGGTTTCACCTTCGGCAACGGCTGCGACGGCATCGACGCCAAGGCCGGCCTGTTCGGCGGCAAGATGGGCCGGCGCAAGATGATCCCCATCCGCATGGTCGACGACGACACCTGATGCGCAACGAACACGCCATCACCCTGCGTGCGCTGGCCGCGCTGCTGGCCTACCCGGACGAGGAGCTGCGCGCCGCGCTGCCGGAGATCGCCGGCGCGCTGCGTGCGGCGCGCGGCCTCGACGCGCAGCGCCGCGGCGAGCTGCTCGCGCTGGCCGGCGAACTGGGGCAAGGCGAACAGCTCGATGCCGAGGCGCGCTACGTCGAGCTGTTCGACCGCGGCCGCTCCACCTCGCTGAACCTGTTCGAGCACGTGCATGGCGACGGCCGCGAGCGCGGCTCGGCGATGCTGGAGCTGCGCGAGCGTTACCAGCGGATCGGGCTGGAACAACGCGGCCACGAGCTGCCCGATCACCTGCCGGTGCTGCTGGAGTACCTGAGCTGCTGCGATCCGGCCGAGACGCCCGAGCTGCTGGGCGAGTGTGCCCACGTGCTGCGCAAGCTGGGCAATGCGCTGGCCCACCGCGGCAGCCGTTACGCCGCGGTGCCTGCCGCCCTGCTGGCGCTGGCCGGCGAGGAGGGCCTCGACCCGCACACGCCGATACCGCCGCCCGAGGATCTCGACCAGAGCTGGGAAGAACGTCCAGCCTTCGAGCGGCCTGCCGGGACTACGCCATGACCACCGATCCCGCTTCCGTCCAGGAGTGCCTGCCATGACCCTGTCTCCCGCCTGGAACCAGTTCCTGTTCGGCATCTACCCCTACATCTGCCTCAGCGTGCTGCTGCTGGGCAGCCTGATCCGCTACGACCGCGAGCCGTACTCGTGGAAGAGCGACTCCTCGCAGGTGCTGCGCGCGAAGACGCTGCGCTGGGGCTCCAACCTGTTCCACTACGGCGTGCTGGTGGTGGTGCTGGGCCACTTCGCCGGCTTCCTGATGCCCGAGTCGCTGGTGCTGTGGCTGATGAGCCCGGGCCAGCACCAGCTGCTGGCGATGGCGGTGGGCGGCCCGGCCGGCGCGGTGGCCATCATTGGCCTCAGCCTCCTGATCTGGCGCCGGCTGGGCGATCCGCGCGTGCGCCGCAACAGCCGCGCGTGGGACATCAGCATCGTCGTCATGCTGTGGCTCCAACTGCTGCTGGGTTTGGCCACGGTGCCGATGTCGGCGCAGCACATGGACGGCGCGATGTTCGAGCGGCTGGTGGCTTACGTGCAGGGCGTGGTGCTGTTCCACGGCGGCAATGCGTTGCTGCTGCAGGGCACGCCATGGGTGTACCAGCTGCACATCCTGCTCGGCTTCACCATCTTCCTGGTCTCGCCGTTCACCCGCATGGTGCACATCTGGAGCGGCGTCGGCAGCGTCGCCTACCTGTTCCGGCCCTACCAGCTGGTGCGCACGCGCAAGCGGGCGGTGCACTCGTGAGCGTGCGCGTCAACGGCGTCGACGTTGCGGCCGCCGACTGGCCCAGCGACGAGCTGGCCGCGGTGCACGAGTTGCTACGCCAGCGCGCGCTGGAACTCGGACTGCTGGAGGCGGATGCCGGCGCCGAGGCCGGCGCCGAGGCGGTCGAGCAGCTGCTGGCGCGCGAGGTGCGCGTGCCCGAGCCCACGCCGGAGGAATGCCGCCGCTGGTACGACGCCCACCCCGAACGCTACCGCAGCGGCGAGCTGGTGCACGCGCGGCACATCCTGTTCCAGGTGACGCCCGGCACGCCGGTGCCGGCGATCCGCGCGGTGGCCGAGGCGATGCTGCAGGAGCTGCTGGCGCAGCCGCAGCTGTTCGAGGCGCGCGCCCGCGAGAAGTCCAACTGCCCCTCCGGCGCGCAGGGCGGCCAGCTCGGCCAGCTGCAACGCGGCGCCAGCGTGCCCGAGTTCGAGAAGGCGGTGTTCGAAGGCAGCCAGCTGGGCATCCTCCCCGGGCTGGTGAACACCCGCTACGGTTTCCACATCGTGGCGGTGGATCGGCGCATCCCCGGCGAGCAGCTGCCGTTCGTGGCGGTGGCCGGGCGGGTGGAGCGGGAGCTGCGCGCCGCCGCCGAACGGCGTGCGCTCGGCCAGTACGTGCGCGTGCTGGCCGGCCAGGCCGCGCTGGAAGGCGTGGAGCTGGAAGCGGCCGCTTCGCCGCTGGTGCAGTGAGGCGGCCGGTCATCGCGCCTGCGGGAGGCGCGGAAACGACAAAGGCCGCGCGAGGCGGCCTTGGTTCTCCCACGTGGTACCGGTGATAGGACTCGAACCTACACTCTGTCGCCAGAAGCGGATTTTGAGTCCGCCGCGTCTACCATTCCGCCACACCGGCATGTGGATTGGGCATTATGCCGGCTTCAGTGCACGGGGTCGAGGCCCAGCTGGCGTTCGCAGCGCTCGTAGCCTTCGTTGCCGGTCAGCGGCTGGAACACCGCGCAGCGGGTCATGTTGCCGGAGTAGATGTGCAGGCTGACCGCGATGTCGCGGTCGCTGGGATTGCGGATGGTGTGGTATTCGTGCGGCGGGATCAGGCTGCCGGCGGAGCCGGGGCCGGCCTGTACCGAGCCCACGGGCTGGAAGCGGCAGTGGCCTTCCGCGTCGTCCATGCGCTCGTACTGCACCACGTCCAGTGCACCGCGCCACACGCCTTCCACGCACCACATGCCCGCATGGTCGTGGATCGGGGTGCCCTGGCCGGGGCCCCAGGTCATCGCCACCACGCAATAGCCGTGGTCCTCGCTGCGGTACAGCTCGCGCCGCGCGTAGCGGCCTTCGGCGGTCTCCAGCACGCATTCCGGCAGCTGGATCTCGTTGCCGCGGATCAGCCGGCACAGGCTGTTGCGCAGGCTGTCGGTGATCGCCGGCGTACTGCCCTGGGCGACCGCCGCGTCGATCGCGTCGATCAGCTGGCGACAGCCCGGAAATTCGGTGGTGAGCATGGCGTTCTCGCAAAGCTGGCTGGGTGGCGCCATTCTACCAGCGCGCCCCGGGCGGGGTTCCGGGTGGTTCAGAGCCGGCCGAGGAAGCCGCCGATCGCGCGGCTGTAGTTCTCGATGTCGACCAGGAACGCGTCGTGGCCCTGTGGCGAGTCGAGCGCGACGAAGTCCACGCTGGCGCCGGCGGCCTCGAGGCCCGCGGCGATCTGCTCCTGCTGCTCCAGCGGGAACAGGATATCGGTGCTGACGCCGATCACCAGCGCGCGCTCGACGCGGATGCGCTTGAGGCCTTCCATCACGTTGCCGCCGCCGTATTCGGCGGTGTCGAACCAGTCGCTGGCGCGCGACAGGTAGAGGTAGCTGTTGGGGTCGAAGCTGCGCACGAAGCGGCGGGCGTGACCTTCGAGGTAGGACTCCACCTGGAATTCGAAGCCGAACGGCTGGTCCTCGCGCCGCTCGGCGTCGAGGCGGATGCGCGCGAAGCGGCCGTTCCATTCCATCGCCGAGCGGTAGGTGATGACGCCCAGCTTGCGCGCGATGCTCATGCCCATGTCGGGGTAGCGCTCGCCGTCGCCGTGGATGTCGTAGTGGCCGCCGGCCCAGTTGGGGTCGAGCCGGATCGCCTCGCGCTGCAGCGAACGGATCGCGATGGCGAACGGCTGCGCCTGCGGCGCGGTGTCCACGCTGACGTGGGTGCGCACCGTGCCGGGGTGCAGCAGCATGTAGGCCAGTGCGGCCATGCCGCCCATCGAGCAGCCGATCAGGCAGGCGAGGCGTTCGATGCCGAGGCCCTGCACCACGGCGTGCGCGGCGTTGGCCACGTCTTCCAGCGAAAGCTCGGGAAAGTCGAGCCGGTACGGCTCGCCGGTGGCTGGGTTGATCGAGGCGGGGCAGGTGGAACCCTTGTCGCTGCCCAGCGAGTTCACGCAGACCACGAACCAGCGGTCGGTGTCGATGGCCTTGCCGGGGCCGGCCATGCCTTCCCACCAGCCGGGCGTCGGGTCTTCCGCGCCGGACATCATGTGCGCGCTGGGCGAGAGGCCGGTGAGCACGAGGATGGCGTTGTCCCGCGCGGCGTTGAGCGTGCCCCAGGTTTCGTAGGCCACGTGTGCGCCATGCAGTGCGCCGCCGCGCTTCATCGGGAACGGTGAGGGCAGGGCGCAGTAGCGGCGGGCGTCGGCCATGCTCAGCGCACCTGGTCGATGGCAATGGCGATCGGCGCCTTGCGGTCGGTGTCGACGATGCCGGCGCTGCCTTCCAGGTCGCCCGGCTGGGCGATCGGCTGGCCGCTGTGGCTGATCCGCGCGGCTACCACCACGCGCGCCACCGAGGACAGCTTCAGGTCCGGCGTCATCGCCATCGCGTCGGTAAGCGTGACCGTGGCCGGCAGCGCGTCGGCCGCCAGCTTCGCCACCGCCAGCGGCATCGGCGGGCCGCTCACCGCGCGGGCGTAGACGTAGAGCTGGTCGCCCGGCCGCAGCTTGTCCTTGAGCGCCGGCGCCAGGCTCACTTCCACCTTCAGCGCGGTGCCCTGGCTGGCGACGGGCGCGGGTTCCGCCGCAGGCTTGATGCCGGCGCGGGCGTCGGCGCTCGCGATCTGTTCGGCCACCGCCTTGGCCACGGTCGAGCCCGGTTCCAGCAGCGGCTGCAGCTTGCGCCAGGTCGCCGCGGCGTCGGCGTAGCGTGCGTGCTGGAACTGGCTGATGCCGAGCAGCCACAGGGCGCGCTGGCTGTCCGGCTGCAGTTCCAGCGCGTGATGCAGCAGGTCGAGCGCGCGGCCCTCGATCAGGTGGTTGTCGCGCGCCATCGAATCGGTCTCTGCCCAACCCACCATCGCCGCCACATCGTTCGGATCGATCTTCAGCGCGTGATCCCAGGCGTCGCGCGCCTCGTCAGGCTGCTTCAGCGCGGTGGTGGCCTGGGCGAGCAGGGCCCAGCCTTGCGCATCGTCCGGCTGCTGCCGGAGGTGCGCACGCAGTGCGATCAGCGCCTGCTGGAAATCCATGGGCTTCGGCGCAGCGGGCACGCCATCCAGCGCCAGGGGCGTGCCGATGTGCAGGTACAGCGCACCGGCGCCGAGCGGCAGCAGCAGGGCGATGCCCAGTGCCAGCACGAAGACGCCACGCGGGCGGCCGTGCCGGCGTCCTTCGCGCAGCAGGGGCACCAGCAGCAGCGCCAGCGCCACCGCGATCATGGCGGCGGCAACCAGATAGAACGCGAGTTTCACCAGTCGTCCCCCGTGTCGGCCGGCTCGTTGCCGGCTTGCCTGCCGTCGGCAGGCGTGTCGTCGTCGGTGGCGCCGTCGCCGCGGTTGCGCCGGCGTATCGCCACCGCCACCACCACGCCGCCGGCCAGGAGAATCGCCAGCGGCCCGAACCACAGCAGCCAGGTGCCGGGTTTCAGCGGCGGGTCGTACAGCACGAAATCGGAATAGCGGTCCACCAGGTACTGCTTGATCTGGGCATCGCTCTTGCCCTGCTGCATCAGCTGGAACACTTCCAGCCGCAGGTCGCGGGCGAGGTCGGCATTGGAATCGGCCAGGTTCTCGTTCTGGCAGACCAGGCAACGCAGCTGCTTGGTGAGGTGCTGGAAGCGCACTTCCTGGGCGTGGTCCTTGAACGGCAGCGGTTCGATCGCGCCGCTGCCGGCGAATGCCGCGCCGGCGAACGCCAGCAGTGCGGCGAGCAGGACGGGGCGCAGCCTCATGGCGCCTCCTGCCTGGCCGCGGCGATCGCCGGCTGCAGTTCCCTGGCGATCACCTCGGGCGTGAGCGGGCCGATGTGCTTGTAGCGGATCACGCCCTTCGCGTCGATCAGGAAGCTTTCCGGCGCGCCGTACACGCCGAAGTCGATCGCGGTGCGGCCGGACTGGTCGGCGATCACGAGGTCGTAGGGGCTGCCGTGCTCGCGCAGCCAGCGCCTGGCGTCGTCGGGCACGTCCTTGTAGTCGTAGCCCACCAGCGGGATGCCGAGCTGGCGGCCGTCGGCCATCAGCACCGGATGCTCCTCGGCGCAGGCGACGCACCAGCTGGCGAACACGTTGAGCAGGTAGGGCTTGCCGAGCAGGCTGGCCTTGGTCACGGTCTGGTCGGGCGCATCCAGCTTCGGCAGCGCGAACGCAGGCGCGGGCTTGCCGATGAGCGGCGAGGGCACGTAGCGCGCGTCGTGCCAGCTGTTCCACCAGATGCCGAAGCCGAACAGCCCCACCAGCAGCACGAAGACGAGGAACGGGATCAGCCGCTTCATGCCGGCGACTCCTGCGGCGGGACCGCGGCGGGCGCTGCCGCCGCCTCGGCGGCAATGCGCCTGATGCGGAAGCGGCGGTCGCAGGCGGCGACGAAGCCGCCCAGCATCATCAGCACGCCGCCGCCCCAGATCCAGCGCACGAACGGCTTGTAGTACAGGCGCAGCGCCCACGCGCCTTCGATGTTGCCCGCATCCATCGGTTCGCCCAGCGCCACGTACAGGTCGCGGAACAGGCCGGCGTCCACCGCCGACTCGGTCTGCACCTGCTCGCGCGAGTAGGTGCGCTTCTGCGGGTGCATCACCGTGACGGTGCGGCCGTCGCGCAGCACGGTGACCACGCCCTGGTCGGCATGCCAGTTCGGGCCGACGGTGCGGTGTACGCCGTCGAAGCGGAAGTCGTAGCCGGCGACCTGCTCGCTCTGACCCGGGGCGAGGCGCACGTCGTGGGTGGCGCTGAGTGATTCGGACAGCAGCACGCCGGCCACGAACACCCCCACGCCCAGGTGCGCCAGCAGCATCCCCGCCATCTCGGCCGGGTAGCGGCGGCCGCGCGGCACTTCGCGCCAGCGCTTGAGCGCGTAGAGCAGCACGCCCACCGCGATCCACACCGCCGACGCCACGCCGACGATGGCCTTCAGCTGCCCCTGCACGAAGAACGCCGCCACGATGGCGCAGGCCAGCGCCGCGATGCCTGCGCGCAGCGCCACCTGCTTCAGCACGCCGCCGCCCGCCTTGCCCCAGTGCAGGAACGGCCCGAACGGCAGCAGCGCCACCACCGGCGCCATCAGCAGCGGGAACAGCAGGCCGAAGTAGGGCGGGCCCACCGAGATGCGGCCCAGGTGCAGCGCGTCGCCGATCAGCGGGAACAGCGTGCCCAGCAGCACCATGGCCGACGCGGTGGCCAGCATCAGGTTGCCGATCAGCAGCGCCGTCTCGCGCGAAACGACATTGAACGGCTTGCCGCCCGCCACCTTCGGTGCCCGCAGCGCGTACAGCAGCAGCGAGCCGCCCACCACGATGGCGAGGAAGGTCAGGATGAACACGCCGCGGCGCGGGTCGGAGGCAAACGCATGCACCGAGGTGAGCACGCCCGAGCGCACCAGGAAGGTGCCCAGCAGCGACAGCGAGAACGCGAAGATCGACAGCAGCAGGGTCCACGCGCGCAGGCCGCCGCGCTTCTCGGTGATCGCCTGCGCGTGGATCAGCGCCGCGCCCACCAGCCACGGCATGAAGCTGGCGTTCTCCACCGGGTCCCAGAACCACCAGCCGCCCCAGCCCAGCTCGGCGTAGGCCCACCAGCTGCCGGCCACGATGCCGAGGGTGAGGAAGCCCCAGGCCGCGTTCGTCCACGGCCGCGCCCAGCGCACCCAGGCCTGTTCCACCTCGCCGCCCAGCAGCGCGGCGATGGAGAACGCGAACGCCACCGAGAAGCCCACGTAGCCCATGTACAGCACGGGCGGGTGGAAGGTCATGCCGGGGTCCTGCAGCACCGGGTTGAGGTCGGCGCCGTCGGCCGGCATCGGCAGCAGCCGGCCGAACGGATCGGAAGTGAACAGGATGAAGGCGAGGAAGCCGATCGACACCAGCCCCATCACGCCCATCACGCGCGCGGCGAACACCTCCGGCAGCCTGTGGCTGAGCGCGGCCAGCGCCACCGTCCACAGGTTGAGGATCAGGATCCACAGCAGCAGCGAACCCTCGTGCGCGCCCCACACCGCGGCGATGCGGTAGTACCAGGGCAGCGCGAGGTTGGAATTGTCGGCCACGTACTGCACCGAGAAATCGAAATGCAGGAAGGCCCACACCAGGATCAGGAAAGCCGTGCCCACGAACACCGCCTGGCCGGCGACGGCAGGCCGCGCCACCGCCATCAGCGCGCGGTTGCCGCGCCAGGCGCCGAGCAGGGGCAGCACGCCTTGCGCGATCGCGAGCAGGAAGGCGAGCACCAGCGCGAGTTGGCCGAGTTCGGGGGTCATGGGCTCTTGTCCTGCGCGGCGGCTTCCTTCACCTTCGCCTGCGCGTGCGCCTTGGCCATCGCGTCCTTCAGTTCCTTCGGCATGTAGGTCTCGTCGTGCTTGGCGAGCACCTCGGTGGCGACGAAGCGGCCGTCGGCCATGTGGCCGGTGGCGATCACCGACTGGTTGTCGCGGAAGAGGTCGGGCAGGATGCCGGTGTACTCCACCGGCATCGCGCCGTCGGCATCGACCACGGTGAAGGTGACCTGCAGCGAGTCCTTGCTGCGCTGGATCGAGCCGGCCTTGACCATGCCGCCGAGGCGGAAGGTCTTGTACTGCGCCGCCTGCCCCGATTGCACCTGGCTAGGCGTGAACAGGTAGTTCATGTTCTGCTGCAGCGCGTACACGCCCAGGCCGATCGCCAGTGCGGCGGCGATCGCCACCACGATCACGACGGTGAGCCTGCGCTTGCGGGTGGGGTTCATCGGCATGCGGTGTTCCTGCCCCTCAGGGCGCGACGGAAGAGGAGGGAGTGCGGTGGGCGCGTGCGGCCTGGCGCGCCAGCCGGCCGCGCAGTTCGCGCAGGATGCGGCGGCGGCGCAGCCGCGGCGCCGCGTTGTCGGCGATCAGCACCGCGAAGAACACCGCATAGGCTGGCCACACGTAGCCGGCATAGCCGCCCATCTCGAAGAAGTGCTGCAGCGGGCTCATCGGCCGGCCTCCGCCTCGGCGATCTGGCGCACCCAGTCCTTGCCGCCTTCCAGCGCCAGCAGGTCGGTGCGCGCGCGGCGGCACAGGCTGGCCGCGTAGTAGGCCTTGGTGGCCAGGGTCATCACCAGCAGCGGCCACAGCATGGACCACGGCATCTTCGAGTGGCCGAAGATGTCCACCGTGCTGCCCTGGTGCAGGGTGTTCCACCACACCACCGACCAATGCACGATCGGCACGTTGATCACGCCGATGATCGCGAGGAAGCCCGCGGCGCGCGCACCCTGGCGGCGATCCTCGAACGCGTGGTACAGCCCGATCACGCCGAGATACAGGAACAGCAGCACCAGCTCGGAAGTGAGCCGCGCGTCCCAGGTCCACCAGGTGCCCCACATCGGCTTGCCCCACAGCGAGCCGGTGACCAGGGTGATGAAGGTGAAAGCCGCGCCGACCGGTGCCGATTCCATCGCCACCACCTCGGCCAGCTTCATGCGCCACACCAGCGCGACGAACGCGGCCACGCCCATCACCGCGTAGACGAACATGCTCATCCAGGCGCTGGGCACGTGGATGAAGATGATGCGGTAGGCATCGCCCTGCTGGTAGTCCGGCGGCGCCAGCACCAGGCCGCCGTACAGGCCGATCGCGCCGGCGAGCAGCGCCAGTCCCATCGCCCACGGCCGCACCGCGCCGGCGACGCGGTAGAACGTCGGCGGCGAGCCGAGCTTGTGCAACCAGAGCGGAATCCAGGTAGACATCGCTTACGAGTCCAGGGCAATACGCAAGGCCGCCGCGCAGGCCAGCGGCGCCAACACCACGCAGAGGATGAGTGCGGCGGCCAGCCAGGCGACCGGTGCCAGCCATGGCAGGCCCTGCTGGGCGGCTGCCACGGCGCCGGCCGCGAAGATCACCACCGGCACGCACAGCGGCAGCAACATCAGGGCCAGCAGCATACCAGAGCGCCGCGTGCCGGCCGTCAGCGCCACCAGCACCGCGCCGAGCAGGCTGAGCAGCGGCGTCGCCAGCAGCAACGCCAGCAGCAGCGCGGGCATCGCGGCGGCCGGCAGGTGCAGCATGCCCGCCAGCAGCGGCGCGATCACGATCAGCGGCAAGGCCGTGGTGATCCAGTGCGCAAGAACTTTCATGCCCAGCATCGGCGCCAGCGGCTGCGGCGCCAGCACCAGCTGTTCCAGCGAACCATCCTCGATGTCGCTGGCGAACATCCCGTCCAGCGCCAGCAGCATCGCCAGCAGCACGGTCACCAGCACCACGCCGCCCGCGATCCGCTGCAGCAGCGCCAGATCCGGCCCCAGCGCAAACGGGAACAGCACCGCCACGATCACCGCATACAGCACCGGCATCGCCAGATCGCCGCGCCGGCGCCACGCCAGCAAGAGATCCCGCCGCAACATCGCGGCGCAGGCCGGAAGCAGCGAAGCGCCGCTCATCCGCGAACGCCCCCTCTGCGAAAAAACTCACGCATGCATGCGTATCCGCTGTGGCTCGCCGCCGTGGAACCCCACCGCTCCATGGCTGCTCACCAGCACCGCGCCGCCGGCCGCCACGTGCTGCTCGAGCAGGCGGTTGACCAGCGCGATGCCGTGCCGGTCGAGATTCGCGTACGGCTCGTCGAGCAGCCACAGCGTCGCCGGCAGCAGCAGCAGGCGCGCCAGCGCGGCACGCTTCTTCTGTCCGGCGGAAAGGCGTCGCACCGGCTCGTCCTCGTAGCCGGCCAGGCCCACTTCATCGAGCGCCGCATCGGCCGTGGCGCCGTCGCGCCGGCCGCGCAGGCCCGCGGCAAAGGCGAGGTTCTCGCGCGGGCTCAGTTCCAGCTTCTGGCCCAGCTGGTGGCCGAGGAACAGGATCTCGCCGGAGCAGGCCTCGCGCTGCCACGGCATGCCGCGCCACAGCAGACGTCCTTCGCTCGCGTGCAGCAGGCCGGCCAGCAGGCGCAGCAGGGTGGTCTTGCCGCTGCCGTTGTCGCCCTCGACCAAGGCCAGCTCGCCCTCGTGCAGGCGGAAATCCAGCGGCGCGAACACCGGCTCGTCCTGGCGATGGAAGCTCAGGCGGCGCGCTTCGAGCAGGGGAGAGGTGGCAGTCATTGCTTCCATTCTCCGCAATGCCTCGCCGGCTTGTCCATGCGACGCGCTGCCGCTGCGCGCCTCAATCCAGCACCCGCAGCGTGGCGTGGCCACCCGCCTCGCCGTGCACGTAGGCCAGCTGGCCGTGCGCGCGGGTCAGCAGGTCCAGCGCCTCGACACCCACGCCGGTCACGAACAGGCTCGGCTCGCTCCAGCCGGAGGTGCCCACGCCGATGGCCGGATAGACGCGCACGCCCGGCTGCCGTTCGAGCGAGGCCAGCAGCTCGCGCTGCGCAGCCTCGTTCTCGGCCGGCGGGCGCCGGCGCGCCTGGGGGTTCCAGGCCGTGACGAAGGCCCAGGGCTGTGCGCCCACCAAGGTGGCAAGCGTGGCGGGCAGGGGCAGGTCCACGCGGATGATGGCCCAGCGCACCGCGTCCAGGCAGACGTGGTAGGTGGTGGAACGGAACGCCTCGAGCAGGGCCTCATCCATGGCGCGAGTCCGGCAGCGGCGCCAGGGTGGACTGGATCAGTCGGGCGGCGGCGTCGAGATCGACGGCATCCGCGTCCGGTGTGTCGCGCAGCAATTCCTCCAGCAACGCATCCTGCGCGCGACCGCGTTCCAGCGCGTAGGCGTAGGGCAGGTGGGTGAAGGTGACCAGCCGGTAGCGCGCCATGTAGTGGCCGGGAATGCGTCCGGCCAGCTTTGCGCCCAGCGCGCGCTTGGCGAGGTAGTGAGGATCGGCCACCGAGTCGCGCATCTCCACGTAGTTCTCCAGCGCCATCGCGGCGATCGCATTGGCGTTCGGCTGGCGGATGCGCTGGAACTCGGCGAACGCGCCGGCGCTGTCGCCGGGCGTGGCGGCCAGCAGGCGGGTCAGCTCCACCGTGTCCTCGAAGCCGCAGTTCATGCCCTGGCCATGGAACGGCACGATGGCGTGTGCCGCGTCGCCGATCAGCAGGGCGCGGCCATCGAGGTGCCAGCGGTCCAGGTAGAGCGTGGACAGCGTGCCCACCGGATGTTCGGCATAGTCCGCGTCGAAACGCGGGATCAGCGGCAGCAGGTCGGGGAAGTCCGCGGCGAAGAACGCACGCGCCGTGGCGGCATCGGGCAGGGTGGCGAAGCTGGGGTGCGCCCCCGTGGCGGGAAGGAACAGGGTGACGGTGAAGCTGCCCTCGGCGTTCGGCAGCGCGATGCACATGTAGCCGCCGCGCGGCCAGATGTGCAGCGCGTGCGGCTCCAGCGCGAAGCGGTCTGCGCCGCCGGCCTGCTGCGCCAGCGCGGGCGGCAACGCCTCGGCGGCGGGGATTTCCAGTTCCTTGTAGCCGTGGCCGAGCGGCTCGATGTGCTCGCCCAGCGGCGCGTAGGCGTTCATCGCGGCGCGCAGCGCCGAGCCCGCGCCGTCGGCGCCAATCAGGAGGCCGGGGGCATGCTCGCGCGTGCTGCCGGCCTCGTCGGCGAGCCGGATCCGGCAGCGGTCGAAGTCCGCTCCCAGCAGCGACTGGCCGAAATGGAAACGCACGCCGGTGGCCTCGGCGGCGTCCAGCAGCAGCATGTTCAGCGCACCGCGCGACACCGACCAGATCACCTCGCTGTCGTCCACGCCGTAGCGTTGCAGTGTGCTGGCGCCGCCGGGCGTATGCACCATGCGCCCGCGCATCATCACCGCATGCCGAAGCACCTCGTCGGCCAGCCCCGCCGTGCGCAGCGCCTGCAGGCCGCGCTCGGCCAGCGCGAGGTTGATCGAACGCCCGCCGAGGAAGCCCGCGCGGCGCGGATCGGGCCGCTTCTCGAACACCTCGACCGCAAAACCGTGCTGCGCCAGCTGCCGCGCCAGCAGGGCGCCCACCAGGCCGCCGCCGATCAGGGTGATACGAGGAGCTTGCGTCATGGCGCGTACCGTCGAAGGGATCGCGTCACTGTTCCGCAAGCGGCGCGCGACTGCAATCCCTCACCGCGGACTTGCAGGATGACCGCGATGGCGGTGCCGTTCCCGGCTACGGAGGGCGAAATGGAAATCGAATGTGCCGTGTCCGCGAAGTCGCGGCCGGCGACATGGTGCATGGCTGCCATGCTGCTGTCCCGGGTGTTGCCCGCCATGGCTGCCCAGCCCGTTTTCCCGGGCCACCTGACGAGGCTCAAGTCGGAGCGGTCCGTCATAGGCTTCCGTTTCCCTGCAGGTACCGAGGTCGAGGTCCTCGACAGCACGGGCGTGGCGACCGGCAAGGCGATTCTCCATCGCGGCTGCGAGGTGGACGGCCATTGGCTGAAAAGCGGCACTCAACTGATGGTTTTCGAGGCCAAGGGAACACCGCCCCATCTGGCCTGGTTCGATTCCGAGCCTGGTCAACGCTTCCACGGCATCGATCTGCCCGCAGGAACCCAGGTCGATTTCGATGCGCACGGCCGACTGGCCGACATGAGCAGCAACGAAGGGCCGCCGATCGCCATACGGGGCATGCTGTTCGCGGGAAACCGCTGGATCGAGTTCCACTCCAATGGCCGCGTCAAGCGCGGCGAACTGCTGAAAGGGTTTGTCGTGGACGGCTTGCATGTGCGGCCCGGGCCGATCGGGTTCTTTGCGACCGGCCGCATCAGACAGGCGTTGATCGGCGCGGGTTCCACGTACCGGACGCTGAAGCTGGCGCAGTCCAATCGTGGCAATGGATTCGATGTCCAGTTCTGGCCGGATGGCCGCCTGAGGCAGGGGATTCTCGCCAGGCCTGCCGTGGTGAACAGTAAAAGCTGCCCTGCCGGCCATGTTTCCTTCAGGCAGAACGGCACTCTCGACGAATGCGATGGCGGCAGATGGGTGTGGTGAGAAAGGTCCCCAGTGTCAGGCCTTCTCCCCCGGCTGTGCCGGGGGAGGAGCGAAGCAAGCTCAGAAGCTCATGAAATACCCGCCGTTGACCGGCAGGTTGACCCCGGTGAGGTAGCCGGCGTCGTCGTCGGCGAGGAAGCACACCGCGCGGGCGATGTCGGCGGGCTGGCCCAGCCTGCCCACCGGGATGCCGGCGACGATCTGGGCGCGGATCTCGGCGGGCACCGCGGCCACCATCGGCGTGTCGCAGTAGCCGGGCGAGACGGTGTTGACGGTGACGCCCTTGCGTGCGGTCTCGCGCGCCAGCGCCATCGTGAAGCCGTGCACGCCGGCCTTGGCGGCGGAGTAGTTGGTCTGGCCGAACTGGCCGGTCTGGCCATTCACCGAGCTGATGTTGACGATGCGGCCGAAACCGCGGCCGGTCATGCCTTCCACCACGGCGTGGCTGGTGTTGAACACGCCATCGAGGTTCACGCGCATCAGCTCGTGCCATTGCGCGGGCGTCATCTTGCGCAGGCTGGCGTCGCGGGTGATGCCGGCGGCGTTGACCAGGATGTCCACCCCACCGTGCTCGCGTTCGAGGCGGCCGATCAGCGCGGCGCAGGCGTCGTGGTCGCTGACATCCAGCACGTCGTGGCCGATGGCATCGCCGAACTCGGCGGTGGCCGCGCGAAACGCGGCGACGCGCGCCTCGCCGGCGGGCAGGTCGGCCGCGATCACGCGCCGGCCGGCGCGGGCCAACTGGCGGCAGATCTCGGTGCCCAGGCCGCCGAGGCCGCCGGTGACCAGGGCGAGGCGCGCGGGTGCGCCGGTCGCAAAAGCTGCGTGCATGAGGGGTTCCGTCGTTCTTGCGGTCGTTGCTGGCCGCGCGCTTCAAACAAAAACGCGCCGCTCGGGAGCGGCGCGTGGAGGGGCGGGAGGCGGCGTCAGCCGGTTTTCTTGGTGCCGCCGCGGCTGCCACCCTGCGGATGGATCTGTGCGGCGGCGTCGAGCAGGCCGCGCTGCATCGACTTCCACGCGTCCATGTTGCGCTCGGTCAGCTCGTTCAGCATTGCCCACGGGGTCTGTCCCATCAGGCTGTTCAGCTGGGTGCGGAACTGCTGCTGCTGATCCAGGAACACCTGCAGGCTGCGCTCCAGGTACGGCCCCATGAAGCCCTGCAGCGAGTCGCCGTAGAAGCGGATGATCTGGCTGAGCAGCTGGGGCGACAGCATCGGCTGCCCCTTCTCCTCGTGCTCGGAGATGATCTGCAGCAGCACGGAGCGGGTGAGATCCTCGCCGGTCTTGGCGTCGCGGACCTCGAAGTCCTCGTTGTCCAGCACCAGCTGACGCACCTCCTCCAGCGTGATGTAGCTGGAGATTTCGGTGTCGTAGAGCCGACGGTTCGGATACTTCTTGATGATGCGCTTGTTTTGTGCCATGCGGCGAAACTAGCAGAAGATATTGCGCCGCACCAGTAGACCACTGGCATGCACGCCACAAAATTGGTCTGCTCTGCGATGGGCCGCGGCGTGGCGATGTGCGCAGGGGTGGTCTGCAGCAAAAGGCGGCGGATCAGTGCCCCATGGCCCCGCCCTCGCTGCCGAACGGCGGCCGGGCGAACCAGAGGATCGGGATCAGCAGCAGGAACAGCACCGCGCAGCCCCAGAACACGTCGTTGACCGCCAGGGTGAGCGCCTCGCGGTTCACCAGCTGGTTGACCACGCCCAGGGTCTGCCGGTGCGGCATGCTGCGATGGGCCAACTCCTGCAGGAACCGCGTCGCCGCCGGATGGCCGGGACTGACGTACTCGGTGAGGTTGGCGTGGTGCAGCTCGCTGCGGTGCTGCCACAGCGTCACCGTGATCGCGGTGGACATGGAGGAGCCCATGGTGCGGCAGAAGTTGGACAGGCCCGAGGCGCTGGCGATCTCCGAGGCGGGCAGGCCGGCCAGGTAGATCTGGTTCAGCGGGATGAAGAAGCAGGGGATGGCCAGGCCCATCACGAAGCGCGGCAGCACCAGGGTGGAAAACGAGGCGTTGCTGTCGAAGCTGGAGAACCAGTACGAGGTGAGCGCGAAGATCACGAACGCGAAGGTCACCACCGCACGCAGCTCCAGCCGGTGCATGTTCTTGCCGAGCACCGGCGACAGCAGGAACGCCAGCACGCCCACCGGCGCGGTGGCGAGGCCCGCCCAGGTGGCGGTGTAGCCCAGGTCGATCTGCAGCCACAGCGGGAACACCACGTTGATGCCGAAGAACGCGAACATGCCCAGCGTGAGCGCCACTACGCCCACGGTGAAGTTGCGCTGCCTGAACAGCGAGAGGTCGATCACCGGATGCTTGGCGTGGATCTCCCACACCACCAGGAAGGTGAGGCAGACCAGGGCGATGATGCCCAGCGTGAGGATCAGCGGCGAGGCGAACCAGTCGTGGTCGTTGCCGTTGTCCAGCATGAACTGCAGGCAGCCCACGCCCGCCACCAGCAGCACCAGGCCCACCACGTCGATCGGCGCCTTGAAGGTCTTCGTCTCGCGCTTGTGCAGGATCGCCCAGGTGACCGCCGCCGCGGCCAGGCCCACCGGCAGGTTGATGTAGAAGATCCAGGGCCAGGAGAAGTTGTCGGTGAGCCAGCCGCCCAGGATCGGGCCGAAGATTGGCGCCACCACCACGGTCATCGCCCACAGCGCCAGCGCGATGCCCTGTTTCTCCTTGGGGTAGCTGGTCAGCAGCAGGGTCAGCGAGAGTGCCACCATCGGGCCGGAGCCCGCGCCCTGCATCAGCCGGCAGACCACCAGCATCGGCATGCTGGTGGCCAGGCCGCACAGCATCGAGAACACCACGAACAGCAGCACCGAGACCACGAACGTGCGCACCTCGCCGAAGCGCCGCGCCACCCAGCCGGTGAGCGGCTGCATGATCGCGCTCGCCAGCGCGTAGGAGCTGATCGTCCAAGTGCCCTCGTTCGGGCTCACGCCGAGGCTGCCGGAGATGTGCGGCACGGCCACGTTGACGATGGTCATGTCCAGCACCTCCATGAAGGTGCTGAACGCGACGGCGATGGTGAGCAGCGCCAGCGGACCGCCGTGCAGCGGCTTCAGCGGAGCGGCGTTCTCGGGCGTGGTGGCCATGGCGGGACTCGTGTGGGGCTCGCAGCGGCGCGGTTCAGCGCGACCGGCCGGCGCTGCCGAGGTTGGCGCGGATCACCTTCTCGGCCTCGGCGTCGGCCTGGCTGGCGACGGCGTCGTACACGCTGGTCTCCGCGGCCGGCTGCGCGGGGCCGGCCGCCAGCACCTTGCCCTGGTCGTGGCTGATGTCCACGGTGACGTCGGCGGACAGGCCCACGCGCAGCGGATGCCGGTCCAGTTCCTTGTCGTCCAGCGCGATGCGCACCGGCACGCGCTGCACCACCTTGATCCAGTTGCCGGTGGCGTTCTGCGCGGGCAGCAGCGAGAACACGCTGCCGGTGCCGGCGCCCAGGCCGATCACCTTGCCGTGATATTCCACCTTGTCGCCGTAGAGGTCGGTGGTGATCTTCGCCGGCTGACCGATGCGGACGTGGCGCAACTGGTTCTCCTTGAAGTTGGCGTCCACCCACAGGTCGTGCAGCGGCACCACGCTCATCAGCGGCTGGCCGGGCGCCACGCTGTTGCCCAGCTGCACGCTGCGTTCGGCCACGTAGCCGGACACCGGCGCCACGATGGTGTCGCGCTGCGCGGCGATCCAGGCGGCGCGGAAGTTCGCGCGCGCCTGCTGCACGGCGGGGTTGTTCGCGATGTCGGTGCCGGCGACGGCGGCGTGCGCGGCCCTGGCCTGCGCGTCGGCGGTGTCCAGCGCGGCCTGTGCGCCGGCCACGGCATCGCGCAGATGCTGCACGATCTCGGGCGATTCCGCCTGCGCGGCCACCAGCGGCAGGTGGCGCCTGAGGTCGGCTTCCGCCTTCTGCAGTTCCACCTTGCGCGCCGCCACCGCGGCGTCGGCGCCGCTGGCGCTGTCGGTCTGCCCGCGCACCTGGCGCACCGCGAGCGCCAACGCACTCCTCGCCTGGCGCAGGCGCACGTCGGCATCGGTGGGGTCGAGCTTCACCAGCACCTGGCCGGCGTCGACATGCTCGGTGTCGTCGGCCAGCACCGCGACCACGGTGCCGGGCACCTGGGCGGAGATGCCCACCAGGTTGCCGCCCACGTACGCGTTGTCGGTGCTCTCGCGGGTGGAGAACACGAAGAACCACAGCAGGAACCAGGCCAGTGCGGCAAGGATGAACACCAGGGTCACGATCAACAGCGCGCGCCGGCGCTTGGGCGGATCCTTGGCGGCGAAGCCGCTGTCGTTGCGGTCCTGCGGCAGGGCGGACTCGGTGGCGCTCATGGGCGGGGACTCCGGCTGGCGTTCTTGGAAGGTGAGGTGGGGGAGGATGGCGTCGCGTCGGCGGCATCAGCGGGCATGCGGTAGCCGCCACCCAGCGCCTTGACCAGGGCGAGATCGGTAGTGAGCGCCTGCGCATGCAGGGCTATGGCCTGGTCCTGCTGCTGCAGCAGCTGGGCCTTGGCGGCGAGGCTTTCGCGGGCGTCGCGGACGCCCCGCTGCAGGCGTGCCTGCGCGCTGGCGACGAGGCGCTCGTCGGCACCGACCTGCTGCGCCTGCTGCCGCCGGTTGGTGGCCAGCTGCTCGGCAGCCAGTGCCTGGCTGGCGACTTCGCGCGTGGCGTGGAACACGGCGGCGTTGTATTGCGCCACCGCGTCGTCGAGCTGGGCGCGGCTGATGCCGTATGCGGCCTTCAGCCGGCCGCCCTCGAAGATCGGCAGGTGCAGTGCCGGCGTGAGGGCGAACACGCGGCTGCCCGCGCTGAACAGGTTGCCGAGATCGCCGGAGCCGCCGCCGAACAGCGCAGGCGTACCCTGATTGGTGCTGGAAAGCCCCGCCAGCGCGGTGATGCTGAAGTCCGGGTAGAACTGCGCACGTGCCACGTCGGTCTGCCGCAGCGCCGCCTCCACCTGCCAGCGGCTGGCGGCGATGTCGGGCCGGCGCGCGATCAGGTCGAGTTTCGCATCGGCGGGCAGCGCGCTGCTGATGGCCGGCAACGGCCGCGGCGCCAGCGCCGGCAACTGCGCAGGCGCCACCCCGAGCAGGGCGGCCAGCGCAACTGTGCGAATCTGCGCCGAGCTTTCCAGCGCGGTCTGCGCTTGCTCGACGGCGATCACGCGCGAGCGTGCTTCCTGCAGGGTGTCGGGCAGGTCCACGCCTTGCCGCACGCGCAGCCCGGCGATCGAGAGCAGGCGCCGTTGCACGGCCAGCGACTGCCGGGCCAGCGCCAGCCGCGCCTCGTCGGCCAGCCAGCCGAAGTAGGTGTCGGCCACGGCGTTCTGGATCGTCAGCGCGGCCGCGCTGCGCTGCGCCTCGGCGGCGTGCGCCTGGTCCAGCGCGCTTTCGATCGCTGCGCGCTTCTTGCCCCACCAGTCGAAGTCGTACTGGAACTGCACGCCGAGATCGGCCTGGTTGTACCAGGTGAAGCCGAGCAGCTTCGGCGGCATCAGGCCGTGTTCGCTGATGCGCTGCCGGCTGAGCTGCGCGTTGCCGTTGATGCTGAGCCCGGCCTGGGCAGCGGCCAGCTTCACCGACTGCTCGGCGGTGCGCACGCGGCTCTGCGCCTGGGCGAGGTCGGGCGACTGGCGTAGCGCCATCGCCATCAGTTCGTCGAGTTGCGCATCGCCATAACCACGCCACCAGTCGGTGGCCGGCCAACCGGCGCGGGTAGGCACGGACAGGCCGGCGAGCGGCACGTCGTCGCGCAGTGCCGGAGGCGCCAGCTTCGGCGGCGCCAATGCGCAGCCGGCGAGCGGCAGCAGGACGGCAAGGGCCAGGGCCGCGCGTGGGCGAGGCGGGGCGAAGGTCATCGGGAGCTCCTTCACGACGCGTCGTCCGCGTCGAGCTGGTCGAGGTTCTTGGCGAGCTTGCGCAGCAGGCGGCTGAGCTGGCGGCGGTCGGTGGCGCCGAAGCCGGCGAACATCGCCTCCACGCGGGGAAACATCGGTGGCAGCATCTTCTGCACGAAGCGGCGACCGGCGGCGGTGATGCGGATCAGCACGCGGCGACGATCTCCGGGGCTGGTGCCGCGCGAGATCAGTCCGCGCTTCACCAGCGCGTTGCCAATGCGGGTCATGTTGGTGCTGCCCTGCGAGGTGAATTCGCACAGCTCGCCGGGAGTGGAGCTGCCGTCCGGACGGCTGTGCAGGATCATCAGGGTAAGGAATTCGCTGTGGTTGAGCTGGTACGGCTTGAGCTTGTCCGCCAGCCCCTCGTCCATGCGTGCGCCCACCATCAGCATCAGCCGGCACAGCGTGGCCTGTTCGGCTGGCAACTGCGGGATGACCTCGTGCATCCGCCCGATGCCCTCGTCCATCATCGCAATGCATTTGCCAAGACAGGCCATTTCATCAATTCATATTTCACTGATGAAGTAAATATTGGCGCAGACCGGCTCGCGCTGCAAGTGCCGCGCGTCGATCACTCGGAGTGGGGAGCGGGCAGGCGGAACAGCCGCTGGGCGTTCGCGGCGGTGGCGGCCGCCACGGCGAGTTCCGGCTCGCCGCGTAGCGCCGCCACGCAGCGCAGCACCTCGGCGACGTGGGCCGGCTCGTTGCGCCGGCCGCGATGATTCGCGTCGGGCTGGTCGGGCGCGTCGCTTTCCAGCAGCAGGAATTCGATCGGCATGCCTGCCACGATGCGGCGCAGGCGCTGCGCCCGCTCGTAGGTCACCGGCCCGCCGATGCCCACCAGGAAGCCGAGCTGCCACAGTCGCCGCGCCTGCTCCTCGCTTCCGGAAAAACTGTGCACCACGCCGCGCACGCCGGGATGGCGGCGCAGGACGAGGATCACTTCCTCCAGCGCCTGTCGCGCGTGCACGATCACCGGCAGGTCGAGGTCGCGGGCCAGCGCCAGCTGGCGCGTGAAATAGTCGCGTTGCAGCGCAGGATCCGGCTCGCCGGCGTGGAAATCCAGCCCGATCTCGCCGATCGCCACGGCTGCGTTCGCATCGCACCACGACAACAAGGCGTCCACATCGCCGGGCGCATGCTGGCGCAACCAGAGCGGGTGCAGGCCGTAGGCTGGGAACAGCATGCGCGGGTGCATGGCGCAGAGGTCGCGGATGCGCGGCCAGCTGGCGGCGTCCACCGCCGGCACCACCAGTTGGCCGACGCCGGCATTGCGCGCGCGCTGCAGCACCTGTATGCGGTCGGCATCGAAGGTGCGGTCGTCAAGATGGGCGTGGCTGTCGACAAGCACGGGCGTGATGCGTCTCTCGTTTTCCGATGCCGCGTGCGGGCAAGGGCTGAAGCAATCTTGGCGTGAAGTTAGTGTAATGGCGGCGGTCTAGGCGGTATTCAGACTCGTGAAGGTTCAATTGGCCTGCAGGCCGCAGGCCGGTGCATGTCGCACCGCGTCGCGGCCGGAACACTGACAGAGGAGGATGGTTATGAACAGGTTGATGGTCAATGCACTCAATGTGGGGATTGCTGCCGCGCTGGCCGTCGGCTTGTCGGCCTGCAATCGCAGTGCCGACGCCACGCAGGGAGCCCAGGCGGCGAACGATGCGCAGCCGGCGGCCGCGCAGCAGCCGGCCGGCCCCCAGTACGCCAAGGTGGTCAGCGTGACGCCGGTTCGCTCGACCACGAGCGCGCCGCATGAGGTCTGCCATGACGAGGTGGTGAACCATGCCGCGCCGCCGAAGGATCAGCACAACATCGCGGGCACCGCGATCGGCGCGGTGGCCGGTGGCCTGCTTGGCCACATGGTCGGCGGCGGCAAGGGCAAGACCCTGGCGACGGTGGCCGGTGCGGTGGGTGGTGGCTATGCCGGCAACCGCATCGAGAACGCCCATCACCAGCCGCAGGTGACCCAGACGGTCGAGCGCCGCTGCAGCACGGTCAGCAACAGCAGCAGCAAGATCGTCGGCTACGACGTGCAGTACGTGTACAACGGCGTCACCCGCACCACGCGCATGGACCACGATCCGGGCGATCGCGTGCAGGTGCAGGAAGGCGTGACGGCCGTTTCGGACGCCCGCTGATCGCCGACGCAGAACACCACCAAGGAGCAGCGCGATGAACTTCACCTTGCGAGGCATCGTTCCCGCGGCTGTGCTGGCGGCGGGGCTGGCACTGGCCGGCTGCGCCACCGGACCCACCTATGGCGACGGCGGCTACCGGCAGGGTTACGGACAGGGCTATGGCGGCGGCTACGGTCGCTGCCAGAGCTGCGGCGTGGTGCAGGACGTGCAGCCGGTGTACGTCGATGGCGGCAACGGCAATGGCGGCGTACTTGGTGCGGTGATCGGCGCGGTGGCCGGCGGTGTGCTGGGCAGCACCATCGGCAAGGGCGATGGCCGCAAGGCCGCCACGGTGGCCGGTGCGGTGGCCGGCGGCCTCGTCGGCAACCAGGTCGGCAGGCGCTCCGGCGGCGGCAATGCGTGGCGCGTCGTGGTGCGGCTGGACAACGGCCAGTACGCCACGGTGACGCAGCGCGAGAGCCCGGGTGTTCGCAACGGCGACTACGTGCAGGTTCGCGATGGTCGGGTCTACCCGATGTGACCGTTCTCGTGTCATGTTGAATGGACGTCTGGACGTCCAAATGAAAAGGCCCTCGAAAGAGGGCCTTTTCTTCTTTGCGGGATGTGGACCGGGATGGCCGCCCGCTTGATCTTCGCGATCATGGGCGATCGCAAGGGTGCTGGACTTCAGTTCACGGCGTAGAAGGTGTGGTCGCCAATGGTGATTGCCGGCTTGTTGCGCGACCACGCGGGCGTTATCGCCGCGGTGGCGAAATGGTCGGCGCGCGGGACAACTATGCGGCGCTGGTTCGCCGGCAGCTGCCAGTCGTGGATCATGCGACCGGCGATTTCCCAGGCCTTGTGGAAGGCCTGGACGTTGGTGATCTCGAACGAGCCGGGCGTGGTCGTGGTGGCGAACTGGTGCGGTGCCATCACCACCTCGCACACCGTATTGCCCCACTGGCCGCGTTCGCGTCGGCGCATCGCCACTTCGGCGACGGCCATCTGGCCGATGGTGGGTTGGCTGCGTGCCTCCAGGTACACCGTCGTGGCCAGGCAGGCCTGGTTCGCGACCGGTTGCGGCATCAGCGTGGTCAGCCACAACAGCATGGAAAGTTTCATTGTCTGCCTCCAGCGTGCTGTACGCGCAGACGATGGAGCCGTCCGACGCGCCGTTGCGGTGGACGGGCGGGCAGGCCGTTCCACCTGGATTGATCGCGCAGCCGAAACTTGTGGCTGGGCGAATGCCACGGGATTGTGGCGTTCGAGCGGCGGCATCTGTGCCGATCGAGGGATGTTGCCGAGGTGCTGTGCGACTGTGCGCGTAACCTGCAACTTGTGCCGCCCTCAGGCGGGTGTTCCATCCGGTGATCTTCACCGGGTCGCGCCGATACGGAATCTTCCGGTTCGTCGCGTGCTTCGGCAGCCGTTGGTGGCGGGTGCCGCATTGATGAGGTGGGCGGAGACTAGCGGCGGATTTTCCCCACGGCAAGTGCCGGGTTGTCCCGATTCAACGCATGCTCATGCAAAACGTCGACAAAGGTGAATGGGTCGTTCATGCACTTGTGACGATGCGCGCACTTCAGTTTTCCCAGCGATGCCGCACGCACAATGCAAGGTCGTCGTCGAGTTGCAGCGTGGCGTTTTCCGCGGGTGATGTCGTGACGTCGTCGTTCAACACCGCGAGCGCAGCGATGTCCTCGTTGTCGCCGATGACATCGAGCAGCACGCCGACATCGTTGCCTTCGCGGCGCAGGGTTTCGCCGGCTGCGGCATTGCGCAGCAGCTGCACCGTGCAGAGATGCCGCTTGTGCCCGCCGCGCCAATGCAGGCGCGCGACGATTTCCTGGCCGGGATAGCAACCCTTGTCGATTGCTACCGCCTGCAGGCGGTGCAGCGACAGCGCCGGCGGCAGCAAGGCATCGAGCGCGGCGGCGGGCAGCCAGGGCCAACCCATCTGCAGTTGCAGCCGCCGCCACGCTGCGTCGCCTTCGCCATCGGCAGCGAGCCGCAGGCCATGCGTGCCACAACCGAACACGATGCCGTCGCTGTCGATGCGCACTTCATGCAGCGGCAACGCGGCGGCGGTGACCGGCACGTGCCATGGCGACGCCTGCAACGTGAGCCGGGAGCGGAACACGTAGCGGCGCAGGGATTCGCCCAGCGTCGCGGCGTCACCGCCGCGCAACAGCAGGAGCAGGCGTTGTTCGTCCAGTCGCGCCAGGTGGAACAGCACGCGCACCCGACCCTGCGCACTCAACCACGCACCAAACTGCCATGCGCCGACGGCGAGCGATTGGATGTTGCTGCTGAATTGCGCGTGTGCGAAGGCAAGTGCATCGGGACCTTCGATCAACAGGGTTTCGGCGTGGATGGAGGACGGCATGGGGAGCGACATGTGGTCGGTGACGGCGGGGCACAAGACGTGGTCGCACGTGGCGGGTGCAGTTGCTCGACGTTCGTCAAGGTTGTGCGGCATGGGCGCAAGTATTAACCTTCCGCCGCTTGATTCAACGACCATGACCGATACCGTCCGCCCGCCCGAATCCACGCCTGCCTCCATGCCCGCGGAGCCTGCGGCCGTGCCGGGGCAGGGGACGGGGGCGAAGGAGAAGCCTGCGCTCGATCCCACCCGCTACGGCGACTGGGAGAAGAACGGGCGCTGCATCGATTTCTGATGCGCCCCGCGCGACGGCGTGGGTGTCGTCGCGTGGCGTGGTTCGGTGTGGCAGAAAGTTCCAGCGATTCCACCACAGGATAGCCGCCATGGCAGATACGCCCCGCCCGCTTTCACCGCACCTGCAGGTCTACCGCTGGCAGATCCAGATGGTGACTTCCATCCTGCATCGCGCCACCGGCATCGCGCTTGCCGTAGGCACCTTGCTGGTGGTCTGGGGCATCCTTGCGTTGGCCTCCGGCGAAGCCGCCTTCGCGCGGTTCAAGGCCTGCAGCGGCAGCCCGCTGGGCATGCTGCTGCTCTTGGGGTGGACCTGGGCGCTCGGCTATCACCTGTGCAATGGCATCCGCCACCTCGTGCAGGACACCGGTGCGGGTTACAGGATTCCCCAGTTCGTGCGCTCGAGCTGGTTGTCGGTGATCGGCAGCTTCGTGATCACGGTGCTCATCTGGGCCTGCGTGCTCGCTCAAGGAGGTGCGGCATGAATCTGCGCGTGGGTACCGATGACGTGCGCAGCCAGCTGCGCCACCCGATGAAACATGCGCGCGGCCTGGGCTCGGCCCAGTACGGCGTCGGCCACTGGTGGACGCAGCGCGTCACCGCCGCCGCGCTGATCGCGCTCGGGCTGTGGTTCGTGTTCACCGTGCTTTCCCTGCTGCACGCCGATTACGCCACCGCACGCGCCGCGGTGGCCAGGCCGTGGAACGCGCTGCTGCTGATCCTGTTCATCGTCACCATGTTCTGGCATGCCGTGCTCGGCCTGCAGGTGGTGATCGAGGACTACGTGCACACCCGCTGGAAGGAAGTGGTCCTGCTGGTGGCGATCAAGTTCCTCGCGGTGCTTGCTGCGCTCGCGGGCGTGCTGGCCGTGCTGCGCATCGCATTGGGAGTCTGAAACCGTGGAAAGCTACAAGATCCAGCAGCACAAGTACGACGTGATCGTGGTCGGCGCCGGCGGTGCCGGCCTGCGCGCCACCTTCGGCCTGGCCGAGAAGGGCCTCAAGGCGGCCTGCGTCACCAAGGTGTTTCCCACCCGCTCGCACACCGTGGCGGCGCAGGGCGGCATCGCCGCCGCGCTCGGCAACATGGGCGAGGACGACTGGCGCTTCCACTTCTACGACACCGTGAAGGGCGGCGACTGGCTCGGCGATCAGGACGCGATCGAGTACATGTGCAAGAACGCGCCGCAGTCGGTGATCGAGCTGGAACACTACGGTGTGCCGTTCTCGCGCACCGAGGACGGCCACATCTACCAGCGTCCGTTCGGCGGCATGACCACGCACTACGGCAAAGGCACCGCGCAGCGCACCTGCGCCGCGGCCGACCGTACCGGCCACGCCATGCTGCACACGCTGTACCAGCAGGCGCTGGCGCACGATGCCACCTTCTTCGTCGAATACTTCGCCACCGACCTGATCTTCGACGACGAGGGCGTCTGCCGCGGCGTGCTGGCGCTGGACATGAACGAGGGCACGTTGCACGTGTTCCGCGGCCAGGGCGTGGTGCTGGCCACCGGCGGCTACGGCCGCGCCTACTTCAGCGCCACCTCGGCGCACACCTGCACCGGCGACGGCGGCGGCATGGTGCTGCGCGCCGGCCTGGCGCTGCAGGATCTCGAGTTCGTGCAGTTCCACCCCACCGGCATCTACGGCGCCGGCTGCCTGATCACCGAGGGTGTGCGCGGCGAGGGTGGCTACCTCACCAACTCCAAGGGCGAACGCTTCATGGAGCGCTACGCGCCGAGCGCGAAGGACCTGGCCTCCCGCGACGTGGTCAGCCGCGCCATCACCATCGAAATCCGCGAGGGCCGCGGCGTGGGCGAGCACAAGGACCACGCCCACCTGAACCTGATGCACCTCGGCCCGGAGGTGATCCACGAGCGCCTGCCGGGCATCGCCGAGTCGGCGCGCATCTTCGCCGGCGTGGACGTGACCAAGGAGCCGATCCCGATCCTGCCCACCGTGCACTACAACATGGGCGGCATCCCCACCAACTATCACGGCGAAGTGGTGCAGAAGAAGGGCGACGACGTCGACGCCGTGGTGCCGGGCCTGTTCGCGATCGGCGAGGCGGCCTGCGTGTCGGTGCACGGCGGCAACCGCCTGGGCTCCAATTCGCTGCTCGACCTGGTGGTGTTCGGTCGCGCGGTGGCGCACCGCTGTGCCGAGATCATCAAGCCCGGCGCCGCGCACAAGGACCTCCCGGCAAGCGCGCTGGACAAGGCGCTGGCCCGCTTCGACGGCCTGCGCCATGCCAACGGCGAACTGCCCACCGCACAGATCCGTCTCGACATGCAGCGCACCATGCAGGCCGATGCCGCGGTGTTCCGCACCGGCGAGAGCCTGAAGGAAGGCTGCACCAAGATCGACGCGGTGCACGCCTCGTTCAAGCAGGTGCGCGTCACCGACCGCTCGCTGGTGTGGAACTCCGACCTGATCGAGACGCTGGAGCTGGCCAATCTGCTCGACCAGGCGGTAGGCACCATGCATTCGGCCGAGCAGCGCCCGGAAAGCCGCGGCGCCCACGCGCGCGAGGACTTCCCCGAGCGCAACGACGCGGAATGGATGAAGCACACCCTGGTGAAGGTGGACGAGAACGGCCGGACCAGTTTCGACTACCGCCCGGTGCACATGTTCACCTTGACCGACGAGGTCGAGGTGGTGCCGCCGAAGAAGCGCGTTTACTGATCGGGACGGGAGCCCTTCGGGGTTCCCACAACGTTGTACCGGCGCTCGCCAGGCGAGCAGTTGCGGCTAGCACGAGCAGAGTGAGGCAAACGTGGCCGAGTTTTCGCTACCCAAGAATTCCAAGATCCAGCCGGGCAAGCACTGGCCCGCGAAGGGCGCCAAGAAGCCGCGCACCTTCCGTATCTACCGCTGGAGCCCGGACGACGGGCAGAATCCGCGCATCGACACCTACGAGGTGGATCTCGCCGCGTGCGGCCCGATGGTTCTGGATGCGCTGCTGAAGATCAAGAACGAGATCGACCCCACGCTGACCCTGCGCCGTTCCTGCCGCGAGGGCATCTGCGGCTCGTGCGCGATGAACATCGACGGCACCAATACGCTGGCCTGCATCTGCGCGATCGACAAGGTCGCCGCGGGCGACGTGAAGATCTACCCGCTGCCGCACATGCCGGTGGTGAAGGACCTGGTGCCCGACCTGACGCACTTCTACGCCCAGTACGCGTCGATCAAGCCATGGATCCGCACGCAGAGCGCGGTGCCCGACAAGGAGCGCCTGCAGTCGCCGGAAGACCGCAAGAAGCTCGACGGCCTGTACGAGTGCATCCTGTGCGCCTGCTGCTCCACCAGCTGCCCCAGCTACTGGTGGAACGGGGACCGTTACCTCGGCCCGGCGATCCTGCTGCAGGCCTACCGCTGGATCGTGGACAGCCGCGACGAGACCACCGGCCAGCGCCTGGACGACCTGGAAGACCCGTTCAAGCTGTACCGCTGCCACACCATCATGAACTGCACGCGCACCTGCCCGAAGGGCCTGAATCCGGCCAAGGCGATCGCCGAGATCAAGAAGCTCATGGTGGAACGCCGCACTTGATGTTTCCCCTCTCCCCTCCGGGGAGAGGGCAGGGTGAGGGGGCCGGTGCTCGCGGAAGGTTGATCGAGGAAAGCGTCCAATGATGGTTCGGTGCGAGATTGCCCCCTCACCTCAATCCTCTCCCCGGCGGGGAGAGGCGGCGAGCGCGGCGCTGCGCGCGTCCTGATCCCATGGACGCTGCCCGCATCAAGCGCCTGCGCTGGCGCACCCGCCGCGGCACCCGCGAACTGGACGCGCTGTTCGGCGGCTGGCTGGACGAGGCCTTTCCCCACGCCGGAGAAGCGCAACAGCGGGCGTTCGACGAACTGCTGGACGTGCAGGACCCCGACCTGTGGGACTGGGTGATGGGCCATGCGCGTCCGCCGCGCGCGGACTGGCAGGCGATCATCGATGACATCCGCGCCCGCCATCGGCTTTGAGTACCGGCCCTCGCGCTGGCTGCCGCGCCTGTTGGGGGCCATGGCCGTGCTGGCCACCCTTGCGGTCGTGCTGTCCGGCTTGCCGGGCTGGCTGAAGCTGCCGCTGGTCGTGCTGGTCGCGCTGCTGGTGTTCCGCGCGGTGCGGCGCTGGTCGGCTTCGCCGGTGCGGGCGGCAGGCTGGAGCGGCGAGGGCGGCTGGAGCCTGCGCCTGGCCGATCGCAGCGACGCGCCTGCCGTGCTGGCGTCGTTCCGCGTGCTGGGCGCCTGCATCCTGCTGCGCCTGCGCGCGGCCCCGCTGGGCGAACAGGTGCTGCTGCTGGCGCCGGACAACAGCGACGCGGACATCCGCCGCCGCCTGCGCATGCGGCTGGCCGTGGTGCAGGCCGGCGGAGCCGCGCCGCGCGCCTGAGCGTTTCCGCCGGCACTTCGTGTCGCCTGCGTTGTCCGAGCGAATGCCGGATAATGCCGGTTTCCTCGGGCGCGCCGCCCATTGATCCCAAAGCGACCCGCCCATGTTCCGACCGCTAGAGCTCTTCATCGGCCTGCGCTACACCCGCGCCAAGCGGCGCAACCAGTTCATCTCCTTCATCTCCGCGGTCTCCATCGTCTGCATCTCGATCAGCGTGATCGCGCTGATCACCGTGATGTCGGTGATGAACGGTTTCGACTACCAGATGAAGACGCGCATCCTCGGCGCGATCTCGCACGCCACCATTTCCGGCGTCGGCCAGAGCATCGAGGACTGGCCGCGCGCACTGCAGATCGCCGAGGCGAATCCGCACGTGAAGGGCGCCGCACCCTACGTCGAGATCCAGGCGCTGCTGCAGGGGCGCGCGCCGGCCGCGGCGATGGTGCGCGGCATCGACCCGGCGCTGGAGCCGAAGGTGGTCGACATCGGCCGTCACATGGTGCGCGGCAAGCTCGACGCGCTCGTTCCCGGCCGCTGGAACATCGTGCTGGGCCAGGACCTGGCCACCCAGCTCGGCGTGAGCGTGGGCGACCAGGTGGTGATGGCGGTGCCCGAGTTCCGCGCTACCCCGTTCGGCGGCGTGCCGCGCATGCGCGGCTTCCACGTGGTGGGCACGTTCTCGATGGGCATGGAGCAGTTCGACTCGGGCCTCGCCCTGGTCAACATCCAGGATGCCGAGAAACTCGACAGCCTCCGCGGCCCCAGCGGCATCCGCCTGAAGCTGGACGACCTGTTCAACGCGCGGCCGGTGGCCCGCCAGCTGGCCGACCGGCTTGGACAGGTCTACCAGGTGCAGACCTGGGAGCAGACCAACGCGAACCTGTTCTCTGCGATCTCGATGGAGAAGAAGGTGATGGGCATCATCCTCTCGCTGATCATCCTGGTGGCGGTGATCAACCTGGTCTCGATGCTGATGATGCTGGTCACCGACAAGCAGGCCGACATCGCGATCCTGCGCACGCTGGGCGCCACGCCGCGCAGCGTGATGGGCATGTTCATGGTGCAGGGCCTGCTGGTGGGCCTGGTCGGCATCGGCTTCGGCGTGGGCCTGGGCTCGCTGCTGTCGTGGCGGCTGCCGGGCATCGTGAAGTGGATCGAGCACGTGTTCCACGTGCAGTTCCTGTCGCCGGACGTGTACTACATCACCGAGGTGCCGAGCCGGCTGGAGTGGCACGACGTGGGCTGGGTGGCGCTGGTCACATTCGCGTTCTCGCTGCTGGCCACCCTGTATCCCGCGTGGCGCGCCTCGCGCACGCAGCCGGCGCAGGCGTTGCGCTATGAGTGAGAAGTCTCCGATGCCGTCGAACGCAAACGTGCTGCGCGCCCATCGCGTGGCCAAGACCTATGCCGAGGGCGGACTACGCACCGAGGTGCTCACCGACGTCAGCTTCGAGCTGAAGCGCGGCGAGACCATGGCCATCGTGGGCGCGTCCGGTACCGGCAAAAGCACCCTGCTGCACATCCTGGGCGGACTGGACACCCTGAGCTCGGGCGAAGTGGAGGTGGACGGCCACCAGCTGTCGAAGCTCTCCGACGCCGAGCGCGGCCGCGTGCGCAACCGCTCGCTGGGCTTCGTCTACCAGTTCCACCACCTGCTGCCCGAGTTCACCGCGCTGGAGAACGTGTGCATGCCGCTGCTGATCCGCGGCACCGCGATCGCCGAGGCGCGGAAGCAGGCCACGGCCCTGCTGGAACGGGTGGGGCTGGGTGCGCGCATCCAGCACAAGCCGGCCGAGCTCTCCGGCGGCGAGCGCCAGCGCTGCGCGGTGGCGCGCGCGCTCGTCACGCGGCCGGCCTGCGTGCTGGGCGACGAGCCCACCGGCAACCTCGACGAGGGCAACGCCACCCAGGTCTACGCGCTGATGCTGGAACTCAACCGCGAGATCGGCACCAGCTTCATCCTGGTCACCCACGACCACCGCCTGGCGGCGCGGATGGATCGCACGCTGGTGCTGCACGGCGGGGTGTTGCGCGAGAAGCCGCGCGAATAGCCTCGCGGATTTCTCCCTCTCCCCTTTGGGGCGAGGGCCGGAGTGAGGGGCGGGTGCTCGCGATAGCCTTTCGCTTCCGCACCCTTGCTCGCCTGCAGCGGGTTTCCGGTCGCCTGCCGGCGCCCGAGTTCCTTCTCTTTGCCGGCACACCGCCGCAGGAGCGGCGGCGAATGGCGCAGCCGGCCCGAACGGCACAGGGCAGGATGCCCGGAGTCGGGAGAAGGAACCAAGAGAAGCCGCCTGATCCGATTCGCCGGAACTACAAGCGGGTCCTGTCGAGGATTCGGGAGCAGCGCCCTCCCAGGCGAAGGACGATGCGGCCGCGCCGCGGCGTATCTGGAAACTGAGAACCCAGGTTTGATGTTCGCGTGGGGACCGGCGGGGTGCGGGCCTACACGCTTTTCGTCCGATTCCCTGGCGTTGGCGCGCTAGCCTCGATCCGGTTCCCCGGAGCCGGGCAGGGCATGGCGTTCAGACCATTCACCGTGACGTTGGCGGCACCTGCGCTGCTCGTGGGCGTGCTGGCGGTGCAGTGGCTGCCGGTGTTGCCGCCGGTCTGGCTGTCGATGCTGCTGTTGCTGCCGGCTGCCGTGGCGTTCTGGTGCTGGCCGCGTTGGCGTCTGCCCTTGTGCGCCTGCGCCGGTGCGCTGTGGGCCATGCATGTCGGCGCCGCTGCGATGGGGGCGCGCCTGCCGCGTGCGCTGGAGGGCCGCGACTTCGTGGTGACCGGGCACATCGAAGGGCTGCCCCTGAAGCGCGAGGATGCCACGCGCTTCGCCTTCGTCGCCGGCAACGCCACGCTGGGCGGCAAACCCGCGCCCCTGCATGGCCGGATGATGGTGTCGTGGTACGACACGCCCCCGCCGCTCGCGCCCTGCCAGCACTGGCGCCTGCTGCTGCGCCTGAAGCGGCCGCGCGGCCTGCTCAATCCCGGCACGGCGGACGGCGAACGCATGGCCCTGCAGCGCCGCATCGTGGCCACCGGCTACGTCCGCGCGGACCCCGCCAACGCGATGCTGGCCACGGGCGGGTGCGTGGACGGCGTGCGCGACGCGATATCGCACGCCATCGCCGCGCGCGTGCGCGACCCGCATGACGCGGCCCTGCTGCAGGCATTCTCGGTGGGCGACACCCGCGGCCTGAGCCAGCACGACTGGGAGGTGGCGCGGGCCAACGGCGTTCCGCACCTGATCGCGATCTCCGGCTTCCACGTGGGCGTGGCGGCGGCGTTCGGCGTGTGGCTGGTCGGCGCGCTGTACCTTGTCTGGCCGGGTCTTGGCTTGCGCCTGCCGCGCGTGCAGGCACAGGCGGGCGGAGCGCTGCTGGCGGCGGTGTGCTACAGCGCGCTCGCCGGTTTCGGCCTGCCCACCGTGCGCACCCTGCTGATGATCGCGGTGGTGGCGCTGGCGCGCTGTTCCCGGCGCGGCGGGCACGGCGCGCAATCGCTGGCGCTGGCCATGATCGCGATCCTCGCGTTTGATCCGCTCGCGGTGCTGGCGGCGGGCTTCTGGCTGTCGTTCGCCGGCGTGGCGCTGCTGATGCTGTGCCTGCAGTCGCGGGGGCATGGCCTGCGCGCCTTCCTGCGCGAGCTGACCGTGGGACAGATCCTGATGACGGTGTCGCTGCTGCCCCTGACGCTGTGGTTCTTCGGCGAGGCATCGCTGGTGGGCGCCTTGTCCAACCTGGTCGCGGTGCCGTTCGTGAGTTTCGTGATCGTGCCCTGCGCGCTGCTGGGCATGCTGTGCCTGGGGCTGTGCCCGCCGCTGGCCACGCCGCTGCTGTGGCTGGCGGCATGGCTCGCGCATGCGCAGTGGTGGCTGCTGGAGCGCATGGCGACCTGGCCGGGCGCGCACTGGTACCTGCCGCAGCTGACGCTGTGGGCGCTGCTGCTGGCGACGTTGGGCGCGCTGTGGCTGTTCCTGCCGCGCGGCGTGCCGCTGCGCGCGCTGGGCCTGCTGCTGTTCCTGCCGCTGTCGTGGCCGTCGCTGGCGAAGCCCGCGCCGGGCGCCTTCGAAGCCTGGGTGCTCGACGTGGGCCAGGGCTTGTCGGTGCTGCTGCGTACCGGCGACCACGCGCTGCTGTACGACACCGGCGCGCGCTATCCCTCCGGCTTCGACCTGGGCGAGGCCGCAGTGCTGCCGGCGATCCATGCGCTGGGCATCGCGCGGCTGGACACGCTGGTGGTGAGCCATGCCGACAACGATCACGCCGGCGGCGCGCCCGCGGTGGTTGCGGCGTTTCCCGCGGCACGCCGCTACGCGGGCGAGCCGCAGCGCATGCCGATGCCGATGGACGCCTGCATGGCGGGGCAGGCCTGGGAGTGGGATGGCGTGCGGTTTCGCATGCTGAGCCCCGCGCCGGATGCCGGCGGCAAGGGCAACGACCGTTCCTGCGTCCTGCTGGTGGAAGGCAGGGCCGGCCGCCTGCTGCTCACCGGCGACATCACCTCGAACGTGGAGCCGCAGGTGGCGGCTGCAGTGGGAAGCGGGGCGCCGCCGGTGCTGCTGGTGCCGCACCACGGCAGCAAGACCTCGTCCCGCACGGACTTCATCGACGCGGTGAATCCGCCGTTCGCCGTGGTCTCGGCCGGCTGGCGCAACCGTTTCGGGCACCCGAAGCCCGAGGTGATGGCACGCTACGCGGAGGCGGGCGTGCCGGTGCTGAATACCGCCGACAGCGGCGCGATAGCCCTCGGTTTTCCCGCCGATGCCCCGGCCCGGGTCATCGCGCGCTGGCGCCGCCGCGAACCACGCTACTGGCGCGAGTCACCCTGACCCGCCACTCGCGTTCAGGGACTGCCACGCCCGCCACGGAACCGGCCGGATCGGCTGCTATGATGCGGCCTCTCGGTTTTGAAGCCCGGTGGGAACGAACGTGCTCGATATCCTGATGGCTGGCGGTTGGGCGATGCTGCCCATCCTGGTGTGCTCGCTGGTGGCGCTGGCGATCGTGCTGGAGCGTTGCTGGACGCTGCGGCGCAAGGCCGTGCTGCCGCCGGGGCTGGGCGAGGAAGTGCGCCAGTGGGCGCGCGCCGGCCAGCTCGACCCGAACCACCTGCAGGCACTGTCGAACGGCTCGCCGCTGGGCGAACTGCTGGCCGCCGCGCTGGCGGTGCGCGGGCAGTCGCGCGACATCATCAAGGAGCGCATCGAGGACACCGGCCGCCACGTGGTGCACGAGATGGAGCGCTACCTCAACACGCTGGGCACGATTGCGCTGATCGGCCCGCTGCTCGGCCTGTTCGGCACGGTGATCGGCCTGATCCGCATGTTCATGCAGGTGATGGCCGGCGGCATCGGCGATCCGGCGAAGATGGCGGGCGGCATCGGCGAGGCGCTGATCTGCACCGCTTCCGGCCTCACCGTGGCGATCCCCGCCTATGTGTTGCACCGGTACTTCCGCTCGCGCGTGGCCGGCTACTGCGTGCAGATGGAGAAGCAGGCCACCGCGCTGCTGGATGATCTCACCCTGAGTCCGGCAGTGGCGGCGCGCCCGCGCCGCGCGGCGGCAACCGCCACGCCGACCGCGGGCTGAAGCGCATGCGCATCGGCAACGACCGCCGCCGGGATGACTTCGAGATCAACGTGGTGCCGTTGATCGACGTGCTGCTCACCCTGCTGATGTTCTTCGTGCTCACCAGCACCTTCATCCAGCACTCGCGCATGCAGGTCACCCTGCCGAACGCCAGCGCGCAGGACCGCGACATGAACGCGCCCGCGCTCACCATCACGGTCGACCGCGACGGCCACTACTGGGTGGGCAGCGATGCGGTGCCGGGCGAGGGCGTCGACGTGCTGAAGCAGGTGATAGCGCGCAACGCGAATGGCGACCATGACCGCCCGGTGGCGATCCGCGCCGACGCGGTGTCCTCGCACCAGAGCGTGGTGACCGCGATGGACGCGCTGGGCCAGCTCGGCTTCACCCGCCTGTCGATCGCCACCACGCCCGACAAGCCCGGCGGAGCGCAATGAGCAGCGGCAGGACCGCAATCTGGGACGCGCACACCTGGCGCGTCTACAGGCGGCTGCTGGGTTACACCAGACGCTATTGGGCGGTGGGCGCGCTCGCCGTGGTCGGCATGGTCCTGGACGGCGGCGGCCTGGCGACCTTCACCAAGCTGCTCAAGCCGATGATCGACAACCTGTTCGTGCAGAAGGATCCCTACCTGATCTTCTGGATGCCGATCTGGATCGTCGGCATCTTCTTCCTGCGTTCCTGCGGCACCTTCACCAGCAGCTACGGCGTCTCCTACATCGGCCGGCACGTGGTGCAGTCGATCCAGCGGGACGTGTTCACGGCCTACATGAAACTGCCGTCGGCGTTCTTCGGCGACGAGCCGTCGGGCCAGCAGATATCCCGCATCACCTACACCAGCGAGCAGGTGGCTTCGGCCGCCAGCGATGCCGCGAAGGTCGGCATCACCGACGGGCTCACCGTGATCTTCATGTTCTACGTGATGTTGAGCACCAGCGCCTACCTCACCTTGTCGCTGCTGGTGCTGGTGCCGGCGATCGCGGTGGTCGCCACCGTGGTGAGCCGGCGCTACCGGCAGATCAGCCGGCGCATCCAGGGCACGATGGGCTCGGTCGCCGGCACGGTGGAAGAATCGGTGGGCGCGAATCGCGAGGTGCGCATCTACGCCGGCCAGGTCCACGAGATCAATCGCTTCGACGAGATTACCCGCTACACCCGCCGGCTGAACCTGAAGATCTCCGCGACGAATGCCGCGTCCAGTTCCACGGTGCAGCTGGTGGCGGCGTTCGCCCTGGCCGCGCTGGTGTTCCTCGGTACGCGGCCGGAAGTGCTGAACCAGATGTCGCCCGGCGTGTTCTTCGCCGTGCTCACCGCGATGGGCACCATGCTGCCCTCGCTGAAGCGGCTAACAAACGTGCAGTCGAACATCCAGCGCGGCATGTCCGCAGCCGAGGACCTGTTCGAGATCATCGACCTGCCGCCCGAGGTCGACCGCGGTACCCGCGTGCTGGAACGCACGAAGGGCGACCTGCGTTTCGAGGACGTGCGGCTCACCTATGCGCGCAACGACTTCCCCGCGTTGCGTGGCGTGGACCTGCACTGCGCGTCCGGCACGGTGACCGCCCTGGTCGGGCGCTCGGGCAGCGGCAAGAGCTCGCTGGTGAGCCTGCTGCCACGTTTCAACGAGCCCAGCGGCGGGCGCATCGTGCTGGACGGCGAGAACTACCAGGACTACACCCTGGCCTCGCTGCGCCGGCAGATCGCCTGGGTGGGGCAGAGCGTGGTGCTGTTCGACGACACCGTGGCCAACAACATCGCCTACGGCGAGCTGGCCGGCGCCAGCGAGGCCGACATCGTGGCCGCGGCCGAGGCGGCCAACGCGATGGAGTTCATCGCGCGCCTGCCCAGGGGCATCCACAGCCACATCGGCGAGGGCGGCAACCAGCTTTCCGGCGGCCAGCGCCAGCGCATCGCGATCGCGCGCGCCATCCTGAAGAACGCGCCGATCCTGGTGCTGGACGAGGCCACCAGCGCGCTGGATACCGAGTCGGAGCGCCTGATCCAGCAGGCGCTGCAGCAGCTCATGCGCCACCGCACCACCCTGGTGATCGCGCACCGGCTCTCCACCATCGAGGGAGCCGACCAGATCGCGGTGATGGAACAGGGGCGCATCGTCGAGCGCGGCACCCATGCCGAGCTGCTGGCTCTCGCCGGCCACTACGCCGCGCTGCACCGCATGCAGTTCCACGACGCGAACCTCGGCAGCGACTGAGGCGCGCATGGCGCTTGCGGACGAACTCGCCGAAGCGTGGTACGGCCATCGCCGCAGTCCCCGGTGGACATGGCCGCTGGCCGCCCTGTACGGCGCGCTGACCGCGCTGCGCCGCTGGCTGTACCGCATCGGCGTGTTGCGCAGCGTGCGCCTGCCCGTGCCGGTCATCGTGATCGGCAACCTCACCGCCGGCGGCACCGGCAAGACACCGCTCGCCATCGCATTGGCGGAGGCACTGCGTGCGCGAGGCTTTCGCCCCGGCGTGGTGAGCCGCGGTCATGGCGGGAGGCAGCGCGAACCGATGCTGCTGGGCGAAAGCCCCATCCCCGCCGAAGTAGGCGACGAACCTTGCCTGATCCGCGCCAGCGGCGTGCCGGTGGCGGTGGGGCGCGATCGTCCCGCGGCGGCGCAACTGCTGCTGGCGGAGGGCTGCGACGTGGTGATCGCCGACGACGGCCTGCAGCATTACCGCCTCGCCCGCGACGTGGAGATCTGCGTGATCGACGGCGTGCGCCGCTTCGGCAACGGCCGCCTGCTGCCCGCCGGTCCGCTGCGCGAGCCGCTGCGCCGGCTGGCACGCGTGGACCTGCGCGTGTGCAACGGCGGCATGCCGCAGGCGGGCGAGTACCCCATGCGCCTCGTGGGCGGCACCGCGGCGACGCTGGACGGCACGCGGGAGCAGCCACTCGCGGCATTTGCAGGGCAGCGCGTGCATGCGGTGGCGGCCATCGGCAACCCCGCACGCTTCTTCGCCAGCCTGCGCGAGGCCGGCATCGACACGATCGGGCATGCGTTTCCAGACCACCACGCGTTCGTCGCCAACGAGCTCGCCTTCGGCGACGGCCTGTCCGTGCTGATGACCGACAAGGACGCGGTGAAGTGCCGCGGCTTTGCGCAGCCGCACTGGTGGCGGGTGCCGGTGCGTGCCGAGTTGCCGGCAGCGTTCGTCGATGCGGTGATTGCGAGCCTGTCCTGATTCTGCAGGAGCGCGCCCTGTGCGCGATGGCTCTGGCGATGGCCGGAACAGAGCGTTCGCGCACAGGGTGCGCTCCTACAGAGGACTGCCGCCTATCCAGATCCGCCGCACGAGATTGCCGCCCATCCAGTAGCACAGCTCGGCGGGCTGCCCCGCATGCCACGCCACCAGGTCGGCGCGCTGGCCCACGGCCAGGGTGCCGCGGTCAGCGAGCCCCAGCGCGCGCGCCGCGTTCGCGGTGACGCCGCGCAGCGCTTCCTCCGGCGTGAGGCGGAACAGCGTGCAGGCCATGTTCGCCGCCAGGCGCAGCGAGAGCAGGGGCGAGGTGCCGGGGTTGCAGTCGGTGGCGATGGCGATCGGCACGCCGCGTTCGCGCAGCGCGGCCAAAGGCGGCAGTCGCGTTTCGCGCAGCGCGTAGAACGCGCCGGGCAGCAGCACGGCGACGGTGCCGGCCGCCGCCATCGCGGCGACGCCGGTGTCGCCCAGGTGCTCCAGGTGGTCGGCGGAGAGGCCGTCGAAGCTCGCCACCAGCGCAGCGCCGCCCTGGTCGGAGAGCTGTTCGGCGTGCAGCTTCACCGGCAGGCCGAGCTGCCGCGCGCGTTCGAACAGGCGGCGGGTTTCGGCGGGCGTGAAGGCGATCCTTTCGCAGAACGCATCCACCGCATCGACCAGGCCCTCGCCGGCCAGCGCGGGCAGCATGCCGTCGCACACCAGTGCCACGTAGTCGTCGCGGCGTTCCCGGTATTCGGGCGGCAGCGCGTGCAGGCCGAGGAAGCTGGTGCGCACCGTGACGCCGAGCTCCGCGCCGATGCGCCGCGCCACGCGCAGCATGCGGCGCTCGGCTTCCAGCTCCAGGCCGTAGCCGGACTTGATCTCCAGCGTGGTGACGCCGTCGGCCAGCAGGGCGCGGGCGCGCGGCAGCGATTGCGCGAACAGCGCATCCTCGTCCGCCGCGCGGGTGGCGCGCACGCTGGAGACGATGCCGCCGCCGGCGCGGGCGATTTCCTCGTAGCTGGCGCCGTTGAGGCGCATGTCGAACTCGTGGGCGCGGTTGCCGCCGAACACTAGGTGGGTGTGGCAGTCGACCAGGCCCGGCGTGAGCAGCGCGCCGCCGAGGTCCTCGACGCACGTGGCGGCCGCGTCCGGCGGCAGTTCGCGCATCGGGCCGATCCATGCGATGCGGCCCTCGGCACAGGCCAGCGCGCCATCCTCGACCAGGCCGAACGGCGCGTCGCCGGCGAAACCCGCCAGGTTGGCGCGGGTCAGCAACAGATCCCAGCGGGCCTCGCTCACGGTTCGGAGCCCCTGGTGACAGGCCCGGGCGCGCAGGGTTCGCCGTCGGTGCCGGTATCGCTGTCCGACTGCTGCGCCGCGTTGCAGGCAGCCTGCTGCTGCTCGAAGTCGCGTACCAGTCGTTCGGCGAAGTCCTTGTACACCGGCGTGGGGCTGAAGATCGAGGCGGCGGCGCGGGCGAGCAGGCAGGCGGCCATGATCGGGATCACCATCGCCTGGTTGTCGGTCAGTTCCATCGCGATCACCGCCGAGGTGAGCGGCGCACCGGTCACGCCGGACAGGTAGGCGCTCATGCCCAGCAACACCACCGCGGCTGCCGGCGCGTGCGGCAGGAAATGCGCGATGTTGTGGCCAAGGCCGGCGCCCACGGCCAGCGCCGGCGAGAAGATGCCGCCCGGGATGCCGGCCCAGTACGACACCACGTTCGCCAGCAGCTTGGCGATGCCGAAGCCCTCGCCGGGCGTCTGCGCCGCCTCCTGCACGAAGGCGCGCGCCTGGTCGTATCCGGTGCCGTACACGCTGCCGTGCGAAAGCACGCCGATCGCCGCCAGCGCGAGGCCGCAGCCGGTGGCGAACAGTACGGGATTGCGCGAGCGCAGCCGTGCGACCAGTGCCAGCGGGCCACGCCTGGCGAGCAGGATCAGCCGTGCGAACAGCCCGCCCGCCAGCCCGCAGATCACCCCGCACAGCAGCACCGCCAGCCAGGCGTGGCCCAGCGGCAGGGTGGTCTGCACTTCGCCGAAGTACGAGTAGTTGCCCATGACGCCCAGCGACACCACGCCGCCGGCGAACACCGCGGTGAGCAGCAGGCCGCTGAAGCGGTGCTCGAAGGTGCCGGCCAGTTCCTCGATCGCGAAGATCACGCCGGCCAGCGGCGTGTTGAACGCGGCGGCGATGCCGCAGGCACCGCCGGCGAGGATGAAGCGCGAGACCGCCTTGGCGTCGGTGAAGCCGAAGCGCCGGCCCAGCGAATAGAACAGGCCCGCGCCCACGTGCACGGTGGGCCCTTCGCGACCGATCGAGGCACCCACCGCCAGCGCGATCAGGGTCAGTACCATCTTGCTCGCCGCGATCGGCAGGGCCAGCATCCGCGCACGGAAGCCCTCGTCCTCGACGTGCAGGGTGGCGATCGCCTGCGGGATGCCGCTGCCGCGTGCCGCGCGCAGGCGGCCCTCGGTGACCCAGGACAACAGGCCGAATGCCAGCGGGGTGAGGATCAGCGGTATCCAGACGCCATGCGCGACGATGCGCAGGAACAAGTCGTACGACCAGGTGCTGGCCTTGGCGAACAGGATCGCCGCCAGTGCCACCAGCACCGCTCCGCTCCACAACACGATGCGCCGTTTCCACTGGTGTGGCGCAAAGAACTCGTGGCCCATCACTGCACGCAGGCGGGAGTTGGGGTTTTTCTTCGACTGGGACGGTTCGGGCATCCGGCGATTATTGCAGAATGCGTCGCGGGCGCGCCCGCCGCGCGGCCCCGGCCGCCCCCGGGGGTCGTGAACGTGGCGGCGGCGGTGGGGGGTGGTGTGGGCGGCGCCGGCGGTGGGCGCGCGGGGCCCCCTGTCAAGCTGGAGGGGGGGCGCACGCCCAGGGTCGCGGTTGGGGGGG